>CAWJME010000021.1:0-781677 GCA_963843895.1 uncultured Actinomycetota bacterium | reverse complement strand
GCCAAGGAACTGGAGTTCAACGACTCCGCCCGCAAGGCGCTCGAGCGGGGCGTGGACGCCCTCGCGAACGCCGTCAAGGTGACGCTCGGCCCGAAGGGTCGCAACGTCGTCATCGACAAGAAGTGGGGCGCCCCGACGATCACGAACGACGGCGTCACCATCGCCCGCGAGATCGAGCTCGAGGACTCCTACGAGAACCTCGGCGCGCAGCTCGCGAAGGAGGTCGCCACCAAGACCAACGACGTCGCCGGTGACGGCACCACCACCGCGACCGTCCTCGCCCAGGCGATGGTCCACGAGGGCCTGCGCAACGTCGCGGCCGGCGCCTCCCCGTCCGGGCTCAAGCGCGGCATGGACGCGGCCGTCGAGGCCGTCTCCACCCGCCTGCTCGAGACCGCCCGCGAGATCGAGTCCAAGGGCGAGATCGCCCAGGTCGCCTCGCTCTCCGCGCAGGACCAGGAGATCGGCGCCACCATCGCCGACGCGTTCGACAAGGTCGGCAAGGACGGCGTCATCACCGTCGAGGAGTCCTCGACCGCCTCCACCGAGCTCGAGTTCACCGAGGGCATGCAGTTCGACAAGGGCTACATCTCCCCGTACTTCGTCTCCGACCCGGAGCGCATGGAGGCCGTCATCGAGGACGCCTACGTCCTCGTCAACCAGGGCAAGATCTCGGCGATCGCCGACGTCCTGCCGATCCTCGAGAAGGTCGTCCAGGCGGGCAAGCCGCTCCTCATCATCGCCGAGGACATCGACGGCGAGGCCCTCTCGACGCTCGTCGTCAACAAGATGCGCGGCACCTTCAACGTCGTCGCGGTCAAGGCGCCCGGCTTCGGCGACCGCCGCAAGGCGATGCTCCAGGACATCGCCGTCCTCACCGGCGGCCAGGTCGTCGCCGAGGAGGTCGGCCTCAAGCTCGACCAGGTCGGGCTCGAGACGCTCGGCCAGGCGCGTCGCGTCGTCGTCACCAAGGACAACACGACGATCATCGACGGCTCCGGCAAGGCCGACGAGGTCGAGGGTCGCGTCGCCCAGATCAAGCAGGAGATCGAGCGCACCGACTCCGACTGGGACCGCGAGAAGCTCCAGGAGCGCCTCGCCAAGCTCGCCGGCGGCGTCTGCGTCATCAAGGTCGGCGCGCACACCGAGGTCGAGCTCAAGGAGAAGAAGCACCGCATCGAGGACGCGATCTCCGCGACCCGCGCGGCCATCGAGGAGGGCATCGTCGCCGGTGGCGGCTCCGCCCTCATCCAGGCCGTCGCCGTGCTCGACGACCTCACCCTCGAGGGTGACGAGAAGGTCGGCGCGAACATCGTCCGCAAGGCGGCCGCCGAGCCGCTGCGCTGGATCGCCGAGAACGCGGGCCTCCAGGGCTACGTCGCGGTCGCCAAGGTCTCCGAGCTCTCCGCGGGCATGGGCCTGAACGCCGCGACCGGCGAGTACGAGGACCTCATCAAGGCCGGCGTCATCGACCCGGTCAAGGTGACCCGGTCGGCGCTGCGGAACGCGGCCTCGATCGCCTCGATGGTCCTGACGACCGACACCCTCGTCGTCGAGAAGAAGGAGGAGGAGGAGCCGGCCGCCGGCGGTGGCCACGGCCACGGTCACGGTCACTGAGCCTCCCTCCCCGTCGCCGGGTCCGCCCGGCCGACACCCGTGACGCCGCCCGGTCCCCTCGTGGGGCCGGGCGGCGTCCGTCTTCCCCTCGTGCCCACCTCGTGCGGGTTGACGACACATCGACGCGCCAACGCCCCGCCAGAACCGCCTGCAACTCGCACGAAGTCGGTCGCTCGGCCGGCGGGGGAGCGAAGTCGGTCGCTCGGCCGGCGGGGGAGCGAAGTCGCCGCGTAGCGTGACCCCATGCGGTTGCTCGGGGTCCTCGGCGGGATGAGCTGGACGAGCACGGAGGCGTACTACCGCGGGCTGAACGCGGGGGTGGCGGAGCGGCTCGGGGGGCTGCACTCCGCCCGGCTGCTGCTGCACTCCGTCGACTTCGAGGCGGTCGCCGCGGCCCAGCACGCCGGCGACTGGGGGGCGACGGCGCGGACCCTCGGCGAGGCGGCGCGGGGGCTCGCGGCCGGAGGGGCCGAGGCGCTCCTGCTGGCGACGAACACGATGCACCGGGTCGCCGGTGAGGTCGAGCGGGCGGCAGGCATCCCGCTGCTGCACATCGCCGACCCCACGGCCGACGCGCTGCTGGCCGCCGGCCACCGCCGCGTCGGCCTGCTCGCGACCCGCTTCACGATGGAGCAGGACTTCTACACCGGGCGCCTCCGGTCGCGCGGCCTCGACGTCGTCGTCCCGGGTGCCGCGGACCGGGCCCTCGTCCACCGCGTCATCTACGACGAGCTGGTCCTCGACGTCGTGCGCGAGGAGTCGCAGGCGGCCTACCTCGGGGTGGTCGAGCGGCTCGTGGCGGACGGGGCCGAGGCCGTCGTCCTCGGCTGCACCGAGATCGGCCTGCTGCTGCGCGACGGGGATGCCGAGGTGCCCCTCCACGACACGACCGCCCTGCACGTCGCCGCCGGTGTCGACTGGCTCTGCGCCGGGTGACTCCGCGGGCGGTCGATGCCGAGAAGCACCGACGACCGGAGGCGCGCGTCGCCGCCTGACCTCGTGCGGGTAGCGGTCACATCGACGCGCGGACGCGTCGCCAGAACCGCCCCGAAGTCGCACGAAGTGCGGGGGGATGGGGGGGTCAGTCCGACGTGACGCGCAGGGACTCCCCGCCGTCGAGCGTCACGACGTCGCCGACGCGCACCTGGCGGCCGCGGCGGGTGTCGACCTCGCCGTTCACGGCGACCAGGCCTCGTTCGACGACCTCGCGGGCGGTGGCGCCGTCCTCGACGAGCCCGCTCAGCTTGAGCAGCTGACCGAGCCGGATCGACGCGTCGCGGATCGGGACCTCGAGGGGGGAGTCGGACACCCCGTCAGGGTACGGGGATCCGCACCCTGACGACGAGCACGAGTGCCGTCCGGGTGCGGATCCCACTCGAGCCACAGGGGCTGGTCGTGGGCTCTCGCCCCCACGACCGGTCCCTGCAGCTCTCGGGCCCGCATTGGACCGTGGGCTCTCGCCCCCACGGTTCGTCGGTCCCTCATCGGCCCCCGGAGGGCCGATCGGCTCCCGTGTGGAACGGGGAGCCGGGTCCTGGAGCGTCCCTACGACGCCATGTGCCGCTCGCGGGCGTAGACGCCTTCGCGCTCGTCCTCGGTGAGGCCGCCCCACACGCCGTACGGCTCGCGCACCGCCAGGGCGTGCTCGCGGCACTGCTGGATCACGGGGCAACCCACGCACACCTCCTTGGCGGCGGAGTCGCGGCGGTGGCGCTTGCTGCCCCGTTCGCCCTCGGGGTGGAAGAAGGACTCGGGGCCGACTCGACGGCACGCACCGTCGAGCTGCCAGTCCCACAGGTCGGCCACGGGGCCCGGAAGCCGGGTGATCTCGGCCATGTGTCCACCTCCACGCACTGATGTGCCGCGTCCACGAAGCGGCTGCGAATTCACCGTATGTGGCGTTTGTTGTGGGGTGGGCAAGCCCCGGGTAAGGCTTTGGTAAGGCCGAGAGCGACCCGGCGGGCCGCCCGAGGGCCCCGATCCTCCCCGCGGTCGGCGTGACGGCGTGCGGGCCGTAGAATCGGGTGATGAGCCTCGGACTCGACGAGACCCGCGCCACCACCGACCGTCCCGAGCCGCACGCGCCCCCCGGGGACTCGCCGTCCGTGCCGGCCACGTCGGCGGAGCCGCAGCAGGGTGGCCCCTTCGCGGAACTGGGCCTCACCTACGACGACGTCCTCCTCCAGCCCGGCGAGACCGACGTCATCCCGAGCGAGGTCGACACCACGTCGCGGCTCACCCGCGAGATCTCGCTGCGCGTGCCGCTCGTCTCGGCCGCGATGGACACCGTCACCGAGGCTCGGATGGCGATCGCGATGGCCCGCAACGGGGGCCTCGGGATCCTCCACCGCAACCTCTCGATCGAGGACCAGGCCTACCAGGTCGACCTCGTGAAGCGGACCCAGACCGGGATGATCTCCAACCCGGTGACGATCGGCCCGGACGCCACCCTCGAGGAGCTCGACGAGATCTGCGGCCGCTACCGCGTCTCCGGCCTCCCCGTCGTCGACCCGGGGGAGCACCTCCTCGGCATCGTCACCAACCGAGACCTGCGCTTCACCCCCGTCGCCGAGTGGAGCGACACCCTCGTCCGCGACGTGATGACCGAGATGCCGCTCATCACCGGGCACGTCGGGATCAGCCACGAGGAGGCCACCAGCCTGCTGCGCCAGCACAAGCGCGAGCGGCTGCCGATCATCGACGACGAGGGCCGCCTGTCCGGCCTGATCACCGTCAAGGACTTCGTGAAGTCCGAGCAGTTCCCGCACGCGAGCAAGGACGCCGACGGCCGGCTCCTCGTGGGCGCCGCCGTGGGCTATTTCGGGGAGGCGTGGGAGCGCGCCGCGACACTCGTCGAGGCCGGCGTCGACGTGCTCGTCGTCGACACCGCCCACGGCCACGCCCGCCTGCTCCTCGAGATGATCGAGCGCGTCAAGAAGGACCCCGCGCTGCGGCACGTCCAGGTCATCGGGGGCAACGTGGCGACGCGGGCCGGCGCCCAGGCGCTCGTCGACGCCGGCGTCGACGCCGTCAAGGTCGGGGTCGGGCCGGGCTCGATCTGCACGACCCGTGTCGTGGCCGGCGTCGGTGTCCCGCAGGTCACCGCCATCCACCAGGCGTCGCTCGCCTGCGGCCCGGCGGGCGTCCCGCTCATCGGGGACGGCGGCCTCCAGTACTCCGGCGACATCGCCAAGGCCCTCGTGGCCGGCGCGGACACCGTGATGATCGGCTCGCTCCTCGCGGGCTGCGAGGAGAGCCCCGGCGAGCTCGTCTTCATCAACGGCAAGCAGTTCAAGGCGTACCGGGGGATGGGGTCGCTCGCTGCGATGTCCTCGCGCGGGAAGAAGTCCTACTCCAAGGACCGCTACTTCCAGGCCGACGTGACCTCCGACGACAAGATCGTCCCGGAGGGGATCGAGGGCCAGGTCGCCTACCGCGGGCCGGTCGGCACGGTCGTCCACCAGCTCGTCGGTGGCCTGCACCAGTCGATGTTCTACGTCGGCTCGCGCACCGTCCCCGAGCTCAAGGCCCGTGGCCGGTTCATCCGGATCACGACGGCCGGTCTGCGTGAGTCGCACCCGCACGACGTCACCGGCATCGTCGAGGCGCCCAACTACTCCTCGAAGGGCTGAGGCCCGCGTCGCGGGCCCGGCCGGGCACCCGTAGGGTCCTGCGCGTGCGTCGACTGCTCCTGCTGCTCCCGCTCCTCGCGCTCGCCCTCGCGGGCGGGTGCGGGGCGTCCGGTGGTGCGACGGAGCCGTCGCGCAGCGGGGCCGCCCCGACCGGCGAGCCGCTGCCCTCGCGCGCCCCCACCCCCTCGCCGCGACCCCTGGCCACCGCCGTCGACGAGCTCGTCACGGCGGTCCCCGGGCCGACGGCGGAGGCCGCGCCGCAACCGGGTACGGGCACGGGCGGGGTGACCGGCCTGACCGGGGACACCCGGAACCAGATCGTCTGGGCACCCCTGTCCGATCCGTCGGCCGTGCGCTCGGAGGGGTCGGTGTCGCGGCACCAGGCGTGGTCGACCTCCAAGGTGCTCGTCATCGCCGCGTACCTCGACACGGTCGTCGACGGCGACCCGGCGAAGATCCCGGACACCGAGCGCGGATGGATCCGGGCGGCGCTGACCCGCAGCGACGGAGACGCCGTGGTCGCCGTGCGCGGGAGGATCCCCGGCAGCCCCGGGGCGGCGATCACGACGGTGCTGCGCTCGATCGGCGACACGAGCACGTCGGCCCCGGACCGCTCGCAGGGCGCGATGTCGTGGAGCCCGCGTGAGCAGGTGCGGTTCATGGCGGCGCTCGCGAACGGGAAGGTGGTCAGCCCGGCGGCGAGCGCCTGGCTGCTCGGCCAGATGCGGCCCATCCCCGAGCACCAGTGGGGGCTCGGCACCATCGGGGCGAGCGCGTTCAAGGGCGGCTGGCTGACCCCGAGCTCGGAGACCCGGCAGATGGGCATCGTCGGCGGCTACGCGGTCGCCATCATCACCGTCGGTCAGGGGCCGGCGGTCGTGCAGACCGACGGCGACTCGGCGCACGTCCAGCAGATGAACCGCCTCGCAGCCCTGCTCGCCGACCGCCTCGGCTGAGGCCGGCTGCCGGGCGGGTCCACGACCTGACACGGTCGGCGGGCGCGTGAGGTCAGCCGCCGGCGAGGGCGTCCCGCCACGACCGCGCCACCAGGCCGCCGTCCGCCGAGCGGTCGACCGAGGTGGCCGCGAGCAGCGCCCGGACGATCGCCCGGGTGACGCAGTGCGCGGCGGCCTCGTGCAGCGCGACGAGGTCGAGCGCCTCGGGAGCCTCCCGCGCCCCCGTGGCGAGGGCGAAGACGGTGTCGCCGTCGAACGCGGTGTGCACGGGGGAGAGGGCGCGCGCCATGCCGTCGTGCGAGACCGTCGCGAGCCGCCGGCAGCCGGCCTTGCCGAGGCGCGCGTCGGTGGCGACGACGGCCAGGGTCGTGGCGGTCCCGGCGCGCATCGCCTCCGCCTCGGCGCGGCGCTCGGCCCACCAGGCCGTCGCGGCCTCTGCGGTGGGCTGCGGCAGGTCGGCGAACTCGCCCTCGAGCCCCCAGCGCGCGCCGAGCAGCGCCCCGTCGGGGCCGACGGCCGACCCGACCGCGTTGACGGCCACGAGGGCCCCGACGGTCAGGCCCGAGTCCAGGCGCGCGGAGGCCGTGCCCACGCCGCCCCGCAGGCCGCCGGCGCGGGCGCCCGTCCCGGCGCCCACCGCGCCGCACGTCACCGGACCCGCTGCTGCTGCTGCGTAGGCGTCGGCGCCGTCGGCGGGCCCGGGGTGGTGGCGCCAGTGCCCGGCCCGTCCGAGGTCGAAGAGGATGGCGGCCGGGACGATCGGGACGCGTTCGCCCTCACCGAGCCCGACGGGCCAGCCGCGCCCGTCCTCCCAGGCGGCGTCGGCGACCCCGTCGGCGGCCCCCAGCCCGAACGCGCTGCCCCCGGAGAGGACGACGGCGTCGACCGCGTCCACCGCGTTCGCCGGGTCGAGCAGGTCGGTCTCGCGGGTCCCGGGCCCGCCGCCGCGGACGTCGACCCCGCCGACGGTCCCGGGTGGGGGCAGGACGACGGTGACTCCGGTGAGCCAGCCCGGCTCGTCCCGGGTGATCTGACCGACGCGCACGCCGTCCACGTCGGTGATGGCGTTGAGGGGTCCGGGGCGCACCGCCCCAGCATGACCGATGCCGGCCCCGCGGTGAGCGGGACCGGCATCGGTGGGGAGGCGGCTGGCCTCAGTGCAGCATCGCCGGCGGGGCGATCTCCTCGGCCATCCCGTCGTCGAGCAGGTGAGACTCCTCGTGCTTGCGCGGCAGGAAGGCGGCCGACACCAGCGTCAGGGTGACGAAGCCCGCGGCGAACCAGAAGGTGTGCGCGTAGGCCTGGGCGGCGAGGTCCGCGACCCGGGCACCGAGTGCGGCGACGGCCGCCTGCGGGTCGCCCGACTGCTGGGACAGGAAGTCCCCGACCAGCGGCAGCTTCGCGATGACGCCCTGGGCCGCGTCCGGACCCTGGGTCTGCACCGTCTCGAAGTACTGGCCGGCCTGGCCGATGAGCGGGCGGTCCTTGAACGCGTTGGTGAGGATGACCGAGAAGGTGGCCACCCCGACCGAGCTGGCGATCTGCTGCGTGATGTTGAGCAGCGTCGTGCCGCGGGCCACCTCGTGGTGCGTCAGCGTCTTGAGCGCCGAGGTCATGATCGGCATCATCGTGCCGCCCATGCCGAGGCCCATGACGAAGAGGATCGGGATGATGAACCCCCAGTGCGAGGAGTCGGCCTCGATCTGGGTCAGCGCGAACATCCCGCCGGTGATGAGGAGCAGCCCGAACGGGACGATCCGCCCGACCGGGAAGCGGTCGACGAGCGTCCCGGCGATGGGCATCGTCAGCATCGCGCCGAGGCCCTGGGGGGCGATGAGCCAGCCCGCGGAGAGCGGCGTCTCGCCCTGGACCTGCTGGAGGAACTGGGGGATGAGCAGCAGCCCGCCGAAGAACGACGCCGCGAAGATGAACATCGTGATGAGGGCGACCGTGAGGTTGCGGTTGCGGAACAGCCGGAAGTCGAGGAGCGGGTGCTCCGGGCGGAAGCTGTAGACGACGAACGCGATGATCAGCGCGAGCCCGGCGGCCCCCGGCAGGAGCACCTTGGTGTGCGCGACCCCGCCCTCGCCCGGGATGGACGAGATGCCGTAGAGGAAGAGGGCCAGGCCCGGGCTCATCATGAGCACGCCTCGCCAGTCGAAGGACTCCGAGGGGTGCGGGCGGTCCGAGGGCAGCGCGAAGAAGGCGTACCCGAGCGCGAGGATGCCGATCGGCAGGTTGATGAGGAAGATCCAGTGCCAGCTGAAGTGGTCGATGAGCCAGCCGCCGAGGATCGGGCCGAAGATCGGGCCGAGCAGCATCGGGATGCCGAGGACGGCCATCAGCCGGCCCATCCGCTTCGGGCCGGCCGCGCGGGTCATGATCGTCATGCCGAGGGGCATGAGCATGCCGCCGCCGAGCCCCTGGAGGACGCGGAACCCGACGAGCATCTCGATGCTCGTCGCGGTGGCGCAGAGCACCGAGCCGGCGACGAAGAGGCTGACGGCGAGCATGTAGAGGCGCTTGGTGCCGAACCGGTCGGCGGCCCAGCCGGTGAGCGGGATGACCGTGGCGAGCGCGAGCGTGTAGCCGGTGACGGTCCAGGCGACGGTCGAGTAGTCGAGCGGCACGCCGCCCTTGGCGAAGTCGGTCTGCAGGGTGCGCAGGGCGACGTTGACGACGGTGATGTCGAGGATCGACATGATGGCGCCGAGGACGACGACGCCGGCGATCTTGAGGACCGCGGCGTCGATCTTCTCGGGGTACTCCGGAGGCGCCGCGGGGGCGGCTGGTGCAGTTGACACGTGGGCTCCATGTCGGGTGGTCTGGGCGTGGTGTGCGCGCCGGGGATGGCGGAGGTCGCGGGCCGGTGGTGGCGGGCGGCGAGGGTGCCGGGGAGAAGTCTGCCGGAGGGCTCCGACAAGCCGGAAACGTTTTTCGGTGCCGTCCTCTTCCCGGGCCCGGTGGGCGGGCGCGGGCGGGCGGCCGCACGTCGGTAGGCTGCTCCGGTGACCGAGATCGAGATCGGCCGTGGAAAGCGCGGCCGCCGCGCCTACTCCTTCGACGACATCGCCATCGTGCCGTCCCGCCGCACGCGCGACCCGCAGGAGGTGTCGACGGCCTGGCAGATCGACGCCTACCACTTCGACCTCCCGGTCATCGCGGCGCCGATGGACTCCGTGATGTCACCCGAGTCGGCCATCGCGTTCGGTCAGCACGGGGGGCTGCCGGTCCTCGACCTCGAGGGGCTGTGGACCCGCTACGAGGACCCCGCGCCCCTCCTCGCCGAGATCGCCACGCTGGACCCGGCACGGGCGACCCAGCGGATGCAGGAGATCTACCGTGAGGAGATCCAGCCCGAGCTCGTCACCGAGCGGCTCCGCCAGATCCGGGCGGCCGGCGTCACCGTGGCCGGGGCGCTCAGCCCGCAGCGCACCCAGCAGCTGTGGAAGACCGTCGTCGACGCCGGCGTCGACCTGTTCGTCATCCGCGGCACGACCGTCTCCGCCGAGCACGTCTCCGGGCGGGCCGAGCCGCTCAACCTCAAGCGCTTCATCTACGAGCTCGACGTGCCGGTCATCGTCGGGGGCGCGGCGTCGTACTCCGCTGCGCTGCACCTGATGCGCACCGGTGCCGCCGGAGTGCTCGTGGGCTTCGGCGGCGGTGCCGCGCACACGACCCGGGTCACGCTCGGCATCCACGCACCGATGGCCTCGGCCATCGCGGACGTCGCCGCCGCTCGCCGCGACTACCTCGACGAGTCCGGCGGGCGCTACGTCCACGTCATCGCGGACGGCGGGGTCGGCACGAGCGGCGACATCGTCAAGGCGGTGGCGTGCGGTGCTGACGCCGTGATGCTCGGGGCGGCGCTGGCGCGGGCCACCGACGCTCCGGGGCGCGGGTTCCACTGGGGCCCGGAGGCCCACCATCCCGAGCTGCCGCGCGGCGAGCGGGTCGAGGTGGGCGCGGTCGCCCCGCTCGAGGAGCTGCTCTTCGGCCCGAGCCGTCTCGCCGACGGCACGACGAACCTCGTCGGGGCGCTGCGCCGGGCGATGGCCACCTCCGGGTACGTCGAGCTCAAGGAGTTCCAGCGCGTCGAAGTCGTCGTCGCGCCGTACCAGCGCAGCATCTGACCCAGACCGCCCCCTGCCGCTTTATCGGGTCACCCGATAACGCAGCACTTCACCCGGGAAGCCTTCTCGGGTGAAGCGCGGGGTTCTCGGGTCACCCGATAACCCAGCATCGCGTGACGGGGGCGCCCCCGGTGGTTACCCTGCGGTAATGCCCGACGTCATCGCCGACCCGGAGACCGACCCCCGCGCCACGTACGCGGTCGACCCTGCCCGCGTGCGCGCGCTGCTGGCGGGGGTGGTCGCCTCGGGCGCCCCGGTGACGACGCACACCCCGATGACCGGCGCACCGCTGGCGGTCCTCCCCACCTCGACCGCGTCCGACGTGGGGGTCGCGGTCGACCGGGCCCGGGCCGCGCAGCGCCGCTGGGCGACGGTCCCGGTCGGTGCCCGCGCCCGGATGCTGCTCACCCTCCACGACCTCGTCCTCGACCGGCAGGGCGAGCTGCTCGACCTCGTCCAGCTCGAGTCGGGCAAGGCCCGTGTGCACGCCTTCGAGGAGGTCGCCGACATCGCGATCGTCGCGCGGTACTACGCGCGGCGGGGACCGGCCCACCTCGCCGACGAGCGCCACCTCGGGGTCTTCCCGATCCTCACCCGCAGCACCGAGCACCACCGGCCCAAGGGCGTCGTCGGGATCGTCTCGCCGTGGAACTACCCCCTGACGCTCGCCGTCACCGACGCCCTGCCGGCTCTCCTCGCGGGCAACGCCGTCGTCCTGCGCCCGGACCCCCAGGGGTCGCTCACCGCGCTCGCCGCGGTCGGCCTCCTCGTCGAGGCCGGCTTCCCCGAGGACCTGGTCCAGGTCGTCCTCGGCCAGGGCGACCCCACCGGCAAGGCGGTGGTCGACCGCGCCGACTACGTCTGCTTCACCGGCTCGACCGCCACGGGGCGCACGGTCGCCGCCGCGGCCGCGCGGCGCCTCGTCGGCGCCAGCCTCGAGCTCGGCGGCAAGAACACCGTCTACGTCGCGGAGGACGCCGACCTGCGCCGGGCCGTCCCGGGGGTGCTCACCGCGTGCTTCTCCTCGGCCGGCCAGCTCTGCGTCAGCGCCGAGCGGCTCGTCGTGCACGAGGCCGTCGCCGACGAGTTCCTCGGCCGCTTCCTCGACGCCGTGGCCGCCATGAGGCTGTCGACCGGCCTGCACTGGGACGCCGACATGGGCAGCCTCGTCGGTGAGGCCCAGCGCGACCGCGTGCTGGCCCACGTCGAGGACGCCGTGGCCAAGGGGGCGACGGTCCTCGCCGGAGGACGCGCGCGGCCCGACGTCGGTCCGTACGTCGTCGAGCCGACCGTCCTCACGGGCGTGACGTCCGCGATGGCCTGCCGCGACGAGGAGACCTTCGGGCCGGTCGTCGCGGTCTACCGGGTCCCCTCCGACGCCGCCGCCGTCGCCCTCGCCAACGACACCGAGTACGGGCTCAACGCCTCGGTGTGGACCCGGGACACCCGGCGGGGCCGCGCGATCGCCGCCCGGATCGACGCCGGCACGGTCAACGTCAACGAGGGCTACGCCGCCGCGTGGGGGAGCATCGGCGCCCCGATGGGCGGGATGAAGGCGTCCGGGCTGGGCCGACGGCACGGGCGCGAGGGCATCCTCAAGTACACCGAGAGCCAGACCGTCGCGGTCCAGGGCCTCGTCAACGTCGCCGACGTCCCCGGTCTCGCCGGGGAGGCGTACGCGAAGGGACTCACCCGGGCGCTGCGGGCCATGAAGGCGGTGGGCCTGCCGTGACGGCAGGCATCGAACCCGACGTCGACGTGGTCGTCATCGGGTCGGGGTTCGGCGGGTCGGTCGCGGCGCTGCGAGCCGCCGAGAAGGGTCACCGGGTGCTCGTGCTCGAGGCCGGGCGGCGGTTCGAGGACTCCGACTTCGCCCGCACCTCGTGGGACGTGCGGCGCTTCCTCTGGGCCCCCCGGCTCGGCTGCTACGGCGTCCAGCGCGTCCACCGGCTCCCGGACGTCGTCATCCTCGCGGGGGCGGGCGTCGGAGGTGGGTCGCTCAACTACGCGAACACGCTCTACCGCCCGGGGCGGCCGTTCTACGAGGACCCGCAGTGGCGAGACGTCGCCGACTGGGAGCGTGAGCTGGCACCGCACTACGACACCGCGAGCCGGATGCTCGGAGTCGTCACCAACCGGTGCGACGGCCCGGTCGAGCGCGCCATGCAGGGCGCGGCCGAGGACCTCGGCGTGGGGGAGTCGTTCCGCCGCACCCCGGTCGGGGTGTTCTTCGGCACGCCGGGCGAGACGGTCGACGACCCCTACTTCGGCGGGGCGGGTCCGCGGCGCACCGGCTGCACCGAGTGCGGCAACTGCATGGTCGGCTGCCGGGTCGGGGCGAAGAACACGCTCGTCAAGAACTACCTCGCACTGGCCGAGGGGCTCGGTGTCGAGATCCGGCCGATGCGCACGGTGACCCGGCTCGGGGTGGTCCCCGGGACCGACGCCGGCGACGGGTCGGGCCCCCTCCACCGGGTGCTCCACGAGCGCACCGGGCCGCTCGGGGGCCGGGACCGGCAGGTCGTCACGGCGCGGCGGGTCGTCGTCGCGGCGGGCACCTGGGGCACCCAGACCCTGCTCCACGCGATGCGCGAGGCGGGCGAGCTGCCCCGGCTCTCGGCGCGCCTGGGGCACCTCACCCGGACCAACTCCGAGGCGCTCCTCGGGGTGATGACCGAGCACGCCCCCCGGGACGTGGACCTCACCCGGGGGGTCGCGATCACCACCTCCTTCCACGTCGACGCCGACACCCACGTCGAGAACTGCCGGTACGGGAAGGGCTCGAACGCCATGGGCCTGCTCAACATCCTCGAGGTGCCCGGCGGGACGGGGCGGCCGCGGTGGCAGGAGTTCGTGCGGATGGTCGCGCGCGACCCCCGGCCGCTGCTGCGGATGGTCCCGCTCACCCGGCGGTGGAGCGAGCGGGTCGTCGTCGGGCTCGTGATGCAGAGCCGGGACAACTCGCTGCGGGTCAGCGGCCGGCGCCGGTTCGGTCGGTCCTCCCTCACGTCCACCCAGGGGCACGGGGAGCCGAACCCGACGTACATCCCCGCCGGCCGGGCGGCCATGGACGCCCTCGCGGCCCGCATCTCGGCTGCCACGGGCGAGTACACCGTGGCCGGCGGGTCGTGGCCCGAGGTCCTCGACGTGCCCATGACGGCGCACTTCCTCGGGGGTGTGCCGATCGGGTCCTCGCCGGAGCGTGGGGTGCTCGACGGCTACCAGCGCGTCTGGGGGCACCCCGGGATCTCGGTCCTCGACGGGTCGGCGATCTCGGCGAACCTCGGGGTCAACCCGGCGCTGACGATCACCGCGCAGGCCGAGCGGGCGATGGCCCACTGGCCCGCGGCCGGGCAGCCGGACGAGCGACCGGCGCAGTCCGACCTCGTCTGACTGCGGATCGGCCACCCCCGACCCGCCCTGAGGCGGTCCTCGAGGTGGCTCCGTCGCACGAGGTCGTGTGGGGGAGGTGTCGGCAGGAGGTGGGACGATGCCCGGCATGGCGCGACGCACGCAGGGCACGGCGGGCGCAGGAGCCCGTGCGTGGGCCTTCACGGTGCCGCTGTGGCGCTGGCGGGACGGCTCGTGGCACTTCGTCACCGTGCCCCAGGAGGTCAGCGACGAGGTCGACGCCGTCGTCGGGGACGCCACCGGCGGCTTCGGGTCGGTGCGGGTCGAGGTGACCGTCGGGCGCTCGGTGTGGCGCACCAGCCTCTTCCCGTCCACCGAGGAGGCGGCCTACGTCCTCCCCGTCAAGAAGGCGGTGCGCACGGCGGAGGGCCTGGTCGAGGGGGCGGCCGTCGAGGTCGCCATCTGCCTCGTCGGGCAGGGCTGAGGGCGGGCCGAGGGGTCCGCGGTCAGGGGGTCAGGGCGGCGCGCACGCCAGGAGACGGTGACGGGGCGCCCGGCCGCGAGCGCCCCGGCATGGCTGAGGCCACCTCGACCACCGCGCCACGGTGACGTCCACCAGGCCATCGCCCCGATGACGGCGACGGTCAGCAGTGCGGTCCACCAGCCGCCCCGCGCGGCGTGGAAGACCCCGAGGAGCAGCCCGACCACGGCGAGCAGCAGCCACGTCCGACGTTCCACGCGCACCCTCCTCGAACGGCCCTGCATCCCACCGGACGCAGCGGCCGTCCCCGACCGTGGCCGTGCGTGGCGTGGGCGCCGGAGTCCGGCTCGCCGTCCGGAAGGTGCGGGAGCACCGTGAGGATCAGCCCTCGTCGCGCCAGGACCGCCAGAGCGCCGCGTAGGACCCCTCGGCCGCGAGCAGCTCGTCGTGCGAGCCGAGCTCGTGGACCCGGCCCGCGTCGACGACGGCCACCCGGTCCGCATCGTGTGCCGTGTGCAGGCGGTGCGCGATGGCCACGACGGTGCGCCCCGTGAGCACCGCCCCGAGCGAGCGCTCGAGGTGCCGGGCGGCCCGCGGGTCGAGCAGCGAGGTGGCCTCGTCGAGCACCAGGGTGTGGGGGTCGGCGAGCACGAGCCGGGCGAGGGCCACCTGCTGGGCCTGCGCCTCGGTGAGGGCGTGCCCGCCGGAGCCGACCCGGGTCGCCAGTCCGTCGGGGAGTGCCCGGGCCCAGCCGAGGGCGTCGACGGCGTCGAGCGCGGCGAGCAGCTCCTCGTCCGTGGCCGCGGGGCGGGGCAGCCGGAGGTTGTCCTCGAGCGTGCCGACGAAGACGTGGTGCTCCTGCGTGACGAGCGCGACCTGGCCGCGCAGCTCGTCGAGCTCGAGGTCGACGAGCGGCACCCCGCCCACCGTGATGCGACCCGTGCGGGGGCCGTCGACCCCGGCCATGAGCCGCCCGAGCGTGGACTTGCCCGCACCGGACGGGCCGACGATCGCCAGCCGCTCGCCGGGCTGCAGGTCGAGCGATACGCCGTGGAGGACGTCCTGCCCCTCGCGGTACGCGTACCGGACCCCGTCGACGGTCATCCGGTCGTCGTCGGGCTCGGCGCCGGTGGCGACCCGGTCGGCCGGCACCTCCCCGACACCGAGGATGCGCGACATCGACGTGGCCGCGAACTGGATCTCGTCGAGCATCCCGACGAGCTCCCCGAGGGGGTCGAGCAGGCGCTGGACGTAGAGGACCACCGCGGTGGCCGTGGCGACCGGGACCACGCCGTCCCAGGCGAGCCAGCCACCCCAGAGCAGGGCCCCGGCCACCGGCGCGAAGAACCCGACCTCCAGCCAGGGGAACCAGCGCAGCCGCAGTCCGACGGTGTACCGCTCGGCGTCGTGGCTCTCGCGGACCGCTTCGGCGAAGCGCTCGCCGCGCTCGTCCTGCAGCCCGAGCGCGTCGACCGTCGCCGCACCCTCGACCGTCTCGGCGGCCACGCCGTTGAGGCGGGCGTACGTGGCGTGCTCCCAGAGGTACCCGGGGCCGGCGTGCCGCAGGTAGCGGCGGGTCGGGAGGAACCAGATGAGCGGGGTGAGCAGCAGCGGCAGCGCGGCCAGCGGCGAGGCGAGGACCGTGGCCACGCCCGTGACGAGCACGGTCGTGATGGAGACGACGACCGTGGGGATGCCGAACCGGATGACGTAGCTGATGGCGTCGATGTCGTTGGTGGTGCGGGCGAGGAGGTCGCCGGTGCCGGCCCGCTCGACGGTGGACAGGGGCAGCCGCACGGCGGAGGCGACGAAGTCCTCGCGGAGCCGGGCGAACACCTGCTCGGACAGCACGAACGACCCGCGACGGGCGACCCAGGTGGTGGCGGTCTCGGCGAGCAGCGCGGCCGCGAGCAGGCCGACGAGGACGCTGATGCTCGTGACGGCGGCCCGCCCGGTGGTCACCGTGCCGACGACCTGCCCGATGACCCACGGCCCGGCGAGCCCGACCACGGCCGCGACGAGGTGC
This sequence comes from uncultured Actinomycetota bacterium, assembly GCA_963843895.1. Taxonomy (GTDB): domain Bacteria; phylum Actinomycetota; class Actinomycetes; order Actinomycetales; family Dermatophilaceae; genus Phycicoccus. The sequence goes on along the minus strand of CAWJME010000021.1, from coordinate 765,481 downwards.
CACACGAGCACCCACAGCAGCGGGCGGCGGTGCTCCCGCAGCAGCACCCGGACGTGGGCGCGCACGACCGACCCGGGTGCGATGGGCAGCGTGCGGCGCGCGTGGTCGGTGCGCGGGGCGATCGGGGACATCAGTCCTCCTCCCCGCGGACCACGACCGCGCGGTAGACCGCGTTGCCCCGGGACAGCTCGCGGTGGGTGCCGGTGGCGACGACCCGCCCGCCGTCGACGAGGTGCACCACGTCGGCGTGGTCGAGGAGGAGCGGGCTCGCGGTGACGACGACGGTGGTGCGGCCCTTCCGGTGCTGCGCCAGCCGCCCGGCGATCCGGGCCTCGGTGTGGGCGTCGACGGCGCTCGTCGGCTCGACGAGCACGAGCACGTCGGGGTCGCGCAGCAGCGCCCGGGCGAGGGCGAGCCGCTGGCGCTGGCCCCCGGAGAGCGAGCGCCCGCGTTCCTCGAGCTCGCCGTCGAGGCCGCCGTCGACCGCGGCCAGGGCATCGTGGGCGTCGGCGACGTCGAGGGCGGCGAGCCGGGCGTCGTCGTCGGCCCCGCCGAGCTCTCGGCGCAGGGAGCCGCTGAAGAGGCGGGGGTCGGCCTCGGACACCAGGACCCGGGTGCGGACCTCCTCGAGAGGGAGGTCGTCGAGGGACAGCTCGCCCCACGTGACCCCGTGGCGGCCGGGGACGGTCCGTCCCAGCCGCGCGGCGACCACCGCCGTCTCCTCCGGGCGGCCGCTGACCAGCGCGGTGAGCTGCCCCGGCTCGGCCGTGACCCCGGAGGTGGGGTCGGTGAGCGGCCCGGGGGAGGCCACGTGCACGCCGGGCGGCAGGTCCGGGTGGTCGGGGCTGGTGCCGATGATCCGGGCGATGCGGCGGGCGGCGACCCGGGTGGTGATGAGCTTGTCGGCCATCTCGACCGCGGTCTGCAGCGGGATCGTGAGGAAGGCGGTGTAGCCGTAGAACGCCACGAGCTGGCCGGGGGAGATCTCGCCGTCGACGGCCAGGCGCGCCCCGACCCCGGTGACGACGAGGACGAAGATGCCCGGCAGCAGGACCTGCGCGGCGTCGAGGGTGGCCTGGGTGCCGGCGACCCGCCAGCCGGCCTCCTTGACGGTCTGGGACTGCGCCCGGTACCGGGTGAGGAAGGCGTCCTCGCCGCCGATCCCGCGCAGCACGCGCAGCCCGGCGACGGTGTCCGCGCCGAGGGCGGTGAGCCGGCCGGCCTCCTCGCGCTGGGCGCTCTGGCGGCGCTGGAGGGGCTTCATGACGAACGCGAGCGACGCCACGAGCAGCGGGCCGCCGAACAGCATGATGAGCCCGAGCAGGAGCGAGCCGCGCAGCAGGATGACCGCGACGACGACGAACGACACGATCGCGCCCATGAAGCGCGCGAAGACGTCGAAGCTGTGGCCCATCCGGCCGAAGTCGCTCGTGAAGCTGGCCAGCACCTCGCCGGCGGGCATCGTGCGGGTCAGGGCGGGGCCGGTGCGGCGGACCGCCCGGTCGGCGACCACCCCGGCCCGGAAGGCGGCGACGAGCCAGTTCTTGACGGCGAACCAGTGCCGGCCGTTGCCGGCGACCGCCGAGACCAGCCCGAGCCCCACGACGGCGAGCGACCACAGGACGAGGGAACGCCCGTCACGGGCGACGATCCCGTCGTCGACGGCCCGGCCCACGGCGGCCGGGACGAGGGCGACGGAGAGCATCCACGGGATGCCGAAGGAGGCGCCCGCGAGGAGGGTGCGCCACTGGCGGCGTGCGAGCCACACGAGCAGGCGGTCGGCGTCGGCCGGCGCGAGGTCGTCGGGTCGCACGCCGTACTGCCACGGTGGTCTCTTCGGCATGGTGCCTCCACGCTAGGCCGCGGGACCGACACCGCGCCAACCGGTTTCCGGCCCCGCCGGGCTCCGGGCAGCGGCCGGACCCGGGCGGCGCCGCGCGCCGCCTCCGGGAGGGCGCCGCCCGGGCGGTCGTCGCAGGGTGCCTGCGCCTTCCACCGCCCGGCGTTCGCGCGTAGCGTCACGGCGAGGAGGCACGCCCCATGACCGCAGTGGAGGATCTCGTCCGCGCCCGCGCCGAGTTCGAACGAGGGGAGTGGGCGAGCGCCCTCGACCGCTGGGCGGGGCTCGACCTGGACGCCCTCACCGGGGACGACCTCACCTCCGCCGCGGAGGCGGCCCACCTCGTCGGACGGATGGAGGTCTCGGTCGACCTCTTCCGTCGGGCGCACGAGGAGCGGCTCGCGGTGGGGGACGTCGCCGGTGCGGTGCGGGTGGCCTTCCGGCTGTCGATGATCGCCGGCACGACCGGTGACCCCTCGGCGTCGTCCGGCTGGGCGGCGAGCGGCGAACGCCTCCTCCAGGAGCTGCCCGCCGGGTCTCTCGAGTCCGGCTACGTGGCCTTCGCCCGCATGTTCGGGCACCTGCGCGCCGGACGGATCGAGGACGCCCGCCGCTCCGCACTCGCCGCGGTCGACGCCGGTCGCCGCCACCACGACCCCGGTCTCTTCGCGATGGGCCTGTGTTCGCAGGGTCGGCTCTCGATCTACTCCGGCCAGGTGCCCACCGGGCTCTCACTGCTCGACGAGGCGATGGTCGAGGCCACGGCGCGGGCGCTGGACCCGGTGACGCTCGGCCACGTCTACTGCACGGCGATCGAGGGCTGCCAGGAGGTGTCCGACATCGGCCGCGTCGCGGAGTGGACCGAGCTCCTGCGCCGCTGGTGTGCGGCCCACCCCGACCTCGTCGTCTTCACCGGTCAGTGCTCGCTGCACCGGGCCCAGATCCTCCGGGCGCGTGGTGCGTGGGCGGAGGCGGTCGAGGAGTTCGACGCAGCGATCGCGCGGTACGAGCGCGCGGGGGCCGCGGACGCCGTGGGCCAGGCGGCGTACGAGCGCGGGGACCTGCTGCGGCTCCGCGGCGACCTCGACGCGGCCGAGGCGTCCTTCCGGCTCAGCGCCGAGCGGGGGGTCGACCCCCAGCCCGGGCTCGCCGAGCTGTGGCTCGCCCGCGGTGCGACCGCCGCGGCGACCGGTGCCGTCACCCGGCTGCTCGCGGAGACCGCGGGCGGGCCGGCCCGCAGCCGGGTGCTCCCCGGCGCGGTCCGGGTGCTCGCCGCGACGGGGGAGCCGGAGGCCGCCCGCGACGCCGCCGGGGAGCTCGAGGATCTCGCCGCGGCCTTCGGCACCGACGCGCTCCGGGTCGAGGCGGCCCTGGCGGCGGCGGTGGCCGCTCGTGCCGTCGGGGACGATGCGGGGGCGCTGCCCCACCTCCGCCGGGCCCGGCAGCTGAGCACGCACCTCGACCTGCCGTACGCCGGGGCGCTCGCGCGGGTGGGCACCGGTCTGGCACTGCGCTCCCTCGGTGACGAGGAGTCCTCCCGCCAGGAGCTCGTCGCAGGCCGTGCCGCCCTCGTCGGGCTCGGCGCGCGGCTGGACCTCGACGCCCTCGACCGCTCCGCGGCCCCCTCCGCCCAACACCCGGGGGGTCTCAGCGCCCGGGAGGTGGAGGTGCTCCGGCTCGTCGCCTCGGGTCGCAGCAACGCCCAGATCGCGGCCGCCCTCGTCATCAGCGAGCGCACGGTCGCCCGCCACCTCAGCAACATCTTCACCAAGCTCGGTGTGGGGAGCCGCACCGCCGCGGCGGCGTTCGCCTACCAGCACGGCCTCGTGGGGGACTGACCGGGGCCGCCGCGCCCCCGCCGGTACCTATGCGGCCCGGACGGGGGTCCCGGTCCCGACCGGGGAGCGGTGGCGCAACAGGTGCGCCACGACGTACGCCGCGTCGCGGCCGACGCCCGGGAGCACCATCGAGGCGAAGGCGTACTGGAACGCCAACCCGCAGAAGTACAGGCCGGGGACGTCCGACGCGACGCCGCGGTACTCCCGGGGCCAGCCGTCCTCCCCGACGACCGGTAGGTCCAGCCAGTCGAACCGCTGCCGGTACCCGGTGGCCCAGATGACGTTCGCGACGTCGAGCACGGTGCCGTCGGCCAGCGTCGGCAGCCCGTCGGTCACGGACTCGACACGCTGCGGGTGACGCACCACGCCCCGCTCGGCGAGGTCCTCCCGGCTGACGCGGAGCATCGGGCCGCCGTGGTCCCGCACGTGCGGCATCAGCCGGCGCCCGACCGGGGTGCGCCGCGTCAGCACGTGCCGCCACGCGAAGAGGACGAGGGGGAACGCCGCGGGAGCGCCGGTCCCGCGCCAGCGCAGCGGCAGCTGGCCGCAGTCGCGACCGGCGAGGTGGGTCCGGCGCCCCGCCGCGAGCTCGTGGGCGATGTCGCACCCGGAGTGCGACGCCCCGACGACGAGCACCGCCCCGTCGCGGAGCTGGGCGGGCCGTCGGTACTCGCTCGAGTGCAGCTGGAGGACGGCGGGGTCGAGGTCGGCGGCCAGCTCGGGCACGGCCGGGGTCCGCCCGAAGGTGCCGGTGGCGACGACGACGTTGCGGCACCGCAGCGTGCCGCCGCTCGTCGTCACGTCGAACCCGTCGCTGCCGTCGGCGGCACGCGTGACGCGGTCGACCGCGGTCCGGAGGCGCACCGGGAGGTCGAGGTGCTCGGCGTAGGTGCTCAGGTAGTCGGCCAGCTCGTCCTTGGTCGGGCAGGTCCCCGGGTCTCCGGGGAAGGGCATCCCGGGGAGCCCCGCATAGCGGCCCGGCGAGTAGAGCCGGAGCGAGTCGTAGTGCTGTCGCCAGCCGTCCCCGACCCGCTCGGCCCGGTCGAGCGCGACGCACTCCACGCCGCGGCTCCTCAGCTCCCGGGCGGTGACGAGGCCGGCCTGGCCGGCGCCGACGATGACGGTGTCGATGGTCTCCATGAGTGCCTCCCGTGAGGGTTGATGCGCTGAACCTACGAGCGGGGCGGGTCCCCCCTCATCGGCCGTGATGCCCATCCGGCGGGCTCGGTCGTGGCGTGGAATGACCAGTCCCGAGCTGGCGGCGCGGCCGCTGCGCCGCGGTCGCGTAGCCTCGTGATGTGCTCCGGACGGCCGTGACCCCGAGGTTCCTCGGGCTGCTCGCCGTGGCCCTCGTCCTCGGTGCGGTCTTCGTCCAGCTCGGCCGGTGGCAGCTCGGCGTCGCCGAGAACCGGGCCCAGCAGGACACTCTCCAGTCCGCGGCCGCGGCGGCGCCGGTGTCGCTGGTCGACCGCCTCGCCCCGCACTCGGCCTTCCCCGGCGAGCTCTCCACCCGCCCGGTCACCGCCTCCGGCCACTACGTCGACGGCCAGCTCCTCGTCCCCGACCGGCGGCTCGACGGCGTCACCGGGTCCTGGGTGGTCACCCCGTTCGTCGTCGACGGCACCGGCGCCACCCTGCCGGTCCTGCGCGGCTTCCTGCCCGACGGGGAGGCGGCCGGCCCACCGCCCACCGGCGACCTCGAGATCAGAGGGGGCCTCGCGCCGCCGGAGTCGCCCGTCACCGTGCCCACCGGCCCGGGCGAGATCGGTTCGGTCGACACCTCGGTCCTGGCGAACACCTGGCCCGGCGACCTCTACAACGCCTTCGTCTTCCTCGAGTCCGAGACGCCGGCCTCCGGGACACAGCTCGCGAAGGTCCCGACCCCGACCGTCCCGACCGGCCTGAACTGGCGCAACGCGGCCTACGCGGTGCAGTGGTGGGTGTTCGCGCTCTTCGCCCTCTGGCTGTGGTGGCGGATGGTCCGCGAGGAGCACCGCCGGACCGGTGCGTCGGCGGCCCCGGCGGCGGGCGACAATGGGGTCCGTGAGCACATCTGACACCGCGTCCGGCACCGTGATCGCCCCGCAGGACGTCGACGCCGTCCGGCCCCGCCTCACCTTCTTCAAGGTGATGGCGTTCATCGTCGGCGTCGGCCTGCTCGTCCTCGTCGTCGAGATGGTCCTGTCCTACGGCTTCGGCCTCAAGGGCGCCGACAACCCGCTGTCCTGGTGGCCGCAGCCGCACGGCTTCATCTACATGGGCTACCTCGTCGCGACGGCGCTGCTCGGCTTCAAGGTGGGCTGGTCACTCCCGCGGATGCTGCTCGTGATGCTCGCCGGATGTGTCCCCTTCCTCTCGTTCTGGGTCGAGCGGCGGGTGGCGCGCGACGTCGAGGCGGGCCTGGCCGCCGCGCGCGGCTAGCCTTGGCCGCGTGAGCGCCCCCGAGCTGCCGGCCGACCCCTCGCCCGTCGACCCGTCCCACGCGGTCGTCGAGGGGGGCGAGCCCGTCCACCTGGCCGACCGACCCGTCCTCGTCGTCGACTTCGGCGCCCAGTACGCCCAGCTCATCGCGCGGCGCGTCCGCGAGGCGAACTGCTTCAGCGAGGTCGTCCCGCACTCGATGCCCGCCGAGGAGATGCTCGCCAGGGGCCCGGCGGCCATCGTCCTCTCCGGCGGACCCTCGTCGGTGTACGAGGAGGGTGCCCCCCGGCTCGACCCGGCCGTGCTGCAGGCCGGCGTCCCCGTCTTCGGCATGTGCTACGGCTTCCAGGCGATGGCGCTCGCCCTCGGCGGCACCGTCGCCCGCACCGGCCTCTCCGAGTTCGGCGCCACCCCCGCGACCATCACCGACACGGAGTCCACCCTCTTCAACGGCCAGCCGGCCCAGCAGTCGGTGTGGATGAGCCACGGTGACTCCGTCGAGGCGGCCCCCGAGGGGATGCGGGTCACCGCCACCACCTCGGGCGCCCCGGTCGCCGGGTTCGAGGACGACGAACGCCGGCTCTACGGGGTCCAGTGGCACCCCGAGGTCATGCACTCCACCTTCGGCCAGCGGGTGCTCGAGAACTTCCTGCTCAAGGGCGCCGGGCTCACCGGCGAGTGGACCGCGGCGCACGTCGTCGACGAGCTCGTCACCGCGGTCCGCACCCAGATCGGCGACAAGCGGGTCGTCTGCGGGCTCTCCGGCGGTGTCGACTCCTCCGTCGCCGCCGCGCTCGTCCAGAGGGCCGTCGGCGACCAGCTGACCTGCGTCTTCGTCGACCACGGCCTGCTGCGCGCCGGGGAGGCCGAGCAGGTCCAGGAGGACTTCGTCGCCGCGACCGGGGTCGACCTCGTCACCGTCGACGCCGCCGACCAGTTCCTCTCCGCGCTCGCCGGGGTCAGCGACCCCGAGGAGAAGCGCAAGATCATCGGCCGCGAGTTCATCCGGGTCTTCGAGCAGGCCGCCCGTGACATCGTCGGGGAGCACGCCGGGGAGGACGACCACCCGGTCGAGTTCCTCGTGCAGGGCACGCTCTACCCGGACGTCGTGGAGTCCGGCGGCGGTACGGGCACGGCGAACATCAAGAGCCACCACAACGTCGGTGGGCTGCCCGACGACCTCCAGTTCACCCTCGTGGAGCCGCTGCGGCTGCTCTTCAAGGACGAGGTGCGCCAGGTCGGCCTCGAGCTCGGCGTGCCCGAGGGCATCGTCTGGCGCCAGCCCTTCCCGGGCCCGGGGCTCGGGATCCGGATCGTCGGCGAGGTGACCAGGGACCGCCTCGACATCCTGCGCGCCGCCGACCGGATCGCCCGCGAGGAGCTCTCCGCCGCCGGCCTGGACCGCGAGATCTGGCAGTGCCCCGTGGTCCTGCTCGCCGACGTCCGCTCGGTCGGGGTGCAGGGCGACGGGCGCACCTACGGCCACCCGATCGTGCTGCGCCCGGTGTCCTCCGAGGACGCGATGACGGCCGACTGGACCCGCCTGCCCCACGAGGTGCTCGCGAAGATCTCGACCCGCATCACCAACGAGGTGCGCGAGGTGAACCGGGTCGTCCTCGACGTCACGAGCAAGCCGCCGGGCACCATCGAGTGGGAGTGACCGGCACCCCGCGCTGACGCGGACTCCACGGGTCCCGGCACGGCGCCGGGCGGCGCGTGGCAGGCTGGGGGCCGCATACCCGCCGGTAGCCAACCCCGAGGACGGACCCCCATGGAGAGCACGACGACGACGGTCACGGCTGCCGACGGCACCGACCTGTTCACCCACCGCTGGCTCCCCGACGGGGACGCCCGGGCGGTCGTCGTGGTCGCGCACGGGATGGCCGAGCACTCCGCCCGGTACGCCCGCCTCGCGGAGGCGCTCACCGCCGCCGGGTACGCCGTGTACGCCCCCGACCACCGGGGCCACGGCCGCACCGCCCCGGCCGCCGACCACGGCTACTTCGCGGACGCGCAGGGCTGGGACACCGTCGTGGCCGACCTGCGGGCCGTCGTCGCCGAGGCCCACGACGAGCACCCCGGGCTGCCGGTCTTCCTCCTCGGCCACTCGATGGGGTCCTTCCTCGCCCGCTCCTTCGTCATCGAGGACTCCAGCGCGCTCGCGGGTCTCGTCCTCTCCGGCACGGCGGGGGACGCCGGCCTCCTCGGCAAGGTCGGCGCCGGGGTCGCCGCCACCGAGGCACGCGTGCGCGGCCGCCGCCACACGAGCACGCTCATGGACAAGCTGACGTTCGGCCAGTACAACGCCGCCTTCAAGCCCAACCGCACCGACTTCGACTGGCTCTCCCGCGACGACGCCGAGGTCGACGCGTACGTCGCCGACCCACTGTGCGGCAACACCTTCACCTCCGGCTTCTTCAGCGACCTCCTGGGAGGGCTCGCCGCGATCAACGACGCCAAGCGCGTGGCGGCGGTGCGACGCGACCTCCCGGTCCTGCTCGTCGCGGGCGACCAGGACCCCGTGGGCGACGGTGGCAAGGGGCCGCGGGCGGTCGCGCAGCAGTACCGCGACGCCGGGCTCACCGACGTCACGATCACCCTCTACCCGGGCGCCCGCCACGAGGTGTTCAACGAGACGAACCGCGACGAGGTCGTCGCCGACGTCGTCCGCTGGCTCGACGCCCACGTCCCGGGCTGATGCCGCGTCCGGCACGCCCGGCGTCGCTGGCTAGGGTTGCCCCGTGCTGAGAACGGCCGCCGCCGTCCTGGCGGGCAAGACCGCCCGAGCCCTCGCCCGCCGCCGGGGCGGAGGGTCGGCCTTCCCCGGCCTCGTCGCCGAGCGGGTCGACCCCCAGATCCTGCGCCGGTCCCTCGCCGGGGTCCGGGGTGGCATCGTGGTGGTCAGCGGGACGAACGGCAAGACGACGACGACCAAGATGCTCGTCGCCGTCCTGCGCGCCCACGGCCGTTCCGTCTTCACGAACCCGACCGGCTCCAACTTCACCCGTGGTGTCCTCTCCGAGATGCTGCCGCAGCTGCCGCTGTCCGGTCGGCTCGAGAGCGACATGGTGGTCGTCGAGCTCGACGAGGCGCACGCGATGCGGTTCATCGACGAGGTCCCGCCGACCCACTCGCTCCTGCTCAACGTCGCCCGCGACCAGCTCGACCGGTTCGCCGAGATCGACCACACCGCCGACCTGCTGGCCCGACTCGGCGCCGCGAGCACCGAGGGCGTCGTCGCCAACGCCGACGACCCCTTCATCGCACGGGCCGCCGACGCCGTGGCCGTCGACGTCCGGTGGTTCGGGCTCGACGCCTCGATCGCCGACCGGCTCACCGAGCTGACCGAGCACGACGCCCGCTTCGACGACACCACGACGGCGCGGCCGGTCGGCCCCGGCGACGCCCGGCTCCGGCCGCTGGACGAGCGGTCCTTCGACGTGGTGTTCGACGACGTCACCGTCGGCCCGGTCACCCTCCAGCAGCGCGGGCTCGCGGCGATGATCAACGCCACGGCCGCGACGACCACCGCGCGACTGCTCCTCGGCGAGGCGTTCGACGCGTCGACGACCGCCGCCGCCCTCGCCGACGTGCGGCCACCGTTCGGCCGGGGCGAGGTGATCATGGTCGACGGCCAGCCGCTCGAGCTCGTGCTCGTCAAGAACCCCGCCGGCTTCGGGGTCGCGCTCTCCACCTACGGCTCGACCCCGGTCGCGACGATGATCGCGATCAACGACAACGACGCCGACGGCCGGGACGTCTCGTGGCTCTACGACGTGTCGTTCGCGTCCCTGCGGGAGCGGGGGGTCGCCCTGACCAGCGGTGTCCGGGCCTACGACATGGCGCTGCGCCTGCACTACGACGACGTCACGACCGAGCGGGTGGTCCCGGACCTCGACGAGGCCCTGGACGCGTTCGTCACCGCCCACCGCGACGAGCCCAAGCGGATCTTCTGCACGTACACCGCGATGATGGCGCTGCGCCGCACCCTGGCCGCGCAGCACGGACTCGCCCAGTTCGGGGAGGACCTGCCGGCATGACCACCGAGACCTTCGAGCCGGCCGGGCCGAGCAAGGGCACGATCACCCTGGTCCACCTCTACCCGCGCGAGATGAGCATCTACGGCGACCGCGGCAACACCCACGCGCTGGCCAGCCGCATCCGGCGGCACGGCTACACCGCCGAGGTCGTCCTCCACGACCCGGGCGCCCCGTTCCGCGACGACGCGCACCTGTTCATGGGCGGCGGCGGGCAGGACTCCGGTCAGGCGCGGGTCGAGGCCGACCTCGAGGCGATCGGCCCCTCCCTCACGGCGATGGCGGCCGACGGTGTCCCGATGCTCGTCATCTGCGGGATGTACCAGCTCTTCGGCAACTCCTTCCACACCGTCACCGGGCGGGTGCTGCCGGGGCTCGGCATCCTCGACGTCACCACGCGGGGCAACGACAAGCGGATGGTCGGGCCGGTCTGCCTCGAGACCGAGTTCGGTCAGGTCGTCGGCTACGAGAACCACTCCGGCTCCACGGTCCTCGGCGAGGGACAGGAGGCGTTCGGGACCGTGCTCTCGGGTCACGGGAACAACGGCGAGGACCGCACCGAGGGCGCCCGCACCCTCCACGTGATCGGCACCTACCTGCACGGCCCGCTGCTCCCCGCGAACCCGATGGTGTCCGACGCCCTCATCGCGGTGGCGGCCGAGCGGGCGACCGGCCGCCCCTTCGAGCCCGAGCCGATGGAGGACCCGCTCGCCGACGAGGCGCGCGAACGGCAGGTCCGCCGGCTGCTGCGCTCCTCCTAGCCCGCGGGTCACGCCCGCCCGGGGAGGAGCGGGCGGCCGGTGCGACGATGAGGGGCGTGAGCACCTCCGACACCGTCGCCGCCGAGTTCGCCCAGTTCGTCATCGAGTCCCCGACCGCGTTCCACGCGGCGGCGGTCACCCGCGACCGCCTCGCCGCGGCCGGGTTCACCGAGCTCGACGAGCGCGAGGCCTGGCCGAGCGAGCCCGGGGGGTACGTCGTCGTCCGCGACGGCGCGGTCATCGCCTGGCGGCTGCCGGCGGGGGCGGGGCCGACGACGCCCTTCCGCGTGCTGGGTGCCCACACCGACTCCCCGGGGTTCCGGCTCAAGCCCAACCCCGTCGTCCAGAGGGACGGGTGGGAGCAGCTGAACGTCGAGGTCTACGGCGGTCCGACCCTGCCGACGTGGTTCGACCGCGACCTCGCCCTCGCGGGGCGGGCCGTCCACCCCGACGGGAGCACCCGGCTCGTCGCCACCGGCGCCGTCGCGCGCATCCCGAACCTCGCGATCCACCTCGACCGGGGCGCCAACGAGGGCGCGGCCATCGACCGGCAGCGGCACCTCGTGCCGGTCGTCGGGGTCGAGGGCCCCGGGGACGCGGCGGGCTGGCTGCGCGAGCAGCTCGGCGACGCCGTCGCCTGGGACCTCTTCCTCGCCGACACGCAGCCGCCGGCGCGGCTCGGCATCGGCGGCGCGTTCCTCGCCTCCGGGCGCTTGGACAACCTGACGAGCGTGCACGCCGGCCTCATGGGCCTGCTCGACGCGCCGGAGTCCGGGCACATCCCGGTACTCGCCGCGTTCGACCACGAGGAGGTCGGCTCGGCGACGCCGTCGGGGGCGTCCGGCCCGTTCCTCGAGGACGTCCTCGAGCGCGTCCAGGAGGGCCTGGGGGCCACCCGCACCGACGCCGCCCGGGCGCTGCGCGGGTCGTGGCTGCTCTCCAGCGACGCCGGGCACCTCGTCCACCCGAACCACGTGGAGAAGCACGACCCGACGAACCACCCGCGGCCCGGCGGTGGCCCGCTGCTCAAGATCAGCGCCAACCAGCGGTACATGACCGAGGCCCGCGGCGAGGCGGTCTTCGCGACCGCCTGCACGACGGCGGGGGTGCCGTGGCAGCCGTTCGTCAACACGAACACCATCCCCGGAGGCTCGACGATCGGCCCGCTCGCCGCGACCCGGCTCGGCATCCCGACCATCGACATCGGGGTGGGGCTGCTCTCGATGCACTCGGCGCGCGAGCTGGTCCACGTCGACGACCTCGCCGCCCTGCACGGGGCGGTCGCGGCGTTCCTCGCCGGCTGACGCGCGCCGGACGCTTCGTATCGTGGAGACATGGACACCGCTGCGGAGCTCTTCCTGCTCCTGACGAACGACGAGGGCGGCCCGGCGAGCTGGGGCACCCAGACCGGGTGGGCGCTGAGCGCCGCGACGATCGCCGACCTGCTGATCGAGGAACGGGTCGTTCTCGACGAGCGGAAGGACCCGAGGGTGCGCGTGGTCGACGCGACGCCGACCGGTCGAGCCGTGCTCGACACGGTCCTCGCCCGGCTCGTCGAGAAGGACGGCACGAAGCTCTCGACGTTGGTCCAGGACCGCAGGCTCGACCCGGAGGCCGAGGTCGTCGAGGAGCTGGTGAGTGCCGGCGTCGTGGACGTGGTGCCCGCGAGGTTCCTGGGCCTGGTCGCCCAGAAGCGCCCGACCCTGGATCCGCTGCCCGAGCGCGCGGTCCGCGAACGCCTGCGGAACGTCCTCGCCGGCGCGTCACCCTCGGCGACCGACGCGACCTTGCTGGCGATCCTTCAGGCGCTCGGTGTCGCCACGAAGGTGCTCGCCGCCGAGTCCGAGGGCATGTCGACGAAGGACCTCACGCGTCGTGTGGCACGGGCGTGCGACGAGGTCGCGGTCGGAGTGGCGGTCAAGCGGGCCATCGACAGCCTGAACGCGGCCCTCTTCACCGCGGTCATCGTGCCAGGGGCAGTCGCCGGTGGGAGCAGCTGAGGACGCTGCGCCCAGGCGCGAACACCAGCGGCTCACGCGACCGAGGGGCGCGGGCAGCGCGGTCCCGAGCAGCGCGTGAGGTCGACAGCCCCTAGGTCGGGTCGGGAGCTGCGGGGGCGTCGGGCACGGTCGAGGTGTCCGCCGCGTCGTCCGTGCCGTCGCCCGCCAGGGGCACGGTGAAGATCGGCTCCTCGCCCTCGGCCGGCGGCTCGACCTTGGTGCTGAGCGACCAGAGCAGCCACCCGAGACCGCCGAGGGGCACCTCCATCACGTGGGTGAACAGCGAGAAGAGGATGACACCGGCCGTCGCCGACGCCGCGTCCGCGCCCCACCCGACGAGGACGACGGTCGTCGCCGTCTCGGTGACGCCGACCCCGCCCGGGGTGATCCCGACGGCCGTGAGCAGGCGGCCGATCGCGTACGCCGCGAAGAGCAGGGTGAGCGACAGGTTGACCCCGGTGTCGCGCATCACGAGGACGAAGAGGACGTAGTAGGCCCCGAAGAAGCCGGTCATCCCCAGCGTCATCGACCACCACCGCCAGCTGACGATGTCGATGATGCGTCCGCGCAGGTCGTGCACGAGGTCCTCGACCCGCATCGTGGAGTCGGGACGGCGCCTGCGGATCAGCGGCCCGAGGACGCGGTCGAGGAGGGTGCCGAGGCGCTGCGCGACCCGTTCGCTGCCCATCACGCCGGCGAAGAGCGCGATGATGCTGATGCCGGTGAGCGACCCCGCGATCGCGAGGTCGGTGAGCGCGGCCGGCAGCGTGACCCCGCTGAACATGAGGACGAGGATCGCGACGACCGGCAGTGCGATCCGCGCGAGGACGTTCCAGACGCCGGTGACGATGGCCGAGGTCGACGTGGCCCGGCGCGAGAACCCCCACGAACGGCAGATGGCGTAGGTCGCCGCGAGCCCGACCGCGCCCCCGCCGGGCAGCAGGTTCGAGACCGAGGACCCGCAGAGGTTGATGACGAGCGCCTTGCCGTGGGTCAGCCCGCGCAGGGACCCGGTGAAGGTGAACGTGTAGCTGTAGAGGCCGAGCAGCATGATGAGCTGGAAGCCGACCGCGTGGTGCCACGGCACGGACCGGATGACGTGCCAGATCTCGGCCCAGGACGTCTTCGCGAAGTAGGGGAGCCCCCACACGAGGAGGACGACGGCCAGCACCATCCCCGCGACGAACTGGAGCATCTGGCGCCGGTGCGTGGGCACCTCGACACCGGCCGCCCTCACGGCAGCCCCTCGAACACGTCGGTCGACACCGGTCCCCCTGCTGGTCGGGACGGGTCGCGGAACCACTCCCGTCCGAACACCAGATCGTAGAGGGGCCGGGGGATCCGGAGGAAGGCGGCCAGCGTCCGGTCACCGGTCTGGCCGCCCTCCCCGACGGCCTGCGCGCCGCCGCCGGTCGCCTGGGAGGCATGGGCGCGCATCGACTCCCGCTTCGCGCGGACCTGCCGCCGGACGTCGATGCGGTGGGTGATCTCGGCGCGTGCGGTGTACGCCCGTTCGAAGCTCGTCGGGTCGAACTCGGCGGGGAACCGGCGGACGCGACCGACGGCCCGCAGCGCCCGGACGATGGTGTCGCGGGGGACGGTCGCCTCGAGCACGCGCGGGGTGCCCGCGATCTCGGCCGCGCGCGCACCCACCTCGTGCACGCGCCGGTGGTCGCGGTGGCCGTACCCGCCGTTGACGTCGTAGGAGAGGAGCACGTCGGCACGCTCGGTGCGCAGCACGGCGGCGAGCCGCTCCGCGGCCTCCTCGAGGGGAGCGCGGCAGAACCGGGTCGTGCCGGGGAGGTCGGGCTCGGGCTCCGGGCCGCTCCCGCTGTCGGCGTAGCCGAGCCACTCCACCCGGGCGACGCCCAGGGCCGCGGCGGACCGCTCGGCCTCGGCGAGGCGGCGGGTGCCCAGCCCCCCGTCGCGGCGCAGGTCCTCGGCCGCCAGGCCCGCTCCGCCGTCGGTCGCGAGGACGAGGACGACCCGGTGGCCCTCCGCGGCGGCACGAGCCATCGTGCCGGCCGTGAGCAGGGCCTCGTCGTCGGGGTGGGCGTGGAACGCCACGAGCGTGCGGGACATCGTCGCCCATCCTCCCGCATGGCAGGGTGGACCCTCGTGAAGGTCGCCCTCCTGTCGGACTGCTACCCGCCCCGGCTCGGCGGGATCGAGCGGCAGGTCCACGACCTCGCGCACCACCTGGCGACGGCGGGTCACGAGGTCGAGGTGTTCACCGCGACCACCGGACCCGACGGGGAGCGGCACGGCGCGCGCACCACCGAGTCCGACGGGGTCGTCGTGCACCGGATGGCGATCCCGCTGCCGAACGGGGTGCCCGTCAACCCGTTCGCGCCGCCGGAGGTGCGCCGCCGGCTCGCGGCCGGCGGCTTCGACGTCGCGCACGCCCACCTCGGGGTGGTCAGCCCCTTCGCGACGGACCTGGTCCGCACGAGCCTCGCGGTGGGCCTCCCGGTGGCCGCCACCTTCCACTGCGTCTTCGGGCGGTCCGCAGTCCTCTTCCGGGTGGTCGGGCACATCGGTCGGTGGGCGCGTCGCGGGGTGGCCCTCAGTGCGGTGTCGGGCATGGCGGCCGGGCGGCTCCGGGCGGCCGCCGGTGACGTCGAGGTCGCGGTGCTCGGCAACGGCATCGACGTCGCCTGGTGGGCGCCGGACCCCTCCGCGGCGCCCCGCGTTCCCGAGGACGGGGTGCACGTCGTCACCGCGATGCGGTTCGTCACCCGCAAGCGCCCCCTGGCCCTGCTCGGCGCGCTCCACGACGCACGGGAGCTGCTCGACGCCTCCGTCCCGCTCCGGGCGACCGTGGCGGGCGAGGGGCCGCAGCGCCCGGCGATGGAGGCCTACCTCCGGGCCCGGGGGATGGACTGGGTCGCGCTGCCGGGCCGGCTCGACCCGGAGGCGCTGCGGCGGCTCCACCACTCGGGCGATCTCTACGTCTCCACCGCCCACCTCGAGGCCTTCGGCATCGCCGCCCTCGAGGCGCAGGCGGCCGGCCTCCCCGTCGTGGCGCCCCGCGGCACCGGGGTGGACGACGTCGTCCGGGACGGTGTCGACGGGCTGCTCGCGGACTCCGACGCCGCGGTGGCCGAGGGCCTCGCCCGACTCGCGGTGGACGGCGTCCTCCGGGGGCGACTGCGGGGCCACCTGCGGGAGAGCGCGACTCGTCACGACTGGCCGTCCACCGTGGAGAAGACCCTCCGGGAGTACCGCCGGGCCGGGGCTCGCTCGTGATCACCGTCGTGGGGGCGAGGGACGGTGTCGAGGTCGTCTCCTTCGTCCTCGGGCACGGGGAGGACCCGCTCCACGGTCTCGCCGCCCGCGGCTGGAGCGGGCGGGGGGTCGCCGTCGGCGGGGTGCTCGACGACCTCGTGCTCCGGTACGAGGTGGTCGCCGTGTCGGCCCGGCGGGAGACCTCGGCCCCGCGCGGCCCCGGGCTCGACCGGGCGCAGCACGCGGTGGTCCGCCCCCGGCAGCGCGTCGCCGCCTACGCGGTCGTCGTCGCCGACGAGACGCTGCTGCTCACCCAGCTCTCGTCCGCCACCGGTGCCGAGGGGCGCTGGAACCTGCCGGGCGGGGGCCTGGAGCGGGACGAGTCGCCGACCGACGCCGTGGTCCGCGAGGTGCTCGAGGAGACGGGGCAGGTCGTCGACGAGGTCCGCTTCGTCGAGGTGATGACCCAGCACTGGGTCGGCCACTCGCCCCGCGGCGCCGAGGACTACCACGCCGTGCGGCTCATCCACACCGCTCGCTGCACGCGGCCGACCCGCCCCGTCGTGCACGACGTGGGCGGGTCGACCGCGGACGCGCGGTGGGTGCCCTTCGCGGAGCTGGGGGCGGTGCCGGTCGTCGCGAGCATCCCGGGGGCGCTGCGGGCGGCTGGGGTCTGCGTGCCCGGGGTTCGGCCCTCAGTCCTGACCGCGGTTGCTGCGCAGCCCGACCACGCCGAGGATGATGACGACGACGCCGCCGGCGACGATCGTCCACGGCCCGAGGTCGGCCCACGGGACCCGGACGTCGGCGAGCTCGCTGAGCAGCACCGCGCCGGCCGTCACGAGGCCGAGGATGCCGAGCAGGACCGCGAAGGGGGCCGGCCCGGCGCGCCAGCGGGGCGTGGGCGGGGCCGCCGGGCCGCCGGACCCGGCGGTGGTCCCGGCCGCGCCGGTGTGCGCGTCGTCGTCGAGCCCGAGGTCGGTGCTCAGCGGACGGGTCGTGTCGTCGGTGCTCATGTCAGTTCTCCTCGATGATGGTGATCGCGCCGAGGCCGATGTCGGCCGTCACGACGAGGTCGGGGGTGGTGCCACCGACCTCGACGTCGTAGCTGACGTCGGTGCCCGACCGGCTCTCGACGAGCTCGGTCGTGCCTGCGGTGGTGCGGATCTCGTGCCGCAGGTCGCCGGCCCCGAGCTGGTTCTCGAGGCGGACGTCGAGCCCGTCCGGCACGATGATGACGAGTTCGCCGACCCCGACGTTCACGTCGATGTCCGCCGGCCCGGTGGCGGACGCCGAGTAGTCGGCGAGGGCCGTGAGGTCGAGCCGGGCGTCGCCCAGCCCGAGGTCGTACGTGGCCGGCACGCTCGTCGCCGTCGGAGCCCAGACCCGTTCGCCGACACCTCCGCCGGCCGGCACGTGGAGCGCGGCGACGGTGATGGTCGTGACGAACCCGAGGACGATGACGAGGAAGCCGCTGAACCCCGCGGCGCGGCCGGTGACCCCGAGGCCGAGGACGATGGCGGAGACGGCGGCCAGGGCGATGACGAACCCGAGCACGGCCGGCTCACCGGGGTAGCCCAGGGGTCCGGCGAGGGCCACGCCCAGCCCGACGAGGGCGATGGACAGGCCGAGGGAGACGAGCCCGACGAACCCGCTCGGGCGGCGGCGTCGGGGGGCCGGCGGCGGGGGCGGCGCGATCGGGCGGGGCGGGACGGGCGGCACGGGGGTCCCTCCGTACGGGCCCTGCGGGTGGGCGGCCTGGCCGTAGGGCGTCTGGCCGTACGGCGCCTGGCCGGAGGCGGCAGGGGGGCCGGCCGGGGTGGCGTACGAGCTCGGGGGTGCGGACATCGGGGTACCTCCGGGGGGTGGGGGCGGCGGGGGAGCGGTCTGTGACGCCCACGGGCCGCTCGGGGTGGTGGCGCGGCTGCGGGTCGCGAGGACCCACACGACGAGGCCGACGGGGACGAGCAGCCACCAGGAGCCGCCCCAGGGGTCGCCGCCCGCGCCGATCGAGAGCAGGCTCCCGACGACGACCACGCCGGTCACGACGACGAGGACGGTCGCCCACGCGTCGCCGTTCCGCAGCGAGCGCTCGGCGAGGATGACGCCGTGCTGGTCGGGGAGGAGCAGCCACAACACGAGGTAGATCGGGATGCCGACGCCGCCCGCGATGGTCAGCGCGATCGCCGCGGCCCGGATGAGGAGCGGGTCGACGTCGAAGCGCCCGGCGATCCCGGCGCAGACCCCGCCGAACCAGCGTCGCCCGGTGTCGCGGTGGACGCCGAGGCCCCGGAGGCGCGCGAGCGAGTCGTCGATGAAGCCGCCGGCACCGGGCGGGGGGCTCTGCTGGGTGGGGGTGTCGCTCATGGCACTCACTCTCGTCCTCCGGGGTGCTCCCCGCCATGAGGGTCGACCCTGAGCACCCCCTGACCGGACCCCGGGACGGGGGTCCGCCGGGCCGTTCGTGCGTCAGGATGGTGTCGTGCCCACCCCCTACGAGCCCGCCGCGACCCGCGTGCGCACCGCCTCCGGCGCCGCGCCGGAGCGGCACCCGACGCGTCCCGGGCTCGTCCGCGACCGCAGCGCCGGCTGGACGCCGGGGGTCTGCGACGCCGTGGCACGCCACCTCGGTGTCTCCCCCCGGCTGGTGCGCGTCGCGTTCGTCGTGCTCGCCTTCTCCGGGGGCGCGGGGGTCGCGGCGTACCTGTTCCTCTGGGCGCTGACGCCGGAGGGGGACGGCCACGCCGGACCCCCGGCTCCGACGCCGTGGTCGGAGCGTCGCCGCTGGACGGTCCTGCTCGTCGCGGGCGGGGTGCTCGTCGTCGCGGGTGCGGCCCTGCTCGTCGTCCCCGGCGTCGGGGTGTCGGTGCGCGGCTCGGTCCTCGTCCCGATCTTCGTCATCGCGGTGGGTGCCGTCGTCGCGTGGTCCAACCTCGACCAGGCCCAGCGCTCGCGGTGGCTCACCGGGGGCCGGGACGGCATGGGGTGGGTGCGGGTCCTGCTCGGGTCGGGACTCGCGCTGGTCGGCATCCTCGTCATCGTCACCCGTGGGCGCTCGGTGAGCGTCCTCTGGGACGCCGTGCTCGCCGCGCTCGCCGTGCTCGTCGGAGCCCTCATCCTCGCCGCGCCGTGGGCGGTGCGGCTGTGGGGCGACTTCCGGCGGGAGCAGGACGCCGCGGTGCGCGCCACCGAGCGCGCCGACATCGCGGCGCACCTGCACGACTCCGTCCTCCAGACCCTTGCGCTCATCCAGCGCCAGTCCGCCGACCCGGCGGCGGTCACCCGGCTCGCCCGGGCCCAGGAGCGCGAGCTGCGGACCTGGCTGTACGACGGCCCGCAGGGCTCGCAGTCCTCGCTCGCCGCGGCCGTCACCGAGGTCGCCCACGAGGTCGAGGACCTCCACGGGGTGCCCGTCGACCTCGTCGTCACCGGCGACCGTCCGTTCGAGCAGCACGGGGCGGCGCTCTCGCGGGCGCTGCGCGAGGCCCTGCTCAACGCCGTCCGTCACGGCAGCCCTCCCGTCACCGCCTACGTCGAGATCGGCCCGGCCGGGGTCGAGGCCTTCGTCCGCGACCGCGGGGAGGGCTTCGACCTCGACGCCGTCCCCGGTGACCGCCTCGGCGTCCGCCAGTCGGTCCTCGGCCGGATGGAACGCCACGGCGGCACGGCGCGGGTCCGCCGGCGCGAGGACGGCACCGAGGTGGAGCTCCGGCTCCCGCCGATCGAAGGAGAAGACTCATGACCAGCCAGGCCCCCACCGCGAAGACCCCCGCCCCACCGATCCGGGTCGTCCTCGTCGACGACCATCGGATGTTCCGCACCGGCGTCCGTGCCGAGCTCACCGAGGCGATGGCCGGCGCAGGCCCGGTGTGCGAGTTCGTCGGTGAGGCACCGGATGTCGACACGGCCATCTCGGTCATCCGGAAGGAGACCCCGGACGTCGTCCTGCTCGACGTGCACCTGCCGGGCGGGTCGGGCAACGGGGGCGGAGACGTCATCCGGGGCTGCGCCGGGGTCGAGACGGCGGACGGGAAGCCGGTGCGCTTCCTCGCGCTCTCGGTCTCGGACGCCGCGGAGGACGTCATCGCCGTGATCCGCGCCGGCGCCCGCGGCTACGTCACCAAGACGATCAACGCCCGCGACCTCGTGACGGCGATCCGCCGGGTCGCCGACGGGGACGCGGTCTTCTCGCCGCGGCTCGCGGGTTTCGTCCTCGATGCCTTCGGGGCGGCGGCGGGCGAGATCGCCGAGGTCGACGAGGAGCTCGACCGCCTCTCGGCCCGCGAGCGCGAGGTGATGCGGCTCATCGCGCGCGGCTTCCAGTACAAGGAGGTGGCCAAGGAGCTCTTCATCTCGGTGAAGACCGTCGAGACCCACGTCTCGTCGGTGCTCCGGAAGCTCCAGCTGTCCTCGCGGCACGAGCTGACCGCGTGGGCGATGGGCCGCCGACTCGTCTGACGGCGCGCGCCCTAGGCTGGGGCCATGGGCTTCCTCGAGAACGTCTTCGTCCTCCTCCACCTCCTCGGGATGGCGGCGATCGTCGGCAGTGCGGTGTTCGTCGCCCGCGGCCGCTCGACGCCCGCCCTGCTCTGGGGCGCGCGGGCCCAGCTCGCCACCGGGCTGATCCTCGTCGGCATCGTCGAGGCGGGTGACGAGCCCGTCAACCACGCGAAGATCGGCGTCAAGCTGCTCATCGCGATCGCCGTCGCGGCGTGCGCCGAGATCGCCGCCGCCAAGGTCCGCAAGGGCGAGGGTGAGCGGGCCCAGCTCGTCACCGCCGCCGGCTGGCTCGCCGTCCTCAACGCGGCCATCGCCGTGCTCTGGACCTCCGCCTCCTGACCGGACGGGCGGGGTCGGGGTGACCCCGGCCCGGGAGGGTCACGGCAGGAGCAGGAGCTTGCCCTGGGTGCGGCGGCCCTCGAGGTCGCGGTAGGCCTGCGCGGCGTCGGCCAGGGCGTACCGGCCACCGACGGACACCGCGAGGCTGCCGTCGGCCACGGCGCCGAGCACCTCGCCGGCGCGCCACTCCAGCTCCTCGCGGCCGGCGAGGTGGTGCGCGAGCGTCGGGCGGGTCACGAAGAGGGAGCCGCCCGAGTTCAGCCGCTGGAGGTCGAACGGGGGCACCTGGCCGCTCGCCGCGCCGAACAGGGCGAGCACCCCGCGCGGCCGCAGCGACGCGAGCGAGGCGTCGAAGGTGTCCCTGCCGACGCCGTCGTACGCGACGTCGACGCCCCGGCCCGCGGCCTCCCGCACCGCGGCGGCGAGGTCGTCGACGGCGCGGTAGTCGATGACGTGGTCCGCGCCGAGCCGGGCGGCCGTCGCGCACTTCTCCGGACCCCCGGCCGTCGCCACGACGACGCCACCGCGCGCCCGGACCATCTGGACGAGGAGCTGACCGACGCCTCCGGCCGCCGCGTGCACCAGGGCGACCGTCCCCTGCTCGACCGGGAAGGTGCTCGTCGTGAGGTAGTGCGCCGTGAGCCCCTGGAGCATCACGGCTGCGGCGTGGTCGAGCTCGACCGCGTCGGGGACGGGCACGACCGTCGACGCGGGGCGCACTGCGTACCGCGCGCCGCTGCCGACCCCCTGGGGCCAGGCCACCCGGTCGCCGACCGAGAAGCCCTCGACACCGGGCCCGACCGCGACGACCGTGCCGGCGCCCTCGTTGCACGCCACGAAGGGCGTCTCGAGGGGGTAGACGCCCTCGCGCTGGTAGACGTCGATGAAGTTGACGCCGACGGCGGAGACCTCGACGAGCAGCTCCCCGGGGCCCGGGTCGGCGGCGGCCCGGTCCTCGACGACGAGCACGTCGGGTCCGCCGGTGGAGGGCACGACGAGGGCTGGTCCGTGGCGGTCGCTCATGCCGCCAGCCTAGGTCGGCCTCAGGCGGCGCCGGCGATCCAGTAGCGGCGCTTCCCGTCCCTGACGTCCTCGAGGACGCCACCGTTGGTCTCGATGACCGCGGCGGACCCGAGGTTGTCGTCGTCGCAGGTCACGAGGACCGGGTCGATGCCCAGGGCGGCCGCCTCGGGGAGGGCCAGCCGCAGCGCGGTGGTCGCGACACCTCGTCGTCGGGCCGAGGGCCGGACCGAGTACCCGATGTGGCCGCCGACCTCGAGGAGGAAGGGCGTGAGGCGGTGGCGGACCGAGAGCGAGCCGAGGTAGGTCGTCGGGTCCTCGTCGTCGACGACCCAGAAGAACGAGCACGGGACGTGGCCCGTGGGCCGAGGAGCGTCCTCCCGGGCCTGGTCGCGGCGCCGTGCCGCGAACCGTTCGAACCCCTCCGGAGTCTCCAGCTCGGCGCGGGTGAACGCGACCCCCTCGAACCCTCCGTCGTCGGGCTCCTCGACCCAGACGCCGTCCCCGTCGCGCTGGCCCTCGCCGATCGAGACGAACTCGTCGTGGGCGGACAGGTAGGACCGGCGCAGGCGGGCATCGGGACGGGTGAGGGTGATCATCCGCCGACGCTACGGCCCTGGGTCGCTGCCCGCCAACCTTTTACGACGAGCGCAGCCCGTGCAGCACGGCGTCGAGCATCTCCGGGGTGAGCCGCTTCGTGTACGTGTTGTGCGGGCTCACGTGGTAGCACCCGACCAGCCGCACGGTGCGGCCCTCCGGTGTCGCCAGCGCGACCTCGGCCCCGTGGCCGAACCGTGGCTTGGGGCGAGGCACCTCCCACCCGAGGGACCGTGCCGCCGCGAGGGCGGCGTCCCACCCGATGGCGCCGAGGCAGAGCATCGACCGCAACCGGGGCGCGGACAGCGTGAGCTCACGCTCGAGCCACGGCGCGCACGCCGCGCGTTCGGCCGGCGTCGGCTTGTTCGCCGGGGGAGCGCACCGGACCGCCGCCACGATGCGCAGCCCGGTGAGGGCCTGGCCGTCGCCGGCCGCGACCGACGTCGGCTGCGTCGCGTACCCCGTGCGGTGGAGCGCGGCCCAGAGGAAGTCCCCCGAGGAGTCCCCGGTGAACATCCGGCCGGTGCGGTTGGTGCCGTTGGCCGCGGGGGCGAGCCCGACGAGGAGCACCTCGGCATCGGGGTCGCCGAAGGACGGGCCGGGCCGGCCCCAGTACGGCTGGTCGGCGAAGGACGCCCGCCGGCCGGTGCGCGCGACGTCCTCGCGCCAGCGGACGAGCCGTGGGCAGGCCCGGCAGACCGAGACGCGTGCCTGGAGCTCGGGCAGCGAGGCGGACGACGCCGCCAGCCGGCGGACCTGCGGAGCGGTGGCCGCGACGGGGGTGTCCGGCGCCGCGGGGTCTCCCGGCCAGCCGGCTCCGGGCGGCACGGGGGAGGGGAACGGCGTCCCGGTCACCGGGTGCGGGTCGAGGCGCTCCATGCCGCGGACTCTACGACCGGGGGCCCGGCGCCGCCCGGTCCGCCGACGCCGGGTCCCTTCGACACGGCGTCGCTCGCTCGGCGTGGCGGGCCCCGTGGGCCGTCCGTTGTCGCGACGATGGGGTCGTGACACGCGTGACGGTGGTCGGTGGTGGTGTCGTCGGGCTCACCTCGGCGCTGCGCCTCGCGGACGCCGGCCACACCGTCCGGTGCGTGCGCGACGTCCCGGCCGCAGGAACCGTGTCGGCCGTCGCCGGAGGCCTGTGGTTCCCGTACCACGTCGAGCCCCGGGAACGGGCGGTCGCGTGGGGGCTGGTCTCCCTCGGGCGGTTCACGGCCCTGGCCGAGGACCCGAGCACCGGCGTCGCGCTGCGCGAGGGCCTCCTCGTCGAGCGCGCCGGACCCGACCGGTGGTGGACCGAGGGGGTCCCCGGGTGCCGCGACGCGACCTCGGGCGAGCTGCCGGAGGGCGCCGGCTCGGGCGTCGTCGCCACGGTGCCGCTCGTCGCGATGCCCGTCTACCTCGACTGGCTCGAGAAGGCGTGCCTCTCCGCCGGCGTCGCGGTCGACGAGGGTCGCGTCGGGGACCTCGACGAGGTCGAGGACGACATCGTCGTGCTGGCCACCGGGCTCCGCTCCGGCGAGCTGCTCCCGGGCGTCGAGGTCACTCCGTCCCGCGGGCAGGTCGCCCTGCTCGCGAACCCCGGCCTCGAGCACTGGTTCGTCGACGACGGCTTCGCCGGGGGGATGACCTACGTCCTCCCGCATCCCGGGTGGGTCGTCTGCGGGGGCACCGACGCGCCGGGCGGTTCCGAGGAGCCCGACCCGGCCGTCCACCGGGCCATCGTCGCCCGGTGTCGTGAGGCCGTCCCGGCGCTCCGGGGCGCCGAGGTGCTCGGCTCGCGGGTCGGGCTGCGGCCCGTGGCGCCCGAGGTCGACCTGCGGGTCCACGAGCTGCACGGCCGGCCGGTCGTGTCGAACGTCGGGCACGGTGGCGCCGGGGTCACCCTCTCGTGGGGCTGCGCCGACGAGGTCGTGACGCTCGTCGCCGGCCTCGGCTGAGCGGGTCAGGCGTCCGGGGCGGGCTTGCCGCGCGCGGACTTGATCTCCCCACGGCGCTTCTTGGCGGTCAGTCGGCGTTCCCGGGAGCCCCGGGTGGGTCGGGTGGCCCGGCGGGGTGGCGGTGGCGGGGCCATCGCGTCGCGCAGCAGCTCGGCCATCCGGTCGCGGGCGGCCACGCGGTTGCGGCGCTGCTGGCGGTGCTCGGATGCGGCGACGACGAGCAGCCGGTCGTCGACGAGCCGTCCGGCCAGGGCGCGGAGCACCCGGCGCCGCTGGGTCTCGGTCAGGGCGCCGGTGCCGGCGACGTCGAGCTCCAGCTCGACCCGGCTGTCCGCCGTGTTGACCCCCTGCCCGCCCGGGCCCGAGGACCGGGAGAACCGCTCGACGAGCTCCGCGGCCGGGACGGTCAGCCCGTCCGGCACGCCGGGGCCCGGCGGGACGACGAGGTCCATCAGGGCTTCCCGGTGTCGTCGGGCTCGGGCGGGGCCTCGGCTCCCTCCGCCTCGTCCCGCTCGGCCCACTCGAGCAGCGGTGTGATGTCGAAGACGGCGTCGTCGATGCCCGCGTGGAGGTCGCCGAGCTTCGCGTAGCGCTCGGGGACGGTGGCGATGGTGAAGTCGTTGGGCTCGGCGTCGTCGACCTCGTCCCAGGCGATCGGCGTCGACACTGTGCCGATGTCGTTGCCGCGCACCGAGTACGCGGCGGCGATGGTGTGGTCGCGGGCGTTCTGGTTGTAGTCGACGAACACCGCCGCGGGGTCGCGGTCCTTGCGCCACCACGTCGTCGTCACGTCGTCGGGCAGGCGCCGCTCCACCTCGCGGGCGAAGGCCAGCGCCGCCCGCCGGACGTCCGAGAACCCGTGGTCGGGGGCGATCCGCACGTACACGTGCAGTCCGTGGCCGCCACTCGTCTTCGGCCATCCGGTGGCGCCCAGCTCGTCGAGCACCTCGTGGGCGACGTGCGCGGCACGCCGGACCCGGGAGAACGGGGCGTCGGGCATCGGGTCGAGGTCGATCCGCCACTCGTCGGGCTTCTCGGTGTCGGCCCGACGGCTGTTCCACGGGTGGAACTCGACGGTGCTCATCTGGCAGGCCCACGCGACGTCGGCGAGCCGGGTGACGCACAGCTCGTCGGCGTGCAGGCCGTAGCGGGGGAAGTGGAGGCGCACCGTCTCGACCCACGGTGGGGCCCCACGCGGCAGCCGCTTCTGGTGGACCTTGTCGCCGGCCACGCCGTCGGGGAAGCGGTGCAGCATGCAGGGCCGCTCCCGCAGCGCGTTGACGATGCCGTCCCCCACCGACAGGTAGTAGCGCACGAGGTCGAGCTTGGTCTCCCCGCGTGCGGGGAAGTACACCCGGTCGGGGCTGGAGACGCGGACGTCGAAGCCGTCGACGTCCAGGACGACCGGCTCGCCGAACTCACCCTTGCGCGAGGCCATGGCCCCACCGTAGGGGTCAGGAGGTGGACAGGGCCGCCGAGATCCCGACGAAGGCGACGACGAGCACGACGAGGCCGAGCAGGCTGAAGCGCTGCCACGGCGACGGGGCGGGCAGCACACCCCCGGCGGCGAGCCGCGTCGCCTCCTCCGCGGAGACGTCGCGGTACGACACCCCGCCGTCCTCCTGCACCCGGGCGAGCACGTACTTCGCCCCCCACGTGGCGGTGAAGACGAAGAACAGGCTGAAGTAGCGGAAGTTCGCGATGAGCGCCTGCGCGGCGTCGAGCTGTTGGCTGCGGGACTTGCGTCCCCATCCCCAGATGAGCATGTGGTTTCCCCCTCGGATCTGTGCTCGGCAGATGCCGGGCCGCGGGGAGGCTACCAACTCCGGGCCGGTGTCGACGGAGGTCCGCTCCGTGTCGGTGGCGAACCCCCCGGGCAGAAGGTTGCCCGGAGCCTCGACCGGGCGTCGACGGCGGCGTACCGTTTCCCGTAGGGCCCTCCGGGCCGGGTCGACCACCCCCCTGCACCGGCGCCCGCCCCCGGGGGGCCCACTGAGTGTGTGGTCGCGGGCGTGGGGGCGGTCGAGCAGTAGCACACCCACCTAGTTGACCTAGCCACCTAGGGGGGCGACCACCCGAACAACGATCCGATCCGACCCCGCCCCACCGCGACCGCAGCCTCGGGCTACGCGGCGGTGCTCGCGGAGCAGCTGCGCCAGACCGAGATGCGCGAGGAGCGGGTCCGGGTCGTCGTCGCCGACGTGCTCGACCACCTACGGGCCACGGGGGAGGACCCGGTCGAGGCCTTCGGCCAGCCGGCGGACTACGCCGCGCAGTGGGCCCCGCCCCTCGGTCCGGGCCCGATCGTGCTGCGGATCCTCCTGGGGGCCCTGGGGGCGGCCGGCTTCTTCGCGATCCTCTACGCCGTCCAGGCCGGTGGCGACTGGACAGGTGCCGTTCGTATCAGGGTGAGTGACGCATTCCTCGTCGTGCCGGTCGCGCTCGTCGCCGCCGTGCTCCCGTGGACGCTCGACCTCTGGGTCTCTCGGCGGGCCGCGCGGCGGTTCGGTGCCGGCCGGGACGTGTCGACGACCCTGGTGCGCGTCGTCGTCATCGTGGTGCTCTTCGGCGGGCTGTTCCTCGTGGGGAGCCGCCTCGGGTGGATGGGCTCGGAGACGGTCCTGTTCTCCGTCCCACGCTGGGTCCTTGCCGTCGGGGGCGCCGTCGCGGCACCGCTGGTCTTCGTCGTGAGGGAGCCTCGAGCGCCGTCGGTGCCGCGGCCCCCGGGGCGCCGCCCCCGCTGGTGGTCGCGGCTCCGCGCCCGCCTGCTCGGGTCCCCGCCACGCGGCCGTCCCTGAGGGGCTCCGGCCGACCCGCCCGGGGTCGGAGCCGGGACGTAGGGTGGTCCCCGAGATGAGCACCCTCTTCGACGGCCTCGACTTCGGCGACCCCCAGCACCCGCACGTCGACCCCGCGACGCACGCCAGCGCCCACGCGGCCATGGTCAACGCGGCGGGGGTCCCGACGTGGGCGGAGGCGGCCGCGGAGGGGCGGGGACCCGAGGGCGGCCCCGGCGCGGGGGTGCACACAGGCCCCGACGCGGCGGCCCTGCTCGAGGGGCTCAACCCCCAGCAGCGCGAGGCCGTGCTGCACGAGGGCCCGCCCCTGCTCATCGTCGCGGGGGCCGGCTCCGGCAAGACGCGCGTGCTGACCCACCGCATCGCCCACCTGCTCGCCGACCGCGGCGTGCAGCCCGGTCAGGTGCTCGCGATCACGTTCACGAACAAGGCGGCCGCCGAGATGCGTGAACGCGTCAGCGACCTCGTCGGGCCCCGCGCCCGGGCGATGTGGGTGCTGACCTTCCACAGCGCCTGCGTGCGCATCCTGCGCCGCGAGGCCGACAAGGTGGGGATGCGCTCGACCTTCTCCATCTACGACGCGGCCGACAGCCAGCGGCTCATGTCGATGGTCCTGCGCGACATGGACCTCGACCCCAAGAGGTACAACCCGCGGGCCTTCGGCCACCAGGTCTCCAACCTCAAGAACGAGCTCGTCGACGAGGAGACCTACGCCCGTCGCATCGCGGAGGAGGGCACCCACCAGGAACAGGTGCTGGCCCAGGCGTACACCGAGTACCAGCGCCGGCTGCGGCAGGCCAACGCGCTCGACTTCGACGACATCATCATGACCACGGTCCACATGCTCCAGGTCTTCCCCGACGTCGCGGAGCACTACCGCCGCCGCTTCCGGCACGTCATGGTCGACGAGTACCAGGACACCAACCACGCGCAGTACCAGCTGGTCAAGGAGCTCGTGGGGTCCGGGGCGACCCGTACCGAACACGGCGTCGAGCCCAGCGAGCTCGTCGTCGTCGGTGACGCCGACCAGTCGATCTACGCCTTCCGGGGCGCGACCATCCGCAACATCGAGGAGTTCGAGCAGGACTACCCGCAGGCGCGCACCATCCTCCTCGAGCAGAACTACCGCTCGACCCAGACCATCCTGCGCGCCGCGAACGCGGTGATCGCCCGCAACGAGGGGCGCCGGCCGAAGAACCTCTGGACCGACAGCGGCGACGGTGCCCGGGTCATCGGGTACGTCGCCGACAACGAGCACGACGAGGCGTCCTTCGTCGCCCGTGCCATCGACCGGCTCTCCGACGAGCACGGCGTGCGCCCCGGCGACGTCGCCGTCTTCTACCGCACCAACGCCCAGTCACGGGCGCTCGAGGAGGTCTTCGTCCGGGTCGGGTTGCCCTACAAGGTGGTCGGCGGCACCCGGTTCTACGAGCGTCGCGAGGTCAAGGACGCGCTCGCCTACCTTCGACTGCTCTCGAACCCCGCCGACACCGTCAACCTGCGCCGCATCCTCAACGTCCCCAAGCGCGGCATCGGGGAGCGCGCCGAGGCCTGCGTCGCCGCGCTCGCCGAGCGCGAGCGGATCCCGTTCATCGCGGCGCTCGGCCGGGCTGCGGACGCTCCGGGGATCGCCACCCGGTCGGTCGCGGCGATCGCCGGCTTCACGACGATCCTCGAGGACCTCGGCCGCGTGCGTGACGACGAGGACGCCGGCGTCGCCGACCTGCTCGAGGCGATCCTCGACCGCACCGGGTACCTCGCCGAGCTCCGCGCCAGCCACGACCCGCAGGACGAGACCCGGGTCGAGAACCTCGCCGAGCTCGTCGCGGTCGCGGGGGAGTTCGACGAGGCCCGCCGTGAGACCGGGGAGGTCATCGGGCTCGAGGACTTCCTCGAGCGGGTCTCGCTCGTCGCCGACGCCGACGAGATCCCCGACAACGCCGAGGCCGAGGCGGCCGGTGTCGTCACGCTCATGACGCTGCACACCGCCAAGGGCCTGGAGTTCCCCGTCGTGTTCCTCACCGGGATGGAGGACGGCACCTTCCCGCACCTGCGCAGCCTCGGCGACCCCAAGGAGCTCGAGGAGGAGCGGCGGCTCGCCTACGTCGGCATCACCCGGGCGCGCGAGCGCCTGCACCTCTCGCGTGCGGCAGTCCGGTCCGCCTGGGGCGCACCGCAGTACAACCCGCCGTCGCGGTTCCTCGACGAGATCCCGGCCGAGCTCGTCGAGTGGGAGCGCGAGCTCTCGGGCGCCGCGGCCATCGGCCGGCGCGACCAGCGGCCGGCGGTGGCGACGCTCGCGGCGCGGCCCGGGGTCCGCTCGCCGGGCAACCGGCCGATCGTCCCGCTCTCGCCGGGCGACCGCGTCACCCACGACACCTACGGTCTCGGCACGGTCGTCCGCACAATCGGCGAGGGCGAGAAGACGCAGGCCGAGGTCGACTTCGGCGGCGAGCTCGGCGTCAAGCGCTTCGTCCTGCGCTTCGCGCCGCTCGAGAAGCTCTGACGGGCACGAAGGGCACGAACCGGGGCGTCACGGCCGCGTACGCGGGGTAGCCGGGGAACGCCTCGGCGAGCCGGGCCTCCTCCCAGCGGGCCTTGACCCCGAAGAACACGACCGTGGACACCCCGAGGACGAGCCCGGCCAGCTGCCGCGTCCCGATGGTCAGGCCGAAGACGACGCACAGCACGCCGGTGTAGATCGGGTGCCGCACGAACCGGTAGGGCCCCCCGGTTCGCAGCTCCCCTCGGCCGTTGGGCACCGGGGTCGGGGTGAGTGCGCGACCCAGCGCGAGGCTCGCGCCGACGACGGCGACGAGCCCGAGGACGGTCAGCCCGGTGGCGCCCCAGCGCAGCCATGCGGGCATGGGCCACGCGGTGCCCGTCGGGACCACGACGAGCCCGACGAGGAGCACGACCTGCACCGCGACGAGGAGCCACCCGGTGCGTGTCCGGTCCACCTCACCCCGTCCCGGTGCGGTCGAGCACGTCGACGGCGAGGATGGTGGGCAGGTGCCGGGCGACCTCGTCCCAGGACTCGCCCTCGTCGCGGCTGGCGAACACCGATCCCGAGTTCGTCCCGAAGTAGACGCCCGCGGGGTCCTGCCGGTCGCCGCCCATCGCCTGCCGGAGCACGGTGAAGAAGCAGCCCTCCTGGGGCAGCCCGGCTCGGTGCGCCTCCCACGAGGCCCCGGCGTCCCGCGAGCGCCACACGGCGGCGGCCGCGTCCGGCGGGAACCGTCCCGCCATGTCGCCGTTGAGCGGCAGCGTCCAGACCGTGTCGGCGTCCCGGGGGTGCGCCCAGAGGGGGAAGCCGAACGTCGAGGGCAGGCCCTCGGTGACGTCGTGCCAGCTGCGGCCGCCGTCCTCGGAGCGCCAGACCCCGTGGTGGTTCTGCTGGTAGAGCCGGTCGCCGCCGGCGTGCTCGAGGTGGTGGACGCACAGCCCGGTGTGCCCGTCCGACGCCGCGGCGGGGTGGTCGTGGCCCTCTCCGGCGGCGGGGTCGGCGAGGTCGTTGCGCCGCTCCCAGGTGACGCCGCCGTCCTCGGTGGCGAAGACGCCGGCCGAGGAGATGCCGATCCACAGGCGCTCGGGGTCGCGGGGGTCGGCGACGATCGAGTGCAGGACGAGCCCGGCGCCACCCGGGACCCACTCCTCGCGGGACGGATGGTCGGTGAGGCCCTTGACCTCCTCCCACGTCGCCCCGTCGTCGTCGCTGACGAGCAGCATCGCCGGCTTGGTCCCGGCGTAGAGGCGCTCCCCGGACCGGCCGAGCGACCACACCTGGCCGAAGCGGTCCCCGAACGGGGCCGGCTCCTCGGTCCAGTCGATGGCCGCCGCGAAGTCGGGGTCGCTCGCCGCCCACACGTCCACCTGCCCGGTCGTCAGCTTGGTGAGCTCCCAGGTGTGGCCGCCGTCGCGGGAGCGCCACACGCCGGCGCCGGACCAGTCACCCCCACCACCGGCCCACATCGTCCCGGTCGCCGGGTCCCCGACCACGTGGTTGACGGGCCAGCCGTCGCAGTACGGTCCGCGGACCGACCAGCGCGAACGGTCGGCGTCACCGTCGAGGACGAACGTCCCCTTGGTCGTCCCCACGAGCAGCTGGACGTCGGTCATGGCAGGCCCCTTCCCGGACTGCTGCCGCCGCGGTGATCGGCGGGCGGCGCGCCCCCAGTGTCGCGAGCGCACGGCGAGGCGGCAAGGGCCCGCGGTCCGGACGCGGGTCGACCCCGGCACCGGGCCGGGGTCGGGAGGTGGCGCCGGGGCGCCGGGTCACCAGAGGCCGTGGTTCTTCAGCCAGGGGACGGGGTCGAGGGGGTTGTCGCCGGTCGGGGCCTTCTGGAACTCCAGGTGCAGGTGCGACCCGAACGAGTGGCCGGTGTTGCCGACGAGGCCGACCTGCGCGCCCGGCATGACCTCCTGGCCGCGCGTGACGTCGATGCGGCTCATGTGCCCGTACCAGGAGGTGCTGCCGTCCCAGTACAGGATCTCGACCTTGTAGCCGAAGCTGTCCTCCCAGCCGGCCTTGATGACCGTGCCCTTGGACATCGCGTAGAGGGGGGTGCCGGTCGGCGCGCCGAGGTCGATGCCGTCGTGCTGCTTGCCCCAGCGCCAACCGAAGCCGGAGGTGATGTTCCAGACGTGGATCGGGCGGACCCACTTCTTCGCCTGCTTCTCCGCCTCGGCCTTGGCCTTCTCCTCGGCGACGGCCTTCCGCTCGGCCGCGCGGGCGGCGCGCGCCTGGGCCTCGACCCGGCCCTGGAGCGCGGCGGACTGCAGCGCCGCGTCCTGACGACGGGTGGCGATCTCGGTGACGGCCTGCTCGGCCGCCACTTCCTGGGTGCGCGCCATGGCCGTCTGCTGCCCGGTGAGGTCGAAGCTCTGCGGTGCGGACTCCGCCACGGTCGCCCCGGTGGCCGTCACCACGAGGGCGGCGGCAGCGGTGGTCGGCAGGACGAATCCGGGGCCGAGCGCTCGGGGCAGACGCACACGACGCTTCTGGACGCCGTGGCGTCCGGCGTAATGGCGCCCGGTGTACTTCCGGGAACTCACGACGGGGGGGACCTCAGGGGGTGGTGGGGCAGGGACCTGACGGGGCGCGTCCACCGTAGCGTGACCATTCCGTGACACACAGCCCGTCCGGAGGATCCCCGGTCGTGTCGCGACGCGGCGGATGGGCCACAACCCGCTGACCTGCGACAACGCTGTCAGTGTGATGACTGCCACGCTGAGAGGCGTCTCAGGAACGCGCGGGTCGGCCGGGTCCGCCGCCCTCACTCCCGCCGCGAGAGGGGGGTGACGCCCGGGCGCAGGGTCGACCCGTCGGCGTCCAGCTGGGTCAGGGCGGCGGAGATGCCGTGCACCACGTCGCCGAGCATCGGCAGCGTCAGGTGCCCCGCCCCGTGGAGCCGCACGCTGCGCGCCGCGAGGTCGGGATGGCGCAGGGCCGCCGAGCGCTGGGGCACGATCGCGGCGTCGGAGTCGGACCAGTAGGACACGAAGCGGGTCCGGCAGCCACGGACCGGGCGGGCGAGCTCGCGCATCAGGCCGCTCCCCGGTCGCATCTGGCGCATCAGCCGGGACGGGAGGGCGTACGCCGCCCATGTGCCCTCGTGCGGGGTCCCGAGCGTGACGAGGGTGTGCACCCGGGCGTCGCCACCGAGCCGGGTCACGTAGTAGCGCGCGATGAGGCCGCCGAGGCTGTGCCCGATGACGTGGATGCGCTCGAACCCGGTCTGCTCGCAGACCGCCTCGACCTCCTCGGCGAGGCGCAGCGCCGCCGTGCGGACGTCGGTGAGGACGGTCGCGTAGTTCATCGCGAACACGTTCGAGAAGCCGCGACGGGTCAGCCCGCGGCGGAGCACGGTGAAGATCGAGCGGTTGCTGACGATGCCGTGCACGAGCAGGATCGGGGTCCCCGCCGCCTCGATGTCCGAGACGAGCAGGCCGCGCTGCACCGGGGGGAGGTGCTCGAGGCGGTAGGCGGGCTCGGCCGCCCGGCGGCCGCCGCCGAGCAGCCCCAGGGGCCAGGTCGCGAGGTGCGCCCCCAGCCAGACGGTCTCGACGGCGGCCCCCGCGAGCACGGCGGGGTCGGCGAGTCCGCGGACCGCGCGGGCCACGGCACGGGGGAGCCCCGACGCGGACGGCGCCCGCGGTGGGGGCGCGGCGTCCGTTTCGCGACGGAACGGCTGCGGTCCGGCGGTCATGGCGGGTTCACTGTACGGGCAGTGGTCCGTGATCCGGGCGGTCCCGTCCCCGGTCAAGGTCCCGTCGTGTCGCAGTAAAAAGTTCCGTCCTCGGGGTCAAGACTTCGCAAGAAGTGTTGTCCGGCGCGCTGCAGCGGAGGATGTTGCCAGTCGTGCCCGGACCCGGGCGAACCCCCCTGAAGGAGAACCTCGACCGTGAGACGACTCACCCCCGGCCTCGCCCTCGGCGCGGCCCTCGCGACCATCGTCGCGGGCGTCCCCACCGCCGCCTCCGCCGCCACCCCCACGGCGCCGGCGTCGGCCTCCTCGCCCGGCAAGGACCATGACGCGCTGGGGCTCTCCAGCGCGGAGAAGCTCGTGCCCAAGGGGGTCGTCACCGACCGCGACGGCACCACCCACGTGCGCTACGCGCGGACCTGGAAGGGCCTGCGTGTCATCGGCGGCGACCTCGTCGTCGAGAAGAGCCGGGCCGGTGCGGTCGAGGAGGTCCGGTTCAACGCCGGGCACAAGAACGTGGGGGCCAGGACCGCGACCCCGACGGTCGCGAAGTCCGCGGCCCTGTCCACGGGCGCCGCCCGCTCGAAGGCCTCGGGCGAGAAGAGCAAGGGCGAGCTCGTCGTCTGGGCCGGTTCGGGCACCCCGCGCCTCGCCTACGA
Organism: uncultured Actinomycetota bacterium; assembly: GCA_963843895.1. Taxonomy (GTDB): domain Bacteria; phylum Actinomycetota; class Actinomycetes; order Actinomycetales; family Dermatophilaceae; genus Phycicoccus. Next base: position 731,297 of record CAWJME010000021.1, on the reverse strand, counting down.
CGTCGTGACGACGGGAGTCAAGGCCGACCAGACCCCCAGCCGCCTCCACACGGTCGTCGACGCCCGCTCGGGTGCCGTCATCACGAGCTGGGACGAGATCGTCAACGGCACGGGCAACTCGATGTACTCGGGCACGGTGACGCTCAACACGATCCAGAGCGGCTCGACGTGGCAGCTCAAGGACAGCCGCGGCAACTACACGACCGACCTCAACGGCTCGACGAGCTCGAGCGCGGCCGGGACGCTCTTCACCGACGCGGACAACGTGTGGGGCAACGGCGCGGCCTCCAACCGGCAGACCGCCGGGGTCGACGCGCAGTACGGCGCCGAGAAGACCTACGACTTCTACAACACGGTGCTCGGGCGTGCCGGGATCTGGGACAACGGCACGGGTGCCCGCAGCCGCGTCCACTACGGCAACGGCTACGTCAACGCGTTCTGGGACGGCACCCAGATGACCTACGGCGACGGCAGCGGGAACACCCACCCGCTCACCTCGCTCGACGTCGCGGCGCACGAGATGAGCCACGGCGTCACCGAGAACACCGCGGGCCTCATCTACTCCGGCGAGGCCGGTGGGCTCAACGAGGCGACCTCCGACATCTTCGGGACCGCGGTCGAGTTCTTCGCGAGCAACTCCGCCGACGTCGGGGACTACCTCATCGGCGAGAAGATCGACATCAACGGCAACGGCACCCCGCTGCGCTACATGGACAAGCCGTCCAAGGACGGGTCGAGCCAGGACTGCTGGAGCAGCAGCACGAAGAACCTCGACCCGCACTACTCGTCGGGCCCGCTCAACCACTGGTTCTACCTGGCCTCCGAAGGCAGCGGCGCCAAGACCATCAACGGGGTCTCGTACAACAGCCCGACGTGCAACGGGTCGACCGTCACCGGCGCCGGCCGGGACGCCATCGAGAAGATCTGGTACCGGACCCTCTCGACGAAGCTCACCTCGACGAGCACCTACGCCTCGGCCCGCAACGGCGCCATCGCGTCCGCGAAGGAGCTCTACGGCGCGTCCTCGGCCCAGTGCACCGCGGTCGAGTCGGCGTTCTCCGCGATCAACGTCGCGGCCGGCAGCGAGTCGTGCGGGAGCACCCCGCCGCCGCCCACCGGTGGCAACCTGCTCCAGAACGCCGGGTTCGAGTCCGGCGCGACGGTGTGGACCGGCACCTCCGGTCCGATCACCAACAACACCGGCCGGCCGGCCCGCACCGGCAGCTGGAAGATGTGGCTCGGCGGCAACGGCAAGACCTCGACCGAGTCCGAGAGCCAGACCGTGACCATCCCCTCGTCCGCGGCGTCGGCCACCCTGAGCTTCTGGGTGCGCATCGACACGGCCGAGACCACGACCTCCCGCGCCTACGACACGATGAAGGCCCAGGTGGTCGCCGGCGGGTCGACGACGACGCTCGCGACGTACAGCAACCTCGACAAGAACAGCTCGTACGTGCAGAAGTCGTTCGACCTGAGCGCCTACAAGGGGCAGTCGGTCACGGTGAAGTTCCTCATGGCCGAGGACGTCACCCTCCAGACGTCCTTCGTCGTCGACGACACCGCACTCTCGGTGTCCTGACCCGGTGGTGGCACCCGGGTGCCACCACCACCGGCACCGGACGGTGCGCCGCGCCCTGTCACGCGGCGCACCGTCCGTCGTGCGTCCGGGGACCGGCCGTTCGCGCGCTCGGGGCACCGGCCGGCGCACGTGCCGACCGCTCCGGGGTGAGATTCGCCCCATCGGGCGCCTCCGGTTCGGACCTGCACCCGACCCGCCGATACGCTGCCCTGCGGACACCATTCGCCGACAGTGAGGACGGATCGCCTCGTGGACCTCTTCGAGTACCAGGCCCGTGACATGTTCGAGAAGCACGGTGTCCCCGTGCTCGCAGGGGCCGTCGCGACGACGCCCGAGGAGGCGCGAGAGGCCGCCGAGCGCATCGGCAGCGCCAGCGGTGGGGTCACCGTCGTCAAGGCGCAGGTGAAGACCGGGGGGCGCGGCAAGGCCGGCGGCGTCAAGGTGGCCAAGTCCGCCGACGAGGCGGAGGCGCACGCCCGCGCCATCCTCGGCATGGACATCAAGGGCCACACGGTCCACCGCGTCATGGTCGCCCAGGGCGCTCGCATTGCCGAGGAGTACTACTTCTCGATCCTCCTGGACCGCGCGAACCGCACCTACCTCGCGATGTGCAGCGTCGAGGGTGGCGTCGAGATCGAGCAGCTCGCCGTCGAGCGCCCCGACGCCCTCGCCCGCGTCGCGGTCGACCCCAACGTCGGCATCGACGACGCCAAGGCCCGCGAGATCGTCGAGGCGGCCGGCTTCGACGCCGACACCGCCGCGAAGGTCGAGCCCGTCCTCAAGGCGCTGTGGACCGTCTACCGCGAGGAGGACGCGACCCTCGTCGAGGTCAACCCCCTCGTCAAGACCGAGGCCGGCGACGTCGTGGCCCTCGACGGGAAGGTCACGCTCGACGCGAACGCCGACTTCCGCCACCCCGACCACGAGGCGCTCGAGGACCAGTCGGCCACCGACCCGCTCGAGGCGGCGGCCAAGGAGAAGAACCTCAACTACGTCAAGCTCGACGGGTCCGTCGGCATCATCGGCAACGGCGCGGGCCTCGTCATGAGCACGCTCGACGTCGTCGCCTACGCGGGGGAGGACTTCGGCGGCCAGAAGCCGGCGAACTTCCTCGACATCGGCGGCGGCGCCTCGGCCCAGGTGATGGCCGACGGGCTGCACGTCATCCTCTCCGACCCGCAGGTCAAGAGCGTGTTCGTCAACGTCTTCGGCGGGATCACCGCCTGTGACGCCGTCGCCAACGGCATCGTCGGGGCGCTGGACGCCCTCGGCGACGAGGAGGACCGGCCGCTCGTGGTGCGCCTCGACGGCAACAACGTCGAGGAGGGCCGGCGCATCCTCGCGGAGCGCAACCACCCCCGCGTCATCATCGAGGAGACCATGGACGGCGCCGCCCGCAAGGCCGCCGAGCTGGCCTCCGGCAACTGACCACCGAGCGCGAAGAGAGACACGAGACACCCATGGCCATCTTCCTCACCGCAGACTCCAAGGTCATCGTCCAGGGCATGACCGGCTCCGAGGGCATGAAGCACACCCAGCGGATGCTGCGCAGCGGCACCGCGATCGTCGGCGGGGTCAACCCGCGCAAGGCCGGCACCGAGGTCGAGTTCGAGGACGGCGTCACCGTCCCCGTGTTCGGCTCGGTCGCCGAGGCGATGGAGGCGACCGGCGCCGACGTCAGCGTCGTCTTCGTGCCGCCGGCGTTCGCGAAGTCCGCCGTCATCGAGGCGATCGACGCCGCGATCCCGCTCGTCGTCGTCATCACCGAGGGGATCGCGGTCAAGGACACCGCCGAGTTCTTCGCCTACTCCCTGGAGAAGGGCACGACCCGCATCGTCGGACCGAACTGCCCCGGCCTCATCAGCCCCGGCAAGTCCAACGCCGGGATCATCCCCGCCGACATCGCCGGTGGCGGTCGCATCGGCCTGGTCTCGAAGTCCGGCACGCTGACCTACCAGATGATGTACGAGCTGCGGGACTTCGGCTTCTCCACCGCCGTCGGCATCGGTGGTGACCCGATCATCGGCACGACGCACATCGACTGCCTCGAGGCGTTCCAGAACGACCCCGAGACCGATGCCATCGTCATGATCGGTGAGATCGGCGGCGACGCCGAAGAGCGGGCCGCGGCCTACATCAAGGAGCACGTGACCAAGCCGGTCGTCGGCTACGTCGCCGGGTTCACCGCCCCCGAGGGCAAGACGATGGGCCACGCCGGCGCCATCGTCTCCGGCTCGTCCGGGACCGCAGCCGCCAAGCAGGAGGCCCTCGAGGCCGCCGGCGTCAAGGTCGGCAAGACGCCGTCCGCGACCGCCGACCTCATGCGCGGGATCATGGAGTCACTCGCCCGCTGACGCACCCCCGGTCACGCGAACTCGTAGAACGGGGTCGTTCCCGGCGGCAGGATGACGATGGAACGAACCGAGCTGGGGTCGTTGAAGGCCGACGGGGAGCCCAGCTGGAGACGCGTGCCGTTCTCCAGGGTGAGGACGTAGACCCCGGAGTCGGTGTCGGCGGCCACCTGTCCCGGGAAGACACGGGTGAAGGCGGAGACCGGGTCGCCGACGCCGGCACCCCGGATGGAGGCCCCGGTCGGGGCGAACAGGGCCTCGACTCGCCCGTCCCGGAACGACGCGATCAGCCCGAGGTCGCCGAAGCCGGTGTCGACCCCGTCCTGGACGACGACGTCGCGCATGCCGCCGCCGCCCATGTCGCGCGGCTGGATGCGGACGGTGTCGGTGAGGCCGGCGTCGGAGATCGCTGCCTCGACCTCCCTCCGGGTCATGCCGACCCTGAAGGGGCCGAGCGCCCCGTCCTCGCCGATCACCCTCGTGTCGGAGACGACGGGGTCGGCCGGAGCCGGTGGTGTCGGCTCCGTGGTGGGGGTCTGCGACGGCGACGGCGACCCGGTGGGGGAGGGCGTCGCCGACGCGGTCGGGCTCCCGGAGGCCGTCGGGGTGGCGGACTGCGTGGCGATGACGGGGCGCCGGTCGTCCGTTCGTCCGATGAGGGCGAACCCGACCCCCGCGACGACGACGACCGCCGCGGCGGCCGCGGCCGTCCACGCGAGCATCCGGCGGCGGCGCATCCGGTCACCCGCGGCGCGGACGAACGCGGGTTCCGCGAGTGCGGCCTCGTCGGCCTCGGACTCCACCGCGGCCAGCTCGGACCGCAGCGCATCGTCGTGAGCAGTGGTCCAGGGCAGCTCATCGGGTGTCATGGTCGTCCTCCTCCCGGCTGGCGGTGACGGTGTCGTGGGAGGCGAGCAGCGGTGCGAGGCGTCGGCGGCCTCGGTGCAGGCGGGCCTTGACGGTGCCGGGCGGGGACCCGGTCTCCGCGGCGATCGCCTCCACCGACAGGTCGCCGACGTAGAAGAGCACCATCGCCTCGCGGATGTCGTCCGGGAGGCCGCGCAGGGCGGTGACGACGTCGACGTGGTCCGGGCCGGGCGCGCCCACGGCGACCGGCGACGGACTGCGTCGGTGGGCGTCCTCCCGGTTGCGCCCCTTGCGCCACTCACTGATGGCCAGCCGGCGGGCCACGGTGCGCACCCACGCGAGCGGGTCGTCGTGTGCGCGGACACGCCCCCAGTCGGACCAGGCCCTGGCGTACGCCTCCTGGGTGCACTCCTGGGCCAGCGACAGGTTGCCCGTCGTGGCATGCACCAGGCGCACGACCCTCGGGGCCGTCCCACGGTAGAACGCGTCGAACTCACGGGTCCGCTCGTCCGTCGGCACCGGCCACCTCCCCTCCGTCGTCAACCGGCTGTCCATCTGCTCCCGACGCCCGGGAGGGGCGGTCGGTTGCACCCGGGCCCGGACCGTCTCACGAGGACACCGGACCCGCACCGTGCGGATTCTGGTCGCCGCGGCGTTGCGGGCGCTCGCGGCACGCGGGGGTGGCCCACACTGGTCCCGATGACCGTCACCGACCGCCTTCGCTCCGCGTTGCCCGCGCGCGCAGCCGGCTCCGACGGGCCCCGCTGGGGCCCGGGATGGAGGCGGTCCGGGCTGATCGGCGTCCTGACGGGGCTGGCGTCGCTCCTCGTCGTCCTCGTGCCCGTCCTCGTCGCGTGGAACGCGGACCTGCGGACCACGGCCGGTGCCGGTGACGCGGTCGCCGTCGGGGCCTCCCTCTGGCTGCTCGCGGGCGGGGCGCACCTCGCGGCCGGGTCGGCCACCGTCTCGGTGACTCCGCTGCTCGCCTTCGGCCTGCTCGTGGTCCTGGCCCGCATCGGGGCCCGTGAGGCCATGGTCCAGGTGAGCACGGAGGGTCCGGACTGGCTCGGTCTGCTGCCGCGTCCGCTCGCCGCCGCCGTGGGCGCCTGGTGGACGGGGTACGCCCTCGTCGTCGGGGTCGCCTGGGTGCTCTCCGGTGGCGGCGCCTTCCCGCCGCGCGCGCTCAGCCTGCTCCTGCCGGCCGTCCTCGTCCCGCTGGCCGCCCTCGTCGTCGCGCTGCGCGCCGTGGGCCGGGACGCCCCGGACGTGCTCGGCCCGCGGCTCGTGCCGGTCCTCCCGGACGTCCTGCGCCGCGGGGTGGGCCCCGGGCTCGCCGGTGCCGCCCTGCTCGTGGGCGCGGGCATCCTCGTCGTGCTCGGCGCCGTCGTCGTCTCGTGGCCCCAGGTCGCCGCCGTGCAGGCCGACCTCGCGCCGACGGGGGCGGGGACGGCGGTGCTGCTCGGGGCCCAGGTCGCCGGGCTCGCGAACCTCGGGATCTGGGTCGTCTCCTTCGTCGCCGGGCCGGGCTTCTCGGTCGTCGCGGGGGCCACGGTCACCTGGGACGGCGTCGAGAGCGGTCTCCTCCCGCTGGTCCCCGTCCTCGGCGCGCTGCCCCAGCCGGGGCGTTTCCCCGGGGTGGTCGGGGTCGCGTGCGTCGTCCTGCTCCTCGTGGCCGGCGCGTGGATCGCCCGCCGCGCCCTGCGCACGGTGGCCCGGCTGTCCCGGCTGCGCACCAAGCTCGCCGTCGCGGTGTCCGCCTGCGCGACGACCGCCGCCACCCTCGGCCTCCTCGACGTCCTCGGCGGGGGCTCGCTCGGCCAGTTCCGGCTCTCCTCCATCGGTGCCCCAGCCCTCCAGCTCACCCTCGTCGTCTTCGCCGAGCTCCTCGTCGGCGCCGTGCTGTACGTCCTGCGCGACGCGTGGCGGCTCCGCCGGTGAGTCCGGCGCCACTGCGCCTGGCCGTGCTCGTGTCCGGGTCCGGGACCAACCTCCAGGCGATCCTCGACGCCGCCGCCGCTCCCGTCGAGGTGGTCGCGGTGGGGGCGGACCGGGACGGCACCGCTGGTCTGGAACGCGCCGAGCGGCGGGGCATCCCGACGTTCGTCTGCCGGGTCGCGGACTTCGCCTCCCGGGCCGACTGGGACACCGCGCTCGCGCAGCGGCTCGCCGAGCACCGGCCCGACCTCGTCGTCTCGGCCGGCTTCATGAAGGTCCTCGGGCCGGGGGTCCTCGCGGCGCACGCCGTCGTCAACACCCACCCCGCGCTGCTGCCGAGCTTCCCCGGGGCGCACGGCGTCCGGGACGCCCTGGCGCACGGTGTCCGGGTCACCGGGTGCACCTGCCACTGGGTCGACGCCGGCGTCGACACCGGGCCGATCATCGACCAGCGGGCCGTCCGGGTCGAGGACGGCGACGACGTCGAGAGCCTCCACGAGCGGATCAAGGTCGCCGAACGGGAGATGCTCGTCGACGTCCTGACACGACTGGCGGCCGACCGGTCATGGCGCTGACGCCCGCCGAGCTGTCGCCCACGGTCGTCGAGTTCCTGCGCGAGCGGCACCTGGCGACGCTCACCACGCTGCGCCGCGACGGCAGCCCGCACGTCGTCCCCGTCGGGTTCACCTGGGACGAGGAGGCGCTCGTGGCCCGGATCATCGCCAGCCGGATGAGCGCCAAGGTCGTCCAGGCGCGCGCCGGCCGGCGGGCGGCGGTCTCGCAGGTCGAGGGCCGCCGGTGGCTCACGCTCGAGGGGACGACGCACGTCGTGGAGGACCCCGAGGCGGTGCGCGACGCCGAGGCGCGCTATGCGGTGCGCTACCGGCAGCCCCGCCCGAATCCGCAGCGCGTGGTCGTCGTGCTCACCGTCGACCGGGTGCTCGGGGCCTCCTGGCCCGACCCGCTGCCCCCGTCGCCGTACGGCTCCTGACGCGGTTCGGCCGGCGGGCCCGGTCTCGCTAGACTCGGCGGCGACGACTGGCGAGGGTGGGTCACCACCAGGGAGTCGAGACGCCGGAGCATCGCCCGCCTGGGTGCCCGGGACGCACGTCCGACCCGTCGACCCGAGGAGTCCCTCATGTCATCCGTCTCCGCCCCCGGCCCGTCCGAGGACGTCCGTCCCGTCCGCCGCGCCCTCGTCTCGGTGTACGACAAGACCGGGCTCGACGAGCTCGTCCGCGGCCTCCACGACGCCGGGGTCACCCTCGTCTCGACCGGCGGCAGTGCTGCCCTCATCGAGGGCCTCGGCCTCCCCGTGACGCGAGTCGAGGAGCTGACCGGGTTCCCCGAGTGTCTCGAGGGCCGGGTCAAGACCCTGCACCCGAAGGTCCACGCGGGCCTGTTGGCCGACACCCGCAAGGACGACCACCTCGACCAGCTCGAGGAGCTCGGCGTCGAGGCGTTCGAGCTCGTCGTCGTCAACCTCTACCCGTTCGCCGCGACGGTGGCCTCGGGGGCGACGCCGGACGAGTGCGTCGAGCAGATCGACATCGGCGGTCCCACGATGGTCCGCGCCGCCGCCAAGAACCACCCGAGCGTCGCCGTCGTCACCGACCCCACCACCTACGGCGCCGTCCTCGACGCCGTCCGGAGCGGTGGCTTCACCCTCGAGCAGCGCAAGCGGCTCGCGGCCGAGGCCTTCGTGCACACGGCCACGTACGACGTCCACGTCGCGTCGTGGATGGGCAACGCGTACACCGACACGACCGACGGCACGGGCTTCCCGGCGTGGGCCGGCGCCACCTGGGACAAGGCCGCCGTGCTGCGGTACGGCGAGAACCCGCACCAGCGGGCGGCCCTGTACACCAACGGGTACCAGCCCCACCCCGGGCTCGCGCAGGCGACGCAGCTGCACGGCAAGGAGATGTCGTACAACAACTACGTCGACTCCGACGCCGCGCTGCGCGCTGCGTACGACCACGGCGACCAGCCGACCGCCGCGGTCATCAAGCACGCCAACCCGTGCGGCATCGCGGTCGGCGCGGACATCGCCGAGGCGCACCGCAAGGCGCACGCCTGCGACCCGGTCTCGGCGTTCGGCGGCATCATCGCGACCAACCGCCCGGTCACCGCCGAGATGGCCGAGACGGTCGCCGAGATCTTCACCGAGGTCGTCGTGGCCCCGGGCTTCGAGCCGGAGGCGCTCGAGATCCTCACCCGCAAGAAGAACGTCCGGCTGCTCGAGTGCGCCGCGCCCGCGCGCGGCGGCGCCGAGACCCGGCCGGTCAGCGGCGGCCTGCTCATGCAGGTGCGCGACACGGTCGAGGCCGAGGTGCGCGACGACGACGGCGCCGTGACGGGCGGGGACGACGCCGGGCACTGGCGCCTCGTCGCCGGCGACCCGGCCGACGCCGCCACGCTCGCCGACCTCCAGTTCGCGTGGCGCTCGGTGCGCGCCGTGAAGTCCAACGCCATCCTCCTGGCGCGCGACGGCGGGTCGGTGGGCATCGGGATGGGTCAGGTCAACCGGGTCGACTCGTGCCACCTGGCCGTGACCCGAGCCGGCGAGGAGCGGGCCCGGGGCGCGGTGGCGGCCTCGGACGCGTTCTTCCCGTTCGCCGACGGGCTGCAGGTCCTGCTCGACGCCGGCGTGCGCGCGGTCGTCGCCCCCGGTGGCTCGATGCGCGACGCCGAGGTCATCGAGGCGGCGCAGGCCGCCGGCGTGACGATGTACTTCACCGGTACCCGGCACTTCGCGCACTGACGCGCGGGGCCACCGCGGGGCGGGAGCGGCTCAGGCCGACCGCGCTCGCTCGGCCTCGACCTTCGGTGCCGTCCGGACCAGCCGGAGGAAGGTGACCAGCCCGATCCCGCCGACGGCGTTGCCGAGCACCGCCCACCCGAGCGCCACGAGGAACTGCCCGACGGTCACCGGCGCCCCCGCGAAGGAGGCGCCGAGGATGAAGACCGAGTCGAGCACGCAGTGGAAGAGCTCGGCACCGACGAGCACGGAGCCGAAGAGGACGGCCGGGACGATGCGGACCCCGAGGCTGTCGGTGGCGTGCTGCATCCGGGTCATCAGGGTGATGACGAGGCCCGCGAGCACCGCGAGCATGAAGCTCCGGAGGGTGGCGCCGAGCTCCGCGTAGTGCATCCCCGTCTCGCGGGCCACCTCGTGGAGGTCGGGACGCGCGGTGAGGATGACCCAGATCGTCAGGGCGCCCCCGACGATGTTCGTCACGAGGGTGACCGCCCAGAGCCGGAGCAGCCCGAGCCACGGGCCCTTCTCCGCCACCGCCGCCGTGACCGGGACGAGGAAGTTCTCCGTGAACAGCTCGCTGCGGGCCAGCAGCAGCGCGACGAAGCCCACCGAGAACGCGAGCCCGGCCAGCACCTGGTTGCCCGTCTCGTGCTTGACGACGAGGTAGGCGAGCATCCCGACCCCGATGTCGATGCCGCCCAGCAGCCCGGTGGGGACGAGGGCCCAGAGCGGCCGGGCGAGCCGGTCGTTGCCCTCCTCGACGAGCCGCTCGAAGGCCTCGTCGATCTCCTCGTCGGGCTGCTCGTCGGCCCGGTCGTCAGCGGTCTGGGTCACGCGCGAACGCTAGCGTGCTGCGGGGGCGAGGGGTCCCGGCGCGGGTGGGGTTCGACAGCCCCGGGGCTCCTGCGTCAGGGTCGGTGGCCGGTGGGGTCCTCGCCGAGGTCGACGATGGCGGCCACGGGGCCACCGCCGTCCGGGCCCTGGTGCGCAGCCGAGACGGACACGAACACGGCGGGGTCGCCGGTCACCGCTGCGGTGACGCCACCGACGGCCGCCTTGATCTGCCGGTGCCAGTGCACGTCGGAGTCGTCGAGCATCGCGTTGCGCCGCCCGCGCACCGCCCCGTCCTGGCTCGCCTCGCACTTGAGGAAGAGGTTGACGAGCCGTCCGCCGAGGTCGGTGTGGTGCGGCCGGTCCGGCAGGTCGAGCCCGGCGTCGCGGATGGCGGCCCACAGCCCGTCCTGGTCGAGGGCGTCGGTCATCACGGAGTGCCCGATCCGGTACCGGCCACCCACCCCCCGGGCGTTGCCGACGACGACGACCTGCGCCCGGTCGAGCTCGACCCCCGAGGAGCACGACGCGACGGAGGAGTAGAGGCTCCGGTCGCGCAGGACGTCCTCGTCCCGCGGCATCTCGATCTCGCCGAGCGCGACGGCGATGCCGAGCGCCGTCCCGCCGTTGGAGACGTCCATCGAGGTGAGGGTGTCCTCGGTGAACACGTCGTGCCCGCGGGCCTTGGCGTCGCGGATCGTGTCGATGGTGAGCAGCGGTGTCTTGGTCTGGACGTAGTGGACGTCGGCAGGGTCGGTGATGCCGGCCCGCTCCATCGCCACCCGCACCGCGGCGGCGACCTTGGTGACCATCGCGGTGCGGCCGATGTCCTCGGGCTGCAGCTGCTCGCTCATCGCGAAGCCGACCGTGAGGCGGGGCTCGTCGGTCTGCTCGGCCTGCTCCGGCGGGACGGTCGCGAAGATCGTGGCGTGCGGGCTGATCACCCCGTCGGTGCCGCCGGACCAGACGATGGGCACGTCCCTGACCCGCTCGGGGTCGGCGCCCTTGGCGACGAGCATCTCGCGGAAGGCCCGGTCGGCGATGATGCGGGTGTAGTCGTTGACCCCGCCGTTGCCCTCGGTCTTGCCGATCACGGCGATGACGCGGTCGGCGGCGACGACCCCGTCGTCGATGAGCCGGCCGAGCTCGGAGGCGTCGGAGACGGAGTGCAGCGGGACCTTGCGGACCTCGATGGCGTCGGGCACGGGTTGTCCTCTCAGTCGGGTTCGACGACGGTGCCGAAGGCGCCGTCGACGGCGTCGGTGATGTGGGTGAGCGAGGTGATGACGCCGCGAGGGCCCCCGCCGGCGACGAAGCGGGTGACGGCCTCGACCTTGGGGCCCATCGAGCCGGAGGCGAACTCCCCGGCGTCGGCGAGGGCGAGCAGCTCGGTGAGGGAGACGCGGCCGAGGTCGCGCTGGGCGTCGGTGCCGAACCCGACGGCGGCGTGGTCGACGTCGGTGGCGATGACGAGGACGTCGACGTGCAGCTCACGGGCGAGCAGGGCGGCGGTGAGGTCCTTGTCGATGACCGCCTCCACACCGCGGAGCCGGCCGTCGGGGTCGCGGACGACGGGGATGCCCCCGCCCCCGGCCGTGACGACGACGTGACCCGCCTCGAGCAGCGTGCGGGCGGCGGCCACGTCGAGCACCTCCAGCGGTTCGGGGCTCGCGACGACGCGCCGCCAGCCCTTCTCGCCACGGTCCTCCCACACCTGGCCGTGCTCGACCATCCGCCGGGCCCCCTCGGCGTCGAGGTAGCGCCCGATCGGCTTGCTGGGGTGGGTGAAGCGGGGGTCGTCCCGGTCGACGAGGGTGCGGGTGACGAGCGCGGAGACCGGCCGCGCGGCACCCGCGGCGCGGAGGGCGTCGTCGAGCGTGTCGAGGATCGTGAAACCGAGCGTCCCCTGGGTCTGCGCGCCACACCAGTCGAGGGGGACGGGAGGCACGACGTGGGCGGCGAGCTCGTTCTTCACGAGGATGTTGCCGACCTGCGGCCCGTTGCCGTGGGTGAGCACGAGCTCGTGCCCGGCGGCGACGAGGCGCGCGGCCGAGGTCATCGCGCCCGTCAGGGCCTCGATCTGCGCGGCGGGGGAGGCGCTCCCGTCGGGCCCGGTCATCGCGTTGCCCCCGAGAGCCAGCAGGACCCGCATCGTCACCTCGCCTCCGCCGTGGGGCCGACCCCTCTGGGGGTGCCCGGGACTCGACCCTAGGGACGTCGGGCCCGGCCGGGCGTTGTCGAGATGTGCCCAACCACGCTCGTGCCGTTGGCAAGACCCGCGCTGCCGGGGTGGCGCCCTCCCCGTCGGTCCCGTCGTGCGGGATGCTTCCCCCATGACTCCGCAGGGATCCGACCGCACCTGGCTCGTCGCCGTCGCCGCCTCCCTGTGGGGGCTCTCGTCGCTCTGGCGCGGGCCGCTCTCACAGGAGTACCCCGCCCTCGCGATCGTGTTCTGGGAGCACCTCGTGCTCGTCGCCCTCACCCTGCCGTGGCTGCTGCCCGCCGTGCGCCGGGTCCGGGACTCGAGCCGCCGCACCCAGGTGAGCGTCCTCGTCATCGGGGCGGGCTCCTCGGCGCTCGCGACGACGCTCTTCACGGCGGCCTTCCGGCTCGGCGACCCGATCACCCCGCAGGTGCTGCAGAAGCTCCAGCCCCTCATCGCCGTCGCCCTCGCGGCGGTCGTGCTCGGAGAGCGGCTGCGGCCGGTCTACGCGGTCTTCCTCGTGCCGGCGCTCGTGGGGGCCTGGCTGCTCGCGTTCGCCGACCCGCTGTCGGTGAGCATCTCCAGCGCCCAGGCGGCGCTCCTCGCGCTCGGTGCCGCGGCGCTGTGGGCGGCCGGGACCGTCCTCGGTCGGGCGGCCTCCGCCGAGCTGCGCTTCTCGGACCTCACCGCGCTCCGCTTCGCCGTGGGCCTGGTGACCCTCGCGATCACGGCCGTGGTCACCTCGACGCCCCTCGCGCTCTCCTGGGGCGCCGCGGGCAACATCCTCTTGCTCGCGCTGGTCCCGGGGCTGCTGGCGCTCGTCCTCTACTACCGGGCCCTCGGCCGCACGCCGGCCTCCCGGGCGACCCTCGCCGAGCTCGCGTTCCCGCTGTCGGCCGCGCTCGTCGGGGTCGTCGCGCTGGGTGCCCGCCCCAGTGCCTCGCAGTGGGTCGGGTTCGTCATCGTGCTCGTCTCGGTCGTCGGGCTGGCGCTCAACGAGCAGCGCAACCGCCATCCGTCCGTCGTCGCGCCCGACCGCGCCGACGAGGCCCTCGCCGTCGCCCGCTGACCCGAGGCCCCGCCCGGCGACTCCCCCGCCCCCGAACGTGTGTGAACACGCCGGAGAACACCGGCGTGTTCACACACGTTCGCGGTGGGGCGCGGTGGGGCGCGGTCAGCCGGGGTCGGCCGAGTCCTGCTCGTCGAGCCACGCCCGCACGGCCGCCCCGTGCTCGTCGAGCGCCGGGGGAGGGGCGTGTGACTCCCGACCACCGGCGAACGCGTTGTCGTCGAACCGGAGCGGCGGGCCCGGGAGCTCGATCTGCCCGAGCACAGGGTGGTCCACCGGGATGACGAGCCCCTGTGACCGGGTCTGCTCCCAGTCGTAGACCTCGTCGATGGTCCGCACCCGGCCCGCGGGGATCCCGAGCCGGGCGAGCTCGGCGAGGAGCTCCTCGGCGGTCCACGCGGCGAAGGCCCCGTCGATGACCTCGACGAGGTGCTCGCGGTGCGTGACCCGGGCCGAGTTGGTCGCGAGGAGCGGGTCCCGCGGGTCGATGCCGAACGCCTCGGCGAAGCGGACCCAGAGCCCCTCGGCGCCGATCGCGACCTGGACCGGCCCGTCGGAGGCGTGGAAGAGACCGTAGGGGGCGAGGGCCGGGTGGTGGTTGCCCTGGGCGCGTCCGACCTGGCCGGCCACGGTGTACGCGGTGCCCTGGAAGGCGTGGACGCCGACGACGGAGGCGAGCAGCGAGGTGCGTACGACCCGCCCGCGGCCGGTCACCTCCCGCTCGCGCAGCGCCGCGGCGACGCCGAGCGCGCCGTGCAGCCCGGCGAGCAGGTCACCGATGGGGACCCCGACACGCTGCGGTTCGTCCGGGCCGGGGCCGGTGACCGACATCAGGCCCGCCTCGCCCTGGGCGATCTGGTCGTAGCCGGGGCGGCCCCCCTCGGGGCCGTCGTGCCCGAAGCCGCTGATCGACAGCAGGACGAGTCCCGGGTTGAGCTGGTGCAGGCGCTCGACGTCGAAGCCGAGCCGGTCGAGGACGCCCGGCCGGAAGTTCTCCACGAGGACGTCGGCGTGCCGGACCAGCCGGGTCAGCGTCTCGCGGCCGTCGTCGGACTTCAGGTCGAGGACGATCGACTCCTTGTTGCGGTTGGCGGCGAGGAAGTACGTCGAGACCGGGTCGTCCTCGGGGCCGACGAAGGGCGGCCCCCAGCCGCGGGTGTCGTCACCGGTGGGGGACTCGACCTTGATGACGCGCGCGCCGAGGTCGCCGAGCACCATCGTGGCGTGCGGGCCGGCGAGGGCCCGGGAGAGGTCCACGACGGTGATGCCGTCCAGCGGTCCGGTCACGTGCACGCTCCTCGGTGGGGTGGGGGACGGCGTCAACCTAGCCGTTGGGCCGCGGGCGACCACCGGCGGAGGGGGCCGGGGTCGGGGTGCGGCGCCTGTCAGGTTCTGCCAGCCCCACCCACTACTTGAGCATCTGCTCAAATTGAGCGTATGCTCAAGGCATGGATGACGCCGTCGGCCCTCCCGACCCCCCACCGCCCGGTCGTTCCCGGACCGCCCTGCTCGCGGTGGTCGTCGGCCTCGTGGGGATGGCGGGGGTCGCGCTGGCCGCCGCCACCGGCCGACTCGACACGGCGCTCCTCTTCGTCGGGGTGCCGTGCCTCCTGGCGTTCGGGATCGGGGTGGTCCGGGGACGTGGCGGCTGGGGCACCGTGTTCCAGGTCGTCACGGTGGTCCTGCTCCTCTCGGCCGCACTCCTCCAGGAGGCGGCCGTGTGCGTCCTCATCGCGGCGCCGCTCGTCTACGGGGTCGCGGCGCTCGTGTATGCGGCGGCTTCGTACGAGCGGCGCGGCGTGGGCTCGCTCGCGCTGGTGCCGGTGCTCGCCGTCGTCCTCATCGAGGGGGTCCTTCCCGGCACGCGCCTCCACCCGGAGCAGTCGACGACCGCCGAGCGGGTCGTCGCCGGGGACTGCTCCGACTTCGAGGCCGCCCTGGCCCGAGGACCCCGGATCGACCCCGCGGCCGACCGCGGACCCCTGCTCCGGACCTTCCGGTACCCGACGCCCACGGCGGCGACCGGAACGGGGCTGGAGCCGGGCGACCGATGGGAGCTCGCGGCGGCCGGGGGGCAGCTCACCACCCGGGTGACCCAGCACGTCGGTCGGTCCGTCGGCTTCACGGTCGAGGGCGACTCCACCCGGCTCGAGCGCTGGGTCACCGTGCGCGGCGGGCGGCTGTCCTGGTCCGAGGTGGACGGGGTGTGCCGGGCCGAACTGACCGTCGACTACGAACGCCACCTCGACCCCGCCGCCTACTTCGGGCCGGTCAGCGCGGTCTTCATGCACGCGGGCGCCTCGGCCTTCCTCGCCGGCCTGGACTGAGCCGTGACCGAGCCGCTGCTGCGCAACCTCACCCTCGCGCTCCCGGCGCTGGCAGTCCTCGCCGCCGCGGCCGTCCGGGCGCGGCAGGGGGCGCTGCGGCGACGTGTCCCCGCGGCGGTGCTCGCGACGCTGCTCGCCTGGGTCGGCGTCCTCGCGGTCGAGGTCCTCGGGGACTGGTGGCGGTTCGACCCCGGTCCGTCCTCGGTCCTCGGCATGCCCTTGGAAACCAGCCTCGGCTGGGCCCTCGCCTGGGGTGCCCTGCCGGTCCTTGCCGGCGGACGCCCGCTGCTCTGGTGGCTCGGGCTGCTCTGGCTCGACGTGACCCTCGTGCCGCACCTCGAGCCCCTCGTCCACCTCGGTCCGTCATGGCTCGTCGGCGAAGCGCTGCTCCTCGGAGTCGTCGCGGCACCGGCCCTGGTCCTCGGGCACCTCACGGTCTCCGGCCGGTGGCTCGGCGTGCGGGTGGTCCTCCAGGGAGCGACCTTCACCGCACTGTTCGGGTGGGCCGCTCCCACCCTCGCCCTCGCCCACGACGGGCTGGGATGGGGCGACGTCGTCGACCACGGCCTCGCCGTGCGGAGCCTGCTGCTCGTGGCCGCCGTCGCCCTCGCCGTCCCGGCGCTGTCGGCGGTCGTGGAGCTGTGGCGGGTGGGTGCCGGGACCCCCTTCCCGTGGGACCCGCCCCGGCGGCTCGTCACGACCGGCCCGTACGCGTACCTGCACAACCCGATGCAGACGGCGGTGGTCGGGCTCCTGGCCCTGCTGGCCGCGGCGTCGGGGTCGGTCACGTTGGCCGTCGGGGTCGGTGTCGCCCTGCTCTTCTCGGTGGCGGTCGCGGAGCCGCACGAGCGGATGGTCCTCGGCGAGCGTTGGGAGGGTCATCGGGCCTACCACCGGGCCGTCCGGGGCTGGGTGCCCGGCTGGCGCCCCGTCGCCGCCGAACCCTCGACCCTGTGGGTGTCCGAGACGTGCGGTCTGTGCCGCAGCACCGGGGCCGCGGTGCGCCGGCTCGGACCGACGTGCCTGGACCTGCGGGACGCCGAAGGCGCGCCCGTGCACCTCACCCGCATGCGGTGGGCCGGTGCGGGCACCCACGACGGCGGGGTGGCCGCGCTCGCGAGAGCGCTGGAGCGCACGACCCTGCCGTGGGCGTGGATCGGATGGCTGGTGCGCCTCCCGCTCGTGCGTCCGGCCGTGCAGGCCGTCGCCGACGCCTGTGGCCTCGGTCCGCGCGAGCTCCCCGCGCCGGTGCGTACGGTGTCCCCGTGAGCAGCGGGACGAAGCAGCACCTGATGGACGCCGCGGTCCGGCTCACCGCCACGGGGGGTGCCCGGGCCCTCACCGCTCGGGCGATCGGCGCCGAGGCGGGGGTCAACCAGGCGCTGATCTTCTACCACTTCGACAGCGTCGAGAACCTGCTCCGCACCGCATACGCCGAGGCCACCCGCGCGATGGTCCGTGACTACGCGGAGGAGCTGGCGGCCGCCACGACCTTCACCGACCTGTACGCCGTGGGGGAGCGGCTGGGCCGGCGTTCCCGCGAGGACGGCAGTGCCGTGCTGCTCACCCACGTCATGGCGGCGTCCCACACCGATCCGGAGATGGCCGCGGCGCTCGCCGACTCGCTCGGCGTGTGGCGGGAGGTCGTCACCGTGGCGGTGCGGCGGGTGGTGCGCCACCACGGGCTCGACGGCGCCGTCGACGCCGACGGCCTGGCCGGGGCGCTCGCCGCGTCCACCATCGGCATGGTCGCGGTCGACGCCCTTCCGGGGACGCCGCTCGGGACGACGCTGCGGGCCATCGAGCCGGTGCCGACGGTCGTCGACGCGCTCGCCGCGCGCTTCCCGCGTGCGCTCGCCCGGCGCATCGGCCGCAGCCTCGCACGCCGCGACGCCGAGCGGCCGTGACCTCGGGTCAGAGCCAGTCGACGTCGGCGGAGGTCGCGCCTCCGGACAGCCTCGCGTACCCCGGGCCCCGGTCGAAGAACGGCTGCGCGCCGCGCGCCGCGCGCAGCTCGTCGCGCAGGGTGTCGGAGGCCGCGGTGTCGAGGACCGGCTCGTCCTTCGTGCCGGACGCGACGACGCCGTAGTCGCGGCGGGCGCCCTCGAACGACACCTTGCCCCAGCGCAGGTCGCGCTCCACCTCGTCGTAGGGCCGTTCGAGGGGGTCGCCCCAGCCGCCGCCGCCCGTGGTGCGGATCCGGATGACCTGCCCGGCGCGCACCGGCTCGGCGTCGGCCAGGGCGTCGACGACCCGCTCGTCCGGGCCGCCGAGGTCGACGGTCACCTCGAACGACTGACCCGCGCTGCCGCCCCTGACCCCCCAGCAGGCGAGGATGGAGCGGTCCGCGATCGACATGAAGTGGGCGTCGCGGAGCATCCGGACGTGCTTCTCGTAGCCGAGCCCGCCGCGGTACCGGCCGGCGCCGCCGGAGTCGACGGCCAGGCCGAGCCGCTCGACGCGGAAGGGGAAGCGGCTCTCGGTGAACTCGGTCGGCAGGTTCCGGGAGTCCGGCACGACGTGGATGGTGTCCTCGCCGTCGGCGTAGTACCGCCCGCCCGAGCCGCCGCCCAGCACCTCGCGCATGAGGTAGTCGTTGCCGTCGCGGTCCTTGCCGTAGACGCCGGTGTAGCGGATCGTCTCCTGGTCGGCCGGCATCCGACCGTCGACGGCCTTCGCGACGACGCCGGCGAGGACCCCGAGCAGCCGGAGGATGACGAAGGTGCGGGCGTTGGTGGGGGCGGGGTGCACCGGGGTGAGCAGGGTCCCCTTCTCCGGGAAGCGCATCTCGATGAGCGGCACGACGCCCTCGTTGACGTCCAGCTCGGCCATCCGCTCGGGGCTGTCGGCGAGGTTGCGCAGGATCGGGGCGAGCCACTTCTTGAGGAAGTTGCCACCGACGTAGTCGCCGCAGTGGTTGATGGGGCCCTTCGCCTGCGCGCTGGTGCCGGTGAAGTCGATGATGATCCGCGGCCCGCCGTCGCCGGGGCCGGGACCGCCGGTCGAGGTCTTGGTCAGGGTGATCCGCTGGGTGTGCAGCATCGGCTCGTCGACGCCGTCGTGCTCGGCGTAGTCCTCCCAGACGTACGAGCCGTCGGGGATCCGGTCGAGGACCTCGCGCCGGTAGGTCTCGGTCGTCGCGTCGAGGATCGCGTCGAAGGCGGTCTCGACGGTGCTGCGCCCGTACCGGGCGAACAGCTCGCCGAGGCGCCGGGCGCCCATGAGGCACGCCGAGCACTCGGCGTCGAGGTCCGCGGCGAGGCTGTCGGGCATCCGGGAGTTGCGGGTCATGATCCGCAGCGCCGCCCGGTTCGGGGTGCCGGCGTCCCACAGCTTGATCGGGGGGACCGCCAGCCCCTCCTCGAACACGGTCCGGGCGCCGCTGGGCATCGAGCCCGGCACGGCGCCGCCGATGTCGTCGTGGTGCCCGAAGGCCTGGACGAACGCGACGACCTCGCCGTCGTGGAAGACCGGGACCGTGACGCAGAGGTCCGGGAGGTGCCCGATGCCTCCCTCGGACTCGTAGACGTCGTTGTGGAAGTACACGTCGCCCTCGCGCATCGTGGCGATGGGGAAGTCGCGCACGATCGGGTGCACGAGGGCCGAGTACGACCGCCCGGTCAGCTTGCGCAGCTGTCGGTCGTGGATCCCCGCGCGGAAGTCGTGGGCGTCGCGGATCATCGGGCTGCGGCTGGTTCGGGCGATGGCCGTCTCGACCTCCATCTCCACGCTCGCGAGGGTGCCCTGGACGATCTCGACGAGGATCGGGTCGACGGTCGTGCCCACGGGAGTGAGCCGCCCGCCGTGCTCGTAGGCGGTGGGCAGGCCGGCCGGGTTCACCGGGGACGCCGCGAGGTAGGCCTCGAGGTCGGCGGCCGGGTCGGGGCTGGGTGCGCCGCTCATCGGGTCGGCTCCTTCGTGATGACGAGGTTGCCCCAGGCGTCGACACGGACGCCGAAGCCGGGGTGCACGGGGACGGTCGAGCCGAACTCCTCGATGATCGCCGGGCCGGTGAACGCGTCGCCGGCCCGCAGGTCGGGGCGCCACAGCACCGGGGTGGGGAGGTACCCGTCGTCGGCGTCGAAGCACACCGGCCGGGTCGAGGTCTGCCCGGGCAGGTGTGCACGACCTGACCCGTTCGACGGTTCGTGTCCGGTGCCGTCGTCGGTGCGCTCGGGGAGGGGCTGGAGCTCGGGGCGGACGATCGGCCCGACCCCCGTGACCCGCAGGTTGACCCACTCGACCTGCTGGCTCGGGTCGTCCCGGAAGTCGTACCCGTAGAGCCGCCGGTGCTCGTCGTGGAACCGGCCGGCCACCTCCTCGGCCCACGCCTCGTCGAGGACCCCCGGTCCGGCCGGCACGCGCACCTCGTAGGCCTGGCCGAAGTACCGGAGGTCGACGGTGCGGACGAACTGGTGCTCCTCCGGCGCGAACCCCTCGGCGGCCAGGGCCGCCGCACCCTGCGCGGTCAGCGCGTCGACGACCGCCGCGACGGGCGCGAGGTCGAGCCCGGCGTGCCGCGCGACGTGCGTCTGGACGTAGTCGTTGCGCACGTCCACCGTGAGCAGGCCGAACGCACTGAGGTTGCCCGGGTTGAGCGGGACGACGACCCCGGCGAGGTCGAGCACGTCGACGAGCCGGCAGGCCAGGAGGGACCCGGACCCGCCGAAGGTCGTCAGCATGAAGTCGCGGACGTCGAGGCCGCGCTTGACCGACACCTGGCGCAGCGCGTTGGCCTGGTTCCACGCCGAGATCTCGAGCACCCCGGTGGCACACCGCTCGAGGTCGAGCCCGAGCCGCTCCGACAGGGCGACCAGGCCGGTCCGGGCGGCGTCGACGTCGAGCGGGATCTCCCCACCGAGCAGGTGCGGGGGGATCCGCCCGAGCACGAGGTGGGCGTCGGTGATGGTCGGCTCGGTGCCGCCGCGGCCGTAGCAGAGCGGACCGGGGTCGGCGCCCGCCGACTGCGGCCCCACCTTGAGGGTGCCCTCGGGGGAGACCCAGGCCACCGAGCCGCCGCCGGCGCCGACCGTCACGACGTCGATCATCGGGATCTTGCTCGGGTAGGCCCCGACCGAGCCCTCCGTCGTGAGGGTGGGCTCGCCGTCGAGGACCACCGAGACATCGGTCGAGGTCCCGCCGCCGTCGCAGGTGAGCACCCGGGGGAACCCGGCCTTCTCCGCGATGAGCGCGGCGCCGAGGGCCCCCGCGGCCGGCCCGGAGAGCACGGTCGTGATCGGCTGGTGCACGACCTCGTCGGCCGAGAGCACCCCGCCGTTGGACTTCATGACGTAGAACGGCACCGGCCGCCCCCCGGTGAACCCGTCGAGCCGCTCGTGGATGTTGCGCACGTACCGGCTGACGTTGGGCTTCACCGCGGCGTCGACCAGGGTCGTCATCGCCCGCTCGTACTCGCGGTACTCCCGCAGCACCTCGCTGCTCACCGACACCACCGCCTCGGGGTGTTCGCGGCGCAGCACCTCGCGCATCGCGAGCTCGTGGGCGTCGTTGGCGTAGGAGTGGAGGAAGCAGACCCCGATCGTCGTGATGCCGCGGTCCCGGAACCACCGGGCGGCCGCGACGGCGTCCTCCTCCGAGAACGGGCGCACCTCCTCGCCCGAGACGTCCAGCCGGCCCCGGACGGTGCGCACCGCGTCGGCGGGGACGATCCGCGGGGGCTTGACCCAGAAGTAGCTGTTCCCGTACCCGTCCGGCACCGCCTGGCGGGCGATCTCGAGCATGAACTCGTAGCCCTCGGTCGTCACGAACCCGAGGGCCTCCACCTTGCCCTCGAGGAGCTTGTTCGTCGCGACGGTCGTGCCGTGCGAGACGGCCGTGAGGTCGTGGCCGGTGGCCCCCAGCACCGAGAGGATCTTCTCGATGCCGGCGATGAAGCCGTCCGCCGGGTTGGCCGGGGTGCTCGGGGTCTTCGTCGTGACGAGCTCACCGGTCTCCTCGTCGACCGCGACGACGTCGGTGAACGTGCCCCCGGTGTCGATGCCCACCCGGATGCGCCTGCGCTGCCCGTCCGCCATGCGCACGATCCAACCCGTCCGGCGCCGCCCCCGCGTTGGCAGATGCTGCCGACGGACCCGGGGAGGGCGGGCCATCCTCGCCAAGTGGTCGACGAGAGGCGGGCGGGCCCGGGGTCAGCCGGGGGCGACGACGTCGAGGTCGACCGGCCCCTCGATGCCGTCCACGCTGGCCCGGCTGCTCACCTGCCACCAGGCCCACCCGTCCTCGGAGGGCCGGACGAGCAGCCGGCGGACCCAGCGGTCGCGGTCGGCGAGCCCGGCGGGCAGGGGGTAGCGCTCCTCGAAGGAGCCGGTGACGTAGAGGCGCACCCGCTGCCCGGTCCCCGCCTCGACGGCGGCGACGAAGGCGCGCAGTCGGTCCTGGATGACGTCCGCCGGGGGGCGGGCCGCGCAGTTGCCGCTCAGCTCGAGGTCGACGACGGGTGGCAGCGCCGAGGAGTCGGCACCGACGGCACGGAGGCGGCCGAGGAAGTTCGCGGCCTGCTCCTCGCCCTCCTTGCACAGCGTGAAGAAGTGGTACCCGCCGACGTCCACCCCGGCGTCACGGGCCCCGCGCCAGTTCGCGGCGAACCGGTCGTCCTCGAAGGTCGACCCCTCGGACGCCTTGACGTAGGCCGCCTCGATGCCGTCGTCGGCGACGGCGGCCCAGTCGATGGCGCCCTGGTGCGCCGAGACGTCGATGCCGTAGCGCTCCCCTGCCTGCAGCGCCGGCCGGTAGTGGGGGACCCCGTAGGTCAGCCCGGCCCAGCCGGCGGCGGCGACGAGGGCCGCGAGCACGACGAGTGCCGCCCCCCACCGCACGAGTCGCCGAACCATCCGAGAAGGGTAGACACCGGCCCCATCCGTTCCACCACCGGCTGCGAACGGACGGCCCGCCGCGTGCCCGGGGCACGCGACGGGCCGTCGTCCGTCCTGCGGTGGTGCGTGTGGTCAGTCCGCCGGCTGCTCGGCCGCCGGGACGACGGCCCCGGACCCCGGGGAGTCCCCGGTGTACCGCTGGATCAGCGTCTGGATGTCGATGCCGGTCGTGTTCTTGAGCATCGCCATCGTCTGGGTGAGGTTGTCGGTGACCTGCCGGGGCAGCGCCCCCGCCCCGTCGGTGGAGACCACCGTCAGCTGGTCGATCGCGGCCATCGGCGCGGCGATCTCGCGCGCCACCTGCGGCAGCACCTCGACGAGCATCTGGAGCACCGCGGCCTCGTTGTACCGGGCGAAGGCGTCGGCGCGCTTGTTCATCGCCTCCGCCTCGGCCTGGCCCGTCGCGAGGATCGCACTGGCCTGCGCGTCACCCTCGGCGCGGGTGGCCTCGGCCTGCGCGACGCGCAGGGCCTTGTCGGCCTCACCGCGGCGGGAGCCCTCGATGGCCTCCGCGTCGGCGAGTGCCGAGCGTCGGGCCTTCTCGGCCTCACCGGTGAGCCGGGCCTTCTCGGCATCCGCCTGGGCGGCGGCGATCGAGGCGGCCTTGCGCGCGTCGGCCTCGTAGATGGCCGCGTTGCGGGCACCCTCGGCCTCCTGCTCGACCTGGTACCGCGCCGCGTCCGCGGGCTTGCGGACCTCGGTGTCGAGCTGGCGCTCCTTGAGCGCGGCCTGGCGGACGGCGACCTTCTCCTGCTCGGTGAGGATCGCCTGGTCGCGGTCGGCCTGGGCGAGCGGACCGGCGGCGGCGGCCTGCGCGGACGCGGCGTCGGTCTCGGCCTTGATCTCGGACTGCTTGAGCGCGAGCTGGCGCTGGCTGACCGCGATCTCCTGCTCGGCGACGATGCGGGCCTGCTCGGCCGCCTGCCGGGCGTTGGCCTCGGCGATGGCCGCGACCTGCCCGACCTTGGCCGACTCGGGGCGCCCGAGGTCGGAGAGGTAGGTGCCGTCGTCGGTGATGTCCTGGATCTGGAAGGTGTCGAGGACCAGGCCCTGGCCGGTGAGCGAGGACTCGGCCTCGTCGGCGACCCGCTGGGCGAAGGCCGCGCGGTCGCGGATGATCTGCTCGACGGTCAGCGAGCCGACGATCGAGCGGAGCGAGCCGGCGAGGGTCTCCTGGGTGAAGGTCTCGACCTCGCCCTGCTGGGTGAGGAAGCGCTGGGCGGCGGCCCGGATGGAGTCCTCGTTGCCGCCGACCTTGACGATGGCCACGCCGTCGAGGTTGAGCTTGACGCCCTGGCCCGAGACGGCGCCGCGGATCTGCACCATGATGCGGCGGCTCGACAGGTCGAGGATGTGGAGGCGCTGGACGAAGGGGATGACGAACGCCCCGCCGCCCATGACGACCTTCTGCCCGGACAGGTCGGTGGAGATCTGCCCGGTCTCGGGGTTCTTCACCTCCCGGTTGCCCTTGCGGCCCGTCACGATGAAGGCCTCGTTCGGACCGGCCACGCGGTAGCGCGAGGCGATGATCAGCCCGGTGAGGACGACGAGGAGGACGAGCCCGAGGACGGCGATGAGGCCGACCGAGACGTCGAACCCGAACATGGTGCCTGACCTTTCAGGGTGCTGGGGGGCACCCGCGGTGAGTAGGTGAGCGTCGGACGTGGCGGACGGCCCCCGGGTTCCGTCCGGTCCGTGGTCGGTGCGGTGGCCCGGTCAGTCCGGCTGCCGCGTGACCGTGACCGAGGTGGGGCTGAGGACGGCCTTGACGACGACGGCCGTGCCGCTGGGCAGGGGTTCGTCGGCGCGGGCGTTGAGGCGGGTGATGTGGCCGGCGGCGACCACGCTGACCATCCCGTAGCCCTCGTCGGGCACGGGCTCGACCACGGTGCCGGTGAGGCCGACCAGCCCGGACGAGCGGACGTTGGACTCGTCGCCGCCGCGCATCAGCGCGGTGCTGGCCCAGCCCGCAGCGGCGCCCGCGGCGACACCGGCGACGACGCCGACGAGGATCGCGACGCCGCTGGAGGCGCCGGCGTCGAGGGTGAGGGCCCCGACGAAGCCGAAGGCGGCGAGGAAGCCGGCGACCGCGAGGCCGGAGAAGGCATCGGGCCCGACGCTCTCGAGCACGCCGTCGACGATGTCGCCGAGGACGAGCGAGACGAGGAGCAGGAGGATGCCGACCCCTCCGATGACGAGCATCGTGACCTGCATGTCGCGTCCTTCCCGCCCCGGGCTCCGTGTCCGGCACCGCGCTGGTCGGGCACCTGGGTGGTGAGGCTATCGGGTACCGCGCGCCACCGGGCGGGGTCGCGGGAGCAGGCGGCGGTGCCCGAGGGGCTAGATCTTGGTGAGCCGCGTGTACGGGCTGGCGATGCGGGCCCGCTGCGCGCCGAAGTCGACGACGACCCCGGCGGCCTCGAGCGTGAGGATCCGGCCCAGGCCGAACTTGTCGTGCGTCACGCGGTCACCGACCTCGAACACCTCGACCACGGGGGTGGGCCTGGCCCGGAACGGACTCCCGGCGGAGTACTTCGGCTCGCGTGCGGATCGGTTCGTCATCACCCCCAGTATGCGCCTGTTCGGGGCCCCGACACACCGCACTCGCCCCGACTGGCCTCAGGCGTGGGGGAAGGGGGACTTCGCCGGGGCCTCGAGGTCCTCCCGGTGACTGCGGATCAGGGCGAGGTTGCGGTCGCGGAGGTGGTCGAAGCCCTGCCCGATGTTCGAGCCCGGGGTCAGCGAGGCCAGCGCCTCGGCCGGGTCGAGCCGGGCCGAGACCCAGCCCTCGTGCGAGGCCGCCTTGGCGACGATGTGGCCCACCGGCGTCACGACGTGGCTGTTGCCGAAGTAGTGCACGCCCGCCGGGTCGGTGCCGGTGGCGTTGGCCCCGACGACGTAGACGTGGTTGTCGTAGGCCCGGGCCCGGGAGGTGAGCTCCCACACGTCGGCCGAGCGGAGCAGCGCGGACGGCCGGCAGATGACCTCGGCGCCGCGGACCGCCTGGATCCGGGAGAGCTCCGGGTAGTCGCCGTCGAAGCAGATGATCATGCCGATCCGGCCGAGCTCGGTGTCGACGACGGTGACCGAGTCGCCCGGCGTCACCCAGCCGCCCCCCGCGACCGCCTCGGAGCAGAAGGGATGCGTCTTCCGGTAGACGCCGCGGATGACGCCCAGGGGGTCGATGAGGACCGAGGAGTTGTACACGACGTCGGGGGTCGCGCCGCGCTCGTAGGTGCCCGCGACGAGGTGGATGCCGAGCTCGGCCGCGATGTCGCACAGCCGCTGGGTGACCGGGCCGGGAACCTCGGAGACGAGGTCCCAGAGCTGCTCGGTGGGGCATCCGGGCGTGAAGCCCGTGGTGCACGACTCGGGGAGGACGACGAGCTCGGCACCGGTGGCCTCGACGCAGCGCCGGACGTACTCGACGCACGTCGTGATGTTCTCGGTGACCGAGTCGGCGGTCAGCGGGCCGGGGACGGGGGCGACCTGCACGGCCGCGACGGTGAACGCGCGCATCAGCGCCGCCCGTCCACGGCATGGGACCCGCGCCCGATCCGGGCGCCGAGTGCCACGCCGGCGAGCACGAGCAGGCCGCCCGCCAGGCCGGCGAGGACGAGGTCGCGGGCGGAGGCCGGCGCGGTGGCGCGGGCCGCACCGGCGGACCGTCCGACGAAGGTGGTCCCGACCGGTGCCTCGGCCGGAGCCCCGACGCCCGTCGCCGGCACACCGGACGGTGGGATGGCGGGAGGCGCCACGACCCCGGCGCCCGCGATGTCCGCGTCGAGCGCGGTGAAGAACTCTCCGGCCATCTTCCGCGTGACGCCGGCGAGCATCCGCTGGCCCACGCCGCCGATCGTCCCGCCGACGGTCGCGTCGGCGTCGTAGGCGAGGTCGGTGCCGCCGCCGGTGGCCGGCGAGAGGCGGACGCGCACGTCGGCGTCGATGGTCCCCGGCGCCCCGGCCCCGTTGGCGCGGAGGGTGAGCGCCGACGGGGCGTCCATCTCGGTGAGGGCCACCTCGCCGGCGTACCGGCCCTTGATCGCGGCGACCCCGGCGGTGACGGTCATCGCGTAGCGGTCCTCGCCGACGGTGGTCAGCGCCTCGCACCCGGGGATGCAGCGGGCCAGCACGGCGGGGTCGAGGATGGCGCGCCACACCTCGTCGGGTGCGGCGCCGAGGGTGGACGTCCCGGTGATCTTCATGAGGGTGAGCCTTCCTGCACCAGTGGGGAGTCGGGGGCGCGGTGCTGCTGGCGGAGCTCCCAGAGCTCGGCGGGGCTGATCGGCATCGACCGGATCGGGAAGCCCTCGGCGTCCTCGATGGCGGAGGCGATGACCGCCGTCACGGGGATCGTCCCGGCCTCTCCCGCGCCCTTGATGCCGAGCGGGTTGAGCGGCGAGGGTGTCTCGAGGTGGTCGGTCTCGATGTGCGGTACCTCGGAGGCGTAGGGCACGAGGAAGTCCATGAACGAGGCGTTGAGCAGCTGGCCGCCCTCGTCGTAGACCATCCGCTCGTAGAGCGCGCCGCCGACGCCCTGCGCGACCCCGCCGTGCACCTGGCCCTCGACGATCATCGGGTTGACCATGACACCGCAGTCGTGGACGACGCAGTAGCGCAGGATCCGGATCTCGGCCGTGACCGGGTCGGTCTCGACGACCGCGGCGTGCATGCCGTTGGCGAAGGTCGCCTGGGTGGGGGAGTAGAAGTCCTGCCCCTCGAGGCCGGGCTCGTCGTCGTCGGCGACCGGAGGCTTGTCGGGGTCGAAGGTGCCGGCGAACTGGGTGGCGGCGGCGGCCGAGGCGTCGAAGGCGTACCGGAGCGGGTTGGAGAGCACCGCGACCGTCCGGAGGTCGATGCTCGCGCCGGGGGCGCCCTTGACCGAGATGACGCCGTCGGCGATCTCGAGGTCGTCGGCCGAGACCTCGAGGGCGTCGGCGGCGATCCGGAACGCCTTCTCGCGCACCACCTTCGCCGCGAGGGCGACGGCGTTGCCCGACATCACCGCGCCACGCGAGGCGAACGTGCCGACCGCGTACGCCATCCGGCGGGTGTCGCCCGTCGTGACGTGGACGTCCTCGAGCGGCACCCCGAGCTCGTCGGCCACGATCTGGGCGAGGATCGTCTGGTGACCCTGGCCCTGGGTGGTCAGCCCGGTCGCGACGTTGACCCGGCCGCTCGTCTCGACCTGGACGTGCCCGCCCTCGTACGGCCCGACGCCGGTGCCCTCGACGTAGCAGCCGATGCCGAGGCCGACCCGGCGGCCGGCCGCCTCGGCCTCGCGCCGGTACGCGGCGAAGTCGTCCCAGCCGACGAGCGCCTTGAGCTTCTCGAGGGAGGCGGGGAAGTCGCCGGAGTCGTACTTGAGCGGGCGGCCGTCCTGGAACATCAGGCCCTGGTCGTACGGCATCTCGTCGGGCTGGATGAAGTTGCGGCCACGGACCTCGGCGCGGTCGAGCCCGAGGTGGGCCGCGATGGCGTCCATCGTCCGCTCCATCGCGTAGCAGCCCTGCGGCCGGCCGGCGCCCCGGTAGGGCGTCACGAGGACGGTGTTCGTGTAGAGGCTCCAGAACTCGACCCGGTACGCGCCGGGCTTGTACGGCCCGAGCAGCTGGGTGGCGGTGATGATCGGGACGATGATCCCGTACGGGGTGTACGCGCCGTTGTCGTGCCAGAACCGCACGTCGAGGGCGAGGAGGCGGCCGTCGTCGTCGAACCCGACGGTGACCTCCTGGAGCTGCCCGCGCTCGTGGGCGGAGGAGATGAAGTGCTCGCGGCGGTCCTCGGTCCACTTGACGTCGCGGCCGAGCCGGCGCGCGGCCCACGGCACGAGGACCTCCTCCGGCCACGGGTGGACGATCTTGACCCCGAAGCCGCCGCCGACGTCGGGGGTGACCACCTGGACCTTCGCGAGCGGCATCCCCAGCTTCGCCGCGACCGCGGCGCGCACGCCGGTGCTCGTCTGGGTCGAGGAGTAGAGGCGCAGCGAGTCGTCGTCCCCGTCCCAGCGGGCGTAGACGCCCTTGCCCTCCATCGGCATGCTCGCGCTGCGCTCGACGGACAGCTCGAGGGTGAGCCGGTTGGGGGCGGTCGCCATCGCGGAGTCGACGTCGCCGACCTCCTGGAGCAGGTTCGCCGCGACGTTGCCCGGGACGTCCTCGTGGACGAGTCGCCCGGCCGCACGGGCGTTGTCGATGCCCACGACCGCGGGCAGCGGCTCGTAGCTGACGGTGATGCGGCCGCAGGCGTCCTCGGCGAGGTACCGGTCGCGCGCGACGACCATGACGACGGCCTCCCCGACGTGGTTCACCTCGTCCTTGGCGAGGCAGTACCCCGTGCGGGCGTGGGTCATCGCGGGGTGCGGGATGAGGACGGGCAACGGCTCGGCGACGCGGCCGTCGAGGTCCTCCCACGTGTAGACCGCCTCGACGCCCTCGAGCTCCCACGCGTCGGCGATGTCGATGTCGACGATCCGGGCGTGGGCGTGCGGGCTGCGGACGAAGGCGGCCTGCAGCGCGCCCCGACCGAGGTCGTCGAGGTAGCGGCCCTGCCCGGCGAGCAGGCGCGGGTCCTCCCGGCGCTGGATGCGCTCGCCGACCTGGCGCGTCGTCACGACGACTCACCCCGGTCCCGACGGATCTCGGCGGCGCGCAGCACGGCCGAGACGATGTTCTGGTAGCCGGTGCACCGGCAGAGGTTGCCGGAGATGGCCTCCCGCGCCTCCTCGGCGGTGGGGTCCGGGTGCTCGTCGAGGTACGCGCTGATCGTCGTGATGAACCCCGGCGTGCAGAAGCCGCACTGGAGGGCATGGCACTCGGCGAACGCCTGCTGCACCGGGCCGAGCGCGGTGGGGTCGTCGCCGAACCCCTCGACGGTCGTGATGTCGTGGCCGCGGGCGGTGACGGCGAACATCAGGCAGGCGCGGGCCGGGCTGCCGTCGACGAGGACCGTGCACGCCCCGCAGACGCCGTGCTCGCAGCCGACGTGGGTGCCGGTGAGCCCGAGGTCGTGGCGGAGGAAGTCGGAGAGCAGCCGGCGGGCCGGGGCGCTCGCGGTGCGGTGGACCCCGTTGACCCGAACGGTGATCTCGAGCAGCTGCTCCTCGGCGGTGCCGCTCATGCCGCCCCCTCCGCGCGCTCGCTCGTCAGCGTGACCAGCGCCCGGCGGGTGAGCTCCGCGGCGAGCATCCGCCGGTAGTCCGCGTTCGCGTGGATGTCGGTCTCGGGGTCGACGTGGGCGCGGACCCGCTCGACGACGTCGTCGAGGGGCAGTCGGCCGATGGGCGTCCCCGCGAGGAGGTCGGTGAGGTCGAGGACGTCCGGAACCGGCGTCACGGACACGAAGGACGCGCGCGCCGAGGCCACGGCGTCGCCGTCGAGGGTGAGGGCCAGCGCGACCCCGGCGAGCGCGTAGTCGCCGGACCGCCGGGCGGACTCGGCGAACGTCGTGCGGGTGCCGGTGGGGAAGCGGCCGAAGCGGACCGCGACGACGAGCTCGTCCGGGGCCAGCGTCGTCTCGAGGGGGCCGGTGAAGAAGTCGGCGGCGGCGACCTCGCGCGTGCCCCGCGGCCCCACGGCCTCGACGACCGCCCCCGTGAGCACGGCGACGGCCGGCATCTCCCCGGCCGGGTCCGCGTGCGCGATGGAGCCGACGGTGGTGCCCCGCGAGCGGATCGCGGGGTGGGCGACGTGCCGGACCGCCCGGCGCAGCAGCGGCAGGGCGTCGGCTGCTCCGTCGTGCCGTTCCAGCTCCGCGTGCCGGACCAGCGCTCCGACGCGGACGTGCTCGGCCGTGACGTCGAGCCCGTCGAGGCCGGCGACCGTGTTGACGTCGACGAGGTGGCCGGGGGAGGCCAGCCGCATCGAGAGCAGTGGCACGAGGCTCTGCCCACCGGCGAGCACCTTCCCGTCGTGGCCGACCTCACCGAGGACCGCGACGGCCTCCTCGACGGAGCGCGGCGCGTGGTGCACGAAGGGAGCGGGCTTCACCTGTTCGATCCTGCCTCTCGGAACGGGTCCACGGAAGGGGAGTGTGCGTCCGCGCGTCGGGAACGCCGCGCGCCCCGCCCGTCGCTGCGGCCGGGCGGGGCGCACGGGTCGGGGGTCAGGGGCGGCGGTCGCGGTCGGGGTCCCGGGGACCGGGGGTGCCCGGATAGCCCTCCTGGTACAGGTCGTCGATGCCGTCGGCGTCGCCGTAGACGTGGTCGCCGACCGCCATCGCGGTGCCCTCGGCGGCCGCCCGCAGCTCGGGTGGGGCGATGAGCCGGGCCAGGTGCCAGCCGGCGACCGTGACGATGGTGCCGAGCGCGATCCCGCTGAGCGAGAAGTTGTCGGTGATCTTCAGCTGCACGTTGCCGATGCCGATGACGATGCCGGCGGCGACGGGGACGAGGTTGATCGGGTTGCCGAAGTCGACCCCGTTCTCCTTCCAGATCTTGGCACCGAGCAGGCCGATCATCCCGTAGAGGACCACCGTGATGCCGCCGAGGACGCCGCCCGGCACGGACGCGACGAGGGCGCCGAACTTCGGCGAGAGCCCGAAGACGATCGCGACGATGGCCGCGACGTAGTAGGCGGCCGTCGAGTAGACGCGGGTGGCCGCCATGACGCCGATGTTCTCCGCATAGGTCGTCGTCGGGGAGCCGCCGACCGAGGTGGCGATGACGGTGCCGACGCCGTCCGCGGCGATGGCCCGCCCCATCACCGGGTCGAGGTCGTGGCCGGTCATCTCGGCGACCGCCTTGACGTGCCCGGTGTTCTCGGCGATGAGGGCGATGACCGCGGGGAGGACGAGGAGGATCGCGGTGACGGAGAAGCTCGGAAGGTGCCAGCCCACGACCTCCTTGCCGTCGGCGGCCACCATCGTCTGGTTCGGGAAGCCGAGCCACGACGCGCCGCCGATGCCCGAGGTGTCCCAGCGCAGGTGCTGGGTGGCCTCGGTGGCGCCGCCGAGCACGGAGGTGATCTGGCCGACGGTGGAGTCGAGCAGCCACGACAGGGCGGTCCCGAAGATCAGCGCGAGGAAGATGGCGATCCGGCTCACGAAGCCGCGGAAGGCGACGGCGCAGACGATGGTGAACAGCATGGTGAGGATCGCGACCCACTGGTCCTGGGGCCAGTAGATGTTCGCGACGACGGGGGCGAGGTTGAAGCCGATGAGCATGACGACCGCGCCGGTGACCACGGGCGGGAGCACCTCGTGGAGCACCGAGGACCCGAGGACGTGGATCGCGACGCCGACGAGGGCGAGGACGAGACCGGCGACGAGGATGGCGCCGGTGACCTCGGCGGAGTCGCCGCCCTGGGCGCGGATGGCGGCCACGCCGCCGACGAAGGACGCCGACGTGCCGAGGTAGCTCGGCACCTTGCCCTGGACGATGAGCAGGAACGCGATGGTCGCGATGCCGCTCATCATGATCGCGAGCTGGGGGTTGAGGCCCATGACGAGCGGGAAGACGAACGTCGCGCCGAACATCGCGACGACGTGCTGGGCACCGAGGCCGACGGTGCGACCCCACGAGAGGCGCTCGTCGGGGGCGACGACCTCCCCGGGGGCGAGCGACCTGCCGTCGCCCTTGACCTTCCAACCGAGACCGAGCGACATGCGAGAGACCTCTTTCGCCGGGGCCGCGCCGTGACGTGGCGCACAGGACCGTTGATACCGGGAACCTAGTGACGCTGTCCTGCGACACCCTCAGCAATGGTTGACAGCCGCGGGCGGGGTTCGTTGGCAGAGTGCCGATGCCGTCGCCGACGTGGCGGCCGCGCGGCCTAGGCTCCGGGGCCGCCCTGGTGGTGGTCGGACTGCGCGACCTTTCGATCGGTCGCGATGATCCAGACCGCCAGCGCCATCCCGGCGAGCACGGCGAGGAGGAAGAAGACGATGGCGATGCCGGGGTAGCCGAGCAGCGTCCAGGACGAGGGGACCCGCATCATGAACGCGGCGCCGAGGAGGGTCGCGGCGATGATGAGGCCGAGGGTGAGGCGGTTGGCGACCCGCTGCAGCACGAGGTGGAGGCGCTGCTCGTCGATGGCGTCGACCTGCAGGCGGAACTCCCCGGCGGCCATCGCGTCGAGGATCCGGTTGGCGCGCTTCGGCAGCTGGGCGGTGAAGTTCTTGGTCTCGATGGCGGCCGAGAGCAGGCCGCCGGCGCTCGTCCTCAGGCCCGAGGCGAAGATCTCGCTGACGCTGTCGCGGATGCACTGGGCGGGGGCGAAGGTCGGGTCGAGGTGGGACGTCGCCTGGTCGAGGTTGAGCATCGCCTTGCCGACCATCGACATCTCCGCCGGCGGCCGGAGCCCGTGCAGGCCGGAGAGCCGGCTGAGGTCGACGAGCACGGTCCCGACCTCCAGGTCGGCGCCGCTGGCCATCGCCTCCGACACCAGATGGCTGACGTCGTCCCGGAACGCCGCCGGGTCGTAGCCCTCGATCGGGTGGCCCATCGCCGCCAGGATCGCGGCGGTCTCCTCGCCGTCCCCGTCGCTGATCGACAGGAGGAGCTTGACGACCTCGTCCTGGAGTCGCGGCGGGACCGACGCCGTCATCCCGAGGTCGAGCAGCGCCAGCCGACCGTCGTCGGTGAGCATCAGGTTGCCGGGGTGGGGGTCGGCGTGCAGGACGCCCTCGTCGAGGATCATCCGCAGGTAGGCGCGGAAGAGCTCCTCGACGATCGGCCGGGCGTCGATGTCGAGGAGGCCGAAGCGGCCGATGTCGGTGATCTTGCGACCGTCGACCCGGTCCATGGTCAGGAGCCTGCTCGTCGTGTACTCCATGACCGGCTGGGGCACGACGAGCCGGT
The DNA here is from genome assembly GCA_963843895.1 of uncultured Actinomycetota bacterium. Taxonomy (GTDB): domain Bacteria; phylum Actinomycetota; class Actinomycetes; order Actinomycetales; family Dermatophilaceae; genus Phycicoccus. Next base: position 697,683 of record CAWJME010000021.1, on the reverse strand, counting down.
CGTACTCGGCCGTCAGCCGGCCGAACGTGACGAGGTTCTGGGCCTCACGCCGGTAGTCCAGCTCGCCGGCCAGGGACCGGCGGAACTGTGCCAGCAGGTGAGCGAACCCGAAGCGGCGACCTGCCTCGGTCCGCCGGTCCGCGAGGGTTGCCAGCCGGGTGAGGACCTCCATGTCGTCGCGCACGGTCTCGCGCACGTCGGGTCGCTGGACCTTGACCACGACCCGGTGGCCGTTGCGCAGCGTCGCCGCGTGGACCTGCCCGATCGAGGCCGAGGCGAGCGGGTCGGCGTCGAAGTCGCTGAACCGGTCGCCGATCGACGCGCCGAGCTCGCCCTCGACGACCTCCCGGACGGCCGCGAACGGGATGGGCTCGACGCTGTCCTGGAGCCTGGCCAGCGCCGTCGTGTACGCGGCCGGGAGCAGGTCGAACCGGGTCGAGAGCAGCTGACCGAGCTTGATGAAGGTCGGCCCCATCCGTTCCAGGTCGGCCGCGAACCGTTCTGCCGTGGTGGTGTCCCCGGCGACGGGGTCGTCCTCGCCGGGGCCGGCCTCGTCGACGGCGAACTCGTCGAGCTGCGCTCCGGACACGAGATCGGTTCTGCCGTAGCGGCGGAGGAGCCGGACGAGGTCCACGTACCGGCTGTCGAGGGGGTTGCGCATGACGACATCCTCGCGCCTGAGCGGCCGAATGGGCTCCGCGGGGTCGCCGCACGTGTGTCGGGCGCCTCGCGCGGCCGGGGCCCGTCCATCCTGGCCCACCTCGTCGTCGCGACGGAAGCACCGCGTGCGCTGCCCGCGAGCTCGTCGAGCACCTGCCCCCCGCCGGGCTCGGACCCGCTCGTCCCGAGCCGGGTCGGGCCCGTACCGTCGGGACATGACGACCCAGCGTTTCGACTTCGCCTTCGACCCCCGCTACCGCGTCGCCGGGCTGCCGTTCGCGGTGCTGCCCGCCACGACCTGGGTCGAGGTGGGTGACGGTCGGCTGCGTGCCCGCTTCGGCTGGTGGCGCCTCGACACCGCCCTCGCGAACGTGGACGAGGTGCAGACCTCGGGTGGCTACGCGTTCCTCAAGACGGCCGGCCCGGCGCACCTGTCGTTCTCCGACCGGGGCGTCACCTTCGCCACGAACGGGGACCGCGGGGTGTGCGTGACCTTCCACGAGCCGGTGTCGGCCATCGACCCGACCGGTCGGGTCCGCCATCCGGGCGCGACCTTCACCGTCGCCGACGTCGACGGCCTCGCCGCCGCCCTCCGCTCCTCGTCCTAGAGGCCCTTCATCCGGTGCACCCGGAGCGCGAGCGCGAGGGTGAGCCGCAGCTGCGGGTCGGTGGTGAACGGGCCGAGCATCCGCTCGAGCTTGGCGATGCGGTAGCGCAGCGTGTTGTAGTGGAAGAACAGCCGCCGGGCGGTCTCCGCGACGTTGAGGTTGGTGTCGATGAGCACCGACAGCGTGTGCCGCAGGTCGGCGTTCTCGGGGACGTCGTCGGTCGCGAGGTCGCCGAGGCTCTCGGTGACGAAGCGGCGCAGGTCCGCCGAGTCCGGGACGAGCGCGAGCAGCCGGTAGATCCCCAGCTGGTCGAAGTGGGCGACGCCGGACCCGCCGTCCACCTGGCGACCCACCTGGACCGCGGTCAGCGCCTCCTCGTAGGCCCGGGGCAGGTCGGCCGGCGAGTCCACGAGCCGGGAGACCCCCGCGGAGAACGTCCGCCGCCCACCGCCGCCGTCCCCGCGCACGACCCGCACCAGCTCACCGACGGGGCGCAGCACGGCGTCGGCGTCCGACGCGGCGTCGACGGGGAGCAGGACGACGACCTCCTGGCTGAAGCCGACGACGGCGACGGAGGTGTCCCGGGAGCGGACCGCCTGCGTCCAGGCCCGGACGAACCGGTCCTGGAGCGAGCGGACCTCCTCGGCGGACCGGGTGGTCTCGGCGTCGTTCTCGTCGGTCTCGGCCACGACGACGACGAGCGGCCGGTCGACGTCCCAGCCGAGGGAGGCCGCGTGGGAGGCGACGTCGGCGGGGTCCCCGGCGCGCCCGGCGAGGGCGTCGCGGAGGAACTCGGCGCGGTACTTGCCCTCGACCGCCGCGACCGCCTGGTCCTTGGTGATGGCGAGCGCGGCGACCGTGGCCGCCCGCTCGAGGAGGTGCACGTCGGCGCTGGTCAGGGGCGGGCCGGGGGAGAAGGCGCCGAGCACGCCCAGCTCGGAGGACCCGGCGACGATGCGGACGAAGCCGCGGGCGGGGTCGGCCGCGCCCGCGGGGTCGCGCCAGCCGACCGGCTCGTCCTCGACGAGGAGGCGCCCGGTGCGGTCGAAGCACGCGAGGTCGGTGAGGTCCGGGGCGTGCTCGAGGGCACCGGCGCTCGCGAGCAGGCGACCGTCGGTCGTCGTGACGGTGGCCGCGCCGCCGAACAGCCCGGCGACGGCGGCCGCGACCTCCGGGAGGCCGCCCCCGTCGAGGACCACCCGGACGAGGACCCGGTGCACCTCGTCCTCCCGCTCGAGGAGCGCCCGTTGCTGCTCGACGACGTCGGCGAGCGCCTCGGCGTCGGGGGCGGCCGAGGCCGCGGTCCGCGATGGCAAGGTCTGTGCGTCATCACGGCGATCGTTGGCAACTCTGACCATCCGGGCACTGTAGCGGGGTCACTAGCGTCTCCGTATGCCCTTGCCTGCGCCGGCCGCCGAGCGTGGCCCCGTCGTGCTGCCGGGGGCGCTCTCCCCGCTCACCGCCGGCCTCGTCCGGGGTCCGCGGCGCGCCGCCGTCGTGCTGGCCGCCTCCCGGTACGGCGCCTACCTCGCGGCGGGCGGCCGGGTGCTGCCGGTGCTGAGCCGGGACGCCGTCGCGCTGCCCGGCGCGGTCCGCCTCGCCGAGCCGTCGGGCCGGCTCGACCTCGGGGTCCGGGCCGGGGACGTCGTCGTCGTGGGGGCCGGTGCGGTCCGCCTGCCGGGGGTGCTCGTCCGGGGGGTCCGCACCTGGCGTCCCTCCCGGGTGCGATGCGCTGCGCCGGCGCCGGACGCATCGGACCGCGGCGCGGTGCGTGAGGCGCTCGCCGAGGCCTGTTCCGGAGCCGACGACTGGCTGGTCCCCGCGGTCACGGAGGCGCTGCGGACCGCGGCGCACGACCCGCGCGCTGCGGTGGACGCCCTCGTGGGGCGCGGCCTCGGCCTCACCCCGAGCGGTGACGACGCCCTGGCCGGGGCGCTGCTGCTGCGCCGGGCCCTCGGGCGCGGCCCGCGGCCCGGCCACCCGGATCCCCTCCACGACGCCGTCGGCGCTCGCACCGGCGCGACCACCGCCGTCTCCGCCGCGCTCCTCGACGGGGTGCTCGGGGGCTGGGCGTCACCCGAGGTCGTGGCGCTCGTCGATGCCGTCGGCCGCTGCGACGCGGCCGCCGTGCGAGCCGCACTGCCGCCCGTCCTGGCGATCGGCCACCACTCGGGCCGCGACCTCGTCACCGGGGTGCTGGCCGCGCGCGACGTCCTCGCGCCCGCAGGCAGGATGGCCGCATGACCCACCACGTCGAGCTCCGTCGCGGGGCGTACCACGACTCCGTCAGCCTGCTGCAGGTCTCGCGCGCCGTCGCGGGGACCGCCGGCATCGAGGCGGCCCAGGTGGCGATGGCGACCGAGCTCAACGTCGACGTGCTGAGGGACATGGGGTTCGAGGTGCCCGAGGAGGTCGGGCCGAACGACCTCGTCGTCGCGCTCCGGGCCGCGGACGCCGACGGGCTCACCGCCGGGCTGGCGGCCGTCGACGAGGCCCTGCGCGCGCTGTCCGTCCCCACGTCCACCGGCGCCGACGACGAGGTGCCTCCCCGGACCCTGGGGTCGGCCGTCCGTCGGTCGGGGGCCGGGCTCGCCCTCGTCTCCGTCCCCGGTGCCCACGCCGTCACCGAGACCTACGACGCCATCGCGGCCGGGGCCTCGGTGATGCTGTTCTCCGACAACGTCTCCGTCGAGGACGAGGTGGCCCTCAAGGATGCCGCGGCGGCGGCCGAGGTCCTCGTCATGGGGCCCGACTGCGGCACCGCCCTCGTCGGAGGAGTGGCGCTCGGCTTCGCGAACGTCGTCCGCCAGGGACCCGTGGGCATCGTCGCCGCCTCGGGGACGGGTGCGCAGCAGGTGATGTGCCTGCTCGACGCCGCCGGGACGGGGGTCAGCCACTGCCTCGGGGTGGGCGGGCGCGACCTCAGCGCGGCCGTCGGCGGGCGCTCGACCCGCCAGGCCCTGCGCGCCCTCGCGGCCGACGAGGGCACCGAGTGGGTCGTCGTCGTCTCCAAGCCGCCGGACGCCGCGGTCCTCGCCGAGGTGCGTGACGAGGCCGGTGCCCTCGGCCTCCGGGTCCACTGGGCCACCCTCGGGGAGGGACGCCCGGACCTCACCACCGCCGTCGAGGCGGCCCTCGTGGCCGAGGGGGTGGAGGTCCCCGCGTGGCCGGCCGTGACCGCCGCCCCGGACGACCCGGCGCTCGCTCGCGGTCCGTCGCTCCGGGGCCTGTTCTGCGGCGGCACGCTCGCCGACGAGGCGTTGTTCGTCGCCGCCGAGGTGCTCGGACCGGTCGCGTCCAACCTCGGCCACGGGCCGGCCCTGCCCACCGGGCTGCGCGACCCCGGCCACGCGGTCGTCGACTTCGGGGCCGACGAGCTGACCCGGGGCCGGGCCCATCCGATGATCGACCCGACGCTGCGGATGGAGCGGATCGCCGCCGAGGCCGCCGACCCGACGTGCGGCGTCCTGCTCCTCGACCTCGTTCTCGGCCACGGGGCGCACCCCGACCCCGCCGGCGAGCTCGCCGAGGCCGTCCGGACCGCCCGTGAGGTGGCCCGGGAGGGCGGCCGGTCGCTCCCGGTCGTCGTCTCGCTCACCGGCACCGACGCCGACCCCCAGGTCCGCAGCCGGTGCGAGGCCACTCTCGTCGACGCGGGTGCGTCGGTGTTCCTGTCCAACGCGGCGGCCGCCCGGCACGCCGTCGCCGCCCTCGGAGGTGCCCGGTGACCACTCCTCTGCACGGGCTCCTCTCCGCCGACCCGGTCGTCGCGACCTCCGGGGTCGCCCTGTTCGCCGAGGCCCTGCGCGACCAGGCGGTCCCGGTCACCGACGCCGGCTGGCGCCCGCCGCCGCCCGGCACCGAGGACGCCCTCGCTCGGGTCATGGCCGACCCGCGCCGGGTGGCCGCCAACGCCACCGCCCTCGCCCGGATGACCGCCGCCGAGGCCGTGCTCGTCGACGTCGCTCCCGCGTCGGAGGCGATCGGCCTCGAGCGCGGGACCTTCCTCCACGCCGGGCCGCCCCTCGACTGGGAGCGGGCCTCGGGTCCGATGCGGGGTGCGCTCGTCGGCGCGGTCCTGCTCGAGGGCCTCGCGGACACCCCGGAAGCAGCCGAGCAGCGTCTCGCCGCGGGGGAGTTCACGCTCGAGCCGTGCCACCACCGCGGGGGCGTCGGGCCGATGGCGGGGGTGGTCAGTCCCTCGATGTGGGTCTACGTCCTGCGCGACGACGTGCACGGCCACGAGTCCTGGTGCTCGCTCAACGAGGGGCTCGGCAAGGTCCTGCGCTACGGCGCGTACGGGCCGGAGGTCATCGAGCGGCTGCGCTGGATGGGCGCGGTGCTCGGCCCGATCCTCCGGCAGTCGGTGCGCTCCGGGGGCCCCGTCGACGTCCGGGCGATCATCGCCCAGATGCTCCAGATGGGCGACGAGGGCCACAACCGCAACCGGGCCGGCTCCCTGATGCTCCTGCGCGAGCTCCTCCCGGGGATGATCACCGCCGACGCCTCGCCGGCCGACGTCGCGGAGGCCGTGCGCTTCTCCGGCGCGAACGAGCACTTCTTCCTCAACCTCGGCATGCCCGCGTGCAAGCTCGCGACCCTGGCTGCCGAGGGCATCCCCGGCTCCACCGTCGTCACGACGATGGCGCGCAACGGCACCGACTTCGGCATCCGCGTCTCGGGCACCGGGGACCGCTGGTTCACCGGCCCGGCGAACACCCCGCAGGGGCTGTTCCTCGGCGACTTCGGCCCCGACGACGCCAACCCGGACATCGGCGACTCCGCGATCACCGAGACGGGCGGCATCGGCGGGTTCGCGATGGCGGCCGCCCCCGCCATCGTGCGGTTCGTCGGCGGGGACGTGCCGTTCGCGCTCGCCGCGACGCGGCGGATGTACGAGGTGACGGTGGGCGAGCACCCGCTGTTCCAGGTGCCGGTGCTCGGCTTCCGCGGGACGCCGGTCGGCATCGACGTCACCGCGGTGGTCCGCACCGGCGAGCTCCCGCAGATCAACACCGGCATGGCGGGGCGGGTCGCCGGCACCGGTCAGGTGGGTGCCGGGCTGGTCACGCCTCCGGCGGAGTGCTTCCTCGCGGCGCTGGAGGCTCTCGCCGGGTCCGTGCCGCGCTGACGGCGTCGCGCAGGGCCGACCCCGGCTGCATCCCCGGGGGAAGCCGGGCGGCGCGCACGAGCATCTCGAGCGGGCCGGTGCCCCAGGTGCGGTCGAGGACCCAGCAGGTGGCGACGACGACGGCGGTCGTGAGCAGCAGCACCGGCCAGGCGTCGTCGCGGGCACCGCCCCGGACGGCCGCGACGAGTGCGAGGACGAGGACCTGCACGGTGTAGCCGGTGAGTGCCAGCCGTCCGACGGCGAGGACCGGTGACAGGGCCGCCGACGCCCCGCGCGCCCGGGCGGCGGCATCGGTGAGGGCGACGGCCGCGACGACCGTCCCGGCGGCGAGGAAGGTGGCGGCCGCGACCTCCGCCGTCGTGCCGGAGTAGGCCTGCGCGCCGGCGGTGGTCGTGGCACCGAGCGCGTGCACGACAGCGCTCGTCGCGAGCAGGACGGCGGCGACGGGAGCGGCCTGTCGCCAGTGGGCGACCCGGGGCAGCAGCAGCGCGAGCGCCAGCCCCCCGAGCGCCATCGGGAGGAAGGAGACGAGGCGGTAGCTGGGCCCCGCGGCGACCCACAGGAGGAGGTCGCGCACGCCGGCGCCCGTCGTGGCGGCGTTGACCGTGAGGTGGTCCCGGGCCCGCTCGGTGACGAGCGGTCCGAGCACCGCCGCGCCCGCCGCGACCCCGACGGCCAGCACCGGAAGGCGTCGCAGCGCGACGGCGAACGGGGCGAGGACGAGGACGAGCACGCCGAGGTAGGGCAGCACGACGTCGATCTGCGAGTAGGAGGCCTGGAGGAGGACACCCAGTGCGACGAGCAGCACCCCGCGGAGGGCGTTGTCGGCGACGAACCGGACCGGGTCGACGCCGGGGACGGCGAGCGCGAGACCCATGGCGGCACCGATGACGACGGCGAACAGCGGGGCGGTGAGGTACTCGCTGAGGACGAACACCCCGCCTGCCGGGCTGAGGTGGGCGACGAGCATCGAGAGCACGGCGAGGCCCCGGGCCAGGTCGAGGCCGGTGAGCCGGGGGGTGGTCGCGCCCGGCGCGATCTGCGGTGGGACCGAGACGCGTCCGCGCGACCGGTGGCGCCCGGACCGCCCGGGGCCGGCCGCCTCGGGTGCTCGGTCCGTCGTCACATCCACCACGCTAGTCACTCCAGCGTCGCCGCGGGCCCGGTCACCAGGTCTCCGCCCCGACGTGTTCGCCGCCACCCCGGGCCTCGCCGGGATGCTGTCGACGGTCGAGTTGCGGACCCGGTCGATGCGCGTAGTGTCGAACGTGCCCCTTCAGGTGGCGGCTCTCCCCGTCACCCCCACCCCGGGAGGCACGCATGGACTCGGACTTCGAACGGATCGGCGGCACTCCCGCACTGACCGCGGTCGTGGACGATCTGTACGTCCGCCTCGGCGCGGACCCGCTCGTGGGTCACTACTTCGCCGCCATCGACCTGCCCCACCAGAAGCGGCACATGGTGCTCATGCTCACCAAGGTCCTCGGCGGGCCCGACACCTACACCGGCCGGGAGCTGGACGAGGCCCACCAGCCGCTCGGCATCTCCGACGCCGACTACGACTGCGTGGGCGGACACCTCATGTCCGCCCTCGGCGAGGCAGGGGTCCCCGAGGACATCCGGGGACACGTCGACGAGGTCCTCGGTGCGGTCCGGCCGCAGGTCGTCCACCAGGGCTGACGGAGCGGCAGCCCGACGTGGACACCGAGCGCCTCAAGGCGACATGGGCCGACGTGACCGAGCACGGCGACGACGTGCCCTCCTACTTCTACGCCCACCTCTTCGTCACCCACCCCGAGGTCCGGGAGATGTTCCCGCTGACGATGAGCGCGCAGCGCGACCGGCTCGTCGGGGCGCTCGGTCGGGTCATCACCGCCGTGGACGACCTCGAGACCGTCGTCCCGTTCGTCCGGCAGCTCGGGCGGGACCACCGCCGCTTCTCCGTCCTTCCCGAGCACTACGACGCCGTGGGGGCCTCCCTCCTGTGGACGCTCGCCCACTTCCTCGGCGACCGGTGGACCGCCGAGGTGGCCGACGACTGGGCCGCCGCGTACGGCCTGGTCGCCTCCACGATGATCGACGCCGCGGAGGAGTCCGAGGGCCGGCAGCCGGCGTGGTGGGAGGCCGAGGTCGTCGAGAAGAAGCGGGTCAGCCGCGAGATCGCGACCTTCCGGATCCGCACCGACGAGCCGCTGGTGTACGAGGCGGGTCAGTCGATGGCGATGGCCATCCCGCAGGTCCCCCGCTCGTGGCGCTTCTTCACCCCGGCCAACGCGCCGCGCGCCGACCACACCATCGACCTGCACGTCGCGGTCCTGGCCGGAGGGATGGTGAGCGGCCCGTTCGTGGCGAAGGTTCGCACCGGCGACGTCATCCGGGTGGGCGCACCGGTCGGCACCGAGCTCCTGCTCGACCAGGACGACGACGCCGACCTGCTCATGGTCGCCGGCAACACGGGGCTCGCCCCCTTCATGGCCCATCTCGACGTCATCGAGGAACAGCGGCGTTCCGGCTGGCCACTGCGCCACGTGCACCTCGTCCACGGGGTGAGGTTCTCGTGGAACCTGTACGCCCACGACCGGCTCCGCGACCTGGCCCGTCAGGACTGGTTCAGCTACACCGCAGTCGTGTCCGACGACCCGACCTACCCCGGCCGACAGGGCCTCGTCGGGGACGTCGCCGCCGAGCTCAGCCCTCGGGGCCGGTACCGCGCCATGGTGTGCGGGTCGCCCGGCATGGTCAGGTACAGCCGGGAGGCCCTCGGCCGCGCACCCCGGCCTCCGGAGGCCATCCAGCTCGAGGAGTACGGCGACGTACCCGCCGCCACCGAGTCGCCGTCAGCCCAAGGAGGACCGTCGTGAGTGATACCCAGCAGGGGCAAGAGGTCGACCAGGCCGCCCCGCCCGCACAGAGCTCCGAAGACACCGAGCGGAGCGCCGCACGCGCTCAGGCCTACCAGGACGTCAGCCTGCGCGCCGTCGAGCTGCTGGCCAAGGCCCAACGCGCCGCGGACGAGGCCATCGCCGAGGCCCAGTCCTACGCCCACGACCTCGAGGAGACCGCCCGCGAGCAGTACCAGCACATCCTGCGGCGGGCCCACGAGGCGGCGCGCGCCAGTGCCGGGGTGGCCGCCGACGACCACGCGGCCGAGGCTCTCGCCGGGGACCGGGCCGGTGCCGAAGGGACCCTCGACGCCCGGCAGCTCGAGTACGTCCGCACCTACGCCCGGGTGGCCCACACCCAGCTCAAGGCGGTGCTCGGGGCGCTCAGCGGCGAGCTCGACCGGCTCGCCGACCTCGCGGACCACGGCGGGGAGGAGCCCGAGGTGGGCGAGGAGGTCGCCGCGCCGCCTCCGCCCCCCGGACGGAACGACTCCGAGGACACGGCCGAGGACGACGTCGAGCTCGGCCACGGGTGACGCCGCACCCGGGCGAGCGGTGGGGTGCGCCGATGGCAGGATGGTCGTCGTGACCGCCACGACCCTCGACGGCAAGGCCATCCTCGCGACGATCAAGGACGAGCTGCGGGCCCGCGTGGCCACGCTCGCCGGGCGGGGGGTCGTCCCCGGTCTCGGCACGGTGCTCGTCGGCGACGACCCCGGCAGCCGCTGGTACGTCGGCGCCAAGCACAGGGACTGCGCCGAGATCGGCATCCACTCGATCCGCCGCGACCTGCCCGCCGGCACGTCGCAGGACGAGGTGCTCGCCGTCGTCCGCGAGCTCAACGAGGACCCCGCGTGCACCGGGTTCATCGTCCAGCAGCCGACCGGGCTCGACGAGAACACGATCCTCTCGGCGGTGGCCCCCGCCAAGGACGTCGACGGGCTGCACCCGATGAACCTCGGGTGGCTCGTCCTCGGCCGGCGCGCGCCCCTGCCGTGCACCCCGGTCGGCTGCATCGAGCTGCTCCGGCGCTACGACGTGCCGATCGCCGGCGCCAAGGTCGTCGTCGTCGGGCGCGGGCTCACCGTGGGACGACCGCTCGGACTCATCTTCACGCGCCGCTCCGAGAACGCCACGGTCACGTTGTGCCACACCGGTACCCGGGACCTCGCGGCGGAGGTGCGCCAGGCGGACATCGTCATCGCGGCGGCCGGGGTGCCGGGCATCGTCACGGCCGACATGGTCAAGCCGGGTGCAGCGGTCCTCGACGTCGGGGTCTCGCGCATCGTCGACGACGAGACCGGCAAGGGGCGCGTCGCCGGCGACGTCGCGGACGACGTGTGGGACGTCGCGGGGTTCGTGTCGCCCAACCCCGGCGGGGTCGGCCCGATGACCCGGGCCATGCTGCTGAGCAACGTCGTCGAGGCGGCCGAGCGCGCCACGGGGACCGCCCCCGCCTGACCCCGGCGGACGGTGACGGCCGGGGGTCAGGCGGGGGCGGTCGGGCCTCAGATGAGGCCGAGCCCCTTGACGGCGTCGCGCTCCTCGGCGAGCTCCTTGACGGAGGCGTCGATCCGCCCGCGGGAGAAGTCGTCGATGTCGAGGCCCTGGACGATCTCCCAGCGGCCGTCGCGGATGGTGACCGGGAACGAGGAGACGAGGCCCTCCTCGACACCGTAGGAACCGTCGGAGCGCACCGACATCGACACCCAGTCACCCTCGGGCGTGCCCTCGACCCAGGTGCGGGCGTGGTCGATGGTCGCCGACGCGGCGGACGCGGCCGAGGACGCACCGCGCGCCTCGATGATCGCCGCGCCGCGCTTGGCGACGGTGGGGATGAAGGTGTTCTCGAGCCACTCGTGGTCGCCGACGGCCTCGGCGGCGTTGCGGCCACCGACCTCGGCGTGGAAGAGGTCGGGGTACTGCGTCGCGGAGTGGTTGCCCCAGATCGTCATCTTCCGGATCTCGGTGACCGGCACGCCGAGCTTCGCCGCGAGCTGCGAGATCGCGCGGTTGTGGTCGAGCCGGGTCAGGGCCGAGAAGCGCTCGGTGGGGATGTCGGGGGCGTTGCTCATCGCGATGAGGGCGTTGGTGTTCGCCGGGTTGCCGGTGATGGTGACGCGGATGTCGTCGGCCGCGACCTCGTTCAGGGCCTTGCCCTGCGGGGCGAAGATGCCGCCGTTGGCCTCGAGGAGGTCACCGCGCTCCATGCCGGGGCCGCGCGGGCGGGCGCCGACGAGGAGCGCGTGGTTGACGCCGTCGAAGACCTTCGTCGCGTCGTCTCCGATCTCGACCCCGGCGAGGGTCGGGAACGCGCAGTCGTCGAGCTCCATGACGACGCCCTCGAGCGCCTTGAGGGCCGGGGTGATCTCGAGGAGCCGCAGCTCGACGGGGGTGTCCGGCCCGAGCAGCGCGCCGCTCGCGATGCGGAACAGGAGGCTGTAGCCGATCTGGCCGGCGGCGCCGGTGACGGCCACCTTGACGGGCGTGCTGCTCACGGTGTGTACCCCTTCGGACGAGCGTGGAACATGTCGGTTCGACGCTATCAGCGCGCGGACCCCACGCGGCAGCCGCCTGATGTGGTGGGGTGGCCCACATGTCGACCACGGCGCCGGACGGGCGTGACCTGCGGCCGGTGGTCGTGACCGGGCTCACGGCCCTCGTCTCGCTCGCGCTCGTCCTCGCCGCGGCGCGCTGGGGCTGGCTCGGCCCGGACGTCGGCCGCGGCTCCGGGTTCTGCGAGGCGGCCCGGCCCGGGTGGGTGCGCCAGCCGGCCAACGCCTGGAGCAACCTCGGCTTCGTCGTGTTCGGTCTCGCGGTGGCCGCCTACGCCACCCGCCCGCTGCGGCTCGGGCTCACCCTCGGGGCGCGACCCGCGCTCGCGACCGCCTACGCCGTGCTCGTCGTCCTCCTCGGCCCGGGCAGCATGGCCATGCACGCGACCCAGACCGACCTCGGCGGCCACCTCGACCTCCTGAGCATGTTCCTGCTCTCCGGGTTCGCGGTCGCGTACGCCGTGATGCGTTGGACCCGGCGCGGGCCGGTGACGCTGGCCGTCGGCTTCGTCCTCGCCGTCGGGGTCGGCATGGCCGTCCACCTCCACGGCGGCTCGGTGCCGCTCGTCGGTCACGTCGGGAACGCGGTGTTCGGGGTCGAGCTGTGGCTCGCCATCGGGCTCGAGGTGGCGTTGTGGCGGCGAGGGCGCTCCGGTGTCGGCCCGCGTCAGGACGCACGCTTCGCCCTCGCGTCGGTCGGGGTCCTCGCCGTCGCCTTCGCGATCTGGACGACCGGCAGGACGGGGCACCCGTGGTGCCACCCGGACACCCTGCTCCAGCAGCACGCGGTCTGGCACCTCCTGGACGCCGTCGCCGCGTACCTGCTGTTCCGCCACTACGCGGCCGAGCGGGCGGGATAGCAGCGCCGCCCCCACTTCGTGCGACATCGAGGCGGTTCGGCCGGCTCCGGAGCGCGTCGATGTGCCGGGAGGTCGCACGAAGTGGGTCAGTTGGGGCGGGGGTCAGGTGCGGGTTGCGGGGCGGGGGTCAGCGGGGGGCGTCGGGGTCCACGCCGTCGGCGACGACGAGGTCCGCGGGGTCGATCTCCCCTGAGATGTCGCGGTCGCGGCGGTCCACCCCGGTGATGAGGTGGAAGGTCGCCCCGGCGATCGCCGCCCCGACGACGGGGGCGAGCCAGAACAGCCACAGCTGGCCGGGTGCCCCGTTGCCGTTGAAGAAGGCGACGCCGGTGGAGCGGGCCGGGTTGACCGAGGTGTTCGAGATGGGGATCGAGATGAGGTGGATCAGGGTGAGCGCGAGGCCGATCGCCAGTGGCGCGAAGCCCTGCGGCGCACGCGAGTCGGTGACGCCGAGGATGACGTAGAGGAAGACGGCGGTGAGCAGCACCTCCGCGCAGAGCACGGCCACGAGCGAGTAGCCGCCGGGGGAGTGCTCGCCGTACCCGTTCGCGGCGAGGTTCCCCGTGACGTCGAAGCCCGGCCTTCCGCGCGCGATGCCCCAGAGCGCGAGCCCGGCGAGCAGGCCGCCGAGCACCTGGGCGCCGACGTACGCGGGGACGTCCCTCCACTCGAACCGGCGGGCCACCGCGACACCGATCGTCACGGCCGGGTTGAAGTGCGCCCCGGACACGTGCCCCACGGCGTACGCCATCGTCACGACGGTGAGCCCGAAGGCGAGCGCGACGCCGAGGAAGCCGATGCCGAGGTGCAGGCTGCCCCCGCTCACGACGTTGGGGGCGAGGAAGCCGGCGGCGAAGACCGCCGCACCGCACCCGCCGAAGACGAGCCAGAAGGTGCCGAGGAGCTCCGCGCCGAGCCGCTGCGCCATGGAAGGGGTTCTCATGAGCCGTCAGTGTGGCCGTCGCCGGCCCCCGGCGTACAGCGGACGCGCTGGGTGGGACGCGTGAACCTCCGGCCGGCGCTGGACCTCATCCTCGACGGGCTGGCGTCGCTCGGCAGGGCCGTCGTCCTGGCGTGCGTAGGGTGGGGGAACCACAGGTACCCCAGGAGGACCGATGGCCGACCACGGACCCGCTCCCTTCGTCATCGACATCGAGGCGGCGACGCTCGGCAACGACGCGTACCGCTCGACGGTGTGGACCGGCGCCAACCTGCAGCTGACGGTCATGGCGATCGAGCCCGGCCACGACGTCGGCCTCGAGGTCCACGACGACCACGACCAGTTCATCCGGGTCGAGGAGGGCACCGCCAGGGTCCGGATGGGCCCGGCCGAGGACGACCTCTCCTTCGACGAGACCGTCACCGGTGACTGGGCGGTGTTCGTGCCGGCCGGGTCGTGGCACAACCTGACGAACGTCGGGGACGGCCCGTTGCGCCTGTACTCGATCTACGCGCCGCCCGAGCACCCGCACGGCACGGTGCACCCGACGAAGGCCGACGCGGACGCCGACGAGGCCGAGCACCACCGCTGACCACCACGACCGGCCACGCGTCCGGGGCCCCCGGTCAGTCCTCGGTGAGGACCCCGTCCCGCTCGCTGTAGCGCGCCCCGGTGACCGGGCAGACCCACGCGCCCTCGCCGTTGCCGGGCTCGAGCGGCTCCCCGGCCCGCCCGACCCACCGGATGCGGCGGGCCGGGACGCCGACGACGAGCGCGAAGTCCGGGACGTCCTCGATGACCACCGAGCCGGCGGCGACCAGGGCCCAGCGGCCGATGGTCACCGGTGCGACACACACCGAGCGGGCCCCGATCGAGGCACCCTCGCGACAGTGCACCGCGACCATGTCCCAGTCGTCGCCGCGCTTGAGCCGTCCGTCCGGGGTCACGGCGCGGGGGTAGTGGTCGTTGGTGAAGACGACCGCGGGCCCGACGAAGACGCCGTCCTCCAGGACCGCCGGCTCGTAGACGAGCGCGTAGTTCTGGAGCTTGCAGTTGTCGCCGAGCCGGACGCCGGGGCCGACGTACGCGCCCCGCCCGATGACGCAGTTCTCGCCCAGGACGGCGTCCTCGCGTACCTGGGCGAGGTGCCAGACCGAGGTGCCGTCGCCGAGCACGGCGTTCTCGGCGACGTCGGCGGAGTCGACGATGCGAGCGGTCATGAGGCCCTCCTCGGGGCTGGTGGACGGGGGGCGGCCCCGCTGGAGCACCCTCTCAGACGGTCAGTGCGTCGACGATCGCGTTGAACGTGGTCGACGGGCGCATGACCGCCGCAGCCTTGTCCGGGTCCGGGTGGAAGTACCCGCCGATGTCGGCCGGCTTGCCCTGCACCGCGATGAGCTCGGCCTCGATGGCGTCGGTCCGGGCGACGAGCTGCTCGGCGACGGGGGCGAAGATCTCGGCGAGCGCGGCGTCCTCGGTCTGCGCCGCGAGCTCCTGGGCCCAGAAGCGCGCGAGCCAGAAGTGGCTGCCGCGGTTGTCGATCTGGCCGACCCGGCGGGCGGGGGACTTGTTCTCGTTGAGCAGCGTCTCGGTCGCCCGGTCGAGGGCGTTGCCGAGCAGCTCGGCGCGCTTGTTGCCCCCCCCGGCCTCGTGGCGGAAGGACTCGGCGAGGGCGAGGAACTCCCCGAGGCTGTCCCAGCGGAGGTAGTCCTCCTGGACGAGCTGCTGGACGTGCTTCGGGGCCGAGCCACCGGCACCGGTCTCGAAGAGGCCGCCGCCGTTCATCAGCGGGACGACGGAGAGCATCTTCGCCGAGGTCCCGAGCTCGAGGATCGGGAAGAGGTCGGTGTTGTAGTCGCGCAGGACGTTGCCCGTGACCGAGATGGTGTCCTCGCCGCGGCGGATCCGCTCGACCGAGAGCTTCGTGGCCTCGACCGGCGACATGATCCGGATGTCGAGCCCGTCGGTGTCGTGCTCGGGCAGGTAGGCCTCGACCTTGGCCGTGAGGTTGCGGTCGTGGGCGCGGGTCTCGTCGAGCCAGAACACGGCCGGGGTCTGCGAGGCGCGGGCCCGGGTGACGGCCAGCTTGACCCAGTCGCGGATCGGCGCGTCCTTGGTCTGGCAGGCGCGCCAGATGTCGCCGGCCTCGACGTCGTGGCTCATGAGGACCGCGCCGGAGGCGTCGACGACCTCGACGGTGCCCGCGGCGGACATCTCGAAGGTCTTGTCGTGGCTGCCGTACTCCTCGGCCTTCTGGGCCATCAGCCCGACGTTGGGGACCGAGCCCATCGTCGTCGGGTCGAACGCGCCGTGCGCCTGGCAGTCCTCGATGACGGCCTGGTAGACGCCGGCGTAGGAGCTGTCGGGGATGACCGCGAGGGTGTCGTGCTCCTCGCCGTCGGGGCCCCACATGTGACCGGCGGTGCGGATCATGGCCGGCATCGAGGCGTCGACGATCACGTCGCTCGGGACGTGCAGGTTGGTGATGCCCTTGTCGGAGTTGACCATCGCGAGGCGCGGGCCGTCGGCGAGGCCCTGCTCGAACGCGGCGCGGATCTCCGCGCCGTTCGGGAGTGCGTCGAGTCCGTCCAGGATGCCGCCGAGCCCGTTGTTGGGGGAGAGGCCCGCGGCGGCGAGGTCGTCGCCGTAGCGCTCGAAGACCTCCGGGAAGTACGCCGTGACGGCGTGCCCGAAGATGATCGGGTCGCTGACCTTCATCATCGTGGCCTTGAGGTGCACCGAGAGCAGGACGTCGTCGGCCTTGGCCCTGGCCACCTGGTCGCGCAGGAAGGACTGCAGCGCCGCGGCGCGCATCACCGTGGCGTCGACGACCTCGCCCTCGAGGACCTTGAGCCCGTCCTTGAGGACGGTGGCGGTGCCGTCGGTGGCGGTGTGCCGGATGGTCAGCGTGTCGTCGGCGGGCAGCACGACGCTCTGCTCGTTGGCGCGGAAGTCGTCCAGACCCATCGTCGCCACGGCGGTGCGGCTGTCGGCGCTCCAGGTGCCCATCGAGTGGGGGTGGCGGCGCGCGTAGTTCTTGACGGCGGAGGGGGCGCGGCGGTCGGAGTTGCCCTCGCGCAGCACCGGGTTGACGGCGCTGCCCTTGACCTTGTCGTAGCGGGCGCGGACGTCGCGCTCCTCGTCGGTGCTCGGGTCGTCCGGGTAGTCCGGGAGCGCGTACCCCTGGGACTGCAGCTCTCGCACGGCCGCCTTGAGCTGCGGCATGGAGGCGGAGATGTTCGGCAGCTTGATGATGTTGGCCTCGGGCGTCGTCGCGAGGTCGCCGAGCTCGGCGAGGGCGTCGTCGACCCGCTGGTCCTCGGTGAGGTACTCGGGGAAGAGCGCGAGGATGCGCCCGGCCAGCGAGATGTCGCGGGTCTCCACGTCGACGCCGGCGGACGAGGCGAAGGCCTCGACGACCGGGAGGAAGGAGTACGTGGCCAGCATCGGGGCCTCGTCGGTGAGGGTGTAGATGATCGTTGCCATGGCCTGCGTCGAGCTCCTCGGGTCGCGGTTATCTTGACGTCAAGAGAAATTCTACCGGAGGTCGGACCCTCGAGGACAGCCGGGCGAAGGGATGGAGGTGCGGTGCGCCGCCCGTCAGGGACCAGGGGGGTCGCGGTGGGGCACTCGCCGCCCTGGCGCAGAGTGGTCGGCGAACCACGAGTGGAGGTCGTCGTCGCGCCCCGGCAGGTGGAGGTCCTCGTGGTCCAACCCTGGCACGACCACACTCGTGATGAGTGGGTGGCTCGACCGGCTCACGCGCTCCCCGGGCGTGAACAGCTCCTCGGTGAGCTTCTCGCCGGGCCGCAGACCGGTGTAGACGATCTCGACGTCCGGGTGGCCCGAGAGGCCGATCATCGTCTCCGCGAGGTCCACGATCCTCACGGGCGCACCCATGTCGAGGACCATGACCTCGCCGCCCGCACCGATGCTGGCGGCCTGGAGCACGAGCTGACAGGCCTCGGGGATGAGCATGAAGTATCGCTCGACGTGCGGGTCGGTGACCGTCACCGGGCCGCCGTTGCGGATCTGGTCGGTGAACGCGATGACGACCGACCCGCGCGAACCGAGGACGTTGCCGAACCGGACGCTGATGTAGCGGGCGTCGGGCTCCTGGGCGTCGACGGCCGCCGTGAGGCGCTCGACGATCCGTTTCGACCACCCGAGCACACACGTCGGCCGTGCCGCCTTGTCGGTGGAGACGTTGACGAACGTCGCGACATGCGTGGCGCGGGCCGCCCGCAGCACGTTGGCGCTGCCGACGACGTTCGTCTTGAGCGCCTCCGCCGGATGCCGCTCGAGCAGCGGGAGGTGCTTGAGCGCCGCGGCGTGGAAGACCACCTCGGGGCGTGTTCGCTCGAAGACGTCCAGGACTGCGTCGGCGTCGCGGATGTCGCAGAGCACGAGCCGATCGGTGTCGAGGAGGCCGTGGCCCTCGATCGACAGCTGCGTGGCGTGCAGGCCGGACTCGTCGCGGTCGAGCATGAAGAGCTCGGAGGGTGCGAAGTGCGCGATCTGGCGGCACAGCTCGGACCCGATGGAGCCACCCGCCCCGGTGACGAGCACCCGACGTCCTGAGATCTGTCCCGAGATCGATGCCATGTCGAGGTCGACCGGCTGACGGCCGAGGAGGTCTGTGACGTCGAGGTCGCGGAGGTCTGCGGCGCTCGGCCGACCGTCGATGATGTCGCGAACGGGGGGCAGGACGAGGACGGAGAGCCCAGCGTCAGAGGCGAGCCCGGAGAGCTCGCGGACCAGGTCGGCCGACGCGCTGGGAACGGCGATCACCAAGGTGTCGGCGTCGTGCCGCTCGGCGACGCGGGCCAGGTCGTCCCGGCGGCCGCGCACGCGCACGCCGGAGATGGCCAGCCGCTGCTTGGTGGAGTCGTCGTCGAGGAGCGCCACGGCGCGGATTCCGCTGCCCGGGTCGCGCACAAGGCTCTGCACGAGGAAGCGGCCGCCGTCGCCAGCGCCGAAGACGACGGCTCGCCGAGCGTCCTCGTCGACCCGGACCCGATGAGTGATGCGCGACCTGACGACGAACCGAGCCGCGAACATCGACGTCAGTGCCATCACCGTGCCGGAGACGGGCACGCTCCGCGGCACCTCGACGAGGCCGAGGAGCATCACGCCGGCGCTCACGACGGCCCCCACGACGAGGGTCGTGCGAGCGAGCTCTCCGGTCTCCTCGAAGGATCCGAGCTCGTGGTTCACCGCGTATGGTCCCGACAGCCAGCCGATGAACGCCTGGAGGACCCCTGCGACGATGGCGGCGATGGCAAGATCCCGCTCGAAGTCCACCGGCATGTGGAAGTCGAGGCGCAGGGACGCCGCCACGAACAGCGCCACACACCAGAGCACGGCGTCCACCACGGTCCACCGCACGCGCGTCGCCATCGACCGTCGGCGCTGTGGCATGTGCTCGCCTCCCAGATCCGGCTGCAGGTGCTGCGCAGGTGGTTAGTCTCGTGGGCATGGCGCCTCCGGCGCCAGAGAATGAGCAATCCTTGTCCCAGCGGGCGGGGAACGTCCGGAGGTCGGAGCCAATGCGTGCAAGCGGCTCGGTGCTCGTCGTGTGCACCGGCAACGTCTGTCGGTCCCCCTACATCGAACGCCGTCTGCGGGCGGAGCTGGCGGGCACCGGGATCGAGGTCTCGAGTGCCGGCACCGCAGCTCTCGTCGGTCGAGACATGGACCCGAGGTCCAAGGAGCTCCTGCAGGCGGTTGGGGCGGACGCCGAGCGGTTCAGTGCCCGCGACCTCACCCCGGCGCTCGTCGCCGGCGCCGACCTCGTGCTCACGGCGGCCCGCGAGCACCGCGCGGCGGCGGCTCGACTGCATCCCGCGGCACTCCGCCGGGCGATGACGCTGCGGGACATTGCCGACCTGCTGGCCGGGGTCGGTCCTGCGGACGTCCTCGCGGCCGGGGGCGCGGGCACCTGGGTGGCGCAGACCACCGCGTTCGCGGCGTCACGCCGGGGGAGGGTCTCCGCGCGCCAAGAGGGCGTCGACGTCACCGACCCGATCGGTCGCCCCCGCGCCACCTTCGAGCAGATGGCCGCCGAGGTCGAGGACGCGCTCGGCCCGGTGGTGCGGGTGCTGCGTGGCGCGCCGGCCCCGGGCCCGGTTGGTCCAACTCGTTGAGGAACGGGCACCGGTCGGCGATGCTGGCCGCCATGAACACGCGGCGGACGGTCACCACCCTCGGGCTCACGGCCCTTCTCGTGCTGGACCTCGCCCTCGTCGCCTGGGTCGTGTGGCCGGACCCGGCGCCACCGGCCACGGCCGTCACCCCGTCGGCGGGCGCCACCGCGACGACCAGCCCATCGCCGTCGGGCTCCTCCACCCCGAGCGCCTCACCCACCCCGACGGACGTGACCGCGGCGCCGCTGAGATCGCTCATCGTCGCCTCGACCTCGAGCGAGGCATGGGCGGCGGCCTCGGGGGCGTGCGGGAAGCCGGCCACGATCTCCACGACGTCCAACGGTGGTGAGGACTGGTCCACGAGCTCTGCACCCGGCACGCTGACCCGTCTCAAGCCGTCCTCGCGCACCCAGGCCTTCGTCATCGGCGGAAACAAGGACTGCGACCTGCGGTTGTGGACCACCGCCGACGGAGGTCAGTCGTGGAGCGATCCCGGCTCCGCCGGCAAGGGGTGGGCCCGGAACCCGCTCAAGGCGGTCGAGGTGCACTCGCCGCGCGATGAGATGGTGCGGCCGTGCGGCGACGCGCAGGTGCTCGACCTCTCGGCGGACGGGGGGACACGCGCGACGGCCCTGTGCGAGGGCGGTCGGCTGCGGACGACCCCCGACAACGGAGACACCTGGGCCGACGTGCTCACGAGCAAGGGAGCGGTGTCCGTCTCGGGTCGCGCCGACGGCACCGGCGTCATCGCGCTCGTCGACCCGGAGTGCGCCGGCGTGGTGGTGCAGCCGTACGCGGGCACCCAGCTCGGCACGGGCCAGTGTGTCGAGAAGGCCGTTCCGGCGAGCGGGCGCACGTCCGTCTCGGCGAGCGGGCGAGTGATCTGGCTGCTGGCCGGGACGGACGTCTGGACCACCAAGGACCTCGGCACCGACTGGGTGGCCGCCGGCAGCGTGAACTGAGGCCAGGAGCGCCCTCACCGGGTCACCCCAGCGCGTCGAGCGCCTCCCGCACCTCGTCGAGGACCTCCGGTCGTGCGATGACCAGGTCCGGGAGCCACGGGTCGCGGCGGTTGTACTCCAGCGGCGACCCGTCCAGCCGCGTCGGTGCGAGCCCGTACCCGGTCGCCACGGCCACGGGAGCTGCCGAGTCCCACTCGTACTGGCCGCCGGCGTGGACGTACGCGTCGACCGTGCCGTCGAGCACGGCCATGGCCTTGACCCCCGCCGAGCCCATCGGCACGAGCTCGGCGCCGATGCGCTCGGCGAGGCCCACGACGAACGACGGCGGCCGGCTCCGGCTGACGGCCAGCCGCACCGGGCCGTCCGGGCGTGGGGGCAGCGCTGCGGGGCGGTCCATCCGGAACACGACCTCGCGTGCCGGGAGCGCCACGGCGCCGGCGACGAGCCGACCGTCCTCCCACAGCGCGACGTGCACGGCCCAGTCGTCCCGAGGGCGCTCGGAGAACTCCCGGGTGCCGTCGAGCGGGTCGACGATCCAGACCCGCGAGGACGCGAGCCGGACGAGGTCGTCGGCCCCCTCCTCGCTGAGCACGGCGTCGTCGGGGCGGTGCTCGCCGAGCAGGCCGGTGATCAGCTCGTGGGCACTCCGGTCGCCGAGGTCCTTGAGGTCCGACCCCTCCAGCTCGGCCCGCTCCTCGCGGAGGGCGACGAGGAGCCGGCCCGCGCCCTCGGCGACGGCGGCGGCGATCTCGTGGTCGTCCGGGGCGGTCATCGGGTGCTCCTGTCGTCGGGGCGGCGCGGGATCGGGCTCATCGGAGGGCGTGGGAAGGCCGTGGGCGCGCCGCAGCAGCGCCCAGCCGAGCGGGCCGAGGACGAGGAGGGCGGCACCGGTGGCGCCGACGGCCAGCGGTGGTACCCGCAGCAGGCTCAGCCCGGTGAGGGTCAGCACGATGACGATGCCGCGCCGGACCGCCTGCGAGGGCACCCAGGTGGAGAGCCGGGCCCCGATGAACGTCCCGGGTGCGCCGCCGGCGACGAGGGGCACGAGGACGGCCCAGTCGACGCCGGTGACCAGGACGTGGCCGATGGCCGCAGCGATGACGAGGGGGACCGCCTGGACGAGGTCGGTGCCGACCAGCCGCCGCGCCGACATCCCGGGGTTGAGCAGGAGGAGCGAGATCATGATGATCGAGCCCGACCCGACGCTCGTGAGGCCGACGAGGAACCCGCCGACGGCGCCCACCACGAGGGTGGGAACCACCCGCACCGGGCGACCCCGGTCGGTGCCCTCGCCCCACCCCCGGAAGGCCGAGCCGTAGACCCGCAGCGTGTAGGTGGCGGCCGTGAGCAGCAGGGTCGCGCCGATCGCGAGCCGCAGGAGCTCCTGGGCCTGGTCGCCCGACCCGAGCCGGCCGACCAGCCAGGCCCCGAGGAGGGCCGCGGGCACCGAGGCGGAGACGAGCAGCCCGGCGAGCCGCAGGTCGGGGGAGCCGCGGCGGGTGTGCACCGCGGCACCGACGGACTTGTTGAACGCTGCGGCGACGAGGTCGTTGGCCACCGCGGCGGTGGGCGGGATCCCCAGGAAGACGAGGGCGGGCGTCATCAGGGCGCCCCCACCCATCCCGGTCAGGCCCACGACCACCCCGACGGCCAGGCTGACGAGGAGGACGACGAGCACGTCGCTCGTCAGGAGGAGGTCAGCCACCGGTCCGTGCCGTCGACCGGGCCCGCTCGACGAGATCGAGGACGAGCGCGGCGCACTCCTGGACGTCGCGATCGGTCGTGTCGAGCCGGAGGTCCGGCACCTCCGGCACGTCGTACGGCGCCGAGATGCCGGTGAAGTCGGGGATCTCGCCGCGTCGGGCGGCCGCGTACAGGCCCTTGCGGTCGCGGCGCTCGCACTCCTCGAGCGGGGTCGCGACGTGGACGAGGACGAACCGGCCGCCGCGCTCGGCGACCCTCGCGGCCACCTCGCGCCGGACGGCGTCGTTCGGCGCGATCGGGCTGCAGAGGGCGATGCCGCCGTGGTGCGCCACCTCGGCGGCGACCCAGCCGATCCTCCGGACGTTGGTGTCGCGGTCCTCCGGGGAGAAGCCGAGCCCGGCGGTGAGGTGACGTCGGACCCGGTCCCCGTCGAGCAGGGTCACCGTGCTCCCCTCCTCGATGAGCCGGGTGGCCATCGCCCGCGCGATCGTCGACTTGCCCGACCCGGACAGCCCGGTGGCGAGGACGACCACGCCGACCGGCCCCGGGCCGTCGCCGGAGTCATCGGCGGCGCGGGAGGGTCCGGCGTTGCCGGGATCGGTGACGCCGAGGGTGGTCAACAGCAGCGCCCGTCGGGCCGGATCGCCCGCGGGCAGCGGCACGACGGCCACCCGGTCCGGCGCCACCGCCACCGCCGCGCGGACCACGGCGTTGCCGCCGGAGTCCTCGTCCACCGACGTCGAGGCGAGGACGAGCAGGCGGGCGTCGGTCTCGAGCTGTACGGGGACGTCGTCCGCGGACTCCACGACGATGGTCCGGGGGCCGAACGCGACAGGTCCCTCCAGGTGGAGAGCCTGGAACGGGCGGGAGGACATGAGGGAGAGCCAGTGCGGCACACCGGAGACGGTCCCGTCAGGTGCGGAGACGAGGTCAACGATCTCGGCGACGGGCACGCCCTCCGGGTCGACGACGACGACCGCTCCGGCGGCCAGCGCGGCATCCGCGACGTCCGGGGGAACCGGGAGTGGCCGCATCCGGGCCCCCGGACCGTACAGCCCGCGACGAAGCACCTCGAGGTCGTCGAGGTCCGCCCGGGACGGGCACACGGCGGGTGGTGTGGTGCTCACGCGGCACAGTCTGCCGTGCCCTGCGCATTCCTCCATTCGGGCGTCCCGGTGGTGGACCTCCGTCGCGCAGGTAGGGTTTGGCCGTTCCCGGGCACGGAAGGTGATCCAGTGCAGACCCATGCCGACTACCGGCTCTCGCAGCTCGACGAGCTGGAGTCCGAGTCGATCCACGTCTTCCGGGAGGTGGTGGCCGAGTTCGAGCGTCCCGTCCTCATGTTCTCGGGCGGCAAGGACTCGATCGTCATGCTCCGCCTCGCGGAGAAGGCTTTCCACCCGGCCCGGATCCCGTTCCCGCTGTTGCAGGTCGACACCGGGCTGGACTTCCCCGAGGTGCTCGCGACGCGCGACCGATGGGTCGACCGCCTCGGTGCGAACCTCGTGGTCGCCTCGGTCGAGGAGGCCATCGCCAGCGGTGTGGTCATCGACGACGGCCGGACGAGCCGCAACCGGATGCAGACCGCGACCCTGCTCGATGCCATCGAGCGCCATGGGTTCACTGCCGCGTTCGGCGGGGGTCGCCGCGACGAGGAGAAGGCCCGCGCCAAGGAGCGGATGTACTCCCACCGCGACGAGTTCGGGCAGTGGGACCCCAAGAACCAGCGCCCCGAGCTGTGGTCGCTCTACAACGGGCGACTCCATGCCGGGGAGCACATGCGGGTCTTCCCGCTCTCCAACTGGACCGAGCTCGACATCTGGCACTACATGGCCCGCGAGCAGCTCGAGATCCCGTCGATCTACTTCGCGCACCGGCGCCGGGTCTTCGAGCGGGACGGGATGCTGCTCACCGAGAGCCCGCACAACCCCTGCCGCGACGGCGAGGTGGCGGGGGAGCGCACCGTGCGCTTCCGTACCGTCGGCGACCTCACGCTGACCGGGTGCGTCGAGAGCACTGCGAGCACGCTCGACGAGATCGTCGACGAGATCGCCGTCGCCCGGGTGACCGAGCGCGGGGCCACGCGAGGCGACGACCGGTTCTCCGAGGCGGCCATGGAGGACCGCAAGAAGGAGGGGTACTTCTGATGGACCTGCTGCGCTTCGCCACCGCCGGCTCCGTCGACGACGGCAAGTCCACGCTCATCGGGAGGCTGCTCCTGGACTCGAAGGCGATCTTCGAGGACCAGCTCGAGGCCGTCGAGGCCACCTCCAGGACCAGGGGCTACGACTACACCGACCTCGCACTGCTCACCGACGGCCTTCGCTCCGAGCGGGAGCAGGGCATCACCATCGACGTCGCCTACCGCTACTTCGCCACTCCCCGGCGCAAGTTCATCATCGCCGACACCCCGGGCCACGTGCAGTACACGCGGAACATGGTGACGGGCGCCTCGACGGCCGACCTCGGCCTGGTCCTCGTCGACGCCCGCCAGGGCCTCACCGAGCAGTCCCGGCGGCACGCGGTGATCCTCTCGCTCCTGCGTGTGCCGCACCTCGTCCTGGCGGTCAACAAGATGGACCTCGTCGGATGGTCGCAGGAGGTCTTCGAGCGCATCCAGCAGGAGTTCGTCACCTTCGCCTCACGCCTCAACGTCCCCCACCTCGAGGTCATCCCGATCTCGGCGCTCCAGGGCGACAACGTCGTGACCCGCAGCGAGCACATGCCCTGGTACGAGGGGGCCTCGCTGATCCACCACCTCGAGCACGTGCACATCGCCTCGGACCGCGACCTGCGAGACGTCCGCTTCCCGGTGCAGTACGTCGTGCGGCCCAAGTCGGACGAGTACCACGACTACCGGGGCTACGCGGGACGGGTCGCCAGCGGCGTGCTCAAGCCCGGCGACGAGGTGATGGTCCTCCCGAGCGGGCTGACGACCCGGATCGCCGGCATCGACCTCTACGACCGGGAGGTCCAGGAGGCGTTCCCGCCGATGTCGGTCGTCGTGCGGCTCGAGGACGACCTCGACGTGTCGCGCGGCGACATGGTCTGCCGGGTCCGCAACGCCCCCGAGCCGACCCAGGACGTCGACGCGATGGTCTGCTGGATGGCCCGTGAGCCGCTCCGCCCGCGGCAGAAGCTCGCGATCAAGCACACGACCCGCACCGCCCGTGCCCTCGTCAAGGACGTCCAGTACCGGCTCGACATCAACAGCCTCCACCGCGACGCCGAGACCCACGAGCTGGGGCTCAACGAGATCGGCCGGGTGACGCTGCGGACCACGCAGCAGCTCCTCGTCGACCCGTACGAGCAGAACCGCACCACCGGTTCGTTCATCCTCATCGACGAGGCCACCGGGGCCACCGTCGGGGCTGGCATGATCAACGGGTGAGCCACCGGCCGGCGGCGGACCTCATCGGGGTGGCGCGGCCGGGAGGCACGCCCGACCCGCGCTCGTGAGCGCCTCGCGCAGCTCCGGACTGTTGTGGAGCTCGTCCACCACACCCGTGCTCCCGTCGTCCCAGGCGTAGGCGATGATCGCGGAGGCCCCGGCCGCGCAGAAAGCGCGAACCTGGGCTGCCATGTCGGCCCCCGACGGTGCGACCCGGTACTCGGGGGTGATCCGCCTCGACCCGATCGTGTAACGGGGGTTGTAGCCGACCGCCTGGGGAGTTCCGAGGAGCCGGGAGCGTGAACTGTCCCAGCCGGCTTTGCGCAGGCGGTCCAGCGCCGGCTCGAGCGTCAGGGACATGTCCCAGTCGACGATCCCGGTGCGCGGCGTGGTGGACCCGGGGACGTACGAATAGATGAGGACGTCGTCGCACCACTGCGGTGAGTAGTTCGAGAGAGCTCGGTCGAACGCTGCCAGCTTGGGGGTGCGGTTGCCCTGAGCCAGGTTCAGCGAGAAGCCGCACACCGTCGGGCGGCCTGGCGCGAGCTCGGCAAGGAGCTGACGAACTTCTCGCAACAGCGGCGCCGCTCCAGCCCGGTAGTCGTCGAGGAGGTAGAAACCCGCCAGTTGGGGGTCCGCACCGACCGACTCGACGTGCGAGCGCACCTCATCGAGGGTCCCGGCCCACTCGGGGGATGTAGGGGGCCGGCATGCGCGGGTGCTGCCGGAACACATCCGCGAGTAGATGAGGCGCTGCACGGTCGAGTCGAGGATCGCGATGTCCCGCTGCCGCAGGGTGCGCGCCGACGCTTGGTCGGAGGGGTAGGTCGTGAGGGTCAGGTCGAGGCCGGCATCGGCGGCTGCCGTGAGGCCGTCGGCTCCGGCCAGGGCGAAGGCCCCGATCCGACCGTCGAGCTGGGCCACGGGGGTGGTGCTCGTGGTCGGTGAGGGGCTCTTCGTGCCCTCGGAACAGGCGGCCACGAAAAGGAGGAGGCAGGTGAGGACGACCGCCGTGACACGCGGCTCGTGCCGGCGCGGGTCATGCATGGCGCTCGCGCCTGCTGACCCGCACCATGCCCCAAGCATTGCGTGCCACCGTCCCGGCCGCCTGGACCGATGCCGCGCCGGCCGCGCCGAAGACCGGGGCCACGACGAAGATCGCGCCCAGGTAGCCCACGCCCAGCCAGAGCGACACCCGGCGCAGCGGTGCGGCGTCCCCCGTCGTCTGGAGAAACAACCCGACAGGTCCGGCCGCTACGTTCGCGACCTGACCGAGCAGTAGGGCTCCGGTCGCGATGAGGAAGACTTCCGTGAGCCCGGGCGGGCGCAGGACCATCGCTGCCGCCGCGATGGCTGCGGCGCCGGCGAGAGCGGCGGCGAGGAGGCGGGGGCGTAGGGCACGTACGGCCCGGGCACCCGCCGCTGCGCCCTGGTGGGCGTGCGTCCGCGTCAGCCCGGGGACGTAGTGGGTCGCGATGCCGCCCGCGACGAGGACCAGGGGTCCGACGACCCGTTTGGCCAGGGCGTAGGCGTTGACTTGGATGGGAGAGCTGAGGAAGCCGAGGACGAGAATGTCGAACTGTTCCATGGCGGCGCCCAAGAGGTTGATGGTCAGCATGTCGCTCGCGGACTCCTCGATGGCACCGGTGATGCGGGCCAGCTCCTCGGGGGTCAGCGAGGAGTCCGAGGAGCGAGACCGGAGAGTCAGGTGGAGGACGGCTGCGACGGTCCCGGCGAACACGGCCTGGAGGACCAGGAGACCGGTGGCCAGGACGTCGCTCGGGAGCGGGAGCAGCAACGCGGCCAAGAGCAGCAGCTGCGGGACGAGGGACTCGGCACTCGCTCCCACCGCAGGGCTGACGGTCGCCACCGCACTCCGGGAGACGATGCGCAGGTAGGCGAGCGTCGGTGACAACGCCACCCCCAAAGAGGCCGCCCACAGGGCGTGCGACGAGGTGGCGACTCCGGCGACGGCCATCGCGAGGCCCCCCGCGACGGCAACGCCGGCCGACCAGGTCAGCAGCCGGCGTCGGGTGGCGGCCACCGAAGCCACCCCAATGGCGACCTGTCTCGCCCTCGACTCCCCGCTGGTCACCACCGCCGAGGCGGCGACGACACCGTTCTCGCACCCACCGGAGGCAAGGGCCGCCGCCAGACGGAAAGCGGCCGTGCCGGTGAAGAACGCCGCAATGGCCGCAGACTGGCCACTGTGGGTGCGCACCAGCACGGTGGCGAATGCGATCGCCGCGAGGCCTCCGATGCCACGCACGGCGATGGTGCCGAGGGCGGAGCGTCGTAGCTTGGCGAACGACCACCGGGATCGGTCAGCGTGCATCGAGCGTCGTCCAGAGGTCTGCGGAAAGGGCGTCGCCGCTGGCGCCGACCATGCGCGCTGCATCCTCCCGAAGTTCCGGACGGGCCGCCTCGAGTCGCTCGGTCACCCACTCCGGGAAGTCCATCGGGCTCGAGGCGTTGCGCGGCGCCCGCGCGTGGTCGATGGCCCGCGCGCCCTCGGCTCCGACGAACTCGAGGACGCGGGAGAGCTCCGGGCCCGGAGCGGCAACCAACTTCTCGAACTGGATGACCAGGATGCGTCTGGGGGAGATCCGTCGAGTGAGGGAGAGCCACTGTGCGTGGTAGCGACTACGCTCCAGGGCGTCCTCGACGTGCTGAGGCGAGAGGCGGAGGTGGCGGCGTGCCTCGTGCCGCAGGCCGGAGCGCGCGCGAGCCATGGGGTCGCGCAGGAGCAGGAGGAACCGGGTCCGGTCCGGGAGGTCCCCGAGCCGCTCCAGAGCGGTCGCGGAGCGCACGTAGGCAGGAGTCCACTCGCCGGTCGGGCGTGGGCAGTCCGCGAGGAAGAACCGGGCGTAGTCGCTCTCGGCGAGTGGGTGTCGCCGGTCGAAGGCGTGGAGCTCCTTGACGCCTGTTCGGCCCCGCACCACCGGGGGCTCGACGGCCCCGGCGTCGACGAGGAGCTGAAAGAGCCAGGACGTTCCCGACCGCTGGGTCCCGACTCCGACGAGGTCAGGGAGTCGACCATGGTCCAGCCCGGGCTCGGGCCGAGAGTGCTCGACCCCGAGCTGGTTGAGGACGGCAGCGGCCAGTCGTCTCACGCGCGTACCTCCGGCAGGCGGGGGATGCGCACGTCGTCGACGGCCGTGTTCGGGTCGGCGAGGGCGGTGGCGGTGGCCAGCATCGCCTGGAGGGCCTCACGGTGCGCGGGAGCGAGGGTGGGGCCGGCGAGCCGCATCCGGAGCAGGGCAATGAGCCACCCGCGGAAGAGCCGGTAGTTCTGGGGATAGTGTTTCGCGTGGAAGCGGAGTTTGCTCTCGTTCGTCAGGAGGGCCACACCGCCCAGTTGGTCGCGAGAGGCCCCACCGACGTGGAGCACGGTTGTGCTGGGCACGACCTCCTGGGAGAAGCCGGCGTTCGCGAGGCGGATCGCCAGGTCGAGGATCTCGCAATCGAAGAAGAACTGTTCGTCGAAGAGCCCCACTTGCTCCAGCGCGGACCGGCGGAACATGGCGGCCATCCCGTCGACGTAGCCGACCCGGCGGACAACCTCGGAGTCGGCTCGGAAGTTGTCGTGCAGTCGGTGCGCGCCTGGCGCTCGACGCAGGGCTGCCGAGACCTTCGTCCACCCCGGAACTGGGAGGACACGATGCGTCTCGGCGAGGAGGATCGCCGAGGTGGAACGACGGACCCGGCGCCCAGAGGTCGCCAGGACCCCGTCGGGACCGACGACGCGGGGCCCCACGACCCCCACGGAAGACGGCCGCTTGGCCAGGGCATCTGCGAGCTCGCGGACCGTGTCCGGCTCGACGAGGACGTCGCTGTTCAGCACGAGGACGGCGTCACCCGTCGCGCGCTGGATGGCGGCGTTCTGCCCCGCCGCGAACCCGAGGTTGACAGGGGACCTCACGAGGGTGGCCTCCGGAAACCGCGAGGCGACGAGGTCGGCGCTGCCATCGTGGGAGGCGTTGTCCACGACCAGGATCTCGAGTTCATGTCCGCGTAGGTCGCTCGACATCATCCGGTCCAGGCACTCGCAGAGCAGCTCCCGGGTATTGAACGAAACGATGGTCGCTGAGATCTTCACCGCGTGGTCCTGCCATACGTCGTCGTCACTGGGGGGTCTACTCTCGGGCCGACCAGAGCCCCGGGGCCGGGATCGCCCCGGGTGCCTGCCGAGATCCACTGAGGGAACCACACCGCCACACACAGACCGAGGATGAGGTGGAGGTAGACCGACTCGAGGAGCGGGTTCACGGCGGCCACTGCGAGCAGGCCTACCGTACTGGCCGTGAGCGCGGCCGCGTCCGTTCGCCGAACCGGATCCTGCACGCTCGCCACCGTGCGGATCCCCATGGACAGGACGATCCCGATCGCCACCAGGACGAGAGCGGCGCCGACGAGGCCCAGCTTGACGAGGAGGTTGTGGTACGAGAGCTCGACGATGTAGGGCCGGGAGATGTAGTCGAGCGAGCGACGGCCGGTGACATAGGGGACGTACCCAAGCCCGTGGCCGAACCACGGGCTCTGGCGCCAGGCGGCGAGCAGATCGTCTGACATCGCTTCCCGGTAGCCCGTAGACCGGTCGAGGGCATCAGCGGCGCGACCGGTGATCCGGCTCTGCAGCGAGACCACGAGGCTGCTAAGGGTCGGCGCCAACGTGGTGACGGCGGCGAGCCCGAGGACCGAGAACAACCGGACCGGCCCCTGGGTCAGCACGAGGAGCATCACGAGGACGGCCAGTGCCAAACCGATCTGGTTCCCGCGGAGGCCTCCGATGATCGGGGTCGCCATGCAGAGGACTGTCATCCCGACCGCCCATGGGGACCGTGTGGTGAACGCCCTGGCGAACCACAGCATCGACGCCACGATGGTGAAGACGGCGCCGTCCTGGATGAGCCGCGTGTCGGCAGGAGTCCGCGTGAAGCCCACGAGCGCGAACGCGAGCACGGTCCAGATCGCGGGGAGCGTCGTCGCCCAGCGGAGCGCCCCGAGGAGCGCGGTTCCCTGGGCCGGTGTCGTCGTCACGGCGACCCCCACCACGATCACGTAGGCGGCGAGATACTGGCCGTTGCCCACGATGAAGGACAGGGGGGTGTGGCCGAAGGCCACGATGAGGCCGACGGCGCCGCCAGCGGCCTGCAGGCTGATCACAGCGACCGTGGTCATTGGTAGCCGGCCGACCTGGGTCGGCCGGCTGACCGCCACGACGAGGGACAGCACGAGGAGCAGGGCGGCCAGGCCGAGACCGAGCCGAGACATGCCGATGGCCACCGTGGTAGTGAGCGACTGGCCGAAGACCTTGGAGATGCCGCCGCGTGCGGCCGGGGCTGCGAAGGCGACGACGAACATGACGGCCACGACGCCGGCCACCGGCGATGCGACGAGGGAGCCTGCGCCGGTGCGCAGTGGGTCACGACGCGGCATAGCCGTGTCGCTCGAGCAAACTGGCGGCCCGCGAGGGGTCGAGCCCGTCCAGCGGGGGTCGAACATCGCGCGGGAGGCCGACACGATCCGTGGCCGCGGCCAGCTGTCGTCGCGTGGGGTGCAGACCCAGGGAGTCGGCGAGCCGGGCGACCGAAGGCCCGGGAGCGGCGAGGAGCTCCTCGTAGCGGAGACGGACAGCCCCCGGCTCCGACACTGCGACCTCGTCCTCGAGGTCGCAGTACGCGGACCAGAGCTCCAGTGCCTGGTTGATGTCCGACGCGGCCCACGAACTGCGGAAGCCGGACCGGGGGGCGCCCACCCCGAGGACGGCCGTGAGGCGTGGGCCCGCGCCCGCCCTCACCCGCTCTGCACGCGCCGTCAGGCTGCGGGCAACGTCAAGCCCGTTCCGACGCATGAGAACCACTCGGGACCCCGGGTGGACCTCCCGCCAGACCGGCCAGGTGATGGTCGTGCGCGGGTCCTTGAACCCCCACAGCGAGGAAGGCCGGAGCCCGTGGTGCTCCACCGACAGCGGCATCGACGTGGCGCGTCGTAGCGACGCCACCGCAAGCCGCACGAAGTCCGGGTTGTCCGCGGCGCGTCGGAATGCCGCCGGCGCGAACCAGGCCGCGCCGGCTTCGTGCAGGAGCCACTCGTTGAGCCGGAGGTACAGCCGGGACTCCTCGTTCGCATCCCGCCGCAGCCCCATGTCGACACCGAGGTCGCCGAGCATGCGGGAGAGGAGGCTCGTCCCGGATCGGTGCATACCGATCACGACGACGGGTGGGGTCGCGGGACGGCTCACTGGACCGGCCCACCTCGGCGGATCCCCGCCCAGTCGTGGTGCTGCCGGATGGTGGACACGAGGAACGCGACCGTGCGCTCGCTCGTGTTCCGCACGAGGTAGTCCTCCGGAGTGAGCTCGCTGATGGCGCCCCGTTCGCGGTCCGAGGCCATCGCGACGCGCACCGCTTCGACGACGTTGCGGGGGTGCAGGCCCGTCATGATGATTCCGCCGGTGTCGAGGGCTTCCGGGCGCTCGATCGAGTTCCGCAGGGTGATCGCGGGAAAGCCGAGGAGCGTCGACTCCTCGGCGATCGTCCCGCTGTCGGAGAGGCAGCAGGCGGCGGAGAGCTGGAGGCGGTTGTAGTCGTGGAACCCGAGCGGCTCGCCGAAGGTGATGCCATCCGGCGCCTCCCACTCAGCGAGCGACTCGAGCCGCTTGCGGGTCCGCGGGTGCGTGGACACGTAGACCGGTAGACCCCACTCACCGCGCACCTCGGTCAGGCAGGCGATCAGTGAGCGCAGCCGGTCCGGCGAGTCGACGTTCTCCTCCCGGTGCGCGCTGACGAGGAAGTAGCCGCCCTCGGTGAGGCCCAGCTGGTCGAGGACGTCCGAGGCCTCGATGTCCGCACGGTAGGCCTCGAGCACCTCCCGCATGGGGGATCCCGTCTTGAGGATCCGTCGAGGATGAAGGCCCTCGGCGAGGAGGTTGCGGCGGGCGTGCTCGGTGTAGACGAGGTTGAAGTCCGCGATGTGGTCCACGAGCCGGCGGTTGGTCTCCTCCGGCACGTTCATGTCGAAGCAGCGGTTGCCCGCTTCCATGTGGTAGACGGGGATCTGCAGGCGACGCGCCATGAGGGCGGCGATGGCAGAGTTCGTGTCGCCGAGAACGAGCACCGCGTCGGGACGCTCCTCGAGAAGGACTCGCTCCGACGCCACCAGGGTGCCGCCGAGGACGGCGCCCAGGGACGAGGTGTCTACGCCGAGCATGTGGTCGGGTCGGCGGATGCCGAGGTCCCGGAAGAACACCTCGTTGAGCGTGTAGTCGTAGTTCTGGCCGGTGTGGACCAGGACGTGGTCGACCGTCTCGTCCAGCCGGTGGATCACCCGTGAGAGACGGATGAGCTCGGGGCGGGTTCCCACGACCGTCATGACCTTGAGCATCAGTCGGCCCTCACGGTGGCGAGCCGGACCTTCTCCGGATAGGTGTCCGGGTCCTCGGGTCGGAACAGCTCGTGGCTCCAGAACTGGGTGAGCAGGATGTCGTCCCCGGTGTTCGTGATGTCGTGGGCCCAGCCGACCGGCATGTCGACCGCGGTGGGCTGGTCGCCGCTCACGGCGAACTCGACGACCTCGTCGGTGAACATGCGGCGGAGCGCCATCGTGGCCGAGCCCGAGAGGACGGCGAACCGCTCGACCTTGCGGAGGTGGTAGTGCTCGCCGCGGGTCACGCCCGGCGCGGTGGTCGAGAACGAGGTCTGGCCCTCGCCGCCGCGACACCGCACGGTCTCGACGAAGGTGCCGCGAACGTCGGTGTGGGGAGTGAGGAAGAGCGGGTAGTGGTCCGGGAACAGCGCGGCCCGGTAGGAGTTGAAGAGATCCACGCGGAACGGCGACGACAGGTCCGGAACCTCGCCGTGTCGGTAGGACGTGTGCATCTCCTGCAGCTGTCCCCACACCTCGGGGACATCGTGTGACTCACCTCGAGGCAGGACCAGGCCCGGTCCCGAGTCCAGGGCGCCGACCAGCGCCTCTGCTGCCTGTTGCACGTGCAGGAGGGGGACGGTCGCGGCACGCACCTCCGGTGACGCGTCGTGGACGACCGCGTCCACGAACGTGGCCACGAAGGAGTTGTAGTGCGGCCGGCAGTGCTCCCCGAAGAGGTTGGGGAGCACGACGTCCACGAAGTCGCCGTGCCGGGATGCGGCCGCGGCCGAGAGGACCTCGGCGGCCTTGTGCTTGCCGGTGCCGTAGGGGGTGCCGTTGCCGGTGTGGATGGAGTTGGCGTAGACGACCCTCACGCCCGGGGAGGCCTCGGTGAGCGCGGCGCCCAGCTCCTCGGCGAGGTGCACACTGCCGTCGCGGACGTCCTCCGGAGCCCCGCGGATGACCCCCGCGAGGTGGATCACCGCGTCGCACCCCGCGACCAGCTCCGGCAGGCTGCTCCAGGTGTCCCGAGTGACGACGCGGACCTCGTGGTCGGTGCGGGCGTGCAGCCGGAGCCGGGTGTGCCACCCGAGGAAGCCGGCGGCTCCGGTGACGAGGACCCTCACCGGGTTCTCACCGCTGCCGGGTCCTGGTCGCTTCGGTCGCGTTCGGCCATGGTGTCCTCGTCGTCGGTCGGCGTCGGGGTGTGGGAAGGAGTGCCGTTCGTGGTCGGGTCAGCCCTCCGGGGTGGCGAGGGTCGCCCACCCCCCAGGGCGGCGAGCAGGGTGCTCGCCGACTCGCAGTCCTCGACACGGGGCTCGCGCACGCGCGTCGGCTCCAGCGCCGGGACGGGGACGTGCCTGACGAGCGGGTGGGCGGACTGCTGGATGCCGTCGTCGTCGTCGAAGAGCACCTCGGTGAGCTTCTCACCGGGGCGCAGGCCGGTGAAGTCGATCTCGATGCTGGGGCGTCCGGACAGGTGGATCAGGGTGCGCGCGACGTCGACGATACGCACGGGTTCACCCATGTCGAGGACCATCGCCTCGCCATCGCACCCGATGGCCGCCGCTTGGAGCACGAGCTGCGAGGCTTCGGGGATGAGCATGAAGTACCGCTCGACCTCCGGGTGGGTGACCGTGACGGGCCCCCCCGCCGCGATCTGTTCCGTGAAGGTCTCGAGCATCGATCCTCGCGAGCCGAGGACGTTCCCGAAACGGACACTGACGTACGTCGACTCGTCGCGAGCCGCGAAGCTGGCGGTGAGGCGCTCGGCGATTCGCTTGGAGTAGCCGAGGACCGAGGTGGGTGAGGCCGCCTTGTCCGTCGAGATGTTGACGAACGTGCTCACCCCCACCGAGTGTGACTCGTCGAGGACGGCGAGCGTCCCCAGGACGTTGGTCTTCCACGCCTCGTCGGGGTGGCTCTCGAGAAGGCTGAGGTGCTTGAGGGCGGCAGCGTGGAAGACCACGTCGGGGCGCTCCCGCTGCATCACCCGCCGCACTGCCTGCTGGTCCCGGATGTCGACGAGCGCGAGGGTGTCGTCGTCGAGCAGAGCCCGTCCCGTGAGCCGCAGCTGGCACGAGTGGAGTGCGCTCTCGTCCCGGTCGAGCAGGACGAGCCGGGCAGGGGAGAAACGGGTGATCTGCCGCGCCAGCTCGGACCCGATGGACCCCCCGGCCCCCGTGACGAGAACCCGCTTGCCCATGACCACGTGGCTGATGGCGGTCTCGTCGAGGGCCACCTGACGCCGTCCGAGGAGGTCGGCGAGGTTGAGCTGACGAAGGTCGGCGGCGCCCGGAGAACGGAGCAGCTCGTCGACCGAGGGAAGGACGAGGACCTCGAGCCCGAGGGCGAGGCCCGCGTCGTGGATCGCCTTCTTGCGATCGGCCGGCATCGACGGTGCGGCGATGACCAGTGACGTCGCAGAGGTCCGGTCGACGGTCGCCTGCAGCTGGTCGAAACCGCCCCGCACGCGTGTGCCCTCGAGCCGCCACCGGCGCTTGCGGCCGTCGTCGTCGAGGATCGCGACTGCGCGGAACGGGACGTCCTCGTTACCGCGGCTCAGCGTCCGGAGCAGTTGTCGGCCGCCCGCACCGGCGCCGTAGACGATCGTGGGCTTCGCCGGGTGCTCCCGGCGCGCGCCACCCCACCGGTAGGACCGCACGACGAAGCGGAGGGAGAGCATCCCGGTGAGGGCGAGCAGCGGGCCGGTGACGGGCAGGCTGCGAGGAACGTCGAGCCAGGGCGTGCCGTAGCGGAGGACCACCAGGACCACGCTGAGGAACACGGTCCCGACGGTGACCTGGAGCGTCTCCTCGAACGAGCCGCGAGGATGCCGACGGCTGACGAGGGCGAGGACGGTCCCGATGGCGAGGTGGGCGACCCCCCCGGTGGCGGCGAAGGCGACGATCTCCCAGCGAGCCGTGGCCGCCAGGTCGAAGTCGAGGCGGAGCCAGCCGGCCACGGCGAGGCTGAGGCACACCACGAGAGCATCGCTGACCGCCCACGCGGCACGGACCGCGGCCTCGCGGCGCGGCGCTGCTGGGCTCACGCGCAGGTCCTTCCCGGGTCGACGGTGAACGGTATCGAGCGTGGCCCCCTGCCAAGTCCCGCCCCGGCTGCTCCGTTCGACGGTACCAGCCACGAAGGGGCAGGTCCGTGCGGCGCCACGGGGTTGACGAGCCCGTGTCGTCGTGTGCCCCTAGACTGGCCGGAACCCGTCGCGGAGGAGCGAAACAGCTGTGGACCTGAGGACTTACCTGCGCATTCTCCGGCGCCGCTGGGTCACCGTGTTCGTCGTGGGGAGCCTGTGCCTCGTCGTCACCGGTCTCGTCACGGTCTTCACGCCGAGCCGGTACCAGTCGAACATCCAGTTCTTCGTGTCCACCTCGCAGGCCGCCGATGCGGCGGACCTCGCCCAGGGGAGCACGTTCACCCAGAAGCGGGTGAAGTCGTACACGCAGATCGTGAGCACCCCGATCGTTCTGCGGCCGGTGATCGAGGCCACCGGCGTCGACCTCACACCCGCCGAGCTGGGTCGCAACATCGAAGCCACCTCGCCGGCTGACACCGTGCTGCTCAAGGTGTCGGTACGCGACCGGAGTCGGGCGCAGGCTCGCACGCTCGCGGAGGCTCTCAGTACTGAGTTCCCGGCCATTGTCGAGCAGCTGGAGAGCGTCAACCCGGCTCAGCCGAGCCCGGTCAAGCTGACCCTGGTCGGCCCCCCGACGTCATCGGACGTGGCAGTGAGCCCGCGGCCCCTGCGCAACATCGCGCTCGGGATGGTTCTGGGCCTGCTCCTCGGGGTGGCGGTCGCCGTGGTCAAGCATCTCCTCGACCGCAAGATCCGCAGCAAGGACGACGTCGAGGAGGTCACCGAGGCCGTGGTGCTCGGCGGCATCCCCTTCGACAGCGATGCCGAGAAGCGACCGCTGATCATCCAGGCAGATCCCTTGTCGGGCCGGGCGGAGGCCTTCCGGTCGCTCCGGACCAACCTCCAGTTCATCGATGCCGCCAGCCACCCGCGCGTCATGGTGGTCACCTCGTCGATCGCGGGCGAGGGCAAGTCCAGCACGGTGGCCAACCTCGCGCTCGCCATGGCCGAGGCCCGCCAGCGGGTCTGCGTCATCGAGGCCGACCTGCGCCGGCCCAAGCTCCTCTCCTACCTCGGCATGGAGGGCTCGGTCGGTCTCACCGACGTGCTCATCGGCCGGGTCGCGCTCGACGACGTGCTCCAACCGTTCGGCTCGCACTCGCTGACGGTCCTCGGAGCCGGCGCCGCGCCCCCCAACCCGAGCGAGCTGCTCGGCTCCGAGGGCATGATCGACGTCCTGCGCTACCTCTCCGGCCGTTTCGACCACGTGATCATCGACGGCCCGCCGCTGCTCCCGGTCACCGACTCCGCGGTGCTCAGCCGGCTCGCCGACGGCGCGATCATCGTCGTGGGCAGCGGCGTGGTGAGCCGCGACCAGCTCGACGGGGCGCTCGACAACCTCCGGACGGCGAACGCGGCCGTGCTCGGCATCGTGCTCAACCGCATCCCGAAGGAGGAGCGCGGCGCCTACTACGACTACCGGTACGAGTACCGCCCGACGATCGACGGGGAGGGACGGCTCCGGAGCCGCTCGGCCCGCAAGCAGAAGGTCGGAGCCGCGGGCTGACCCGTCGGAGGCGGGCGAGCGGGGTCAGGCTCCGCGGATCGCGCGGACGAGCACGGGCAGGGACTCCCCGACCTCGCGCGCCATCTGGTCGAAGACGTCCGGACCGCGGCGGAACGGGTCGACGATGCCCGAGTCCTCCTCCGCCCGTGGCGCGACCCGGCCACGGGCGCCGATCGCGGCCGCAGCGACCCGGGCGACCCGTGTCGCCCCCGGGGCCTCGTCGATCTCGGTGAACTCGACCGCCGAGAGCAGGTCCGCGAGGTCGCGCAGGGCGAAGCCGTAGCGCAGCGCCGCGGGGTGCAGGGGCACGACGGACGACAGGTGCTGGCGGGTCGCCGCGAGCACGAGGTCGGCCTCCGCCACGTCACGCGGCTCGAGCTGTCGAGCCGCGAAGCCACCGGGTTCGGCACCGGCCGCCTCCAGCCGCACCGCGGAGCCCGGGTCGACGGGGGCGCCGACCAGGGCGCCCGTCCCGGCGCTGCGGACGACGACGGCGGTGTCCCGCAGGGCGTGGGTGAGCAGGCGCTCGACGTAGGGCGACCGGCACACGTTGCCCGTGCACACGACGAGCACCACGCCGTCGACGGTCGTCGGGTCCGGGGCCATGCCGACGAGCCTATCCGCGTCGGCTAGCGTCCTCGTCCGTGTTGCTCGTCTCCGCCAACGTCAACGGCATCCGGGCCGCGGTCCGCCGCGGCGGGCTCGCGTGGCTCGCCGCCAGCGGGGCGGACGTCGTGACGCTCCAGGAGGTGCGCGCCGAGCCGGAGCAGCTGCGGGCGGCGTTGGCAGGGACGGTCTTCGAGGGCTGGGAGCTCGCGCACGCCCCGAGCGCGGCGAAGGGCCGTGCGGGGGTCGCGGTGCTGACCCGGCACCCGGTCTCGGACATCCGGGTCGACCTCGACGACGAGTTCGGGGGGCAGGGCCGCTGGGTCGAGGCGGACCTGGTCGACGGCGGCCCGCGCGTCACCGTCGCCTCCGCCTACGTGCACACGGGCGAGGCCGGGACGCCGCGCCAGGCCGAGAAGCAGCGCTTCCTCGACGCGGTCGGGGACCGGGTCGCAGCGTGGGCGGCCGACGGCCGGCACGCCGTCCTCACCGGCGACCTCAACATCGCCCACACCGAGCACGACCTGAAGAACTGGAAGGGCAACCGCGGGAAGTCCGGCTTCCTCCCCGAGGAGCAGGCCCACCTCACGCGGTGGGCGGCCGAGCACGGGCTCGTCGACGTCCACCGCACGCTCCACGGCCCGGGACCGGGCCCCTACACGTGGTGGTCGTGGCGGGGGAAGGCCTACGACACCGACGCGGGATGGCGGATCGACTACCAGCTGGCGACCGCGCCGCTCGCCGCCCGCGCGGTCCGCGCCGAGGTGGGGCGGGCCGCCACCTACGCCGAGCGCTGGAGCGACCACGCCCCGGTGCTCGTCGAGTACGCGCTCTGAGTCCGGGCCGGCGTCGGCCGACTGGTCGCCGGCGGGCTCAGGCGTCGCGCCCCGCCGGCCCGCCGGCGGTGACGACGAAGCAGCTCGGCTCGCGCCATCCGCGGTTCGCGAACGCCCGGCGCACGGCAGCCGCGGCGTCGTCGGCCAGCTCGCGCGGCACGATGGCGATGCTCGAGCCGCCGAACCCGCCGCCGGTCATGCGCGCGCCGAGCGCACCGGCGCCCGTCGCGGCCCCGACGGAGACGTCGAGCTCCTCACAGCTCACCTCGTAGTCGTCGCGCAGCGAGGCGTGCGACGCGGCGAACAGCCGACCGACCTCCTCGAAATCCCCGCCGCGCAGCGCGGCGACCGCCGCGCGGACCCGGGCGATCTCGGTGACCACGTGCCGGGTCCGCTGCCGGAGCTCGTCGCCGGACAGCCGGCCCAGCGCGTCGTCGAGGTCTTCGGGCGCGACCTCGCGCAGCGACGCGACCCCGAGCTCCGCGGCCGCGGCCTCGCAGGCCCGGCGGCGTTTCTCGTACTGCCCGTCGTTGAGCGCGTGCGAGGCGCGGGTGTCCGTGACGAGGAGCACGTGCCCGGTCGCGGCGAGGTCGAACGGGACGTGCTCGGTCGAGCCGTCCCGGCAGTCGAGGAGGAGCGCCGACCCCTCACGGCAGAGCAGCGCCGCGGACTGGTCCATCCCGCCGGTCGCGGCCCCCGCGACCTCGTTCTCGGCGCGCACGCAGGCCCTCGCGAGCCGCGCCCGTGAGTCGTCGTCCGCGAGCAGGCCGAGGTCGAAGAGGTCGCTCGCCGCCGCACCGACCGCGCACTCGAGCGCGGCGGAGCTCGAGAGCCCGGCCCCGACGGGGACGTCGCTGTCGACGGTGACGTCCATCCCGCGCACCGGGTACCCGTCCTCGCGCAGCGCCCAGAGGACCCCGGCGAGGTACGCCGTCCAGCCCTCGGGAGAGCCGGGTCCGACATCGGCCAGGTCGAGCTCGACGGTCTCGCCGGTCTGCACCGAGTGCAGGCGCAGCAGGTCGTCCTCGCGACGCGAGCACGCGGCGCGCGTGCGCTGCCGCAGGGCGATCGGGAGGACGAGGCCGTCGTTGTAGTCGGTGTGCTCGCCGATGAGGTTGACCCGCCCGGGCGCCGACCACACGCCGTCGGGGGCCGACCCGAACACGTCGCGGTGGGTCGTCGCGGCTGTCGTCATGCGGATGAGTCTAGGGAGGGGCGGCAGGGCACAATGGTCGCCATGCCCGTCCCCTCCACCGCCGATGGCGCACGCCCCCGCATCCTCTCCGGGATGCAGCCGACCAGCGACTCGCTGCACCTCGGCAACTACCTCGGCGCACTGGTCAACTGGGTCGGCCTCCAGGAGGACTTCGACGCCTACTACTTCGTGGCCGACCTGCACGCCCTCACGGTGCCGACCGACCCGGAGGTCCTGCGCCGCCGGACCCGGGTCACCGTGGCGCAGTTCCTCGCCGGCGGTGTCGACCCGACGCGCTCCGCCGTGTTCTGCCAGAGCCACGTCACCGCGCACGCCGAGCTCGGCTGGGTCATGAACTGCCTCACCGGCGACGGCGAGGCCCGCCGCATGACGCAGTTCAAGGACAAGGTCGCCAAGGGCCAGAACGCCAACGTCGGGCTGCTCACCTACCCGATGCTCATGGCGGCCGACATCCTCATGTACGACGCCGCGTACGTCCCGGTGGGCGAGGACCAGCGCCAGCACCTCGAGATCACCCGCGACCTGGCCGAGCGCTTCAACACCCGCTTCGGCGAGACGCTCGTGGTCCCCGACCCGTACATCGTCAAGGGGTCGGCGAAGATCATGGACCTCCAGGAGCCGACCGCGAAGATGAGCAAGACCGGCTCGTCGCCGAAGGGCCTCATCGACCTCATGGACGACCCGGCCCGGATCGCGAAGAACATCCGGTCCGCCGTCACCGACACCGAGGCCGAGGTCCGCTACGACCCCGAGGGCAAGCCCGGCGTCAGCAACCTGCTCGTCATCCACTCCGTCCTGTCGGGGACGCCCGTCGACGACGTCGCCGCGTCCTTCGCGGGTCGGGGGTACGGGGACCTCAAGAAGGAGGTGGCCGAGGTCGTCCTCGGTGCCGTCGAACCCTTCCAGGCCCGGATGCGCGACCTGCTCGAGGACCCGGCCGAGCTCGACCGCATCCTCGCCGACGGCGCCGAACGCGCCGCGGAGGTCGCCCACGCGACGATGACGCGGGTGCGCGACGCCGTCGGCCTGCTGCCGGCCGCGCGCTGAGGGCCGCCGTCATGCCCGTCCACGGTGTCGCCGTCACCATCCCCGAGCCCTGGGGGGAGCGCCTCCAGCGGGCTCGCGAGCACGCGGGGGACCCCCTGGCTCCGGCCATCCCGCCGCACGTCACCCTCCTCCCGCCGACCGCCGTCCCCCCGGACCGGTTCGACGACTTCGTCGCCCACCTCGAGGCGGTCTGCGCCGACACGGCGCCCTTCCGGATGGTGCTGTCCGGCACCGGGACCTTCCGCCCCGTCTCGCCGGTCGTGTTCGTCCAGGTCTCGCAGGGCATCGCGATGTGCGAACGGCTCGAGGCCGCGGTGCGCTCGGGGCCCGTCGAGCGCGAGCTGGAGTTCACCTACCACCCGCACGTGACGATCGCCCACCACCTGGCGGACGAGGCGCTCGACCTCGCCTTCGACGAGCTCGCCGACTTCCGCTGCAGCTTCACCGTCGCGAGCGTCGAGCTCTACCACCACGACGCCGACGGCGTGTGGCGCGTGGTGCGGTCGTTCCCGCTCGCCTCGCGCTGACCCTCCGCCGCCCGGTGGCGACGAGGCGGCCTCCCGGCGG
The DNA here is from genome assembly GCA_963843895.1 of uncultured Actinomycetota bacterium. GTDB lineage: Bacteria > Actinomycetota > Actinomycetes > Actinomycetales > Dermatophilaceae > Phycicoccus. The sequence goes on along the minus strand of CAWJME010000021.1, from coordinate 655,543 downwards.
GTGCCGGACGGCGAGCGGGTGACGGGATACCCTCGGCGCCATGCCTGACGTCGAGGGGTTCTGGGCCGTCGTCCCGGCCGGGGGAGCGGGGACGCGGCTCTGGCCGCTTGAGCCGAGCGAGCCGCCCGAAGTTCCTCCTCGACCTCACCGGGAGCGGGCGCACGCTGCTCCAGGCGACGGTCGACCGGCTGGCGCCGCTCACGGCGGACCGGGTCGTCGTCGTCACCGGGGTGGCCCACGCAGCGGCGGTCCGCGACCAGCTCCCGGGACTCGCCGCCGAGCGTGTCCTGGCCGAGCCGGCACCCCGGGACTCGATGGCCGCGATCGGCCTGGCCGCCGCGGTCGTCGAGCGGCGCGACCCCGACGCGGTCATCGGCTCGTTCGCCGCCGACCACGTCATCCCCGACGCGGACGCGTTCCGCACGGCGGTGCGCGAGGCCGTCGACGTCGCCCGCGACGGGCACCTGGTGACCCTCGGCGTCGAGCCGACCCACCCGGCGACGGGCTTCGGCTACATCCGGGCGGGGGAGCCGTTGCCCGGGTTCCCCTCGGCCCGACGCGCCGTCGAGTTCGTCGAGAAGCCGGATGCCGAGCGTGCCCGAGCCTACCTGGCGTCCGGCGAGTACCGCTGGAACGCAGGCATGTTCGTCGTCCGGGCCACGACGCTGCTCGACCTCCTCTCGCGGTGGCACCCCGAGCTCGCCTCCGGTCTGCGTGAGATCGCGGCCGACCCGTCGCGGCTCGACGCGGTGTGGCCGCAGCTCACGAAGATCGCCATCGACCACGCGGTGGCCGAGCCGGCCGCCGACGCCGGCCACGTGGTCGTCGTCCCCGCACCCTTCGGGTGGGACGACGTCGGCGACTTCGCGAGCCTGTCGTCGCTGCTGCCCGACGCGGAGGGGCCGGTCACCGTGCTCGGCGACGTCGGGGACGTGACGGTCGTCGACGCGGAGGGCCTCGTCGTCGCCACCGGTGGCCGGCGGGTGGCGGTCGTCGGGCTCGAGGACGTCGTCGTCGTCGACACCCCTGACGCCGTGCTCGTGACGACCCGCGCGCGGGCGCAGGACGTCAAGAGGGTGGTCGACGCCCTCAACGAGTCGGGCCGGACCGACCTCACCTGACCGTTCAGGCGACGTCGCGCTGCCGGTAGGCCAGCGCCCCGGCCGCGACCAGGACGGCCGCACCGAGGGTCATCGTCGCCGCGGCCCCCGCGGCGAAGTCGCCGCCCGGCAGCTGGCTCAGGTGGGCGAAGGGCGAGAGGTCGACGACCCAGCCCGGCAGCCGCATCGTCGGCCCGAGCTCCCCGAGGACGAACCCGACGAGCAGCACCGCCCACGCCGCGGGGGCGAACCGCGGCCGCCAGCCGGCCAGCAGGGCCGCGACCCCGACGACGAGCCACACGGCGGGCAGCGTCGACAGGAAGGCGCCGAGTGTCGCGGCGAGGCTCGGCGCGACGTCGCTCGACCGGGCCCCCGCCAGGCCGACCGTGAGGCCGATGACGCTCGTGAAGAGGGTCGTCGCGACGACCCCCACGGTCACGTGCGCGAGGTACCAGCGGGCGCGGCTGGTCGGGGTCGACAGGACGGCCTCGGCCAGCCCGGTGCGCTCGGCGGCGGCGAGGCGCAGGACGAGGGCGACCCCGGCCGCGGCCACGGCGGCGGCGACGAACTTGGTCTCGGTCGCGAGGAAGATGTCCTCCACCGTTCCCGCCGAGCCGCCGAGCTGTTCGAGGACGCGCTGCATCTGGGGGTTGTCGACGAGGCTGCCGACCGACCCGAGCAGCGAGCCGACGACGATGCCGCCGGCGACGAGGCCGACGACCCAGCCGACGACGGTCCCCGTGGCCAGTCGGGCGACGAGGCCGAGGGGGCTGGACAGCAGGCCGCGGGCCCGGGTCCGGCCGACCCGGGTCGGCAGGACCCCGCCGCCGAGGTCGCGCCGCTCGAGGACGACGAGGGCCCCGCCGAGGCCCGCGACGAGGACGGCCACCCCCAGCACCACGAGCCAGGTCCGGTCGAGACCGTACGGCTCGACGCGCCCGGCCCAGCCGAGCGGTGAGAGCCAGCCGAGGGTGTGGACGGCATCGGACGCGGAGGCGTCCGCCGCGGCGCGCAGCACGTAGGCGACGCCGAGGAAGCCGAAGGCGAGACCTCCGGCGCCACGGGTCGTGGCGGCCAGCTGGACGGCGAGGGCGGTGACGCCGACCTGGGCGAGGCCCGCGGTGAGCCAGGCGGCGCCGAACGCGACCGAGCCGGCCGGGTCCATCCCGAGTCCCACGAGGCCGGCGGCGGACAGCACGGCGGAGAGGACGACGGCGACGACGGCGACGACCACCCCGGCGGCCAGCGGCGCCCACCGTCCGACGACCCCGGACCCGACGAGCTCGAGGCGGCCCTCCTCCTCCTCGGTCCGGGTGTGGCGGCGGACGATGACCAGGGCGAGCACGGAGACGAGGACCGCGCCCATCATCACCGTCTTGAAGACGGCGAGGGCGTCGGCGCTCGCGGCGCTGATCGGCCCGTACATCGCGAGGACGGCCGGGTTCGCGACGATCTCGGCCAGGCCCTGCGCGGCGGAGGAGTCGTCCGGGTAGAGCGCGAGCGTCGCCTGCGCGGAGCCGACCGAGAGCAGCACCAGCCCGAGGACGCTGGAGGGGACGATGATGCGGTCGCGGCGCCACGCCAGGCGGAGCAGCTCGCGGGTGCCGGCGAGCCGGGTCATGCCGGGACCTCCTCCTCGTAGCGCGCGAGGAAGAGCTCCTCGAGCGTCGGCGGCTGGCTCGTCAGGGCCGTGACGCCGCGCGCCGCCAGCGCGGAGACGAGCTCGCCCAGGTGCTCGGGGTCGACGGTGCACCGGAGGGAGGACCCGTCGAGGGCGACGTCGTGGACGCCCGGCCACGCCTCCACCTCACGGGCGACCGGGGCCTCACGCAGCTCGGCGTGGACCGTCGTACGGGTCAGGTGCCGCAGCTCGGTGAGGCTGCCGGAGTCGACGACCCGGCCGGCGCGCAGGATGCTCACCCGGTCGCAGGCGCGCTCGACCTCGCTGAGGATGTGGCTCGACAGCAGCACCGTGCGCCCCTCCCCGCGCAGGGTGCGGAGCTCGTCCTGGAAGACCTGCTCCATGAGCGGGTCGAGCCCGGCGGTGGGCTCGTCGAGGACGAGGAGGGGGGTGTGCGAGGCGAGGGCCGCGACGAGGGCCACCTTCTGGCGGTTGCCCTTGCTGTAGGCCTTCCCCTTCTTCGTCTCGTCGAGCTCGAAGCGCTCGACGAGACGGCGCCGGCGGGACTCGTCCACACCGCCGCGGAGGCGGCCGAGCAGGTCGATGGTCTCGCCGCCGGAGAGCGTCGGCCAGAGCACGACGTCCCCGGGCACGTAGGCGAGCGAGCGGTGCAGCTCGGTGCTCTCGCGCCAGGGGTCGCGGCCGAGCACGCTGGCCGTCCCGCCGTCCGCGCGGAGCAGCCCGAGGAGGATGCGCAGCGTCGTCGACTTGCCGGACCCGTTCGGCCCGAGGAAGCCGTGCACCTCGCCCTCGCGCACGACGAGGTCGAGGCCGTCGAGGGCGATGGTGCGCCCGAAGGACTTGCGGAGGCCGGAGACGGTGATGGCATCGGTCACGCCCACCACGGTACATCTGGTTCAGAAGTTTGTGAATGTTGTAATGTGTCGTGCATGACGCCCGTCGACGAGCCCACGCTGCCGCCGGTGGAGGTCGTCGAGCGGCTCGGCGGGGCGCTCGCGGACCTCGGGATGCAGCTCCAGCCCTCCCGCGTCTTCGCCGCCCTCCTCGCGACCGAGGGCGGCAGGCTCACCTCGGCCCAGCTCGTCGAGGTGCTCGACATCAGCCCGGCCGCGGTCTCGGGGGCGGTGCGCTCCCTCATCCAGGTCCGGATGGTCCGGCGCGAGCGCGAGCGTGGGTCCCGGCGTGACGTCTACGTCGTCCAGGACGATGCCTGGCACGACGTCCTCGTGCAGAAGGAGCACGTCTACGCGCCCCTCGTCGCCGCGCTCGCCGCCGCCCACGACAGCGTCGGCGCTTCGACCCGGGCGGGGGAGCGACTCCAGCTGTCCGTCGAGTTCCTCGAGTTCGTCCAGCGCGAGATGGACGGCATGGCCGTGCGGTGGGAGGCGTACAAGGCGGAGCGGGCGGGCCGGGCCGCGCGGACCGGGACGACGTGACCTCCCTGTCTCCCGGCCGGGCCCCGGCTAGACTCGGCCCCCTCATGAACGACGATGCCCTCCTCGCCGCGCTCGGCGAGCGCATCACCTCGCTGTCACCCGAGCTCACCGACCTCCGGCGGGACCTCCACGCCCACCCCGAGCTGTCCCGCGAGGAGACGCGCACGACCGAGGCCGTCGCGCGACGCCTCGACGCCGCGGGAGTGCCGGTCCGACGGCTGCCCGGGACCGGCCTGCTCGCCGACCTCGGCGCGTCCGAGCCGGTGTACCGCGTCGCCCTGCGCGCCGACATGGACGCCCTCCCCGTCCGCGAGCGGTCTGGGCTCGACTTCGCCTCTCGCGACCCCGGCGTGTGCCACGCGTGCGGCCACGACGTGCACACGTCCGCGCTCGTCGGTGCCGTGCTCGCGCTGCGGTCGGTCGAGGACGCCCTCGCCGAGCGCGGCATCGCGGTGCGGGCGGTCTTCCAGGCCGCCGAGGAGGTCATGCCCGGCGGGGCGCTCGAGGCGATCGCGGCCGGGGCGCTCGAGGGCGTCGACAGCATCTTCGCCGTGCACTGCGACCCGAGCATCGACGTGGGGGAGGTCGGTCTGCGCGAGGGAGCGCTGACGGCGGCCGCGGACCAGGTCGCCGTGACGCTGCACGGCCGCGGGGGCCACACCTCGCGCCCCCAGCTCACCGAGGACCTCGTCTTCGCCCTCGCCAAGGTCGTCACCGACGTGCCGGCCGTGCTCGGCCGCCGGCTCGACCCGCGCACCGGGGCCGCGCTCGTCTGGGGGAAGATCGAGGCCGGTCGGGTCGCGAACGTCATCCCCTCCACGGGGGAGTGCCGCGGGACGCTGCGGATGCTCGACGCCGAGTCGTGGCTCACCGTCGGGCCGCTGCTCGAGGAGATCGTCCACGGCGTCGTGCAGCCGTACGGGGTCCAGGCCAAGGTCGAGCGCCTCAAGGGGGTCCCGCCGGTCGTCAACACCGCCGACGGCATCTCGGCGCTGCGCCGCGCCGCGCTCGCCGGGCGCGTCGCGCCCGTCCCCACCGCGCAGTCGCTCGGCGGCGAGGACTTCGCCTGGTACCTGGAGCACTGCACCGGCGCGATGGCGCGTCTCGGGACGCGCACGCCGGGCGGGCCGACCTACGACCTGCACCAGGGCGACCTCGTCGTCGACGAGCGGGCCATCGCCCTCGGCGCGCGGCTGCTCGCGACGGCGGCCGTCGTCCGCGGCCTGGACGCCCGCCGCACCCCTCCGGAGGGCGACGCATGAGCACCCCCGAGGTCGACTGGGAGGCACTGCGCGTCGAGGCCGTGCGGATGACCGGGCTCGCGTACTGCCCGTACAGCGAGTTCCCCGTCGGGGTCGCCGGTCTCGTGGACGACGGACGGGTGGTCTCCGGCTGCAACGTCGAGAACGCGGGCTACGGCGTCACGCTGTGCGCCGAGTGCGGGATGGTGTCGAGCCTCCACGCGACGGGTGGCGGCCGGCTCGTCGCGGTCTGGTGCGTCGACGGCCGCGGCGACACCCTCATGCCGTGCGGTCGCTGCCGGCAGCTGCTGTGGGAGAACGGGACCCCTGAGACGCTGCTCCAGACCCCCGAGGGCGTGCTGACCATGCGCGAGGTGCTCCCGCAGGCGTTCGGCCCCGAGGACCTCGAGACCCGCCGCCCCTGACCTCCCCGACTTTTCATGCCGGCGTCCGCGCGACACGCGGCGCCGGGCCGGCTGGGAGCATGAAAAGTCGGGAAAGTGGGGGGCTGTCATGATGGCCCGATGAGCGAAGCCTTCGACGCCGTCGACGTCATCATCGCCAAGCGCGACCACCACGAGCTGTCCGACGACCAGATCCGCTGGGTCGTCGACGCCTACACCCGGGGCGCGGTCGCCGAGGAGCAGATGAGCTCGCTCGCGATGGCCGTGCTGCTCAACGGGATGACTCGCCGCGAGATCGCCACGTGGACCGCGGCGATGATCGCCAGCGGCGAGCGGATGGATTTCTCGGGCCTCTCGCGCCCGACCGCCGACAAGCACTCGACCGGCGGCGTCGGCGACAAGATCACCCTCCCGCTCGCCCCGCTCGTCGCCGTCTTCGGCGTCGCGGTGCCGCAGCTGTCGGGGCGGGGGCTCGGCCACACCGGCGGGACGCTCGACAAGCTGGAGTCCATCGCGGGCTGGCGGGCGGGCCTGTCCAACGACGAGATGATGCACCAGCTCGAGGACGTCGGCGCCGTCATCTGCGCCGCCGGGTCGGGCCTCGCGCCGGCCGACAAGAAGCTGTACGCCCTGCGCGACGTCACGGGCACGGTCGAGGCCATCCCGCTCATCGCGTCCTCGATCATGAGCAAGAAGATCGCCGAGGGCACGGGCGCGCTCGTCCTCGACGTCAAGGTGGGCAGCGGCGCGTTCATGAAGACCCGCGAGGACGCCACCGAGCTGGCCCGCACGATGGTCGACCTCGGCACCGACGCGGGCGTCACGACCGTCGCCCTGCTCACCGACATGTCGACCCCGCTCGGGCTCACCGCCGGCAACGCCCTCGAGGTGCGCGAGTCCGTCGAGGTGCTGGCCGGTGGGGGGCCCGAGGACGTCGTCGAGCTGACCGTCCGGCTCGCCGAGGAGATGCTCGATGCCGCCGGGCGCGGGGGACAGGACGTGCGCGCCGCCCTCACCGACGGTCGGGCGATGGACGCCTGGCGGCGGATGATCAGCGCCCAGGGCGGCGACCCGGACGCCCCGCTGCCGACGGCCCGGCACACCGAGGACGTCCTCGCCCCGGCCGACGGTGTCATCACCTCGATGGACGCCTATGCGGTCGGCATCGCCGCCTGGCGGCTGGGCGCCGGACGGGCGCGCAAGGAGGACCCGGTGCAGGCCGGCGCGGGCGTCGAGCTGCACGTCAAGCCCGGGGCGACGGTGCGCGCGGGGGAGCGGATGATGACCCTCCACACCGACACCCCGGAGCGGTTCGAGCGGGCGAAGGAGGCGCTCGAGGGCGCCGTGTTCGTCGCGCCCGACGGCTCGCGGCCGGCCCTCGGCCCCGTCGTCATCGACCGGATCGCGTAGGTCCGAACGGGCCATTGCCGGTCGCGGCGGCGCGGCGTTCCGTCGAAGGTTGCGGGCGACGAGGGAGCCGTCTTCAAGCACGCGTGGGCCGATCCCGAGTCCGGGAACGTCCACTGCCTGTCCGAGGGCCCCTCGGCCGACACGGTGCAGCAGGTCCACGAGCGGGCCGGGCACCCCTTCGGCGAGACCCACCCGGCGCCGGTCACGGCCTGAGACACCCCGGCGCGACCCGGACGGCGGTCGGCCGCACTAGGGTGAGGCGGTGCCTGCCGACCCCGCCACCGTGCCCGTCTCCGTCGTCCACCGCGCCCCGAAGGCTCTCCTGCACGACCACCTCGACGGGGGGCTGCGCCCCGAGACCGTCGTCGACCTCGCGGCCGCCTCCGGGTACGACGGGCTCCCGACCACCGATCCCGCCGCCCTCGGCAGCTGGTTCCGCGACGCCGCGGACTCCGGCTCGCTCGAGCGCTACCTCGAGACCTTCTCGCACACCGTCGCGGTGATGCAGACCGAGGAGCAGCTGACGCGCGTCGCGCGCGAGTGCGCCCTCGACCTCGCCGCCGACGGCGTGGTCTACGCGGAGTCCCGCTTCGCGCCCGAGCTGCACATCGAGGGTGGTCTGCCGCTCGAGCGCGTCGTGGAGGCGGTCCTCGCGGGGTTCCGTGAGGGCGAGGAGGAGGCGGCGGCTGCCGGCACCCCGATCCGGATGCGGGCCCTGCTCACCGCCATGCGGCACGCCGCCCGGTCCCGGGAGATCGCCGAGCTCGCCGTCACGTACCGCGACCGCGGTGTCGGCGGCTTCGACATCGCGGGGGCCGAGGCCGGCTTCCCGCCCACCCGGCACCTCGACGCCTTCGAGTACCTGCGCCGCGAGAACGCGCACTTCACCATCCACGCCGGCGAGGCCTTCGGGCTGCCGTCGATCTGGGAGGCGATCCAGTGGTGCGGCGCCGACCGGCTCGGCCACGGCGTGCGCATCGTCGACGACATCGAGGTCGGCGACGACGGCGTGGCCGTCCTCGGCCGGCTCGCCGCCTACGTCCGGGACCGCCGCATCCCCCTGGAGATGTGCCCGAGCTCGAACCTCCAGACGGGTGCGGCGTCCTCCATCGCCGAGCACCCGATCACCCTCCTGAAGCGGCTGCGGTTCCGGGTCACCGTCAACACCGACAACCGGCTGATGAGCGGCACGTCGATGTCACGCGAGATGCAGCTGCTCGTCGACGAGGCGGGCTGGACCCTCGAGGACCTGCGCTGGGCCACGATCAACGCGATGAAGTCGGCGTTCCTGCCGTTCGACGAGCGGCTCGAGCTCATCGAGCACGTCGTCAAGCCCGGGTACGCCGCTCTCGGCGCCTGACCCGCGCGTCAGGCGAGGGGGTCGGCGCCGACCACCCTGCGGCGCAGGGCGTCCTCGCGCGCGAGCCGGTCGGAGTCGCGGCGGCGGCGCTCGGCGATGACGGCGGCGAGCACGTACTCCTGGTGGAAGCCGGGCGGGGGGCCGGGGGCCACGTGCCGCAGCACCTCGGTGAGCAGCTCGCGCCCGAGGGGCTCGCGCGACGCCGGGACGAGGGTGGCGGCCCGGGAGAGGAACTGGCGCACGGCGACGGTCAGCCCCGCGGGGAGCGCACCCACGTCGGCCGTCGTGGCCCACGCGGCGAGCGGCGGGGGCATCTGCGGCGGGGGCGCGAGCCGCATCCGCGAGCGCTGGCTGATGACGTAGGTGCCGGCGGCCATGTCGCCGAGCCGCTTGCTCCGCGCGCTGACGACGGAGCCGATGAGGGCCGGGATGCCGACGAAGGGTGGCAGCCAGATCTCGACGAAGCCGACGAGCGCCCGGGTGATGGCGTGCCGTGCGGTGATCGGGCCTCCGTCGTCCCGGACGACGCGCAGGCCGAGCGCGAGCTTGCCGAGGGTGCGTCCCCGGGTCAACGTCTCGACGGTGGCGGGGAACGCCACGGTGACGGTGACGACCGCGACGAGCATGAGCGCCGTGCCGACGGCGTCGTTGGCCTCGGCGACGAGGACCCCCACGCCCCACACGACTCCGAGGAGCAGGACGAACGCGACGAGAAGGTCGATGAGCCCGCTCGCGGCCCGCACCATCGTGCCCGCGACGGGCAGCTCGACGGCCACGCCCTCGCCGGTGACCACGTCCTCGGACGCGTACGCGCGGTACCCGACGCCCTGGCCCCCGGTGCTCTCCACCGCCACAGGCTAACCGGCGGTGCCGGGTCCGCGGGTCGCCTACGCTGAGCCCGTGGACCTCGACGCGTACGTGGCCGCCCACCAGGCCCAGTGGAACCGGCTCGAGACCCTCGTGGGGCAGCGCCGGCACTCGGGGGCCGAGGCCGACGAGCTGCTCGACCTGTACCAGCGGGTCTCCACGCACCTGTCGGTCGTGCGGTCCGCGAGCCCGGACCCCTCGGTCGTGGCGCACCTGTCCTCGCTCGTGGCCCGGGCCCGGCTCGCGACGGCGGCGCGGCGCACCGGCTCCTGGACCGCGCTGCTGACCTTCTTCACGAGCACCTTCCCGGCGGCCCTCTACCGGCTCCGCTGGTGGTGGGTCAGCACGGCCCTGGTCAACGTCGCGGTCGCCTTCGTCGTGGGGTGGTACGCGTACCTGCACCCGCGGGTGTGGACCTCGATGATGACGCCGGCGCAGATCGAGTCGTTCGTCGGCACCGACTTCGAGCAGTACTACTCGGAGTACGCGCACCTGGACTTCACCGGGCTCGTCTGGACGAACAACGCGTGGGTGTCCGCGCAGGTCATCGCCCTCGGCATCCTCGGGCTCCCGGTGCTGTACATCCTCGCGAGCAACGTCGTGAACGTCGGGGTGGCCGGAGCGCTCATGGCCTACCACGATCGCACCGGGCTGTTCTTCGGGCTGATCCTCCCCCACGGGCTGCTCGAGCTGACCGCCATCTTCGTGGCGGGCGCCGTGGGCCTGCGGATCTTCTGGTCGTGGATCAGCCCGGGGCCGCTGCCGCGCGGCCAGTCGCTGGCGCGGGAGGCGCGCACCGCCGTGGCCGTCGCGCTCGGGCTCGTCGCGGTGCTCTTCGTCAGCGGGGTCATCGAGGGCTTCGTGACGCCCTCGGGGCTGCCCACCTGGGCGCGGATCGGCATCGGGGTGCTCGCCGAGACCGCGTTCGTCCTCTACGTGTTCGTCGTCGGTCGCGCGGCTGCGGCCCGGGGGGCCACGGGGGACGTGGCGGCCCGCGACGCCGGTGACGTCGTGCCCGTCGCGGCCTGAGCGTCGGTCGGGGACCCGCGCTCCGGCGCTCGTCAGGTGGCGGGTGTCGCCGTCCTGGTTCCCGGGCTCGCGTGAGCCGACTCGAAGGGCGGCGGGCCGACCACTCTCATCGTCCCCGTGGCCAACGCTGCTTCCCTCACCCGCTCGACGTCGGTCTGAGGCGGTGGCTCGTTCGCACGGGCCGGCTCGCTCGCCGTCCGGTAGAACTCCTCGCCCCCTCCCGGTGTGTGCAGGCAGAGCATCCGGGCGCCGTGCGGTCCGGCGAGGAAGGCGTGAGGCACGTGGCGCGGAATCACCGCGACCCCGCCGGGCCGGAGCTCGGACTCGGTGCCGTCGAGGTGCAGGAGCATCGATCCCGACAGCAGGTAGAAGGTCTCCTCCGCGTGAGGATGGACGTGGAGCGGGGTGCTCTTGCCCGGCTCCACGTCATCCTCGAAGAGGAGGAAGCCCGCGTCCACCTCGTCCTGGCGCACGAGCCAGGTGTGCAGCCCGCCGCCGTAGAACCAGCGGCGTTCGGCGTCATGGGCGTTCCGTACCAGGGGTGTCTTCACGGTCGTGTCCTTCCACGCGCTCATGGGACAGAAGTCCCATGACGAAACTACGGTACCGTGAATGGCATGTCAACGAGCTACGAGGCGACGGGACGGACGAGGCAGAAGCAGCGAACGCGGTCGGCCCTGGTCGCCGCGGCGCGTGAGCTCGTGGCACGGGGCGGGCTCGCACCGACGGTGGCCGAAGCGGCCGAGGCCGCGTCGGTCTCGCGGACGACGGCCTACCGCTACTTCCCGACGCAGAGGGCACTCCTGCTCGCGGCGCATCCTGAGGTCGAGGCGGCCTCGATGCTCCCTCCCGGCGTCGGGAACGACCCGGAGGAGCGGCTGGAGGCAGCAGTTCGCGGCTTCCTGGCCATGGTCGTGGACACCGAGGTGCAGCAACGCACCATGCTTCGGCTCTCGCTCGAGGCCGATGCAGCGACACGGGCCCTACCACTGCGCCAGGGACGGGCCATCCGATGGTTCAGCGAGGCCCTGGCCCCACTCGCACCCCGGCTCGGGGATGGCGCCGTGCATCGGCTGGCCGTCGCGGTACGCGCCGTCGCGGGCATCGAGTCCCTGGTGTGGCTCGTCGATGTCGCCGGCCTGTCGGTGGACGACGCCGTCGACCAGATGGTGTGGTCGGCCGTCGCCCTTCTCCGGCGGGCCGCGCCCGACCGATGACTCGCGAGAGCCCGCAGAGGGAGACCCGCTCAGAGCAGGCCCTCGCGCTTGAGCGCGAGGTAGTGGTCGGCGAGGCGCACCGGCAGGTCGTCGGGGGAGGCGTCGAGGACGTCGACCCCCATCCGGCCCAGCGAGGCCGCGGCGCCCTGGCGCAGGGCCCCGGTGCGCTCGGCCGCCACGGCGCCCCAGACCTCCTCGGAGCCGTCGCGCGCAGTGCGCATCCGCTCCAGCGCGGGGTCGGCGACCGACGCCACGACGACCCGATGGTGGGCGACGAGGGCGGGCAGCACCGGGATCAGCCCCTCCTCGATCGCGGCCGGCTCGAGCGGGGTGAGGAGCACGACGAGCGAGCGGTGCGTGGAGCGGGTGACCTCGGCCGCGAGCACGCCCCAGTCGGTCTCGACGACCTGGGGGTCGACGGGGGCGAGCGTGCTGATGACGTCGTGGAGCAGGGTCGCGCGGTCGGCGCCGGTGATGCGCGCGTGCACCCGACGGTCCCCGGCGACGACCTGCACCCGGTCGTGCGCGTGGCCGGCGAGCGCCGTGAGCAGGAGCGCGGCGTCCATCGCGGCGTCGAGGCGCGGTGCGTCGCCCACCCGGCCGGCGCTCGTGCGGCCGGTGTCGACGACGATGACGATGCGCCGGTGCTGCTCGGGCTGCCACGTGCGGACGACGAGGTGCTGCCGCCGGGCGGTGGCGCGCCAGTCGATGGAGCGGACGTCGTCGCCGTCGACGTAGTCGCGCAGGCTGTCGAACTCGGTGCCCTGCCCGCGGGTGCGTACGGCCGCACGGCCGTCGAGCTCGCGGAGCACCGCGAGCCGGCTCGGGAGGTGCTTGCGTGACGGGAAGGCGTGCAGCACGCGCACCCGGCCCGGCACCGGGACCGAGCGCTGCCGGGCGGCCAGTCCGAGGGGACCCGCCAGCCGGAGGGTGACGCGGTCGGCGGGACGGTCGCCGCGCCGGGTGGGCGTGAGCGTGGTGGTGACCCGGCGACGTTCCCCCGGCGGCACGGAGACGGCATGCCGCGCGGGGTGGGCGCCTGCCGACGGCGGCCACCCGTCCCGCACCATCCCCCGCGCCGTCCGGCCCCCGGTGTTCTCGACGACGATCGAGGTGGTGACGGACTCACCGTGCCGCACCTGGAGCGCCTCGTCCTCCCGGACGAGCCGCATCCGGCTCGGGGACGCCGCGAGCAACAGGTCGGCACCGACGACGACGAGCCACACGAGCAGCCACGCCCACACCGTCGACCCCGCCGGCCGCAGCACGACGGGGACGAGGCCGAGGAGGAGCAGCGCGGCGGCGCGCGTCGTCAGCGCCATCAGCGGGGGACGGGCACCGACGCGAGGACGCTGTGCAGCACCGAGGTGACGGACGTGCCCTCGAGCTCGGCCTCCGGGCGCAGCATGAGGCGGTGGGCGAGCGTCGCGACCGCGAGGGCCTTGACGTCGTCGGGCGTCACGTAGCCCCGCCCGCTGAGCCAGGCCCAGGCCCGGCTCGTGGCCATGAGCGCCGTGGCGCCACGCGGGGAGACCCCGAGCGCGAGGGACGGGGAGGTGCGGGTGGCCCGGGCGATGTCGACGACGTAGCCGATGACCTCGGGGGAGACCTCGACCGTGCGCACGGCGGCGGCGCCCGCCTCGACGTCGGCCGCGGTGGCCACCGGCCGGATGCCCGCGGCGGCGAGGTCGCGGGGGTCGAAGCCGTCGGCGTGCCGGCGGAGCACGGACACCTCGTCGTCCCGCTCGGGGACCGGCAGCACGACCTTGAGGAGGAAGCGGTCGAGCTGGGCCTCGGGCAGCGGGTAGGTGCCCTCGTACTCGACGGGGTTCTGCGTCGCGGCCACGAGGAACGGCGAGGGCAACGTGTGCGCCGTGCCGTCGACGGAGACCTGCCGCTCCTCCATCGCCTCGAGGAGCGCCGACTGGGTCTTCGGGGGCGTCCGGTTGATCTCGTCGGCGAGGAGCAGGTTGGTGAACACCGGCCCCGGCCGGAACGAGAAGTCGCTCTCACGGGCGTCGTAGACGAGGGAGCCGGTGAGGTCGCCCGGCATGAGGTCGGGGGTGAACTGCACCCGCTTGGTGCCGACGTCGAGGGTGGCCGCGAGCGAGCGGACGAGGAGGGTCTTCGCGACCCCGGGAACGCCCTCGAGGAGGATGTGCCCGCGGCAGAGCAGCGCGACGAGCATCCCGGCGACGGCGGCGTCCTGGCCGACGACCGCCTTGGCGACCTCCTCGCGGACCCGGACGAGCGCGGCCCGGGCGTCCGAGGCCGGGGGTGCGGACGTGGTGGGGGTGTCTGTCATGACGTGCGGACCTTCTCCTCGAGGTGGGCGAGCTGCTGGGCGAGTGCGACGAGGGCGACGTCGTCGGTCGGGGTGACTCCGCGCAGGAGCAGGTCGACCTCGGCGAGGTCGACCCCGGACGCCGCGGCGACGGCGGGGACCAGGGTGTCGGGCGGGGCGCCGACCGCGAGTCCGAGACGGGTGGCGAGGCGTCCTGCGGTGGCCCGGCGGAGGACGGCCGCGGCGCGGTGCCGGTCGGCGGCGGCTCGGTAGAGCTCCGCGCGGCTCTCGGTGGTCTCGGCGGCGCGCACGACGACGGGCAGGTCCTCCGGGACGAGCCGTCCGAGTCGGCGCCCCCGGGCGACCGCGAACGCGACGAAGGCCAGCCCCACCAGCGCGAGGCCGGGGCCGGTCCAGGCCGGCCACACGCGGTCCCCGGTCGTCGACGGGTTCGCCGTGACGTCCTCGTAGTCGGGGTGGTACCAGACCAGGTGCGGTGAGGCGCCGAGCAGCCGGACCATGAGGGCGGCGTGGTCGGCGTCGGTGACGAAGCGGTTGGTCGCGGCATCCGGGAAGCCGATGACGGTGATGGCCGTGTGCAGCCGCCCCGCCGGGAGGTCGAGCGCGGCGTAGGCCGTGGGCGCCGCGACGTCCGGGTCGCCGCCGGCGATCCCCGGGGTGGGCCAGCAGCCGCGGGCCCCGGCGGGCAGCGCGTCGCCGGTCGGCACGACCGCCCACGAGACGCGCTCCAGGCGCTCGTCCCCGTGGACCCAGGGCAGCGAGCAGTCGGCCGCCGCGGGGTCCTCCGTGGGAGGCTGCACGGTCACGCCGAGGCCGAGGTCGCCGAGGAGGCCGGGGGCGCCGTCGAGGAACACGACGCGGTCGGCGTCCCGCGTCCCGACGAGCATCCGCTTCGCGGCGGCGTCGGTGAGCAGGTCCGAGTTGCCGACGACGACCGTGGTGTCGGTGCCGTCGCCCGCCGCGTCGACCGCGTCGGCGGCGGTGCTCACGACCTCGACGTCGATCCCGCGGTCGCGGAGCACCTCGACGAGGGCGCGGGTGCCGGACTGGCCGGTGCCGTCGGGGTGGAGGTACTCCTCCGGCGACGGGGTGCCGGCGGCGAGGGCGATGAGGAGCCCGCCGCCGACGATCGCGACCAGCCACAGGACCGTGGCCCGGGTCCGCCGCACGACCTTCCCGCCGTCGACTCCGCTCGGGGCGACGGACGTCGGCGTCGCGGTCGCGGTCATGCGTCGGCCCCGACAGGAGTACGCGAGGGGCGAGCGGAGGCGAGCCGCTCGTCGAGGGCGAGCACCGCCCGCGCCTGGTCCTCGGTGGCGGAGCGGTGCCCGTAGCGGACGGCGTCGAAGGAGTCGGCGGCGGCGAGCAGCCCGGCGTGCTCGGCCGGGAAGGGAACGGTCAGGGCGAGGGCGACCTCGTGGGCGGTCCGCCCCGGGGCATCGTCGAGGACGACCCGTTCCACGGCGGCCCGCGCCACGGTGCGCACCCCGTCGAGGACGGCGGAGTCCCAGTCGCCCCGGGCGATGGCGGCGCGGGCCCGGTCGCGGAGCGTGGCCGCCGGGACGTCAGGGACGTCGAGGAGGCGGTCCTCGCCGCCCCCCGCGCGGCCCACCTCACGGCGCAGGACCCGCCAGAGCACGAGGCCGAGCACCGCGAGCACCAGGCCGATGGCGATCGGCACGACGACCGCCGGCAGGCCACCGTCGGGACTGGCGCTGAACAGCCGGTCGATGAGCTCCCGGAGGCGCTCCAGGAGGCTCGGCTGGGCGTGGTACTGCGGGCTGGAGAGCTCCTCCCGGAGCCACCGGCGGGCTTCCTCCGAGGAGGGGTCCAGGGGCGCGTCGAGGGGCCTCACGGCGAGGTGAGCGGCCATGGCGGCGGTGCGGCCCCCTGGGTGGCCTGGATGAGCCGGACGTCGAGACCCTCGGTGCGGATGCGGGCGTCGACGTAGAGGAGCGCGTCCACGCCGGCGCTGAACGGCGTCGTCAGCGCGCCGGTCAGCAGGCCGGCGATCCCGGTGGTGACCGTCTGCACCACGAGGAACCCGGACCCGGACCCGTCACCGGCCACGGTGAAGGTGGCGACGAAGAGCACGACGGTGATCGGCAGCGTGATGATGTACGCGGCGACCCCGACGATGAGGGCCGTGAGCAGCCGGAGGCCCAGGATCCGCCAGAACGCGCCCTTGAGCGGGCTGCCGACGAGCTGCCACGACCGACGCAGGCCCGCGAACACCCCGATCCGGTCGAGGACGATCGCCGGGGTGGCGAAGGCCCACTTCGTCGCAAGGAATGCCAGGGCGGTCACCGTCGCGAGGACCGAGACGATGACGAGCACGATGACGAGGCCGACCCCGCCGCCGCCCGCCTGGTCCGCGTAGACGCCGATACCGAGCGGGATGCCGACGGTGACGACGAGGGCGAGCAGCAGCGCGAGGGTCGTGACGACGACGGCGCCGACCATCGCGAGCACCCGGCCCCGGGTGGCCCGCCAGACCTCGCCCATCTTCACCTTCCGCCCCAGCACGGCCTGGCCGACCACCTGCGCGAGGAAGCCGGCGAGCAGGATGGCGGAGAGGGTCTGACCGATCGTGGGGAGGTACATCCCGATGATGCCCAGACCGAACCCGTCGGGCACCGTGTCCGAGGCGGCGCTCGACTCGTCGACGAGGCTCAGCCCGCTCTGCCCGGACAACCAGGCCCCGAGGGCGGTCGTCGGGAGGAGGAAGGCGAACGTCGTGAGGGCGGCGAGGCCGATGGTCGCGCCGGGGTTGCCGCGGACGGCCTTGAGGACGGCTCCGTACAGGTCACCGATCTGCAGCGGGCGCAGCGGGATGATGCCCGGGCGGAATTCGAGGGCGCGGTACGGGCCCGATGCGCCGGGGGGCGGGGCGTGGCCACCGCCGGGAGGCGGGGGCGGCTGGTCGGGCGGCTGGGTCGGCGCAGGCCCGACGCCGCCGGGGGCGACCGGGTACGGGGGTGGGGGTGGGGGCGGCTGCGGGGTCGATCCCGGGGGAGGGCCGACGGGTCCGGAACCCGGTGCCACCCATGGCTGGTCGCTCATCCTCGTGCCCCCTCGGTCACCACGGCGCCACCCTAACCGAGGAGGTGCCGCTCCACGGCCGAGGCGCGGGAACCCACGGCGCCGAGGGCGGTCTGCCGGGCGACGATCCCGGGCTCGTCCCGCATCAGGCCCCACCCGCGGCGGACGAGCACCGGCGGGGCCTTGCGCCGCTCGCGCAGGTCACGCAGCAGACGGCGGACGAAGGTGACGGCGGGGCGGTGGTGCACGCACCAGGCGCTGTGGAGCATCCCCTCGGCGTCGAGCCGGGCGACGACCTCGGCGGCGAAGATGCCCTCCGCGAGGACGAGGTCGTCGCGGCGTGCGGTCACCTCGTGGGCGCCGACCGCCCGGCTGCGGGAGATGTCGTAGACGGGGAGCTCGGTGCGTCCGGTGTCGAGGAGCTCACGGAGGGCATCGAGGGCGCGGTCGGCGTCCCAGCTGTCGGGGTGGTCCCAGTCGATGATGCCGAGCTCGGCCTGCCGGGGCATCGAGGGGTCGTCCTCGTCACGGTAGAAGTCGTCCAGCCGGAAGACCGGCCACCCGCGGGCGGCGTGGAGTCGCTCGGCGAGGCGGGACTTGCCGGAGCCGCTCGGGCCCGCGAGGACGACGACCCGGCGTCGGTCGGCGCGTGGGGTGGTGTGGCCGGCGCGCTCGCCCGTCGCCCGTTCACCCACGGGGGACGAGTCTAGGGGTGGCCCAGGCCGGCACCAGGCGCCGGTGGGCAGGGCCTGCGTCAGGGCGCGCGGTGCTGGGGTTCGGTGGTGCGGGTGCGGCCGGTGGTGGAGATCCAGGTGATGGTGCCGTCGTCGGTCATCGTGTAGCGCCAGCGGCCGTGCTGTTTCATCCGGTGGTGGCGTCGGCAGAGGCCGGCGAGGTTGGCGGGTGTGGTGGGGCCGTCGGGCCAGGGTCGGGTGTGGTCGAGGTCGGTGTGGTCGGCTCGGCGGGTGCAGCCCCACATGCGGCAGGTGCCGTCGCGGGTGGTGACGAACTCCCGCATCGCCGCCGGTGGCCGGTAGGCGTTGGCGGTGTGGGAGGCGAGGGTGCCGGTGTGGGCGTCGAGGACGGCGCGGGCGACGTCGAGGGGGAGGGTCTTCAGGAGTCCGGCGACGGTGTGGGGTTCGACCCAGCCGAGCCCGGCGAGCCGGGTCCCGGAGACCGCGCAGCCGTCACTGACCGGGTGCACGACGGTGGCGACGTCACCCGCGGTCTCGGGGCTCATCTCGACCCAGGACAGCTCCTCGCGGGAGGCGGGGGTGAGGTCCCCGAGGCGGACCAGTTCGCCGGTGTCGTGGTCGACGACCGTGTCGTCGTCGCCACGGTCGTACCTGATCCTCTCGACCGGCACCGGTTCGGCAGCGGGTGCCGGCCCCGGCGCACCGGTGACCACGGGCACCCCGAGCGTCACCTTCGCGGTGACGTGCACGTTGCGCAGCAGCAGGTCCCCGAACGCGTCCGCCCGGGACTCCGGCACGGACAGGTCCGGGTCGACGGCGCGGTACTCCCCGGCGAGGGACTCGACCGCACTCCACGCGGCGGCCGAGGTCGCGGTCGGCAGCGACGCGAACCACTCCGTCAACCCGTCGACGCCGGGGCGGACCTCCACGGTCCGGCACCTGCGGGTCTTGGCGGCGTGGGCGGCGACCTGGTCCGCGGCCACCCGCGCCGCCACCGCCCGTGCGGAAGACGTGACCCGGGCCGGGTCCATCGCCGCCAACCGCGGCGCGAGGTCGGCATCCACCCGCAGGCAGGCGTCGACGTCGAGCCCGGCGCACGCCTCGACCACCTTGTGCGCGCTCGAGACCGGCAGGTCGCCGGCCAGCACCAGGTCACGGGTGGCCGGGAACCGCTGACCGAGCGCGGCCCCGAGCGCGGCCTTCCGACCCGCCAGCCCCTCCGTCACCCCCGTCGCGAGACTCATCTCCGCGGCGGCCATCGCGTCCATGTACCCGACCGGGTGGACCCGCTCCCACGGACCCGACTCGCGCATCGTCGTCTCCACCCGGGCACCCCACGCCCCGGCGACGGCCTGCGCACCCTCGGCCGCGTTGACCAGCCCCTGGAGCTCACCCGCGACCTCGAACGCCTCCACCGCACCGAGCCCGTGACCGGACTCCGCGAGCTCGCGCCCCACCACCGCGCACCCCTCACGCAGTGCCGCGATGCGGCCGCTGAGCTGGCCCCTGTCCATGCCTCATGATATCGAACACCTGTACGAACGGCAAGGGTCGGTCGACACCCGTTCACCGACAGCGGAACGACATCAGGTCCCGCGGGGGAGTCGGGACGCAGCGACCGGCTCAGACCTCTCGGCCGGCGAACGCGGCGAGCCGGGTGTACGCGTCCGCACCGTCCGGCTCGGGCCGCGCCGGCCCGAAGGCACGGCCTCGGTTCTCGTCCGTGAGCCCCTGGCGCATGAAGTCGCCACCCCTCTCGGCGACCGTGGGGTCGAGGTCGCCGGTGTCCCGGTCGAGGGCTGTCGCGAGGTCCCAGGTGTGGACCGCGAGCTCGGCGCACTGCCACTCGGGCGGCGGCTCGTCGGCGTCGCCCTCCGTCCCGGCCCAGGCCGCGAGGAGGCCGTCGGACGCCTCACGGAGCACCCGGGCCCGGTCGCCCTCGACGTGCGGGGTGGGGGCCGACCAGTCCACCTCCTCACCGAGCACTCCGAGGGTGAAGTTGCGGACGTCCGCGACGAGGTGGTCGACGAGGTCGCCGACCGTCCAGTCCTCGCACGGCGTGGGGCGGTCGGTGTTGTCGCCGACCTCGGAGACCAGGTCGACGAGCTGGTCCAGCGCAGTGCCCAAGGTCGTGGTGTCGGGTGCCATGGCTCGCACGCTATAGCCGGTGACGCGTGGCCGGGGGTTTGGCGCCCACCCCGCTCCCGCCCGGAACGTGTGTGAACACGCCGGACCTTCCCGGCGTGTTCACACACATCCTGATGAGGGGTGAGTGGCGTGGAGCCGCAGGGCAGCAGAGGTCAGCGGCCCTTCGGGTGCCACACGGTCTTGGTCTCGAGGAACGCCGTGAGCCGCGTCAGGTCCGGCGTCGGCTCGAAGTCGGGCTCGACCGCCTCGACACCCGACCCGCCCGGCCGCAGCACGCGCTTGAGGTTCTCGGCGGCGGCGAGCTCCAGCTCACCCCACGCGACGTCCTCGGCGTCCGCTGCACCGGTGAGGTCGATGGCGTTGACGTCGCGGTGCGAGGCGAGCCACGGTGCCACCTCGGCGGTGCGCCCGGTGACGACGTTGACGACGCCACCCGGCACGTCCGACGTCGCGAGGCACTCGGCGAGGTCGATGGCCGGCAGCGGCCGCGACTCCGACGCCAGCACGACGCAGGTGTTGCCCGACACGATGACCGGCGCCACGACCGAGACCAGCCCGAGCAGCGAGGACGCCTGCGGCGCGAGCACCGCCACGACGCCCGTGGGCTCCGGCACCGAGATGTCGAAGTACGGCCCGGCGACGGGGTTGAGCCCGCCGAGCACCTGGGGGTACTTGTCCGGCCAGCCGGCGTACCAGACCCACCGGTCGATGGCCGCGGAGACGACCGCCTCGGCCCGGGCCGCCGTGAGGCCCTCGGAGTCGCGCACGTCCTGCACGAGCTGGCTGCGGCGGCCCTCCATCACCTCGGCCACCCGGTAGAGCACCTGGCCCCGGTTGTACGCGGTGGCGCCGGCCCACCCGGGCTGCGCCGTGCGCGCGGCGACGACGGCGTCGCGGGCGTCCTTGCGCGAGCCCAGCGCGGCGTTCGCGAGGAAGCGCGGGGTCGCCCGGCGCCCGGTCGGGGCGGCCATCACCTCGTAGGAGCGGCCGCTCTCGGAGCGCGGGAACTTCCCGCCGATGTAGAGCTTGTACGTCTTCCGGACGTCCACCCGGGTGCTCACTTCGCCGCCTCCGTCGTCACGTACGCCGAGAGCCCGTGGCGGCCGCCCTCACGGCCGTAGCCGGACTCCTTGTAGCCGCCGAACGGCGAGGTCGGGTCGAACTTGTTGAAGGTGTTCGCCCAGACCACGCCGGCGCGCAGCTGGTCGGCCATCCAGAGGATCCGGCTGCCCTTCTCGGTCCAGATGCCCGCGGACAGGCCGTACGGGGTGTTGTTCGCCTTGGCGACCGCCTCCCCGGGCGTGCGGAAGGTCAGCACCGACACCACCGGCCCGAAGATCTCCTCCTGGGCGATCCGGTGGCTCTGCGAGACGCCGCTGAAGATGGTCGGGCGGAACCAGAAGCCGTGCTTCGGCAGATCGCACCCGGAGTCCCAGCGCTCCGCGCCCTCCTTCTCGCCGACCGCGGTGAGCTCCTCGATGCGGCCGAGCTGGGCACGGCTGTTGATGGCGCCGACGTCGGTGTTCTTGTCCATCGGGTCGCCGACCCGCAGCGTGCCGAGCCGGCGCTTGAGGCGGCGGACGACCTCCTCGGCGACGTTCTCCTGCACCAGGATCCGGCTGCCTGCGCAGCACACGTGGCCCTGGTTGAAGAAGATGCCGTTGACGATGCCCTCGACGGCCTGGTCGATCGGGGCGTCGTCGAAGATGATGTTGGCGCCCTTGCCGCCGAGCTCGAGCGTCGCCTTCTTGCGGGTCCCCGCGATCGAGCGGGCGATCATCTTGCCGACGTTGGTCGACCCCGTGAACGCGAGCTTGTCGACGCCCGGGTGGTCGACGATGGCCTGCCCCGTCGCGCCAGCACCGGTGACGATGTTGACGACACCCGGGGGCAGCTCCGCCTGCTGGCACACCTCGGCGAACAGCAGCGCGCTGAGCGGCGTCGTCTCGGCCGGCTTGAGCACCACCGTGTTCCCGCACGCGAGGGCCGGGGCGATCTTCCACGAGAGCATGAGCAGCGGGAAGTTCCACGGGATGACCTGGCCGACGACCCCGAGAGGCCGCGGGTTCTCGCCGAGCGAGGCGTAGGCCAGCTTGTCGGCCCATCCCGCGTGGTAGAAGAAGTGCGCCGCGGCGAGGGGGACGTCGACGTCCCGGCTCTCCTTGATCGGCTTGCCGTTGTCGAGGGTCTCGAGGACGGCGAACTCGCGGGCCCGCTCCTGGAGGATGCGGGCGATCCGGTAGAGGTACTTGCCGCGGTCGGCCCCGCTCATCCGGGACCACACCCGGCTGTAGGCGGTGCGGGCCGCGCGGACGGCGGCGTCGACGTCGTCGGCCGTCGCCTCGGAGACCTCGGAGAGGACCTCCTCGGTGGCCGGGTTGACCGTCTTGAAGGGGGTGCCGCCGGAGGCCTCGACGAACTCGCCGCCGATGAACAGCCCGTAGCTGCTCGCGATGTCGACGACGGCCCGTGACTCGGGTGCCGGCGCGTACTCGAAGGTGGGCATCGGTGTCCTTGCGTGGGGTGCGTCGGGGGTCAGTAGCCGCTGGGGGCGTCGTCGGCGACGTAGTCGGCGCCCGAGTAGGCGCCCGTCGCCATCTTCTGGCGTTGCAGGATGAGGTCGTTGAGCAGGCTCGAGGCCCCGAAGCGGAACCAGTGGTTGTCGAGCCAGTCCTCGCCGGCGACCTCGCTGACGGTGACGAGGTACCGGATCGCGTCCTTGCTCGT
This sequence comes from uncultured Actinomycetota bacterium, assembly GCA_963843895.1. Lineage (GTDB taxonomy): Bacteria > Actinomycetota > Actinomycetes > Actinomycetales > Dermatophilaceae > Phycicoccus. Next base: position 632,920 of record CAWJME010000021.1, on the reverse strand, counting down.
CCGGATCCCACCGGCCGGCTTGACGCCGACCTGCTGGTCGGTGAGGTCTCGCCAGTCGCGGACCGCCTCGAGCATGACGAGGGTGACCGGGAGCGTCGCGGCGGGGGAGATCTTGCCGGTGGAGGTCTTGATGAAGTCGCCGCCGGCGAGCATCGAGAGCCACGAGGCGCGACGGACGTTGTCGTACGTGGCGAGCTCGCCGGTCTCCATGATCACCTTGAGGCGCGCGTCGCCGCAGGCCTCCTTGGTCTCGACGATCTCCCGGAAGACGGTGAGGTAGTCGCCGGAGAGGAACGCGCCGCGGTCGATGACCATGTCGATCTCGTCGGCGCCGTTCTCGACGGCGTCGCGGGTGTCGGCGAGCTTGACGGCCCGGCTCGCGCGGCCGCTCGGGAACGCCGTGGCCACGGCCGCGACGTTGACGCCGCTCTCGCCGAGGGCCTCGCGGGCGATGCCGGCCATGTCGCCGTAGACGCAGACCGCGGCAGGGCTCGGCGTCGTCGGGTCGCTGGGGTCCGGCACGAGCGCGCGCGCCGCGAGCCCGCGGACCTTGCCGGGGGTGTCGGCGCCCTCGAGCGTCGTCAGGTCGATCATCGAGATGGCGAGGTCGATGGCCCACGCCTTGCTCGTCGTCTTGATCGAGCGGGTGGACAGGGCCGCGGCGCGGGCCTCGCAGCCGACCTGGTCGACGCCCGCCAGGCCGTGCAGCCATCCGGTGAGGGCGGAGTTGGTCAGCCGGGACACCCCGAGGATGTCGCGGGCGCGCGCCGTGGGGTCGACGTCGGTGGCGGTACTCACCCGGCGAGTGTACGGGGGTCGGCGGCACCGGTCACCGGCACCGGGCCCTCAGACCGAGGTGGCCGCCGCGAGGTCGGCCCGGATGGCACCCAGCCGCTGCCCGGCGCGCTCGCGAGCGCCGGGCAGGTCCGCGCCGGCCACCGGCTCGACCACCTCGAGGTACACCTTGAGCTTCGGCTCGGTCCCGGACGGCCGCACGATGACGCGCGAGTCGTCCGCCAGGTACCAGCGCAGCCCCTCGGTCGGCGGGAGCCCGCCGTCCCCCCGGGCGAGGTCGTCGACCCGCGCGACGTCGATGCCGGCGACCGAGGCCGGCGGCTCGGCGCGCAGCCGGTCCATCACCTGTCCGATGAGTGAGAGGTCCTCGACGCGGACCGAGAGCGCGTCCGTGGCGTGGACGCCGTGCTCGCGGGCGAGGTCGTCGAGGCGGTCGACGAGGGTGCGGCCCTCGGCCTTGAGCGTGGCGGCGAGCTCGGCGACGAGCAGCGCCGCCGAGACGCCGTCCTTGTCGCGGACGTGAAGGGGGTCGACGCAGTAGCCCAGCGCCTCCTCGTAGCCGTAGCGCAGCCCCGGGACCCGCCCGATCCACTTGAACCCGGTGAGCGTCTCCTCGTGGCGCACGCCGACCGCGCGGCACATCGCCGCGAGCAGTCGCGACGACACGATGGAGTTGGCGAACACCGCGTCAGGGGAGTCGGCCGGCACGCCGCGCGCCAGCACGTGCGAGCCGAGCAGCGCGCCGACCTCGTCGCCGCGCAGCATGCGCCACCCGCCGGGACCGGGCACCGCGACGGCGCACCGGTCGGCATCGGGGTCGTTGGCGATGACGAGGTCGGGAGAGGTCTGCTCCGCGAGCTCGAGCGCCGCGTCCATCGCTCCGGGTTCCTCGGGGTTCGGGAACGACACGGTCGGGAACATCGGGTCCGGCTCGGCCTGGGACTGCACGGGGATCGGCTCGGGGTAGCCCGCGGCGAGGAAGGCCCGCCGCACCGTCTCGGCGCCGACGCCGTGCAGGGCCGTGTGGACCACCGTGACGTCGCGCGGGCTGTCCGCGTCGACGACGGTCACGACGTCGTCGAGGTAGGCCTCGAGGACGTCGTCGCCGAGGGTCTCCCACCCGTCGTCCGCGAGCGGGACCGAGGCCACCGAGGGCACGGCCGCGATCCGCTCGGCGATGAGGCCGTCGACGGGCGGCACGATCTGCGAGCCGTCGCCGACGTAGACCTTGTAGCCGTTGTCCTGCGGCGGGTTGTGGGACGCGGTGACCATCACCCCGGCGTCCGCCCCGAGGTGCCGGATGGCGTAGGCGAGCACCGGCGTCGGCAGCGGGTGGGGGAGGACGACGGCCCGGCCGCCCATCCCCGTGACGACCGCGCAGGTGTCGTGCGCGAAGACGTCGGAGTTGGTGCGGGCGTCGTAGCCGACGACGACGAACGGGTCGGCGGTGACCGTCTGCAGGTAGGCGGTGAGCCCCGCGGCGGTGCGGATGACGACCGCGCGGTTCATCCGGTTCGGTCCGCCCCCGAGCTTCCCGCGGAGGCCGGCCGTACCGAACTCGAGCAGACCGGCCATCGCGTCGGCGAGCTCCTCGCGCGCGGCCTCGTCACCGCGCTCGGCGGCGTCGGCGAGGCCCGCGAGCTCGGCCCGGGTCTCGGGGTCCGGGTCGTCGGCGGCCCAGGCGCGGGCGGCGGTGAGGAGGTCGGTCAGGGCGGCGGGCGTGCGGCTCATCGAGTGCTCCTCAGATCCGGCCGACGACGTCCGCGAGGAGGCGCCCGCACCGCTCGGCGGCCGCCTGCCCGGCCTCGATGACCTCCTGGTGGCTGAGCGGCGTCGCGGAGATGCCGGCCGCCGCGTTCGTCACGAGCGAGACGCCCAGGACCTCCAGCCCGGCGTGCCGGGCCGCGATCGCCTCGAGGGAGGTGGACATCCCGACGAGGTCCCCGCCGAGCACCTTGGCCATCCGCACCTCGGCCGGGGTCTCGTAGTGCGGGCCGCGGAACTGCACGTAGACGCCCTCGTCGAGGGTCGGGTCGACCTCCTGGGCCAGGGCGCGCAGCCGCGGCGAGTAGAGGTCGGTGAGGTCGACGAAGGTCGCCCCCTCGAGCGGTGAGGTGGCGGTGAGGTTGATGTGGTCGGAGATGAGGACCGGCGTGCCCGGCGCCCACTCGGGTCGCAGCCCGCCGCAGCCGTTGGTGATGACGATCGTCGAGCAGCCGGCCGCGGCGGCGGTGCGCACGCCGTGCACGACCGCCCGCACCCCGCGGCCCTCGTAGTAGTGCGTTCGCGTGCCGTAGACGAGCGCGCGCCGGCCGGTGTCGCCGATCGCGACCGAGCGCATCGTGCCGCTGTGACCCTCGACGGCGGCCTTGGCGAACCCCGGCACGTCGGTGTTCTCGATGGTCGCGAGGGTCTCGCCGATGAGGTCACCCGCCTGGCCCCAGCCGGAGCCGAGGACGAGGGCGACGTCGTGGCGCTCCACCCCGGTGCGCTCGCGGATCACCGCGGCAGCGGCCTCCGCGACCGCGAACGGGTCGGTGGCGGGGTCGGAGAGGTCGTGGGCGGCGGCGGTGTCGGTCACCCGCGCAGCGTAGCGAGGAGCCACGCGGGGCGGGTTGAGCGGTTACTTGCATTTGCAAGTTGCATGTGCAACTCTAGAGCGGTGCCCACGCTCGCCCACCAGCTCCACGTCCTCGTCGCCCTCATGGACCGGCGCGCCGAGACCCTCCTCGCCCGGTCGGGTTGTGGCCTCACGTACCGCCGTTTCCTCGCCCTCCTGCACGTCTCGCAGCTGGACCGCCCGACCCAGCGCGAGCTCGCCGAGCGGCTCGGCGCCAGCGAGGCCGCGACGAGCCGGATGGTCGCGACCCTCGACCGGGACGGCCTCCTCGAGGTGCGTCCGGGCGGCGGGAACCGGCGCGAGCTCGCCGTGAGCGCCGAGGGCGGACGCCGGCTGGCCGTCGCCGGCGCCGTGCTCGGGGACCGGTTCGACGTCCTCGTCCGCCACCGGGGCGCCGACCCGGACGCCCTGCTCCACACCGTCACCGACCTCGTCACCGCCCTCCGGGAGGGATGACCCATGAATGCCTGGACCCTGCTCCTCGTCTCGCACGTCGGCGCTGCCGTCGTCTCGGTCGCGCTCGGCGGCGTCCAGCTGTTCCGGCGCAAGGGGGACCAGCGGCACCGTCTCGTCGGGAGGGTGTGGGTGGTCCTCATGCTCTGGACCGCCGGGTCCTCCTTCTGGATCCGCCACCTCCGCGACGGTGCCTTCAGCTGGCTCCACATCCTCAGCCTCGTCACCCTCGTCACCGTGACCCTGGGCGTCCTCGCCATCCGGCGCGGCGACGTCAAGGCCCATCGCGGCAACATGACCGGCAGCTGGCTGGGGTCGGTCGTCGCGATGGCCTTCGCCCTCGCGCTGCCGTCCCGGATGATCCCCACCTACGCCGTCGACGAGCCGGTCGGCGCGCTGACGGCCGTCCTCACGCTGGCGGTGGTCACGGCGGCGCTGGTCCTCCTCGGCGACCGCCTCGCGTCGGGAGGCGTCAGCCACCCGCCTCGGCCGGCGCGCCGTCGCCCCGTGGGCTGAGGACGATGCCCGTCGGGCGACGGCGGACGGCGGGGTGAGGCGGCTCAGTCCAGGTGCCTCACGTCGGGCCAGAGCGCGGCCCACGGCTCGACGGGGTCGTGGCACACGGCGACCGGTACTCCCTCCTCCTCGTTGTCGACGCCCACGCCGTTGGTGAGGCGGTCGCGGACCTCGCAGCGCCCGAACAGCGGGAGGAGCTGCTCGTACTGGGCGCCGACGACGACCACCGTGCGGGTTCCCTCGCGCGGCGGCCCGAGGTCCCACAGGTGGTTGTGCCCGCTCACCGGACGGGGGAGCCCGAGCGCCGGGCCGAACCTCGCCACGGCGCCGGCCTCCCCGTAGTTCGACGCGAGGACGGCCGCGCCCGGGTCGTCGGCCGCCCGCCACACGGCGGCGACCTGCTCGACGTAGCGCGGCCAGCCGATTTGGTCGCCGACGAGGGGACCGGCCTCAGTGACCGGGGTCGAGCCCACCACGGTGACGGGCAGCACGGGGACCGCCAGCACCGTCGCGACGACGGCATTGAGCGCGAGCGCGCCGATGACCACCGCCCGGCGCCACGGGGCGGCTCGCGTCCACCGCGCCACCGGGACGCAGCCGGCCGCGAAGAGGGCGTCCAGGAGCGCGACCGGGTAGTGCGGCTGGGCACCGGACGCCCAGGTGAAGGCGACGAGGACGACCACCGCCACCACGAGCCAGCGCGCCTCCGGCCGTCGCCAGGCGTGGACCACCCCGGCGAGCCAGACGGGGACGAGGAGCGGGCCGATGGCCACGAGCAGGACCAGGGGCAGCTCGGAGCGAACGTCGGCGGCGTTGTTCTCCGCGAGCGCGGCGCCCATCGCGAGCTGCGGCCACCCGTGGGTGACCTGGTAGGCGATGGTCGGGGCGGCGAGCACGACCGCGACGAACGCCCCCGCCCAGGGCCAGCGCGTCCGCAGCGAGCGTCGGGGCCCGAACACGAGGACGCCGAGGACCAGTCCGGCGAGGACGACCGGCACGAGGAGGCGGTTGAGCGCCGCGAGCCCCGACAGGGCACCCACGGCCAGCCACCACCGGGGGTCGCCGCGCAGGGCCCGGACCGCGACGAGGACCACGCCGACGACCAGCGCGAGGTCGATGCTGGAGGTGAGCAGGAGGTGCCCCAGGGCGAGCGGCAGGACCGCGAACGCACCACCCCACGCGGCGAACGCCTCGGCCCTCCGGTCTCCGCCGAGCTCGCGGGCCAGGCGGGCGAGGAGGAGCACGGTCACGGCGCTCGCGACGGTCGCCGGGAGCCGCAGCGCCCACGGCTCGTCGACGACCGACGCGAGCGTGCGCGCCAGCCACGGGGTGAGCGGCGGTTGGTCGACGTACCCCCAGTCCGGCGGCAGCATCCGGAAGTACAGCTCGTCGCGGTGGTACCCGTAGCCGAGACTGCCGAGCGTGAGCACCAGCGCCTGGGTCAGCGCGGCGACGGCCGGTGCCCCCGGCCGCCGCCGGGGGCGCTCCGTGCCCACGATCCTCGGGTCAGTCCGTGGCGACGGCGAGCGCGGCGTCGCCCCGGGGGCTCAGCACGACGCGGTCGCCGTGCCGGTACCGGGTGACGTCGGTGTTCGGGACCTGCACCGTGACGACCTCACCGGCCGAGGTGCGCGCGATGATCCGCCCGTGCCCGCCGAGGAAGCTGGCGCTCTCGACCCTGGCCGAGCCCGGTCCGGCCTCGCCCTCGACGGCCGGCCCCACCTCGACTCCCTCGGGCCGCACGAGGACGACGGCGTCCGGACCGGCGGCGGACCCCGGGAGCACCGGGACGCTGCCACCGAGCACGTGGGCGCGACCGTCCTCGATGCGCGCCCGCAGCCGGTTGGTCAGCCCGACGAAGTCGGCGACGAACGGCGAGACCGGGGCCGAGTAGAGCTCCGCCGGCGCGGCCAGCTGCTCGAGCCGGCCGGTCGACATCACCCCGACCCGGTCGGCGACGGCGAGGGCCTCCTCCTGGTCGTGGGTGACGAAGAGCGTCGTGGTCCCGACCTCGAGCTGGATGCGGCGGATCTCGTCGCGCAGCTGGGTGCGCACCTTGGCGTCGAGGGCGGAGAGCGGCTCGTCGAGGAGCAGCACCTGGGGCTCGATGGCCAGCGCCCGCGCCAGCGCCACCCGCTGCTGCTGGCCGCCCGACATCTGGTGCGCGTACTTCTCCGCGTGCTCCGAGAGCCCGACGAGGTCCAGCATCTCGGCGGCGCGGGCCCGGCGGGCGGCCTTGTCGCGACCACGGAGCTCGAGCCCGAACTCGACGTTCTGGCGGGCCGTCATGTGCGGGAAGAGGCTGTACGCCTGGAAGACCATCCCCATGTCGCGCTTGTTCGTCGGGATGGACGTGACGTCGCGCCCGCCGACCGTGATGGTCCCGGAGTCGGGGTCCTCCAGTCCGGCGAGGCAGCGCAGGGCGGTCGTCTTGCCGCACCCCGAGGGACCGAGCAGCGCGACGAACTCGCCCGGCTCGATGTGGAGGGTGAGTCCGTCGAGGGCGGCCACCCCGCCGTAGACGCGGCGCAGGTCCGTGAGCTCGACAGCGATGCCGTGCGCGGCGGCGGCCTCGGATGTGGCGGTCATGAGGTGGTCTCCTTGCGGGAGCGGAGGAGGCGGCCGAGGCGGGAGGTGCCCGCGGGACGGCTGCCCACGAAGGACATCGCGAAGAGGACGACGAAGCCGAAGACGAGGGCGGCGAGGCCGACCGCGACCGAGATCTTCGCATCGGACTTGCCGAGCTCGTACATCGCGACCTGGAGGTTCTTCTTGCTGAACAGGCTGGCGATCGTGAACTCCCCGAGGACGAGGGCGACCGAGAGGAACGACGCCGAGAGGACGGCCGTGCGCAGGTTGGGCAGGATGACCCGCCACATCACGGTGGCCCAGCCCGCGCCGAGGGAGCGGGCCGCCTCGGCGAGGGTGCGGACGTCGATGGCCCGCAGGCCGGCGTCGAGCGACCGGTACGCGTAGGGCAGCACGAGGATGACGTAGGCCAGCGACAGCCAGAGGGTCGAGGACCCGACGAAGTAGTAGACCCACGCGTAGATCGGGGTCAGGCCGACGACGAGCACGATCGCCGGCACCGTCAGCGGGAGCAGGCAGATGAACTCGACGGTGCGGGAGAGTCCGGGGAGGCGCAGCCGGACCCACGTCATCGTCGGCACGAGGAGGACGAGCATCACGAGCGGCGTGATGACGGCGAGGCCGACGGAGGCGAGGAAGCCCTCCTTGAGGGCGGGGTAGTCGAGCGAGATCGTCGACACGTCGGCGAGCGTGAGCCACGTCTGGGCAGTGCGTCCCTCGCCGCCCGGGCCCTGCGTCGTGAAGTCGAGCATCCCGAGCAGGGGGAGGGCGAAGAAGGCGAGCAGCAGGCCCAGGGTCAGCCACCGGAAGCCGCGCTGCCGCCGTCGGAACCGGGTCCGGCCGCTCATCGGGTCATCCAGCGGCCGGCGCGCTTGTCGATCCACGCGTAGAGCACCATGACGACCGCGACGACGACGACCATGGCCAGCGCCATCGCCTTGCCGAGGTTCTCCTGGCCGAGGATGACCTCCGACCGGAAGGTCGAGCCGATCTGGAGGGGCAGCAGTGGGTTGCCCTGCGAGACCAGGGCCGCGGCCGTCGAGTACGCGGAGAAGGCGTTCGTGAACAGCAGCAGCGTGGCACCGACGAACGACGGGAAGAGGACGGGCCCGGCGACCCGACGCCAGTACGTCCACGTGGTGCCGCCGAGGGTCTCGGTGGCCTCCCGCCACTGCGGACGCAGGCCCTCGACCGCCGGGAGGAAGACGATGAGCATGAGCGGGATCTGGAAGTACAGGTAGACGAGCATGAGGCCCTTGTCCCACTGGTAGAGCCAGAGCCCGGCGCCCGTGTCGACCCCGACCCCGCCGAGCATCGCCGTGAGCAGGCCGGTCGCCCCGAAGGACGCGATGAAGGCGAACGCCAGGGCGACGCCCCCGAACTGGGCGAGGACGCCGCACAGCGAGGTGAAGAACCGCTTCGTCGCCGATCCCTCGCGCGTCGTGCTCACGGCGTACGCGAGCACGGCGCCGACGAGCGCGCCGACGACCGAGGTGACGGCGGACAGGACCAGCGACTGGGTGAGTCCCCGGACGACGGCCGGCTGCGTCAGGCCCTCGATGTTGCCCAGCGTGGGCCGGTTGTCGCCGTCGAGGAAGGCCCCGACGACGACGACGAGCGTCGGGACGAGCAGGAAGACCGTCGTGTACGCGAAGAACGGCACCACCCCGACGAGGGCGCCGGAGGGTCGGAACCCTCGTCGCGCCCTCGCGGGGTGGGATGCCGTCGCGTCAGCCAACGGCGTTGGCCCAGTTGTCGGCGAGGTACTTCTTGCCGCTCTCGGCGTCGGCCTGGGTCGGGACGACCGGGGTGCCCTCCACGGGCGGGAGCGCTGCGGCGGCGGCCTCGTCGAGGGTGCCGGCGGTCTTCATCGCGTCGAAGCGCACCGGGCGGGCGCCACCCTTGAGCCACAGGTTCTGGCCCTCGTCGCTGTAGAGGAACTCCTCCCAGAGGCGGGCGGCCGCCGGGTGCGGGGCGTCGGCGTTGATCGCCTGGTAGTAGTACCCGGCGACGACGGCCTCCTTCGGCACGAACACCTTCCACGTCGGGACCTTGGCGCTCAGCGAGGCGTTGAGGTAGTCCCAGTCGATGACGACGGGGGTCTGGCCCGACTCGACGGTCGCCGGGGTGGGGTCGACGGGCAGGAAGTTGCCCGCGGCCTTGAGCTTCTTGAAGAAGTCGACGCCCTTGGCGAGGTCACCGGCGCTGCCGCCCTCGGCGATCGAGACCATCTGGACGCCCGCGAACGCGGCGCCGGCCTCGGTCGGGTTGCCGTTGAGCGCGACCTTGCCCTTGTAGTCCGCGCCGAGCAGGTCCTGCACGCTCGTCGGGGCGGGGACCTTCGAGGAGTCGTAGCCGATGCTCATGTAGCCGCCGTAGTCGTTGACCCACGCGCCGTCGGCGTCCTTGAAGTCGGCCGGGACGTCGTCCCAGGTGGAGACCTTGTACTTCGCGTACATGTCGGTGTTGGCGAGCGCGACCGCAGCGCCGAGGTCGAAGACGTCGGGGGCGCCGGACTGGCCCTTGAGCCGCTTGGCGGTGGCGATCTCGTCGGCGCTGCTCGCGTCCGGCTGGTCGCTCGTCACGGTGATCTCGGGGTACTTGGCCTGGAAGGCCTTGATGACCTCGCCGTAGTTCGCCCAGTCCGGTGGGAGGGCGATGACGTTGAGCGCGCCCTCGGCCTTGGCTGCCGCGACGAGGGCGTCCATCCCGCCGAGATCCGCGGCCGAGGTGGCCGTGGCGGCCGAGGTGCCACCGCTGGTGCCGGTGTCTCCCGAGCCGCTGTCCGAGGGGGGCGAGCAGGCGGTGAGCGCGGCAGCGGTGAGGCCGGCCGCGGCGAGCGCGGTGGCGCGGCGGCCGAAGGGGCGGGACATGGGGACCTCCTGGACGAGGGGGCGGCGGGTGCCGGGGGCCGTGACCGGTCCCACGTGGCACTGTAGGGACTTTCGCAGTGGTTCGGAACAGGACCTTTGCCACGTTCTCCCCGACGTCACCCGATCGTCACCGGGTGGTTGGATGGTCGGATGAGTGCGCGGTCGAGCAGAGTCGTCATCCTCGGTGGGGGTCCGGGCGGGTACGAGGCGGCCCTGGTCGCCGCCCACGTCGGTGCCGAGGTCACCATCGTCGAGCGCAGCGGCATCGGCGGCGCGGCGGTCCTCACCGACTGCGTCCCGAGCAAGGCGCTCATCTCGACCGCCGACTACCTCAGCGACTTCGAGACCGCCTCCGACCTCGGGGTGCACCTCGAGGACCACGACGGCGCACGGGTCTCGGACGCCGTCGCCGACCTCGCCGAGGTCAACCGCAGGGTGCTCTCGCTGGCCGGCGCGCAGAGCGGCGACATCCGGACCCGTCTCACCGAGGTCGGGGTCCGGGTCGTCGAGGGGGCAGGGGTGCTCACCTCGCCCACGACCGTCCGGGTCGACACCGGAACGGGCTCGGAGGAGCTCTCCGCCGACGTCGTCCTCGTCGCCACCGGCGCGGCCCCGCGGGTCATGGACACCGCCGTCCCGGACGGGGAACGGATCCTCACCTGGCAGCAGATCTACGACCTCGACGCGCTGCCCGAGCGGCTCGTCGTCGTCGGCTCCGGCGTCACCGGTGCCGAGCTGGCCCAGGCCTACCTCGGCCTCGGGTCCGAGGTCGTCCTCGTCTCCTCGCGCGACCGCGTGCTGCCGGGGGAGGACCCCGACGCCGCCACCGTCATCGAGGACGTGTTCCGCAAGCGCGGGATGGAGGTGCTCGGCCGCTCGCGCATGGAGTCGGTCGAGCGCACGGCCGACGGCGTGCTCGTCCGGCTCGTCGACGGCCGCGAGGTCACCGGCACCCACGCCCTGCTCGCCGTGGGGTCGGTCCCGCAGACCGGGGGCATCGGCCTCGAGGAGGTGGGGGTCGAGCTGCGGCCGTCCGGTCACATCGAGGTCGACAAGGTCTCGCGGACCTCCGTGCGGGGCGTCTACGCCGCGGGTGACTGCACCGGTGTGCTCCCGCTCGCGTCCGTCGCCGCGATGCAGGGCCGGATCGCGATGTCGCACGCGCTCGGCGACGCCGTCGCCCCGCTCAACCTCGGGGTCGTCTCGGCGAACATCTTCACCGACCCCGAGATCGCCACGGTCGGCATCACGCAGAAGGACCTCGACGAGGAGGAGGTCGACGCCGAGGTGCTCATGCTGCCGCTCTCGCGCAACCCGCGCGCCAAGATGCTCGGCATCACCGACGGCTTCGTGAAGCTGTTCGCGCAGAAGGGTTCCGGTGCGGTCATCGGCGGCGTCATCGTGGCGCCCCGGGCCTCCGAGCTGATCTTCCCGGTGACCCTCGCGGTGCAGCACCGGCTCAACGTCGACCAGGTCGCCTCGACCTTCACGGTCTACCCGTCGCTGTCCGGCTCGGTCGCCGAGGCGGCGCGCCGGTTGCACCCCACCGACTGAGCGTCGTCTCCACGTCCACGGGTCCGCGACCAGGCGAGGACGGCGGCGCCCACCGCGACCAGTGCCGGGAGCACCCACAGCGGGACGGCCGAGGTGGCCTCGGCGACGGCGGTCTGGGCCGACACCTCGAGGTCGGTGGTGTCGCCGATGCCGAGGACGCCGGTGACCCCGGCCGTCCCGTCGAAGCGCAGGAACAACACACCGATGACGATGAACAGGACCCCCGAGGCGAGTGACGTCGTGTGCACCCGGACGCGACCGAACGCCAGCATGCGCCCGCGCAGCCAGCCCTTCTGGCCGAGCTGGAAGCGGTCCCACGCCGCGGCGAGCACGAAGAGCGGCAAGGCCATCCCCAGGGCGTACACGGCGAGCAGCAGACCGCCCTCGGCCGGGTGCGACCGCGTGGCCGCGACCGTGAGGATGGCGCCGAGGACGGGGCCGGAGCAGAAGCCCGCCAAGCCGTAGACGGCGCCCAACCCGAAGGTCGACACGTACCCACCCCGACCGGCGCCGGCCCTCGAGGACCAGGTCTGCAGCCGGGAGGCGAAGGGGAGGGCGAAGCCCCGCCCGAGCAGCTGCACGAGTCCCAGGGCGATGATCGACCAGCCGGCGACGGTGATGAGTGCGGCGCGGTGCCCGTAGAAGAGAGCCGAGGCGGCAGCCGCGCCCGTCCCCAGCGGGACCAGGGTGACCAGCAGGCCGAGGTAGAACACGCCGGTGCGGGCGAGCAGGGCGGTGCGGCTGGAGAAGGCGTACGCGAAGAACGAGGGGAGCAGCAGGGCGCTGCACGGTGAGAGGAGGGCGAGGACACCGGCCGCCAGGGCCGCGAGGAGGCTGACCTCGCTCATCGGGCCGCGGCAGCCGCGTCCTCGATGGCCTGTTCGAAGACCTGCGCCGGCTGCGCCCCGATGATCGGCTGGCCGTTGACGATGAAGGCCGGGGTCCCGGTGACGCCGATGGACTGGCCCTCGCTGAAGTCGCGACCCACCGCGTCGGCGAGCTCCGGACGGGCCATGTCCTTGACCAGGCGCTCCCCGTCCAGGCCGGCCTGCTCCGCCACGGAGGCGAGGTGGTCCTCGGTCAGCGCGCCGCTGTTGACCGGCTGCTGCTCGGCGTACATGGCGTCGTGGAACTCCCAGAACTTCCCCTGCAGGGCTGCTGCCCGCCCGGCGAGGGCGGCCGTCATCGACTCCTTGCCCAGGTAGGGGAAGTCCCGCCACTCGATGCGCAGCGTGCCGCTCTTGACGTACTTCTCGACCAGACCGGGCTCGGTGTCCCGGGCGAACTTCCCGCAGAAGGGGCACTGGAACTCCGAGTAGCTGACCATGACCACCGGCGCGTCGGCCTTGCCCAGCGCCATCGGGTCACCGGGCGTGCGGCGCGGCAGGGCCGCCAGGGGGTCCTCCTGGCTCGTCCCCGAACCGCTCGGTGACTGCGCGCTGGCCGACGACGGCTTGGCGCTCGACGCGGGTCTCGACGCCACGACGGCCACCACTGTCAGGGCGAGCGCGACGAGCGCGACGAGCGTGGGGACGACCACCGAGCGGTGGCGGGGGGTGGGGGTGGGGGTGGACTTCGGCACAGGGTCTCCTCGGTCGGTGGGGTCGACGGGGTCGGGGTCGTGGGTCAGCAGGTGGGTGATGTCCCGGACGGGCCGGGGCGGGGCACGGCCGGTCGGCTCAGGCGTCCGCCTCGACGGGCAGGCCGGCGAGGCGCCACTCGAGGATCCCGTCCTGGAGCCGTTGCGCCTCCCGCCCCTGGGCGGAGATGAGCGTCACGGCGTCGTGCGCCATGACGCAGTAGGCGCCACGGCAGTACGCGACGATGTCCCGGTCGGCGGGCACCTCGGTCAGCCGCGTCGCGAGGTCGGCCAGCGGGAGGGACACCGCGCCCGGGATGTGCGCGCTCGCGAACTCCTCGGCGGGGCGGACGTCGAGCAGGGTCACCGAGCCCTCCCGCATGCGGGTTCCGAGCTCCTCCCGGCTCACCTCGCGGACCTCGCCGCCGCCGGTGCCGAGGTGGGCCGCCAGCGCCGCCCCGACATCCGCGGAATGCCGCCGCGCGACGGTCCCGAGCAGGGCGTGCAGCTCGGCGACGTCCGGCCCCGCCAGTCGATAGATCACGCGGGTGCCGGAGCGCCGGGTCCGCACGAGGTTCGCGGCGCGCAGGATCTGCAGGTGCGCCGAGACGGTGCTCAGGCCCTGGCCGGTCTCGCGCACGACCTCGTCGACGGAGTGCTCGCTCTGCGCCAGGAGCTCGATGATCTCGAGTCGCTTGGCGCTGGCGAAGGCCTTGCCGACCACGGCCAGCTCGTCGAGGACGCGGGGTCCCGAGTCATTCATCCAGTCCTCCAAAGAGTTCTGGAACAGCATGCCACACGTCGCGAGCGACGGCTCGTGCAGGCACCTCGTCGCCGTCGCGCGACGGCCGGCCTGTGGGGCCGCGGACTCCTCAGGCGTCGGCGGGAGCGTCCGCGATGTCGCAGATCACGGCACCGTTGGTGACGGTGGCCCCCACCTCGGCCGAGAGGCCGGTGACCACCCCGGCCTTGTGGGCGGCGATCGGCTGCTCCATCTTCATCGCCTCGAGGACGACGACCTGGTCGCCCGCGGCGACGGTGTCGCCCTCGGCGACGCTCACCTTGACGATGGTGCCCTGCATCGGCGCCGTGAGGGAGTCGCCCGAGGCCGCGGCCCCGCCCGAGCTCCCGCCGGAACGACGCGGGGCCTTCTTCTTCGCCGTGCCGCCGCCACCGCCCCCGCCGAACGACAGCCCGCCGGGCACGGAGACCTCGAGGCGCTTGCCGCCCACCTCGACGACGACGGTCTGCCGCTCGTCGGGCTCGGGGGAGTCGCCGGTCGGGCCCGCGTAGGCCTCGATGTCGTTGACGAACTCGGTCTCGATCCACCGGGTGTGCACCGTGAACTTCTCGGCGGGGTCGGCCGGGGCGAACGCGGGGTCCGCGACCACCTTGCGGTGGAACGGGATGACCGTGGGCATGCCCTCGACGACGAGCTCGTGGAGCGCACGCCGAGCCCGCTCGAGCGCCTGCTGGCGGGTGCGACCGGTGACGACGAGCTTGGCGATCATCGAGTCGAACGCGCCGGCGACGGTGTCACCCTCGACGATGCCCGCGTCCCAGCGGACGCCGGGGCCCTGGGGGACGACCATCCGGCTCACGGTGCCGGGTGCGGGCAGGAAGCCGCGCCCTGCGTCCTCGCCGTTGATCCGGAACTCGATGGAGTGCGCGTGCGGCTCGGGGTCCGGGTAGTCGAGGGCCTCGCCGTTCGCGATGCGGAGCTGCTCGCGGACGAGGTCGATACCGGTGACCTCCTCGGAGACCGGGTGCTCGACCTGGAGCCGGGTGTTGACCTCGAGGAAGGAGATGTGGCCGTCTGGGGCGACGAGGAACTCGCAGGTGCCGGCGCCGACGTAGCCGGCCCGGGTGAGGATGGCCTTCGACGCACGGACCAGCTCGGTGTGCTGGTCCTCGGTGATGAACGGCGCCGGCGCCTCCTCGACGAGCTTCTGGTTGCGTCGCTGGAGCGAGCAGTCGCGGGTGGAGACGACGACGACGTTGCCGTGCTGGTCGGCGAGGCACTGGGTCTCGACGTGCCGCGGGTGGTCGAGGAACCGCTCGACGAAGCACTCGCCGCGGCCGAACGCGGTGACCGCCTCGCGCACGGCGGAGTCGAACAGCTCGGGGATCTCCTCCATCGAGCGGGCGACCTTGAGGCCGCGCCCGCCGCCGCCGTACGCCGCCTTGATGGCGACGGGCAGCCCGTGCTCCTCGGCGAACGCGACGACCTCGTCGGGGCCGCTCACGGGGTCCTTGGTGCCGGGGACGAGCGGGGCGTCCGCGGCGAGGGCGATGTGCCGGGCCTTGACCTTGTCGCCGAGGGAGTCGATGGCCTCGGGGCCGGGGCCGATCCAGGTGAGGCCGGCGTCCATGACCTTCTGCGCGAAGCCGGCGTTCTCCGCGAGGAACCCGTAGCCCGGGTGCACCGCGTCGGCGCCGGCGGTCTTCGCGACCTCGATGAGCTTGTCCTGGAGCAGGTAGGACTCGCCGGGGGTGGAGCCGCCGAGGGCGTACGCCTCGTCGGCCACCGCGACGTGGAGGGCGTGACGGTCGGGGTCGGCGTAGACCGCCACGGACCCGACGCCCGCGTCGGCGCAGGCGCGGGCGATGCGGACGGCGATCTCGCCACGGTTCGCGATGAGGACCTTGCTGATCGGCATGGCTCGGACTCTAGCGGTCCGCCGTCGTGAGGGCCCGAGGCCGCGGCGAGGTCTCCCTCACACGCCGAGCGACTCGGCGAGGCGTCCGAGCAGGCGCGCGAGCGCGTCGCGGTCCCGGGCGGGGAGGGCGCTCAGCAGACGAGCCTCGTTGGCGGCGTGGGCCGTCATCGCGCGGTCGATGAGGTCGCGTCCCTCGGCGGTGAGGTACACGGTCCGCGACCGCCCGTCGGCCGCGCTGGCCCGGCGCTCGACGAGACCTCGGGCCTGGAGCCGGTCGAGCCTCTTGCTGACCGCTCCCGACGTGACCATCGTCCGGTCGCCGAGCTCACCCGGGGTGAGGGCGAAGGGGGGCCCGTTGCGGCGCAGGGTGGCCAGCACATCGAACTCGCCCTCACCGAGGCCGAACTCGGCATAGACGGCCGTCAGCTCGGGGGTCAGGGCGGCGGCGATCCGGTGGATCCGCCCGATGACGAGGACGGGGGTGGTGTCGAGGTCGGGGCGCTCGGCCAGCCACTGCTGGTGGACGGTGCTCGCGTGGTCCATGGCTGGACAGTACCTTCCATGGAAGGTAACATGCCTTCCATGGAAGATAAAAGATCGTCGGTCGCCACGGTCCTGCTGACGGCGGTCGCGCCCGTCGTGTGGGGGTCGACCTACGCCGTGACCCAGCTGTGGCTGCCGCCGGGACGCCCGATGTTCGCCGCGGCGATGCGGATCCTCCCAGCCGGCCTCCTGATGCTCCTGTGGCTGCGCCGGCTGCCGCGCGGCCGCTGGTGGGGGCGGGCGCTGGTGCTCGGCACGCTCAACCACGCGCTCTTCTTCGGCCTCCTCTACGTCGCGGCCTACCGGCTGCCCAGCGGCCTCGCCTCGACGCTCACCGCCCTCTCGCCCCTCGTCGTCATGGGGGTCGCCCGGCTCGCGATCGGCGAGCGGCAGCCGTGGGTCACCGTGGCCGCTGCCGCGTCCGGCATCGGAGGGGTGGTCCTGCTCGTCTGGCAGAACGGGCAGGGCGGCGCCGTCGACCCGGTGGGGATCGCGGCCTCGGTCGGAGCCGTGGTCTCGTCCGCCGTCGGCTTCGTCCTCGTCAAGAAGTGGACCCCGCCGGGCAGCGTCCTCGTCACCACCTCGTGGCAGCTCGTCGCCGGAGGGCTCGTCCTCGCGCCCGTGGCGCTCCTCGCCGAAGGGGCGCCCCCGGCCCTGGACCTGCCCGCCGCCCTCGCCCTGGCCTGGCTCGGGCTCGCGGGGTCGGTCGTCGGCTACGTCGTGTGGTTCCGGGGCCTGACCCGGATGGACGCCGGGGCCGTCGCCGTCATCGGGCTGGTCAACCCCGTCGTGGGCACCGTCCTCGGCGTGGCCCTCCTCCGCGAGCCCTTCGGCTGGGGGTACCTCGGTGCCATGGTGCTCGTCCTCGGGAGCGTGCTCGTGGCGCAGGCACCGGTCCGCCGGGCGTTCACGGGACTGCTGACGGTCCGCGACACGGTGAGTACGCGTGCTCATGCGGCCCGGGGCCCCGGCGCGGGAGACTGGGGGTGCCCCGCCGGGGCCGTCTGCACACCGAGGAGACCGCGATGACCGCGCCGCCCACCGTCTCGCACCCATCCGTCCCGGACCCGGGGGAGGGTCCCGTGGCCGGTCGGCGGGCCGCGACCCCCCGCCAGCTCGCCTGGCTCGAGGCCGAGCTCGCCCGGTGGCGTGCCGAGGGGCTCGTCGACGAGCGGGCCGCCGACGCCATCCGCGCGCGGTACGTGGCCCACCGCCGGGTCACCCTCGCCCGCATCGTCCTCACCCTCGGCGCCGCCTTCGTCGGCATCGGCCTGCTGTGGACCGTCGCGGCGAACCTCGACGCGATGTCGCCGCTCGTCCGCTTCCTCGTCGTCGCCGCCCTCTGGCTCGGGCTGGTCGCGGCCGCCGAGGCCCTCGCGGCGCGTCGGGAGCGGGCCGCTGACGTGGCCTCCCCGGTCGTCGGCGCCGTCCGCCTGCTCGCCGCGGCCGCGTTCGGGGCCGTCGTCTTCCAGGCCGCCCAGAGCCTCCAGGTCCCCGCGTACGAGCCGCTGCTCGTCGGGGTGTGGGCGCTCGGCTGCCTCCTGTACGCCTACGCCGTCGCGGGCCTCGCACCCGTGGTCCTCGGTGTCGCCCTCGGTGCGTACTGGCTGGTCTGGCACGTGGCCGACGCGGCCTCCGACGTGCTGAGCGTGGGTGCCGCCGTCGGCGCGGCCGCGCTCGCCGCCGTGGCCGTCGGGACGCTGCACGAGCGTCTCGGCGCCGCAGGGCAGGACTGGCGCCCGCTCGGGGTGCCGTGGCGCGAGATCGGGGCGCTGCTCGCCCTCGGCGCCCTCTTCGGCGCCGCCCTCCCGTTCGCCGACGAGCGCGGCTCCGGGACCCCCCTGCTGTGGGCGGCCGTCGGCGTGGCCGTCGTCCTCGCGGCAGCCGCGGTCGCCACGGGGCAGCGGCTGGACCGGCTCGAGGTCGGGCTCGCCACCGTCGTGCTCGCCCTCGTCGTCGTCCTGGCCCTGTGGCGCCCCGAGGTGAACCCCACCGCCGTGAACGACCTCGCCCCGCTCGACTGGGTGCGGGCGTTCGTGGCGGTCGCCGCCTACCTCGGCGTCGCGAGCGGGTACGCGGTGCTCGGTGGGCTGCGCGACTCCGACCGGCTCACCTGGGCCGCGACGGCGGCGCTCGTCCTCTTCACGACGACCCAGGCGTTCGCGGTGTTCGCCCCGATCCTCTCGGGTGCCGTCCTCTTCCTCGCCGTCGGAGTCGTCCTCCTCGTCACCGGGGTGCTCGCCGACCGTGGGCGCCGACGGCTGCTCACCGAGCGACCGGGGGCGGCGTCATGAGCCCCCGCACGACCCGCGTCGCTGCGGCGGTGCTCGCCCAGCTCGTGCTCGTCGGGGTGGCGGTCTGGGCGCCGCTGTCGGCCCGGGTCACCGGCGAGGAGGTGCGGCTGCGGGTCGAGCCGGTAGACCCGGTGGACCCGTTCCGCGGCGCCTACGTCGACCTCGGCTACCCGGACCTCCCGGACGTCACCGGCGCCGACGGGCTCGCCGGCGGGTCCGATGCGGACCGTGGCACGGCCTACGTCCCCCTGACCCGCCGGGGCGAGGTCTGGGTCGGCGGTCCGGTGCAGCGCTCCCGACCCGAGGACGGCCCCTACCTGCGGTGCGACGACTCCGACTGGCGGCTGCGGTGCGGGATCGAGAGCCTCTTCCTCCCGCAGGCCGACGCGGCCGCCGTCGGGGACGCCGTCCGGAACGGCACGGCGGTGGCCACCGTCCGCGTCGACGGGCAGGGCCACGCCGCCCTCATCGGCGTCGAGGCACCCGCCCGCTGACATGGCAGCGGGGCCGCCGCGGCCGCTCACGGCTCACGACGGCCCCGCAGTCGGGGGACCCGCTCAGCAGGTCGACTTGTAGGCGGCCTGACCGCCCTCGCCGGACAGGTTCTCCTTCGTGATGATCGTGAAGCCGGTCTGGATCGTCGGCTCGACGGTGCCACCGGTGAGCGCCGCGTTGGCCTGCTCGACGCCGTCCATCCCGATCGTGGCGGGCTGCTGGGCCACGAGGGCCTGGACGGTGCCGTCCTCGAGGGCCTTGATCTGGTTGGGACCGGCGTCGAAGCCGACGATGGTCACGTCCTTGGCGCCGGCCTGTCGGACACCGGTCGCCGAGCCCTCGGCGGAGAACAGGTTGGTCGCGAAGATCCCGATGATGTCGGGGTCCTTCTGGAGCGCCGCCGACACGAGGTTGGCCGCGGTGGCGGGGTCGTTGTGGCTGTACTGGACGCCGAGGTAGTTGAACGCGCTGTCGGCCCCTGCCGCGTCCTCGAAGCCCTTCACCCGGGCGTCGACGGTGGAGACGCCGGGGTCGGTCGAGATGACGAGCACCTTCCCGCCCGACGGCTTGGCCGCCTTGATGGCGTCGAAGGCGGCCTTCCCGCCGCCGACGTTGTCGGAGCTGATCTGCGAGACGGCGAACGACGGGTCGTTGACCGTGGTGTCGACGAGGACGACCTTGATGCCGGCGGCCGCCGCCTGCTGGAGCGGGGCCTGCATCGCCTGCACGTCGGTCGGCGCCACGAGCAGCGCGGCCGGCTTCGAGGCGGTGACGGCGTCGACGATCGGCTTCTGGAGGGTCGGGTCGAACTTCTGCGGACCCTGCGTGGTGACGGTGTAGCCGAGCTCCTTGGCCTTCGCCTCGATCCCGCACTTCATCGTGATGTAGAACTCGTCGCCGGCGACGCCCTGGACGAAGGCGATCGTCTTGTTGTCGCTGCCGCCGGAGGCGGCGTCGGTCGAGCTGTCCGCCGACGGGGCCCCGGAGGAGCAGGCCGCGAGGGCGAGTGCGGCGCCGAGACCGGCTGCCGTGATCCTGATGGTGCTTCGCATGGGTCGTGCCTTTCTGGTGGGTGACTTCGATGTCGGGTCGTGCTGCTCTGGGGTGCGCTAGCCGCGTCCTCGGACGGCCGAGGCGCGGCGGTGCTGGTCGACGTAGACGGCGGTGATGAGGATCGAGCCGACGGCGACGGTCTGCCAGTACGGCGAGACGCCGATGATGACGAACCCGGACTGGAGGACCGCCGGGATGAAGAGGCCGACCATCGAGCCGAACATCGAGCCCTGGCCGCCGAAGATCGAGGTGCCGCCGATGACGACCGCGGCGATGACGTTGAGGTTGGTCAGCGACTGGCCGGCGATCGTCGTCGTGCCGTACTGGGCGAGGGAGAGGATCCCGGCGATGCCGGCGAGGAACCCGGACAGCGCGTAGATCTGGATGAGCTTGGCGTCGACGTTGATGCCGACCCGGCGGGCCGAGGTCTCGTTCGAGCCGATGGCGTAGGTGTACCGGCCGAACCGGGTGCGGTGCAGCAGGATCCCTCCGATGATGACGATGACGAGCGCGATGATCGTGATCGCCGGGATGCCCGCGACCCGCCCGTAGCCGATGTTGTCCTGGAGGACGACGGGCGCCGAGCGGATGTCGAGGCCGCCGGTGAGGATCTGGGCGGCACCGAGGGCGACCGAGAGCGTGCCCAGGGTGACGATGAGCGGGGGCACCTTGGCCTTGGCCACGAGGAAGCCGTTGAGCGACCCCCAGAAGACGCCGACGAGCACGGAGAGCAGGAGCCCGACCGCGGCCGTGCCCCAGCCCCGGTCGCCCATCGACTCCATGAACTTCGCCGCGACGACGGAGGAGACGACGAGGACGGAACCGACCGAGAGGTCGATGCCGGAGGTGATGATGACGAAGGTCATCCCGACCGCCAGCACGGCCCAGATGGAGACGTTCTGGGCGATGTTCGTCAGGTTGCCCGGCTTGAGGAAGGTGTCCGGGGCGAGGACGCCGAAGACGGCGACGATGATGACGAGGACGCCGAGGATCCACACCGACTGCATCGACTTGATGCGCTCGGCGAGGTTGTCGTGCGTGGCGCTCGTCTCGATCGTCGAGGTCTCCGCGGGGGCGTCGGTCTGCGTGCTCATGCCGCTCCCTCCTTCATCTCGAGCGCCCCGGTCATCGCGCCGACGAGCTCCTCGACGCTGGTGTCCGCGGCGCGGTACGTGGCGACCCGCTTGCCGAGTCGGAGGACCTGGACGCGGTCGGCGACCTCCAGGACGTGGGGCATCGAGTGCGAGATGAGGACGACGCCGAGCCCCTTGTCGCGCACCCGCTTGATGGTGTCGAGGACGTTGCGGGTCTGGATCACCCCGAGGGCCGCGGTGGGCTCGTCGAGGAAGAGGACCTTGTCGGCCCACGCGACGGCCCGGGCGATGGCGACGGACTGCTTCTGCCCACCGGACATCGAGCCCACCGGGGTGACGACGCTCCGGACCGCCGACCCGAGCTCGGTGAAGGCCTTCGCCGACCGCTGACGCATCGCCGGGGTGTCCATGAAGCCGAGGTGCCCGAGCAGGCCCGGACGCATCACCTCGCGACCGAGGAACATGTTCTGCGCCGCGTCGAGGTGGGGGGCGAGCGCGAGGTCCTGGTGGACGACCTCGATGCCGACCCGCGAGGCGTCCTGCGGCGTCGTGAAGTGCACCGGGCTGCCGTCGAAGCGGACCTCGCCCTCGTCGACGTCGAGGTTGCCGGTGAGGGCCTTGACGAGGGTGGACTTCCCGGCGCCGTTGTCGCCGATGAGGGCGACGACCTCGCCGGCGTCGACGTCGAAGTCGGCTCCGTCGAGGGCCTGCACGCGCCCGAAGCGCCGACGCAGCCCACTGGCCTCGAAGAGGGCGCTCATGCGCCGGCCTCCCGGTACGAACGGGCTCGGCCCTCGATGATCGAGCAGTACTCGTCGAGCCGTCGGCGGCCGGTGTCGGAGAGGAAGGCGACCCGTTCCGCGTGGTCCATCGCGACCGTCTCGCGCCACACCGACCGGCCGGCGATGAAGCCGCTGGCCCCGCCCTCGTCGCAGCTGACCCGCAGCACGTCCGCGAACTCGTCCGAGGAGACCCCGGCGGACAGGACCGCCCACGGCGAGGAGATGCGTGCGGCGAGCCGGCGGCACGCCTCGGGGCTGCCCGGGTACTCGAGCTTGATCAGGCTCGGGCCCAGCTGGTCGATGAGGACCGCTGCCTCGATGATCGCGTCGGCGCGGGCCTCGGGGGAGAGGGGCTCCTCGCCCGCGAGCGGGAAGATGAGGTTCTCGATGACCGAGGGCACGCCGACCGCTGCGCAGTCCGCGACGAGGGTGCGCATCACCTCGACCGCCTCGGCGGTCGTGTCGCGGCCGTCGGCACCGGGCGTGCGGTCGGCGCGTACCTGCACGAGGAACTTCATCGCGTGGGCGCCGCTGTCGCGCACCCAGGCCGCGTCCTGCGCCGGGTCGAGCGAGACGACCGGCTCGCCCTCGTGGGTGCCCCGGTTCGCGGGCTCGGCGGCCAGGAGGATGCCGTAGGGGGAGCTGGTCTCGGCCGCCTTGGAGGCGGGGAGGCCGAAGGTCGGGTCGACGAGGAAGGCCGAGGCGCTGCCGGCGAGCGAGGCGATCATGTCCCGCTTGAGGGCCGTGATCTCCTCGTCGGTGGTGTCCGGGCGGTCGACCGCGGCGAGCATGCGGCGCAGGGTGCCGCGCTGGTCCATGGCGAGGACGGCGAAGGTACCCGCCTCGGTGGCGATGGCGTCGAGTCCGACGGTGGTGGTGGTCATGCTGGTGCCTCCTGGGTGGGCTGGGTGGTGGGGTTCGGGGTCCGGTGGCGGGTGAACCACTCGGCGGGGGGTCGGGGGTCGGGGCCGGCCGCAGCGGCGTTCAGGGCGGCCCAGGCGGCGAACCGGGCCGCACCCCACGTCCCGGGCTGCTCGACGTCGGAGACCTCGACGACGGGCGCGAGGTCGCGGCGCGCGGCCAGCACCGACCGCATCCGGGTCCAGCCGCCGGCGACGACGAGCCGCTCGACGGGCACGCCGGCCTCGCGGAGGGTGCCGAGCAGCTCGCGACCGCGGGTGGTGCCGCCGTCGAGGGCGGCACGCCACACGTGGGCGGGGGTGTGCACCTCGGACCCGAGGTGGATGCGCACCTCGTGGTCCTCCATCGCGTAGCCCGTGACGCGGACGTCGGCGGTCTCGCCCGGTGCCAGCCGGAGGGTCGCCGCGTCGAGTGCGGCCCGTGCGGGGTCGGTCTCGGCGTCGAGGACCCGCTGCACGCGCTTGAGGACGAGGCCGGTCCGGGTGCCCCCGATGAAGCCGGTGGCCCCCCGGACCACGTGCGGGTAGACCGAGATGCCGCGGAGCGCAAGGTCGCGGACGGTGTCGGGTGACGGCACGTGGGACGCGGAGGCGAGGTAGGCCTCGGCGGTGCCGAAGCTGTCGAGCGCTGACCCGGGGGCGCCGCACCCGGTCGCCGCGGCGGCGACCGCGTGGTCGTGCCCGGCGACGGTGAGGACGGCGCCCCGGACGGCCGCGACGGGGTGGTCGGCCCGGACGGTCCCGGCCGGCGCCCCCGCCGCGACGATCTCGGGCAGGAGGTCGGCGCCGACGCCGAGGTGGTCCAGGGCCGGCTGCCAGGCCCGGTTCGTGTGGACGTCGAGCAGGCCGGTGCGCCCGAGGAGCGAGAGCTCCGCGACGCGGCGACCGCCGAGGCGGTGGACGACGAACTCGGGCACCGAGAGCCACTGGAGGCCGCGCAGGTCGAGCCCCTCGTCGCGCAGCCAGAGGAGCTTGAAGAAGGACGCGACGTGGCTGACCGGCAGGCCGGTGGCGCCGGGGAAGGAGTGGGCGAGGTCGGACGGCAGTGCGGCCGCGTGCGCCCCGCCTCGGGGGTCGTACCAGGCGATGACGGGGGACTGCTCGCGCCCGGCCGTGTCGACGAGGACACCGGCCTCCGCCATCGAGGTGAAGCCGATCGACCGGACCGTCGTCCCGGGCTCGAGCGCGCCGACGGCGTCCGCGAGGAGCCGTTCGACGGCCTCGACGACCGAGGCCGGGCTGCGGTCGACCCGTCCTTCACCGGTCTCGCGCCAGTCGGTGGCGAGGGAGCGGTCGAGGACGCGTGTGCCGTCGTCGCCCACGGCGCTGACCTTGGTGACGGTCGTGCCGAGGTCGAACCCGAGGTCGACGGTGCTCATCGGTCCTCCCTCGGGGCCAGCTCGCCCGAGCCGCGGGGCACGAGGAGGGTGGGGAGCACGGTGTCGAGGACCTCGGCGCCGGGGTCCTGGATGCGGCGGGCCAGGAGGTCGAAGGCGGTGTCCGCCAGGGCCGTCGGGCGCTGGTCGATGACGGTCGTCGGCGGGGTCATCAGCTCGGCGACGGGGTAGTCGCCGAAGATCACGAGCGCGACGTCCTGGCGGTGGAGGCGCTGCTGCGCACGCAGCACGCCGAGGCCCATCATCGGCGAGGCGGCGAAGATCGCGGTGGGGGCGTCGGCGGTCGCGAGCATGGCGAGCGCGTAGGGGTAGGCCTCGTCGGCGGACCAGGCCCGGGTCTCGACGAGCCGCGGGTCGACCTCCACACCGGCCTCGGCCAGTGCCTTCTCGTAGCCGGCGTACCGGTCGACGAGCGTGGTGAAGGCCGAGGTCTTGCCGAGGAAGCCGATCCGCCGGTGCCCGCGGGCCACGAGGTGGCGGACCGCGTCGGTGGCGCCCTGCTCGTCGGTGACCCGGACGACGTCCTTGTCGGTGACGCCGCACTTGCGGTCGATGACGACGACCGGCACGTCGTCGGGCAGCGCCTCGGCGACGCCGCGCTCGTCGCCGAACGGGGCGATGACCAGCCCGGCGACACCGCGCCGGGCGAGGCGCTGGATCTGCATCCGCATGCGGGACTCGTCCATGCCGGTCGACGCGACGAGCACGTCCATCCCGACGTCCATGGCCCGGGCCTCGATGACGGCGACGACCTGCGCGAAGAAGGGGTCGTCGATGGAGTCGACGAGGATGCCGACGGTGGGCAGCTTGCCGCCGCCGAGGCGCTGGGCCGCGGGGTCCGGGTGGTACTGGAGCAGCTCGATGGCCGCCCGGACGCGTGACACGGTCTCGCTGCGGACGTTCGGGGCGTCGTTGATGACGCGGGAGACGGTCTTGATCGAGAAGCCGGACTCGCGGGCCACGTCGTAGATCGTGGGGCGGCTCATGCGGGCACGCCCGGGGGGAGGGAGGCGAGGGCCGGCGCGACGAGGGCGGGGTCGAGCATCCCGCCCGTCTCGTGCTGCACGGCCGCGGCAGCGACGGCCATGCCGTGGCGGAGCGCCTCGAGGTCGGAGGCGCCGCCGAGGAGCGCGTGGGAGGTGCCGGCGAGGAAGGAGTCGCCGGCCCCGATGGGGTTGGCGACCGGGACACGGGCCGCGCCCACCCACCAGGAGCCGGCTGCCGTCGTGAGGGCCGCTCCGTGCGACCCTCCGGTGACGACGGCCCGGCGGGCGCCTCGCCCGTGCAGGGCGCGCGAGGCCTCGACGCAGCGCTCGGGCAGGTCGTCGCCCGACTCCTCGACGTGCTCGTCGGTACGCCCGTGCAGGAGCGCCTCCGCCTCGCCGACGTTGGGGCTCACGAGGTCCGGGCCGCTCGCGAGGGTGGCCGCGAGGACGGCCGGAGCCGCGTCGACGTACGCCTCGATCCCGCGCTCGTGGGCGGCGGCGACGACGTCCGCGTAGGTCGTCTCGGGGATGCCCGGCGGGAGGGACCCCGAGCAGGCCACGGCGGGAGCGGTGGCGAGCTCGGTGCGGATCCGGGGGAGGAGCGAGGAGGGGTCCCAGTCCTCGGGCGCCGGGCCGCGGCCGTTGACGACGGTGACCCGACCGTCGTCCTCGAGGAAGATCATCGCGATGCGGCCCTGCCCACGGTGCGGGACGGGGACGAAGTCCGTGCCCTCGGCGGCGAGGAGGCGCTCGAGGCGGGGGTCCTCGGAGGGGGAGAGGCCGAGCAGCCGCGGGGTGCCCCCGAGGACGCGGAGGGTGCGGCAGACGTTGACTCCCTTGCCGCCGGCGGTCGAGGCCGTCCGCGCCGAGCGGCTCACGGTCCCCGGCGTGAGCGTGGTGAGCCACGTCGTCACGTCGGTGCACGTGTTGGGGGTCACGACCAACATCGAGGGCCTCCTTGCCCAGCTGGACAGCGCTGTCATGAATGACCAGCCCTTGTCCGTGGTTCTTCGTTCCCGTAACGTAGGTCTACATGACAGCGCTGTCAACACCCCGGGTCCCCAGTCCGTCCACGATCGGCCTGCACCGCCGGCTCTCCCGGCTCTGCGACGCCTCCGGCCACATCCGCACGATGGCCATCGACCATCCCGAGAACTACCTCAAGCTCTTCGACGCCGACCTCGACGCCGTCGCCTTCGAGGAGGTCGTCGAGTCCAAGCTCGACATGATCCGCGTTCTCGCACAGCACTCCACGTCCGTGCTCATCGATCCGGTGTGGAGCTTCGGGCAGGCGGTCGCGGCCGGTGCGGTGCCGGGCGACGTCGGGGTCATCAGCGGCATCGAGGACCTGTACTACGAGCCGGACAGCGCCGTCGGCTTCGACACCGAGCTCCGGCTCAAGCCCGGCTGGGGCCCCTCGGTCCTCGCGACGATGGGGATCGACGCGGCCAAGCTCGTCGTCTTCCACCGCGACGACCAGGACGAGGCGGTCCGGTCCCAGCAGCACGCGGTCGTCGCCGAGGCCGCCGCGCAGTGCCGGGCGCTCCAGCTGCCGCTCGTCGTGGAGCCGCTGTGGTTCCCCGTCGGGGACGAGGACACCGCCGACCCCGCCGTCCGGGGGGTGCGCCGGCGCAGCGTGCTGTCGGCGGCGCGGTCCTTCCGGGAGGCAGGCGCAGACATCATGAAGGTGGAGTTCCCCGTCCTCGACCTCACCGACCTCGACGCCGCCCACGAGGCCTGTGCCGAGCTCGACGCGGCGATCGCCGGGCCGTGGGTGCTGCTCTCGGCCGGAGTCACGTTCGAGGGGTTCCGCACCCAGCTCGACATCGCGGCCGACCACGGCTGCAGCGGGTTCATGGCCGGCCGGGCGATCTGGGGCGACGCCGTCGGCAGGATGGACGCCACGGCGCGCCGCGCGGGGGCCGACCTCGCCGCGCGGCGGCTCGACGACCTCGCCGAGGTGCTCGAGGGCCGCGGTGCGCCCGCGTACACGCCGGTCGACCAGGCGGAGGTCGCGGCGCTCATCGGCCCGGAGTGGTACCGCAGCGTCGCGGGCGCCTCGGCGTGACCCCAGCCGGGCGGCCGCCGGGGCGGCTTCTGTGCCTCGGGGGAGCCCCGGGGGCGGGGAAGACCACGGTGGGGGCCCTCGTCGCCGGCTCCTCGGGCTCGGCGATGGTCGACCTCGACAGCGTCACCACCCCGCTCGTCGAGGCGTTCGCGGCCTCGCTGGGGGTCGAGCCCGACCTCGACGCTCCGCGCTTCGCCGCCCTGCGTGATGCCCGGTATGCCTGTCTGACAGCCGTGCTCGCCGACTGCGTGGCGGCCGGCGCCGACGTCGTCGCCGTCGCACCGTTCACGCGGGAGGCGGCCGACGGCGAGGCGTGGCGGGCCTGGGGGCTCGCCCTCGGAGCGGCCTCGGTCCTCACCTGCTGGCTCGAGGTCGATGCCGGGACCGCGGCGTCCCGCACGCGCCGGCGAGGGCTGGCCCGGGACGTCGCGAAGTCCGGCCCGGGCGCCGTCCGCCCCCACGGGGTGGACCTCGCCGGTGTCGACCTCGTCCTCGACGCCTCGGTGTCCGACGCCCGGGACCTCGCGGCCCGGGTCGTGCGCCGTTGGGCGGGCGGCTGACCCTCCGCCCGGCGCGATGGCACCATGACGGTCATGAGTGACGAGGCGGTCGACCGAGCCCGGCGCACCCTCGAGGAGGGGATCCGCACGGACTTCGGGCGGGCGATGTCGTACGGGGCCTACCTCGACCTCGACACGCTGCTCTCGGCACAGCACCCCCGGAGCGAGCCCCCGCAGCACGACGAGCTGCTCTTCATCGTCCAGCACCAGGTCTCCGAGCTGTGGCTCAAGCTGCTGCTCCACGAGCTGCGCTCCGCCCGGGGGTTGCTGGCGGTGGACGAGCTCGCGCCGGCGCTCAAGCGGCTGGCCCGGGTCAAGCACGTGCAGCGTCAGCTCGTCGAGATGTGGGACGTGCTCGCCACCCTCACGCCGAGCGAGTACGCGCAGATCCGGCCGTTCCTCGCGACGAGCTCGGGGTTCCAGAGCGACCAGTACCGCGCCGTCGAGTTCCTCCTCGGCAACAAGAACGCCGACATGGTGCGGGTGTTCGAGCACGACGACCGGGCTCGGTCCGGGCTCGAGGCGCTGCTCCACGAGCCCACGCTCTACGACGAGTTCCTCCGGCTGCTGTCCCGGCGCGGCTACCCGGTCCCGGCCTCGGTGCTGGAACGTGACGTCACCGAGCCCTACCGGGTGGTCCCCGACCTCGTCGACGTCTTCGCGGCCGTCTACGCGGCCCCGGACGAGCACTGGGGCGTCTACGAGACGTGCGAGGAGCTCGTCGACGTCGAGGACCTCTTCCAGCAGTGGCGCTTCCGCCACCTCCAGGTCGTCACCCGCACCATCGGCCACAAGGCCGGCACCGGCGGTTCCAGCGGCGTCGACTTCCTCCGTCGAGCCCTCGACCTCACCTTCTTCCCCGAGCTGTACGAGGTCCGCACCCGCATCGGCTGACCCGGTGCGTCCGCACCGCGGCATAGGGTCGTCCGCATGGCACCCCGCGTCATCCACACCGCGCAGGCCCTCGTCGACGCCGTGATGGAGGTGCCCGGCCTGCCGTCGCGCGGCGGCAACGTCATGGCCACGTCCTACCGCCGCTACGCCGGGGGTGCGGCGACCGTCCTGCTCGCGGCGGCACGCTCCGGCGCGCAGGCCGTCCACGCGGGGGCCATCGGCACGGGGCCGAACGGGCAGCTGCTGCGGGCCGCCCTCGCGGCGGACGGCGTCGAGGTCTCGGCGCCTCCCGTCGAGGACCTCGACACCGGCGTGTGCGTCGTCCTCGTCGAGCCCACGGCGGAGCGGAGCTTCGTGACCACCCAGGGCGCCGAGCGGTGCATCACCACGGACTCGCTCGCCACGAGCGCCCCGGGCCCCGGCGACCTCGTCTGCGTCAGCGGCTACTCCCTGGTCGGGCGCACGCGTGACCCCCTCGTCGAGTGGCTCACCACCCTCGCCGAGGACGTGCTCGTGGTCCTCGACCCCGGGGCGGCCTTCGCCGAGGTCCCCGCCCGCATCCGCGACGAGGTGCTCGCGTGCACGGCGGTCTGGACCGGCAACACCGACGAGTCGGAGGCGCTCGCCGGGGTCGACGGCGTCCGCGAGGCCGCGGAGGTGGTCTCCCGCCTCCTGCGACCCACTGCCGTGACGATCGTCCGCGACGGTCCGCGGGGCTGCCTCGTCCGCGAGGCCGGGGGCCAGGCCTTCCTCCCCGGGTACCCGCAGCGTCCGGTCGACACCAACGGCGCGGGGGACACCCACACCGGTGTGCTCCTCGCCGAGCGCACCAGGGGCGCGTCGTGGCGGGAGGCGGCGGCCCGGGCCAACGCGGCAGGCGCCCTCAAGGTGACCCGGAGGGGCCCGGACAGCGCCCCCACGCGCGCCGAGATCGATGCCTTCCTCGCGAGCGTGGGTCCCTGACCGACCACGGTCCGGGTCTGCGGGCTCAGCGCGCCCGGGCGAGGTCCTCGCGGCACCGGCGCTCGAAGCCGTCGAGCTCGGAGAGGGCGGCCTCGATGTCGCGGCGCCGCTGCTCGAGGTCGGCGCGGCGCTCGTCGATCTGGGCGAGCACGTACTCGAGCTGGCTGCGGCGCCCGCGGGGCGCGTCGTAGAGGTCGATGATCGTGCGGATCTCCTCGAGCGGGAAGCCGAGCCGTTTGCCGCGGAGGATCAGGGAGAGCCGCGTGCGGTCGCGCCGGTGGTAGAGGCGGGCGGTGCCTCGGCGTTCGGGGGAGATGAGCCCGAGCTCCTCGTAGTGGCGCACCGTGCGGTGGGTGACACCGAACTCCTCGGCGACCTCGGCGATCGACCACGTGGGCGACGCCTCGTCGGTGCGGGCGTCGCCGGTCGTCGTGCTCGGGCTTGTCACGAGGGTGAGTATTGCTTTACGTTGACGTCAACGTCAAGAACGTTGCCACCGGCCGGCCGCCGCGACCCGGCGCCGGCGACCCGAGCGCGAAGGGGCGCCGATGTACGAGCTGACCAAGGACCACGAGGAGTTCCGCGCCGTCGTGCGCGAGTTCGCGACCGAGGCGGTCGAGCCGCACGTCGCCCAGTGGGACCGCGACCACCACTTCCCCGTCGACCTCGTGCCGCGGATGGGCGAGCTCGGCCTCTTCGGCCTCGTCGTGCCGGAGGCCTTCGGGGGTTCCCTCGAGCACTCCGAGGGCGGCGCGTTCACCAGCCTGTGCATCGCCATCGAGGAGCTCGGTCGGGTCGACCAGTCGATCGGCATCACGCTCTCGGCCGGGGTCGGGCTCGGGATCAACCCGATCCTCACCTACGGCAGCGACGCCCAGAAGGAGCGCTTCCTCCCCGACCTCGTCGCCGGGCGCAGCCTCGCCGGGTTCGGGCTCACCGAGCCGGACGCCGGCTCCGACGCCGGTGCCACGCGCACGAAGGCGGTCCTCGACGAGGAGACCGGTGAGTGGGTCGTCGACGGCTCGAAGGCGTTCATCACCAACTCCGGCACCGACATCACCTCCGTCGTCACGGTCACCGCCCGCACCGGCACCCTCGAGAACGGCCGCCCCGAGATCTCGGCGGTCATGGTCCCGTCCGGGACGCCCGGGTTCACCGTCGAGCCGGCCTACTCCAAGATGGGCTGGAACATCTCCGACACCCACGGCCTGTCGTTCGCCGGCTGCCGGGTCCCGGCCGGGAACCTGCTCGGCGAGCGGGGCCGCGGCTTCCACCAGTTCCTCAAGACCCTCGACGACGGACGCATCGCGATCAGTGCGCTCGCGCTCGGCCTCATCACCCGGATGCGCGAGGAGGCCGCGGCGTACGCGAAGACCCGCACCGCGTTCGGCCGTCCGATCGGGGCGAACCAGGGCGTCGCCTTCCCGATCGCCGACCTCACCGTGATGGAGGAGGCCGCCCGGCTGCTCACCTACCGCGCCGCGTGGCTCAAGGACGAGCACGAGGCGGGGCGCCGCAGCGTCGAGGACGTCAAGCAGGCGGCCGCCAAGGCGAAGCTGTACACGTCCGAGGCGGCCGTCACCGCGACCCGCATCGCGACGCAGGTCTTCGGCGGCAACGGCTTCATGGAGGAGTACCCCGTGGCCCGCTTCTACCGCGACGCGAAGATCCTCGAGATCGGCGAGGGCACCTCCGAGGTCCAGCGCATGGTGCTCGCGAAGGGCCTCGGCCTCCCGGCATGAGCGACACCGACCCGCGCGTCGCCGACGTCCGCGCCCGGCTCGAGGCCGCGCACGCGGCCTCGGCGGCACCCACCGAGAAGGCCGCCGCGAAGCTCGAGAGCCAGCACAAGCTCTACGTGCGCGACCGGCTCGCCCTGCTCCTCGACGACGGCTCGTTCGTCGAGGACGGCCGCTACGCCAACGCCCTCGCGACGGGGCTGCCCGCCGACGGCGTCGTCACCGGCCGCGGCACGGTCGACGACCGACCCGTCGTCGTCATCGCCAACGACCCCACCGTCAAGGCCGGGTCGTGGGGTGCGCGCACGGTCGAGAAGATCGTCCGGGCCACCGAGACCGCGCTGCGTGAGGAGCTGCCCGTCTTCTGGCTCGTCGACAGCGCGGGTGCCCGGATCACCGACCAGGTCGAGATGTTCCCGGGCCGCCGCGGTGCCGGCCACATCTTCCACAACCAGGTCGCGCTGTCCGGCAAGGTGCCCCAGGTCTGCTGCCTCTTCGGCCCGTCCGCCGCCGGCGGTGCCTACATCCCGAGCTTCTGCGACGTCGTCATCATGGTCGAGGGCAACGCGTCGATGTACCTCGGAAGCCCGCGGATGGCCGAGATGGTCGTCGGCGAGACGGTCTCGCTCGAGGAGATGGGCGGGGCGCGGATGCACTGCACCGTCTCCGGGGTCGGCGACCTCCTGGCGTCCGACGACACCGAGGCCATCGAGCTCGCGCGGCTCTACTTCTCCTACCTGCCCGACAGCTGGCACTCACCCCTGCCGACGTACCACCCGGAGGAGCCGGCGACCCCGCTCACGCGCACGAGCGTCCCGGAGCGCGAGAGCCAGCCGTTCGACGTCCACGACTTCATCGACGGCCTCGTCGACGACGACAGCTTCTTCGAGATCAAGCCGCTCTTCGCACCGGAGCTCGTCATCGGGTTCGGACGGATGGCGGGGGAGAGCGTCGGCATCGTCGCGAACAACTCCGCGGTCAAGGGCGGCGTGCTGTTCACCGACTCCGCCGACAAGGCCGCCCGGTTCATCTGGCTGTGCGACGCCTTCAACATCCCGCTCGTGTACCTCGCCGACGTGCCCGGCTTCATGATCGGCTCCGAGGTCGAGCGCGGCGGCATCATCCGGCACGGCGCGAAGATGGTCTCCGCCGTGTCGTCGGCCACCGTGCCGCAGTTCTGCGTCGTCGTCCGGAAGGCCTACGGTGCGGGCCTCTACGCGATGGGCGGCCCCGGCTTCGCGCCCGACGCCACGATCGCCCTGCCCACCGCACGGATCGCCGTGATGGGTCCCGAGGCCGCCGTCAACGCGGTCTACGCCAACAAGATCGCCGAGGTGGAGGCGTCCGAGGGTGCCGAGGCGCGCGACGCGTTCGTCGCGGCCCGCCGGGCCGAGTACCTCGAGGACGTCGACCTCGAACGGCTCGCCGCCGACCTCGTCGTCGACCACGTCGTCGAGGCGGACGAGCTGCGCTCCGAGCTGCTCCACCGCCTGCGCTACGCCGCTCGCCGCGAGCGGCACTTCTCGACGAAGCGGCACGGCGTCCCGCCGGTCTGACCGGCACCGCGAGAGCCGGATCAGCCGCCGGCGATGTCGCGGAGCGCCGCCAGGTGGGCGGTCCAGGCCGAGCGGCCGGCCCTGGTCAGTGACAACCAGGTCCGCGGCCGCTTTCCGACGTAGCCCTTGCGCACCTTGACGTACCCGGCCTGCTCGAGGGTCGAGACCTGCTTGGACAGGACCGAGTCGGAGACCTCCACCTCGTCGCGGACCAGGGCGAACTCGGCCTCGTCGACCCCCGCCAGGGTGGCGACGATGCTGAACCGGACGGGAGCGTGGATCACGTCGTCGAGGCGGTGCCGGGCGTGACCCGGATGCACCGTGCCGTCGGTGCTCATTCGCCCGTGCTGCGGCGGATGCGCAGGGCGGCGACCACCATGGGCGCGGCGGTGACCATCCCGGCGAGGACGAGCAGCAGCACGCTCTCGCCCGCCCCGGTGCCGTCGAGCTCGCGCTGCGCCTCGCGGTAGTTGAAGGTCATCACCGCAGCCATGAACAGCACGACCGTGGCACCGAGCCCGAGGTAGCTGGCCCGGCGCGCGTTCCGCGGCCAGCTGCGGGCGGCCCGGGTCTGCCAGCCGGCCAGGGCAAGGAGCCCGAAGACGTAAGCGAGGAGCGCAGGGGTCTGCCAGCCCGTGCCGTCGACGACCCGGTACACGCTCAGGTACGCGCCCATCGCGAGACCGAAGCCCGCGGTGGCGAGGGCGTGCACGCGGCGGTCTGCGGCGCGGCGGTCGGTGGCCGCCTCCACCTGCGCCAGCTGCTCACGGGCCTGCTGTGGCGTGATGTCGTTCATGGGGTTCCCCTCTCGTGCCGGCCTGGACATGGGGCGACTCTAGGCAAATACTTTCCACAGTGTCAAGTAGTTGCCGATGCGGCTCTGTCAGTCGGTGCGCAGGTCGTGCCAGCGCACCCCGAGCTCGATGACGAGCTCGCGCAGCAGGGGCAGGGAGACGCCGATGACGCTGCTCGGGTCGCCCTCGATGCCCGCGACGTAGGGCCCGCCGAGCCCGTCGAGGGTGAACGCCCCCGCCACCCGTTGGGGCTCGCCGGTCGCCACGTAGGCGTCGACCTCCTCGTCGGAGAGGTCGGCGAAGTGGACGGTCGTCGAGGCGGTACCGCCGACCATCCCGGCGGTACCGCCCTCGTCGGCCGGCCGGAGGTCGAGGAGCCAGTGCCCGGTGTGCAGCACGCCGGACCGCCCGCGCATCCGGTGCCAGCGGGCCACCGCCTCCGCCGCGTCCAGGGGCTTGCCGTGCACCTCGCCGTCGAGCTCGAGCACCGAGTCGCAGCCGAGCAGCAGGTCGGCGGACGGTGCCTCGCCGCGGTCGTCCGTACCGAGCGCGGACGCGACGTCCTCGGCCTTGGCCCGGGCCAGGAGCAGCGCGACGTCGGCGGCCGCGAGCGGGCCGTGCTCGGACTCCGCGTCGGCCACGGCGGCCTCCTCGTCGACGTCCGAGACCCGCACGGTGGGCTCCACCCCGGCCGCTCTGAGCGTCGCGAGGCGGGCCGGTGAGGCGGAGGCGAGCAGCAGGGTGACGGGGCCCGGGCGCATGGGGGACAAGGTATCCCGCCGCGGACGTGGCGCTCGTCTCGTCCGCGCGGGACCATTCCACTACGCAGCGTAGTATCCCAAGTGGCCCCGCACCCGGTGGGCCGATGAGGAGGCACTTCGTGGCCGGACCAGAACGCGACCTCACCCCGCTCGCGCCGCTCGGGCTCGGGCGGACCCGATCGGGACCGGTCCGCCAGCAGCGGCCCGTCTACGTCGACCTGTTGCCGCCGTGCAACGCCGGATGCCCGGCCGGGGAGAACATCCAGGCCTGGCTCGGGCTGGTCAGGGACGGTCGCGAGGAGGAGGCCTGGCGCCAGCTGACGGCCGACAACCCGTTGCCCGCGATCCACGGGCGCGTCTGCTACCACCCGTGCGAGACCGCCTGCAACCGGGCCGAGCTCGACGGGGCGGTCTCCATCCACGGCGTGGAGCGCCACCTCGGCGACCTCGCGATCGAGCGGGGCTGGGCCTTCCACCGACCGATCGAGCGGACCGGACGCCGCGTGCTCGTGGTGGGCTCGGGCCCCAGCGGGCTGTCGGCCGCGTACCACCTGGCCCGGCTCGGGCACGACGTCGTCGTGCGCGACCACGGCGCGGAGCCCGGCGGGATGATGCGCTACGGCATCCCCGCGTACCGCCTCCCCCGCGACGTCCTGGACGCCGAGATCGACCGGATCCGGGCGCTCGGGGTGCGCTTCGAGCAGGGCCACCGGGTCGAGGACCTCGACGCCGAGCGGCGGGCCGGGGGCTTCGACGCGGTCTTCGTCGCCGTCGGCGCCCACCTCTCCACGCGGGTCGACATCCCCAACCAGGATGCCCGCCGTGTCCTCGACGCCGTCGGTTTCCTGCGCGGTGTCGCCTCGGGGGAGCAGGGCGCCCTCACCGGGCGGGTCGCCGTCTACGGCGGCGGCAACACCGCGTTCGACGCCGCACGGGTCGCTCGTCGCCTCGGCGCCGACGACACCGTCATCGTCTACCGGCGCACCCGCGAGCAGATGCCCGCGCACCTGGAGGAGGCAGCTGACGCCGAGGAGGAGGGCATCCGGGTCAACTGGCTGCGCACCATCGCCTCGATGGGCGCGGACGACCTCACCGTGGAGGTCCAGGAGCTCGACGACCAGGGGCGCCCGCACGGCACCGGACGGTTCGAGACCCTCGCGGCCGACACGGTGATCCTCGCCCTCGGGCAGGAGAGCGACACCGGCTTCCTCCACACCGTCCCCGGGGTGGCGTTCGACGGGGACGTCGTCGTGGTGTCACCGACGACCCTGATGACCGGCGCTCCCGGTGTGTTCGCCGGCGGCGACGCCGTGCCCAGCGAGCGCACCGTCACCGTCGGGGTCGGCCACGGGAAGCGGGCGGCCCGCAGCATCGACGCGTGGTTGAGGGGGCTGTCCTACGCCCCCGGCCCCAAGCACGAGCGGGCCGACCTCGACACGCTCAACCTCTGGTACGTCGGGCTGCACGAGCGCCGGCAGCAGCCCGAGCTCGATCCCGCGGCCCGGGTCCGCGACTTCGAGGAGGTCGTCGCGGGCCTCACCGCCGAGGAGGCCCGCTTCGAGGCCGGGCGGTGCCTGTCCTGCGGCAACTGCTTCGAGTGCGACGGCTGCCTGGGTGCCTGCCCGGAGGGTGCGGTCATCAAGCTGGGGCCGGGGCTGCGGTACGAGTTCGACTACGAGAGCTGCACGGGGTGCGGCACGTGCTACCGGCAGTGCCCGGTGCACGCCATCGAGATGGTCCCGGAGGCCTGAGCGATGCGCGCGACGATCGACGGGAACGAGGCCGCGGCCACCATCGCCTACCGGCTCAACGAGCTCTGCGCGATCTACCCGATCACCCCCAGCTCCACGATGGCCGAGCTGGCCGACGAGTGGTCGAGCCATGGCCGACCCAACGTGTGGGGCACGGTGCCGACGGTCATGGAGATGCAGAGCGAGGGCGGTGCCGCCGGTGCGATGCACGGTGCCCTCCAGGGCGGCGCCCTGGCGACGACGTTCACGGCCTCGCAGGGGCTGCTGCTCATGATCCCGAACATGTACAAGATCGCCGGCGAGCTCACCTCCACGGTCTTCCACGTCGCCGCGCGCTCGCTGGCCGCGCAAGGACTGTCGATCTTCGGGGACCACTCGGACGTGATGGCGGTGCGCCAGACCGGCTTCGCCCTGCTGTCCTCGGCCTCGGTGCAGGAGGCGCACGACCTCGCGCTCGTCGCACAGGCGGCGACGCTGCGCACGCGGATCCCGTTCGTGCACTTCTTCGACGGCTTCCGGACCTCCCACGAGCTGAACACCATCGAGCTCGTCGACGACGACGTCCTCCGGGCCGTGGTCCCCGAGGCGCTCGTGCGCGAGCACCGGCTGCGCGGGATGAGCCCGGAGCGACCCTCGGTGCGCGGGACCGCCCAGAACCCCGACGTCTACTTCCAGGCCCGCGAGACGGTCAACCCGTACCACGCGCGCGTGCCCCGCGTCGTCCAGGAGGTCATGGACGAGGTGGCCCAGCACACCGGACGGGCCTACCGGGTCATCGAGTACGGCGGGCACCCGGAGGCCGAGCGGGTCGTCGTCATCATGGGGTCCGGAGCCCAGACGGTGCGCGAGACGGTCGACCACCTCGTCCGGCAGGGGGAGCGGGTCGGGGTCGTCCACGTCCGGCTCTACCGCCCCTTCCCGGCCGCCGAGCTCGTCGCGGCGCTCCCGGAGAGCGTGCGTGCCGTGGCCGTCCTCGACCGCACCAAGGAGCCGGGATCCGAGGGCGAGCCGCTCCACCTCGACGTCGTCGCGGCGCTCGCGGAGGCGGTCGACCGCGGCGAGCGGCCTTCCGCCCCTCGGATCATCGGCGGCCGCTACGGGCTGTCCTCGAAGGAGTTCACGCCCGGGATGGTCATCGGCGTCCTCGCCGAGCTCGCGCGCCCCGAGCCGCGCCGGCGGATCACCGTCGGCATCACCGACGACGTGGGCGGCACGAGCATCGACTGGGACCCGGACCTGGACATCGAGGAGGCCGACACCTTCCGGGCGGTCTTCTTCGGCCTCGGCTCCGACGGGACGGTCGGGGCGAACAAGAACACCATCAAGATCCTCGGCTCCGACGAGCACGTGCACGCCCAGGCCTACTTCGTCTACGACTCGAAGAAGTCCGGTGCGCCGACGGTCTCCCACCTGCGGTTCGGCCCGCACCCGATCCGCGCCCCGTACCTCGTCTCCCGGGCCCGCTTCGTCGGCTGCCACCAGTTCTCCCTCCTGGAGAAGGTCGACGTCCTCGGGGTGGCCGACCAGGGCGCCACCCTCCTGCTCAACGCGCCGTACCCGCCGGAGGCGGTGTGGGACGCCCTCCCGGGGCCGGTCCAGCGCCAGGTCCTCGACAAGGGGCTGCGGGTCTTCTCGATCGATGCCACGGCCGTCGCGCGGGAGGCCGGTCTCCCGGGGCGCACCAACACCGTCCTGCAGACCTGCTTCCTCGCCGTGTCCGGGGTGCTGCCCCGGGGCGAGGCGGTCGAGCGGGTCAAGGAGGCCATCCGGCACACCTACGGTCGCCGCGGTGAGGAGGTCGTGCGCCGCAACGAGGCCGCGGTCGACGCGGCGCTCGCGGCGCTCCACGAGGTCGAGGTGCCGACCGGCCCCGCCACCGGGCGCCCGCTGCCCGCGGCGGTCCCCGCCGACGCCCCCGACTTCGTGCGTCGCGTGACGGCCGAGATGATGGCCGGGCGGGGCGACGCGCTCCCCGTGAGCGCGATGCCGGTCGACGGCACCTTCCCCAGCGGGACGACGGCGTACGAGAAGCGGCGGATCTCCGACCTCGTCGCGCAGTGGGACCCCGACACCTGCATCCAGTGCGGCACGTGCAGCTTCGTGTGCCCGCACAGCGTCATCCGCTCCCGGTTCCACCCCGAGGGGAGCACCGACGAGGCGCCCGAGGGCTTCCGGTCCGCCCCGCTCGTGGCCGCCGGCCTGCCCGGGTCGCGGTACACGCTCCAGGTGTACGTCGAGGACTGCACCGGCTGCGGGCTCTGTGTGGAGGCCTGCCCGGTGAGCCCGCCCGGCCGGCCGGAGCGGGCCGCCATCAACCTCGAACCGCTCGAGCCCGTGCTCGAGACCGAGCGCCGGAACATCGCGTACTTCGAGACCCTCCCCGTCAACGACCGTTCCCGGGTCGACTTCGGCACCGTGCGGGGCACCCAGTTCCTCGAGCCGCTCTTCGAGTTCTCCGGTGCCTGCGCCGGGTGCGGCGAGACGCCCTACCTCAAGCTGCTCACCCAGCTCTTCGGCGACCGGCTCACGGTGGCCAACGCCACCGGCTGCTCCTCGATCTACGGAGGCAACCTCCCGACGACCCCGTGGTCGACCAACGCCGAGGGCCGCGGGCCCGCGTGGTCGAACTCGCTGTTCGAGGACAACGCCGAGTTCGGGCTCGGGCTCCGGCTCGCCGCCGACCTGCACACCCGGATGGCCCGCGTGCGGCTCACGCAGCTGCGCGAGGAGGTCGGCGCCGACCTGGCGGACGGCATCCTCGGGGCGGGGCAGGTGCGCGAGTGGGAGCTCGGCGCGCAGCGGGAGCGGGTCGCCGAGCTCGGACGCCGGCTCGAGGCGATGGACGGCCCCCTCGTGGCCGACCTGCGGAGCGTCGCCGACCACCTCCTGCGCCGGACGGTGTGGATCGTCGGGGGTGACGGGTGGGCCTACGACATCGGCTCCGGAGGGCTCGACCACGTCCTGGCGAGCGGCCGCGACGTCAACGTGCTCGTCCTCGACACCGAGGTGTACTCGAACACCGGCGGGCAGGCCTCGAAGTCGACGCCCATCGGGGCGGTCGCGAAGTTCGCCTCGGCCGGGAAGGCCACCCCCAAGAAGGACCTCGCCCTCCAGGCCATCGCGTACGGCAACGTGTACGTCGCCCGGGTCGCGATGGGCGCGGACCCGCACCAGACGCTCACCGCCTTCCGCGAGGCGGAGGCGTATGACGGGCCCTCGCTCATCATCGCGTACAGCCACTGCATCGCCCACGGCATCGAGATGAGCAAGGGGATGACCCAGCAGCACCTGGCGGTCGCCTCCGGCCACTGGCCGCTCGTGCGCTACGACCCCGCGGTCCGCGCCATCGGGGGCAACCCGTTCGAGCTCGACTCGCTGCGGCCGCGCGTGCCGCTGGGCGACTACCTCTACAACGAGCTGCGCTACCGGATGGTCCGCAACGCCGACCCCGAGGAGGCCGAGCGGTTGCTCGGCCTCGCCCAGGAGGCCGTGGACCAGCGGTGGGCCACCTACGAGGAGATGGCGACCCGCGGGGCCGACCGCTTCGCAACCGACGGACGGAGAATCCCATGACTGACCTGACGACCACCTACCTGGGGCTGACGCTGCGCAACCCGCTCGTCGCGAGCTCGTCCTCGGCCACCCAGAGCGTCGACCGCGTCCGAGCGCTCGCCGACGAGGGCATCGGGGCGGTCGTCCTGCCCTCGCTGTTCGAGGAGCAGGTCACCCGTGAGCAGATGCACGACCTCGCGGTGTCCGAGGGGACCGAGGACTCCCACGGCGAGGCCTCGTCGTACTTCCCGTCCTCCCCGTCCGCCGAGCCCGGCGGTGCGACCCGCCACCTGCGGCTCGTCGAGCAGTGCGCGTCCGCCGTGGACGTCCCGGTCATCGCGAGCCTCAACGGCAGCACCTCGGGCGGGTGGGTCCGCTTCGCGCGCGCCCTCGTCGACGCCGGCGCCGCCGCCATCGAGCTCAACGTGTACGTCGTGCCCGGTGACCCCACGACGACGGGCCGTGCCGTCGAGGACCTCCACGTCGCGATCCTGGAGCAGGTCCGCGAGGTCGTCTCGGTGCCGGTGGTGGTCAAGCTGAGCCCGTACTTCAGCTCCGCGGGCGAGATGGCGGTCCGCCTGGACCGCGCCGGCGCCGACGGGCTGGTCCTCTTCAACCGCTACCTCCAGCCCGACGTCGACCCGCAGACCCTCGTGGTGACGACCGGCTTCGACCTGTCGACGCCGTCGGAGGCACGGCTGGCCCGCACCTGGATCGCCATCCTCCACCACCGGGTCCGGGCCTCGCTCGGCGCGACGACCGGCGTCGAGACCTCGCAGGACGTGGCGGCGTACCTGCTCGCGGGCGCCGACGTCGTGATGACGGCCTCCGCCCTCGTGCGGCACGGCATCGGGCACACGAGGACCCTCCTCGACGGCCTGACCTCGTGGATGATCGGGCGCGGCTTCGCCTCCCTCGACGACGTCCGCGGCCTGCTCGCCGTCCCGACCGACGTCGACAGCGGCGCGCAGGGGCGGGCCGGGTACGTGGCGGCACTCGAGAAGGCCCGGCGCACCTACGGTGACCTCGGCGCCGTCGGTCGGCGGCCGCCGCTCGGCTGAGCGCGCGGACGCCCGCGGGCGTCAGCGCTCAGCCGAGCACCTCGTCGACGAAGCACCAGCGCCACGCCTCGCCCGGCTCGATGGAGCGCATCACCGGGTGCCCGGAGCGGTGGAAGTGGGCGGTGGCGTGCCTGCCCACCGAGGAGTCGCAGCACCCGACGTGGCCGCACGTGGTGCACGAGCGCAGGTGCACCCAGGTCAGGCCCTCGGCGCGACACTCCGGGCACCCCTCGGTCTCCGACGGCGGGTGGGGGACGCCGTCGTCGGCGAGGTGCTCGCAGGCGCCGGAGACGTGCTCGGGCGGACGGAGCTCGGACTCCCTCACCCCGGCGGTGCGGGTCGCGCTCCACGCGAGGGCGGTCTCCTCGGCGTCGAGCTGCCCGAGGACGCTCGTGAGCACCGCGTGGTCGACCGCGCCGGCGTCGCGGATGCGGAGCAGCTCCGCCCGCTCGGTGCGGATCATCTCGACCCGCAGGCGGGCTCGGGCCTCGGCGGGGCTCTCGCGCTCGCCGGGCCCCAGGGTGCCGAGCCGCTCCCAGCTGCGGTTGACCCGGTCGGCGGCCTGCTGCCGGATCATCGAGACGACATCCGGGTCGGCCGCCGGGTCGTCCTCCAGGGCACGCAGCCCCGCGCCGGTGGTGGCGCCGAGGACGGTCGCCTCCTGGAGGGCGTCCTCGCGGGGGTCCGGCCCGCGGACGTCCAGGGCCCGGGCCAGGGCGGGCAGCGTCGTGCCCTGCAGGACGAGGGTGCCGACCGTGACGACGAGCGCGATGAGGACGAGCTCCGGGCGCATCGGGGTGTCCTCGGGGAGGGTCAGCGCTGCCGCGAGCGTGACGACGCCACGCATCCCCGCCCAGCCGCCGACGAGCGACCAGCCGAGCATCGTCCGCCGCTCCGCCCGCCCGAGGAGGACCTGGACCATGCCCTGGGCGACGAGCCACACGGGGCGCAGCACGAGGACCGTGAGGAGCACGGCGCCGGCGACGACGAAGGTCCTCCCGGTGCCCAGCTCGCCGCTGCGGGTGTCGCGGACCAGGCTCCAGACCTGGAGCCCGATGAGGAGGAACACGGCGTTCTCGAGGACGAAGGTCACGCTCGACCAGTTGATCCGCTCCGCGAGCCGGGACGGTGCGGACTGCAGGACCGGGGCGCGGTAGGCGAGGAGCAGGCCCGCGGTCACCACGGCGAGCACGCCCGACGCGCCGACGACCTCGGCCGGGGCGTACGCGAGGAACGGGGCGATGAAGGACAGCGCCGTGTCCGCGGGCACCTCCGTGAGCCGGCGCCGGAGCCATCCGACCACGACGAAGGCGAGCACGCCGACGGCGACGCCCCCGACGGCCGCGACGGCGAGGTCGACGAACACCGAGCCGATGCTCACCGCGTCGGGAGCGGCCCCGACGCCGTGGGCGCTCAGACCGGCGGCCGCCAGCGCCGTGCGGAGGGAGACCAGGGCGGTCGCGTCGTTGAGCAGGGACTCGCCCTCGAGGATGGTCGTGATCTTCCGCGGCAGCCCGATCCGCCGGGCGACGGCCGTCGCCGCGACGGCGTCCGGCGGGGCGACGATGGCCCCCAGGGCCAGGGCGAGGGGGAAGGAGACGGGCAGGAGCCACCAGACGACGACACCGACCCCGACCGCGGTGAAGAGCACGAGCCCGACGGAGAGGCTGAGGATCTTCGACCGGTAGGTGCGGATGTCGACGAGCGAGCTCGACAGTGCGGCCGAGTAGAGCAGGGGAGGGAGCAGCCCGAAGAGCACCACCTCGGGCGAGAGTCGCACCTCGGGCACCCCGGGCACGGCGGAGAGGATCGCGCCGACGCCGAGCAGCGCGATCGGCACCGGCACGCCACGAGGTGCGGCGAGGCGGCTGACGACGATGACGACGAGGACGATGGCGACGACGAGCACGGCGGGCTCCACGCGGACGATTCTCGCCCCTGGGGTCGCGTGGCGCGGAGTCCCGTCTCACGACGCCCCGGGTCAGACGGGGACCGGGTCGCCGAGCGGACCGACGAGGTAGTGCTGCATCACCGGCCCGATGGCGTCCGCGAGCTCCTCGGCCGTGGCGTCGCTGATCCCGGGGAGCTCGACCA
The DNA here is from genome assembly GCA_963843895.1 of uncultured Actinomycetota bacterium. Taxonomy (GTDB): domain Bacteria; phylum Actinomycetota; class Actinomycetes; order Actinomycetales; family Dermatophilaceae; genus Phycicoccus. The sequence continues at coordinate 589,924 of CAWJME010000021.1, read as the reverse complement.
CGTACCTCGCGAAGAGGTAGCCGGTGAGCTGGACGCCGATGAGGCCGGCCCGCAGCTCGGGCCGGTCCCCGCCGAGGATGCGGGCCAGGGGGGTGAGCATCCGGTCGGTGAGAATGCGGCGGACGAGGAAGGCCGCCTCGTCCTCGGACGCCGCGGCCCGCAGGAGACTGGTCATCGACTGGCGGGAGTCGGGGTCGTCGAGCGTCCGGATGGTCAGCTCGGCGAGCCGGTGCCCGGCGCGCTCCGGGCCGTCGCTGAGGACCCCCTCGGCGAGGGCGTCGGGGTCGAACGGGACGTCGATGACGCTGATGAAGAGGTTCTGCTTGCTGCCGAAGTAGTGGGTGACCAGCCGGGTGTCGACGTCGGCCTCGCGGGCGATGGCCCGCAGCGTGGTCCGGGGGTAGCCCAGGTCGGCGAACTGGCGCCTGGCGGCGGCGGAGATCGTCTCCCGCGTGTTGCTCCCTGCGGGACGGCGCCCTCGTGTTCGGGGCATCTGTCCTCCCCTCCGTGTCCTGCAGGTCACGGCCCCCCCAGTATGGTCCTGCGCGGCTGGCCACGTCACCCTTCGGGCGTCGCGGGCCACCGTGGGGCGCCGGTGCCGATCAGGCCGGGCGGAGCACCGCCTCCCGGAGGACATCCAGGCCGACCGACCCGACGTCGAGCGCTCGGCGGTGGAAGTCCTTGAGCGAGAAGGCGTCTCCCTCCCGTGCCGCCACCTCGTCGCGCATCTGGAGCCAGAGGCGCTCGCCGACCTTGTAGCTGGGGGCCTGCCCCGGCCAGCCGAGGTAGCGGTCGAGCTCGAACCGCAGGGTGCCCTCGTCGTTGCTCGCGTGGCGGGTGAGGAACTCCCACGCCTTTTCGTAGGTCCAGTCCCCGCCGCCGACCTCGGCCGGTGCCTCGAACTCGCAGTGCACCCCGATGTCGATGACGACCCGGGCGGCGCGCAGCGACTGGGCGTCGAGCATCCCGAGGTGGGCGCCCGGGTCGTCGAGGTACCCGAGCTCGGCCATCAGTCGCTCGGCGTAGAGGGCCCAGCCCTCGCCGTGGCCGCTGACCCAGCACATCATCCGTCGCCAGCGGTTGAGCAGCTCGCGGCGGTAGACGGTCTGGCCGACCTGGAGGTGGTGGCCCGGGACGCCCTCGTGGTAGACGGTCGTCAGCTCCTTCCACGTGCCGAACTCGGTGACCCCCCTGGGGACCGACCACCACATCCGACCGGGTCGGGAGAAGTCGTCGTTCGGGCCCGTGTAGTAGATGCCGCCCGTCTGGGTCGGGGCGATGCGGCACTCGATCGTGCGCACCGGCTCGGGGATGTCGAAGTGCGTGTCGGCCAGGTCCCTGATCACCTCGTCCGCGCGCTCCTGCATCCACTCGCGCAGGGCCTCGGTACCTCGCAGGAGGTAGGCCTCGTCGTGGTCGAGGTGCTCGACGGCCTCCGCCACCGTCGCGCCGGGAAGGACGCGGCCGGCGGTGCGCTCCATGTCGGCCGTGATCCGGGCGAGCTCCTCCTGGCCCCAGGCGTAGGTCTCCTCGAGGTCGACCGTGGCGCCGAGGAAGCTCCTCGAGGCGAGCTGGTAGCGGTCGCGGCCGGCGGCGTCCGAGGCGGGCGCGCGGTCGAGCAGGTGCCGGGCCAGCCCCTCACCGATCTCGCGGTAGGCGGCCGCGGCGCCCTCGACCGAGCGCTGGAGGTCGGCGGCGACGGACGCGTCGAGGGGGGCGTCGGCGGCCTTCGCCCCGGCGAGGAAGCTCGCGAAGAAGCCGTCGCTGCTCGTGAGGTCCTCGCACTGCCGGATGCAGGACTCGACCTGTCGCCTCGGGGTGACCAGGCCCCGGTCCGCCGACTCGCGGAGCGTGCCGAGGTACTGCTCCAGGGCGCGGGGGACCTGACCGAGGCGGGTCGCGATCGTCGCCCAGTCCTCCTGGGTGTCGGTGGCCATCAGGTCGAGGACGTCGCGGCAGGACTGGAGCGGCGAGGCGATGACGTTGAGCTCCATCCGGTCGTACCCGGCCTCGTGCGTCTCGACGACGAGGCCGAGGCGCTCCCGCATCGCGGCGACGGTGACCCGGTCCACGTCGTCGACCGGGTCGGCGGCGTCGAGGCGGGCCAGGGTCTGCCGGGCGAGGTCCGCGTGGGCGGCGTAGCCCGCCGGGGACAGGTCGTCGAGCTCGCTCTCGTGGCCCGGGACACCGATGTAGGTGGCCTCGATGGGGCTGAGGGCGACCGCTGCGTCGAAGTGCGCATCGGCGATCGCGTCGACGGGGGTGGGCTGGCGCGTGCTGCTGGGCTCGGTCACCTCCGGGACGCTACCCGACCCCACGGCGCGCCCACCCGCGGATTTCCCGGCCTACGCTCGACGGGTGACAGCACGCATCCGGTCGGTCAACGTCGGCAGCCCGCGCGAGGGCATCGGGGCCAGGGGGAGGGCCTCCGCCATCGACAAGCGGCCCACGGGCTCGGTCGAGGTCCGCGACCCCGGACCGAAGTCGGGCGGGCTCGGCAGCGGCGTCGTCGGGGACGACGTCGTGGCCCGGCGGCACCACGGCGGGTCCCGGCAGGCCGTGTACGCCGTGGCGCGGGAGGAGCTCGACTGGTGGGGGCGCGAGCTCGGCCGGGAGCTGCGGGACGGGCTGTTCGGCGAGAACCTGACGACCGAGGGGCTCGACGTCGACGGCGCCCTCGTCGGGGAGCGGTGGCGGGTCGGGGAGGTCCTGCTCGAGGTGGCCGGGCCGCGCATCCCGTGCGCGAACTTCGCCGCGTGGATGGGGGAGAAGGGGTGGGTGCGGCGGTTCTCCGAGCACGGACGCCCCGGCGCCTACCTCGCCGTGGTCGTCCCCGGCACCATCCGGGCGGGCGAGGAGGTGACGGTGCTCGACCGGCCCGCGCACGGCATCACCGTGCCGCTCACGCTGCGCGCCTTCCTCGGCGACGAGGACGCGGCGCGGCGGGTGCTCGACGCCGAGGTCCTCGGCGCGCGCGACCACGCCGACCTCGCCCGCTCCCTCGTCCGCCGCACCGCCCCCTGAGCGGTCACGATTCGTCGAATGTGTCACTTCGTGTACGCCGGCCGAGGCGGTTTGCTGTGCGGGAACGATGGTCAGGCGGCTATCCGGACGACCCGGAAGTGCGGCCGCCAGGCTGAGGACAGGACGTCGGGAACGGGGATGTCGTGCTCGTGCAGCGCAGCGACCAACCGCCTCAGGAGCTGCTCGGCGTCGTCGTACAGCTCATCCGCAGTGACCAGGAGGAACGTCCAGCCATCACGTCCCAGTTCTTCTCGCCGCGCCGCATCCTTCGCGGGCTGCTCGCCGTCGCGGTGCCATCGTCCGTCGTACTCGATCGCGAGCCGGACGCCTTCGTAGCCCAGCTCGATGCGGAAGCGGATGCTCCCGTCTGCGTCCCTGATGTGGATGTCGACCTGCGGCTCGGGCAGCCCGGCGAGGACCATGAGCAGGCGGAGCGCCGTCTCGGGCGAGGAGTCGACCCGCTCACGCACGAGCCGTGCCGCGTCGACGCACTCGCTGTGGAACTGTCCGGACCAGTCCCCGGCGTAGGCGCGTAGCTCGTCGGGCGTGCATCGACCCTTGCGGACGAGACTGTCGCCGAGCGCGACGAGGTCGACGAGGCCCAGGAACCTTGCCATGTGGCAGAACGTCTGTGCCGGCGAGGTCACCGGAAGGCCGTGCCGGCGCGTGATGTCGAGACGGTGGCGAAAGCAGTGGGGCTTCACCCCGTGGACGCGGAAGCGCACGCGCCGCATGAAGCTGACGTGCACGAAGTCGTTGTCCGGTACACGACCGCCCCAGAGGCGGGCTGCCGTCCAGTGGCTCACGACCGCGCCTTCCGGCGCGACGAGCAGGGCGGCACGTGCCCTCGTCACGAGTGTGTCGGGGACCCGGGCGTCGACCAGGACACCGTGGAGGACTGGCCGGTACCCGGGACCTCGCAGTGCGCGCGCCGACAGCCCGAGCGTGGACGCCTCGGAGCGCAGGAACGGCCACGTGAGCGGTTTGGGGTCCTCGGCCATCCCCTGAGACTGGCAAATTCGAGCCGGGGGGCCGTGGCGTCATCCACAGGCGTACACGAAGTGACACATTCGTCGGTTCGTGTACGGAGGGTGCCGGTGGCCGGGCGTACACGAAGTGACACATTCGTCGGTTCGTGTACGGAGGGTGCCGGTGGCCGGGCGTACACGAAGTGACACATTCGTCGGTTCGTGTACGGGAGGGGCAGGGTGCGAGGGGTGCTCGGGCCGCCCGGGTCAGTGGCGAAGGGTGGCGCGCCAGGCGCCGGGGCCGTGCTGGACCGGGGCGCGCACCGCGGCGGCGCGGGAGGCCCACAGCGACACGGGGCGCTCGCGCGGCCCCTCGTGACCGCCACCCGCGGCCGCGAGCACGGCGACGACCGCCGCGACCTCCTCGGCCGTCGCGGGGCCGAGGACCCTGATCGCCGGCTGCTGCTCGGTGTCCGTCATCGCTGCCCCCTCAGAGCGGGATGTTGCCGTGCTTCTTGGGCGGCAGCGTCTCGCGCTTGGTGCGCAGCGCCCGCAGCGCCTTCGTCACGTTCATCCGGGTGTTCGACGGCGTGATGACGGTGTCGATGTACCCGCGCTCGGCCGCCACGTACGGGTTGGCCAGCGCCTCCTCGTACTGCTTGATGAACGCCGCGCGGGCCTCCTCGACCGCCTCCCCGGCCTCGGCGGAGCGCTTGAGCTCCTTGCGGTAGAGGATGTTGACCGCGCCCTGGGCGCCCATGACGGCGATCTGGGCGGTCGGCCAGGCGAGGTTGATGTCGGCGCCGAGGTGCTTGGACCCCATGACGTCGTACGCGCCCCCGTAGGCCTTGCGGGTGATGACCGTGACGAGCGGCACGGTCGCCTCGGAGTACGCGTAGATCAGCTTGGCGCCGCGGCGGATGATGCCGTCCCACTCCTGGTCGGTGCCGGGCAGGAAGCCGGGCACGTCGACGAAGGTGAGCACGGGGACGTTGAACGCGTCGCAGGTGCGCACGAACCGGGCGGCCTTCTCGGAGGCGTCGATGTCGAGCGTGCCGGCGAACTGCATGGGGTTGTTCGCGACGATCCCGACGGACCGGCCCTCGACCCGCCCGAAGCCGGTGATGATGTTCGGGGCGAACAGCGGCGCGACCTCGAGGAAGTCACCGTCGTCGAGGACGCGGGTGAAGACCTCGTGCATGTCGTACGGCACGTTGGGGGAGTCCGGGATGATCGTGTCGAGGAAGCGGTCGTCGGCGTTGACCTCGAGGTCGTTCTCCTCCCCGAAGACCGGCGGGTCGTCCATGTTGTTGCTCGGCAGGTACGACAGCAGCGCCTTGACGTACTCGACGGCGTCGACCTCGTCGGTGCCCATGTAGTGCGCGACACCGGACTTCGTGTTGTGGGTGCGTGCGCCGCCGAGCTCCTCGAAGCCGACGTCCTCGCCGGTGACGGTCTTGATGACGTCGGGGCCGGTGATGAACATGTGCGAGGTCTGGTCGACCATCACCGTGAAGTCGGTGACCGCGGGGGAGTAGACCGCCCCGCCGGCGCACGGGCCCATGATGAGCGAGATCTGGGGGATGACGCCGCTCGCGTGGACGTTGCGGCGGAAGATCTCGCCGTAGAGGCCGAGGCTGACCACGCCCTCCTGGATGCGTGCCCCGCCGGAGTCGTTGAGCCCGACGACCGGGCACCCGACCTTCATCGCGAAGTCCATGACCTTGCAGATCTTCTCGCCGAAGACCTCGCCCAGCGAGCCGCCGAAGACCGTGAAGTCCTGGGCGAACACGGCGACGGTCCGGCCGTCGACGGTGCCGTAGCCGGTGACGACCCCGTCGCCGTACGGGCGGTTCCTGTCCTGCCCGAACGAGACCGACCGGTGCCGGGCGTACTTGTCCATCTCGACGAAGGAGCCCTCGTCCAGGAGCAGCTCGAGCCGCTCGCGGGCGGTCTTCTTCCCCCGGGCGTGCTGCTTCTCGACGGCCCGCTCCGACCCGGCGTTCGCGACCTCGGCCACCCGGCGCTTGAGGTCGGCCAGCTTGCCGGCCGTGGTCGAGGTGTCGATGTCGGCCGGGACGTCGGTTCCACCGATGGAGTGCAGGTCGCTCGTCGACATGCGCCGACTCTAGCCTTGTGCACATGCAGGAGAAGCCCCCTGACCGCCCGCTGGGCGCGGTGTCCGTCACACCCGGCGACCCGTGGCTGCCCGTGGAGGTCCACGACCGCGTCGGGTCGACCAACGACGAGGTCCGGTCCGACCCCCGCCCCGGGCGGGTCGTCGTCGCCGAGGTCCAGGAGTCCGGGCGCGGACGCCTCGGCCGGGCCTGGACGACGACCCCCGGGACGTCGCTGGCCGTCTCCGTCCTCGTCCCCGAGCCGCCCTCCGGTGCCTCCTGGGTGCCGCTCCTCGCCGGTCTGGCGCTCCACCGGGCCGTCGAGGAGGTCACGGGCGTCCGCACGACGCTCAAGTGGCCCAACGACGTCCTCGTGCCGGACGACGGTGACCGCAAGCTCGCCGGCCTGCTGTGCGAGTGGACCCCGGCAGGCGTCGTCGTCGGTGCGGGCGTCAACGTCGACACCCCCCGCGAGGACCTGCCGCTCGACACCGCGACCTCATTGCGCGCGGCCGGGGCCCCCGGCACCGACCGGACGACCCTGCTCGAGTCCTACCTGCGCCACCTCGCGGCGGTGCTCCGGGAGGACACCGGCCCCGACGGCCCCGCGGTGGCCGCCTACCGGGACGCCTGCGGCACCGTCGGGCGCGACGTCGAGGTCCACGCCCCCGACGGATCCGTCCGGCTGGGCAGGGCGACAGCCGTCGACGGGGAGGGCAGACTGACCGTGCGCACCGAGGGCGGGACGACGAGCGTCTCCGCCGGGGACGTCGTCCACGTCCGGTCGCGCTGAGCGAGGAGGCGGGATGTCGGACGAGCACGCTCCGGGCGACCCGGTCCCGCACGTCCCGCCGCCCGACCCGACCGCCGACGACCTCGCGGAGCGCATCGAGCGCTCCCTCCTCGGCCGGTCCGCGTCGATGGCCCGCGCCGAGGTCACCGAGGGGGCGGGTGTCAACCCCGCCGAGGCGCGGCGGTTCTGGCACGCCATGGGCTTCCAGGTGGTCGAGGACGACGAGGCGATGTTCACCGAGGCCGACCGCGAGGCCCTGCGCCGGGTCACGGACATGGTCCATCGGGGCCAGGTCAGCGAGGAGCTCGCGCTCGGGATGACCCGCGCCTTCGCCCGCACCGCCGACCGGCTCGCGGTCTGGCAGACCCAGCTGGTCGCCGAGTCCCTGACGCCGGACGACGGTGACGAGCCCGAGGGCAAGGACACCCGCTCCGTCCCGGAGCCCGGGATCGCCGCGGACGCCGCGAACCTGCTCTCCAGGACCATCGACGACATCGAACCGCTGCTCGTCTACGTCTGGCGACGACACCTCACGAACGCCATCCAGCGCATGCTCGCGGACGCGGACCCCGCCGTCCGCTCGGACCCCTCCGCGCCGGTGCGGGCCGTCGGCTTCGCCGACCTCGTCTCGTTCACCTCGTTCGTCCGCCGGATGAGCGAGCGCCAGCTGGCCCGGCTGGTGCAGCGCTTCGAGCTCCTGGCGAGCGACGTCGTGGCCGAGCACGGTGGCCGGGTCATCAAGACCGTGGGCGACGAGGTGCTCTTCGTCCACACCGACGTCGCCGCGGCCTCGGCCATCGCGCTCGACCTCGTCGACGCGATGGCCGAGGACGAGCTGTTGCCGCCGGTCCGCGTGGGCCTCGCGCACGGTCGGGTCGTCTCACGCCTCGGCGACGTGTTCGGTGTCACGGTCAACAAGGCGAGCCGGATCACGGCCGTCACGCCCTCGGGAACGGTCTACGTCGACGAGGACATGGCCCGCGCCCTGGGGGCGGTCTCGGGGTTCACGGCCGTCGAGCGCCGCCGCCGGCTGCTCCGGGGGATCGGGGTCGTGACGCTCCACGAGCTGCGACGCGCACCCCTTGGACGCCGTCCCGCCGTGCCGAATCCCTCGGCGTGACTACGATCGCCCCATGACCAAGGTGCTGCTCGCCGAGGACGACCCCGCGATCTCCGACCCGCTCGCCCGTGCTCTCCGCCGAGAGGGCTACGAGGTGGAGGTGTGCACGGACGGGGAGTCCGCGCTCGAGGGCGCCCTGCGCCAGCCCGACCTGGTCGTGCTCGACCTCGGGCTCCCGAAGATGGACGGGCTCGAGGTGTGCCGCCGGCTCCGGCAGGAGGGCAGCAGCGTGCCCGTGCTCGTCCTCACGGCCCGGGCCGACGAGGTCGACACCGTCGTGGGGCTCGACGCAGGGGCCGACGACTACGTCACCAAGCCGTTCCGGCTCGCCGAGCTGCTCGCCCGGGCCCGGGCGCTGCTGCGCCGTGGCATCGTCGACCCGCTGGAGTCCGACGAGAACCCGCTGCTCGACATCGACCCCGACGGCCGACGGGTGTTCCTCCGCGGTGAGGAGGTCCAGCTCACCGGCAAGGAGTTCGAGCTGCTCCGGGTGCTCGTGTCCAACGCCGGCAAGGTCGTCTCCCGCGAGAAGCTGATGCGCGACGTCTGGGACAGCGCCTGGTACGGCTCGACCAAGACCCTCGACATGCACATCTCGGTCCTGCGCCGAAAGCTCGGCGACGACGCGGCCCACCCCCGCTACATCACGACGATCCGCGGCCTGGGCTTCCGGTTCGACGCCCCGGAGGACTGACCTCCGGTGCGGCGCATCGTCCTCGGGGTCGTCCTCCAGGCCTCCGCCCTCACCGCGCTCAGCGTGGGGGCCGCCGCGGCCTTCATCGCCACCCGGCCCCGTCCGGACCCCGACGACCCCGCCACGTGGGTCGCTCCGGGCGTGGCCGTCATCGTCGCGCTCGCGGTCGCGGGCGTGGGCTCGGTCTGGGTCGCGGACCGCAGCGCCTCCCGGCTCGCAGCACTCCTGGAGACGCTGCGGCAGCGGGTCGAGAGGCTGGGCGCAGGGGACCGGCCGGTGGCCCTGGACTCCGGCATCAGCGAGGTCGACACGCTCGACGCCGCGCTGATCCGCGGAGCCCAGCAGGGAGCCCGCCGGCTCGCGTCCGAGCGGGACTTCGCCGCCGACGCCTCGCACCAGCTGCGCACGCCCCTCACGGCCCTGCTCATGCGGCTGGAGGAGATCAACGTGACGAACGACCTCGAGGTCGTGGCGGAGGAGTCCATGATCGCCATCGGGCAGGTCGAGCGGCTGAGCAAGGTCGTCGACGACCTCATGAGCCGGACGAGGCACGGTGCCGAGGTGAACCCCTCGGTCTCCCTCGACTCGGTCCTGGCCTCGCTCCAGCGGGAGTGGCAACCCGCCTTCGCCGAGGCGCGTCGCAGCGTCAAGGTCAGCGGCGAGCGGGGGCTCGTGGTGCGGGCCACGCCCGTCGCGCTCGGCCAGATCCTCACGACGCTGCTCGAGAACTCCCTCGCCTACGGCCGGGGGACGGTGGAGGTCAACGCGCGCCGGGCCGGGCCCTCGGTCGTCATCGAGGTGAGCGACGCCGGGGACGGTGTGCCGCCCGCGATGGCACCGCACATCTTCGAACGGTCGGTCTCGTCATCCGGCTCGGGTCTCGGGCTCTCGCTGGCGCGCGACCTCGCGGAAGCGGCCGGCGGACGTCTGGAGCTGGCGCGGGCCACCCCGCCGGTCTTCGCCCTGTTCCTCTCGATCAGCCAGACCTGACGGCGGGAGCCGTCGGGCCGGGCACGCCGGCTCAGACCGGCTCGAACGAGAAGACCCACCGCCGGTAGGCCCAGAACCGGAACAGCGTGCCGAGGCCGATGCCGACGACGGTCGCGAGGTTGTCGGCGAGGGTCGAGGTGAAGCCGAGCCCGTAGTGCGACACGGCGAGTGCCACCGCGGAGATGCCGAGCGCCACGATGTTGACGCCGAAGAAGAGGCCGACCTCGTGGTGCACCGGGCGGCTGCGCCGGTGCCGGAAGGTCCACTGCCGGTTGCCGAGCCACGCGACGAGGGTGGCCACGGCGCCGGAGATGAGCTTCGCCGTCGTGACCTTGTCCTCGAGGACCGTGTGCCAGAGCACGTTCGCCAGGCCGAGGTCGATGACGAAGGCGAACGCGCCGACGACGCCGAACTTGATGACCTCGCGGTAGAGGACGCTCACGGCCCCCCGTGCCGCGTCGAGGGCTCGGGAGAGCGGCCCTCGTGACGGGGCGTCCTGGGCGGTCACCCACGCAGCCTATACAGCGGCGTGGCTATCCTCGCCGGGTGACCACCCCACGCCGCGCCCCCGGAGGGTTCCCCGTCGTCGGCATCGTCGGTGGCGGCCAGCTCGCCCGGATGTGTGCCGGTCCGGCGGCCGAGCTCGGTGTCACGCTGAGCGTCCTCGCCGAGGCCCCCGACGCCAGCGCCGCCCTCGTCGTGCCCAGCTCGCCGGTCGGCGCGCACACCGACACCGATGCCGTCCTCCGCTTCGCGGCGGCCTGCGACGTCGTCACCTTCGACCACGAACACGTCCCCGCCGAGGTGCTCGAGGCACTCGTCGCCACGGGGACCCCCGTCCACCCCTCGCCGGAGGCCCTGCGCTTCGCCCAGGACAAGCTCGCGATGCGCGAGCGGCTCACCGCCCTCGGGGTGCCGTGCCCCCGGTGGGTCCGCGCCGACACCGCCGCGGACGTCGCGGCCTTCGGTGCCGAGGTGGGCTGGCCGGTGATCGCCAAGACCCCGCGCGGTGGGTACGACGGCAAGGGCGTCCGGGTCGTCGACGCCGACGACGACCTCGGCGACTGGCTCGAGCGGGCCGCCGCCGCCGGGACGGGGCTGCTCCTCGAGGAGCGGGTGGCCTTTCGGCGCGAGCTCGCGGTCCTGCTCGCCCGCAGCCCGTCCGGGCAGGCCGCGGCCTGGCCGGTCGTCGAGACCGTCCAGACCGACGGCATCTGCACCGAGGTCCTCGCCCCGGCTCCCGACCTCGACGCCGACCTCGCCGGCCGCGCGGTCCAGGCCGGGCTGCTCGTCGCGGGCGAGCTCGGGGTCACCGGGGTCCTCGCGGTGGAGCTCTTCGAGGTCGAGGGCGCGGACGGCACCCCCGGCTTCGTCGTCAACGAGCTCGCGATGCGGCCGCACAACTCGGGCCACTGGTCGATGGACGGCGCCGTGACCGGCCAGTTCGAGCAGCACCTGAGGGCCGTGCTCGACCTCCCGCTCGGGTCGCCGCGCCCCCGTGAGCCGTGGACCGTCATGGCCAACGTCCTCGGGGGTGACTACCCGGAGCTCTATCCGGCGTACCGGCACGTCATGGCCCGCGACCCCGAGGTCAAGCTCCACCTGTACGGCAAGGACGTGCGCCCCGGTCGCAAGATCGGGCACGTCAACCTCTCCGGCGGGGACCTGCCCGACCTGCGTGAGCGGGCCGGGCACGCCGCCGACTACCTCACGGGAGTGGTCACCGAATGAGCACGTCCAGCAGCAGGACGCCGGTCGTCGGCGTCGTCATGGGCTCGGACTCCGACTGGCCGGTCATGGAGGCGGCGGTCACCGCCCTCGAGGAGCTCGGCGTGGCCTGCGAGGTCGACGTCGTCTCCGCGCACCGGATGCCCGAGGAGATGCTCGAGTACGGTCGCTCGGCCGAGGAGCGCGGCCTGCGGGTCCTCGTGGCTGGCGCCGGTGGCGCCGCCCACCTCCCGGGGATGCTCGCCTCCGTCACGTCGCTGCCGGTCATCGGCGTCCCCGTGCCGCTGGCGTACCTCGACGGGATGGACTCGCTCCTGTCGATCGTCCAGATGCCGGCGGGCGTCCCGGTCGCGACCGTGTCGGTCGGCGGCGCCCGGAACGCGGGGCTCCTCGCGGCGCGCATCCTCGGGTCCGGGGAGGGCGCCGAGGCGGAGCGCCTGCGGGCCGCGATGGGCGAGTTCCGCGCCGCCCTGCGCGACCAGGCGCACGCCAAGGGCGCGGCGCTGCGCGAGCGGCGGCGCGGCTGACCCCGCCCGTCGGTCGTCAGCGCGGGTCCGGTGGCAGCACGCCGCGACGCTGGAGCTCGTCGACCACCCGGGCTGCGGCGCCGCCGTCGTCGAGCGGGGCGAACCGCTCCCGGAACGCCCGGACCGCTGCCCGGTGCTGCTCCAGACGGTCCGCGTCGAGGATGACCTCGGCGAGCTCGGCCGTCGTGCGCACGAGCGGGCCGGGCGCCTCGCTCTCGAAGTCGAGGTAGAAGCCCCGCAGGTCGTCGCGGTAGTGGTCGAGGTCCGGGACGTAGAACACCATCGGCCGTTCGAGCACGGAGTAGTCGAACATCACCGAGGAGTAGTCGGTGACGAGGACGTCGGCGACGGCGAGCAGGTCGTCCATCTCGAAACCGGCGCCGGTCTCGTGGACCCCCCAGGGCAGGGGCACCTTGCCGCGGACCACCGGGTGCAGCCGGACGAGGATCTCGTACTCCTCACCCGCGAGGCGGACGAGCGCATCGAGGTCGAGCGGGAGGGCGAACGTGAACCGGTTGCCGGACCGCTGGTCGTCGCGGAAGGTCGGCGCGTAGACGAGCACCTTCTTGGAGCGGGCCAGCCCGAGGCGCCTGCGGACCGCGGTGGCGCGCTCCGCGGGCGCGGTGACGAGGACGTCGTTGCGGGGGTATCCCTCCTCGATGACGTCGCCGTCGTAGCGGAAGGCCGAGCGGAACCGCTCCGTGGCCCACGGTCCCGGGGACAACAGCACGCTCCACTCGCCGATCATCCGGTCCACGCGGCCGACGTAGCCGGCGTCCCGGCCGACGACGGCATCGAGGTCGTGGAGCATGCGCTTGAGTGGGGTCCCGTGCCAGGTCTGGACGTAGAACGTCCGCGGTGGCCGGGGCACCAGGGCCGGCATGTTCTGGTTGCTCACCCACGCCCGGGCCCGACCCATCACCCAGAGGTAGCGCAGCGACTGCCGTGGCAGGACCCGGACCCCGTCAGGAGCGGGCAGCGAGGGGTCGAGCACCCACGCGGTGTCCACGGGCAGGCGACGCCTGACGATCTCGCGCTGGATGGCGCCCGGGCTGTCGCCCATGTCCTGCCCGATGTTGCTCTCGAAGGCCACCACCGCGGAACGTGGCAGGCGGCTGGCCACGCCGTACAGCGCTCGGCCCACCGGCGTGAGGGCGCGTCGACGGGCGGTTCCGACGCGACCGCGGGTCGTGGTGCGCTCCCAGAGCCGACGCGCGGAGCCCACGGCGTCACGGACCCCCGGGGGGTCGAGCCGGCGGCGGGGGGCCTGGACCGCCGCGGTGACGATGCGCTCGCGGGCCCCGGTGTCGCGGTGCGCGAGGAGGGCGGCGGACTTGCGCCGCGCCTCGGGTGTGATCGTGAACCCACGGTCGGCGGTGGCCTCGAGCTCGTGGAGCAGCTCCGCCCGGGTCGCCACGATCTCGCCCGGGAGCTCGTCGTCGAGGTCGAAGTGGGAGGGGCGTTTCCCGAGGAAGCGGGTGCGGTCGAACTGGTAGTACACGACCGGACGGTCGAGGAAGGAGAAGTCGATGGCGGCGCTCGTGAAGTCGGTGAGCATCATCGTCGACCGCAGGAGCAGGTCCTGGATCGCGACGTCACCGTGCCGCACGACGGTCACGTGCGAGAGGTCGAACAGGTCGGCGTAGGGCTGCATGTTCGCGTGCAGGTACAGGTCCGCCGACAGCTGGTGGCGATCGAGGAAGGCCCAGAACTCCGGCGAGTGCAGGACGCCCTGCCAGCGCTCGTAGAACTCGCTGCCGAGCACGTCCTCACGGCCCTTGAGCCAGTCCCGCCAGGTCGGCATGATGAGCAGCCGACGCTCCGGCGGTGGGTGGTCCTCGAAGAGCCGGTCGTGCCGGGAGAGGCCGGTGACGACGACCCGGTCCTCGGGCCAGCCGAAGTCCTCCACGATCATCCGGCGTTCCCGCTCCGAGCTGACCACGAACGCGTCCGCGCTGAAACCGGGGGCGGACCAGCCGTAGTTGGCGACCATGTTCTTGGTCCCCATGACCCCGTGCTGGAGGAAGACCCGGCGGGCCCGGACGGCACGCTGGAACGCGGGGTTCCGGGTCGCGAGCAGGTAGTCGCTGTGGTGCGAGGAGAGGATGCGGCGGGCGGCGAGGGTGGCTTCGACGTGTTCGCGGCTCCCGAAGGTCAGGACCCCGGAGTCGCCCTGGAGGGCAGCGCGGTCCGGTGAGTCGGCCGAGATGACGTACCGAGCGTCGATCTCCGGGTGCTCCTCGCGGAGGTGGCGGTAGAGCGCGATGCCGGTGTCCTGGGCCGTGTCGGGGCGCTCCCCGACGAGCCAGACGGGCCGTTTGCGGGTCTGCCACCTCAGCCGTAGGGCGGAGCGGGCAGGCGTGCGGGCGAGGTCGACGGCCGCCACGTCGAGTGGGCGGAACTCGAACGCCAGGGCCCCGGACTTGAAGGTGCGGTAGGCCCGGAGCTCGCCGGCTCGTTCGCCGTCGGCCAGGACCGAGGCCGGCATCGCCAGCCTCATCCTCCGGGCCACCTGACGGACCCGGATCTCGGCGCGCTGCTCGTGGTGGGCGACGTCCGCGACGAACACGGCATCGAGGAACTCGGGACGGTCCAGTCGGGGGAGCAGGTCACCGGGGTGGACCACCGCGGTGAACCGGGTGCGCCGGACCGCGGCGACCTCGTCGGCGCCCACCTCCGGCGTGACCTCGGTGCGCAGCACGATCCGGTCTCCGGTGCGGCGGGTCAGGAGGACGAGCTCGCCGCCGGTCACCGCATGGCTCCGGGTGTCGAGGACACCGTGGATCTCCCAGGCGTCGTCGCCGGCGCGAACGCGGGTGACCCGCCCCGAACCGCTCACCGGTGGCTCGGAGCGGGCGTAGGCGAAGCTGAGGCTGCCGCCGCGGCGGAGGTAGGGCGTGATGACGCCGCCCGGGACGCGGACCGGCCGGGAGGCGGTGAACCGCGAGTGACGGATGGGGAACGCCCGGTAGTCGCCGCGTCCGACGGTGACGGTGCCGTCGTCGTCGTCCGCCTCGAGCGTCACGACGAGGTCGAGGAGGGCGACGGCAGGGGCGCCGGGCCGCGGGGCACGCACGATGGCCGGGAAGGTCTCGTCGGCGCGGGAGCCGACCTCCGCGAGGGGGACGCTGACTCGCGCGGACGGCGTGGCCGCCAGCTCCTCGGACCACAGCGTCCGGCCCTCACCACCTCGAGCCACGACGGAGAGCGCCAGGACGCGCACGCCGTCCCGGCAGCTGAGCCCGATCTCCACGGTGTCCCCGTCCTGGACCACCGAGAGGGACTGGAGGGTGTCGTGGCGCAGGATTCGCACGGCGGGTAGTGGCCTCTCGAGGTCGTGGACGCTGGGGGGAGGCCGGGACCGACCGTCCGGTGCCCACGATATAAGCGCTGCCCGTGAGCCGCGCCCCGGGCCGGGTCGCTCAGCGCTGCATGCCGTCGCGGCGGATCTTGGGCCACTCGATCCTGGGGCAGGTGTCCATCACCACGTCGAGCCCGGCGCGGCGGGCCCGCTCGGCGGCGGCCTCGTCGATGACGCCGACCTGCATCCAGATCGCGTCGATGAGGAGCCGGTCCTTGTGCTCGATCGCCTCGTCGACGACGGCCCCGACCTTCGAGGAGTTGACGAAGCAGTCGATGACCTTGAGGTCCTGGTCCGGGATGTCGGCGATCGACGCGTAGCCGCGCGCGCCGTGGACCGTCTCGGCCTTCGGGTGCACCGGGATGATGGGCGTCCCCAGCTCGAAGGTCATCCACCGCGAGACCGACCACGCGGGCCGCTGCTCGTTCGAGGAGAGCCCCACGACGACCCAGATGCCCGGGTCCATGAGCAGCTCGCGGATGAGGCCGGGGTCGTTCTGGTGCTTGAGGGCGCCCATGGCGACATCATGCTCCTCCGGGGCCTCGAGGAGAGCGAGGTGGCCGCACCTCGTCAGTCGCCGCCGAAGAGGTCCCGCGTGTAGACCCGGTCGACGACGTCCTCGAGGTCGGGGGTGACGCGGTTGGCGACGATGACGTCGCACCGCTCCTTGAGCTCCTCGAGGGAGACCACCGGCGAGCCGAACCACGTGTCGGTGTCGAGCTCGGGCTCGAAGACGAGCACCTCGACGCCCTTGGCCTTGATCCTCTTCATGACGCCCTGGACGCTGCTGCTGCGGAAGTTGTCGGAGCCGGACTTCATGATGAGCCGGTGGATGCCGACCACCCGCGGGGACCGCGCGAGGACGTCCGTGGCCACGAAGTCCTTGCGGGTGGTGTTGGCGTCGACGATGGCGCGGATCAGGGTCTGCGGCACGTTGGCGTAGTTCGCGAGGAGCTGCTTGGTGTCCTTGGGGAGGCAGTAGCCCCCGTAGCCGAAGCTCGGGTTGCTGTAGTGCGTTCCGATCCGCGGGTCGAGGCCCACGCCGTCGATGATCTGTCGGGTGTCGAGGCCGTGCGTGGCGGCGTAGGTGTCGAGCTCGTTGAAGAACGCGACGCGCATCGCGAGGTAGGTGTTCGCGAAGAGCTTGATCGCCTCCGCCTCCGTGCCGTCGGTGAGCAGCACCGGGACGTCGTCGTCGAGGGCGGCGTCGGCGAGGAGTCGGGCGAAGGCCTCCCCGGCGGGGCCGCGGTCCCCGACGACGATCCGGGAGGGATGGAGGTTGTCGTGGAGCGCCCGGCCCTCGCGGAGGAACTCCGGCGAGAAGATGACCCGGTCGGTACCGAGCCGCTCGCACAGCGCGGCGGTGAAGCCGACGGGCACGGTGGACCTGACGACCGCCGTGGCCCGGGGCTCGATCCTCCGGATGTCCTCGACGACCTGCTCGACGCTGCTCGTGTCGAAGAAGTTCGTTCGCTCGTCGTAGTTCGTCGGGGTGGCGACGATGACGAATTCAGCTCCGAGGTAGGCCTCCTCACGATCAGTCGTCGCCCGGAGCCGGAGTGACCCGCCCGCGAGCAGGGCCTCGATGTCGGGGTCGGAGATCGGGCTGCGTCCCTCGCGCAGCATCGCGACGCGCGTCGCGTCGATGTCGTACGCCATGACGTCGTGCTCGCGGGACAGCAGGACGGCGAGCGACAGCCCGACGTAGGACGTACCGACGACGGTGATCGTGTGAGCCACGCGCACAGCCTAGGGTCGATGTCCGGGTGGGGGACGCCGTCGCAGGGGACCCGGCAACTACCGTGTTCCGGTGAGCTCCCCGACCGACACGCCGGCCCAGACGTGGTACCGACGCCTTGTCGGCGGCGCGGCCGAGCGCTCCGTGGCCGCGAACGGCCTGCGCCAGGTCGCCGCGAGCTCCCTGCAGTCCGCGGGCGACCAGGTGGTCGCCGCCAAGACGGTCCTCCCGTGGCTGCTCGCTGCCCTCGGGGCGCCCGCGGGATTCGTCGGCCTCCTCGTCCCGGTGCGCGAGTCCGGGTCGATGCTGCCGCAGGCGGCCCTGGCACCCTGGGTCACGGGGCAGCGCCGCCGGACCCGGGTGTGGGTGCTCGGCGCCGCCGGGCAGGCAGCGGCCGCGCTCGCGCTCGCGGCGACGGCGGCGTGGGCCTCCGGTACGGCGGCGGGTCTCCTCGTCGTGGTGGCGCTGGCGGTCTTCTCGCTCGCGCGCTCCCTGTGCTCGCTCGCGGGCAAGGACGTCCTCGGGCGGACCGTCCCGAAGGGGCAGCGGGGTCGTGTCAACGGCATCGCGACCGTCGCGTCCGGTGTGGTTGCCCTGAGCCTGGGGCTTGCCCTCCGACTGCTCGGCGGGGACGTCGGACCCGGACTGCTCGCGGTTCTCCTGGTCGGCGCGGCGTCGGCCTGGGTGCTCGCCCTGGCCGTGTACTCCCGGGTCCGCGAGCCCGAGGAGGACCCCGAGGCCGGCACCGAGGACTCCACGGCCGGGTCCGACGACGGCTGGGCGGGGCCGGCATGGAGCCTGGTCCGCGACGACGCGCGGTTCCGTCGCTTCGTGCTCGTCCGGGGGCTGCTGCTCGTCTCGGCGCTCGCCCCGCCGTTCCTCGTCTCCGCGTCCGCGAGGTCGGGTGACACTCCGCTCTCGGGGCTCGGGTCGTTCGTCGTCGCGGCCGGCCTGGCCTCCGTCCTCGGGGGTCGGGTGTCGGGTGCGGCTGCCGACCGTTCCTCGCGCACCCTCATGGCGGTGGGGGCGGCGGTGGCCTCGGTCGTGGTCCTCGCGGTGGCCGCGTTGCTCGCCGCTCGCGACGGCACGGCCCCCGGGTGGGTGCTCGCGACGGCCTTCTTCGTCGTCTCCCTCGTCCACGTGGGGGTCCGCGTGGGGCGCAAGACCTACGTCGTCGACATGGCCGCCGGGGACCGTCGCACCGAGTACGTCGCCGTGGCGAACACGGCGATGGGCGTGCTGCTGCTCGTGGTCGGTGCGGTGACCGCGGGCCTGGCCGCCCTCGGCGTCACCGTCGCGCTGACCTTCCTCGGTGCCCTCGGTGTCGTGGGGGTCCTCGCGGCACGCACCCTGCCGGAGGTCTCGGCGGACCACTGACCGCGAGGGCCCCCGCGGCGTGCGGCATGATCGAGGAAACCACATCGCGAGGAGACCGCATGAAGTTCGGACTGTTCATCCCGCAGGGCTGGCGCCACGACCTCGCCGGCATCGACGCCGACCAGCACTGGGGCGTCATGGCGGGACTGGCCCGGCGCGCTGACGGCATCGAGGACTGGGCCTCGATCTGGGTCTACGACCACTTCCACCCCGTGCCCAGCCCCACGGAGGCCGCCGTCCACGAGGCGTGGGCCCTCATGGCGGCGTTCGCCGGGGTCACCGGTCGCGTGCGGCTGGGCCAGATGTGCACGTGCATGTCGTACCGCGAGCCGACCTACCTCGCGAAGGTCGCCGCGACCGTCGACGCCGTGTCCGAGGGCCGCCTCGAGATGGGCATCGGGGCCGGCTGGTACGAGCACGAGTGGCGGGCGTACGGGTACGGCTTCCCCGGGGCCGGCGAGCGGCTCGCCCGGCTGCGCGAGGGTGTCGACATCATGCGGCAGATGTGGACCACGGGCCGGGCCACGCTCGACGGCGACCACTACCAGGTCGACGGCGCCATGTGCTTCCCTCAGCCGCTCCAGGGCACGACCCAGCCCGGCAGCCGGGCCAACGGCATCCCGCTGTGGATCGCCGGCGGTGGCGAGCGCAAGACCCTCCGCATCGCCGCGGAGTACGCCGACTACACGAACTTCTCCGGGATGCCCGAGGAGTTCACCCACAAGGCCGAGGTGCTCGACCAGCACTGCCGCGACATCGGCCGCGACCCCGGCGAGATCGTCCGCAGCGCCAACTTCAACGTCGTCATCGGACGGGACGAGCGCGAGGTGCGCGAGCGGCTCGGCTGGATCCGGGACCACTACGCGTCGGCCGGCCTGCCGGACGACGTCGTCGAGTCGACGGTGAAGTCGTTCGAGGACGGGCCGCTCGTCGGCACCCCCGAGCAGGTGCTCGAGGCGCTCCGTGACCTCGAGCTGCGCGGGATGACCTACGCCATCACGTACTTCGTCGAGCAGGCCTACGACCTCTCCGGCGTCCAGCTCTTCGAGCGCGAGGTGCTGTCCGAGCTCACCGACCGCGAGCAGCACGGCCACCTCTGGCACCTGCTGCGCGGGGAGTGACCGGAGCGGACCGAGGGGTCAGCCGGTGATCGTGTACGAGCTCCAGCCGGTGCCGGCGACGTAGATGTCGCTACCGAGCATCACCCCGTCGCCGACGCTGTCGTAGTCGAGCAGGGTCCCGTCCGTGGTGGTGGCGAAGAGGGCGTTGAGTCCGCCCCACACCTCGGTGGCCGCGAAGCCGACGCGGGCGTTCCACCCGCGGCCCAGCACCTTCCGGGCGCCGAAGCCTCCGTTGCCCTTGCCGGGGTAGAGGTAGAGGGTGCCGCTCGCGCGGTCGCGGGCGATGAGGTCGGGCTTGCCGTCGTAGTCCCAGTCGCCCGGGCCGAGGATGGCGTTGAAGATCTGCCACCCGCTCCCGATCTGCTTGCGGGGGAGGACCCCGCCGCGGCCGTTGCCCGGGTAGATCCACAGCCGGCCGTAGCGGTCCCGGGCGATGATGTCCGCGCGGCTGTCGCCGTCGAAGTCGCCGGTCGAGAAGATGTTGTACGACTGCCAGCCGGTACCGACCCGCGTGCGCGCCCCGACCTTGTAGTCGCCGCGGCCCGGGTAGAACCACAGGGACCCGTAACGGTCGACGGCCAGGATGTCGCCGTGGCGATCCCCGTTGAGGTCGCCGACGGCGAGGAACTGCTTCATGACGTTCCACCCGGTCCCGATCTTCTGTCGGCTGTCGAAGAAGCGGGCGCCGTCGCCGGAGAGCGGGTACCCGTAGAGCACCCCGCTGCTGGAGCGGGCGAGGATGTCAGGGTTCGGGGATCCGCCGACGTCGGAGGTGCCGGCCGAGAAGGGCGTCCGCAGGTCGAAGCCCTGGAAGCCGGGGGAGCTGCCGTCCCACGTCCCGCCCACCCAGGACGGGGAGCCGACACCGGAGGAGTCGAGCCGGTCGACCGCCCAGAGGTGGCTGCCGGGTCGGTCGGGGTCCGGGTAGCGGATGAAGTGGTAGATGTCCCCGTCCGGGCTGAGGACCGGCCAGCGGACCTCGCTGTCGGCGTACTGGCCGAGGATCGAGACGGCCCCGGCGGAGGTCCGCAGCGAGATGGTGGCGGTGCTCGCCGAGTTGGTGCCGAAGAGGATCGACCCGTCCGGCAGGCCTGTCGGGTCGATCGCGCCGCCGGTGCGGGCCAGAGGGGTGCGCGCCCCGCTCGTCGCGTTGACCAGGACCAGGCCCCCGCCCGGGGAGAGGTCGGCTGCGACGACGGTGGTCGAGGACGTGGCGCCGGGGGTGTCGACCCAGTCCGGCGTCGCGAGCCCGGCGGAGCCGGGGATGAGCCTCGGGGTGTGCTTGGTCCAGACGGGGATCGTGTAGAGGCCGGTCGAGGTGCTCAGGTCGGTGGGGTTGAGCGCCTCGACGACGATCTTCTGGCCGTCGGGGGCGAAGGCGGGCTCGTCGAGGACCGTCCCGGCCGGGAAGGGGACGGACCACAGGAGCTGCCCGGTCGCGGAGACCCGGACCGAGATCGACGGCACCCCGCCGATCGTCTCGACGGCCGCCAGCTGGTGGCCGTTGGGGGAGAAGCTGGGGCGGGTCAGGGATGCGTCCCAGGCGGGGAAGGCCGGACCGAAGACGTCCTGCTCGAAGACCTGGTCGTCACCGGCGAAGAAGACGTCCGGCCAGCCGGTGCCGTCGGGGGTGCTCATGGACCACCACCCGGACTCCGGGGTGCGGCAGGAGAAGGTCGATGTCCCCACCGTGGCGTTGACGTACCAGGCGGCCGACCCCATGGGGTCGTGGCCTGCGTCGAGGAAGGACGTCGTGTCACCGGTCAGGCCGGACCGAAGGGTGCGGGCGCTGCCCCCGTACCGCTGCCTCGAGACGGAGAACGAGGTGGCGCCGGGAACGGTGTCCCAGATGACGTGGGTGCGGTCGAGGGTCTGCACGACCGAGGCGTTGAGCGACGCGCAGTCACCGGTGGCTGCCGCCGCGCTGCGGCGGGGAGCGGTGGTCGCCGCCGGCCCGCGCTCCCCGGGGGCGATCGTCAGGGGTGTCTTGTCGGCCACCTCGACGGCCTTGGCCCGGTCGCCGCCGAGCGGCGTCGCGGTCGGGTCCGAGCCGCTCGTCGACGCCGCGGCGAAGGCTCGGAGCAGCTCGGGTCGCGGGTCCGTCACGGAGGACGTGGGGGCCCCGAGAGCCGGGGTGGTCCCGGCGGCGCCGGCGACGAGACCTCCCGCAAGGGTGGCGACGAGGGCGAGGCGCGCGCGCGAGCGCGTCGTGGTCGTGGCCATCTGGATTCCCCTGAGGTCGGTGGTGGCGATCGCCACAGGCACTGTAGGACGCGAACGGGCGGGGTGCGTGGTGAATCGCGCAAACGCACGCGGGGCTGCCGTCGAGCGGTCGGGTACCGGCGAGTAACATGACCGCCATGTCAGGCAACCCGGACTTCGACACCTACCGGCTCTCCGAGGACCACGAGGCGATCCGCGAGGCGGTCCGTGCCGTGGCCGAGGACAAGATCGCCCCGTACGCGGCGGAGGTCGACGAGGACGCGCGCTACCCCCAGGAGGCCCACGACGCCCTCGTCGCGTCCGACTTCTTCGCCCCCCACGTCCCGGAGGAGTACGGCGGCGTCGGCGCCGACGCGCTCGCCACGTGTCTCGTCATCGAGGAGGTCGCCCGCGTCTGCGCCTCCTCCTCGCTCATCCCGGCGGTCAACAAGCTCGGCTCGATGCCGCTCATCCTCGCGGGGGACGACCACGTCAGGACGCGGTACCTCACCCCGCTCGCGGCCGGCGAGACGACGTTCTCCTACGGTCTGTCCGAGCGCGAGGCGGGTTCGGACACCGCGGCGATGCGGTGCAAGGCGGTCCGTGACGGCGACGACTGGGTGCTCTCGGGCCAGAAGTCGTGGATCACCAACGCCGGTGTGTCCGAGTACTACACGGTCCTCGCGGTCACCGACCCGGACGGCCAGCGCGGCAACAACGTCACCGCCTTCGTGGTCGAGAAGTCGGACGAAGGGTTCACCTTCGGCGAGAAGGAGCGCAAGCTCGGCATCAAGGGCAGCCCCACGCGTGAGCTGCACTTCGACCGGTGCCGCATCCCGGGGGACCGTGTCGTGGGCGAGGTCGGCGCCGGCCTGAAGCTCGCGCTCCAGACGCTCGACCACACCCGGGTCACGATCGGCGCGCAGGCGGTCGGCATCGCACAGGGCGCGCTCGACCAGGCCGTCGCCTACGTCAAGGAGCGCCAGCAGTTCGGCCGGGCCGTCGCCGAGTTCCAGGGTGTGCAGTTCATGCTCGCCGACATGGCGATGACCCTCGAGGCCGCCCGCCAGCTCGTCTACGTGGCCGCTGCCAAGTCCGAGCGCGGCGACGCGGACCTCCCCTTCTTCGGGGCCGCCGCCAAGGCCTACGCCTCCGACGTCGCGATGCAGGTGACCACGGACGCCGTCCAGCTGCTCGGCGGGGCCGGCTACACCCGCGACTTCCCGCTCGAGCGGATGATGCGGGACGCCAAGATCACGCAGATCTACGAGGGCACCAACCAGGTCCAGCGCATCGTCATGGCGCGGCAGCTGCTCAAGGGCTGAGCCGACCGGCAAGACGGCCTGCCGGTCAGGACGTCGTGCAGATGTCCTCGTCGGCGGGCCGCGACGAGATCGTCGGGGTCGGGCTGGGTTCGGGCGTCGGTGCGGTGATGCTCGGCGTGGGGAGCGGCGAGCTCCCGGTGCGGTTCGGTACCTCGACCGGGCTCGGCGCCCCGGGCCCGAGGGTCACCCGCACGACGGTGCCGAGCCCGGTGGCCTCCTGGACCTTCGCGCCGGGGTAGGCCGCGGCCACGGTGCGGGCCGCCTCCTCCTGGCCGGTGGAGTACTCGACGAGCACCCCCGCGGACGCGTTCGCGGCGTTGCCGGTGCCCGTGACGGTGAAGCCCTGGACCTCGAGCATCGCCGCGTCCTGGCTCGCGAGACCGGACGCGCCGGTGCCGTTGAGCAGCTGGACCGAGATGGTGTCGGGCGAGACCGTGAGCGGGCTCTGCGTGGGGGACGGCGTGGCTGAGGGGTCGGCCTCCTCGCCGATCGGCCGGTCCTCGCGGAACGACTCCCAGATGACCTCCGCGGACTCCTGCCACTGGACCCGGTTCGGGTCCGGGGCGTACGGCTCGTTGGGGACGGTCACGAACTGGATGTTCGACAGGCCGATGCCCCGGATGCTCTCGGCGAGGTCCTTCATCGTCCCGAGGCCGAACGCCGGGTCGGTCGTCAGCGACTTGGTGGCGGCGTCGAGGAAGCCGAAGAGCTTGGCGGGCTGGAACAGCAGGCGGCTCGACGTGGCCTCCTGGGCCACCGAGGAGAGGAACGCCTGCTGGCGCTTGATCCGCCCGAGGTCCGAACCGTCGCCGAGCGACTTGCGGGTGCGGACGTAGGCGAGTGCCTGCTCGCCCTGCAGGGTGTGCGTGCCCGCGGTGAGGCGCAGCCCGGACTCCCGGTCGTCGATGGGCTGCTCGGTGCACACGGTGACCCCGCCGAGCGCGTCGACCATCGACTGGAACCCACGGAAGTCGACGACGGCGTAGTGGTCGACGAAGACGCCGGTGTTGCCCTCGAGGGTGTGGATGAGGCAGCCGATGCCACCGATCTTGTAGTTGTGGTTCCACTGCCGGGTGACCCACTGGTCCTTGGGTGCGGTGGGTGAGCACTCCGGTGGCGCCTTGGTCATCGAGTCGCGCGGGATCGAAGCCACCGTCGCCCAGGTCCGGTCCTTCGACAGGTGGACGAGCAGGTTGGTGTCGGAGTGCTGGCCCGGATCCTCGACGACGGCACCGATCTTGTCGTTGCCGGTGCCCTCGCGGGTGTCCGAGCCGACGAGGAGGATGTTCACGGCACCCTCGGCCTTGGGGGCCTGGGTCGGGCGGTTCGTGCCGAGGGCGTCCGAGACGTCGACCTTCGTGATGTTCGAGTTGAGGCGCCACGCGGTGTACGCCCCACCGGCGACGGCGACCACGACGACCACGACGAGGCCGACGACGAGCCTGCGGCGCCAGGGTGACGTCCGCGCATGGACGTCACGGCGCCGGGGGAAGGAGTCACCGGGACCGGGGGGCTGCTGCCCCCCGCGCGGTGCGACGCCGTCCACCAGGTCCTCCCTCGGGTGCTCGAGACCCGCGGACGCGGGACCGGGCGAGTGTAACGGCCGGCTCTGGACGCCGGCTGAGAGCGAGGGATGCTGCGGGGACGTCCCTCAGCCGCCGCTGGGTAGGCCGTCGGTGCCCGCGGGCGGGGCGTCCAGCGGGGTGCCGTCGCGGAGCATCGTGAAGAGGTCGCCCGCCCGTTGGTCGTCCCAGAGGACCGACGATCCGGCCGAGGTCGAGGCGTTGATGTCGGAGACCGGTACGACGAGGCTCAGGGCGTCGCCGGAGGAGACCTTCCGCATCGTCGAGAGGATCCGGTAGGCGTCCAGCAGGGTGGTGTCCTCCCCGACGAAGACGCTCGAGGCGGCGGCGTGCGTGAAGCCCCACCAGCGCCACGGCACCAGGACCGTCCCCGGTGTCGCGGCCTTCTTCATGACCGCGCCGAGGAACTGGCGCTGCCGCTCGGCCCGCCCGAGGTCGCCCTTGGGGTCGGAGTAGCGGGCCCGGACGTAGCCGAGTGCGGTGGGTCCGTCGAGGGACTGGCAGCCCTTCTTGACGTCGAGGTGCGCCTTGGCGTCCTTGATGTCCCGCGGCACGCAGATGTCCACCCCCCCGAGGCTGTCGACGACGCTGGCGAACCCACCGAAGCCGATCTCGACGTAGCCGTCGATCCGCAGCCCGGTCGCCTGCTCGAGGGTCTGCACGAGGAGCTTCGGCCCGCCGAACGCGAAGGAGGCGTTGACCTTGTTCTTGCCGTGGCCGGGGATGGGGAGGAAGCTGTCCCGCGGGATCGAGATGAGGGCCGGCTTGCCCGAGCCCGAGGGCACGTGGACGAGGATGATCGAGTCGGTGCGCCGGCCCTCGGCGCTCCCCGTGCCGAGGGCCTTCTTCTGGGCGGCCGTCAGGCCCTCGCGGCTGTCCGAGCCGACGAGCAGGTAGGTGTGACCGTCGCCGGCGGCGGGGCGCTCACCGGTGGGCGTGGAGTCCTCCCGGCTGACGGTGGACCACGCGTGCCACGGAGCCACCGCGGTGAACCCCAGCCAGCCGACGAGGAGCAGGACGAGGAGGGAGGCCACGCGCCGACCGCGGCGCCTCGGCCGGCGCGGCGCCCGCTCCGGCGGACGCGGGGGTCGCGCCTCGCGACCGGTGGGCACGGGCCGGCCGTACTCGTCGTAGCCCGCGGCGGGCCGCGGCGGCGGCGGGGGAGCGGTGTCAGGGCGCGCGGGCCGAGCGCGGGCCGGCCGCCCCGAGGAGGAGGGCCGGCCACGACGACGGGTGTCGACGACGTACACGTCGTCGTCGGGCCGGCTCCCGGGCGACCCCTGGGGGATCGGTCGGGCGCGTTCGTCGTCGGTCATGGCGGCTCCCACCTCCGGTCGGTGCGGCCACCCAGTATGGCCGCTACCGGTGCGAGCGGCTCCGGCGGATGCGCCCCCGGCCCCCGGCGCGCCTCGACCCACGGCGGGGTGCTCGTGTCGATACTGGTCGACCATGGGAGAACGACGGGGCACCGCGGTGCTCGATCACCGGGAGCCCGTCGACGCCCTCCGGGTCGACACGCGTCAGGGTCGCGGGTCGGGTCGGGGTCGACGCCGTGCCATCGCCCTTCTCCTGGTCACCCTCGTGGTGCCGGGCAGTGCCCAGCTCGCCGCGGGCAACCGCGGCCTCGGGAGGTTCGCCCTGCGCGTCTGGGCCGGCGTCCTCGGCCTGGGCCTGGTCCTCCTCCTCGTCGGGCTCGCGAGCCGCGCCGCGTTGCTCACGGTGCTGACCCACCGGATCGGCCTGGTCCTGCTCCAGGTCCTGCTCGTCGCGGTCGCGGCGCTCTGGGTGGTGCTGCTCGTCGACGCCTGGCGGCTCGGTCGCCCGGACCGGCTGCCGACCCGGGACCGGCGGCGGATGCTCGCGCTGCTCGTCGTGCTGCTGCTGGTGCCGGGCGTCGTCGGGTGGGCGGGGGCGACGGTCGGGACCGCCCGCGCGGCCATGAGCTCGATGTTCGCGTCGGGGCAGGCGGTCGGCGCCGTCGACGGGCGCTACAACATCCTCCTGCTCGGCGGTGACAGTGGCGCCGGCCGGATCGGAATGCGCCCGGACTCCATCCAGCTCGTGAGTGTCGACGCCGAGACCGGCCGCGCGGTGCTCTTCGGCTTCTCGCGCGAGACCGAGAACATCCACTTCCGCCCCGGCTCGGTCATGGCCGGGCTCATGCCGCAGGGGTGGGTGTGCGGCGACGAGTGTCTCCTCAACGCGCTCTACACGTGGGGTCAGGAGCACGCCGGTGAGTTCCCCGCCGGGACCGAGGAGCCCGGGCTGGTCGCCACCAGAGAGGCCGTGGAGTCGCTGACCGGTCTCGACGTCCAGTACCACGTCCTCGTCGACCTCAAGGGCTTCAGCAGTCTCGTCGACGCGGTCGGCGGCCTCGACATCACCGTCCAGCGCCGCACCCCCATCGGTGGGGGGAGCTCCGCGATCAAGGGGTACATCGAGCCCGGGAAGCGCCACCTCGACGGCTACCACGCCCTCTGGTACGCCCGGAGCCGGGTCGACTCGACGAACTACGAGCGGATGGCCCGGCAGCGCTGCGTCGTCACCGCGCTCGTCAAGCAGCTCGACCCGCAGACGGTCGTGCTCCACCTCGGCGACCTCGCCGCCGCCTCCAAGGGCGTCTTCAGCACCGACATCCCGCAGGACGCCCTCGCCGGCCTCGCCGAGGTGGCGGTGCGGACCAAGCAGGAGAAGATCACCTCGGTGAACTTCGTCCCGCCCCTCATCAAGCCGTGGGACTACGACCCGGCGGTCATCCGCTCCACGGTCGCCGAGGCCATCGCGGCGTCGGAGAAGGCCCCCGCCGCCACGCCGAAGCCCGCCGCCGCGGCGAGCGCCGCGGCCACCCCGGAGCCGTCGGCCTCGACGCCGGCGGTGATGGAGCGACCCGGCACCGACCCGGACGCCGACACGCAGGACCTCGCGAGCGTCTGCTCCGCGGGCTGAGCGGGGCGCCCCCCGCCCCACCGGCCGGGTACGCGATACTGGCGCCCGTGCCCGACACCGCCTTCGCCCGACGCAACGTCGAGAAGGTCCTGTGGATCCCGCGCTACGCGCTCGGCGACCTCGTGACCCGCGTCGTGCCCCGCACCCGGGACACCTGGGTCGTCGGCAGCGCGTACGGCGTCCATGACGGCGCCCGTGCCGTCGTCGAGGAGCTCGTGGCCCGGGGCCGCGGCGACCGGGTCACGTGGCTGGCGCGCAGCGAGCAGGAGGCGAGGGACGCCCGCGAGCTCGGGGTCCGGGTGCTGCCCCACGGGTCCTTCGCGGCCTTCCGGGCCGCGACCCGGGCGGCCGTCGTCGTGATGACCCACGGCTTCGGTGACGCGAGCCGCTTCGGCGTACGCGGGGCGCTCGTCGTGCAGCTCTGGCACGGGAGCCCGCTCAAGCGGATGCACCTCGACAGCCCGGCCGCGATGCGCCTGCCCGTGCTGGGGGACCGCGGGCCGGTGCCGGGCCTGCTCGCCGGGATGTACCGGCGCGGCGGCCGGCGGATCGGCCTGCTCCCCGTGTCGTCCTCGACCGTGGCGCCGCTCATGGCCGGCGCGCTCGGGGCCGACCCGGCGCGGGTCGAGGTGCTCGGCGAGCCTCGCACCGACGTGCTCCACCGCGGAACCGAGGCCGAACGACGCGCCGCGGCCCGCGCGCGCGTCGAGGCCACCGTCGGCGACCTCGGTGGGCGGCGGGTCGTCCTCCTGGCCCCCACCTGGCGGGACGGCGCCGCCGACCCCGTCGTCCCGACCCCCACGGAGTGGACCGCGATCGAGGAGTGGCTCGCTGCCCACGACGCCGTCCTCCTCGTCCGGCCGCACCCTCTCGCCGTGGGGGACTGGTCGCACCGCTCGGACGCGGTGAGACTCCTCGACGCGGCCGTCGAGCCGGACGTCATGCGCGTGCTCTGGTCGACCGATGCGGTCGTCAGCGACTACTCCTCGATCGTCGTCGACGCCGCCGTCACGGGGGTGCCTCTCGTCTTCCTGGCCCCCGACGAGGAGGAGTACACGCGGCGGCACGGCCTGTACCACCCGTACTCCGAAACCACCGGTGGCCGGATCGAGCGGACCTGGGCGGAGGCCCTGGCGCGCCTCAGCGCGGTGTGGTCCGCCGGCCCCGACCGGAGCGCCGCCCTCGAGCACAGCGGGGCGCTCGCCGCGCGCTACCACGAGCACCGCGACGGCCGGGCCGCCGCCCGGGTGGTCGACCGCGTCGACGCTCTCCTCGGGGTCGGTGGCGGCGACCCGCCGGACGTGGGGGCGGTGAGCGGGGTGGCCTTCTTCGAGAGCTTCCACGGGCGCAACGTGTCGTGCAACCCCGCCGCGATCGACCGTGAGCTGGCCCGGGTCGCCCCCGAGGTCGAGCGGGTGTGGTCGGTCTCGCGCGACGGCGTCCAGGCCCCCGACGGAGCCACGGCCGTCCGGGCCGGCACCCCGCAGTGGTACGCGGCGCGCGACCGGGCCGACCTGCTCGTCCTCAACGACTGGATCGAGGACGGCTGGCGCCCGCGCCGCGACCAGTTCGTCCTCCAGACCTGGCACGGGACGCCGCTGAAGCGGATCGCCCTCGGCCGGCGCGATCGGACACCCCGTCTGTTCGCGGCGGTCGTGAAGCAGTCCTCCCGGTGGTCGGCGATGCTGGCGCAGAACCCGTTCGGGGCGAAGGCGCTGCGCCGCAGCTACGCCGTGGCGCGTCCGATGTGGACGCTCGGGTACCCCCGCAACGACCTCGTCGTGACGTCCTCGGGTGACGACGTCCGCACCATCCTCGGCGTCGCGACGCCGCGCGTCGTGCTCTACGCCCCGACGTGGCGCGACGACGCGCTCGACCAGCCCGACCCGCTCGACCCCACCGAGCTCGCGGCCCGCCTGGGCCCGGACTGGACGGTGCTGGTCCGTGGGCACGCCCGCACCCTGGGGCTCCGGGCGGAGGTGGCGGCCGAGCGCGTCATCGACGTCACGGCCCATCCCGACGTGAGCGACCTGCTCGCGCTCGCGGACGTCCTCGTCACCGACTACTCGTCCGTGATGTTCGACTTCAGCGCCACGGGCCGGCCCATGGTCTTCCACGTCGCCGACGCAGAGCGCTACGAGCGCGAGGTCCGGGGCTTCGCCTGGGACCTCGCGGCGCGCGCACCGGGTCCGTTGGTCCGCACCACGGCGGAGGTCGCCGACGCCGTGGCGCGGGCCGACCGGCCCGAGGAGTGCGAACGGTGGGCCCAGCGGTACGCGCGGTGGCGCCACGACTTCAACCCGCTCGACGACGGGCACGCGTCAGAGCGGGTGGTGCGCCGCCTCCTCGAGGTGGGGGCACTCCCGCGTCGGTGACGACGGGGGTGCCCGGCCGCGGCGTCAGCGACGACGGGGGAGGTGCGGGGACCCGTGCCCCCGGCGCAGCCGGGAACGGTCCACGGTGCGGCCCGCCCCCAGGGTGACCCCCTTGAGGAAGCCGGCCCCCCACGTCGTCTGGATGGTCGCGACGACGGCGGCGTCCCGGGCCCGTCCGCGGAGGTCCGTGGCGCCGGAGGTGGCGCTCGCGTACGCGAGGAAGGCGGCGTAGGCGACGGGAGCCAGGTGCACGAGGGCGAACGGGAGCGGGTGCCGACGGTCGGCCCCGGTGAGCGCCACGACGGCACTGGCGCCGAGTCCCACGACGACTGCCGGCGCGGCGAGGTAGCGGACCCGGGTGCGGCGCCGACGACGGACCATCTCGCCGCGCCAGACCCCGGTGGCCCACATCTGGCGCACGAGCGGCGTCCAGGCGTCGCGCGGCCAGTAGGTGACCTCGACGTCGGGGACGAACCACACGTCGTACCCCTCGTCGCGGAGGCGGACGTTGAGGTCGTAGTCCTCACCGCGACGCAGGGTCTCGTCGTAGCCGCCGACCGCGAGCAGGGCGGTGCGCCGGAAGACCCCGAGGTAGGCGGTCTCGGCCGGACCCGCGGCGGACCCGGCGTGGTGCACGCCGCCGCCGAGGCCCAGCCCGCTGTTGTAGGCACGGGCGACCGACTCCTGGAGCGGAGTCCGGCCCTCCGCGCGCATGATGCCACCGGCATTCGCGGCGCCGGTCTCGAGGAGGACCTCGACCATCCGCCGCGTGTAGCCCGCGGGCAGTTCGGAGTGGGCGTCGACCCGGACGACGAACTCGCCGCTGGAGGCCGCCAGGGCGCGGTTGAGAGCGGCCGGGATGTCGGTGGCCGGGTTCTCGACGACGCGGACCCGCGGGTCGACACGGGCCAGCCCGGCCGCGACCTCCTCGGTGCCGTCGGTCGAGGGCGCGACGGCCACGACGACCTCCTGCTCGCCGTCGTACTCCTGCTCGAGGGCCGCGTGGACGGCCCCGGCGAGGCGCGCAGCCTCGTTGAGGACGGGGACGAGGTAGGACACGGACGGGAGGGACAACGAGGCACCTGGGGGTCGGCGGGCGGGTGCCGGTCAGGCTATCGGGTGCGCGGGGGAGCACCGGGTACCCTCGGTCCTCGGGTCCGCGCGCGCGGACCCGACCCGACCGACGAGGACCCGATGGAACTGGTGCGTACGACGCGTGAGCTCTGGGGGCGCCGTGGTGTCCTCTCGACCCTCGTCACCCGTGACCTCCGGGTCCGCTACGCACGGAGCGTCCTCGGCTACCTGTGGACGGTGCTCGACCCGCTCCTGATGTCGGGGATCTACTTCGTCGTCTTCGTCTACATCCTCGACCGCGGCGACATCGGTCACCAGCCGTACTTCCTGTTCCTCGTCATCGGGCTGCTCAGCTGGCAGTGGTTCTCGGCCTCGCTCACCGACACCTCGCGAGCGCTGACCTCGGAGGCCAAGCTGGTGCGCTCGACCAACCTCCCGCGCCAGATCTGGGTCGTCCGGGTGATCCTCAGCAAGGGCGTCGAGTACCTGTTGTCGCTTCCGGTGCTGCTCACCTTCCTCGTCGTGTACCTCGTCCGGGGCGAGGCCCACGTCAACCCGTGGATGCTGCTCTTCCCGGTGGCGGTGCTCCTCGAAGCGGTCGCGCTGCTCGGCCTCGGTCTGATCCTGGCGCCGACGACCGTGCTGGTGACCGACATGCAGCGGGTCGTCCGGATCGTGCTGCGGATGCTCTTCTACGCCACCCCCGTGATCTACACGACCCACCTCGTCCCGCAGCCCTGGGACCGGGTCACCTGGCTCAACCCGATGACCGGCATCCTCGAGATGATGCGCGCGGGCTTCTTCACCCACGACCGGTACCCGATCGTGTGGGGCTCCATCGCCACCTCGTTCGTCGTGTCCTTCGTCCTGCTCTTCGTCGGGCTCGCCGTCTTCCGGCGGCTCGAGCGCCCGGTGCTCAAGGAGATCTGATGGCGTCCCCGGTCATCACCGCCGACGGTCTCGGGATCGAGTTCTACCGGTCCCGCCGCCGTCGCCTGTCCCTGCGCGAGATGATCTTCCGCGGTGACTCCGGCACGTCCACGGAGACCTTCTGGGCACTGCGTGACGTGTCCTTCGAGATCCAGCCGGGTGAGGCCGTCGGCGTGGTCGGGGGCAACGGCGGCGGCAAGTCGACGCTGCTCAAGATGCTGGCCGGGGTGCTCCTGCCGGACGAGGGCACGGTCACCGTCAACGGCGGTGTCGCACCCCTCATCGAGCTCACCGGGGGCTTCGTCGGCGAGCTGACGGCCCGCGACAACGTCTACCTGCTGGCCGGCCTGCACGGCGTGCCGAAGGACGTCATCGACGAGCGCTTCGACGAGATCGTCGCGTTCGCCGGGCCGCAGGTGAAGGCGGGCCTCGACACCGCCTACCGGCACTTCTCCTCGGGGATGAAGGTCCGGCTGGGCTTCGCGGTCGTCACCACGCTCGACGAGCCGATCGTGCTCGTCGACGAGGTCCTCGCGGTCGGGGACAAGGCGTTCCGTGAGAAGTGCTACCGCCGGATGGAGGACCTGCTCTCCGAGGGCCGCACCCTCTTCCTCGTGAGCCACAACGAGAACGACCTGCGCCGCTTCGGCGAGCGGGCGTTGTACCTGCGCGAGGGCCGCCTGGTCCTCGACGGACCGATGGCCGACGTCCTCGCGCAGTACAACGAGGACCTCCGCGAGGGCGGCTGACGGCCGTGACTTCGCGGCGGGCGCCCCGCCCGCCTACTCTGGTCCGGTCCCGGACCCGCCCACGAAAGACCCCGCGATGCCTCCTGCCACCGACCGTGGCCAGCTCGTGACCGCGACGAACGTCCCGGCCGAGGAGCCGATCGACCCGCTGCGCGGCGACCCGCCGACCGGTCGCGACGCACTCGTCGCATCGCTCGTGGCCCTGACGACGGTCGTCGTCGCCTGGGTGTGGCGCTCGCCCGTCGTCCCCGTCGACCCATGGCACTACGTCCAGCGCGCGCTGCACTTCCCGGACCAGGTCTGGATCCCCCTCGGGTACACGCGGTACGGGATCATCCTGCCGAACATCGTTCCCGCGAAGCTCTTCGGGAACGCCGAGGTCACGTACTACTTCTGGCAGGTCATCTCCATCGCGGTGCTCGCGGCGGCGGTCTACCTCATCGGACGCCGGTGGTGGGGCCCCGTCGCCGGTCTCGTCGCCGTGGTCGTGCTGTTCGCCAACTCGATCGTCTTCTACAACCTCACCCGCCAGTACCCCGACGTCATGTCGGCGGCCCTCCTCATGGCGGCCCTGTTCGCCGTGCTCCAGGCCCGTGACCGGGGGTTCCGCGGAGCCTCGGGGATCCTGTGGCTGCTCGTGGCCGGCTTCTTCACCGGCTGGTCCTTCGAGGTGCGCGAGACGGCACTCTTCTTCTGGCCGGTCCTGCTCGTCCTGCTCTGGCGCCGTGGCGCCCGCCCGGTCCGCACCACCCTGGTGGCCCTCGTGCCGGTCGCCGCGTGGGCGGCCCTCGACGTCGGCATCAGTGCCGTCGCCTACGGGCAGCCGCTGCTCAAGGCCAAGGCACTCTTCGGCTACGGAGCGGCCGCCAAGGAGTACTTCGCCGAGGACGCCAAGACCCGGCTCGACTACCTCCTGGCGATTCCCACGACCGCGTGGGACCGTCCCGACGGGGTCTGGATGGTGGCGACGGGGATCATCGCGATCCTCGCCGTCCTCGTGCGCAACTGGCCGCTGCGGGTCATGTCGCTGTCGTTCATCTGGCTCTACCTCGTCAACCTCGCGGCCGGTGGGGTCCTGTCCCCGTCGCTGACCCTCGGCGACCTCTACAACACGCGCTACTGGATCCAGTACGTCCCCTCGATCGCCCTGGTCGTCGGGGGGGCCGCCGGGCTGCTCACCCGCTGGCTCGTCACCCGGCTCCGGGCACGGACCCTCGTGGCGCGGACCGCGGTCGCCGCCCTCGTCGGTGGCCTCGCCGTCGCGGTGCCGCTCGTCGACAGCGCCCGGACCGTGCCGACCATCGAGGCCTACGCGCACAACGGCGGCGACGGGATGGAGCTGCTGGCGCGCCACCTCGGCGCCGAGCACTACCGCACGAACACCGTGTGGACCGACGTGCGCACCGTGCGCATGCTGCCCATCTACCAGCGCCCGTTCTGGGGTGGGGACCGCACGTGGACCGGAGAGGCCAAGAAGCTCGACGACATCGCCGACGTGGCACCCGGTGACTCCGTGCTCCTCTACAGCGCCTACGACAACACGTGCTTCCACTGCAAGATCCAGATCCAGCCGTGGCTCGAGGACCACCCGACGCTGCCGTCGTCGTGGCACCTCGTCTACGAGAGCCCGACGCGCAACGTCCAGCTCTACGAGGTCAGCTGACCGGAGACTCCGGGTCCGCCGGGGGCGGGTCGACGGGGAAGGTGGCACCGGCCTCGTCGAGGGCGATCCGCCGGGCCAGGCGCGTGTACCGGGTCTCCATCTCGCGGAACCGCAGGTAGGTCGTCACGGTGAACGACAGGAACGCGACCACGAGGCCGTAGAGGACGACGTCGGTGCCCCTGCTGACGCCGACGAACGTGGCGATCCGGTTCCACACGTCCGGCAGCAGGATCGAGACCACGGCGAAGGCCGCGAAGAGGACGAGGCCGAGGCGGCGCACCGCCTGGCTGCGCTCGCCGCGGGAGCGGAACAGCCGCGCCGCGACGCCGAGGACGACGACGATCAGCACGACCTGGATGAGGACGATGTTCATCGGCTGGCCCACCTCGGGCGGTCGGGGACGGCAGTCATCGGAGGATGAGGTCGGCGAGGATGTTCACGGCGTTCCACAACGACTGGCCCTTGGCCCGCGAGTAGTCGGTGTAGAGGATGTGCACGGGGCTCTCGGCGTAGCGGACGTCGAGGTCGCCGATCTGCGCGACGAGCTCCGACGCGTGCGCCATGCGGTTCTGGGTGATGTCGAGCCGCGACACGACGTCGCGCGAGATGACCCGAAGACCGTTGTGGGCGTCGGTGAGCCGCGTACCGGTCGTGACGTTGGTGTAGCCGACCGCCGCCCTGAGGACCAGTCCCTTGAGGAAGCCGGCCTCGGTGCGGTCGTCGAGGAAGCGGGAGCCGAAGACGACGTCGAGGTCCTCGGCACGGGCCCGGTCGACCATCTGGACGACGTCGTCGATCTGGTGCTGTCCGTCGGCGTCGAAGGTGACGACCCAGCGCATCGTGGGGACGCTCAGGGCGTACTCGAAGCCGGTCTGCAGGGCCGCGCCCTGCCCGAGGTTCACGGGGTGGCGCACGACCACGGCGCCGGCCTCGGCCGCCGCTACGGCACTGGCGTCCTGGGAGCCGTCGTCGACGCACACGATGTGGGGGAACGTGGCCCGGGCGGTGCGAACGACCTCCCCGATCACCTGCTCCTCGTTGAAGAGCGGCACCACCAGCCACACGTCGTCGTACGTCATCGCGCACAGCCTAGTGTGCCCCGGTGCGGGGTCGGCGCGGCAGTCCCGCGCTCCTGGCATTAGCCTCCCCACCATGGAGTCGCAGAACCACTTCTACGGCCACAGCGCGGCACTGGCCGCCTTCCTCGGTCGGTCGCGGCCCCGACACGTGCGCGGCCTGGTCCAGCACGGATGGACCGCGGTCTCTCCCGTGGCGACGCACTTCCGCGACTTCCCCGAGGTCGGGCGCCGGCCCACCGACGCGCGCCGGCTCCTCGTGTGGTCGCACACCTCCCGCGCCTGGGACCCCGCGGTGGAGGAGCATGCGACGACCCCCGTCGGCGCGCAGCTGGCCTATCTCGCCCGGGCGGCGGGTCCTGCGCCGCGGCCCCGGGACCAACGCGAGCGCGTCGTCCTCATGCCCGTGCACGGGATCCAGACCCAGCGGGTCCGGGGAGACCACCGGGCGCTCGCGCACGGGTGGCGCGAGGCCGAAGGGCCGGCGACCGCCTGTCTCTACGCGGCGGACGCCGCCGACCCCGAGATCCTCGAGGCCTACCGCAGCGCCGGCCACCGGTGCGTGGTCCTCGGCGAACGGCTGGAGGCCGACTTCATGTGGCGGCTGTGGACGATGCTCGGGCGCGCCGAGCGGGTCGTCTCGAACCGGCTGTCCACGCCGGTCTTCTACGCGGCGCACCTCGGTGCCGACGTCGCGGTCTACGGTGACGCCCTGCGCCTCGACGGCGAGTCCGCGGACGCCAACGACCGCGTGCGCGCCACGTGGCCCGAGCTGCACGCCGAGCACGTGGACCGGGACCGGGTCGGGGCGGTGGTCGACGCCGAGCTCGGCGTCGAGCACCTCCGGCAGCCGGCCGAGCTCGCCGACCTCCTCGGCTGGGACGGGTCGACCCTGCGTCCGGCCGTCGAGTACTGGACCTCCTCGGTCCTCCAGCGCACCCTGGTCAATCTGCGGCGCAAGGCGGTCGCCCCGGCCGCCCCGCCCACGGCCGGCGCGGAGCAGGGGCTGTCCTTCCTCGCCTGGCTGCGCGCGGCCACGTCGTACCTGCCGCGTCCGCTGCCGCGGGGGATCACCCCGGCCGGCATGCCCGTGGAGCCCCTGGAGGTCCCCGGAACCGTGTGACACGGGGGTCTGCACCGAGGTCGTGGGTGCCTGAGTGCGCGAACCCCCCGTTGAGGAGGGAACCTTCAGCAGTCCCGCAGTCCCGCATTCCCGCAGTCCCGCAGTCCCGCAGTCCCGCCCCGACCTGCACGTCCGAGTCCGCGTGATCGTCGCGGAAGCGGCTTCTCTTCTGCCGCGATCCGGGCGGTCGACGGGCGGCCCAGTGACGCACCTCGATGTACGCGCGCATGCACCGTGGCCCGGTCAGCGCTTGCAGGCCGTCACGGCACCGGGTCCCACGCCGCCCAGTTCACGAGCAGGCTGCGGCCTGGGGCGAGCACGGTGTCCCCCGTCCTGATGAGCGTCGTGGACGCCTGCTGGGGCCCCGGGAGCGAGGTGTCGACTTCCAGGCGCCACAGGCCCGACGGCTGACCGGCGGGTGAGGTGTCGGGGATACGGAACTCCACGGGATCCGCGTCCCCGTTGACGAGCACGAGCAGGTTGCGGTCCAGCAGTGGCTCCCCCCAGCGGTCGTGGTCGGGGGCCACGGACCCGTCCACGAAGACCGCCACGCTGTGCCGAGTCGGGTCCTGCCACATCGCTGGGGACATCGCCGAGCCGTCCGGTGCGAACCACACGGAGTACCCGGGGTCGGCCAGGTACCGGCGCCGGCGCAGCACGGGGTGCGCCCGACGCATCGCGATCACGCGCCGGACGTAGGCCAGCAGCTCCTCATCGACGTGCTGCCAGTCGAACCAGGAGATCTCGTTGTCCTGGCAGTACGCGTTGTTGTTCCCCCGCTGCGTGCGACCGAGCTCGTCGCCGCCGAGCAGCATGGGGACCCCGCGGGACAGCAGCAGCGTCATCAACAGCGCCCTCACGTCCCGGTCCCTGGCGGACTGCACCGCCGGGTCCTCGGTGGGGCCCTCGACACCGTGGTTCCACGAGATGTTGTCGTTCGTGCCGTCCCGGTTCTCCTCGCCGTTGGCCTCGTTGTGCTTGCGGGCGAAGGAGACGAGGTCGCGCAGGGTGAAGCCGTCGTGGCAGGTCACGTAGTTGATCGAGGCGTGCGGGCGCCGCCGGGTCGGCCCGTAGATGTCCGAGGATCCGGCGACCCGGGTGGCCAACTCCGGCAGCGCACCCGGGCGCCCCGACCAAAACCCCCGGATCGTGTCCCGGTAGCGCCCGTTCCACTCGCTCCAGGTGTCCGGGAACGCCCCCACGCTGTAGCTGTCCCACTGCCCGACGTCCCACGGCTCGGCAATGAGCTTCACCCGGCTGATCACGGGGTCCTGGTCGATGAGGGCGAAGAAGGACGAGAGCCGTTCGAACCCGCCGTCCTCGCGCGCCAGTGCTGTGGCCAGGTCGAAGCGGAACCCATCGACGTGCATCTCGGTCACCCAGTACCGCAGCGAGTCCATGATCAGCCGCAGGCACGTGTGGTCGTCGACGTTGTAGGAGTTGCCCGTGCCGGTGGTGTCCAGGTACCGCGACGGGTCGACCGGATCCACCCGGTAGTAGGCGTGGTTGTCGATCCCGCGGAAGCACAGGGTCGGGCCGAGCTGGTCACCCTCGGCCGTGTGGTTGTAGACCACGTCGAGGATCACCTCGATTCCCGCGGCGTGCAGGGCCAGGACCATCTGCTGGAACTCACGCACCTGGCCACCGACCCACCCCGCCTGGAACGCGGCCGAGTACTCCTCGAGTGGGGCGAAGAAGCCGATCGTGTTGTAGCCCCAGTAGTTGGACAACCCCGAGCGCGCCTGAGCGCTGGCAGTGATGAACTCGTGGACGGGCAGCAGTTCCACGGCCGTCACCCCCAGCGATGTCAGGTGCGCGACGGCCGCGGGATGGGCCATCCCGGCGTAGGTCCCGCGCAGTTCCGGGGGCACACCCGGGTGGGTGGCCGTGAACCCCTTCACGTGCACCTCGTAGATGACGGAGTCCGCGTAGGTGGTTCCCGGTGCCACGTCTCCGGCCCAGTCGAAGGTCGAGTCCACGACGAGGGACTTCGGCACGTGGGCCGCGGAGTCCAGCGCGGAGATCGTGTCCGGTGCGTTCCAGTCGTAGTCGAAGACCTCGGGGCCCCAGCGGACCTCGCCGTCGAAGGCCCGGGCATAGGGATCCAGGAGCAGCTTCGCGGGGTTGCACCGGAGCCCCCGGCTGCGGTCGTACGCGCCGTGCACCCGATACCCGTACCGCTGCCCGACACCGACTCCAGGCAGGTAGCCGTGCCAGACGCCGCTGTCATACTCCCGAAGCGTCACCTGGTCCTCGTGGCCCGCCTCGTCGAACAGACAGAGGACGACGCTCTGCGCCACCTGGGAGGCAAGGGCGAAATTGGTCCCTCCGGCATCGGGCGTCGCGCCAAGGGGAAAGTGGCTCCCCGGCCACACACGGCGGTGCATGCAGTCAGGGTCCCACCGACCTGGCCGGGGCGACAGGGCCGAACGCACTCAGGGGGCGACGACGACCTCCAGGGAGGCCACCACAACCCCGACCGCTGACTGCCGACGGCCGGACCAACTCGCAACCACGGTCGCCTGGCGGCGATGAGACGCAGGTAGCGCCGGCCCGTGCATGGCGGCGTCGAGTGTGCAGGACATGCGCATGATTTCGGACGCCCCATCGGCATGTCCTGCGATCTCGTTCAGGTCGCGACCCCTCGCCGGCTCAGTGGCATGCGAGCGAAACCGGCAGCGCCTCGGAGGTGGCCCACTGTGGGCGCTGTGACGCGGCTCTTCCGTGTGCCTGCCTGCCCGACCCGCGGGTGCCGGTCAGCGGGTGAGCACGCGCCGCATGGCGAGCAGCCCCAGGATCCCGGCGGCCACGGTCGCGACGACCCGGGCGGCGGTCCAGGCCCCGCCCACAGGGAGGGCGGCCCCGAGGAGGCAGAGGGCGACCCCCGCGGCGAGCGGCGCCGCGAGCCGGGACTCGCGCCACCGGGTCGGGCTCACCCGGCGGGCCAGGACGGCCACCCCGAGTGCCATCGCCGCGTACGTGACGCCCATCCCCGCCGCGATCGGGACGAGGCCCACGCTCGCCCCGAGGGCCCAGGCGGCGAGCACACCGACGAGCAGGGCGAGCGGGGTGACCAGGGCCAGCCCCTCGCTCCGGCCCGAGGCGAACACGAGGTGGACGTTGGCGAGATAGACCACCGACAGCACGCTGCCCACCGCGGCCAGGCCCACCGCAGGGGTCAGCGACGCGGGATCGTAGGAGGGCGGGGCGACGACCTGAAGCAGCAGGGGAGCGAGGAGGGAGACCCCGCCTGCGGTCAGGGCCGTGAGCGCGGCGATGTCGCGACCGGTCCGTTCGAGGACCACGCCCCTGTGCTCGGGGGAGGTGCGGTAGACGACCGGGGCCCAGGCGTTGTTCAGGGAGGACGTGATGACGCCCGGTGCCGAGCCGATGAGCACGGCGAGCTGGAGGCGTCCCGCGTCGCCGGTACCGAACAGATGCCCCGCGAGCAGGACGAGCGAGCCGCTCGCGAGGTAGATCGCGACCTGGTGCGGGATGGTCGGCAGGCCGACCCGGAGCGCTCGCCGGGTGTCGCCCGGCTCGTGGTGGGCGCCGCGCCCGGAGAGGAGCAGACCGATGCCACCGGTGACGAGGAACCCGGCGGTGACCCCGGCCAGGTACGTCGTGGCGGTCGGCCGCTCGACGGCGAGGAGGGCGGCCATGCCGAGGAGGGGGCCGCCGAGCGCCGCCCCGAGCGAGAGCAGGACGAAGGGGAGCGGCCGGTCGAGGACCCGGAGGTAGGCCTGGGCGTTGACGACGACCGAGAAGCCGGCGGCGGACAGGACCGCGAGGACGAGCGCGCTGCGGTCGTCGAGGCCGGCGGCCCGGGAGAGCGGGCTGGCCAGCAGCGCCGCCAGCAGGGCGACGGCGACCGACGCGGCCGCTCCGCGGCGGACGAGCGAGCGCGCGCCGGCCACGCCGGAGCGCTCGAGGATGCCGTGGCGGGTGATCGCGGCGGCCAGGCCGAGGCCCGCGACGATCATCCCGACCTGGATGACGACCAGGGCGGTGGCCACGACACCGTAGGCGTCCTGTCCGAGCAGCCGGGTGACGAACGGAGTGACGACGGCGTTCGCGAGGACCGGGGCGGCCGTCCCGAGGGTGTAGAGGAGCCCGCGCCCGAGCACGGTGCGGCTCTCGTCCGATCCCGTCGGACCCGGCGGGGGCGCCGGGTCGCCCGGGACGACGGGCTCAGTCACCCACGAACCCGCGGACCAGGTCGACGACCCGGTCGACGTCCGCGTCGGTGAGGTCCGGGAACAGCGGGAGGGAGATCTCCTGCTCGTAGTACTCCTCCGCCACGGGGCACATGCCGCGCCGGTAGCCGGCATCCGCGTAGAGCGGGTGCCAGTACACGGGGATGTAGTTCACCTGTACCCCGATCCCGTTCTCCCGCAGGTGGTCGAACAGCGCCCGGCGACGGCCGTCGCGGATCCGCAGCGAGTACAGGTGCCACGTCGGGACCGCCCCGTCGCGGGTGGGCGGGAGGACGAGCGGATCGAGGTCGGCCAGACCCGCCGTGTACCGGGCGTGGATCTCGCGGCGGCGCCGGGAGAAGGCCTCGAGCCGGTCGAGCTGGCTGGTGCCGAGAGCCGCCAGCACGTCGGGCAGCCGGTAGTTGAGGCCGACCTCGTGCACCTCGTACCACCAGCCCTCGTCGGAGGGGTGCCGCATCCGGGCCGGGTCCTTCACCATGCC
Source organism: uncultured Actinomycetota bacterium (assembly GCA_963843895.1). Taxonomy (GTDB): domain Bacteria; phylum Actinomycetota; class Actinomycetes; order Actinomycetales; family Dermatophilaceae; genus Phycicoccus. The sequence continues at coordinate 548,622 of CAWJME010000021.1, read as the reverse complement.
GATGTTCCGGAAGGTGGCGGCGCGGGTGAGCAGCTCCGGGTCGGGGGAGACGACGGCGCCCCCCTCGGCGGTCGTGAGGTTCTTGGTCGGGAAGAAGGAGAAGGTCGTGACGTCGGCGAGCGAACCGACGGGGACACCATCGAGGCTGCCACCGACGGAGTGCGCGGCGTCCTCGAGGAGGTGGAGGTCGTGGCCTGCCGTGGCCCGGCGCAGACCGGGGGCGTCGAGCGGGTGGCCGCCGTAGTCGACGGCCGAGACGACCCGGGTGCGCGGGGTGAGCGCCGCCTCGACGGCCGCCGGGTCGAGGTTGCCGGTGTCCGGGCTGACGTCGGCGAAGACGACCTCTGCGCCGAGCGCCGTGGCCCCGCTCGCGGTGGCGACGAAGGTGAGCGGGGTGGTGACGACCTGGTCGCCCGGTCCGATCCCCAGAGCCGCGTAGGCGGTGTGCAGCGCCGCCGTCCCGGAGGTGACGCTGACGGCGCCGGGGGTCGCGGCCAGCTCCGCGAGCCGCTCCTCGAAGCGACGCACCCACGGCCCGGTCGTCAGCCAGTCACTGCGGAGCACCTCGACGACGGCCTCGACGTCGCTGTCGTCGACCGACTGGCGGCCGTAGGGGAGCACGCTCAGACGTCCGTCTCGAGGAGCTTCTGGAAGTCCGCCCGCGTGAACCATTCCTCGTTGTTGTCCGACGTGTAGTGGAAGCCGTCGGCCACCGGCTCGCCGTGCTCGGGGGGCGTGTAGCCCCACGACGCGAGGTCCGGTTGGAGGACGAAGCGGTCGCCGATGCGGAGGGCTCGGCGGCCCTCCTCGGGGGAGATCATCTCCTCGTGCAGCTTCTCGCCGGGCCGCAGGCCGATCTCGTGCATCTCGGCGCCGGGGGCGACGGCCTGGGCGAGGTCGACGATCTTCATCGAGGGGATGCGCGGGACGTAGAGCTCGCCGCCCTGCATCTGCTCGAAGGAGTCGGTGACGAACTGGACGGCCTGCGGGAGGGTGATGAAGAAGCGGGTCATCCGCAGGTCGGTGATCGGCAGCGACTTCCCCTCCTGCGCGAGCCGGCGGAAGAACGGGATGACCGAACCGCGGCTGCCCATGACGTTGCCGTAGCGCACGACCGAGAACCGTGTGGGGTAGGCCGCCGCGTAGTGGTTGCCGGTGACGAAGAGCTTGTCGGCGGTGAGCTTGGTCGCGCCGTAGAGGTTGATCGGCGAGGACGCCTTGTCGGTCGAGAGCGCGACGACCTTCTGGACCCCGTTGTCGATGCAGGCCTCGATGACGTTCTGGCTACCGACGATGTTGGTCTGGACGAACTCCCACGGGTTGTACTCCGCGGTGTCGACCTGCTTGAGCGCCGCCGCGTGCACGACGTGGTCGACGCCGTGCATGGCCCGGTTCAGGCGGTGCCGGTCGCGGATGTCGCCGATGAACCAGCGCAGGCGGGGGTCGTCCTTGAACATCTGGCGGACCTCGTACTGCTTCAGCTCGTCGCGGCTGAAGATCACGACCCGCTTGGGGTCGTGGTTGCGGAGGATCTCCGAGATGAACGCCTTGCCGAAGGAGCCGGTGCCCCCGGTGACGAGGATCGAGGAGCCGTGGAGGATGGAGGTCCGGTCGGGCATGGGTGCCATGATGGCAGAACCATGAGTGGAACCCGAACGCGCGTCCTCCTCGTCGTGCAGGCCCGGATGGGCTCGACCCGGCTCCCCGGGAAGGTTCTCGAGGACCTCGGGGGGATGCCCGTGCTGGAGTGGGTGGTCCGTGCCTGCCGTGCCGCGCGGCGGGTCGACGAGGTCGTCGTCGCGACCTCGACGGACCCGGGGGACGACGTCCTGGTCGGTGTCTGCGCGCGCCTCGACGTGCCGCTCGTGCGGGGAAGCGAGGACGACGTGCTCTCCCGCTACCTCCTCGCGCTCGAGCAGCACCCCGCGGATGCCGTCGTCCGGATCACCGCCGACTGCCCCTTCACCGACCCGGCCCTCGTCGACGCCGTCGTCGCCGCCTGGCAGGCCGACCCGACGCTCGACTACGTGTCGACCGTCCTCGTCCGGACCCTCCCGCACGGCCTCGACGTCGAGCTCGTGACCGCCGACGCGCTGCGCCGGGTGGGGGCCACCGCCACCGACCACCACCGGGTCCACGTCACGTCGGCGGTGCACACGGACCCGGATGGCTTCTCCGTGATGGGGCTGTGCTTCGCGCCCGACGCCTCGGGGGTCAGGGTCACCCTCGACACCCCGGAGGACCTCGCGATGCTCCGCGCGGTCGTCGCGGCGCGTGGCACCTCGCTCCCCTCGCGCGCGGAGCTCGTCCGGTTGTTCCGGGACCGCCCCGACCTCGCGGCGCTCAACGCCGAGGTCCGCCAGAAGACGCTGGCCGAGGGCTGATGAGGCTCCTGCTGCGGTGCGACGGGGGCGCGGCGATCGGGGTCGGACACGTCGTCCGGTCCCTCGCGCTCGCCGAGGAGGCGGTGCGCCGCGGCCACGAGGTCTCGCTCCTCGGCGAGGTCGGCGGGGACCTCCTCGACGGTCTCGTCCGCGCGGTCGGTCCCGGCCTGCACCTCCTCGGGCCGGCCGCGTCGGTCGCCGACCTGCTCCGCGCGGCGCCGGGTCACGACGTGGTCCACCTCGACCACTACGGGCTCCCCGCGACCGTCGCGGCCGACCTCGGTGCGGCCGCCGACGCCGCCGGTTGCCCGCGCCCCGTGGTGTCCGCCGTGGCCGACGGGGACTTCGGTGTCCAGTCCGCCGACGTGGTCATCGACCCGACCGTCGGGGCCGAGCGTCGCCCCACCACCGCCCGGGCCCGCTGGCTGCTGCGCGGCGGCCGCTTCGTCGCGCTGCGGGGCGCCGTCGTGCGGGCCGAGCCGACGCCGCGGCGCTCGGAACGGCTCGCGGTCCTCGTCGTCATGGGTGGGACCGACCCCGAGGCCTGCGCGCCCGGGGTGCTCCGGGCGCTCGCCGCGACCACGGTGCCGATGGACGTCACCGTCGTCGCGAGTCCCGCGACGGCCCCGGCGCTCGAGGCGGCCGCGGCCGCGTGGTCGCATGGCACCGTCGAGGTCACCGCGCCGGTCGCGAACCTGCCGTCCGTCATGGCCGGGTCCGACGTCGTGGTCTCCGCCGCCGGGACCACCGCCTGGGAGCTCTGTGCCCTGGCCCGGCCGATGGCCGTCGTCGCCGCCGTCGACAACCAGCGCCCGGGCCACGACGTGCTCGTCGAGGCCGGCGCGGCGGTCGGGCTCGGCAGCTCTGCGGACCTGCGCGGCACCGAGGCGCTCGCCGAGCGGCTCCGCCCGCTGCTCACCGACCCGGCGCAGCGGGACGCGCTCGCCGCCCGGGCGCACGCGCTCGTCGACGGGCGCGGCGCCTGGCGCCAGGTGCGGATGCTCGAGGAGGCGGTGGGGGCCGGGCCCGCCACGTCGGCGCCCGTGCCCGCGCGCATCGGGGTCCGGCCCGCCGGTCGGGAGGACGCGGACCTGCTCCTCGCGTGGCGCAACGACCCGACGACCCGGGCCGTCTCGCGGACCACCGGCGAGGTCCCGCGCGCCGAGCACGTCGCCTGGCTCGACGGCACGCTGGGCCGCTCCGACCGGCACCTCCTCGTGGGACTCGACGGCGACGAGCCGGTCGGCACGGTGCGCTGGGACGACGAGGGCGCGGGGGAGTGGGAGGTCTCGATCACCCTCGCCCCGACCGCCCGGGGACGCGGGCTGGGCGGCCCGGTGCTCGGCGCGGCCGAGCGCTGGCTGGTCGGCCACCTGCCCGAGCCGCCGAGGGCCCTGCTCGCCGTCGTCCGCGCGGACAACTCGGCGTCGCGTCGGCTCTTCCTGCGGGCCGGCTACAGCCCCGACCTCCCGGCCGACGGCGCCGGCTTCGAACGGTGGGTCCGGACCCTCAGATGAGGTCGAGGGTCAGGGGCGTGCCACGGTCGACGTCCCGGGCGAACCGGCGGCCGAGGACCGTCGTGATGCTGTCCGTCGGCAGCCCGCCCGCAGGGCGGATCGACCGGACGTTCTCCCGCGTGACCTCGTCCCCGGCCCGGACGTCCGCGACCACGTAGAGGGAGCGCCGCAGCGCGAGGGTGTCGCGCTCGGCCTCGGTGGGACCGAAGCGGGGCGGCTGCACGGCGAGCCTCGCGGCGGCCGTCTCGCGCACGAGCAAGGCGAGCTCGTCGGGCTCGAGGGAGAAGTCGGAGTCGACCCCGCCGTCGGCCCGGCGCAGGGTGACGTGCTTCTCGACCGCCACCGCCCCGAGGGCAACCGCGGCGACGGCCACGCCGATCCCGGCCGTGTGGTCGGACAGCCCGATCGGGATGCCGAAGGCGCTCTGCAGCGTCGGGACCGACAGCAGCCGGGCGTCCGCGGGGTGGGCCGGGTAGGAGGCCGTGCACGCGAGGAGCACCATCTCCGAGCAGCCGCCCTCGCGGGCCGCAGTGAGGGCCGCGTCGATCTCCCCGAGCGTGGCCATCCCGCTCGAGATGATCATCGGCTTGCCGGTGGAGGCCACCTCGCGGATCAGCGGGAGGTCGACGAGCTCGGCCGAGGCGATCTTGTAGACCGGGCAGTCGAGGGACTCCAGGAGCTCGATGGCCGTCGGGTCGAACGGGCTCGAGAAGGGCACCAGGCCCCGCTCCCTGGCCCGCTCGAACATCGGTGCGTGCCACTCCCAGGGCGTGTGCGCCTCGTCGTAGAGGTCGTGCAGGGTGCGGCCACCCCAGAGGTCGTGGCCGGACCGGATGCGGAACTGCGGCCCCGGGGCGTCGATGGTCAGGGTGTCGGCCGTGTAGGTCTGGAACTTCACGGCCTGCGCGCCGCTGTCGGCGATGGCGTCGATGATCTCCAGCGCCCGGTCGAGCGAGCCGTTGTGGTTCCCGGAGACCTCGGCGATGACGAAGGGCGTCTCGCCGGGTCCGACGGGGTGGCCCGCGACGGTGATGCTGGAGGGGAGGGATGCGGACATGACCGCCTCGGTGCTCGGGGGTGGTGTTGACCCGGCCCAGCCTAGGCGAGGGTGGCCAGGGGGTGCCGCTGAGGGATTGTTGCGAACGCCGCGCGGGCCGGGCGCACGGCAGGTACAGTGCCGGTGGCTGTGTGGCATGGGTGACGCGAGGTGCTCGTGTGGCGACTGCTGGTAGGGACACGGCCCGCGCCCGGCCCTGACCCCGAAACCTTCGAAGAGACGTGTCATGACGGTTCCGACCGCTGCCCTCGCCCGCACTTTCCGCCGCGTCGTCGCGGCCGGCACGCTCGCCCTCCTCGGGGTGGTCAGCGCCGGTGTCGCCGCGCCGTGGCAGGAGGCGTCCGCCGCCCCGCGCCCGGTGCCCGCGACGCGGCACCTCGAGCGTCCGGAGGCCGCTCCCCTGGCACGGCTCGGCGGAGAGCTGCCACGCCGGGCCCGGGACGGCGCGATCACCGCGCCCCGGTCCGTCGAGAGCGGCATCGCCGTCGTCGGCGCCACCTGGGCGGCCGGGACGGTGCAGGCCGACGACGACGTCCAGGTCCGGGTCATGCGCGACGGTGCGTGGCAGGCCTGGGAGTCGATGCCGCGCGACGACGACCACGGCCCGGATCCCGACAGTGCCGAAGGCAGGTCCGCCTCGGCTCGTGCCGGGACGCAGCCGTACGTCGTCGTCGGCGAGCAGACCCAGGTGCGCGTCGTCTCGACCGGCGGGACCGCCCCGGCCGTGGACGTCGACGTCATCGACCCCGGCACCTCGCCGGCGGACGACTCGGTGGGGGCCGCCGTGCCGGGCGCGGCCACCGCGGCCGCCTCCAAGCCGACCATCCACACCCGCAAGGAGTGGGGCGCCGACGAGTCGCTGCGTCGGGGGACGCCCGACTACGGGCAGGTCCAGGTCGGCTTCGTCCACCACACCGCCGGGAGCAACTCGTACACGGCCGCCCAGGTCCCCTCGATCCTCCGGGGCATCTACGCCTTCCACGTCAAGGACCGCGGCTGGAGCGACATCGGCTACCAGTTCCTCGTCGACAAGTTCGGTCGGGTCTGGGAGGGCCGCTACGGAGGGGTCGACAAGGCCGTCGTCGGCGCCCAGGTCGGCGGCTACAACTCGGGGTCCTTCGGTGCCTCGGTCCTCGGCGACTTCACGTCCACCTCCCCGCCGACCGCTGCCATCACCGCGATCCAGCAGCTGTTCGCGTGGAAGTTCACCCTCCACGGCGTCCCCGCCTACGGCACCGTGAAGGTCAACGACAAGGTCTTCAACCGGATCTCCGGCCACCGCGACGCCGGCGGCACGACGTGTCCCGGGCAGCGCCTCTACGACAGGCTCGGCACCATCCGCTCCGGGGTCGCCAGCCGGCTCGGCACGCTGCGGCCGGCCACCGTGCGTCGCTCGGTGGACGCGGGCGGGACCCCCGACGTGCTCAGCTACCCGGGCACCCTCGCGCCCCCCGGCATGGACGCCGCCGGTCTGGTCCTCACCTCGGCCTCCCCGCAGCCGGTGTCCGAGTCCCGCCGGATCGGCACCGGGTGGCAGGTGCTGCGCGACATCGTCCTCAGCCCGGACTTCACCGGGGACGGCAAGCCCGACCTGCTCGCCATCGACCCCCGGGCACGCGGCGTCCGGGTCTACTCCGGCGACGGCCGGGGCGGCGTCACCGGCGTCACCACGCGGGGCGGTGGCTGGCAGGTGATGACGAAGCTCATCGCCGCCGGTGACCGCACCGGTGACGGCAAGGCCGACCTCCTCGCCGTGCGGAACGACGGCTCGCTCGTCCTCTACACCGGTGACGGCGCCGGCTGGGTCCGCAGCGGCCGGGTCATCGCCACCGGCTTCGGCGTCATGGACTCCGTCGTGACCGCCGGGGACGTCACCGGTGACGGGCACCCCGACCTCCTGGCCGTCAACCAGGGCAATGGCCGCCTCTACCTCTACCCCGGCACGGCCGACGGCGGCGTCGGCTCCGCGGTCGTGTGGGGTGGTGGCTGGCAGCGGCTCGACCAGCTCGTCTCGGGCCCGGACGCCGACCTCGACTCGAACGTCGGCGACGTCATGACCCGCCAGTCCGACGGCCGGATGCGGACGTACTACGCGGACGACAGCGGCCGGCTGACCCGGATGTCCACGTTCGGCCGCGGCTGGGGCGCCCTCGACAACATCACCTCCGGCGCGGACTGGAACGGTGACGGGGTTCCCGACCTCGTCGCGCGCGTCACCTCGACCGGGGAGCTGCGCGTCTACACGGGGACGGGGGAGCGGGACTTCTCGGCCGCCCCGCTCCGGATGCGCACCGACGTGTCCGGCGCCGACCTGTTGCGGCTCGTCGGGGACGTCGACGGGGACGGCTACGCCGATGCCGTGGCGCGGATGCCCGGCGGGGACCTCATCGGACTCCGCGGCCTCGGCGACGGACGCTTCGAGCGGCTCCCGTCCCGGATCGGCAGCGGCTGGCAGATCTTCGACCTCATCGAGCCCGCCGGGGACATCACGTACGACGGCGTGCCCGACCTCGTGGCCCGGGTCGCCTCGACCGGCGAGCTGCGGATCTACCCCATGACGCGCACCTTCGGCTTCCCGTGGCGACTCAGCGACACCGCGGACTGGCGTGGGGCCCGGAGCATCACGGGCGTCGGCGCGGTGAACGGGGACGCCAACGGTGACCTCGTCGCCCTGCGGACCGACGGGTCCATCCGTCTGTACCGCGGCTCCGGCCCCGGCGTGCTCAACTGGTACGACACGGTCCTCACGGGCCAGACCGACCTCACCCAGGTCCTCGGCGTCGGCGACTTCACCGGCGACGGCCCGGCGGACCTGCTCGCCCTGTCCTCGGACGGGCGGCTCTGGGCCTACCCCGGGGACGGCCGGGGTGGCTTCCGGTCCTCTCGCCAACCCGTCCGCGCTCCCTCGGAGGTCGACCATGTCCTCGGCTGACGCCCGGCCCACCGGGACCCGCTCCCGCCTGGTCCGTCTCCTCACGGCCACCGCCGTCGTGGCGGCGGCCGCCCTGACGGCGGCCGCGCCGGCTTCCGCGGACGAGGTGTATCCCCGCCCCGCGGGGTCCTCGATCGTGTTCCGGGGCCACGGGTGGGGCCACGGCATCGGGATGTCGCAGTACGGCAGCCTCGGGGGGGCCCGCGCGGGCGCCACCTGGCAGGAGATCGTCGCGCACTACTACCAGGGCACGACGCGGACCTCGATCGGGAACCCGACCATCCGGGTCCGGGTGGCCTCTCTCGGGAGCGCCGTCGAGGCCTACCCCGCACCGGGCCTGAGGGTCACGTGGAACCTGTCGGACTCCTCGGTCCTGCCGACGACGAAGAACGGCGCGACGGTCGCCCGCTGGCGCATCGTGCCGTCGACGAAGAAGACAGGGACCCCCACCCGGTTCCGCCTCGAGTACCTCCCCCAGGGGTCCTCGACGTGGGCGTACTACGCCACGGCCAGCGTCCCGCTGACCGGCGCCTTCCTCAACGAGGCCTCCGGCACCGTCACGACGAACCGCGGGGGCACCTCGGTGGTCTACCGCGGCCAGGTGCGCGGCACGCTCATCGGCTCCGCGGGCGCCGAGAGCCTCGTGCCGGTCGTGGCCCTCCCGATGGAGGAGTACCTGCGCTCCGTCGTCCCGAACGAGTCGCCGGCGTCCTGGCCCGCCGCCGCCCTCTCGGCGCAGGCCGTCGCCGCGCGATCCTTCGCGGAGTACCACCGGCGCTACGCCCCCATCTCCTCGTCCTGGTACGACGTGTACGACGACACCCGCAGCCAGGTCTTCCCCGGGACGAAGGTCGGGTCGAGCACGCGGGAGTACGCCTCCTCCGACGCCGCCGTCGCGGCGACCGCCGGCCAGGCGCTGTCGTACGGCGGGAAGATCGCGTTCACCCAGTTCAGCTCCTCGAACGGCGGGTACTCCGCCGCCGGGAGCCAGCCGTACCTCGCCGCCGTCCGTGACGACTGGGACGCCGTCGCCGACAACCCGAACCACACGTGGGAGACCACGGTGCCGATCTCCCGGATCGAGGGGGCCTACCCCACGGTCGGCCGGCTCACCCGGCTGCGGGTCACGAGTCGTACCGGGCTCGGCGAGGAGGGCGGGCGCGTGCTCGGCATCGTCGTCGAGGGCGCGAGCGGGTCGGTCAGCACGACCGGCTCCTCGTTCGCCTCGAAGGTGGGCCTCAAGCACTACTGGTTCACCCCGACCAACACCGGCTCGGCGCCGTCGTACCCGCGTGACGTCACGGGCGACGGCATCGCCGACGTCCTCGCCGTCGAGGCCGGGACCGGGACCCTGCGGTCGTACCCCACGACCGGCAAGGGGGGCTGGCGCGCCCCGGTGAAGTTCGGGACCGGCTGGACCGGGTACGCCAAGGTGCTCACGGCCGGAACCTGGGACGGCGACGCCATCAGCGACCTCGTCGTCCAGACCCGGAACGGCAACCTGTACTACCGCAAGGGCAACGGCGACGGCACGTTCGCGCGCTCGGTCCGCATCGGAAGCGGCTGGCAGGTGCACGACCTCGTCTTCCCGGTCGGTGACTTCGACGGCGACGGCCTGACCGACCTCATCGCCCGCAACAGCCTCGGCAAGCTCTACCTCTACGTCGGCGACGGGCAGGGACGGTTCCTCCGGGGCTACGCGACGCAGATCGGCTCCGGGTGGGACGTCTTCTCGAACATCCTCAGCCCCGGGGACGTGACGGGCGACGGCCACTCGGATGTCCTGGCCGTCGCGCACGACGGCACGGTCTACCTCTACCCGGGAAACGGCCGGGGCTACTGGACGCTGCCGCGCCGCGTCGTCGCGACGGGATGGGACCAGTACACCGCCCTGACGTCCACGGGCGACTTCACCGGGGACGGGAACAACGACGTCCTCGCGCGGACGCAGGACGGGCTGCTCATGGTCCTGCCCGGGGACGGCGCCGGGGGCTTCGGCAGCCCGTACCAGGTGGGCAAGGGCTGGGAGATCTTCGACTCCATCCTGCAGTGAGCTCGGGTCCACCGGCTGGCCCGCAGACCGGGTGAGACCCGCTGCGGGTCAGGCGAGGGAGACGGTGAGCGGGGCGCCGGTGGCCTCGCGGACCTGCTCCTCGGTGACGTCGGGGGCGAGCTCGCGCAGCACGAGCCCGTCGGGGGTGACGTCGATGACGGCGAGGTCGGTGATGATCCGCTGGACGACCTGCTTGCCGGTGAGGGGCAGCGAGCACGCGTCGACGATCTTGTGCGAGCCGTCCTTGGCGACGTGCTCCATGAGGACGACGACCTTCTTCGCGCCGTGGACGAGGTCCATCGCCCCGCCCATGCCCTTGACCATCTTCCCCGGGATCATCCAGTTGGCGATGTCGCCGGTGGCCGAGACCTGCATCGCGCCGAGGATGGCCGCGTCGACCTTGCCGCCCCGGATCATCCCGAAGGAGAGCGCGGAGTCGAAGTACGAGGCGCCGCGGCGCACCGTGACGGTCTCCTTGCCGGCGTTGATGAGGTCGGGGTCGACGCCGTCCTCGGTGGGGTAGGCGCCGACACCGAGGATGCCGTTCTCGGACTGGAGGACGATCTCGACGTCGTCGGGGACGTAGTTCGGCACGAGGGTCGGCAGGCCGATGCCGAGGTTGACGTACGCACCGTCCTCGAGCTCGGCGGCGGCACGGGCGGCCATCTGCTCACGGGTCAGCGGCATGCTCAGGCCTCCTGGGTCGCGGTGACGGTGCGCTTCTCGATGCGCTTGTCGGCGGCCTGCTCCGGGCTGAGCGGCAGCACGCGCTGGACGTAGATGCCGGGCAGGTGGACCTCGTCGGGGTCGAGCTCGCCGGGCTCGACGAGCTCCTCGACCTCGGCGACGGTGACCCGGCCGGACATCGCGCACAGCGGGTTGAAGTTGCGGCTGGACTTGTTGAAGACGAGGTTGCCGTGCCGGTCGCCCTTCCAGGCGCGGACGAGGCCGAAGTCGGCGACGATCGCGTGCTCGAGCACGTACTCCCGCTCCTCGCCGTCGCGCTCGAAGACCCGGACCTCCTTGGCGGGGGAGGCGACCGCGACGTTCCCCTCGTGGTCGTAGCGCCACGGCAGGCCGCCGTCGGCCACCTGGGAGCCGACGCCGGTGGGGGTGAAGAAGGCGGGGATGCCGGCGCCGCCCGCCCGGAGCCGCTCGGCGAGGGTCCCCTGCGGGGTCAGCTCGACCTCGAGCTCGCCCTCGAGGTACTGCCGGGCGAACTCCTTGTTCTCGCCGACGTACGAGGCGATGATCCGGCGGATCTGGTGGGTGCCGAGCAGGATGCCGAGCCCCCAGTCGTCGACGCCGCAGTTGTTGGACACCACCTCGAGGTCGGTCGTCCCCGCCCGGTGCAGCTCGGCGATGAGGACGGAGGGGATGCCGCAGAGCCCGAAACCACCGACCGCGAGGGTTGCCCCGTCGGAGATCCCGGCCACGGCCTCGGCTGGTGTGGCGACGACTTTGTCCATGCGCGGCACCCTAGTACGGGGCCCCGGGTGCCGGGCCACGGGTGCCGACCACACGCGAGCCCCGCGGGGGCGGGTGCGGGCGACACCGCACACCCCGAAGGGGGCCCCTGACCTGCGGCATCGTCCGTTCGGACCTCGCAGCACAAGTACACGGTTGTAATTCGACGGAACCGGTTGCGCGCCTCCCGTGCGCAATGGGAGAACAGGTGTGCCCGGTGATCCAGCCGTGACGGATGTGACATCTGTGACGACGGAATCCGGGTGCGCCCGGACCCCTGCCCCGGGCGCCGTTCGTTGGATGGAGCCCCGCGCGTGACCCTGCCCAGCCCCGACCCGTCGTCGAGCCGACGTGTCCCCGTGCGCACCCTCGGTGCGCTCTCGGCCTCCGTGATCGCCCTGCCGCTCGCCGGCGGGGGTGCCCAGGCGGCGACGATCCCGCTCCCGACGCCCAGCCGCGCGTTGCCGACGTCGCTCGACGTCGCGCCGCCGTACCAGCCGGGCACGCTGTGCCTCACGGAGAACCAGCCCGGCCCCGTGGCCTTCGCGAAGCTGCTCAACGCGACGTACGGGTCGCACGTCTACGGCGTGCTGCGCAAGTGCGACCAGGAGCACGGCGAGGGCCGCGCGCTCGACTGGATGCTCAACGCCAACAAGTCCTCCGACCTCGCCATGGGCAACGCGATCACCCGCTGGCTCGCGGCGCCGGACTCCCAGGGTCGCCAGGGCGCGATGGCCCGCCGGTTCGGCATCAACTACATCATCTGGAACCGCCAGCAGTGGAAGGCCTGGGCGCCCGAGCGGGGCTGGACGGCCTACACCGGGTCCTCGCCGCACACCGACCACATCCACATCTCGTTCACCTGGGACGGTGCCGTCGCGCGCACCTCGTGGTGGACCGGCACCGCCGTGAGCACCTACCTCACGGGCCCCCCCGGCGCGTCGACGCCCACGTCGAGCGACCCGAAGGACTACGTCAACGTCACGCTGCGTCGCGGCTCCCGCGGCAAGGCCGTCGAGGTCCTGCAGCAGGCGATCGGGGGCCTCGCGGTCGACGGCTCGTTCGGCCCCGCCACCGAGTCCCGCGTCATCGCCTACCAGAAGTCCAAGGGACTCACGGCCAACGGCGTCGTCGACAGCCGGGTGTGGAACGCCCTCATCGGGGGCACCACCTCGACCGGTGGTGCTCCGGCGGGTTCGGGCTCCTCGTCGTCGTCGAGCTCCTCGAGCCTGGCCAAGTACGTCGGCACCGTGCTGCGGCGCGGCTCCCGGGGGGACGCGGTCAAGGCGATGCAGAAGGCCATGGGCGGCCTGGCCGTCGACGGCTCGTTCGGCCCGGCCACCGAGAAGCGGGTCCTCGCGTACCAGAAGTCCAAGGGGCTGTCCGCGAACGGCGTCGTCGACAGCCGGGTGTGGAACGCGCTGATGGGCAAGTCGACCTCGACGAGCTCCAGCGGATCGTCCGGGTCCTCCGCGGGCTCCTCGTCGGCGAGCTCGCTCTCGAAGTACTCCGGGGTCACCCTGAAGCTGTGGAGCCGCGGCGAGGCGGTCAAGGCGATGCAGAAGGCGGTCGGCGGCCTCGTCGTCGACGGCTCCTTCGGCCCGAAGACCCTCGCCCGCGTCAAGGTCTGGCAGAAGTCGAAGGGTCTCGCGGTCGACGGCGTCATCGACAGCAAGGACTGGAAGGTCCTCGGCGGGGGCACGGCCACGGCGGCGTCGTCGACGCCGTCGACCCCGTCGGCTCCCACGACCTCGACCTCCTCGTCGAGCACCACCGAGATCACCGCGCTCAAGGGCAGCACGCTGCGCAAGGGCTCGGCCGGCTCCGCGGTCAAGGTCCTCCAGCAGGCGCTCGGCGGCCTCGCCGTCGACGGCCGCTTCGGCCCGGCCACCCAGGCCCGGGTCGTGTCCTTCCAGCGCTCGGCCGGCGTCTCCGCGACCGGGGTCGTCGACCGGAAGACCTGGGACGCGCTCGAGCGCAAGGCCCACCCGCTCCTGCCGTACTGGAACACCGTCCTCAAGCGGGGCGCCCACGGCAGCGCCGTCGTCGCGCTCCAGAAGGCCCTCCGCATCACCGCGGACGGGTCCTTCGGGCCGCAGACGGAGGCGAGCGTCAAGGCCGCGCAGAAGGCGGCGCACCTGGCCCAGACCGGGGTCGTCGCGACGCTGACCTGGAAGGCCGTCGAGGCCCGCTCCCGCTGACCGGCGCCCGGGCCCTCACGCCGAGGCGGTGACGCCCTCGCTCGCCAGCCGGGCGGCGAGGACCTCCTCGGCGGGGGTACCACGGGTCAGCACGACCGACCCGTCGGCCGCCCAGGCCGCGAGTGCGGTGCGCAGGAACGTCGCGGTGTCGGTCGTCGCGGTGTGCACCCGTCGTGCGTCGCCCGGCGGGGGCACGAGGCCGCCGAAGGCCACCTCCTCCGCACCGGACCGCAGGCCGACGTCGTCGGGGTCCGCCTCGTCCCAGGGCGTGAAGACGTCCCCGTGCGTGGCGATCTCCCGTGCCTCGTCGACGGCCCCCGCCGGTACCTCGACCGTGGCGGCGCGCGCCAGTGCCGCCAGGGTCACGATGACGACGTGCTCGACGCCCTCGGCGCGGTCCGGGTCGTCCGTGACGACGACGTCGGCGGTGGAGCCCTCGTCGGACGGGCCGTCCTCGACCCCCACGACCTCGAGCGTCGCTCCCACGGACCACGTCGCGAACGCCCAGTAGAGGGTGCGCCAGTGCGGCGGCAGGGCCAGGCGCACCGTCGTCCCCGGCCCGGCGTCGAGGTCGTCCTGGAGCAGGTTGGCGGCCTTGGCGACCCAGTTCGCGAGGACCCGGGCCGACAGCTCGACGCGCTCTCCCCGCGTGGGGCCGTCGGTGTCGTCGTAGACGGTCACCCGCGGACGCCCCGGGTCGGACGCGACGAGGTGGGCGAGCAGGGCGGCGGGGGTGCGCGCGGAGGTGGCCATCGCCCGCACGGTAGCAACGCCGTCACCGACTAGGCTCCGTGGCCATGAGTGGGCGCACCGTCATCACCTTCGGGACCTTCGACGTCTTCCACGTCGGGCACGTCCGCGTCCTCGAGCGCGCGGCGGCCCTCGGCGACCGTTTGGTCGTCGGGGTGTCCGCCGACGCGCTCAACGTCGCGAAGAAGGGCCGCCCGCCGGTCTACACCCAGGACGAGCGGATGGAGATCGTCCGGGCGCTCTCGGTCGTCGACGAGGTCTTCGTCGAGGAGAGTCTCGAGCAGAAGCGCGACTACGTCCTCGAGCACGGCGCCGACGTCCTCGTCATGGGCGACGACTGGGCGGGGAAGTTCGACTGGGTCTCCGACGTGTGCGAGGTCGTGTACCTGCCGCGGACGCCGTCGGTCTCGACCACCGGCATCATCGAGCACATCGCCGGCCTCGGGTCGTGACCTCCCGGGCCCTCACGGCCCCGGCCCTCGCCGCGGGGCTCTGGATCGTCGGCGTGACCGCCGTCGGCGGCCTGCTCTCGGCGGTCGGGTGGTGGACGCCGTGGGTCGCCTGGCCGGTCGCGGCGCTCGTCGCCGCGGGTGCGGTGGTGCTCGTCCGGCGGGTCCCGGTCGTCGCGATGACGCCACCCGCCGCGGTCGCGATGGTGGCGGTCGTCGTCGGGTTCGCCGTGTACGCCGGGGCCACCCACTCCGAGCACGTCCTGCCGCGCCGGGACGCCGCGAGCAACCTCCAGGCCGCGGTCAGCCTGGCCGCGACGCACGAGCGGGTGGTGCCGGTCGACGTCTCGGTCATCGGCGGTGCGGGGCCGCTGCAGCGTGGGGACGTCACCCTCGCGAGTGCCGCGTTCTACCAGGTCGGGTCGCCCGCCCACCCGGCGATCCAGCCGCAGTTCCTCCTCGCCCCGGCCGTCGTCTACGGGTACGGGGTGTGGGCCGGTGGCCCCGGGGTGGCCCAGCTCCTCCCGGCGGTCGTCATGGCCCTGGCCGTCCTCCTCGTCGGGCTGCTCGCCGCCCGGGTGGTCGGTGCGTGGTGGGGCGTCGCGGCGGCCGGGCTCACGGCCGTGCTCTTCCCGGTGCTCAACGTCGCCCGCGGCACGTACTCCGAGCAGCTCGCGCTGGTCACCCTCGTGGGCGGGCTGCTCGCCGTGACCCTCGTCGTGGAGCAGGCCGACGACCGGGCTGCCCGCCGGCTCGCCCTGCTCGGCGGGGTGCTCATCGGCGGGACGGCGCTGGCCCGGGTCGACGCCCTCCGCGAGGTGCTGCTCCTCGTGCCGTTCCTCGCCATCGGAGCAGGGCTGCGCCTGCCGTGGGTGCGACCGGTGGCGGTGGGGATCGCGGGCTCGACGATCGTCGCCTGGGCGCTCGCGGGCGGGTTGTCGTACCGCTACCTCGGCGACGTCCACGCGAGCCTCGTCCCGCTCGTCGGCATCGCCGTGGGCGTGCTCGCCGCGTCGGTCGCCGGCCTGTGGCTGTGGCGACGCGGGCGCCGGCTGCCCGGCACCGTCGTGCGCCGCCTGCCCGACGTGGCCGGGGGGCTCGCCGTCGTGACCGGGCTGGTCCTCTGGAGCCGGCCGTGGTGGATGACGGTGCGACAGGACCCGAACGACCCCGGGGCCCGCTACGTCGCGGGGATGCAGCGCCGTCAGGGGATGGTCGTCGACGGCGGCCGCACCTACGCCGAGCACACGGTCGACTGGCTGTCCTGGTACGTCGGCTGGGTCGCGCTCGTCGTCGCCCTCGTCGCGCTCGCCCTGCTGCTGCGCCGGGCGCTGGCCCGCCTGGGGGAGGGGCGGCTCGTCGCGTGGGCACCGGTGCTCGTCGTCGCCGCGGCCTCGACCGTGCTGACCCTGCTGCGTCCCGGCATCACCCCGGACCACCCGTGGGCCGACCGACGCCTGCTCATCGCGCTCCCGCTCGTCGTCGTGCTCGTCGTGGCGGCCGGTGCGTGGGCCGCACGCCGCCTCGGCGGGGCGGGGCGGTCCTGGGGTGCGCCGGTGGTCGCCGTGCTGACCGTGCTCGCCGTCGGCGTGCCGGCCGTCGTCGCGACCTGGCCGTTCCGGGGCGTCGGGGTCGAGCGCGGCTCCCTGGCGGCCGTCGACGCGGTGTGCGCGCAGCTCGGCCCGGGGGACGTCGTCCTCGGCATCGACGGCCGCGCGTCCTCGGAGTGGCCGCAGACGGTGCGCGGGATGTGCGGCGTCCCGTACTTCGTCGCGACGACGCCGGTGCGCCGGGACCCCGCCCGGCTCGCGGCCGTGGTCGACGAGCTGGCGCGCGGTGCGGCCTCGAGCGGTCGCCGCCTCGTGGTGCTGGCCGCGGACGGCCCCGAGGCGATCGAGGGGCTGGGGCTGACGCCGCGCTCGGTGGTCGACCTCCGCTTCCCCGAGGAGGAGCACGCCCTCGACCGGCCCCCACGCAGGACCGACCTCGGCGGGATCAGGGTGTCGGTGGCGGCGGTCCCGGCGCCCTGAGTCCGGGGCGCGCCGGCTCAGGCGCGGGCGAAGGAGTCGTGCGCGCGCCGCTGGACCGCGCCGCACAGGTGCGGGTCGACGGCCACGACGAGCCCCGGCCGCAGCGACCGGGGGCCGTAGGGCGAGCCGTCGGGGTGGACGACCGCGCCGCCGGCCTCGGTGACGAGGAGCGTGCCGGGCGCGTGGTCCCAGGGGTTGGAGCGCGAGTACACGATGTAGTCCGTGGCGCCCTCGATGAGCCTGGGGTAGTCGACGCCGCAGCAGACCCAGGAGAGCCGCATCGGGGGCAGGCCGTCGAGGGCGTGGTCACGCAGCGCCCACATCGAGGTGACGCCCTGCGGGTCGCGGTCCTCGGGCACCGGCGTCGTCGTCATCCGCTCGCCGTCGCGGAAGGCGCCCGCGCCGCGCTCGGCGACCCAGGTGACCCCGTGCGCGGGCTGGTGGATCCAGGCGCGGACCGTCTCGCCGCCGACGGTCTCGGCGACCATCACGGCGTGGTCGGGGGAGCCGTGCACGAAGTTCTTCGTGCCGTCGACCGGGTCGACGGTGAAGGCGTGGTCGGCCGCGAGGTAGCGGTCCATCAGCCCGTGGTCGGTGGCGAAGGCCTCCTCGCCGAGCACCGCGGCGCCCGGGTAGGCCTCGCGCAACCGGGCCGAGATGACCAGCTCGGCCTCGCGGTCGGCGACGGTGACGAGGTCACCGGGCTTCTTCTCCATCACCTCGCCGTCGGAGAGGGAGCGGAACCGGGGCGTGATGACCTCGGCGGCGACCTCGCGCAGGAGGTCGGCGACGGCGTCTGTGGAGAGGCCGGACATGGCGCCAACCGTCGCACACGGCTCCCACCCCGTCCACACCGCCCCCGAGGCGCTAGGTTGACAGGCTGACTACTTAGCGCCACCATCTAGTCATGGAGGCGACGGAGGGATGGCCGAGCGAGTGGCTGCGCGGCGTCCTCGGGCTGTGCGTCCTCGGCGCGCTGCGCGGCGAGGACGCCCACGGCTACGCCATCGCCCAGCGGCTCGCCGCCGCCGGGTTGGGCGAGGTCAAGGGCGGCACGCTCTACCCGCTGCTCGCGCGTCTCCAGGACGCCGGGTGGGTCGCGGGCGAGTGGGAGCCGGGCCGGGCCGGGCCGGGCCGGAAGGTCTTCCGCCTCACCGCCGCGGGCCGGGACCACCTCGACGACCTCGCGGACCAGTGGCGGGACTTCGGCGCCGTCACCACCCACCTCGTCACCGACGGCATCGCCGACCGACAGAGAGGCTGACATGACCGAGCACGACACCCCGGTGGGCCGCGGACCGCACCGCCTCGCACCGAGCGCGGACCCCCGGTGGGTCGACGCCTTCGTCGTCGAGCTCCGGCTGCTCGAGGTCCCGGGCCCCCTCATCGGCGACCACCTCGCCACCGTGGAGGAGCACCTCGCGGAGACCGGCGAGGACGTGCACGAGGCGTTCGGCGACCCACGCGGCTACGCGCGAGCGCTCGGGCCGGCAGGCCCCCGGTCTCCCGCCGTCGACCGTGACACCGTGCGCGGTGCGGTCCTCGGCCTCCTCGGGATCGTGCTGCTCCCGCTGGCCGCCGCGGCGTCGCTCGCGGGCCGGGACGTGGAGGTGACCCCCGGCGGGCTCGTCGTCGCGCTCCTGCTCGCCCTGGGCCTGCTGGCCCTGGTGCATCGCGGCACCGCGGTGCTCCGTTTCCTCGTCGAGCGGCGCTGGGCCCCCTTCCTCGTCGGGCCGGTCGGCGTGGTCCTCCTCGTGGCGCCGTTGGTCCTCCTTCCGCAGCGCATCGGCGGGGTGCCGACGGTCGTGGTGGGCGTCGTCGGGCTCGTCGCGCTGGTGGCCGGGACGGCGGCCGTCCGGCGGACCCCGCCGGACCTCGTCCGCGGGCCCGGCGAGGGCGCGACGGACCGCACGGAGGGCCGGCTGGCGACGACGCTGCTCCTTCCGGGGCTGGCGCTCCTGGCCTGTCTGACGACGTGGCTCCTGCACGCCCTCGGGTGACCTGCCGCCCGGGGCGGGTCGAAGGTCGGCGTCCTCGCAGGTCACGAGGGTGCCACGGGACCTAGGGTGCTGCCATGGCGAGGTTGCGGCGGGTCTCCCCGCGGTCGGCGGGGTGGACGCGGCGTCGGGTGGGGAAGGGGTTCTCGTACCGCGACGCCGGCGGTGAGGTGCTCCCACGGGAGGAGGTCGAGCGCATCCGGGCGCTCGCCATCCCGCCCGCGTGGGAGGACGTGTGGATCTGCCCGTGGCCCAACGGGCACATCCAGGCGATCGGGACCGACGCCGCGGGCCGTCGCCAGTACCTCTACCACCCGGTCTGGCGGGCCCAGCGCGACGAGCTGAAGTTCGACCGCGTCAAGAACGCGGGGACCCGGCTCGCCAAGGCCCGGGAGCGGATCATCGACGACCTCGCCGGGGAGGGGATGCCGCTCGCCCGGGCGGCGGCGACGGCCACCCGGCTGCTCGACCTCGGCTACTTCCGGATCGGCTCCGACGCCTACGCCGACGCCAACGGCTCCTTCGGCCTGACGACCCTCGAGCGCCGGCACGTGCGCCGCGTCGGGTCCGACCTCGTGTTCGCGTTCGTCGGCAAGTCCGGGATCGAGCACTCGATCACCATCAGCGACCCGCACGTCATCGAGTCGCTCAACCACATGCGCCGCCGCCGCGGTGGCTCCGCCCGGCTGCTCGCGTACAAGGTGGAGGCGCGGTGGGCCGACCTCCAGGCCTCCGCGGTCAACGAGTACATCTCGACGATGGTCGCCGAGGACCTCACGGCCAAGGACTTCCGGACGTGGCACGCGACGGTGCTGGCGGCGGTGTCGCTCGCCGAGTCCGAGGAGCCGGGGGACACCCAGCGCTCCCGGAGCCGCGCGGTCAGGGCGGCGGTCGAGGAGGTGTCGGCCTACCTCGGCAACACCCCGACCATCGCGAGGACGTCCTACATCGACCCGCGGGTCATCGACCAGTACGAGGACGGGGTGACCATCGCCGCGACCCTGCGGCGGCGCTACCGCGACGACGCGAGGCGGCAGGCCGCCGTCGAGAAGGCGGTCGCGCGGCTCATCGACGGGGCGTGAGGTCGGGCGCGCTCACGGGTCGGGGTGGCGCGCCACGACGGTGAGGACCTCGAGCGACGGCTCGGCGCCCACCGTGCGGAACAGCCGCGGGGCGGCCGGGGGCTCGGCCCCGGCGCGCATCGCCTCCAGCGCCGCGGCATCCCGCCACAGGCTCTGGATCCGCCAGCGCTCACCCGTCCCGCGCACGAGCTCGGTGCGGAGCAACCCGGGCGGGAGCGCCTGCGTGGTCATCGTGTGGAACCCCTCGACGAGCTCGGCCGCGCGAGCCGGGTCGACGGTCGCGCTCACCTCGGTCAGGACCGGTTCGGTCATCGCACTCACCTCCCCCTCAGCGTAGGACCACCGCGGGCGGACGTCACGGGTCGACGGGGCTGCCCGCGCGCCCTGGACGTCGGCTCCGACGACACCCGCCGGTAGGCTCGCAGGCGATGAACGAGCACCCCGAGGCCACGGCCTCCGACGCCGACCACGACGCCCTCCCCGCAGCGGCCACCGAGCAGATCGACGTCCGCACGGGCGAGATGGCGGGCCGCGGCAACGACCCGTCCGCGGTGCCGCGCTCGGCGACGACCCGCACGAGCGCCGGCTACGTCATCGAGGACGGCCCCGACGGCCCCGGCCCGGTGCCGTACGTCACCGTCGTCCTGCCCTGCTACAACGAGGGCGCCCACGTCCTGCAGGAGATCGACCGCGTCTCCGCGGTGCTCGAGGCGTCCGAGCTCACCTACGAGATCCTCTGCATCGACGACGCGAGCACCGACGACACCCTCGCCGTCCTCCGGGACGCGCAGACCCGGTACCCGCACGTCCGGGTCCTGCCGTTCCGCCGCAACGGCGGCTCCGGGACCGCCCGCCGGATCGGGACCCAGCAGTCCCGCGGCGAGATCGTCGTGTGGACCGACGCCGACATGACCTACGAGAACGAGCGGATCCCCGAGCTCGTCCGGATCCTGCGCGACGACCTCACGTACGACCAGGTCGTCGGCGCCCGGACCACCGAGGAGGGCACCCACAAGTGGGCCCGCGTCCCCGCCAAGTGGCTCATCCGCAAGATCGCGGAGTGGCTGACCAAGACCCGCATCCCCGACCTCAACTCGGGCCTGCGGGCGTTCCGCCGCGAGGTGTCGCTCCCGTACCTGCGGCTGCTGCCGGCTGGCTTCTCGTGCGTCACGACGATCACCATCGCGTTCCTGTCCAACCAGCACGACATCAAGTACGTCGAGACGTCGTACGCCAAGCGCGCCGGGGTCAGCAAGTTCCACTTCGTGAACGACGCCTACCGCTACATCCTCCAGGTGCTGCGGATGGTCATGTACTTCGACCCGCTCAAGGTGCTGATGCCGCCGGCGCTGTGGATGATCGCGATCGGCTTCGTCAAGGCCGTCGTCGACATGGTGCGGCACCCGTTCTACTTCCCGGCGAGCACCGTGCTGCTCGTCGTCAGCGGCATCATGATCGCCTCGCTCGCCCTGCTGTCCGACCTCGTCGTGCGGTCCAGGGACGGTGTCTGACACCGTGACGGGTGCCGCCCTGCGCGTCGCGCTCGTCGGTCCCACGCACCCGTTCAAGGGTGGGGTCGCCGCGCACACCACGAGCCTCGCGCACGAGCTGGCCGACGCCGGGCACGACGTCACCCTCGTCTCGTGGAGCCACCTGTACCCGGCGGCGCTCTACCCGGGCGAGCAGGCCGTGCCGGGGGGTGCGCCCGACGTCGCACCCTTCCCCCGGACCCTGCGCGTGCTGTCCTGGGCCCGCCCCGACACCTGGGTCCGCGCGGGGCGGCGGCTGCGCGACGTCGACGTCGTCGTGCTCGTCCACGTCGTCCCCGCGATCGTCCCGGCGCACCTCGCCCTGCTGCGCGCCGCGGGTGCCGGCGGGGGTGGGCGCGGGCCGCGCGTCGTCGTCATCGCCCACAACGTCCTGCCCCACGAGACGCACCCGGGCGACCGGCCGCTCGTCGGTGCGCTCCTGCGCCGCGCGGATGCCGTGCTCGTCCACTCCGACGAACAGGCCCGGGTCGCGGCCGACCTCGGGGCACAGCGCGTGCGCGAGGTCGACCTCCCGCCCCACCTGCCCGGGGGGCCGCCCGAGCCCCGTCCCGCGCACGACGGCCCGGTCCGGCTCCTCTCGCTCGGCATCGTCCGCGACTACAAGGGCGTCGACCTGCTCGTCGAGGCGCTGCGCGAGGTCGACGGGGTGACACTCACCGTCGCCGGGGAGCTGTGGGGCGACGCGGGCCGGCGGGTCCGCCAGCTCGCCGCCGACCCCCGGCTCCGCGGCCGCGTCGAGGTCCACGGCGGCTACGTCCCCGCCGAGCGGATCGCCGGCCTGATGGCCCGCCACGACGTCGCCGCCCTGCCGTACCGCTCGGCCACGGCGTCGCAGAACGTGCTGCTCGCGCGCCGCCACGGGCTGCCGGTCCTCGCGACGAGCGTCGGGACCTTCCCGGCGCAGGTGCGCGACGGCGTCGACGGCCTCCTCGTGCCGCCGTCCGACCGGGCGGCCCTCGTCGCAGCCCTCCACCGGCTCGCCGAGCCGGGCGTCGTCGACGCCCTCGCGGCGGAGGTCCGCGAACCCGACCTCACCGGCCCGTGGGCGAACTACGTCGGGGCCCTGGAGGCGCTCGCGGCCCAGCCCTCCGCCCTCGACGACGAGGAGCCACCGTCCGCGGTCCCGGTCGGGCCGCTCGCCCGCCTGCGCTCCGCCGTCGCCGGGGTGCGTGCCCGGCGGGGGCCGGTCCTCGACCTGTCACCGGTCGACCTCCCCGACACCCTGCGCGCCACCGACCTGCTCGCCGTCGACGTCGACGCGGTCGAGGCCGCCGAGGCCGCACGCGACCTCGGGCTGCCGCGCGCCAAGGACCCCGTGGCCGCCTGGGCCGCGCTCGGGGCGGTCGCCGCGCTCGTCCGGGTCCTCGACGACCGGTCCCGCGGTGCCGTCGTCGTCGACGAGTCCGGCGGTGGCAGCCCCTTCTCGCGCTGGGCCCGTGCGCTGGGCTTCGCGCCCGTCGAGCTCGAGCTCACCGGCCGTCGGGCCGCCATCGAGGCGCTCGACGTCGACACCGCGAGCCTCGACGTCGTCGCCCGGCTGCACCCGGGCGGCTGCACCGCCTCCGACATCGACCACGTCGTCGGGCAGGCGTCGTGGGCGCTGCGCTCCGGCGGGCTGCTCCTCGTCACCGTCCCGATCGGCGACGACGACCCCGACTTCGCCGTCCGCCCCGCCGACGTGCGGGGCATCCTCGCCCGGGCCGACGACCTCGGGCTCACCCTCGTCGGTGACGTCGACGGCGACGTCCTCGGCCGGATGCGCGAGGCGCGAGCCAGCTTCGCGGGAGGCGACGCCCCGGCGTACGCCGTGCTCCGGCTGACGTTCCGGCGCCGGTGACGGGCCGCCCGGCATGATCCGTTCGCGAGCCCTCGACGTCGTTCGCTACGGCCTGCTCGTCCTCATCCTCGTCGCCGTCGCCTGGGCGCTGGCACGCAACTGGGACGAGGTGTCGGGCGAGCTGGCCCGGATGAGCTGGCCGGCCCTCGTCGTCGCACTGCTCCTGACGGTCGGGGCGCCGGTCTGCACCCTCGTCGGCTGGCGCGTCCTCCTCGCCGACCTCGGGTCGCCCCTGCCGATGGCCCCGGCGGCGAGCGTCTTCTTCGTCGGCCAGCTCGGCAAGTACGTGCCGGGATCGGTGTGGACCGTCCTCGCCCAGGCCGAGATGGGGGCCAAGCTGCGCGTGCCCCGCCGGCGGATGGCCGTCACGGGGCTGCTCTCCATCGGGCTGGCCATCCTCTGCGGGAGCCTCCTCGGGGTGGTCGCCCTGCCGCGGCTGCTCGCGCGGGGCAGCTCGCCGGCCACGGCATGGCTCGTCGGGGTGGCGCTCGTCCTCGGCGCGGTCCTGCTCTGGCCGCCGCTGCTCAACCGCTGTGTCGCCCTCGGCCTGCGGGTGCTGCGCCGCGAGCCCCTCGAGCACGCCCTGGCCGGGCGGGCCGTGCTCGTCACCTGCGCCTGGTTCACCGCCGCCTGGCTGTCGGCGGGGGTCGGCGTGGCCGTCCTCGTCCGTTCCCTCCAGCCCGACACCGGGGCCGTCGACCTCGCGGTGGCGGCGGTCTGCGGGTTCGCCCTGGCGTCCGCCGCGGGCCAGCTCTCCGTGCTCGTCCCGGCGGGCGTCGGGGTCCGTGACGGCGTGCTCGCCCTCCTGCTCGTCACGTTCATGCCGCTGTCGGCCGCCACGGCGGTCGTCGTCGTGGCCCGGTTCCTCGCCGTCGTCGCCGACCTGGTCGTCGCGGGGGCGGGCTGGACGTGGGGTCGTCGGCACCACCTCCTAGGATCCGAGGGATGAGCGAGCACCCGGAGCGCGAGGAACAGCTCGCCTACTCGGAGTCGATGGCGAAGATGCTCGACGAGCGGGCGCGCCGGAAGAAGGCGGCCAAGATCGTCGCCGTCGTCCGGCACGCCCTCGGCGTCGAGACGCTGGGCGGCCTGCGGGCGGTCGACGTCGGGTGCTCGGCGGGGTTCATCGCCGACGAGCTGGCGCTCGCCGGGGCCACGACGAGCGGGGTCGACATCGACGAGCCGGGGCTCGAGAAGGCCCGGGCGCGCTTCGGCGAGCGGGTCGACTTCCGGCTGGCCCGCGGCGAGGACCTGCCGTTCGAGGACGCCTCGGTCGACGTCGTCGTGCTCAACCACATCTATGAGCACGTCGTCGACCCCGAGGCCGTCGTCGCCGACATCCACCGGGTCCTGCGCCCGGGCGGGCTGCTCTACCTCGGGGTGGGTCACCGGTGGCAGGTGCTCGAGCCGCACCACCGGCTGCCGTTCCTCTCGTGGCTCCCGCGCGGCGCGGCCGACCGCTACCTGCGGCTGACGCGGCGCGGCGACCACTACTACGAGCGCTACTACACGCCCGGTGGGCTGCGCCGCCTCTTCGCCGCCTACGACGTCTGGGACTACACGCTGCCGGTCCTCGCCGACCCGGCGGCGTTCTCCGCCGACGACAACGTCCCCGCGTGGGCGGCGCGGGTGCCGGAGCCGGTGCTGGCCGCCGGGCTGCCGCTCGTCCCGACGTACGTGTGGGCCGCCTTCAAGGGGGCCGCGACGCCGGCCGGCCCCGCGCTGCGGGTGCCACCCCGGCACCTGGGGTGAGCGCACCGTGACCGACGGCACCGTCCGCGTGGTCCGGGCCTCCCGCCCGGTGCCGCTCGGGGCGGTCGTCGGCATCTTCCGGCGGGGGAGCGGGGACCCCACGAGCCGCCGCGACGACGCCGGGTGGTGGTTCGCGTGGCGCACCCCGAACGGCCCGGTGACGCTCCGCCTCGAGGCGCCGGACGGGGTGGCGGAGGAGATCACCGCCCGGGCCTGGGGGAGCGGGGCCGACTGGATGCTCGAGCGCGTCCCCGAGCTGCTCGGCGAGGCGGACGACCCGTCCGGCTTCCCGGCGCACCTGCACCCGCTCGTCGCCGAGGAGTGGCGGCGCCGGCCGCACTGGCGGGTGCCCCGCTCCGGCCTCGTCGTGCAGAACCTCGTCCCCTCGGTCATCGAGCAGAAGGTCACGGGCAAGGAGGCGTTCGCGGGATACCGGCGGCTGGTCCGCCGCTTCGGCGAGCCCGCGCCGGGGCCGGGGGAGGGGCTGCGGCTCGTCGTGCCGCCCACCCCGGCCGCCTGGGGTGCCGTGCCCTCGTGGGAGTGGCTCGCGGCGGGCGTCGACCCGGGGCGGTCACGCACGGTCGCGGCCGTGGTGCGGTACGCCGGGCGGCTCGAGGAGTGCACGGACATGACTGCCGCCGAGGCGCGTTCGCGGATGACGGCGCTGCCGGGCATCGGCCGCTGGACGTGGGCCGAGGTGGCCCAGCGGGCCCTCGGGCTGCCCGACGAGGTGAGCTTCGGCGACTACCACGTCGCCAAGGACATCGGCTGGGCGCTCACCGGCACGCCCGTCGACGACGACGGCCTCGCCGAGCTCCTCGAGCCGTGGGCGGGGCACCGGTACCGGGTGCAGCGGCTGCTCGAGCTGGGCGGCCACCACCGGCCCCGCCGCGGCCCGCGGATGTCGGCCCCCACGCACCTCCCCGTCCGCGGCCGCTGACGACGCGGAGTGGCTCGGTGGGAGTGCCCACCGGGCCATGACCCGGTGGGCACTCCCATCGGCAGGACTGGGTGGGCTGCCTGTGGATGAGCCGTGTCGCCGTGGGGGCGGATCGCCGATGCTTGCTCCCGTGGGTCACGTCGGTGGGAGCACGAGGGGGCGAGATGTGGGAGCAGCAGGGGCGGCCGGCACCGAACAGCCCGGTCCCGCTGTGGGCGGCGAGCCAGTCGGGACTCGTGACGCGGGCGCAGGCGCTCGACGCGGGCCTGTCCCGCGACGCCTCCGCCACTCGTGGAGGTCGTCGTCCCCCACGGCCGACGCGTCGTTCCCCCGGAGGGCTCCCTCCTCCGCCGGGTCTCCCGCGCCGCACTCGCCCTGCTCGCCCGGGCGGTCCAGGAACGACGGGTGACGCCGGCGGCCCTCGCCGCGGAGCTCCGGTACGCGCGGGACGTCGAGCGCGCGCACGGTCTCCCGACGGCCGCACGACAGCACCCGGCGTCTACGACGACTTCGCGACGGTCGTCGAGGTCGACGGACGCCTCGGGCACGAGCGCTGGTCCGATCGGGTCCGCGACGGGCGGCGCGACCGGAGCGCGGGTCGCGAGGGACGCGTCACCACCCGGGTCTTCTGGCCGGACGTCGCGGTGAGCCCCTGCGACACGGCCGCCGACATCGGGGCCGTCCTCCGGGTGCGGGGCTGGTCCGGGAGGCCACGGCCCTGCCGGCGTCGCGACTGTGCCGTGCGCCCCTCCGGGATCCCCTCGCTGGGAGGGTCGGCCGGGCTATGACCCGGTCGGGGCTCCCAGCGGCGTGAGGCGGAGCGTGGCGGAGGCGGTTCCGCGGGTGACGAGCTCCGCGGACAGGTCCTCCGACGCCGCCGCGACCTCGGTGCGCACGACCAGCCGCCCGACGTCATACGGGTCCGGGGCCGCGACCACGAGCTCCGCGGCGCCCGCACCCACCTCGACGTCCACCGACCCGTCCGGGACGTCGTGGAGCGCGAGGGCGACGACCCGCCCCACGCGGACCCCGAGCGACTCCGGAGCCACCGACCGCAGGCCGACCGCCTCCGAGTCCCGGCCTCCCGGGGCGACGCCCAGGGCCGCCCGCAGGGCCTCGACGGGGCCGAGGGCGAACCAGTCGCCCGGTCCGGTGCGCACGAGCGACCGCGCCCCGTCCGCGCCCTCGGCGAACCAGCCCGCGGGGAGGCCGCGGACGACGGCCGCGGGCACCCCGTCGGCCTTGCCCTTGACGAGGTCCGCCGCGGCGGCCACCTCGTCGGCGACCGCGCGGGCGGTGACGACGAGTGGCCGGCCGTCGTGGTCGGTCCCGCCACGCAGGTCGTCGAGCACGGCGAGGCCGGCCGCGCCGAGCGCGAAGTCGGTGAGGCCGGTGCGCCACGGACGCCCGGCGGTGTCGGAGAGGACGACCGCGAACGCGGTGTCCGGTGCGAGGCCGGCGGCCGCGAGCACCCCCGCCCGCAGGTGGGCGGCCTCGGCATCCGGGTCCTCCGGGAGGAGCAGGACCGCCCCCGAGGGCCCGGTGTTCGACGCGTCGACCCCGGCGGCGGCCATGACCGGTCCGGCCGCCGACTCGACCACCCGGGTGGGCCCCTCGCTGCCGGCCCGCTCCGCGACGACGCGGCGCGTGTGGGCGAGCACGGCCGAGGCGCGGTCGCCGGCCACGGTCAGCCCGAGCGCCTTGGAGACGACCTTGCTCGACACGACGAGGCAGTCACCGGCGCGCACGTCGCACCCGGTCGACCGCAGCGACCCGACGAGCAGCCCGGCCAGGTCGTCGCCCGGGCCGACCTCCGGCACCCCGGTGAGCGCGCGGACCTCGACGGGGGCCGACTCGGTCACGCGCGGACCGCGGTGGCGAGGCGCAGCGCGTGCTCCGCGATCCGTGCCGTGGCCGCGACGTCGGTCATGAGCAGCGGGCCGTCGAACGCCTCGGTCCGGGCCCGGGGGAGCGTGGTGTCCGCGTCCGCCGGGTCGACGAGCCAGGCGTCGAGGAAGTCCTCGTACAGCGAGGCCACCCCGCCGGCGGTGACGGGTACCCCGACGGTCCGCAGGCAGGCATCGGCGTGGCCGCGCACCGGCAGTCCGGAGATGAGGGGCGAGACGCCGACCACCGGAGCCGCGGTGCCGCGCAAGGCGTCCCGCACGCCCGGCACGCCGAGGATGATGCCGATCGAGACGACGGGGTTGCTCGGCGGCAGGAGGACGACGTCGGCCTGCCGGATCGCGTCGAGCACGCCCGGGGCCGCGGCGGCCCGGTCGAGCCCGGCGACGACGAAGCGGCGCGCCTCGAGCGCCGCCTGGTGACGCACCCACCACTCCTGGAAGTGGATGGCCCGCTCGCCGCCCTCGCCGTCGTCGACGACGACGTGGGTCTCGACCGGGGTGTCGGTCATCGGCAGCAGGGTGATCCGCTGCTCGGGCAGGCCCCACCGGGCGGCCAGCCGGGCGGTGACCTCGGAGAGCGGCACACCCTGCCCGAGCCACTGCGAGCGCACGACGTGGGTGCCGAAGTCGCGGTCGCCGAGGGCGAACCACTGGGGCTGGGCGCCGTACGCGGCGAGCTCGGCCTGGACCCGGTGGCTCTCGTCGGCGCGACCCCAGCCCTGGGACTCCTCGACACCGCCGCCGAGCGTGTAGAGCAGGGTGTCGACGTCGGGGGAGACCCGCAGCCCGAAGAGCGTGATGTCGTCGCCGGTGTTCGCGACGACGGTCACCTCGGCGTCGGCGAGGGCGGGTGTCGTGTCGAGGTGGTGTCGCAGGCCCCGGACGAACCGGGCACCGCCGACGCCCCCGGCGAGAGCCGTGATGCGCATGGGTGGCAGTGTCTCAGCAGGGCCCGCGTCGCGACGAACCCGTCCCAGGTCGTCACACGGGTACCACAGGCACCACTTCGCGAGAAATCGGCCCGATAACACCGAACGGCTTGACGAGTGCGGCATGACACGCGTGTAATTCCATGCATGTACCTCGGAACTGACCGGCTGGGGTGCACGGGTCGAGGTCGAGGAGGAACCATGCACGAGCTGTTTCTGGTCGAGGGGATGCTCGGGAACGTCGAGCCCGAGGAGGGCGCGCTGTCCTGGCAGGAGCGCTCCCTCTGCGCGCAGACCGATCCCGAGGCATTCTTCCCGGAGAAGGGTGGCTCCACCCGCGAGGCGAAGAAGGTGTGCGTCTCGTGCGACGTGCGCTCCGAGTGCCTCGAGTACGCCCTCTCGAACGACGAGCGCTTCGGCATCTGGGGCGGGCTGTCCGAGCGCGAGCGCCGCAAGCTGAAGAAGCGCGCGGTCTGACGGGGGTCCTCCCACGTCGACCGCACCCCCTCGCATGACGTTGGCTCCGCCACGGCCCGCCGACACCGC
Organism: uncultured Actinomycetota bacterium; assembly: GCA_963843895.1. GTDB lineage: Bacteria > Actinomycetota > Actinomycetes > Actinomycetales > Dermatophilaceae > Phycicoccus. The sequence goes on along the minus strand of CAWJME010000021.1, from coordinate 519,242 downwards.
ACCGGCCCCCTCGGCCCGTGCGGTGCCGCCGGTCGTCACCGCCGTGGTCGTCACCCACCGCGACCCCTCCGGCCTGGAGGACGTCCTCGACGCCCTCCTCGCCCAGACGCTCCGACCCGACGAGGTGCTCGTCCTCGACCGCACCGCCGGGTCCGCCGCCCCCGCCGGTGACGCGGAGGCGCCGGTCACGGTCGAGGGCGTCGTCGACGCCACGCGGGCCCACCACGACGTGCCCCTCACGGTCCTCGCCGTCGACGCCCGCGTCCCGGTGCGCCGAGCCATCCTCCGCGCGGTCGCCGACCGCGTCCCCGACGCGTCCGCGCCGGCCCTGCTGTGGTTCCTGCCGGTCGGGACGCACCCGGAGCCGGCCGCCCTCGTCCGCCTCGTCGACGCGTGGCGGCGCTCCCCGTCGACCGGCCTGCTCGGGCCCAAACACGTCGACGCCGACGCCCCCGACCGGCTGCGCGCCGTCTCGATCCGCACCACGCGCGGCGGGCGCCTCCTGGCCCGTCCGCTGCCCGGCGAGCCCGACCAGGGCCAGTACGACACGACGACCGACGTGCTCGCCGTCCCGCTCGCCGGCTCGCTCGTCGAGCGCGACCTGCTCCTGGCGCTGCGCGGCTGGGAGACCACCTTCGGTGACGTCGGCGCCGACCTCGACCTCGGCTGGCGGGCCCAGGCCAGCGGTCGCCGGGTCGTCGTCGTCCCGGGCTCCCGGGTCCGCTCCGAGCCGGGGGTGGCGGTCGCCACCGCCACGACCGCCGCGCGCCGGCGGTCCGCCCGCCGGGTCGCCCTCGCCCGCGCCCCGTGGTGGTCCGGCCCGTTCCTGGCCCTCTGGATCGCGGTCACCTCCGTCCTCGCCGCCATCGGCCTGCTGCTCCTCAAGCGGCCGCGCAGCGCCTGGGCGGAGCTCGGCGCCCTCACCTCGCTCGACCCCGTCCGGGGCCTGCGGGCCCGCTGGCGCACCCGCGCGCGTGCGCACGTCCGCCGCCGCGACCTGCGCGCCGTCTTCGAACCCCGCCGGGCCGTGCTCACCTCGTGGGGCGACGCGATCCACCACGCCCTCGTCCCGCCCCAGGCGCCCATCGGGGATGCCGCCGCCGACCTCAACCCGCGCTCGTGGCTCGTCAAGGTGCTCCGCCACCCGGGGGTGGTCGCCGCCCTCGCGGCACTGGCCGTCACCGTGGCCGCCGCCCGCTCGCTGGGCCTCGGGGTCCTCACCGGACTCGGGTCGGGCCTCTCCGGCGGAGAGCTCGTCGGAGCCCGGGCCGACGCCGCCTCGCTCTGGCACGCGTGGCGTGACGGGTGGTCCGGACCGGGGCTCGGGGGACCCGAGCAGGCCGGCCCGGCCAGCGCTCTCCTCGCCGCCCCCGCCTGGCTCGCGGCCCACCTCCCGCTCGTGCCGGAGCCGGCCTCGCCCGGCGGCGTCGTGGTCGGCGTCGTCGTGCTCCTCGGGATGCCGGCCGCGGCGGTGTCCGCGTACCTCGCGCTCCGGGTCGCCGCGACCCGGCGGTGGGTCCGGACCCTCGGTGCCGTCGCCTGGGCGTGCTCCGGGCCGGCGGCCGCTGCCGTGGCCCAGGGCCGCCTCGGCGCCGTCGTCGCCCTCGTGCTCCTGCCCGCGGTCGCCGCCGGCCTGTGGCTCGTCGCCGCGCGCCGCTCCACCGCGACGAGCGCCTTCGCCACGGCCCTGGCCATCACCGTCCTCGGCGCCTTCGCGCCGGTCCTCGCCGCGATCGCCGTCGTCCTCGCCGTCGTCCTGGCCGTCGTCCGCCGCGGGGTCAGGGTGCACGCCCTCGTCGCCGCCCTCGCCCCGGTCGCCGTCCTCGCTCCGTGGATCCTCCCCGCCGGGGCCACGTCCTGGCCGGCCGTCGTCGCCGGGTCGGGCCTGGCCCAGTGGGGCGGCGCGCCGTCCCCCGCCTGGCGGCTGGCGCTGCTCGACACCGGGGGCCCCGGTGCCCCACTCGTGTGGACCGCGGCCCCGCTCGTCGCCGTCGGCGTCCTCGCGCTGGCCCGGGGACGCCGCTGGCGCGGGGCCCCGGCCGTGCTCACGGCGCTGGTCCCGGTGCTCCTCGCCCTCGCGCTCGCCGCCCCCCGGGTGCGGCTCGGCACGGTCCCGTCGGGCGTCGACCTCGCCGGCGAACCGATCACGCCGTGGGCCGGGACGCTGCTGCTCCCCGTCGTCCTCGTCCTCGTCCTCGCCCTCGTCCAGGCGCTGGACGCCCTCCCGGTCGTGGGGCTCGCCGGTCGCCGGAAGGCGGCCTCGTGGACCGTCGCGGGCGTCGCCGTCGCCGCGGTCGCCGCGCTCGTCGGGGGGGTCGTCGTCGCCTCCCTCGGCACCGCCCTCGCCCCGTGGAGCGACCCGCGCCCGGCCGTCGCCGTCGAGCAGGCCGCCGGCGCCTTCGCGACCCGGACGCTCTTCGTCGAGCCCGGCGACAGCGGCGCCGGCTACCGCTTCGTCGGCCGCGAGGACGCCGAGCTGGTCCGGACCCTCCCCGGCAAGCCCGGCGCGGATGCCGCGGTCGCGGGCGACGTCACGGGGCTGCTCGGGGCCGTCCCGGGCAGCGACCGTCTCGTCGGGGCCACCGCGGCCGACCTCCTGGCGGTCCGGGGCGAGCAGGTGCCCGAGGTGGTCCGCCGCCTCGACGCCACCGACGGCCTCCAGCGCATCTCGCCGCGTGCGGGGTGGCAGCTCTGGCGGCTCAGCCCCACCGGAGACCGCGCCGAGTCGCTCGTGGCGCCACCGCGGCTGCGGATCGAGACCGCGGGGGAGACGCGCCTCGTCGTCACCGTCGGGTCGCACGCCGCGACGCGCACCACCGTCGACGTCCCCGAGGGCGCCCGCCTCGTCGTCGCCGAGCCCCCCGGGTGGGCCGAGCACGCCGTCGTCTCCGTCGGCGGCCGGGTCCTCACGCCGGTCGCGGACGCCGCGTCCCCCACCTACGTCCTCCCGACGGGGCCCGGCACGCTCTCCATCACGCTCACCGACCCGCAGCGGTGGTGGCACCTCGGGCAGGGCCTCGCCCTCGGTGTGCTGGCCTTCCTCGCCGTCCCGTTCGGTCGGCGCGAGACCCGGGTGGCCCTCCGATGAGCCGCCTCGGCCGTCTCGCACCGCTCGGCCGGCTCCGGCCCGCCGTGCCCGGCGCCACCCGTGTCGTGCTCGGCGGAGGACTCGCCGCGGCACTGGTCTGGGTGGCCGCGACGCACGCGGACACCCTCGACCTCGCGGCGGCGAGCGGCGCCGACGTGGCACCGGTCGCCCCGACCAGCCTCGCGACGAGCATCGACGCGATGTGCCCCGGCAACGAGCTGAGCGGCATCCCCTCGATCGACGACGTCGTCGTCAAGGGCACCGTCCTCGCCGCCTCCGGACCCCCGGACCTGCTCCCCGTCCCGGCCACGGGGGAGGGCTCGCTGCGGCTCACCGCCGGGTCGGCACCCCTCGCGGAGGTGACCTCGCGCCCGGCCGCGGCGTCGGGCGCGCTGCCACGCACCGGACCGGTGGCCCTGCGGGGCAACGGGTCCCTGGCTCCCGCGGTCACCGCGACCCAGGAGTGGCTGAGCACGACCGCCGATCTCCGCGGGCTCGTCACCACCCCGTGCCTCACGGCCGGGTCCGACCTGTGGCTGCTCGGCGGCGGCTCGGGGGCGGGCCACCAGGAGCGACTCGTCCTCGTCAACCCCGGTGGCAACCCCGTCACGGCCGACGTCACCGTGCACGGCGCCGCCGGGCCGGTGGCCCCACCCCGCACCGAGACGGTCCCCCCGGGCGGGCGGGTCACCGTGCTCCTCGACGCCGTCGCCGGGGACGAGGCCTCGCCCGCGGTGCACGTCGTCGCCGACGGTGGCGGTCTGCACGCCACCCTCACCGACACCTGGCTCGTCGGCAGCACCCCCCGCGGTGCGGAGACCGTCGTCCCCACGGCCGACCCCGGGACCGTCCAGGTCGTCCCCGCCGCGCTCCTCGGTGGCTCGGCCACCCTGCGGGTCGTCGCCCCGGGGGATGAGCAGGCCGTCGCCAGCGTCACCCTCCTCGGGTCCGACGGAGCCGTCGCGACGACCGCCGACACGGTCCTCACGGTGGGGGCCGACGGCGTGGCCGAGCTCGCCCTGCCGGAGGTTCCGCCCGGCACCTACTCCGTCGTCGTCCGCTCCGACGTCCCGGTGGCCGCCGCCGTGCGCACCGAGGTGGGGGACGGCACCGCCCCGGGCGACATCGGGTGGGCCGTGGCGTCCTCGGTCGTTCCGGAGGTCGGGGGGATGGCCCTGCCCGCCACTCCCAAGGTCGCGCGCTCCCTGCACCTCGTGAGCACCGGGGGCGCGGCCACCGCAGACGTCGTCCTGCTCGTCGACGGCGAGGAGCGGACCCGCACCGTGAGCCTGCTCTCCGAGCGCTCGGCGGACGTCGACCTCGCCGGCGCCTCGGCGGTCTGGGTCGACCGCACCGGTGGTTCCGGCGCGCTGCGGGGGGGTGTGGTGTCCATCGTCGGCACCGGCGCGGAGATGCTCCTGTCCGAGGTGCCGCTCGAGCCGGTGGCCGTCACCTCACCGGTCAGCCGGGCCTTCCCCCTGCCCTGACCCCGGTGCCGGGCTCATGCGTCCGGCTCGATGTCGGGGTCCAGCTCGTGCGGCGGGACCCCGAGGAGCGCGGCGACCTGCTCGGTCACCACCTCACGGACGATGTCGGCGAGGTCCTGGTCGTCCTGGGCCCGGGCCTCGACCGGGCGGCGGTAGACGACGACCCGGTCGGTGCGGGAGGCCGTCGCCCGCAGCAGCCGCCCGAGCGGGGCCACCTGCTCCTCCCACGGTGCGGGGTCGGTCGGGGGGACCTCCTGGACCGCGAACTCGGTGGCGGCGTACCGCGTGCCGAGGTGCGGGCGGAGCCGGTCCGCGACGTCCAGGACGAGGTCGTCGAACGTCTCGCGCCGGGTCGTCATCGTGGGCACGGTGGGCCAGGCGAGGGGGCCGCGGGGCCCTCGGCCGTGGCGGTCGCGGCGGCGTGCGGTCACCTGCCCGATGCTACGGCGTGCCTCCGCGGGGGCGTCCGGCCCGGCGCTAGAGTCTCGGACGTGAACCTGTCGCGCAGATGCACCAAGACCGGCTGTCGGCAGCCCGCGGTCGCGACCCTCACGTACGCCTACTCGGACCGCGCGGCGGTCCTCGGCCCGCTCGCGACCTACGCCGAGCCGCACACCTACGACCTCTGCGCCCAGCACGCCACCCGGCTGACCGCGCCGCGCGGCTGGGAGGTCATGCGCCTCGCGACGGAGTACCCGGACCCCGAGCCCAGCTCCGACGACCTGCTCGCGCTCGCCGACGCGGTGCGCGAGGCCGGGCGACCGCGGCCCGCCGCCGACCCGGCGCCGTCGTCCGGCCCGATGGCCGGTGAGGTCGCCCGCAAGGGCCACCTGCGCGTGCTGCGGGGCAGCGCCGAGGCCTGACCGGCCCGGCAGGCCACTCGGACCGACCTGCTCAACCGTTCGGACGATCACCCCCTCGAGCCCCCCCGGCCCCGACTCCGGCGGCCCTAGCGTGCGACGTGCCCAGATCGACACGCAGGGAAAGGGGTCGACGTGCTCCGGCCGTGCCTCCGTACACCCCGTGCTCCGGCGCGAGACCCTCGCGGTCCGCGGGACGAGCACGGCGCGGTGGCGCTCGAGGGCGCGATCGTCTTCCTCTTCCTGTTCACGATCCTCGCGGGGGTCGTCGACGTGTCCATGTTCTTCAAGGACACCTACTCGGTCTCCACCGCAGCCCGTGCGGGGGCGCGCACCGCCGCGGCCGACCCGATGAACACCACCTTCGCCAGGGACGCGGCGCGGCAGGCGGCCAGCGCGATGACCGACCTCGACTGGCAACGGGTCACCGAGATCTGGGTCTACAAGGCCAACCCCACGACAGGTGCCACGATGACCGGCTCCACCTGCGCGGTGCAGTGCGTGCGCTTCACGTTGACCGGGCCGGGTGTCCCGAGCGCCGGGTCGGGCGTCTGGACCGCGCGGAACGCCTGCATCAGCCCCACCGTCCCGGTGGACTCGGTGGGGGTGCAGGTGCGGTACCGGCACACGGCGACGGTGATGTTCGCCGACAACCAGATCATCACCGAGCGCGTCGTCATGCGCCTCGAGCAGATCCCCACGACCCAGCCGTGCCTGTCGCTGTGAGGGCCGCCACCGTGCACCGCCGTGAGCGGGGAGCCGCCGCCGTCGAGGCGGCGATCATCACGCCCGTGTTCATCCTGCTCCTCGTCGGCATCATCGAGTTCGGGATGTTCTACAAGGACTACCTCTCCGTCGCGAGCGCCGTCCGCGCCGGGGTGCGCACCGCGTCCGCCGAGCCCCGCACCAGCACCTACGCCCAGGACGCCGTCAACAGCCTCCTCACCGAGGGGACGGCCATCGCGCGCGGCGACGTCCAGGAGATGTGGGTCTACAAGGCCAACGACACCGACCAGTTCCCGAAGGGCGCGAGCAGCTTCGCCGGGTGCACGACCTGCGTGAAGTTCGGCTGGAACGGGAGCACCTTCGCGCCGACCTACTCGAACTGGAACGCCATCACCCAGAACGCGTGCTCGGCCGGACCGATCGACCGGATCGGTATCTACATGAAGCTCCGGCACCGCGCCTTCACGGGGTTCGTCTTCACCTCCATCACGATCGAGGAGTCCAGCGTGCTGCGATTCGAGCCCATGCCGAGCACCCAGGGGTGCAAGCCATGACCCGCCGTCCCGTGTCCGGCCTGCCCACCGCCCGGCGCCGTCAGCGCGACGAGCGCGGCTACGTCGCCGTCGTCTCCGGCCTGCTCCTCATCGTCCTGCTCGGCTTCTCCGCGTTCGCGGTCGACGTCGGCCACTGGTACCTCGAGGGCCAGCGGGCCCAGCGCGCGGCCGACTCCGCCGCGCTCGCCGGTGTCACCGAGCTGCCGGGCGACCGTCCCGCCGCCTACCAGCTGGCCCGTGACTACGCCACGGGCAACGGCTTCACGAACGGCGCCGGCACGCTCGTCTCCCCCTCCCTCGCCGGCGGGTCGACCCGCCTGCGCGTCGACGTCAGCACCGACGTGAAGAACATCTTCGGCAGCCTCCTCGGCGTCCCCACCACCCGGGTGACGCGGCACGCGGTCGCGGAGTACGCCGGTCCGGTCCCCCTCGGCAGCCCGTGCAACCGCTTCGGGGACGACCCCGAGGCCGGCTCCACCGCAAGTGCCAACTGCAGCAACACCGGCGCGTTCTGGGCGAACATCGGCAGCCCCGCATCGAACAAGGTGAGTGGCGACGCGTTCCAGAACGACTACTGCACCTCCGGCTCGTCGGACGGCTGCGCCGGGAACTCCAACGCCGACTACGACCCGGCCGGTCACATCTTCACCATCACGCTGCGCCAGCCGGTGACGAACCTCACGATCGAGGCCTTCGACCCCGAGTTCGTGGCGGTCGGTGACTACTGCGACCTCTCGTCCGCGAAGCTGTCGACCGCTGCGGCCCTGCCGACCAGCAAGACGGTCGTCTCGAACCCGGCGCAGCGCTACGCCCAGGGCGCGAGCACCGCGTGGTGCACCGGCGACCAGCCGTTCTCGTCGGGCGCCGCGATCGACACCGAGTTCATCATCAGGGGCCCGGCCGGCAACCCGTGGGAGCCGACCGCCTGGTCCACGCTCGGCGGCAGCTGTGCACCGCAGATCTTCCGCGGCTACAACGGCGACCTCTCGAAGGCCCTCGACAAGACGACGTCGCAGTACGCTGCGCGCCCCGACGTCGCCGCCAACTTCCGCCGCTGGGTGCAGCTGTGCAGGATCACCGGGACCGTCCAGCCGGGGACCTACGCGATCCAGATCCACACCAACGGCCTCGGCGCCGACAGCCAGGGTGGCCACAACCGTTTCGCGCTGCGCGCGTACGGGTCGGGTGGGTCCGACAAGGACAACATCTCCATCGCCGGGTTCTCCAAGATGGTCATGTACGGCAACACCCCGAACGGCACGTCGCGCTTCTACCTCGCCCGCATCCCGAGCAACTCCAGCGGCCAGTACTTCAACGTCAACCTCTTCGACATCGGGGACGGCGCCAAGCCGGGGAGCACCATCAAGGTCATCCCGCCGACCGAGACCGGGGGCACCTTCACCGGGTGCGTCGGCAAGGGCCAGGTCAACGGCGCGCTGGCTGCGTGCAGCATCCCGGTGAGCAGCACCTTCAACGGCCGATGGCAGACCATCACGGTGCCCATCCCCGGCAGCTACACCTGCAACGACGGGTCCGCCACGGGCTGCTGGGTGCGGCTGGAGTTCTACTACGGGTCGGGCTCCTCGCCGGCCGACACCACGTCCTGGACGGCCACGCTGGACGGTGACCCGATCCGCCTCGTCGAGTGACCTCGGGCCCGGGCGCGGGTGGTACACGCCTCCCGTAGGCTCACCGGCCATGACCGCCCGCTTCCTGTCCGACGTCGTCAAGGCCTACGACGTCCGGGGCACCGTGCCCGACCAGCTCGACGCCGAGGTCGCCCACGCCCTCGGCTCGGCGTTCGCCGACGTCGTCGTCGGACCCGACGGTGCGCCGGGCTGCGTCATCGGGAACGACATGCGCGACAGCGGCCCGTCGCTCGTGACGGCCTTCGCCGACGGCGTGCGTTCCCGGGGTCTCGACGTGACGCTCATCGGGCTGTGCAGCACCGACGGCCTCTACTACGCGAGTGGGGCCCTCGACCTGCCGGGCGCGATGTTCACGGCGAGCCACAACCCGGCGCGCTACAACGGCATCAAGCTGTGCCGCTCCGGTGCCCGTCCGGTCGGCCAGGACTCCGGTCTCACCGACATCCGGGTCCTCGCCGAGCGGCTGCTCGCCGACGGTGACGAGGGAGCCGACGGCGCTCGCGGCACCCTGAGCGAGCGCGACGTCCTCGCCGACTACGCGGGGTTCCTCCGCGGCCTCGTCGACCTCTCCGGCATCCGGCCGCTGCGGGTGGTCGTCGACGCCGGGAACGGGATGGGCGGGCACACCGTCCCCGCCGTCCTCGGCACCGGAGCGGGGCTGCCGGCGCTGCCGCTGACCGTCGAGCCGCTGTACTTCGAGCTGGACGGGACCTTCCCGAACCACGAGGCCAACCCGCTCGAGCCCGAGAACCTCCGCGACCTCCAGGCCGCGGTCCGGGCACATGGCGCCGACCTCGGCCTCGCGTTCGACGGCGACGCCGACCGGTGCTTCGTCGTCGACGAACGCGGGGAACCGGTGAGCCCCAGCGCCATCACGGCCCTCATCGCCGTGCGGGAGATCGCCCGGGCGGTCGCGGAGGGCGCCGACCCCGCCGACGTCGCCGTCGTCCACAACGTCATCACCTCCGCCCAGGTCCCCGAGGTCATCGCCGCCACGGGAGCGCGGGCGGTCCGCACCCGCGTGGGTCACTCGTTCATCAAGGGCGAGATGGCCCGGCACGGTGCGGTCTTCGGCGGCGAGCACAGCGCCCACTACTACTTCCGTGACTTCTGGTACGCAGACACCGGCATGCTCGCCGCGATGCACGTCCTCGCCGCGCTCGGGGAGCAGGACGCCCCGCTCAGCGAGGTGATGGCCGACCTCAGCCGGTACCCGGCCTCCGGGGAGGTCAACTCGACCGTCGCCGATCCCGCGTCAGCCGCCGACGCCGTGCTCGCGTGGGCGGAGGAGCAGGGGGTCACGGTCGACCGGCTCGACGGGCTGACCCTCACCCACGCCGGAGGCCCGGACGACCCGATGTGGTGGCTCAACCTCCGGGCGTCGAACACCGAGCCGCTGCTGCGGCTCAACGTCGAGGCCGAGGACGAGGCGACGATGGTCCGCGTGCGGGACGCGGTGCTCGGCATCGTCCGCGGCGGCTGAGGGCGCCTCCTCCGCGGGCGCAGGATCAGGCGGGGCCGGGGCTCCGGCGCTTCGGCGCCTCGCCGTGGGACTCGGTGGCGCGTCGCACGGCGGCCTGTTCGAGCCGCAGCGCCTCGCTCGCGCCCACCGCGTCGCCGCGGGCGTCGAGGACCGCGGCGAGCACCTGGTAGGTGAAGGCGACGCTGAGCGGCCGGTCGAGCGCGGTGAACTCCTCCACGGCGGTCCGGATGTCGGCCTCGGCGTCGTCGAGGTGCCCCAACGCCAGGTGGGCCCTCCCTCGGGTGCGGCGAGCCCGGGCCGCGAGGAACGCGTCGCGCGAGCCGGTGGCCCGCTCCAGGGCCGTCCCGGCCTCCTCGAGGGCCACCGCCGCGCGCCCGGCGGCGAGGCTCACCTCGGCCCGCGCATCGAGCGCGTAGGAGTACATGTGGACGGCACCGACGTCGGAGAGGACCTCGAGGGACTCGTCGACGAGCAGCGTCGCCGGCCCGAGCTCCCCGGTGCGGCGGCGTGCCCTGGACAGCTCGAGCGTGGCGAGGCCGTGGGCGACGGTGCGTGGCGTCCCGGCGAGGATCTCCCGAGCCCGGGTGAACTCCCGTGCGGCATCGGCCAGCTCGTCGTAGTCGTTGTGGACGGTGCCGCGCGCGATGGCTGCCCACGCTGCGAGCAGGGGGTCGGCGACGTGCGCGAGCGAGGCCTCCGCGAGCGCGATGGACGCCTCGGCGTCCGGGCGCATCCCGAGCGACGTCGACGCCTGGGCGCTCACGAGGGCAGCCGCCGCGGCCGCCGCGTGCTCCCCGAGCAGGGTGAGCCGCCGCCGCGCGGCCTCGGCGAGCTCCCGGGCCTCCCGCGAGGCGGATCGGCGGTCCTGGAGCAGCCAGGCCCGACAGAGGAGGAGGTACGCGGCGCCGGATCGGCTGTCGTCATCCGCCCCGACGAGGGCCGAGGCGACGACCCGCTCCGCCTCGAACCACGTGTGGAGGTCGGTGGCGGCGTCGGTGCCGAGCGCCGTGTGCACCAGCAGACGCCACGCGAGCTCCGGGCGGCGGGGTGCCAGACCGCGCGCGAGGGTGACGAGCAGCGGGGTCTCGGTGCGGAAGAAGCGCCGTGAGCCCCGGCGGCGCGGGCCGGAGTCCTCGGCCCGGGCGGACCCGCCCGGCGGAGGGGGGGACGGGACGAACCGTTGGGGCAGGGATCCGAGGAGGGCGTGCGAGCGGTGCACCGCGGCGGACGCCACGGTCGCGGCCTCCGCGCGGCTCGCCTCGTCGTCGGGCACCGCGGCCGTCGGGGCCCGACCGCACCGGGCACGCACGTGGGCGCGGACGAGGTCGTGGAGGCGGTACTGGGCGTCGTGCCCGTCCCGCACCACGGGCTCGACGAGGCTCGCCTCGAGCAGGGTGTCGAGGGCGGCGTCGCCCGCGACGGCGTCCCCGACGAGCGCCCGCGCGACCCACCCGCTGAACGTGTCGACCGGGAGGTGGGCGACGGCGTCGACGACCCGACGGGCCGGTGCGCTGAGGTCGTCGAGGAGCCGGTCGAGGCTCCCGCGCAGGACCGCGATCTCGTCGGGGCCGGCCCCCGGCGACACGGGCTCCAGCCGCTCCGCGAGGTCCTCGAAGGTCAGGTCCGGGCGCTGCGCCAGGCGGCCGGCCGCCAGCCGCAGCGCGAGCGGCACGCCGCCGGTGAGCCGCACGACCTCCGCGACGGCCTCGGGCTCCTCGCGCACCCGATCCGCCCCGACGAGCGCCTCGAGGAGGACGGTCGCCGCCGCGGGTCCGAGGCTGCGCAGGCGGACCCGGTGGGCGGCCCCGGTGCCCGGCACCGCGCGTCGCGAGGTGACGAGCACCATGGAGCCGGCGCTCGCGGGCAGCAGGTCGGTGATGTCGCACGCGTCTCCCCGGGGGGCCTCGGGGCAGGTCACGTTGTCGAGGACGAGGAGCACGCGGCGGCCGTCGAGGAGGGAGCGGAAGAGCCCGGCCCGGGCCCGGGGGGCGGCGGGGACCGCCTCCGGGTGCACGCCGAGCAGCGGGAGGAAGGAGGTGATGACCCCCTCGACGGACACGCCGCCGGGCGTGTTCGCGCCGTCGTGGTAGAGCGTCCCGTCGGGGAACAGCTCGCGCAGGGCGTGCCCGGCCTCCAGCGCGAGGGCGGACTTGCCGGTACCCGGGAGCCCGGTCACCGCGACGAGGACCGGCTCGGTGGCGAGGGCCGCGGCCGCCTCGGCGACCACGGCGAGCTCGGCGGCCCGGCCGACGAAGCGGTCCGGTCGGCGCGGGAGGGTGCGGGGGACCGGCAGCCGCAGGGCCGTGGGGGAGTGCTGCGCCACGTCCGGGGTGGCCGTCGTGTCCCCCGACAGCACGAGGCGCTGGGCCTCGACCAGCCGGCCCGAGGGGCGCACTCCCAGCTCGTCGTCGAGCCGGGTCCGGGCCTCCTGGTACACCTCGAGCGCGCGGTGCTGCTGGCCCGTGGCGGCGAGCGCCAGCATGAGCAGCGCGACGAACCCCTCGTGGTACGGGTGCCGTGCGCACAGCGCGTCGAGCCGGGCGACGAGCCCGTCGAGCGCCCCCGCCCGCAGCGCCGTCTCGTGGCGCTCCTCGAGGACGGAGAGCCGCTCCTGGACGAGACGGAGGCGCTCCACCTCGACCATGGCGGTCCCGGGGGCACCCTGGAGCGGTTCGTGGACGAAGGCGGCCAGGGCGAGGTCGTAGTGCCCGAGGGCGGCCACCGGGTCCTCGACCCGCCGGGCCCGGGCCGTGGCGACGTCGGCGCCCCAGGCGAGGACGTCGACCTCCACCGCGTCACCGAGCCGGTAGTCCCGCCCCTCGGTGACGATGACGGCATCGGTGCCGGCCTTGCGCCGGATGCCGGAGACGAGGGACTGCACCCGGTTGCGCGCCGAGGACGGCGGCCGGCCGTCCCAGAGCCACTCCCCGAGGGCGTCGACGCCCACGTGTCCGTGCAGGGCGGCCAGGGCGAGGAGCCCGCGCTCGAGCCCGGTGAGCTGCACCGGGTCGCCGCCGGTGGTCGACAGGCGGACCCTGCCGAGGATCTCCAGCTGCACCAGGACCGTTCCTCCCACACGACGACACACGGGACCCTAGGCAGCCCGGTCGCGTGTCACAACACGAGCGCCCGGGGAGCACTCCCCGCGGTGGGGCGCGTGTGCGAGGATCGACGTCGTCCCAGACGTCTCCCCGAGAGGACCCCATGAGCGAGCCCGCCGGCACCGGCGCTCACCTCGAGCCCTGGCTCCGCGAGATCCTCCGCTGCCCCGCCTGCCGCAGCGAGCTGCGCGACGAGACGGGCCCGACCGGCCCGGAGCTCGTCTGCACCAGCGACACCTGTGGTCTGGCGTACCGGATCGACGATGGTGTCCCGGTCCTCCTCGTCGACGAGGCGCGTTCCCCGGCCTGAGCCGCGACGCGGAGCACCGGCGGACGAGGAGAGGTACCGATGTCCTGGGTCGACGAGCACCGGTTGGACGACGTCGAGGCGCTCGCCGCCCTCGACACCCGTGACACCCTCCGGTCGCTCGCGTCCGCGGGGGCCCAGGTCCGGCGTGCGATCGTCGCCGCCGGGGAGGGTGGCGTCTCGCGTGTGGCCGGTGGTGAGCGCCCGCGCTCGGTGCTCGTCGCCGCGCTCGGCGGGTCGGCCGTGGTCGGGGACGTCCTCGACCTCCTCGCCGAGCCCGGGTCGCCGGTCCCGGTCGCGGCCCGCCGGGACGCGCCGCTGCCCGGCTGGGTCGGCCCGCTCGACCTCGTCATCGCCGTCTCGCAGTCCGGTCGGGCCGCCGGGCCGCTGGCACTGGCCGCCGAGGCCGCTCGCCGGGGTGCGTCGCTGCTCACCGTCGGCGCCGCGGGCTCGCCGCTCGCGGAGGTGACGGCCCGGGCGCGCGGCGTCCACGTCGACGTCGCCCTGCCGGCGCCCTCGTCGCGGACCGCCCTGTGGTCCCTGCTCACCCCGGTCCTCCTCGCCGCCGACGTCCTCGGTCTCGCCGACTGCCCGCGAGCGGTGCTCGAGGAGGCGGCCGACGTCCTCGACGAGGTCGCCGAGGAGTGCCGCCCCTCGTCGGAGTCGTTCGTCAACCCCGCCAAGCTCCTCGCGACCGGTCTGGACGGCACCGTGCCGGTCGTCCTCGGCGACGACGCGCTGACCGGTGTCGCCGCCGGGCGCACCGCGCAGATGCTGTCCCGGACCGCCCGGGTCCCGGCGACGCACGGGGCCCTCCCGGATGCCGCGGCCTCGGTCGTCGCCACCCTCGACGGACCGTTCGGCAGCGGGTTGGGGGCGTCCCGGTCGGGCGGGTCGAACGGGACGGACATCTTCGCCGACCCCTATCTCGACGGCCCGTCCCTGCCGCGGCTGGGGCTGCTCGCCCTGCGTGACCCGGCCCTCGGACCGGCCGGGGTGGCGCTCGCCGAGGCGGTCCTGGCCTCGGCGCGGGAGTCCGGCGCCGTCGTCCTCGAGCAGGAGGCCCGGCCCGGTCACCCCGTGCGACGGCTCGCCTCGCTCATCGGGCTCACGGACTTCGCCGCCACGTACCTCGCGCTCGGGCTGGGGCTCGACCCGTCGGTGTCGCGCCACGTCACCGACCTGCGCGACCGCACCTCCTGACCCCCGCGGGCCGGTCGCGACACCCGGTCGGAGGGCTTGTCTTCACCACAGCCTGGGGGCGAATTGTGTTGCTGGCAAACGAGATTCGGTGTTCCAGCCCTTGTCCTTGTCAGTGCCCGACGGTAGGATGGAGCGTGAGGGGAGGGGGCCGATGACCACCACGACAGCCACCGACGCACAGCTCTTCCGGGCCGCCGCCGCGCCGGTAGAGGCCCTCGCCCGGGCGCTGCGCGAGGGCCGGTCCGGCCGGTCCCGAGACGAGTGGCTCGCCCTCGTCGGCTCGTGTCAGCGCCTCGTCAACACCCTCACCGCGGTCCAGGACGAGGCCATCGCAGAGGTGGCTCGCCGAGAGCACGTGTGGGCCGAGGACGGCACCATCGACGAGGTCGCCCACGCCCCCGGGCGGGTCGCCCTCGACAGCGCCGACCTCGTCGCCCCGGCGCTCGCTGCGTCGCACGCGCAGGCGCAACGCCGGGTCGAGACGGCCGTCCGGGTCGCCGCCGCGCGGGTGCCCGTCGAGGTCGACGACCGGGACGCCCCGACGCCCAGCGGGCTCGGGGCCCTGCACGCGGCGATGCTCGACGGTCGGCTCGACGCCATCCGGTCCGCCGTCGTGACCACCGAGCTCGAGCTGGCGCCGGCGGGCGTGGCCGCGGCCGTCGTCGAGGCGTTGGAGCCACACCTCGGCACCGACGACGGTCCGGCCCTGCGTCGTCGGACCCGCCGGGTGCTCGCCCGCATCTCGCCCGACCTGCTCCGGCAGCGCGCGGTGCGAGCGCGAGCCGAGACGGGGCTGCGGAGGTGGGTCTCCGAGCCCGGCGTCGACACCTGGCACGGCACCTTCCCCTCCGAGGAGGCCGCCGCGGCCTGGACCGCCATCGACCGCCTCGCCCACGAGCTCGTCGCCGACGGCGCCTGCACCTCGGTCGAGCAGGCGCGCGGCAAGGCCCTCACCGACCTCGTCCTGTCCCACGCCGCGGTCGACGTCCGCGTCGTGCTCGCCGTCCCCGCCGACGCGTCAGCCGCCGCCCCCGCCGAGCAGCCGGCCGGCGAGGACCGCCGGTGTGGCTCGCCCGACGACCTCGTCCAGGTGCAGGGTGCGCGGCCGTCCGAGCCGCTGTTCGTGCCGCGTGCCTGGGTGGCGCGGCACACAGACCCCACGGCGGCGCCCATCGCCTGCGACGAGCGCACCGGGGCCCGGGTCGACACCGGCGACGCCCTGACCACCCGGGCCTACCGACCCGGCGCCGCGCTCGCCGCCCTCGTCCGGGCCCGCGACGGACGCTGTCGCTTCCCGGGTTGCCGCGTCGCGGCCCGCTTCTGCGACCTCGACCACGTGCGCCCCTGGCCCGCCGGTCCCACCGCTGCCGCCAACCTCCTCACCCTGTGCCGTCGCCATCACCGCGTCAAGCAGTCACCCGGCTGGCGGCTGCGGCTGCACCCCGACGGCACCGCCTCCTGGACCGACCCCCCGGGGAGGGTGCGCACCACCACCCCACTGGACGCCCTCGAGGTCGTCGTCCTGACGTCGGGCGACGACGCGGGCCCGATGTCCCGCGAGAGGTCGACGCCGCCCCCGGTCTGGAGCGCGCTGGAGTCCCGGCTCGGCCTCGCCCTGGAACACCACGAGGCCCGCTGGGCCCGACATCCTCGCTGCACGAGCGCCGCCCGGCTGCGGCAGTGTGCGCACTCTCGCCCGCGAGCGCGGGCCCCGGTCGAGGACGCCCCGCCGTTCTAGCCTGGATGCTGCCGAGGCCGAGGCCGAGGCCGATGCCGATGCCGGTGCCGCTGCCGTCAGCCCGCGGGCTGCCCCAGGGTGAGCCGCTGCGCACCCGGCAGGCCCAGCAGGTCCTGGCCGGTGCACAGGACCTTGCTGGTGCGCAGCCCGCTGCCGACCACCACCTCGCCCGTCTTCACGACGGCGTCGTCGACGAGCACCGGCCAGTCGTCGGGGAGGCCGATCGGGGTGATCCCGCCGAACTCCATGCCGGTGCGCCCGACCGCCTCCTCGCGCGGGGCGAACGAGATCTTGCGGGCCCCCAGGTGCTTGCGGACGACGCCGTTGATGTCGGCCCGGTGCGTCGCGAGCACCATGACGGCCGCGTAGGTCGTGACGCCCGCGCGCGTCGCCGCGACGACCACGCAGTTCGCGCTCGCCCCGAGCGCGACGTCGTAGGCGTCGCAGAGGGCGGCGGTGTCGGCCAGGCCGGGGTCGATCGGGGCGACGAGTGCGCCGGGGATCGAGGCCACGGCCTCGGCCACCGGCGGCGCCAGCAGCTCGGGCCGCTCGGCGGCGGGGGTCCAGGAGAGGGTTCCGCGGGGGCTGGGCATGCCTCCGACGCTAATGCAGGTGGTGGTCCGGCTCGGGTGGGCGCGGGGGAAACCCTAGGATCGCCGGGTGGCCGAGCACGGAGGAAACAGGGCGATCATCGCGGCGCTGCTGGCGAACCTCGGGGTGGCGATCACGAAGTTCATCGCCTTCCTCCTCACGGGGTTCTCCTCGATGCTGGCCGAGAGCATCCACTCGCTGGCCGACACCGGCAACCAGGTCCTCCTGCTCGTCGGCAGCCGCCGCGCCCAGCGTGACGCCGACCTCGAGCACCCCTTCGGCTTCGGGCAGCAGCGTTACGTCTACAGCTTCCTCGTCGCGATCATCCTCTTCGTCCTCGGTGGCCTCTTCGCCCTGTTCGAGGCCTACGAGAAGATCCGGGAGGCGCTCGGGGAGGAGGACTACGATCCCTTCGCCTCACGCTGGTGGTGGGTGCCGCTCGTGGTGCTGGTGGTGGCCATGGTCCTGGAGGGCTTCAGCCTGCGCACCGCCGTCCGGGAGGCCGACCGGCAGCGGCGAGGCCGTTCCTGGCTCCGGTTCGTCCGGACGACCAAGAGCCCTGAGCTGCCGGTGGTCCTCCTCGAGGACTTCGCTGCCCTGATCGGCCTGAGCGCCGCGTTCGCCGGCGTCGGGCTCACCGTCCTCACCGCGAACTCCGTCTGGGACGGGATCGGGTCGGGCATCATCGGCGTGCTCCTCGTCATGGTCGCCGCCTTCCTCGCCGTCGAGATGGGCTCGCTGCTCGTGGGGGAGTCGGCCTCGCCGGACCTGCGCGAGAAGCTGCTCGTGGCGCTGGAGTCGCCCGAGACGGTCGACCGCGTCATCAACAGCCGCACCATGCACCTCGGGCCGGACGAGGTCCTCGTGGCGGCCAAGCTGGCCGTGGGGAAGACCGACAGCGGCGCCGACGTCATCGCGGCCATCAACGAGGCCGAGCAGGCCGCCCGCGACTGCGCGCCGGAGCTGCGCATGGTCATCTACCTGGAGCCCGACGTCGACACGGCACCCGGCACCGCGAGCGTCGACGGCCCGGGCGTCTCGGCGGACCCCCGCGAGTCCGCCGTCGAGGACGCCTCGCGCGGCTGACGGGCGGGGGCGAGGCACGGTCGGGATCGGCGCGATCGACCGTGGACCGGAGCAGGTCCGGCGTACCGTGGTCGCGGTCGGGCCGCCGGGGGGCGGCGATGTCTCACGATGAGGTGGCATGCAATGGGGGAGGGAGTGGGGCGCTCTCCGGCGCCCCTGCTCGAGCGTCCGGGGGCGATCGACCTGGCCCTCGGTGGTCTCCTGCTCGCGCACCAGCTGCTCGTCGGCCGGGCCTTCGAGGGCCTCGGCACGCCGGCGGCCCGGCTGCTGTGGGACGGAGCCTGGTACCTGTCGATCGCTGCCGACGGGTACCCGACCGGGGGGTCCCCCGGTGCCCCACCCGAGGGGTTCCAGGTCTACGCCTTCCATCCGCTCTACCCGTGGATCCTGCGCGCCGTCCACGTCGTGACCGGTGTCGACCCCGCAGCCGTGGCTCCCTGGCTCTCCCTCGCGGCGGCGGTTGCGGCCGTCGTCGCCCTCTCGGGGTGGCTCCGACGCGTGGTGGGGGCGAGGGCGGCGGTGGTCGCGGTCCTCGCGCTCATGGCGTGGCCCGCGTCCCCGGTCCTGCAGATGGCCTACACCGAAGGGTGGACGATGCTCGTGCTCGTCCTCTGCTGGCGTTGGCTGGACGACGGGCGCCACGTCGCGGCGGCGGCCGCCGCGGCGCTGCTCGCGCTCATGAGGCCGGTCGCGATACCCCTGGCGGCGGCGGGCCTCGTCGTCGCCCTGGTGCGATGGAGGCGGACGGGCGATCCGGCGGCGGTCCGCGGGCCACTCCTGACCAGCGTCGCCGCGGGGTTCGCGACGCTCGCCTGGGTCCTGGGCGCCGGATGGCTGTCCGGCGACCCCTGGGTGTACCTCGCCAGTCACGAGGCCTTCCGCCGGCCGGGAGCTCCCCCGTCACCCGCTGCACTCGGTCTGGCGCACCCCCAGGTCGGCCTGCTGCTGGTCCTCGTCCTCGCGGTCAGCACGCTCCTCGCCGTGGGGGCGATGCGCGGCTCCTCGCCACTCGTGCTCCGCGCCTGGGTCGGCTGCTACGCCCCCTACCTGCTCGTCGCGTCCCTGGTGACCAGCTCGCTGGTGCGCTACTCCATGTTCCTCTTCCCGGCGGCGCTCGCGACGCTGCCCGTCCTCCGCGGTCGAGCCGCCCCGGGGGCGCTGGCGGTGCTCGCGGTGGGCGCCGGCGTGCTGGGAGGGAGCTGGTGGGTGGAGGCGTTCGTCGGCTCCCGGGTCGCTGGGGTCTTCCCCTGACTCATGTAATCTTGACGCCTGAACCACCGGCTTGGGCGATGACCCTCGCATGAAGCGGCCCAGAAGGGCGACGCCGGTCAACCGAGACGCTCGATCTCTGACAAGGAGCTCACGCATGCCCGTTGACCACAAGGTCCGCGACCTCGGACTCGCCGAGTCCGGTCGCCACCAGATCCGCCTCGCCGAGCACGAGATGCCCGGCCTGATGTCCCTGCGCGCCGAGTACGGCGACGCCCAGCCCCTCAAGGGCGCCCGCATCGCCGGGTCGCTGCACATGACGGTCCAGACCGCCGTCCTCATCGAGACCCTCACCGCACTCGGTGCCGAGGTCCGCTGGGCCTCCTGCAACATCTACTCGACCCAGGACGAGGCGGCCGCCGCCGTCGTCGTCGGCCCCCACGGCACTCCCGAGGACCCGCAGGGAGTCCCGGTGTTCGCGTGGAAGGGCGAGACGCTCGAGGAGTACTGGGACTGCACCGAGCAGATCCTCACCTGGCCCGGTGGCCAGGGCGCCAACATGATCCTCGACGACGGCGGCGACGCCACGATGCTCGTCCACAAGGGCAAGGAGTGGGAGGCCGCCGGCCAGGTGCCCCCCACGACCGAGGAGGACTCCGAGGAGTTCGGCGTCTTCAAGGCCCTCGTGCGCCGCACCATGGCCCAGGACCCGCAGAAGTGGACGACGGTCGCCGCTGAGATCAAGGGCGTCACCGAGGAGACCACCACCGGCGTCCACCGCCTCTACCAGCTCGCCGAGGCCGGCGAGCTGCTCTTCCCGGCGATCAACGTCAACGACTCGGTCACCAAGAGCAAGTTCGACAACAAGTACGGCTGCCGCCACTCGCTCATCGACGGCCTCAACCGCGCGACCGACGTCCTCATCGGCGGCAAGGTCGCGGTCGTGGCGGGCTACGGCGACGTGGGCAAGGGCTGCGCCGAGTCGCTGCGCGGCCAGGGTGCCCGCGTCATCGTCACCGAGATCGACCCCATCTGCGCGCTCCAGGCCGCGATGGACGGCTACCAGGTCGCCACGCTCGAGTCGGTCGTCGACAAGGCCGACATCATCGTCACCTCGACGGGCTGCTTCAACGTCGTCACCGCCGACCACATGCAGCAGATGAAGAACAAGGCGATCCTCGCCAACATCGGGCACTTCGACAACGAGATCGACATGGCCGGCCTGGCCAAGGTCCCGGGCGTCACGAAGACCGAGATCAAGCCGCAGGTGCACGAGTGGACCTTCGACGACGGCGACTCGATCATCGTGCTCTCCGAGGGCCGCCTCATGAACCTCGGCAACGCCACCGGCCACCCCTCGTTCGTCATGAGCAACTCGTTCTCGAACCAGACGATCGCCCAGGTCGAGGTCTTCACCAAGGCGTCCGAGTACTACGACGAGGACGGCAAGCCCACCGTCACGACGCTGCCGAAGCACCTCGACGAGAAGGTCGCCCAGCTCCACCTCGAGGCCCTCGGCGCCGAGCTGACCGAGCTCACCAAGGAGCAGGCCGAGTACCTCGGTGTCGACGTCGCCGGCCCGTACAAGCCCGAGCACTACCGCTACTGACTCATCCCGCACCACCACCGAGGCCGCCGAGCAGACGCTCGGCGGCCTCGGTCGTCCGGGGCGACCGGTCGCGGCGCGCCGCCGGTGGCCGCCCGGCCGACCTCGGGCCGACCGAACGGACGATGCGTCCCGGCGGTCCCTCCCCTGAGGATGGAGGCCGCCACGGGAGGGTTGGTTTCTGGATGGGTTCGCACATGTTCACGGACGACGTCGTCGTCGTCGGGGGTGGAGGTCACGTCGGCCTGCCCCTGTCGATCGCGCTGGCGAGCAGGGGACTGCGGGTGACGGCCTTCGACATCGACGCGGCCACCGTCGAGCAGGTCGCCGGGGGCACGATGCCCTTCCGTGAGGAGGGAGCCGAACCGGTCCTGCGCGACGTGCTCTCGAGCGGGACGTTCTCCATCACCGACGATCCGAGCGTCGTGTCGGACGCCGAGTACGTCGTGGTCGTCGTGGGCACCCCGGTCGACGCCCAGCTCTCTCCGGACCTCGAGGCGGTCCCCGCGGCCGTCCGCTCGCTCGTCCCGCACCTGCGTGACGGACAGGTGGTCGTCCTGCGAAGCACGGTCTACCCCGGGGTCACCCGCCGCGTGGAACAGATCGTCGCCGCGACGGGCCTGTCGGTCGACGTGGCGTTCTGCCCCGAACGGATCGCCGAGGGCCGGGCGATGACGGAACTCTTCGAGCTGCCGCAGATCGTCGCGGCGCGCGACCTCACGGTCCGTTCGCGGTGCGCCGCACTCTTCGGCAAGCTGACGGGTTCCGTCGTCGAGCTGGAGCCGGAGGAGGCCGAGCTCGCGAAGCTCTTCACCAACGCGTGGCGCTACGTGCGGTTCGCAGCCGCCAACCAGTTCTTCATGATGGCGACCAGCCTGGGCGTCGACTTCGAGACCGTGCGCGGCGCGATGACCTACGACTACCCCCGGGCTGCGGGCCTGCCAGGTGCGGGGTTCGCCGCCGGCCCCTGCCTCTTCAAGGACACGATGCAGTTGGCTGCCGTCTCCGCGAACGGCTTCCCGCTGGGGCACGCGGCGATGCTCGTCAACGAAGGTCTGCCGCAGTTCGTCGTCGATCGCCTCGCCCAGCAGCTGGATCTCGGGTCCTCGACCGTCGGCATCCTCGGGATGGCCTTCAAGGCCGAGAGCGACGACACCCGGGCCAGCCTGTCCTACCGGCTCAAGCGGCTGCTCGCCCACCGCGCCCGTGAGGTCCTCACGACCGACCCGTACGTCGCGGGGGACGGGGACCTGTTGCCCCTGGAGGACGTGCTCGCCAGGGCCGACGTCCTCGTCCTCGCGGCCCCGCATGACCTATACCGCGGACTGGACGTCGACACACCGATCCTCGACGTCTGGGCCATCACCGACGCGCCCGCGATCTTGTGACGGCCGCCGTCTCGGTCGTCATCCCGGCCTACCACGAGCAGGACGCGATCGCGCCCGTCGTCGAGCGGATCCTCGAGGCCGTGTCATCGGACTGCGAGGTGCTCGTCGTCGTGGACGACGCCCAGGACCCGACGTTGTCGGTGCTGTGCAGTGCCTTTCCGGACGTGGCGACCGTGCGGGCCCTCGTCAACACGTACGGACTCGGCCCTGCCCACGCGATCCGCTACGGCATCGACCGTGCGGCGCATCCGGTCGTCGTCGTGACCATGGCCGACGGCAGCGACGACCCGCGGCAGATCGACGACCTCGCGAGGCTCGTGGACCGCGGGGTCGTCATCGCCGCCGCGTCGCGGTACTCCTCGGGTGGGCAGCAGGTCGGGGGGCCACTGCTCAAGAGCACGCTGTCCCGCGCAGCCGGTCTGAGCCTCGGGGTCGCTGCCCGCGCGGGGACCTACGACGCGACGAACAGCTTCAAGGCCTACTCCACCGACTTCGTCCGCGACGTCGGAATCGACAGCCGCAGCGGCTTCGAGATCGGACTGGAGCTGACCGCCAAGGCCCGACGGCTGCGGCTCCCCGTCGCGGAGCTGCCGACGATCTGGCTGGAGCGGACGACCGGCGAGTCCCGCTTCCGGCTCCGTGACTGGGTGCCTCGCTACCTGCGCTGGTACGCGTTCGCCTTCGGGCCCCGACTGACCCCCGACCAGGTCCGTGCCGCATCCGCCAGGATCGCCGCGGCCAACGCCCCCGAGGAGAGCGACACGTGACCGACACGACCCAGGGCAGGGTGCTCGTCACCGGTTCGGCCGGCTTCATCGGCGGCTACGTCGTCGAGGAGCTGCTCGGTCGTGGCTACGAGGTGGTCGGCCTCGACAACCTCTCGAAGTACGGCCCCGTCCGCAAGGCGTACGACGACCACCCGGGGTACCGGTTCGTCGAGGGCGACGCGACGGATGTCGGCCTGGTGCGCGACCTGCTCGACGGCTGTCGCCATCTCGTGGCAGGCGCCGCCATGATCGGGGGCATCTCGTACTTCCACGCGTACGCCTACGACCTGCTCGCCACGAACGAGCGGATCCTCGCCGCCACGTGTGACGCAGCCATCGCGGCCCGTCGCGCGGGCACCCTCGAGAAGGTCACCTACCTGTCGTCCTCCATGGTGTTCGAGTCGGCGACCTCGTGGCCGTCCCGCGAGGGTGACGAACGGACCCAACCACCCCCGGTCTCCTCCTACGGCTTCCAGAAGCTCGCCGTCGAGTACTTCGCTCGCGCCGCCTGGGACCAGCACCGCCTTCCGTACACGATCCTGCGGCCGTTCAACTGCGTGGGCGTGGGGGAGCAACGCGCCCTGGGAGACGTGGAGATCTCCAGCGGCAACGTCAAGCTCGCCATGAGCCACGTCGTCCCGGACCTCGTGCAGAAGGTCCTCAAGGGCCAGGACCCGCTCCACATCCTCGGAGACGGCAGCCAGGTACGGCACTACACGTACGCCGGTGACCTCGCGCGCGGCATCGTGACGGCCATGGAGCACCCGGACGCCCTCGGCGAGGACTTCAACCTCTCCACCCCGGTGTCGACGACCGTCGCCGAGCTCGCCGCCCTCATCTGGCGCAAGGTCAACGGTGAGGCGCCACTGTCCTTCGTCCACGACCCCGCGTTCGACCACGACGTGCAGAAGCGGGTCCCGGACGTCTCGAAGGCGCGCGACGTGCTCGGCTTCGAGGCCACCACCTCACTCGACGAGATGCTCGACGTCGTCATCCCCTGGGTCGCCGACGCCCTGCGGGACGGGCGGATCTGACGGCCGGCGCGGTGGAGGCCCGGGACGGGCACCGGGTGCTGTGGTCGGCCGCGGGAGCGCTCGCCGTCGTGACCCTCCCGGTCTGGTACGTCACGCCGACGACCGGGCTGGACCCTTCCTGGCAGGTGGCCCTCCACCTGCTGGCCCAGGGGCAGGCCGGGGACGCGAGGGTCGCGTTCACGTACGGGCCGCTCGGCGCGCTCTCCGCCCCCATGGACCTCAGCGACGGGTGGTACCTCTCAGCCCTGGTGTGGACCCTGGGCGTCCACGTCGCCTTGACGGTCGGGGTGCTGACCCTGCTCCGGCGCTGGATGCCCGACGTCGCGGCCCTCGCCGCGACGGCGGTGGTGGTCATCACGGCAACCGGAGCGCCGGAGGTCCCCGCAGCCGCCTTCGTGTGGGCGGCGACCGCCGTCCAGCGCCCGCGGGAGCGACCGGTGGGATGGTGGTGGGTTCCGGTCACCGGGGCGCTCGCCGGCATCGCGCTGCTCGTCAAGGTCAACGACGGCCTGCTCGCGATGGCGCTGCTGGCCGTTGCGGCGTGGTTCGCCCGCCCCCGCGGGCCGTGGGCCCTGTCCGCCTTCGGCGGGACGGTCGCGACCACCGTCGTCACGACGTGGGTCCTCCTCGGCCGTGACCTGGGCGACGGGGTCGTCTGGGTGCGCGACAGCCTCGACATCACGCGGGGGTACTCGGAGGCGATGGTCTTCGAGGCGACGTCGACAGGCTGGCAGTACCTCGTGGGCGCTGCCGTGCTGGCGGTCTCGGCCCTGCTCGTCTGGCGGGCCGCGACGGGTCTGCCGGGCGACCGGAGGGTGGCCTTCCTGCTGTGCACGGCGGTGGCCGTGTTCGGTGGCTTCAAGC
The DNA here is from genome assembly GCA_963843895.1 of uncultured Actinomycetota bacterium. GTDB lineage: Bacteria > Actinomycetota > Actinomycetes > Actinomycetales > Dermatophilaceae > Phycicoccus. The sequence goes on along the minus strand of CAWJME010000021.1, from coordinate 494,501 downwards.
ACGGCTTCGTCCGCCACGACGCGGGGCACGCGGTGAGTGCCTTCGCAGCCCTGCTCCTCGCCGTGGTCGCGGCGCCCTGGGGTCGAGTCCGGGCGGCCGTGGGCGCAGGCCTGCTCGTTGCGACCGCCGCGGCGGTCGCGCTGGTCCAGCTCAGCTCACCCTCCACCGCCTTCCGGCTCGACCCGGTGGCCCGCGCTGGAACTCTCGCCACCGGGGTCCGGATGCTCGGCGACTCCGAGGCTCGGCACGTCGCCAGGACCGAGGCCCAGCGGCGGATGCGTGAGACCCTCGCGATTCCCGTTTCGATGCTGGCGCGGGTCGGTGACGACCCGGTCCACGTCCTGCCCTACGAGGTCTCCGCCGTGTGGGCGCACGGGCTCACCTGGCGGCCGCTCCCGGTCTTCCAGGACTACAGCCTCTACACGGCCTCCCTCGACCGGCTCAACGCGGACGCGCTTCGCGGCCCCGACGGCCCCGCGTGGCTGCTCTACCGGGACGAACCCCGCATCGACGAGCGGGCCCCCCAGACCGAGGGCCCGCGCCAGTTCCTCGGCCTGCTCTGCGGCTTCCGGGAGGTCGAGTCCGGCGACGGGTGGCACCTCCTCCGACGCGATGCGTGGCGCTGCGGCGCCGAGCGGGATCTCGGCTCGGCGGCGCTGCGTCCGGGCGAGGGAGTGCCGCTGCCCGCGACGGGACCTGGGGAGATCACGATCGCCCGGGTCGAATGGTCGGCGGGCCTCGGGGAGCAGCTGCGAACGGTCCTGTTCCGCGGCTCACCCGTTCCACGGGTGGTCGTCCCCGGGTCGCTCGACGCGAGCGTGCCGCCGGGTGTCCTCGCGGAGGGAGTCGTCGTGGCACAGCCCGCCGGTACGCTCGCGGTCCCGGCTCGACGCACTGCCGCGACGCTGCGGGTCGACGGGCTCCGCGGCGACACGACGGTCCGGTTCGCCGCGGTCACGCTGCGGTGAGGTGCTCCGGGCCCGGCCGGTACGACGCGCGCCGTGTGCCGTAGTGGACGAACCACGCCGACCAGGTCGAGACGGCCACCAGGAGCGCCCCCGGCACGAGCCACTGCTGGTCGACCCAGATGGCCAGGACCCAGCCGAGGGCCGTGCAGGCGAAGGCGGGCGCGGCGTACAGCAGCTCCTTCTGGGGGGCCCCGACACCCACGAACGCGAACGTCGTGGGGGCCGTCACGGCGTTGGTGCCCGACCAGACGAGTGCCATCCCGAGGATCAGGAGCAGCTGGCGGCTCAGGGGGACGAGCCCGAGGGTGCCGAGGAGGACCACGCCGACGGCCACGGCGAGGGAGAGCGCGGTGACGACCCCCGCGACGCGTGCGGTGTACCGGCGGACGAGAGAGTGGCGGTCGTCGTCATCCGGTGCAGCCGCGCTCTCGGCCACGATGCCCACGAAGACCGCGCCGACGAAGGCCGCCGGCAGGGCGGCGAATCGCAGGGCCGTGTCGTAGTCGGCCAGGAAGAGAGGAGCCGCGACGAGGGCGAGCACCCACCGGTCCGCCTGCGAGGAGCCGATGCCGAGGAGCGCGGACATCGTCCGGAACGACGCGAACCGGGCCACGGGTGCGCGACGTGCCGCGGTCGGGAGGTCGGTGGGACGGGTGACGAGCACGAGGTGGGCGCCCACGAGCGCGACGCCCGACCCCAGGGCCAGGGCCCACGGGAGTGCCCAGAGCCCGAGGCCGGACGCCAGGAGCAGCCAGCAGGCGCCGACCTGGAGGACGGCCTGCACCCCGGCGACCGTGGATCGCAGGGCGAACCGCTGGGCGATCTGCAGCCGCGACATCATGACCGCGACGGCACCCCGCGCCATCGCGGCGAGGCCGCTGGCCGCGACCAACGCGACGACGCTGCCGGTCGAGAGGTCCGAGCCGAGCCGGGGTACGACGACCGTGCTCGCGGCGAGGGCAGCCGACGTCACCGCGGCGGCGCCCCCGGTGGCGAGCCCGACGGCGGTGGCGTACTCCCGCGTCGTCGTCGCACGGCCGTAGCCGAACGACTGGACGTAGGCACCGCCGCCGAGGTCCAGGATCCCGGCGGCGACGACCACGGTCATGAGCAGCGCGAAGACGGCGTAGTCCACGGTGCTGAGGTAGCCGCGGGCGATCACCGGGATGACGACGACGGTCGCGTTGGAGACGAGGATCGGCACCCCCGTGTGCAGCAGGCGCCGGTCGACGTCGCCGAGCGTCGGCAGCCGTGGCGTGAGGTCAGCCACGACGTCCTCCCCACCGAGCGTGTCCCAGCAGGCTCGTCGCCCGCCGGGCCGCGGCGACCTCTGCGGCGACGGAGGGGCTGGGCCGGACGTGGGTCGCAGCGAGCACCGCTCCGGCCACCCGCCGGACCACCAGCCAGCCGAGGTCGCGCCGGGACCCGTGCTCGAGGTGGAAGTGCTCCTCGGCCCGGAGCACGGAGTCGAGCCGGGCGACGCCGAGCGTGCCCCGGTCGAGGAGCGACAGGTGGTGGCGGAGAACGGAACGCAGCAGCATCACTCGGCTGCCCCCGCTCCGGAGGCGGGCGGCCATCGCGTGGTCGAGGTAGTCGAGCGGGTAGTCGGCCGGGAAGCCCCCGGCGGCCCGGACGGCCGACAGCCGGAGGACGGCACCGGAGTTGATCCACGTGCACGGTTCCTGGACGACACCCGGGGCGCGGGTCCGCACCGGTCGGGTCCGGAGGCGGACCGGGCGGTGCGGCGAGAGGACACGCACGCCGTCGACGACCCGGGGAACCAGCACGTCGACACCGTCCGGGACCCCACCCTCCGCGACGAGCGCGTCGACCTCCCCGAGGAGCTCCGGTGTGACGTGGGTGTCCTGGTCGAGCAGCAGGAGCCACGCGCAGCCGGCCGCCGCGGCCTCGTCGGCGGCTCGCTGGTAGGCCACTGCGAGCCCGGGGTTCCGGGGGTCGTGCGAGAGCCGGTCCACGAAGTCGGGGACCTCGTCTGCCGCGCCGGTGCCCTCGGTGTTGTCGTGGACCATGACGAAGGGAGGTTCGGCGACGGCCGGTAGCGAGGCCGCGAGCGTGGTGAGTGCGGTGCTGTCCGCAGGGTGGAGGCGGTACAGCACGACGACGATGCCGAGCCGGGGCACCCTCACGCCGGGTCCGGCGGCCGGCGGGCCACGACCCTCATCAGCTCGTGGCGGGTGGGGTGGGTCGCTGCCGGTGTCCGAAGCACCACGGTGTCGCGGACGACGTGGAGGGCGCGCTTGGTGGGCGACGACACGAACTCGCGCATGGAGAACGTCTCGAGGTGGTCGACGTCGAAACCGCCGGCGGACAGCAGCTGCCTGACCTGTCGCGGCCCGTAGTGCGCGACGTGGGCCCCCGGGTCCAGGTGGAGCCACCGGGTCGTCCTGCGCGCGGCGAGGACGCTGGCCACGTTCGGCAGCTCGAGGACGAGCCGACCTCCGGGGCGGAGGAGTCGGCGCATGAGGCCCACCGCGGCCCGGGGCTCCGGGAGGTGCTCGAGGACGTGCCAGGCGCAGAGCAGGTCGACGGGCTCCATCGACTGCGCGGCCGTCGCCAGCGTTCCCTGACGCACCGGAAGTCCGCGCTCCCGGGCCCGAAGGGCCATGTCCCCGGCCGGCTCGACGCCCTCCGCGCTCCAGCCCTGGGTTCGCGCAGCGTCGATGAAGTAGCCGGACGCAGCGCCGATCTCGATGAGGGCACCGGGTGGCGCCCACCGACCGACGAAGCGCACGCGTGCCCGTGCCTCGAGACGGCGCTGGGCGTCGTCGTCGTCGTAGTGCCCTTCGCCGCCCCCGCGTTCGGCGTACTCCTCGAAGTAGCCCGCGTCGTAGCGGCGCGCCTCCTCCTCGGCCGAGGCGCGGGAGGGTTGGAACAGGAAGCCGCACTCCGGGCACCTCGAGAACCCGGCGTTCCCGAGCGCGGGGTCGGGTGCCCCGGCAGCACCACAGAGCCAGCACGCTGTGGTCTCGGGCGCCGTCACGGCATTCCCCCGGGGTGGGGGCGCGTCAGGGCGCGGGGGAGGCCGAGCGCGAAGGTGGCGACGGTTCGGACGGGCACAGTGCCCGAGCGTACGGCGGCTGCGAGAACGGACAGCGCAGACCGGCGCGTGTCGGCGAGCACGGGTGGCGCGAGGTCCCGGCCGCTCGCCGTGAGCAGCGGTGTGTCCACGCCACGCTCGACCAGGGCCCTCACCATCGCCCGGCGCCAGCCGAAACCGAGCCGGTAGCCCGCGTCGGCGATCTCCCGGATCCCGTGCCCCCCGACGTCCCGGTCCGCCGTCGAGGTGATGAGTCGCAGCACCGCGGCCGGGGTCCGCGGCGCCCGTCGCTCGTCCTCGCCCACGAGGTTGGCCCCGTGCTGGACGTAGTCCTGGACGACCTCGTCGAGCACGGCGTACGACCCGGTGGCCGCGGCGCAGAGGCCGAGCCAGTGGTCGTGGAGCTGGGTCACCGTCGCGAGACGCGGGAAGGGCAGCGCGAGGTCGAGGAGGTCGCGCCGCAGCACGCACAGCGCGCCGGTCACCTGGTTGGTCATGAGGAGGTCGCCCGCCGGTACCACGCGCCGGGCCGTGCGGTGCGCCAGGACGCGGTGGTCGGGCCAGGCGACCACCCGCGCCTGTCCGAGTGCGAGGGAACCGTGCTCGAGCGACGGGAGGAGCCGCTCCAGCTTGTCGGGGTACCACCGGTCGTCCTGGTCGCTGAGGGCCACCCAGCCTGCGTCCTCGGGCACGGCACCCAGGAGCCGCTCGAAGTTGAGGTAGAAGCCGACGTTGTCGTCCCAGCCGACGACCTCGAACCGGGGGTCGTCACCGACGCTCTCCGCGACGAGCCGGCGGACCTCCTCCTGGCCGCCGTCGGCACCCACGAGGCAGCGCCAGTCGGTGCGGGTCTGGTCGCGGATCGACTCGAGCTGGATGCGGAACAGCTCGGGCTGAGGCCGGTACGCGGCGAGGACGACGACACCGGGTGAGCGCCAGGTCGGCGCGGTCACCTCGGGGCCCCTGTCCTCGGACGGACCAGGCGCCAGTAGGCGCGCAGGACGGCGTTGAGCTGGGCCAGGCCGCCGGGGGCCTCGAGCTGCGACTGGGTGACGGCGGCGACCAGCAGGTCGTCGAGCGCGTGCGGCGCGCTCGTCGCGGCCTGCACCCGGCGGCGCCGACCTGCCACCACGCCGGCGTGGCGGACCAGCCACCCCCAGGCCCGCAGCTTCTCGACAACCCACCCGTCGCGGGCGGCGATGACGAGGTAGAGCGGTTCGAGCACGAGCATCACCGGGAGCACGCGCAGCAGGACGTGCCGGGGGAAGTCCCCGAGGACGGTGAGGAACCGGTTCCGTTCGAGGTAGAACATCTTGCGCGGGTTGCGCGAGAACTCGTAGGCGTGGGTCGCGACCGCCTCCGGGCAGTACACGACGTCGAGGCCGGCGAGGTGGGCCCGCAGGCTGAGGTCGGTGTCCTCGTGGTACATGAAGTACGACGCATCCATCCCCCCGAGCCGCTCCCACACCTCCCGTCGGCACGCGAAGAGGGCCCCGGCCACCGAGGTCAGCCGCTTCGGGGCGAGGTGCCGCGACGCGGGTTCCCCGTAGCCGTCGCACCAGCTGAGACCGGTCAGGTGCACGGGCAGCCCCGCCGAGTTGACGAGCTCGGGGCGGTCGGCGAGCAGGACGAGCCCGCCGGCCAGCCCGACACGGGGGTCCCGGACCTCGGCGACGAGCGCATCGACGGTGCCGGGGCCGATGACCGCATCGGAGTTGACGAAGACGAGGACGTCGCCCGAGGACGCCGCCACGCCCGCCACGCAGCCCGCACCGAACCCCCCGTTGTCGGTGGGGGTGACCACCACGACGCCGTCGAGGTCGGGGAGGGTGTCGATGCCGTGGTCGACGAGCACCACCTCGTCGTCGGGGTCGAGCTGGTCCGACACCGTGCCGAGGCACTCGGCCAGCAGGGGCTCCGCGCCGAAGCCGACGACGATGACGCTCGTGCTCACACGCGCTGCGCCGCCCGGTCCGACGCCGGAGCCACGTCGGGCGTGGGGGGCGTCGCGACGGGGGGCGCCACCGGACCTGGGAGCCGAGTCGCCCTCGGGGGGGCGGGGATCCGCATGTACGCGATGCGCGTCGTCTCCTGGCGCACCTTGCGCAGGCCGTCGAGGAGGATGCCGACGACCAGGACGATGAACGCGACCACCACGAGCGAGGCGGCGAGGAACGCGGTGGGGAAGCGCCCGACGAGGCCGGTGCGGACGTACTCGTCGATGACGGGGACACCGAGCACGACCGCGGTGAGTGCGGTGAGCGCGGCGAGGACCGAGTAGAGCGCCAGGGGGCGCTCGTGGTGCAGCAGCCGGGTGATCATCCGGGCGATCCGGACACCGTCGTGGTAGGTCCGCAGCTTGCTCTCGGACCCCTCGGCCCGGTCACGGAAGCCGACGGGCACCTCCACCTGCGGGACACGGTTGTTGATGGCGTGGACCGTCAGCTCGGTCTCGATCTCGAAGGCCCGCGAGATGGCGGGGAAGGACTTGACGAACCGGCGGGAGAAGACCCGGTACCCACTGAGCATGTCCGTGACGGGCCGCCCGAAGATGCTCGAGACGACCCGGTTGAACGCCCGGTTCCCCAGCTCGTGGCCGGAGCGGTAGGCACCCTTGGCGGACGCCACGCGCACCCCGGTCACCTGGTCGTAGGGGCCCTCGAGGAGGGTGCGCACCATCTCGGGGAGCGCGGAGGCGTCGTAGGTGTCGTCACCGTCGACCATGACGTAGACGTCGGCCTCGATGTCGGCCAGGGCGCGGCGGACGACGTTGCCCTTGCCGGGGCACCCCTCGAAGCGCACCTCGGCCCCGGCGGCGGCGGCGACCTCGGCCGTGCGGTCGGTGCTGCAGTTGTCGTAGACGTACACGACGATCCCCGGGAGGGCCTCGTGGAGGTCGGCGACGACCTTGCCGACCGCGACCTCCTCGTCGTGGCAGGGGACGATCGCGGCGACCCGCAGGGCGCCGGACTGGTCGGTGGTCACGCCGGAACCTTCCGCATCGCTGGAGTCGGTCGCCCTGTCGCTGGGCTGGATCGTCCCGGCAGGATAACGCGCGGTGGAGCGGGCCGGCGGGACCCGGCGGGCGGGGTGGCCTGCTCGTCGGGCAGGTGTGACCGAACGGCCGAGGTGTCCCGCGCGCCGTCGCGGTCCGCCGGTGCGGTCGTTACCGTTCCCGTGTGGAGACCGACGTCGCGACGCGTGTGCCCGGGGGCCCGGGGCCGGGCGCCGGGCGGTGGCGTCCGTCCCGTGGGCTGCTCGTGGCGCTCGCGCTCGTCCTCGCCACGCGGGCGCTCCAGCTGCTCGCGATCGCCCTCGCGGCGCCGGCCCAGCTGGCGTCCGGGCCCCGGACCGTCGACGGCACGCCGTTCGACTACTACGTCTTCGAGCCGTCCCCGGCCGGTGCGGGGCTCGGCCACCTCCTCGCGAACTGGGACGGCCAGTGGTACCAGCGGATCGCCACCATCGGCTACCCGCAGGCCGCCGACGTCCAGTCCGCCAACGACGCGTGGGCCAGCGCCTTCCCACCGGCGTTCCCCCTCGCCGCACGCGGTGTCATGGAGGTGACGGGCCTCCCGTTCGCCTGGTCGGCGCTGGTCGTGTCCACCCTCGCCGCGCTCGTGGCGACCGCGCTGCTCCACGGGATGCTCCGGGGCCGCGTGGCGAACGAGGCGGTCGCGGTGGCCGCGGCGGCCGGGACCGCGCTGCTGCCCTCGTCCCCGGTCCTCGTCGCCGCGTACAGCGAGGCCCTCGCCCTGGCCCTGCTCCTCGCAGCCCTGCGCCTGCTGCTGGCCCACCGGTACGTCCTGTCGGCGATGGCCGTCCTCGCCCTGTCGCTGACCCGGCCGGTGGCGGTCGCCTTCCTCGCGGTCGTCCTCGTCCATGCCGTCCTCCGGTGGCGCACCGGCCCGCGACCGGTCGGCGGCCGACAGTGGGCGGGGATGGCGCTCGTCGGTGTCGTCTCCGCCGCCTCACCGTGGGTCTGGCCGAAGCTCGCCGCCGCCCTCTACGGCGTCCCCGACCTCACCCAGTTCGTCGGGGCCTCGCGCACGGACCAGATCGCCTCGTCGCTCTTCTCGGGGTACTTCGGGACCGCCTGGTCGGTCGGAGGGCCGGGTGTCCTCGTGCTCTTCGTGCTCGTGGTGCTGCTCCTCCTCGGGGGAACGGCCCTCCTGGCGCTGCGTCGTGGCTGGCCGGTCGAGCTCGTCGTCTGGGGCGTCGCGTACCTCGGGATGGTGCTGGTCGCCACCCCCGTCACCCCGGGTTTCCTGCGGTACCTCGTGCTCGCGGCCCCGCTGCTCACGGTGCTCGTCGCCGCGCCGCTCCGGCGGCCGGGCCGGGGGCGGGTGCTGCTCCTCACCCTCGGCCTCGCCCTGTGCCTCTGGACGCAGTGGCTGTGGATCCGCTACCTGTTCGTGCTCGACCCGGCGCCGGCGCTGTACCCGTGGGCCCCCTGAGCCCCGCCGTCGCCTCCCCGGGCCGGCCCCCGTCCTCGTCTACGGTGAGGCCCGTGACGAGCGTGACGTCGGAGCGGACCGGGGCCCGTGGCGTCCGCCACACGGCGCCGGAGGACCGCCGGCTGGTCCGCTGGGGCCTGCCGTTGCTCGTCTACGCCCTCTCGCGGCTCGTCGACACGTGGTTCCTCGTCGAGGGCGCACGTCGCCAGGTCCGCCTCACGTCGGAGAACTTCCCGTTCTTCGTCCTGCGGGACTTCCCGGCCCACCCCTCCTACCTCGACGTCATCCGGACCTGGGACGGCCAGTTCTACGAGGCGCTCGCCGAGCGCGGCTACGTCGTCCCGGCGGCCGGGGACCCGCTCGCCGCCGGTCTGGAGTTCACGTGGACCTTCCCGCCGGTCTTCCCGATGGCGGTGCGCGCCGGGATGTGGCTCACCGGTGGGTCCTTCCCGGTCGTCGCGACGGTCCTCAACCTCGCCGTCGGGGGCCTCGCGATGGTCCTCCTCCACGGGCTGGTCCGCCGGACGGCGGACCGGTGGGTGGCGGTGGCGGTCGTGGCCACGACGAGCTTCTTCGTCAGCGCGCCGCTCCTCCAGACGGCGTACAGCGAGAGCATCGCGCTCCTGCTCCTCGTGCTCGTGCTCCGTGGGGTCTCGTCGCGGCGCTGGGGCTGGGCCATCGCGGGCACGGTCGTGCTCGCCTTCACCCGCATCGTCACCCCACCCCTGGCGGCCGTCGCCCTCGTCCACCTCTGGCTGCGGCGCCGCGGGGGAGAGGCCGTCCCCCGGCGCGAGCAGCTCCTCGCCGCGACGTTCGCGGCGGTGTCCCTGCTCGGCCCCTTCGCGTGGTCCTGGACGGTCGGCGCGATCCGCCCCGGCAACATGGGCGCGGAGCGGGCGGCCACCACGATCGCCGAGGCGACCACGTGGCTCGGTCAGGCCTGGGTCCACGGAGGGCTCTTCGGGCTGCTCCTCGTCGGGGCGCTCGCGGCGGCCGTGCTCCTGCTGCCGTTCACGCGCACGGGCCGGGCGCTCGGCCCGGAGCTGTCGACGTGGCTGTGGGCCTACCCGGCGATGCTCCTCGTCGCGACCCCGATCCAGCCCGGGATGCTGCGCTACCTGCTCCTCGCACCGGGCCTGGCGGTGCCGCTGCTCGGCCCGTTCCGGGAGGCGGGCAGGGTGGCCCGGTGGGTGGCCCTCGGCGTCCTCGTCGTCCTGCTCGTCCTCGCCCAGTGGTGGTTCGTCGACGCGCTCGTCGTCGTCGACTCGACCCGGCAGAGGTTCGGGCCGTGACCGCCACCGTCGAGGAACCGGCGCGGGAGCGGGCCCCCGGTCGGCGACGGCCGGGTCCGCTGCTCGTCGCCGGGCTGTTCGCCCTGGTCGCGATGGGCTGGATCTCGTGGGGCGGCGTGCGCTCGGGGATCTGGGTCGACCTGGACGTGTACCGGGCCGGTGGGGAGGTCGTCGCCCACGGCGGCACCCTCTACGACGTCCGGATCCACGACCTGCCGTTCACCTACCCCCCGTTCTCGGCCGTGCTCTTCGCCCCCCTCGCGGCACTCCCCGTCACGGCCGGTCGCGTGCTCATCACGGTCCTCACCCTCACCCTCACCGCCACCGTCCTCGAGGTCACCCGGCGCAGGGTCGGTCTCGACGCCCTCGGCGTGCTGCCCGTCGTGGCGGCCTGCCTCGTGGCCGAGCCCCTCTTCCGCACGCTCCTCCTCGGCCAGGTCAACGCGCTCCTCATGGCCCTCGTCGTCCTCGACTGCCTCGTGCTCCCGCCGCGGTGGCGCGGCCTGCTCATCGGCGTGGCGGCCGGCATCAAGCTGACCCCCGCGATCTTCGTCCTCTGGCTGGTGCTGCGCCGGGAGTGGGGTGGCGTCGCCCGGGCCGCCGGCGGCTTCCTCGCCACGGTCCTCGTGGGGGTCGCGGTGCTCCCGGACGCCTCGGCCTTCTTCTGGGGTGGTGGGTTCGGCGACCTCGGCAGGTTCGGGGACGGCGCGATCCTCGGCACGGACAACCAGAGCGGGTCGGCGGCGCTGGCGCGGTTGGTCGGCCTCACCCACGTCCCCACCTGGCTGGTCCTCGTCGTCGGGCTCGTGTCGGTCGGTGTCGCCGCGCTGGTGGCTCGCCGGCGGCTGCGGGCCGGCGACGACGTCGGCTCCCTGCTGGCGGTGGCTCTCGGGGGGCTCCTGGCCTCCCCGGTGTCGTGGAGCCACCACTGGCTGTGGGTCGTCGTCGCGCTGGTCTGGATGCGGCGGCACCTCCCCTGGCCGGGGTTCGCCGCGGTCGTCGCGGTCTTCTGGCTGGGTCCCTTCTGGCTGGTCCACCGGTGGCCCCCCGAGGCGGCGCCCTACCCGTGGGGTGCCCGGGTGCTCGCGCTCGCCTACCCCCTCGTCGCCCTGGCCGTGCTCGCAGTCCTCGGCCGACGGGACCCGGCCGAGCCGGGAGCGGTCCAGCCGGGAGCGGTCGACGGTGGCTGAGGCCCGAGACGGCGCCCGTCGGGTGCGCCTCGACGAGCTGGTGGTGGCCGCCTGGGTGGTGGCGGTCTCGGGACTCGTCATCCTCGGCGCCGACCTGCTGTGGGTCGTCGCGCTCGGGGACTCCGTGCGTGGGGGTGGGGGCCTGCACGGCGGGGTGCCGTTCGCGACGGCCGCCCAGGTGGACTGGCCCAACCCCTACGTCCTGAGCGAGGTCCTGCTCTCGGTCGTCCGCGCGGCCGGCCCGTCGGCGCTGGCGGTGCTCCAGGTGGTCATCGTCGCGGCCGTCCTCTCCCTCGTCACCCTCGAGCTGCGCCGGACGGGAACCGGCCCGGCACGGGCCGCCCTCGTCGTGAGCCTCGTGGCGGTGGGTGGCTCCGCGGCGTTCGCCGTGGCCCGCTTCCCCGCGTTGTCCTTCGTCCCGTTCGTGCTGCTGGTCCTCGCCCTGCGCCGGGAGGCCGAGGCGCCCCGCAGGACGACCTGGCTGGTGCCTCCGCTCCTCGTCGTGTGGGCCAACCTCCACGGCGGGGTGCTCGTCGGCCTGGCGGTCCTCGGGGTGTTCACCGTCCTCGCCCGAGGGGTGGCGGTGCGACGGCGGGTGTTCGTGGCCCTGCCGTCACTGGCCCTGTTCGTCCTCACCTCCGCGGGGGTGCGCACGCCGGAGTACTTCCGGCTGGCCCTCGGGAACGAGGCCGCCGCCCAGCGTTCGGACCTGTGGGCGCCCCCTTCGCTCGGCCACCCCCTCGACGTCGCGATGCTCCTCGCGGCGGCGGTGCTGCTGGCCCTCGCGGCCCGGCGCCTGACGACCTGGGAGTGGCTCGCGGCTGCGGGGCTCGCCGCCGGGACCGCCCTCGCGGCGCGCAACGGGATCTGGCTCGTCCTCTTCCTGGCCGTCGCGTCCGCCGGGCGTCCCCCGGACGGCACGGCCGTCCCGCGCCCCCGACCACGCCGCATCGCGGCGTTCACCGTGGTCCTGGCGCTCGCCACGGGGGTGGCCTCCGCGGCGGTCCTCGCGCAACGGCAGGACGAGACGGCGCCGCCGGGGGAGGGGGCCGTCGCGCTCGTGCGGCAGGCCGCGGACGGGGGGGCCGTGCTCGCGAAGGAGCCGGAGGCCGAGACCTTCGCACAGCAGGGCGTCACCGTGTGGGCGGCGAACCCCATCGACGCCTTCCAGCCGCAGGTCCAGCGGCAGCTGCTGGACTTCCTCCACGACTGCTCCGTGCCGCCGGCGACCCTCTCGGCGGTCGTCACGGACGAGCGGTGTACCGACCGGGTCGCCGCCCAGGGCTGGCGCGTCGTCGGCCGTTCCGGGGCTCTCGTGGTCCTCGTTCCGGAGACTTCCTGACCCAAAGACGTTGCAGCACAACCTTTTTTCTGCAATGTGACGCAGGCAGGGCGGAACTCGCCACCTTCGGGGGGTCGTCCGAACGGTTGATGTGTCGGCGCCGTACGGGCGGGCGAGCTCGGGCCCATCGGTCCATGTCGCCGGGGCCCTCACCCTGCAAGTGTTGTCCTTGCTCGACAGCACCCACTCATAGCGAAAGGCACCACCGTCATGACCAAGGCCCTCGTCAAGATCCAGTCCAAGATCAACTCCCTCCGCTCCGAGGAGGGCGCGACCGCCGTGGAGTACGGCCTCATGGTCGCCCTCATCGCGGTCGTCATCATCGTCGCCGTCTCCCTCCTGGGCACCAACCTCAAGACGCTCTTCACCAGCGTCTCCGGCGCCGTCTGACGGACTGCCACCTCAGTCGAAGGGCGCCGGCCCCGTCGGTTCGCGCCGGCGAGGGCAGGCGCCCTTCGACTGTCTCAGAGAGAGTTGACGGCACCATGATCACGAAGCTCATCCATCGGGCCACGCGCCCCATCTCAATCGGCGAGCGAGGTGCGACCGCGGTGGAGTACGCGCTCATGGTCGCGCTCATCGTCCTCGTCATCGCCGTGGCGGTGGCTCTCCTCGGGACCAGCCTCCAGCCGATCTTCCGCAACGCCGCCGCCGGCATCTGACCGACGTCGGACCCGTCCCGCCCGGGCGGGGAGGACCCCCCTCGTCCCTGCACCACTCACCGAGCCGACCTCGTGTGACGGCCCAGGCCGGCCCGGCCCCCGCCGGGCGGGCGTGGCCCGTTCCCCGCTGGCACTCCGCACCCCCCACGCACCCCCACCTCTGTAAGGACATGGATTCCCATGGGTCGACGCATCCTCGCCATCCTCGCGGCCGCCGTCATCGCTCTCGTCGGGGCGGTCCTCGTGCTCGTCTACGCGCGGGGAGCCGACGCCCGGGCGGTCGCCGCGGCCAGCCCCAGCAAGGTCTACGTCTCGAGCGCGATCATCCCCGCCGGGACCACGCTCAAGGACGCGGTCCGGCTCGGGCAGCTGACCCAGACCGAGGTCGCGGCCCGTGCCAAGCCCGCCGGCGCGCTCGAGACCGTCGACGAGACGAACAGCGAGCTCGTCGCCCTCAGTGACATCGCGCCGGGGCAGTACGTCCTCGCGGCCGGTTTCGGTGAGGTCCCCCTCGGCGAGAAGGCCCTCCAGGTCGGTGCCGGCAAGCTCGCCGTCTCCGTCCAGCTCCAGGACCCGGCCCGGGTCGGGAACTTCGTGACGCCGGGGTCCTTCCTCACGATCTTCATGACGTACGACCTCGCGAAGCTCGAGAAGACGTCGAGCGGGGACACGACCAAGACCGACGCGGGTTCCGGCACCTCGATCCTCCTCGACAACGTCAAGGTGATCGCGATGGGTGATGCCTCGCTCACCCCCGCCCAGGGAGGTGACGGCACCGAACCCGCCCAGCAGTCCGCCAGCTTCCTCGTGACCCTCGAGGTCACGCCGGAGCAGGCGGCCCGCCTGGTCCACGGCATCAACAACTACGTGCTCTACGCGGGTCTCCGCGGCTCCGAGCTGAAGATCGACCCGAACCTGTCGATCAGCGACCAGACGGTGTTGAAGGACAAGGTCCGGTGAACATCCTCTGGGACCCCGATCCGAGCGCGGTGGAGCGGTACCGCTTCGCCCTCGGACCGGACACGACCGCCCTCGACTCCTCCGGCATGGTGGCCCGAGCCCTCCACGACAACGCCCAGGTCGAGCAGGTCGTCATCGGGGCGGACGTCCTGATCGAGGAGGCCTGCCAGCTCTCCGAGGCGGCCCGACTCGACCGACCCGAGCTCGGCGTCATCCTGCTCCGGAGCCGCATCGACGTCGTCACCCTGTCGCAGGCACTGCGAGCCGGGATCCGCGAGGTCGTCGCGGCCGACGACCACTCGGCCCTCGCCGACGCGCTCCGGCGCAGCCGCGAGCTGACCTCCCGCCTCATCGGCCACGCCAGTGGTGGCGCCAGCCGTGAGGGCAAGGTGATCACCGTCTTCTCCGCCAAGGGAGGGGTCGGCAAGACCACGCTCTCGACGAACACCGCCGTCCAGCTGGCGAGCGAGGGTGCCCGAACCCTGCTCATCGACCTCGACCTGTCCTTCGGGGACGTCGCGATCAGCCTCCAGCTCGTCCCCGCGCGCTCGGTGTTCGACGCCGTCTCGATGGCGGGGCACCTCGACGAGGAGGGGGTCCGCAGCCTGGTGACCCACCACGAGCCGAGCGGGCTGGACGTCCTCTGCGCCCCCAACGACCCCGGTGACGCCGACCGCATCCCCGTCTCGACCGTCGCCGAGGTCATCAAGGTGGCCCGCCGCTGCTTCGACTTCGTGGTCGTCGACACCCCGCCGTCGTTCACCGAGCACGTGCTCGCGGCGGTCGACCTCTCCGACGCGCTCGTGCTCATCGCCACCCTGGACATCCCGGCCGTGAAGAACCTCCGGGTCGCGCTCGACACCCTGGACATGATCGGCAGCCCGAAGGAGGCCCGCATCATCGTCCTCAACAAGGCGGACACCAAGGTCGGGCTCCGCCCCGAGGACGTCGAGTCGGCGATCAAGACCAGCATCGCCGTCAACATCCCCAACTCGCTCTCGGTCCCCGCATCCGTCAACCGCGGGGTCCCCATCGTCCTCGACGACCCGAAGGCGCCGGTCACCGTCGCCATCCGTGAGCTCGTGGACTCCCACCTCCGTCCGCACCGTGACGGCGAGGACCCCGACGGGGTCGACGCGTCGTCGCGCAAGGGTCTCTTCAGGAGCCGTCGATGAGCCTCGCAGACCGTCTCGACAGCGTCCGCCGCGCGCAGGCCGCCGCCGACGCCCACGCCGCCCCGACGACGTCGGCCAACGCGCCGCGTCCCGGTGCGACCGCGCGGCGCCGGGTCCTGGACCCGTTCTCGGAGGTCAAGGGGCGGGTGCACCAGGCCCTCATCGACAGCCTCGGTCCGCGCCTGTACGACCCCCACCTCCCGGAGGCCGAGCTCGCCCAGCAGGTGCGCCAGACCCTCCAGCAGACGATCGACGCCGAGCAGACGCCCCTCTCCCACGCGGACCGCACGCGCATCGCCCAGGAGGTCTCCGACGAGATCCTCGGGCACGGCCCGCTCGAGCCGCTGCTGCGCGACCCGGACATCTCCGAGATCATGGTCAACGGCGCCGACAGCATCTACGTCGAGCGCTCCGGCCGGCTCTACTCCGTCGAGACGCACTTCTCCAACGAGGCGCACCTGCGCCGGGTCATCGACAAGATCGTCGGCCGCGTCGGCCGTCGGGTCGACGAGGCGAGCCCGCTCGTCGACGCCCGCCTGCCGGACGGGTCCCGCGTCAACGCCGTCATCGCGCCCATCGCGCTCGACGGCGCGATGCTCACCATCCGCAAGTTCTCCCAGGACCCCTACACCGACGCCGACCTCATCGCCTTCGGGACGATCACGGCCAGCGTCCGCGACTTCCTCAAGGCCTGCGTCATCGGCCGGCGGAACATCGTCATCTCCGGGGGTACCGGCTCCGGGAAGACGACGACGCTCAACGTCATCTCCTCCTTCATCCCCGAGGACGAGCGGATCGTCACCATCGAGGACGCCGCCGAGCTCCAGCTCCACCAGGACCACGTCCTGCGGCTGGAGTCCCGCCCCCCGAACATCGAGGGCAAGGGCTCGATCGCGATCCGCGACCTCGTGAAGAACTCCCTCCGCATGCGTCCCGACCGCATCGTCGTCGGTGAGGTCCGTGACGGTGCGGCCCTCGACATGCTCCAGGCCATGAACACGGGCCACGACGGGTCCATCACGACCGTCCACGCCAACACCCCGCGCGACTCGCTGTCCCGTCTGGAGACGATGGTGCTCATGGCCGGCGTCGAGCTGCCGGTGCGGGCCATCCGCGAGCAGGTCGCCGGCGCCCTCGACCTCATCGTCCAGCAGGCCCGCCTCAAGGACGGGTCGCGTCGCATCGTGGCGATCACCGAGGTGGTCGGGATGGAGGGCGACGTCGTGACACTCCAGGACATCTTCACCTTCGACTGGTCCGCCGGGCGCGACGAGAACGGACGGTTCCGCGGCACCCTCGTCTCGACCGGTCTGCGTCCCAAGTTCCTCACCGACCTCCAGGACCTCGGTGTCGAGGTCTCCCCGACGCTCTTCGTCAACGGGACGAGGATGACGTGAGCGGCATCCCCGTCCTCGGCCTCCGGCGACGGCTCGCGGCGGCCCCGGTCGCGGTGGCGACCCTCGCCGCGCTCCTCCTGCCCGTCCTCGTGGCCCCGGCCGCGTCCGCCGCGGACGACATCCCCTCGACCCTCAGCGACGTCCGCGTCACCAAGGACAAGGTCACCGCGACCATCGTCCTGCGTCCGCGCTCCGTGGTGAAGGTCGACTGGAAGAGCGTCACCGCGACGTTCGGGTCGCGCCTGGTGCCGGTCACGGTCTCCGAGCCCTCCAAGCAGCCCCGCTCGACGATGCTCGTCATCGACACGAGCGGCTCGATGGGCGCCTCGGGCATGGCCACCGTCCGCGCGGGTGTGCAGCAGTTCCTCGCCCAGGTTCCCGACGACGTCAAGGTCGGTGTCGTCTCCTTCGCGTCGACGTCCGGGGTCGACGTGGCGCCCACGACCGACCACGCCAAGGTGATGCGATCGGTCAACTCCCTGCGCTCCGGGGGGGAGACCTCGCTCTACCGGGCCGTCCAGGACGCCGTGAAGGGTCTCGGCACCTCCGGCGAGCGCAGCCTGCTGCTGCTCAGCGACGGTGGTGACACCGTCTCGGCGCTCGCCGGCGGCGACGCCAAGGCGGAGAAGGAGCGGCGGGCGGCCCTGAGCGCCCTGCAGAAGGCGAAGGTCCGGGCCGAGGTCGTCTCGTTCAACTCGGGCGAGGCGAACACCGCGGTGCTCAAGCAGTTCGCCGACGTCGGCGGCGGGTCGGTGGCCAACGCGGCCGACCGCACGGCCGTCGCAGCCGCGTTCACCGCGGCAGCGGTCGCGCTGAACTCCCAGGTCGTCCTCACCATCACCAAGCCGGCCGACATGGGCGGCGACCAGACGCTCCGCATCGAGGGGTCGGCCTCCGGCCGGTCCTTCCGGAACACCTCCGAGCTCAACCTCGGCGACACGGCCCCCGTGGTGGTCCCCGAGGACGACGGACCCGTCGTGGCGCCGGAGGTCGAGACGTCGGCCGCCCTCACCGCACTCACCGCACTGTCGCCCGCCCTGCTCATCCCGGCGATCCTCGTGGTCTTCCTCGGGGTCTTCACCCTCGCCCTCGCGTTCGCGGGTCCGACCTTCCGCAGCCGCCGCTCCGAGCGGCTCACGGCGATCGAGGGCTACGGCTTCGGTCGGTCGCGCGCGCAGCAGCGGCAGGCTCCGAACGCCACCGCCATCAGCGCGCAGATCGTCTCCGTCGGCGACCAGATCATGGAGGGGCGCGAGTCGACGACCAAGACGATGGAGCTCCTCCTCCGGGCGGACCTGCCCTGGCGCGCGGGGGAGTGGCTGGTCCTGCGGCTCATCGCCATCGTCATCGGCGCGGCGGGCGGCGTGCTCCTCTTCGGCTCGCACCCGGTCATCGGCGGGGTCATCGGCGCCGTGCTCACCTTCATCGCACCGCCGTTCGTGCTCCGGTTCCTCGCCAAGCGACGGACCCGCAAGTTCGAGTCCGTGCTCCCGGACGTCATGATGCTCGTCGCGACGTCCCTCGCCTCCGGATTCAGCCTGCTCCAGGCCCTGGACTCGGTGGCCAAGGACGCACCCGAGCCGGCCGCGAAGGAGTTCAGCCGCGCCCTCGCGGAGGCACGGATCGGCGCCGACGTCAGCGACGCCCTCGACAAGATGGCGGTGCGCATGGAAAGCCACAACATGCGCTGGACGACGATGGCCATCCGGATCCAGCGCGAGGTGGGCGGCAACCTGGCCGAGACGCTGCGCACGACGGCCGCCACCCTGCGTGAGCGGGAGATGCTGCGCCGTCAGGTCAAGGCCCTCTCGGCCGAGGGACGGCTGTCCGCGTACGCGCTCGTCGCCCTCCCGATCGGCTTGTTCTTCTACAGCATGTGGGCGAACTACGACTACGTGAGCCTGCTCTGGACCCGAGGCCTCGGGATCGCCATGCTCTCCGGCGGCATCGTCGCCATCCTCCTCGGCATCGTCTGGATGCGCAGCATCGTCAAGATCGAGGTATGACCGTGTTCCTCCTGCTCGCCGCCGTCTTCTTCATCGGCATCGCCCTGCTCCTGGTCATCCTCGCGGTCGGCCTCGGGTCGAACTCCTCGACGGGCGTGGCCCGCTCCCTCGAGCTGCTCGACCACAAGCCCACCGTCCGCGAGGTCGGCCGCAACGAGCTCGGGGTGCAGGAGCGGCTCCTCGCACCGACGCTCGACCGGCTCCGGGGCTTCGCGACCCGCATCTCGCCCGCCGGCACCGGTGGCCGGATCGCCCGCAACCTCGACCGCGCCGGCAACCCCCAGGCCTGGACCGTCGAGCGGGTCATGGGCGCCAAGGGCCTCGGCCTCATCATCGGTGTCGTCCTCGTCCTCGCGCTCCTGGGGTTGGATCTGAAGACGATGGTCTTCGGGCTCCTGGCCGGGACCGCCGGGTTCTTCCTGCCCGACCTGCTCGTCTACAACGCGGGGCTCAAGCGCCAGAACGAGATGCGCAAGGGGCTCGCGGACGCCCTCGACATGCTCACCGTCTGCGTCGAGGCCGGCCAGGGCTTCGACGCCGCGATCCTCCAGGTCGCCCGCACCGTCTCCGGACCGATCGCGGGGGAGTTCGCCCGCGTGCTCTCCGAGATGCAGATCGGCAAGTCCCGCGGCGAGGCGTTCTCGTCGCTCGGCGAGCGCACGTCGGCCCCCGAGCTGAAGAACTTCGTGAGCACCCTCGTCCAGGCCGACCGGCTCGGCCTGCCCATCGCCGGGGTGCTGCGCGAACAGACCAAGGAGATGCGCGTCGTGCGCCGTCAGCGGGCGGAGGAGCAGGCCCAGAAGGTCACCGTGAAGATCCTCTTCCCGCTGCTCCTGTGCATCTTCCCGGCGCTGTTCATCGTCATCATCGGCCCGGGTGCCATCCAGATCATCGACGCCTTCTCGGGCCTCTGACGGACCGGTGCCCCCGGGCCGCCGGCCGGAGGGGGCTCAGGTGCGGTCGACGTCGGCGACGAGGCCGAGGCGCACGGCGGCGATGACCGCGCTCGCCCGGTTGTGGGCGCCGAGCTTCTCGTAGATCTTCCCGATGTGGGTCTTGACCGTCGACGGGCTCATGAAGAGCTGACGGCCGACCTGCGCGACCGAGGCGCCCTCGACGAGCAGCTTGAGGACCTCGGTCTCCCGGGTCGTCAGCGTCGTCTGCGGCGCCTCGTGCTGCCGGCGCATCGCCTCCGCGAGCCCGCTCGCGGAGAACTCGAGGGGGAAGTCCGCGGCCCGGCGGACGGCGGAGACGACCTGGTCGGCCGGGGCGCTCTTGCGGACCAGGGCCGAGGCGCCGGCGTCGAGGGCCTCGAGCAGCGTGGAGTCGTCGCTGAGCATGGTGAGGACGACGAGCCCGATGTCGCGGGAGCGCTCGCGCACGGCCCGGACGAGGGCCAGGCCGCTGCCGTCGGGCATCGTGACGTCGATGACCGCGACGACCTTGCCGGGCGGTGGCATGCGCAGCAGCCGGTCGAAGAGCGCTCGTCCCTCCGCCAGCGAGCCCGCCTGACCGACGACGCTGACCTCCGGTTGGGCGCCGAGCATCCCGGCGACGGCCTCTCGGACCACCGCGTGGTCGTCCACGAGCACCACGCTGATCGTCACGGGCCCCTCCTTCGTTGTCAGGTAGCCGGGCGGAGCGCGCCCGCAGTGGACGGCTCCTCGACGGTCAGGTTAACGGTGGTGCGCCCGTTCGGCTCGTTCCTGACCACGAGTGTCCCGTCCAGGTCGTCCAGCGTCGTGTTCCGGTAGGACCTCCGCGCACGTCGCGGGTCGCCGTCGTGCGACACGTCGACGCAGGCCGGGCCGACGATCGAGGTGGCGAGGCTGACCCATGCGTTCTTGGCCCCGGAGGCCTGCGCATCGGCGAGGACGTCCATCACGAGGCGGTGCACGAACATCTCGACGCGGGGGTCGAGCCGGCGCCTGCCCTCGCTCACCGTGATGGTGGTCCGGACGCCGGTCATGCTGCCGAAGCTCTGGACGGCCGCGCCGAGGACGGCCCCCAGGCCGGTACCCGGGCGCTCGGCGACCCGCAGGTCGGTGATGTGCAGCCGCAGGTCGGCCATCGCGTCGCTCAGCTGCTCGCGCAGGCCGTCGAGGGCGTCGCGCATGCCCTGGCCCGGGGGACCGGCCTGCATCCGCAGGGCGTCGACCTGGTAGCCGAGCGCCGCGAGCTCCTGGGCGATGCCGTCGTGGATGTCGCGGGCGATCCGGTTGCGCTCCTCGAGGCTCGCGTACTGGCGCAGGTTGCCGAACAGCAGGCCGGCCTGGACGGTCGGCGCGAGGCGACGGGTGACGTCCGAGACCGCGCGCCGCTCGGCATCCGTGAAGGGGTGGTCCACGCCGCGCTCGACGACGACGACGGTCGTGGGTCCGGACCCGTAGGCGAAGGGGACCACGAGGGCGCTGCGCTGTCCGAGCTCGTCACTGAACGGGACCTCCGTGGGTCGCCAGCTCGCGGAGTTCTGGGTGAGCAGCTCGGACATGGCCTCGGCGAGGTGCCACGGTGCGCGGGTGGAGCCGCGCAGGGCGACCGGGACGAGGTGCTCGGAGTCGGAGGCGACGAGCACGGCGCTGCGCGAGGACGGCACCTCGGCGGCGAGCAGGTCGAGGGCGAGCGTCGCGCCGGCGGGGGCGTCCAGGCCGGTGGCCATCTCCTCGGAGAGGTCGTGGAGCCGCTGGATGAGCTGGATCGCCTCGCGCGCCGCCGGGTCGGAGACCTCGAACCCGTGCTCGGAGGCGAGGCGCTGGTTCCACGCGCCGAGGGCACCCAGGACGAGCGCGGCGCTGATCCAGGCCACGAGGCCGAAGCGGACCCCCGTCGGGTGCTCGTTGCCGGTGAAGGCGAGGAGGTAGACGAGGCTGCCGACCACGCAGGTGAGGAGGTAGCCGACCCGGCCGAACCGGGTGCCGGCGTGGTAGGCCGGGATGAGGATGAGCAGGGCACAGGAGAGGTCGGCCAGCGCGTAGCCCGCTCCCGCCGCCCCCGCGGTGAGGCACAGGAGGGTGAGGACGACGCTGTCGAGCAGGCCCTGCCGCGAGATCGGCATCCGGTCCAGGGCGCCGACGACGAGGTCGAGGACGACGACGGAGAACAGCCACGGGAGGGCCGGCACCACCGACTGCGTCCTCACCGCGAGGAAGATGCTGAGGACCGCGAAGGCGAGCCGGATCGTCGCCGACGCGTCCAACCTCGACAGACCCAGGGTGCGCACCACGTGGACAGGGTACGGCCGGGGTGGCCGCGACCCCTGCTTTTCGGGGGTTATCGCAGCCGTCTGTGTGATGATGGGCCCCGGTCAGCGCTCGGAGAAGGACAGGGGACGGAGTGAAGGGTCGTGTGCTCGTCGTCGACGACGACATGGCACTGGCGGAGATGCTGGGCATCGTGCTGCGCGGTGAGGGGATCGAGACCGAGCACGTCGCGGAGGGTGGCGCGGCCCTCGAGGCCTTCCGGCGCTACCGTCCGGACCTCGTCCTCCTCGACGTCATGCTGCCGGGAATCGACGGTCTCGAGGTGTGCCGGCAGATCCGTGCCGAGTCCGGGGTGCCCATCGTGATGCTCACGGCCAAGACCGACACCGTCGACGTGGTCGTCGGCCTCGAGTCCGGCGCCGACGACTACGTCGTCAAGCCGTTCAAGCCCCAGGAGCTCATCGCCCGCGTGCGGGCCCGGCTGCGTCGCGGTGACGACCCCGCCCCCGAACGCCTCACCGTCGGCGACCTCGTCGTCGACGTGGCCGGGCACTCGGTGGTCCGCGACGGCGTCCCGCTCAACCTCACCCCGCTCGAGTTCGACCTCCTCGTCGCGCTCGCCCGCAAGCCGTGGCAGGTCTTCACCCGCGAGGTGCTCCTCGAGCAGGTCTGGGGGTACCGGCACGCCGGTGACACCCGACTGGTCAACGTCCACGTCCAGCGCCTGCGCAGCAAGATCGAGCACGATCCCGAGCACCCGGAGATCGTCGTGACGGTCCGCGGCGTCGGGTACAAGGCGGGCAAGGCCTGAGGATGTCCGGGTCCGCCGGGGTCGGCGTGGGTCCCGCGGCACCCGTGGGTCGCGCCGCCGCCCTCCGGGCCACGGTGCAGTCGGCCGCCTCCGGGGCGGCTCGGGCCGTCGTCGGCCTCCGCCGGCGGTGGCGCCAGTCCCTCCGCCTGCGTGTCATCACCACGACCATGCTCCTCGGGCTCGCGGTCGTCACCGTCCTCGGGTCGGTGCTCCACGCGCAGATCGCCGGCGGGCTCGAGCGCAGCCGGGTGCAGAACTCGCAGTACGAGGCACTCGCCCTGACCGCGGAGGCCCAGAAGCAGTGGGACGGCTCCACCTCGGCCTCGGTCGACGAGCTGAACCAGGCGGCCCGCGAGATCATGGGGGGCATCCTCAGCGCGCCCGGGCCCGACCCGAGCCGCTACGTCGTGATGAACCGCTCCGCAGGGAACGAGAGCGACCTCGTCCTCGCCCAGGTCACGAGCAACCGCACCGTCGACCTCGACGTCGTGAGCCCGGAGCTGCGGGCGGCGGTCGCCGCCGACCCCGAACGCCAGCAGACCCAGCTCACCGAGGTGCCGATCGGGGGCCAGGACGTCCCGGCCGTCATCGTGGGCGCCGTGGTCACGGTCCCGAACGCCGGACCGTACGACCTCTACTTCATCTACCCGATGGAGCAGGAGGTCGCGACGATGGACCTCATCGGCAACGCGTTCCTCGCCGCCGGGGTGATCCTCACCCTCCTCGTCGGGGCGGTGGCCTACGTCGTCACCCGCCAGGTCGTCACGCCCGTCCGGCGCGCCGGCGAGGTCGCCCAGCGGCTCTCCGCCGGCCGGCTCAACGAGCGGATGCCGGCCCGGGGCGAGGACGACCTCGCCCTCCTCGCGACGTCCTTCAACAACATGGCCGACAGCCTGCAGAGCCAGATCCGCCAGCTCGAGGGCCTCTCGGCGGTGCAGCAGCGGTTCGTCTCGGACGTCTCCCACGAGCTGCGGACCCCGCTGACGACGATCAGGATGGCCGTCGACGTCATCCACTCCTCCCGCCAGCAGTTCCAGCCTGCCGTGGCCCGGTCCGCCGAGCTGCTCGCGGGTGAGCTCGACCGCTTCGAGGACCTCCTCGCCGACCTCCTCGAGATCAGCCGGTTCGACGCCGGGGCGGCCGCCCTCGACCTCGAGCCGGTCGACCTCCGGGGCACGCTCGACAAGGTCATCGCCGCGGCGGGTCCGCTCGCCGAGCGCCGGGGCAGCGTCATCCGGGTCCACGCCGACGACGAGCCGGCGGAGGCCGAGATCGACGAGCGGCGGGTCGAGCGGATCCTGCGCAACCTCGTCGTCAACGCCGTCGAGCACGGTGACGGCCGGCCGGTCGACGTCCACGTCGGGGTGGGCCCGGACGCCGTCGCGGTCGTCGTCGAGGACCACGGGGTGGGGCTGCGCCCGGGTGACGCGGCCAACGTCTTCACCCGGTTCTGGCGCGCCGACCCGGCCCGGGCGCGCACCACCGGGGGCACCGGCCTCGGCCTGTCGATCTCCCTCGAGGACGCCCGGCTGCACAACGGCTGGCTGCAGGCCTGGGGCGAGCCCGGTGAGGGCTCCCGGTTCCGGCTCACCCTCCCGCGCCACGCCGGTGGGACGCTGCACAGCTCCCCGCTCCCGCTCAGCCCCACGGACGAGCCGTGACCCGCTTCCGCAGCCTGCTCGTGGCGGTCCTCACCGGCACCGCGGTGCTGCTCACGGCGTGCGGGGGGCTCACCGGCACCGGGCCGGTCCAGCCCGGTCTGGAGGTGGGGTCCGGCAAGGCGCCCGAGCTGGGGTTCGTCTTCCCGGGACCCGTGCGGGACGCGAGCCAGGAAGGCATCGTCCGCGGCTTCCTGCGCGCCGGGGCCGCGAGCGAGGGCGCGTACGACAACGCCCGGGCCTTCCTCACCGTCAGGGCCAGCGAGACCTGGAACCCGGACGCCACGATCGCCCTGCTCGCCGACGACCGCGCCCCGAGCGCCACGCTGCTCGACCCGGCGACCGTCCGGGTCACCGCCGCCGCGGCCGGGACCGTCGACGGACGCGGCCGGTTCACCGCCGCCGCACCGGGGGCGACGGTGACGGCGACGTTCTCCCTGACGTCGGTCGGTGGCCAGTGGCGCATCGACGGCCTTCCCGAGCAGTTCGGGCGGTGGATCTCGCGGGGCGACGTCCCCCGCCTCATCCAGCCCTTCGCGGTCCACTACGTCTCGACCAGCCGCCGAGCCACCGTGCCCGACGTCCGCTGGTTCCCCCTCGACCGGCTCCCGACCCGCCTCGCCCGCGCCCAGCTCGACCCCGTCCCGGACCATCTCGTCGGCGCGGGGACGACGGCGGTCCCGGCGGGGACGCGCCTCCTCGGCGACGCGGTCTCGGTCGACGCCGCCGGCGTGGCCTCGGTCAACCTCATCGCGGGCAAGCTGGCCCCGGGGGAGGCGACCCGCCAGAACCTCTGGGCCCAGTTCCTCTCGACGCTCACCCAGGACCCCACGGTCACCGCCGTGGAGCTCGCCGTCGACGGGGTGCCGGTGGACCTCGACGGCCTCGAGGGGCCGGTGTCGTCTCTGAGCCGGGCCGGCTTCCCCGCCGAGACGCCGGCCGGGTCGACGACCAAGCCGGTGGTTCGGCGGGGCTCGGCCGTCTCGGTGTTCGAGCCCGCGGCCAA
This sequence comes from uncultured Actinomycetota bacterium, assembly GCA_963843895.1. GTDB lineage: Bacteria > Actinomycetota > Actinomycetes > Actinomycetales > Dermatophilaceae > Phycicoccus. The sequence goes on along the minus strand of CAWJME010000021.1, from coordinate 469,319 downwards.
CGCCCAGCAGCAGGGGCGGCAGACGCCCGCCCCGGCCGACCAGTACCCGCCCGTGCCTCCGGAGTACACCCGGCTCGCCCTCTCGGCCGACGGCAGCGAGCTCGCCGCGGTCGACCCCTCGGGGGACGGCATCTCCCGGTGGCGCGGCACCACCCGGTACGAGGTCCCGGGGTTCGGGTCGGACGTCGGCGCGCCGTCGTACGACCGGCGCGGGTTCCTCTGGGCCGGAGGGGTCGGCTCCACGGCGCAGCGGCTGTGGGTCGTCGACACCCGCGCCGAGCCGTCGGACCCCGCAGCAGCCAGGGCCACCCCGGTGCAGGCGGACTGGCTCGCCGGCCGGCGGGTGCTCGAGGCCCGGGTGGCGGCGGACGGGGACCGGGTGGTGGTGCTCTCGACGCGCGCGGACGGGTCCTCGCCCGCGCTCGACCTCGCCGGGGTGGTCCGCGGTGAGGGGCAGCGGCCGGAGCGTCTCTCCCAGCCGTTGCGGCTCGGTGTGTCCTTCACCTCGGCCTCCGGCCTCACCTGGCTCGACGACGAACAGGTCGCGACGATCGCTGCGGGCCGACCGGTGGTCCTCGGCGTGGACGGCTCGGTCACCTCGCTCGGGGCGGTCCCCGGGGCCCGGACGGTCGCGACGACGGGCAACGAGCGTGACCTCTACGTCCTCACCGACAAGGGTCGACTGCTCACCCGCTCGGGCGTGCGCTGGGTCGACAGTGGTCCCGCCGACGACCTCGCCGCGGCGGGCGGCTGAGCGGTTCGTCCCCAGAGCCCCGTGGTGGCCCTCGCCGTCCACAGGCCCTCGCCCCGCCCTCGCGCCCGGTCGGGCGGGGCGCCGATGCTGCCGGGGTGGGTGGTGTCGGGGCTCGGCTCGGCAGCGGGCTGCGGGCCGCGGCCGCGCTCGTGCTGCCCGGCCGGTGCGGGGGGTGCGGCCTCCCCGGCGAGCGCTGGTGCGCCGGGTGCCGTGCGGAGGCGCGCCGGCCGCCGCCGGTCGTCGCGGTCGGCCCCGCTCGCGGGGGCCCGTCGTGCTGGGCGGGCACCGTCCTCGACGGTCCGGTGCGCCGCGCGGTCACCGCACACAAGGACGACGGCCGCCGCGACCTGCGCGACGAGCTCGCGGGACTCCTCGCCGCGGCCGTCGCCCGAGCGCTCGCCGAGGACCCCGCGCTGCGGGCCGCCCACCGGGCCGGTCGAGGCGTCCTCCTCGTCCCCGTGCCCCCGTCGGCAGCGGCCACCCGGCGGCGCGGCGACGACCCGGTCGGGGCGCTCGCCGTGGTGACGGGCCGGCTGCTCCGCGACGACCGCGTCGCCCTGGTCCGAGCGCTCCGGCACACCCGGCCGGTCGCCGACCAGGCGCGGCTCGGACGCGCCGACCGGGCGGCCAACCTGGCCGGCGCGCTCGAGACGCGCGCGAGCGCACGCCCCCGCGTGGCCGGTGCGGCGTGCCTCGTCCTCGACGACGTCGTGACGACCGGGGCCACGCTGGCCGAGGCCGCGCGAGCTCTCCGCGGGGCCGGTGCCGCGTACGTCGCGGCCGCGACCGTGGCGGCCACGCCCGGGGGTGGGAGGCGGCCCGGCGGGGTGTGACGGACCAACCGTGTCGGGTTCGGCCGTCCCTGTTGTGGGGGCACTCCCGGGCGGCTAGCGTCTGTGCATGGACCCCATTCCTCGGGAGGTGGTGCCCGCCACGCGAGAGCAGCGCTGAGCCCCCACACCACCGAGCACGAGGAGGACCACGTGGACATCGTCGTCACCGGACGGCACCTGACCGTCTCCGACCGTTTCCGGGACCACATCGAGGAGAAGCTGACCAAGATCACCCAGCTCGCCCCGAGGACCCGCCGCGTCGAGGTCATGGTCAGTCACGAACCCAACCGCCGACAGGCGAAGGCCTGCGACCGGGTCGAGGTCACCTGCTACGCCAAGGGGCCCGTCGTCCGGGCCGAGGCGTGCGCCGATGACAAGTACGCCGCTCTCGACGTCGTCCTCGACAAGCTCCTCGAGCGTCTCCGGCGCCAGAGCGACCGCCGCCACGTCCATCGTGGCCGGCGCACCCCCGAGTCCGTGGCGATGGCGACCGCCCGCATCCCGGAGCCCGCGGAGGGCGCCGACGGTGGCGAGAGCGTCTCCGACGCCACGCCCTTCGAGGACTCTCCGATCCAGGTCCGCGAGAAGGTCCACCACTCGGCCCCGATGTCGCTCGCCGACGCGCTGAGCGAGATGGAGGCGGTCGGGCACGACTTCTACCTCTTCCACGACGTCGACACCGACCGGGCGAGTGTCGTGTACCGGCGGCGCGGCTGGTCCTACGGGGTGCTGCACCTCGACCTCGACGGGTCCCTCACCGACGCCGACGACGACCTGCGGTCGGCCGCCTCCTGACGTGCGCACCGGGCGTGGGCGCTGTGCTCCCGGCCCGGGACCTGACACGATGACCGGGTGGAGGAGACCGTGAGCGGTGAGCAGGATCCGCCGGGGGGGCACGACGACGTCATCCGGGTGGTCATCGCGGACGACCACGCCCTCTACCGGCAGGGGATGGCGGTCGTCGTCGAGCTCGACGGTGGTGCCCGCGTCATCGGCCAGGCGAGCAACGGCGAGGAGGCCGTCGAGGTCTGCGCCCGGTTGCGACCGGACGTCGTCCTCATGGACGTGCGGATGCCCGACGTCGGCGGCATCGAGGCGGCCGGACGCGTCCACGCCGCCGACCCGGGCACCCGCATCCTCATGCTGACGATGAGCGACGACGAGGGCGACCTCTTCGAGGCGATCAAGGCCGGGGCCAGCGGGTACCTGCTCAAGGACCTGCCCGGCGAGGAGGTCGCCGACGCGATCCGCCGCGTCCATGACGGCCAGGCGATCATCCCGCCCGGCATGGCCGCCACCCTCCTCCAGGAGTTCTCGCGGCTCAGCCAGGGCAGCGCGCCGGACGAGTCCTCGACCAACCACCTCACCGAGCGGGAGGTCGAGGTGCTGCGGCTCGTCGCCCGGGGCCTGGTCAACCGCGAGATCGCGGACACCCTCGGCATCGCCGAGAACACCGTGAAGAACCACGTCCGGAGCATCCTCGAGAAGCTGCACCTGCACTCGCGGGTCGAGGCGGCGGTCTACGCCCACCGGCAGCGGCTCATGCCGCCTGATGCCTGAGCCGCACCCGGTCCGACTCACCCGACCGGCCGCCCGGCGCATCGCCCTCGCCGCCCAGGGGTTCGCCCGGCCGCGTCCGGCCGTCCCGGGGACCCGTGACCTCCAGCGGGTGCTCGACGCGGTCGGGGTCGTGCAGATCGACAGCGTCAACGTCCTCGTCCGCAGCCAGTACCTCCCGTTCTTCTCCCGGCTCGGGCCCTACGACCGGACCCTGCTCGACCGGTTCCGAGACCGGGCGCCGCGCCGCGTCGTCGAGTACTGGGCCCACGAGGCCTCGCTCGTGCCCCCCTCGACCTGGCCGCTGCTCGACTTCCGGATGCGCCGCGCCCGCTCCGACGCCTGGGGTGGCATGCGCCGGGTCGCGCGGGACCACCCGGGCCTCGTCGCGGCGGTCCTCGCCGAGGTGGCGGCCGCGGGACCGATGACCAGCCGCGAGGTCGAGGCGGCGCTGGCCCACGACCTGCCGCGCGAGCGCGAGGACTGGGGCTGGAACTGGTCGCTCGTGAAGAGCGCCCTCGAGCACCTCTTCTGGTCGGGTGAGGTGTCGAGCGCCGGGCGGACGACCCAGTTCGAGCGCCGGTACGCCCTCCCCGCACGCGTCCTGCCTCCGGCGGTGCGGGCCGAGGCGCTCGACCCCGCGGCGCGGCCGGGCGACGCGGAGGCGTTCCGGCGGCTCCTCGAGATCTCTGCCCGGGCGCACGGGGTGGGCAGCGAGCAGTGCCTGCGCGACTACTTCCGGCTCTCCCCGGAGCAGGCGCGCCCGGGCATCGCGGCCCTCGTCGCCGACGGCACCCTGCTCCCGGCCACCGTCGAGGGGTGGCGCCGCCCCGTCTACCTCCACCGGGACGCCCGCCGGCCGCGACGGGTGCGTGCCCGGGCCCTGCTCTCGCCGTTCGACTCCCTCGTGTGGCAGCGCGACCGCACCCGGGCGCTCTTCGGCTTCGACTACCGGCTCGAGATCTACGTCCCCGAGGAGCTGCGGGTGCACGGCTACTACGTCCTGCCGTTCCTCCTCGGCGACGAGCTCGTCGCCCGGGTCGACCTCAAGAGCGACCGCTCGGCGGGTGTGCTCCGGGTCCGACGGTGTACGTGGGAGCCGGCGCGCGGCGGCCCGGAGGACGTCCGGGAGCTCGGCGAGGAGCTGGCCCTCATGGCGGGGTGGCTGGGGCTCGACGAGGTGGATGGTGGGCCGATCGGCCCCGCCGCCCCGGCCGTTCGGCCCTGATCGGTCCCCTCGATTCGCGATTTCACCGGAGCCCGTCGACGGTGGAGGTATGCACGATCCACGCGTTCTCCCGTCGCGTTCCGGTGTCCCCGGACCGGGGGTCCTCAGCGCCCGGAGGCGGCGCTCGGAGTCCGGGGCATCGGCGGTCGAGTTCGCGTTCGTGCTGCCGGTGCTCATCCTGGTCGTCGGCGCCATCATCGACTTCGGGTTCGTCTTCGCCCAGCAGATCACGTTCAACACGGCCGCGCGCGACGCCTCGCGCGCCGGCGTCGTCAAGCCGTTCAGCGGCTCCCCGCCCTCCTGCGCCACGATCGCCACGAAGGCCCGGGACGGGTCGACGGCCGTGGGGGTCCAGAAGACCGCCGTCGCCGTCACCGTCACCGGCCCGGGGGCGACGTGCTCGCTGCCCTCCGGTGCGTCCACCGCGAGCGGGAACACCACGTGGACCCCGTGCACCGGGTCCGCCTCGAGTGGCACCACCCGGCTCCTCGTGACGATGTCGTACGCCTCGTCGCCACCGTTCCCCGTCCCCTTCATGGGCACCACGACCCTGACCTCGAGAGGTGACTTCCAGTGCGAGTACACGTGAGCCGCCGGCACCCCGGCCCGCGCGACGAGCGAGGGGCGGTCGCCGTCGTCGTGGCCCTCGTGATCACCCCCCTCATGCTGCTCTCGGCGTTCACGCTCGACCTCGGCATGGCCTACGCCCAGGGGCAGTCCTTCGCGGCCGGTGCCGACAGCGCGGCGCTCGCCATCGCGGACGCCAAGCGCACCGCACTGCTGGCGAACCCGTCGGTCCGGACCACCTGCCAGACCCTCGTCGCCTCGGACGCCGGGCAGGCGCTGGCCATCGCCAAGCGCCAGGTCGACGCGAACCGGCCCTTCGACGTGCGGGCCTCGACCGGTCAGGTCGACGTCCAGGTCCGGCTCTCCTGCGTCGACAGCGCGGGTCAGCCCCGTGCCGACGGGGCCCTGCGCGTCGACGTCACCGTCAAGCGGGACGTCCCGACGACCCTCGGTCGGCTCGCAGGGGTCGCCTCGGTGCGGACCGTGCGGGACGCCGCCGCCGGGCTCAGCGGCTCGACCACGGCCGGCGGTGTCTTCCCGCTCGCCATCTGCGACCAGCAGGCCGACGCGATCATCGCCGGCGCGGTCAGCCGGCCCTACCCGGACGTCGCGATCGAGACGGACAAGGTGTGGCACCCCGGCTGCGCCTCCGGCAGCAGCAACGGCCACGGCAACGGCAAGGGCAATGGCAACAGCGGCGGCTCGGGCAACTGGGGCTGGCTCGACTGTGGCGGGGGCAACGGCATCCCGGCCCTCGCCAGCTCCATCCTCGGCGGGTGCGGGCTCGACTTCTCGCTCACCGGGTCCCCGCCCGCGCTGACCCTCGACGGGACCCCCGGCAACAACATCAACGCGGGCCCGGTGAAGGCCGCGCTGCTCGGAGTGGTGGGCAAGACCGTCGCGTTCCCCGTGTACGACGACGTGTCCGGACAGGGGGCCAACACCGAGTACCACGTGACCGGCTTCATCCAGCTCGAGATCGTCGGCGTCAACGGGAGCGGCGACCTCACCGTGCGGTACGTCGGGTACAGCGCGGCCGGGCAGTTCAACGCCGGCTGTGGCATCGGGTCCACGAGCTGCCCCGTCTACAACACCTACGTGACCGGTCTCGTCAGCTGACGGCCCGCGTGGGAGGTGCGTCGCGCAGGCGCTCCCAGTGCAGGGCGTCCGTCGTGCGGCCGTCCGGGAGCAGGTCCGCCGCGGTCTCGCGGCCCCAGATCTCGAACCCCAGGGTGTCGAGCACGGCGTTGCTGCCGGCGTTGTCCTCGGCGGTCTGCGCGACGAGCCGGCGCATGCCGAGGCCGCCGTCGGCGGTCGGCGCGAGCGCGTGCTCGACGACGAGCCGTGCCGCCTCGGTGGCGACGCCGCGACGTCGGGCGCTCGGGAGGACCTGGTAGCCGAGCTCGGCCATGTCGTCGTCGAGCGTGCCCTCCACGACGAAGAGGAGGGCCTCGCCGAGGGCACGGTCGGTCGTGGCGTCGGCGACGCACCAGCTGACCGCGGTTCCGAGCGACATCTTCTCGCGGCGGGCCATGAGCCACTCCGGGAAGGTGTCCGCGTCGAGCACCCCGCGAGCCGGCATGTGGTGGGCGGGCTGGTCGCGGGGCTCGAGGGACTCGACGTCCTCGTCCCGCCAGGCCCGCAGGACGAGGCCGCCGACGGCGTCGGTGGCCAGGGGTGCCGGCTCGACCCAGGGGGTCCGCGGCTCCATGACGTCGTCCGCGGCCAGGCTGGCCTGCCAGGTGTCGAGGACCGGGCCGCCGTCGGGGTCGGGGTGCGACCCGGGGAGCGTGCCGTGGTGGGTGAACCCGCACGCCCACGCGACGCGCCACGACGTGAAGTTGCCGCGGACCGCCCGCCAGTGGACCCGGCTGCCGCCGGTGCCGAACCACCACTGGCAGGCCAGCCGGAGCGCGCCCGCCATGAGTCCACGGCCCCGGCCGTCGGGGTGCAGCCCGAAGCCGGTCTCCGCGACCTCCCCGCCGTGACGGGGGCGCAGGTCGATGGTCCCGAGGAAGCGCTCGCTCTCGTCGCGCGCGTCGGTCACCGCCCAGTAGCGCACGCCGTCGGGGTCGTTCCACGCCGCCTCGATCGCCGCGAGCCACTCCCGGCCGTCGTCCTCGGAGTAGGGGCGTGGCACGGTCGTCCAGCGCACCGAGTCCGGGTCGCGGCTCTGCTCGACGATCCGCTCGAGGTCCGCGGGGCGGTGCGGCCGCAGGCGCACGTGGCCGTCGGTCAGGACGGGCACGCACGAGGGGAAGGGTTGCTCCGGCATGGCGCACAGCCAACCACCGGCGCACCGCGAAGGGAACTCCACCCGGTCCACGGCCCGTTGTCCCCTCGGTGCCGGACCGCCCGGGGGCCCCGCCGAGGGTGCTCGACTACCCTAGGCGGGTCCGGCGGCGAGGCCGCCCGCGTTCGTCTGCCTGAGGAGTCCCACTCGTGAAGATCGTCGAGAAGCTGCTGCGTGCCGGTGAGGGGCGCATTCTCAAGAAGCTCGACAGCATCGCGGCACAGGTGGGGGCGATCGAGGAGGACTTCGAGAAGCTCACCGACGCCGAGCTCCGCGCGGAGACCGACACGTTCCGCGCCCGGCTCGCGGACGGCGAGACCCTCGACGACATCCTCCCGGAGGCCTTCGCCGCCGTCCGCGAGGCGAGCAAGCGGACCATCGGCAAGCGCCACTTCGACGTGCAGATCATGGGTGGCGCCGCGCTCCACCTCGGCAACGTCGCGGAGATGCGCACCGGTGAGGGCAAGACGCTCGTCGCGACCCTGCCGAGCTACCTCAACGCGCTCGAGGGCAAGGGCGTGCACGTCATCACCGTCAACGACTACCTCGCCGAGTACCAGTCCGAGCTGATGGGCCGCGTGCACCGCTTCCTCGGCCTCGAGACCGGCTGCATCCTCGCGTCGATGAACCCCGAGCAGCGCCGGGCCGAGTACGCCAAGGACATCACGTACGGCACGAACAACGAGTTCGGCTTCGACTACCTCCGCGACAACATGGCGTGGTCCACCGACGAGCTCGTCCAGCGGGGCCACAACTTCTGCATCGTCGACGAGGTCGACTCGATCCTCATCGACGAGGCCCGCACCCCGCTCATCATCTCGGGCCCGGCCGACGCGCCGACCAAGTGGTACAAGGAGTTCGCCCGCATCGCCCAGCGGCTGGAGCGGGGCGAGCTCGAGTCCGGGCGCGGCGACTACGAGGTCGACGAGAAGAAGAAGACCGTCGGCGTCCTCGAGCGCGGCATCGACAAGGTCGAGGACCACCTCGGCATCGAGAACCTCTACGAGTCGGCGAACACCCCGCTCATCGGGTACCTCAACAACGCCATCAAGGCCAAGGAGCTCTTCACCCGCGACAAGGACTACGTCGTGATGAACGGCGAGGTCCTCATCGTCGACGAGCACACCGGGCGCATGCTCGCCGGGCGCCGCTACAACGAGGGCATGCACCAGGCCATCGAGGCCAAGGAGGGGGTGGAGATCAAGAACGAGAACCAGACCCTCGCGACGATCACCCTCCAGAACTACTTCCGCATGTACGACAAGCTCTCCGGCATGACCGGCACGGCGATGACCGAGGCGTCCGAGCTCAACTCGATCTACAAGCTCGGCGTCGTGCCGATCCCGACGAACATGCCGATGATCCGCGTCGACCAGGCCGACCTCGTCTACCGGACCGAGGAGAGCAAGTACAAGGCCGTCGTCGACGACATCGCCGAGAAGCACGAGCTGGGCCAGCCCGTCCTCGTCGGCACCGTCTCGGTCGAGAAGTCCGAGTACCTCTCCGAGCAGCTGCGCCGTCGCGGCATCCGGCACGAGGTCCTCAACGCCAAGCACCACGAGCGCGAGGCCGCCATCGTCGCCGACGCCGGGCGCAAGGGCGGGGTCACGGTCGCGACGAACATGGCCGGCCGAGGCACCGACATCATGCTCGGCGGCAACCCGGAGTTCCGGGCCGTCGCCGCGCTCAAGGACCGGGGGCTGGACCCGCACGAGACCCCCGAGGAGTACGAGGCGGCGTGGGACGAGGCGCTCGCGAAGGCCGAGGCCGACGTCGCGGCCGAGCACGACGAGGTCACCGAGCTCGGGGGGCTGTACGTCCTCGGCACCGAGCGGCACGAGTCGCGCCGCATCGACAACCAGCTCCGCGGCCGGTCGGGCCGGCAGGGCGACCCGGGGGAGTCGCGCTTCTACCTCTCCCTCGAGGACCACCTGATGCGGCTCTTCAACGCGGGGCTGGTCGACCGCGTCATGACGACCGCCAAGCTCGAGGACGACCAGCCGATCGAGTCCAAGCTCGTCTCGCGCTCGATCCAGTCCGCGCAGGCCCAGGTCGAGGCGCAGAACTTCGAGATCCGCAAGAACGTCCTCAAGTACGACGACGTCCTCAACCGGCAGCGCACCGTCATCTACGACGAGCGACGCCGCGTCCTCGAGGGCGAGGACCTCCACGAGCAGCTCCGCTTCTTCGTCAACGACGTCGTCGAGGGCTACATCGACTCCGAGACCTCGGCGGGCTTCCCGGAGGACTGGAACCTCGAGCGGCTCTGGGGGGCGCTGCGCGCGCTCTACCCGGTCTCGGTGACGCCCGAGCAGCTCGAGGAGGCCGCCGGCGGGCGGAGCGCGCTCACCGCCGAGATGCTCAAGGAGGAGATCCTCTCCGATGCCCACCACGCCTACGACGAGCGCGAGGCGGCGCTCGGCGAGGAGGTCATGCGCGAGGTCGAGCGGCGGGTCATGCTCTCGGTCCTGGACCGCAAGTGGCGCGAGCACCTCTACGAGATGGACTACCTCCAGGAGGGCATCGGCCTGCGGGCGATGGCCCAGCGCGACCCGCTCGTCGAGTACCAGCGCGAGGGCTTCCTGCTCTGGCAGGCGATGAACGAGTCCGTCAAGGAGGAGTCGGTCGGGCTGCTCTTCCACGTCGACGTCAAGGTCGACGAGCCGCAGGAGACGCCGACCGTCGAGCCGGTCCCCGTGGCGCAGATGCTCGGGGCGATGGCCGGCGCGGCCCACGCGGCCGCCGACAGCCCGAGCGGCGACGCGGCGCTCGAGCACGGTGGCGAGGGGGCCGAGGACGACGAGCACCCGCGCGTCGAGGTCTCCGGGGTCGGGGTCGGCCGTCCGCGCACGGGCGCCCTGCACTACTCGGCGCCCACCGAAACCGGCGAGGTCGAGGTCCGCGACGAGCAGGGTCCCGGCGCGACCCTCACCGAGGAGCAGCTGAGCACGACGGCCAAGAACGCGCCGTGCCCCTGCGGGTCGGGCAAGAAGTTCAAGATGTGCCACGGCCGGCGCTGACGGCCCGGAGGCGGGTCAGCCCACCTGGAGCGCGCTGACCCGCCACTTGCCGTCCTGCCCGACGAGCCGCAGGGCCACCGCCCGCACGCGGGGGCCGTGGAGGACCACGACGGCGGCCTCGGCCACCCCGTCGGCGGGTTCGCAGACGCGGACGCGGCGGGCCACGACGCGCTGTCGGGCGCGGGGAGCGCGTCCCTCGGCGGTGCGGCGCGCCACGAGCGCCCCGCGCCGCGCGACGACGGCGTAGACCTCCGGGGTGGTCCACCGGACCACCTGGGGCGCGGGGCGCTGCCCGGTCATCACCTCGACGAGCGCCTGCGCCATCCGCCCGGCCCAGGCCGCCGGGTCGGGCAGGTCGGTGCGGGCCGTGCGCTGGGGCCCGAAGACCTGCTCGTCGGAGGCGCACGCGAAGTCGACGGCGAGGGCGTCCTGGACGTACCCCGGCACGCGCCGCGCGGCGGGGTCGGCGGCGCGGGCCCGGCGCACGGCCTCGTGGAGCGGCAGCGCGGGCGGCAGGCCGCGGGGGGTCGGGGCGACGTGGAGCGGGGCGCGGCTCACGAGGGCACCGACTCGGGCGCGTGGAGCACCTGCCCCGGCAGCAGCAGGTCCGGGTCCGGACCGACGACGTCGCGGTTGGTGTCGTACCAGCGGGGCCACTCCCGGGCGACCTCGGCGTCGCTGGCCCCGCCGCCGAGGTGCCGGGCCGCGATGGACCACAGCGAGTCGCCGCGGTGGACGACGACCTCGCCCTCCTGCCGCGCCGCCGCCCGACCGCTGACGACCTCGACGTCGGGCTGGGGACGGACCCGCGGCGCGGTGGGGGTCCACCCCGGGTCCGTCCCGGCCGCCCACCCGGGGTCGGGGAGGGGGGTCGACCCCGCGACGGCCTCGGCCATCACCGCTGTCGCCGAGCGCACGCTTGCGGCCGGGGCGGGGCCGGCCGTGGCCCCGGCCCCGATGCCGATCCCGACGAGGACCGCCGCGGCCCGCCGCACCACGAGCGGGCTGACCCCGGCCGAGACCCGGGCCGCGGCGGTGCCGACCGCACCCGGCGCCCGGGACAGGGCCTCGAGCGCGACGCCGAGCGCCAGCCAGGCGAGCCCGAGCACGCCGGCCGCGGCGAGGACGGCGAGGAGGGCGTCGGCGACGTCGACGGGGACGCCGCGAACCGCCGCCCGGGCCGTCCCGAGGGCGGTGCGTGCCAGGACGACGGCGCAGGCGGGGACCGTCGCCGCCCCGACGACCATCGCGGTCAGTGCCATTGGGCGTCGTTTGATGTCGTTTGATGTCAGGTGCACTCGACGGACGATAGGACGTCCGCGCCGTGCTGACAAGGGTCGGTGCGTAGCCTGTGGGCGCATGAGGTGGGAGGGGCTCTTCGCGGACCTCGAGGGACAGCTCGCGGCCGAGGAACGGCGCGAGCTCGACAGCGAGGTCGCCGAGCGCACCCGGCGAGAGCGGGCCCGCGTCGACCTCGTCGCCCGCCTGGCCGCCACGGTCGGGGGCGAGGTGGCCGTCCTCGTCAGCGGCGGGCGGACCGTCCACGGGGTGCTCACCGACGTCGGGGACGGGTGGCTGCTCGTCGAGGACGCCCCCCGGGAGGTGCTCGTCCCGCGCGAGGCGGTCGTCAGCGTCACCGGGCTGCCCCTGCGGGCGGAGGAGGCCCGCTCGGCCCGACGGTTCGGGCTCGGCTACGCCCTGCGGGCCCTGGCCCGCGACCGCGCGACGGTCGTGCTGGGGCTCGTCGACGGGCCGCCGGCCACCGGCACCATCGACGTCGTCGGGGCCGACCACCTCGTCCTCGCCGAGCACGCCGGCGGCGAGCCGCGGCGGCGCGAGAACGTCCGCCGGGTCCTCACCGTGCCGTTCGGGGCGCTGCGCACCGTGGAGTCGCGGCGCTGAGCGTCAGGCGCCGTCGGCGTCCGGGCCGCCCTGCTCGCGCGTGGTGACCGACTCCCGCGTCTCGGCGTACATCCGCTGGATGTAGTTCTCGAGCTCGCTCGTCTCGACCCGCCACTGACCCCGGCCGCCGACCTTGATGGCCGGGAGGTCGCCGCCGCGGACGAGCGCGTACGCCTGCGCCGCGGAGATGTCGAGGATCTCCGAGACCTCGGTCAGCGGGATGAAGCGGCGCGGCACGCCGACAGTGTGCCATCCGGGTCCCGGGCGACGGTCCCCGTCGTCCACAGGTCCGGCACTTCGGGGCGCGCCGGCTCCGCGAGTCGGCCACAATCGCGGCCATGACCGATCTGCCGACCCCGACGGCCTCCCGGCTCCGGGCGCCCAGGTGGCGTGACTCCCGGCTGCTCGTCGGGGTTCTCCTCGTCCTCGTGTCGACGGTGCTGGGCGCCGTCGTCGTCTCCCGGGCCGACCACCGCGTCCCCGTCTACGCGGCGGCCGGGGCCGTCGCCCCCGGCGAGCGGCTCACCGCGGACGACGTCCGCGTCGTGCGGGTCCAGCTGGGGGAGGGGACCGCTGAGTACCTCCCCGCCGACGCCCCGCTCCCGAGCGACGCCTACGCGTTGCGCGAGCTGCGCGCCGGGGAGCTCGTGCCCCGCTCCGGGGTCGGGCCGGCGAGCACCGTCGAGGTCCAGCAGCTCTCCCTCCAGGTGGACGCCACCTCGGCCGGCGCCCTGGCGCGCGGGTCGCTCGTCGACGTCTACGTCAACCGGCCGGGGGAGACCGGCACCGTCGGCGTGCCGCGGTACGAGGGTCCGGAGCGCGTCCTCGAGCGGGTCTCGGTCGTCGCGGTCGCGGAGCAGGACTCCGTGCTCGCCGGCGCCGACCAGACCCGCGCCGTCCAGGTCATGGTGCCGCGCGCGTCGGTGCGCGACCTCGTGGCCGACGTCGACGTCGGCGCGCGGATCACCCTCGTCCCCGTCCCCGGGGGCGCCGCGTGACGAGCGTCCTCACCGCGCTGACCCACCGCCACGAGGCGGAGTTCGTCGAGGTCCTCGGCGACGCCCCCGGCCTCTCCCTGGTCCGGCGTTGCGCCGACGTCGCCGAGCTCCTCTCGACCGGGGCGGCCGGGGTGGCCCGCGTCGCGGTGGTCTCGCCGGACCTGCGTGGCCTGGACCGCGACGCCCTGCGCCACCTCGCCGGCCACGGCGTGCGGGTCGCCGGCCTCGTCGCGTCCTCGGACGAGGAGGGTGAGCGCCGGCTGCGCCAGCTCGGGGTCGCGACCGTGCTCCACCCGGGCGACGACGCGGCGGCGGTGGCCGCGGCCCTGACCGCCCTCGCCGACGCCACGACCTCGCGGCCTCCCGAGGTCGCGGCCGCCGGGGACGACCCGGTGCCGGTGCACCCCGGCCTCCCGACACCCGTCACGGTCGTGTGGGGCCCCACGGGGGCGCCCGGCCGCACGACGGTCGCCGTCACCCTCGCGGCCCGGCTCGCCGCGGCCGGGGTGCGCACCCTCCTCGTCGACCTCGACACCTGGGGGGCCTCCGTCGCGCAGGTCCTCGGCCTGGTCGACGAGGCGCCCGGCGTCGCCGCCGCAGCCCGGGCCTCCGAACAGGGGACGCTCGACGTGCCCGGCCTGGCCCGCCTGGCCCCGGAGGCGCTCCCGGGGCTGCGCGTCCTCACCGGGCTTCCGCGGGCCGACCGCTGGCCCGAGCTGCGCGCGGCCGCCGTCGAGGACGTGCTGCGCCTGGCCCGGAGCGTCGTCGACCACGTGGTCGTCGACGCCGGGTTCAGCGTCGAGGACGACGAGGAGCTGAGCTACGACACCGCGGCCCCCCGGCGGAACGCGGCCACCCTCACGGCGCTCGAGGCGGCCGACCGGCTCGTCGTCGTCGGTGCCGCCGACCCGGTCGGGCTGCAGCGGCTGGTCCGCGCCGTCCAGGAGGTCGCCGTGCTCCCCGCGCCGCGCCCCCTCGTCGTCGTCAACAAGGTGCGGTCCTCGGCGGCCGGGGCCCGCCCCGAGCGCACGATCCGCGACGTCCTCGGCCGGTTCGCCGGTCTCGAGGAGGTCCGGATGCTGCCGTGGGCCCCCGAGGACTGCGACGAGGCGGTCCTCACCGGGCGGGCGCTGCCCGAGGTGCGGCCCAGGTCGCCGCTCGTGCTCGCGGTCGACCAGGTGGCCGCCGAGCTCGACGAGCGCTGCGCCGACACGTCGTCCGCGGACCGTCACGCCGGACGGCGCCGGGTACGGGTCTGACACGATAGGTGCGTGGCAGACCGTCTCAGCGCGCTCGACGCGTCCTTCCTCCGTCTCGAGGACGCGACGACCCCGATGCACGTCGGCTCGGTGATGGTCTTCGACGTCCCCGCCGGCGGGTTCGACTACGCCACGCTCGTCGACCTCATCAGCGAGCGGATCGCCCACGTGCCGCGCTACCGGCAGCGGATCAAGTCCGTCCCCGGCGGCCTCGGGAACCCCGTCTGGGTCGACGACCTCACCTTCGACCTCAGCTACCACGTCCGCCGCAGCGCCCTCCCACGCCCCGGCACGGACGAGCAGCTCGAGGAGCTCATCGCCCGGATCCAGCCGCGCCCGCTCGACCGGTCCCGCCCCCTCTGGGAGGTCTACCTCGTCGAGGGGCTCGCCGACGACCGCTTCGCGATCATCACCAAGAGCCACCACAGCCTCGTCGACGGCGTCCATGGTGTCGACATCGGGGGCGTCCTCGTCGACGGCAACCCCACCGGCGGCGACGGCGTCATCGCGACGTGGCACCCCCGGCCCGAGCCGACGTCCGCCGAGCTGCTCGTCGGGGCCCTCGCCGAGGTGGTGCGCACCCCGAGCCACCTCGTCGACGCGGTGCGCAACGGCGTCGACGACGTCACGAAGACCGCCGGCAAGGTCGCCTCGGTCGCGGGTGACGTCCTCACCACCCTGGCCCGGGTCTCCACCCGGCCGGCGCCGGACTCGCCCCTCAACGCCTCGGTCGGGAGGGCACGGCGGTACGTCATGGTCGGCACCGACCTCGAGGACTACCGCTCGGTGCGCTCGCGCCTCGGCCAGGGCTCCTTCGCCGACGAGGTGACCATCAACGACGTCGTCCTCGCGACCGTCGCCGGAGCCTTCCGCTCGTGGCTGCTGACCCGCGGGGAGCCCGTGTACCCCGGCACCACCGTGCGGGCGCTGGTCCCGGTCTCGGTGCGCTCCATGGACGTCGGGGTGGACGCGCCACCCGGTGCCGAGATCACGGCCTGCTTCGTCGACCTCCCGGTCGGGGAGCCCAAGCCGTCGATGCGCCTGCACCAGATCGCGTTCTCGATGCGGCAGCAGACCGAGGGCGGCGGCCGCCGGGCGGTCTCGGCCGAGGCGCTGGCAGGGGTCGGTGGGTTCGCGCCGCCGACGATGCACGCCCTCGGCGCACGCCTCGGGGGGATGGTCTCCCGCCGGCTGCACAACGTCGTCATCACCAACGTCCCCGGCCCGCAGACGCCGCTCTACGCCGACGGTGCCAAGATGGTCTCGACCTACCCGGTGACCCCGCTCGGTGCGGGCCAGGCACTGTCGATCGGCCTCACGTCCTACGACGGCGGGGTCTACTACGGGCTCTACGCCGACCGCGACGCCATGCCGGACGCCGACGTCCTCGGGCGCGGCCTCGTCGACTCCCTCCAGGAGCTCCTCGACGCCCCGCGGCCCCGTGGCCGCCGCACGTGAGACCCCCAGGAAGGATGCGCCGATGCCGCTGACCCGCGTCTACCTCCCGCTCACGGCCGAGGACCTCGACGACCTCTCCGCGGGGCGCGACCTCGGGCCGGTCCCGCTCGCCGCCCACGGCGTCACGCCGGCCCTCGGGCGCCCCGGCCTCACGACGGGCGAGGAGGAGCTCGAGCACGAGGCCTGGGTCGCCGCCACCGTCGAGGCGGCCGCCCGCGCCGCGGGGGCGCGGCGGGTCGTCGCGTCCGCCGACGTCGACAGCGGCGTCGTCACCGTGCCGGAACGCCCCGACGTCCCCTCGCGGGTCGAGGTCGACGCCCCCCTCGTCCGCAGGCGGATCGTCTCCTTCCACGTCGACGAGACCGCGGGTGACACCGGGACCGCCGACCTGCTGTGGTTCGACGTCACCGAGCTCGACGTCGTCCGGTCCCTCGTCTCCGGCTGACCCGCGAGTTGCGCCGGGGGAAGGGCGGGCGCGAGAGTGGACGGGAGACCCGCCGTCGCGACCCGAACGAGGTGCCCCATCCCATGGACGCAGTGACCCACGTCCCCGCCCCGATCAACGAGCCCGTGCTCGACTACGCCCCCGGCAGTGCGGAGCGTGCCTCGCTCGAGGTGGCGCTCGCCGAGCTCGGGTCGGTGCGGCACGACCTGCCGCACACGATCGGCGGCGAGCGGGTGATGGGCCGGGGCCCGAAGTTCGAGGTCCGCCAGCCGCACGCGCGGCGCAAGGTCCTCGGCGTCTCCCGGGGCGCGACGAAGGCCGACGCCGCCGCAGCGGTCGAGGCCGCCCGGGCCGCCGCCCCCGGCTGGCGCGACCTGTCCTTCGACGACCGCGCGAGCATCCTCCTCAAGGCCGCCGACCTGCTCGCCGGCCCGTGGCGTGCCCGGCTCAACGCCGCGACCATGCTCGGGCAGAGCAAGACGGCCTACCAGGCCGAGATCGACGCGGCCTGCGAGCTCATCGACTTCTGGCGCTTCAACGTCCACTTCGGCCGCCAGATCATGGAGGAGCAGCCGCCGGCGAACTCGCGCGGGGTGTGGAACCGCAGCGACCACCGCTCGCTCGAGGGCTTCGTCTACGCGGTCACGCCGTTCAACTTCACGGCGATCGCGGGCAACCTGCCCACCGCGCCGGCCCTCATGGGCAACACCGTGGTCTGGAAGCCGTCCCCGACGCAGCAGCTCGCCGCCCAGCTGACGATGGAGCTGCTCGAGGAGGCCGGGATGCCGCCCGGCGTCATCAACCTCGTCACCGGCGACGGCATCGCGGTCTCCGACGTCGCGCTGAGCCACCCCGACCTCGCCGGCCTGCACTTCACCGGGTCCACCCCGACGTTCCAGCACCTGTGGCGCACCATCGGCGAGAACCTCTCCGGCTACCGCCACTACCCCCGCATCGTCGGCGAGACCGGCGGCAAGGACTTCATCCTCGCCCACCCGAGCGCCGACCCCGACGTGCTCCGGACCGCGATGATCCGCGGCGCGTTCGAGTTCCAGGGCCAGAAGTGCTCGGCCGCGTCGCGGGCCTACGTGCCGCGCTCGGTGTGGAAGCAGATCAAGGGCGACCTCGCGGCGCTCACCGAGGGCCTGACCCAGGGTGACGTCACCGACCTCTCGAACTTCATGGGCGCGGTCATCGACGAGCGGGCCTTCGCCAAGCACAAGGCGGCCATCGACCGGGCGCACGCCACGAGCCACCTCGACATCGTCGCCGGCGGCACGTACGACGACTCCGAGGGCTGGTTCGTCCGCCCGACGGTCATCGAGAGCAGCGACCCCACCGACGAGATGTTCTCCACCGAGTACTTCGGCCCGATCCTCGTCGTCCACGTCTTCCCGGACCGCCAGTACGACAAGGTCCTCGACCAGATGGAGTCCATCGCGCCGTACGCCCTGACCGGGGCGATCATCGCCCAGGACCGCACGGCGGTCGCCGACGCCACGCACCGGCTGCGGTTCGCGGCGGGCAACTTCTACGTCAACGACAAGCCGACGGGCGCGGTCGTCGGCCAGCAGCCCTTCGGAGGCGGGCGGGCCTCGGGCACCAACGACAAGGCGGGCTCGGCGGCCAACCTCATGCGGTGGACCTCGACCCGGTCGATCAAGGAGACCTTCGTCCCCCCGACCGACCACCGCTACCCGCACATGGGCTGAGGCCGGCCCGGCCGCTCACCCGAGACGGTCGCGGAGCAGCCCCACCTCGATGTCGATCGCGGCACCGATGGGCTGCGCCGCGGCCTTCTCGATCCGGCCCCCGACGAACGGCACCGTGGCCGTGAGCTCGGCCTCGAGGAGCTGTGTGGACCCGGCGCCCTCGGGCTCGAGCCGCAGCGTGCCGCGCAGGACGAGCGGGGCACCCTCGACCCGCAGGTCGACCTCGGCCTCCCGGCTCGCGTCCGGCCCGGGAGGTCCCCAGGCGTAGACCTCGACGACGGTGAGCGTGCTGCCGACGAACGAGCGGGCGATGTCGGGCAGGCCGTCGGCGGGCAGCTCGCGCGAGGTCCGGACCCGGTGCCCCACCGCGTGCGCGGTGACGTCGACCGAGTGGGGTCCGCCGTCGGTCGTCGCGTCGCACTTGGCACGCTGGAAGTCGGGGTCGGTGAGGACCGCGTAGACCTCCTCGGGGGTCGCGTCCAGCCGCTCTCGCCTGGTGAGTCGCACCGGTGTCCGTTCCTTCCACGTGGGGCCGGTCCGGCAGATCCTCTCACCCGCGACGGAGCCCGCGGGAGACCTCTGCGAGCCGTTCCGTCGACGCCCGGAGCTCCGCCAGGACGAAGTCGCGGCGCCGTCGGTGCTGGGCGAGCACGAGGTCGAGCGCGGCCTGCAGGGCCGCCGCGGCGGCCTCCTGCGCCTGCTGCGCGGCCGCGTCGGCCTCGCCCCGCACCCCGTAGGCGGGCGCGACCCGGTCGTCGCGGACCGCCAGGCCGGCCACGGTGGCGCGCTCCTCGATCGCCCGCGCCCGGGCGAGCAGGTCGGCGAGGTCGGTGGCCTGGTCCTGGAGGACGCGGGAGACCCGCTCGAGCTCGTCGGCCGCGGCCGACGTCGCCGCGGCGAGCCTCGCCCCCCGGCGGCGGGTGGACACCGAGGTGCGTCCGGCCCAGCCCTCGCCGAGGGCCTCGAGCTCCGGCGCGAGCGCCTCGGCCTCGGCCTCGAGGCGGCGGCCCACCGTGGCCGCGGTGCCGGCGCAGGCGGAGAGCGAGGCGGGGTCGCCGGGGACGATGCTCACCGGTCCACCTCGCGGAGGTGGCCCGGTCCCGTGGTCTCGGGGGAGGGACCGGCCGAGGGTGCGTGGTCGACGTGGGGGGCGAGGGCGAGCGACACCCCGTCGAGGGTCTCGCCGAGCGCGCGGAGGGTGTCGACGACCTGGTCGAGCCAGTCGTCGAGGACACGCTGCGGGCGCGGCTCTCCGGTGACGACGAGGCTCGCGAGGACGTCGTCCTCGGACGCCGCGAGCAGGGCCCGCAGCGTGGCGAGCCGGGCCGCGGCGGTGCGGGCGCGGAGCGGGTCGGGGCCGGAGGGCACGACGCCACGGTAGCCGGGTCGACCGCGGACCCCGTCGGGTTGCCCACAGGCCGGGTGCCGAGCGCGTACCGTCGGCCCGTGCCCGCCACCACCGCACCCGACCCCGGCGAGGAGGCCACCCGGCTCGCCGCCGCACTCGTCGGCGTGGACTCGGTGAACCCCGGCCTCGTGCCCGGTGCCCGCGGGGAGCGCGCCGTCGTCGAGCTGCTCCGTGCCCGCCTCGACGACGCCGGGTTCGCGACGACGGTCATCACCCCTCCCGGCCACCCGGACCGCCCGAGCCTGCTGGCGTCCGGGCCGGTCGTGGCGCCGGGGCCCACGGTCGTCCTCACGGGCCACCTCGACACCGTCGGGGTCGAGGGGATGGCCGACCCCTTCGGTGCGCGGGTCGACGGCGACCGCCTCACCGGGCGGGGGTCGTGCGACATGAAGGGCGGTGTCGCGGCCCTCGTCGCGGCCGCCGAGGAGCTCGTGCGGCAGGGCACGCCGGGGCGGGTCGCGCTCGCCCTCGTCGCGGACGAGGAGGACCTGAGCCTGGGCACCACGGCCGTCCTCGACGCGCTCCCGCGGACGGGGCCGCGGCCGGACGTCGTGCTCGTGGCCGAGCCGACCTGGCTGGCCCGCACGGCGTCGCTGCGCGGCTACGCCCTCGTCGAGGTCGTGTTCTCGGGCCGTGCCGCCCACTCCTCGCAGCCGGAGGAGGGCGTCAACGCGGTCGCCCACCTCGGACGGCTGCTCGGGGCCGTCGAGGCACGCGGTCGCGAGCTCGCGGCCGCGGGTGGGTCGCTGCTCGTGAGCGTCGCCGAGGGCGGGGAGTCACCCTTCGTCCTCGCGCAGCGGGCCCGCGCCGTGGTCGAGCGGCGGACCGTCCCCGGCGAGGACGCGACCGCGGCGCTCACCGAGGTGCAGGCCCTCCTCGCGCGGCTCCGCGCCGACGACCCGGCGGTCGAGGCCACCGCCACCCTGCTCGTCGCGCGCGAGGCGTGGCGGCAGGACGCCGACGGACCGTCAGCCGAGCTCGCGGACGCGCTCGGCGACGCACTCGGCGACGCGGCGCCGAGTGAGCCGTTCTCGGCGCCGTACTGGATGGAGGCGCCGCTCTGGCAGGCGGCCGGCATCCCCGCCGTCGTGTGCGGCCCGGCCGGGGGCGGCCTGCACGCCGCGGACGAGTGGGTCGACCTCGGGCAGGTTCGGCGCTACACCGCCGCGGTCGTCGAGGCGGTCGCCACCTGGATGGTGCGGCGTGCCGACTGACCCGCGCGGGCTGCGGTCCGATGCACCCCTGCTCGACGCGTGGCTGCGCTTCCACGAGGCGGCGCCCACCCCGTTCACGATCCCCGGGCACAAGCACCGGCTCGACCTCGTCGGTGACGTGGTCGCCGGTGACGTCCCGCTCTACGCCGGGCTCGACACGATGAAGCTCTCCGGCGGGGTCCTCGCCGACGCCGAGGCCCGGGCCGCCCGGGCCTGGGGGGTCGACCTGTGCCGCTTCTCGGTCGGCGGCTCGACGCACGGCAACCAGGCCCTCGCCCTCGCCGTGGGGCGCCCGGGGGACCGGGTCGTGGTGTCGCGCACCCTGCACCGCTCCATGCTCCTCGGGCTCGTCCTCGCCGGTCTCGAGCCGGTGTGGGTGCGTCCCCGCGTGGACCCGATGCACGGCCTGCCCACCGGTCTGGACCCCGCCGCGGTCGCCGGCGCGCTCGCCGCCGCCCCGGACGCCGTCGCGGTCCTCGTCGGCGACCCCTCGTACGTCGGCACGGTCGGCGACGTCGCGGGCCTCGCCGCCGCAGCCCACGCCCACGACGTGCCGCTCGTCGTCGACGCCGCGTGGGGCGCCCACCTCGGCTGGCACCCCGACCTGCCTCCGCACGCCCTCGCGGCGGGCGCGGACGCGGTCGTGACGAGCGCGCACAAGGCCCTCCCGGCGTTCTCCCAGGCGGCGCTGGTGCTGGCCCGCTCGGGACGGATCGACCCGGCCCGCCTCGACGCCGCCGTGGAGGCGACCGCCACGACGAGCCCGGCGGGCGCCATCCTCGCGAGCACCGACGCGGCCCGCGCGCTCCTCGAGCGCGACGGCGCCACCCTCCTCGGCGACGTCGTCGAGGCGGTCGCGCAGGTCCGGGCCCGGCTCGCGCGCGTCCCGGGGCTGGTCGTCCTCGACGGAGAGGGCATCGACCCCACCCGGCTCGTCCTCGTGCTCCCCGGGACGGGCGCCGACGGCGGGGCGGTGGAGGCCGACCTCATCGCCCGGGGGATGCCGCTCGAGATGGCCGACCGCGACACCCTCGTCGCGATGGTCACCCTCGCCGACACCCGAGAGGGCCTCGAGGCTCTCGCCACCGCTCTCGAGGAGTCGCTGCGTCGGCACCGCGGTACGCCCCGCGCGGTCGCGCCGGCCGGCGTGTGGGAGGTCGACCCCGTCGTCGCGATGCCACCGCGGGCCGCCTTCTTCGCCGACCGCGAGACCGTCCCGGTGCGCGCCGCCGTCGGCCGGGTCTGCGCCGAGCTCGTCGCCCCCTACCCGCCGGGCATCCCCGTGCTCGCTCCGGGGGAGGTCGTGACGGCCGAGGCGGTCGCGGCGCTGACCGCCGCCCGCGACGCGGGGAGCCGCATCGCGTACGCCGCCGACCCGACCCTGACGACCCTCGACGTCGTCGCCCCCACCTGAGCGCCCCGACCCGTCCCACCGGCGAGACACGGCTCCCGGTCCCGGGGGTGGACGAGCACCCCGGGGTGGATAGGCTCGGGCGAGGTCACGAGGACGTGACTCGCCGCCATCGCGGCGCCAGCGACGAAGGAGTGCGACCGCGCCATGTCGACCGCCCCGGCCACCACCCGCGAGGAGATCCTCGCCCCGATCGCGGCAGCGTACGAAGAGCTCGCGCCCGACGGGTGGGGACGAGAGTTCGTGGAGCGGTACTACCGGCACACCCCGCTCGACGAGCTCTCGTCGCGGACGCCCGACACCTTCGCCGGCGTGGCGCACAGCCACCTCGTGCTCGCGCGCACCCGCCCGCCGGGCACCGCCAACGTCCGGGTCTACAACCCCACGACCGAGGTCGACGGGTGGTCCAACCCGCGCACGATCATCCAGATCGTCACCGACGACATGCCGTTCCTCGTCGACTCCGTCACCGGGGCGCTCGTCCAGGCCGGCGTCGACATCCACCTGATCATCCACCCGCAGCTCGTCGTGGTCCGGGACGCCGTCGGTGAGCTGCAGTCCGTCGCGAACCGCGACATCACCAAGGCCTTCCGCAGCGGCGCCGTGGGCGAGCTCGCCGAGTCCTGGATGCTCCTGTCGGTCGACCGCGAGGGCGACGAGGACCGACGGACCGAGATCGAGCGCACGGTGCGCTCGGTGCTCGAGGACGTCCGCCAGTCCGTCGAGGACTGGCCGAAGATGCGCAGCCGCTGCCTCGTCCTCGCGGCCGAGCTCGAGGGCGCCCGGCCGCCGGGCGTCGACCCGGACGAGGTGGCCCTCGCCACCCGCTTCCTGCGCTGGATGGCCGACAACCACTTCACCTTCCTCGGCTACCGCGAGTACACGCTCGACCAGACCCCGGCGGGAGAGGTCATCGCGCCGGTCACCGGCTCGGGGCTCGGGCTGCTGCGCGCCGACCCGCCGCTCGGCACCGACCCGGAGGTGCTCACGTCGGAGGCCTCGGCGATCGCGCACGCGCGGGAGCTGCTCGTCCTCACCAAGGCGAACTCGAAGTCCACGGTCCACCGCGTCACCCACCTCGACTACGTCGGCGTCAAGACCCTCGACGAGCGCGGCGAGGTCGTGGGCGAGCGGCGGTTCCTCGGCCTGTACGCGTCGACGGCGTACACCGAGTCGGTCCTGCGCGTCCCGCTCGTCGCCGAGAAGGTGCAGGCCGTCATCGACCGCTCCGGCCTCGCGTCGGACAGCCACACCGGCAAGGACCTCCTCGAGGTCCTCGAGTCCTACCCGCGCGACGAGCTGTTCCAGGCCGGGGTCGAGGACCTCTACGAGACCGCGCTCGCGGTCACCCAGCTCCAGGAGCGTCGCCGCACCAAGCTCTTCATCCGCGAGGACGACTTCGGCCGCTACGCCTCGTGCCTCGTGTTCATCCCCCGCGACCGCTACAACACCGGCGTCCGCACCCGGATGGCGGACATCCTCAAGGGGACCTTCGGCGGCGAGGAGGTCGAGTTCTCGGCCCGCGTCAGCGAGTCCGCCCTCGCCCGACTCCAGTTCGTCGTCCGGGTGGCCAAGGGCAACCGGATCCGCACCCTCGACCGCGTCGAGCGCGAGGCCCTCGAGCAGCGCCTCGTCGAGACGAGCCGCACCTGGTCGGACCGGCTCGGCGACGCCCTGCAGACGGCCCACGGGGAGGAGGTGGGGGACCGGCTGATGGACCGTTTCGGCCGGGCCTTCCCGACCGCCTACGAGGAGTCGTTCACGGTGATCCAGGGGCTCGCCGACATCAGCCACCTCGACCGGCTCGGGGCGGAGCAGGGCACGAGCGTCGCGCTCTACCGGCCCCAGGGCGCACCCGACGACATCCGCCGGTTCAAGCTGTTCCGCGTCGAGCCGCTCTCGCTCACCGACATCCTGCCGATCTTCACCCACATGGGCGTCGAGGTCGTCGACGAGCAGCCCTTCGAGGTCGAGCGCGCCGACGGGGAGGCCCTGCACGTGTACGACTTCGGGCTGCGCGTCCCCGACCACGCCCTGTGGGACTCCTGCTCCCACGAGCGGCTCCGCGAGCTCTTCGAGGGCGCCGTCGCCGCGGTGTGGGGTGGTCAGGCCGAGTCCGACGGGTTCAACAAGCTCGTCCTCGGGGCGCACCTCACGTGGCGCCAGGTGGTCATCCTCCGCACGGTCGCCAAGTACCTCCGGCAGGCTCGGGCCACCTACTCGCAGGACTACCTCGAGGACGCCCTCGTCGCGCACCCCGCGGTGGCCTGCGACCTCGTCGAGGTGTGGGAGACGCGCTTCGACCCGGAGCGCTTCGCGGCCGACGACACCGAGGCTCGTGACGCCGCGGAGGAGGAGGCGGCGCAGCGGGTGCTCGACGCCCTCGACGACGTCTCGAGCCTCGACCACGACCGCATCATCCGCGCCTTCCTCGGTGTGGTCCGGGCCGGCCTGCGGACGAACTACTACCAGCCGACCCGGGACGGGGCGGAGTACCACCCGTACGTCTCGCTCAAGCTCGACCCGCGCGCGGTGCCCGACCTGCCCGCTCCGCGACCGCAGTTCGAGATCTTCGTGTACAGCCCGAGGGTCGAGGGCGTCCACCTCCGCTTCGGCCCGGTCGCCCGCGGCGGGCTCCGCTGGTCGGACCGGCGGGAGGACTTCCGCACCGAGGTCCTCGGCCTCGTCAAGGCGCAGATGGTCAAGAACGCCGTCATCGTGCCCACGGGCTCCAAGGGCGGCTTCTACGCGAAGCAGCTCCCGGACCCGGCCACCGACCGCGAGGGGTGGCTCGAGGAGGGGAAGGCCGCCTACCGCACCTTCATCTCCGGGCTGCTCGACGTCACGGACAACCGGGTGGCCGGCGAGATCGTGCCGCCCGAGCGGGTCGTGCGCCACGACGGTGACGACCCCTACCTCGTCGTCGCCGCCGACAAGGGCACGGCCACCTTCTCCGACCTCGCCAACGGCGTCGCGCAGTCGTACGGCTTCTGGCTCGACGACGCGTTCGCCTCCGGCGGCTCGGTGGGCTACGACCACAAGGCGATGGGCATCACCGCGCGGGGCGCCTGGGAGTCGGTGAAGCGGCACTTCCGGGAGATGGGCGTCGACACCCAGAGCGAGGAGTTCACCGTCGTCGGTGTCGGCGACATGAGCGGGGACGTCTTCGGCAACGGGATGCTGCTCTCCGAGCACATCCGCCTCGTCGCGGCCTTCGACCACCGGCACGTCTTCGTCGACCCGACGCCCGACGCCGCGGCCTCGTACGCCGAGCGCCGGCGGCTCTTCGACCTGCCGCGCTCGTCGTGGGACGACTACGACCGGTCGCTGCTGTCCGAGGGCGGCGGGGTCTTCCCCCGGACCCTGAAGTCGGTGACGATCACCCCCGAGATGCGCGAGGCCCTCGGCATCCCCGCGGGCGTCCGGACGATGACGCCCGCCGAGCTGATCCACGCCATCCTGCTCGCGCCGGCCGACCTGCTGTGGAACGGCGGGATCGGCACGTACGTCAAGGCGTCCACCGAGGAGCACCTCGACATCGGCGACCGGGCGAACGACGGCATCCGCGTCGACGGCCGGGAGCTGCGGGTCAAGGTCGTCGGCGAGGGCGGCAACCTCGGTCTCTCCCAGCTGGGTCGGATCGAGGCCGCCTTCCACGGCGTGCGGGTCAACACCGACGCCATCGACAACTCGGCCGGCGTCGACACCTCCGACCACGAGGTGAACATCAAGATCCTGCTCGGCGAGGTCGTCCGTGCCGGTGACCTCACGCTCGAGGACCGCAACGAGCTGCTCGCCTCGATGACCGACGACGTCGCCGAGCACGTGCTGCGCGACAACTACGAGCAGAACGTCCTGCTCGGCAACGCCCGGGCGCAGGAACACGCCATGGTCAGCGTCCACGAGCGGTTCATGCACTGGCTCGAGGACCGCGGCCTGCTCGACCGGGCGCTGGAGTTCCTCCCGACCGACGCCGAGCTCGAGAAGCGTCAGCACGACGGGTTGGGGCTCAAGAGCCCCGAGTTCGCCGTGCTCGTCGCCTACGCCAAGCTCGCGCTCAAGGAGGACATCCTCGCGAGCTCGATCCCGGACGACCCCTACTTCGAGTCGAGCCTCGCCGAGTACTTCCCGCCGCCGATCCGGGAGCGCTTCGAGGGCGAGCTCGCGGCGCACCCGCTGCGCCGCGAGATCATCACGAACTCGGTCGTCAACTCGATGGTCAACCGCGGCGGGATCACCTTCGCGTACCGCTCGCAGGAGGAGACCGGTGCGGCGCCGGAGCAGGTGACCCGGGCCTTCGTCGTCTCCCGCGAGGTCTTCGGGCTCGCCGACTACGTGCGGCAGGTCGAGGAGCTCGATGCCAGGGTCCCCACGGCCGCACAGACGGCGCTCTACCTCGAGATCCGTCGGCTGCTCGACCGCTCGGTGCGCTGGTTCCTCTCCGCGCGGCCCTCGCAGCTCGACATCGGGGCCGAGGTCGAGCGTTTCGCCGGTGTCGTCCGAGAGCTCGCGCCCACGGTGTCGGGGCTGCTCCGCGGCAACGAGCGCCAGCGCCTCGACCGGCGTGCCGGCGAGCTCCAGGAGGCCGGGGTGCCCGAGGACCTCGCGGTGCACGCGGCGTCGCTGCTCGACCAGTACTCGCTGCTCGACATCGTCGACATCGCCACCGACACCGGCCGTGAGCCGACCGACGTCGCCCCGCTGTACTACCTCGTCTCGGAGCGCTTCGGCATCGACACCATGCTCGGCAAGGTGACGCGGCTGCCCCGCGAGGACCGGTGGGACGCCCTGGCCCGTGGCGCGCTGCGCGACGACCTCTACGGCGTCCTCGAGTCGTTGACCCGCTCGGTCATCGAGACGAGCGGTGCGGCGGGCGTCGACGGCGACGACCCGGCGGCGCAGTACGAGGCGTGGCGCGAGGCCAACGAGGACTCGGTGGAACGCGCGACGTCCGCGCTGGGAGGCATCACGAGCCTGGACCGGCCGAACATCGCGGCGCTGTCGGTGGCCCTGCGGACCCTGCGCTCGGTCATCCGGGTCGGCGCCTCGTCCTGACCGCGGACCGCCTCGCGGACCGGTCCGCGAGGCGGGTGCCGGGGTGACCTAGGCTCGCTGGCGTGAGCACGCTGGCCGAGATGCTGCGGACGACGACCGACCTCGAGCCGGCCGAGTCCGAGTGGCTGCACCTGCTCGTCGGGGACTGGCAGCTCGTCGCGGACCTGTCCTTCGCCGACCTCGTGCTGTGGGTCCGGGGCGGTCTCGACGGCTGGCGCGCGGTCGCGCACGTCCGGCCCAACACCGGGCCGATGGTCTTCTACGACGACATCGTCGGACGGCCGTCCAGCCGCTCACGGGCGGCGATGCTCGACAACGCGGCCACGGAGCGGCGGATCGTCGCGGCGCCGGTGCCGACGGTGCGCGAGGACATGTCGATCCGCGAGGACGCCATCCCCGTGGTCTGCGGGGACAGTGTCGTCGCCGTGCTGACCCGGCACGCGAACCTCACCGGGGGGCGCACCCCGAGCCGGCTCGAGCTGACCTACCGCGACCTCGCCGACGCGCTCCTGCGGATGGTCGCGACCGGCGAGTTCCCGTCCCGGTCGGCCCCCACGGGGCTGCGTCGCGGCGCGCCGCGCGTCGGGGACGGCGTGGTGCACCTCGACGTCGAGGGGATGGTCCGCTACGCGAGCCCGAACGCCGTCTCGGCCGTGCACCGGCTCGGGCACGTGGGGGACGTCATCGGGGAGAGCCTCGCGAAGGTCGTCGCCGACCTCGTGGCCCAGGGCGGCCACAGCGTCGACGAGTCCCTCGCCGTCGTCGTGATGGGCCGGGCCGCGTGGCGCACCGAGCTCGAGACCAGGAGCGCGACGGTGACGATGCGCGCCATCCCCCTCACCCGCGACGGGGCGCGCGACGGGGCGATGCTGCTGCTGCGCGACGTCTCGGAGCTGCGCCGTCGCGAGCAGGAGCTGCTCACCAAGGACGCGACGATCCGGGAGATCCACCACCGGGTCAAGAACAACCTCCAGACGGTGGCGGCGCTGCTGCGGCTGCAGTCCCGACGGGCGCCGGAGGAGCACGCGAAGGCGGCGCTCGAGGAGGCGGTCCGGCGGGTGGCGACGATCGCGCTCGTCCACGAGACGCTGAGCAGCGGCTTCGACGAGACGGTGAGCTTCGACGAGATCGCGATCCGGGGGCTGCGGGCCGTCGTCGAGGTGGCCACCCGTGAGCACCGGGTGGAGCCGCGGTTCGAGGGGTCGTTCGGGCGGGTGCGGGCCGAGGACGCCACGGCGCTGGCGATGATCGTCTCCGAGCTGGTCCAGAACGCCGTCGAGCACGGGCTCGCGCACCGGGACGGCACGGTGACCGTGGCGGTCGACCGTCAGCCGGGAGAGGGCGGTGACGAGCTGACGGTGAGCGTCACCGACGACGGGGTGGGGCTGCCGGCGGGCTTCCGGCCGGTGCTCGCCGGTCTCGGGACGCGGATCGTCACCTCGTTCGTCCAGGACCTCCGGGGCCGGATCCGCTGGGAGAACAACGAGCCGTCGGGGACGAAGGTCGTGTTCGTCGCGACGCTGCGTCCGGTGGGCGGGCGCTGAAGGGTCGGATCAGCCGGCGCGGCGGGCTCGGGCGTTGCGCCGCTTGAGCGCGCGGCGCTCGTCCTCGGACATGCCGCCCCAGACCCCGGCGTCCTGCCCGGACTCGATGGCCCACTTCAGGCAGGTGTCCAGGACCTCGCACCGTCGGCAGACGGCCTTGGCCTCCTCGATCTGAGCGATCGCCGGGCCGGTGTTCCCGATCGGGAAGAACAGCTCGGGGTCCTCGTCGAGGCAGGCAGCGCGGTCGCGCCAGTCCATGGATGGTGCTCCTTGGTCGCGGGGAAACAGCAGGAAAGTCAGTGAGAAGGCGCCGTGCAGGGGGGTGGGGAGGGTGCGTGGCGCGCAGGGGCATGCGTCCTTGCAGCCCAGGTGTCGGAACGTGTTAAGCGCAGACGTCCGTGGCGTTACCCTACCGTGACCGACCCAATCCGGCTAGGGCCCGGGGTGCGGCGCGCCGATCGTGGGGGGTCCCGGTCCGTGGTCACATGGGCGTCAACGGACGGGGGCCCCCGTGATGTTCCCGGTCGTGCGGGGTCGCCTAGGCTGCGGGCGTGCCCGTCGACGCTCCCGTCCCGTCCCGCGGCCCGCGCACCGTCGCCGCGGCGCTCTGCGGCCTCCAGGCCCTCGTGCTCCTCGGCTTCGCGGGGTTCTACCTCTACGAGCTGACCGCAGGCGAGGGCAGTGACCCGGGCCGGGTCGTGATGTCGGCGCTCCTCATCGCGCTCGCGGCCGTGGGGCTCGCCGCGGTGGCGCGGGGCTGGCTGGGGGAGCGGCGCTGGCCGCGGACCCCGTCGATCGTCTGGGGGCTGCTCCTCGTGCCGGTCGGGTGGGGGCTGGTCACGGCGGGGCGCACCCTGACCGGCTGGCTCGTCCTCCTCGCGGCCCTGGGGACCGCGGGTGCGGCGTTCCTCGCGAAGGTCCCGGCCGTGGAGTTCGACGACCCGGAGTGAGCGGCCCCGCTCGCCCGGGCCGCTCGGACCGTCGTCAGGACGCCCGTGCCGGTGCGGCGTCCGCCTCGTCGAGGAGCACCTGCACCGGGGTGGCCTGCCCGTCGAGCACGAGCAGGCCGCGCCCCGGGGGTGCGGTGGTGAGCCCCGGCGGCAGCCCGGATCGGGGGAGCCCGAGCAGTGCCGCGTCGTCCGGGCCGGGCCGCAGCAGGACCCCGGCCCGGTGGCGGGCGACGGCGACGTCGAGGCCGCGGAACCGGCCGGCGAGCGTGGCCGGGGTCGTCGCGACGACGACCGCGCCGGCATCGCGGTCCGCGAGCTCGACGATCTCGTCGAGGACGAGGCGCACGGGGGTGTCGTCGAGACGGTCGGCGTCGTCGACGAGGACGAGCAGGTCCGGGTGCTCCGACCGCAGCCGGACGAGCCGGTCCGCGTCGTCCGGACCGAGGACGGGGTACCCCGACGCGCCCCGCCCCGGCTTCCCGGTGGGAGCGACCAGGACGACGGGACAGGCTGTTTCGACGGCCGACCGGGCGATGACGCGCAGGGTCGTCGTGCGGCCCGACCGTGCCGGCCCGAGCACGGCGAGCCGTCGGCCGTCGCGGTCCGGTACCCAGCCCCACGCCACGCCGGAGGACCCGGCGACCCCGACGAGCCAGCCGGTCGTGGGTCCGAGGAGGTCCGCTCGACCCACCCGGTGCGGGAGCGGCCGGTAGGTCCACGGCCGCAGGGTCGCCGGTCCGCGTGGGGGCAGCGCTGCGACGGAGGCGGTGGTGCCGGGCGTCGCGTGGACCACCTGCACCTCCCGGCCGGTGCGCACGCGGACCCCGCGCCCGGGACCGGCCCCGGCGCCGACCGTGCCCCGGGCGAGCCCGAGGAGGGCGACGTCGAGCGGGTCCGCGGCGCCGAGCAGGACGGCCTCCCCGCCGAGGCCCGACCACCGGGGGCGCAGCAGGTCGCGACCCCCGGCGACGGCGCAGACCAGCGCCGATCGGCCGGCGTCGCGGACCAGCCGGGCGAGCCGGTCCGCCGCCGTCGGGGTGGGACCCCGAGCGTCGTCGCCGTCGGCCAGCCGCTCCCAGCCGTCGACGACGAGCAGACGGAGGGGGTGCGGGTCGCCGGCGTGCGCGCGTGAGGACTCGAGGTGGGAGAGCACGGCGTCGACGGCCGCGGGGTCGTCCAGCCGGGCGACGGTGCCGACGTGCGGGAGCGCGGCGAGGTCGTCGAGCCCCCCGTCGGCGCCGAGCACCTGGACGTGCAGCCGGTCCGGAGGGTGCGCCGCCGCCGCGGCGAGCACGAGGGCCCGCAGCCCCGTCGTCCGCCCGCTGCGCGGCTGACCGACGACCCGCCACAGGGGGACCCGCTCGTCCCACGACCATGCGCACCGCAGCTGCCGGTCCGGCTCGTCGGCGAGGGCGATCGTCCCGGGCGGCACGCCGCCCGCGGCCACCTCGCCGGGCAGGGGAGGCAGCCAGGGCCGCCGCGGCGCGCGGCCGCCCCGGTCGCGGTGGGCCCGCTGCACGACCGCGACGACCGCCGCGAGCTCGGCGGTGCGGTGCCCCTCGGCCCGCTCGTCGTCCGTGTCGGGTCCGGCGCCGGCTTCGCGGACCTCGACGGGCGAGACGGTCGCCGGTGGGGGCGCCACGAGGGCCACCTGGAAGGTGGTCAGCACGCCGTCGCCACCGCGCGCGACCCCGCGGCCGGGGACGTCGGCCGGGAGCCGGGCCGCCGAGTCGTCCTCGACGACGTGGACGGAGTCGGCGCGGTCCCGGACGCGGAACGCGAGCCGCAGGTTGACGTTGGCCTGCACCTCGGCCGTGACCGTGCCGGCGGGGCGCTGCGTGGCCAGGACGAGGTGGAGGCCGAGGGAGCGGCCCTGGGCGGCGACGCGCACGAGCCCGCTCACCGCCTCGGGGTGCTCGTCGACGAGGGCCCGCAGCTCGTCGACGACGACGACGAGCCGGGGGAGGGGCTCTGCGCCGGAGGGCGCACGCCGCGCGTAGTCGGCGAGGTCGGCGGCCCCGACCCCGGCGAGCAGCCGTTCCCGCCGGCGCAGCTCGGCGTCGAGCGAGGTGAGGACCCGCCGCACGAGGTGGTCGTCGAGGTCGGTCACCATCCCGACGACGTGCGGGAGGTCGGCGCAGGGTCCGAACGCGGCGCCACCCTTGAAGTCGACGAGCAGGAGGGTCACGGCCTCGGGCGGGGAGTCCAGGGCCAGGGCCGTCACGAGGGTGCGGAGGAACTCCGACTTCCCCGACCCCGTGGTCCCGCCGACGAGGACGTGGGGGCCGTCGGTGGCGAGGTCGAGCGTGAGGTGGCCGTTCGCCCGCCGGCCCACGACGGCGGTGGGGCCCCGGGACGCGGACCACCGGTCCGCCAGCCCGGTGGCGGTCAGCGCCTCCCTCCCGAGCAGCTCGGCGAGCAGGAGCGTGCGGGGGAGCGTGGAGACCACCGCCCCGTCCTCGCGCAGCGGAGCGAGAGCCCGGGCGAGCCGGTCGCGCCAGGCGGGTCCGACCGCGTCGCCGATGAGACGCTCCCGGCCTTCAGGGGTCGTGAGGACGTGCCGGCCGCCCCCCAGAACCTCCACCCACCGGTCGCAGCCCTCCGGCAGCCGAGCGGCCGCGGACGTCCCCGCGAGCACGAGCCCACCGTCGGAGAGGGTCGTGGTGATGCGTGCGGCCACCCCCGGGGCGTCGGTGTCGGGCACGACGAGGACGGGGGCGGCGTCGGAGCGTCGGTGCGGCAGCAGGTCGAGCCACGTCCAGTCCCCCGACCCGGGAGGCGCGCTGTGCTCGACCCGCAGGCCCGACGGCGGACACCCCACGACGAGCTGGCCGACCACGGCCGAGAGCACCGCGGCCACGGCGTTTGGGGGCCCGACGACGCCCAGCACCCCGGACCCCCCGAGATCGACCACGACGGGCGCACCGGCGATGTGCCGGACCTGCCGGTTCCCGTCGCCATCGACGACGCTGCAGCTCGAGGGCACCTCGCCGAGGCCCAGCCGGACCGACCGCTCGCCCCGGGAGCACCAGAGGCCGGAGCCGCGGACGGTCGCGCGCTGCAGCAGGGCGTGTGCGTCGGGGTGCCGCAGGTGACGCAGCCGGGCCTCCTCGGCGAGGACGGCGGCCACCCGCACCTCGTGGTCGGCGAGGGCCTGCTCGTGCTCCGCCAGGGCCCGTCGGTGCCGTCGCCGGGAACCGAGCCGGTCGCTCACTCCGGTGGTGAGCAGCACGACGGGGCCGAGTACGGCGAAGGCCAGCACGTGCGGACCGAGGAAGAGGGCGAGCACCGCCACCACCGGAACAGGGGCGAGAGCCGCGACCCAGGGCACCCGGGTGCGGGCGGGCTCCGCCGGGGCGCGGGGTGCGCACAGCTCGGGTCGGGGAAGCTCCCGCTCGGCCGCGGTGACCGGTGCCACGAGTGCCGTGCCGTCGCCGGGGTGGCGGACCGGCAGCCCGGGCGGGGACGCACGGCGCAGGCGCAGCGTCGAGGCGCCGATGCCGATCGTCGAGGACGTGTCGACCGGAGCGCGACCCTCCACGCGACGACCGTCGACCACGACACCGTTCGTGGACCCGAGGTCGACCACGTGCACGCCGTCGGACCCCACCTCGAGCCGGCAGTGGGCGCGGCTGAGCGAGGGGTCGTCGAGGCGCAGCCCGGCGAGGGGCGTGCGCCCCACCACGACCCCCGGTGGGACCAGGGGCAGGCTCCGCCCGGCGTCCGGCCCACCCACCGCCGCCACCTCGAGGAGGGCGGACGGCTGGGCCCCCGCGCCATCCGCCGAAGCGCCCTCGTCGCCGGGGGCACCGTGGACCGCGGCCAGCGACACCCCGTCGAGCAGCGGCGGTTCCCCGAGGGGCGTGTCGTCGGCCACTGCGCGCCCGCCCACGAGCAGTCCGCCGACCGGCTCCCCGAGGTGCTCGGCGAGCGCGCGGCGCAGCGCCGCGGCAGTCTGTGGTTCCTGCCACCCCACGACGAGCTCCGCGGGACGGGGGCGCCGCCGCGGCACGTGGAGGGTGAGGCGGATCTCCATGGGTCCAGACCGTAGACACGGGGTCCGTCACCCCCGACGAGTTATCCACAGGGCGCCACGTTCCGGGTGCACGACGGGCCATCGTGCGGTTCCCTAGACCCCGAACACGATGGGCCGTGCAGGGGCGGTCCGGCGGAAGGGGGAGTGCCCGTGGATGCCGTCCGTGCGCTCGAGGGCGAGGTCCGCGAGCTCATCCGACGCTCCGGGCTGGACCCGGTGCGCGACGAGGGAGCCGTGCGTCGCCTCGTTCGGGAGGCCGTCGGCGACTACGACGAGCGCTCGATGCACGGGGGCATGCCGGTCCTCTCCGATCTCGACGCGGCCTCGAAGGCCGTGTGGGACAGCGTCATCGGCTACGGCCCGCTGCAGCAGTACTTCGACGACCCGCGGGTGGAGGAGATCTGGGTCAACGAGCCCTCCCGGGTCTTCGTCGCCCGGGACGGTGTCGCGGAGCTGACGACCACCCTGCTGACCCATGAGCAGGTGCGGGACCTCGTCGAGCGCATGCTCAAGTCCTCCGGTCGTCGCGTCGACCTCAGCTCGCCCTTCGTCGACGCGGTGCTCCCCGACGGCAGCCGCCTCCACGTCGTCATTCCCGACATCACCCGCGCCCACTGGTTCGTCAACATCCGCAAGTTCGTCGTCAAGGCCGACTCGATGGACGACCTCGTCCGCCTCGGCACCGTCACCCCGCAGGCCGCCCGCTTCCTCGAGGCAGCGGTCGCGGCCGGGCTCAACATCCTCGTCGCCGGTGGAACGCAAGCAGGCAAGACGACCCTGTTGAACTGCCTGGCGTCGGCGATCCCGGCTCGTGAACGTGTCGTCACCTGCGAGGAGGTCTTCGAGCTGCGCATCCCGCACCGGGACGTGGCCGCGATGCAGTGCAGGCAGGCGTCGTTGGAGGGCACCGGGGAGATCCCGCTGCGGCGACTCGTCAAGGAGGCCCTGCGGATGCGTCCGTCGCGCATCATCGTCGGCGAGGTGCGGCAGGCCGAGAGCCTCGACCTCCTCATCGCCCTCAACTCCGGCCTGCCCGGCATGTGCACCATCCACGCCAACAGCGCGCGCGAGGCCGTGACGAAGATGTGCACGCTGCCCCTGCTCGCCGGTGAGAACGTGTCCGCCCGTTTCGTCGTGCCCACGGTCGCGTCCTCGATCGACCTCGTCGTCCACGCGGCCCTCGAGAGCGACGGGCGGCGGACGGTCCGGGAGATCGCGGCGGTGCCCGGGCGCGCCGAGGAGGACGTCGTGGAGATCGCGGACCTGTTCGTCCGTCGCGGTTCCGACCTCGTCCGGGC
Organism: uncultured Actinomycetota bacterium; assembly: GCA_963843895.1. Taxonomy (GTDB): domain Bacteria; phylum Actinomycetota; class Actinomycetes; order Actinomycetales; family Dermatophilaceae; genus Phycicoccus. Next base: position 434,377 of record CAWJME010000021.1, on the reverse strand, counting down.
CGACGGCTTCCCGCCGCACCCGGAGCGGTTCGAACGCGCCGGGTACGACGTCGCAGCCCTTCTCGCCCAGGGGGTGCCGTGACCGGCCTGCTCCTCGGACTGACCTTCGGCATCGGCCTGTTCCTCGTGTGGTGGAGCTGCTGGGTGCCCCCAGCCGGTGCGCGTCGGCAGACCCGGGCGACGGGTCCGGTCGGCCGCCTCCATGACGAGGTGGTGCAGGCGGGCTTCGCCGGGCTCACCGTCCGGACGCTGCTCGTGGCCTGTCTCATCGCGTTCGGGTTCGTCCTCGCGATCGTCCAGCTGTCGGTCGGCGTCCTACCGATCGCGGTGTGCTTCGCGGCGATCGCCGGTGCGCTCCCGGTGGCGCTCGTCCGTCGCCGGGCCCGCCGCCGCCGCGCCGTGCTCCGCGACCTGTGGCCGGAGGCCGTCGACAACATCACGTCCGCGGTGCGGGCCGGGATGGCCCTGCCCGAGGCCCTGGGCCAGCTCGGCGAGCGCGGCCCCGTCGAGCTGCGTGAGCCGTTCCGTCGCTTCGCCGACGACTACCGGCTCACCGGTCGTTTCTCCGACTGCCTCGACCGGCTGAAGGAGAGGCTCAGCGACCCGGTCGGCGACCGCCTCGTCGAGAGCCTGCGGATCGCCCGTGAGGTCGGCGGGAGCGACCTCGGCCGGCTGCTCCGCACCCTCTCCGGCTTCCTCCGCGAGGATGCCCGCACCCGGGCCGAGCTCGAGACCCGGCAGGCCTGGACGGTGAACGCGGCCCGGCTGGCCGTCGCGGCACCGTGGTTCGTCCTCGCGATGCTCTCCACGAACCCCGAGTCGGTGGCGGCGTACGCCTCGGGCATCGGGGCCGGGGTGCTGCTCGCAGGTGCGGTGGTCACCGGGGTCGCGTATGCCCTCATGGTCCGCATCGGCCGGCTCCCCGAGGACCAGCGGGTGCTGCGGTGAACGGGCTCGTGCGCGACGGTGCGCTGCTCGGACTCGTCGGCGGGGTCGGGCTGCTGCTGGTCTGGACCGGCCTGCCCCGCAACCGTCGTCACGGGCTGGCGGAACGTGTCCTGCCCTACCTGCGCGACACCCCCCGCCCGTCGCGGCTCCTCGACGGCGGCCCCGGGACGCGCGGCGTGCTCGGCACCGTGGCCGCGCCCCTCGTCCGCGAGCTCGGCCAAGGCGTGGAACGCGTCCTCGGTGGGGCCGCGTCGGTACGGAGCCGCCAGCTACGGGCGGGCCTCGTGCCGGACGTCGACCGGTTCCGGGCGGAGCAGGTGCTCTGGGGCATCGCGGGGGCCGTCCTCGGCGGGACGGCGGGCACGCTGCTGGCCGTCTTCCGCGGCGGGTCGGTCGCGCCGGTCCTCCTCCTCACGGGGATCGGCCTCGGGCTGGGGGTGACCGGCGCCGACTACCTGCTCAGCCTGCGGGCGGTCCGCCGAGAACGGCGGATGCTTTCCGAGTTCCCCACCGTGGCAGAGCTGCTGGCACTCGCCGTGGGTGCGGGCGAAGGGGCCGTGGGCGCCCTGGAGCGGGTGTGCCGTCTCTCTCACGGCGAGCTCGCCGACGAGCTGCGGCGCTGCCTCGCGGACGCCCGGGCCGGTGCCAACCTGCCGACGGCGCTCCAGGGGCTCGCCGACCGCACCGGTCTGCCGAGCCTGCGCCGCTTCGTCGACGGCGTCATCGTCGCGGTGCAACGCGGCACGCCTCTCGCAGAGGTGCTCCGCGCCCAGGCCCAGGACGTGCGCGAGGAGGGCCGTCGGGCCCTGCTCGAGGCCGGTGGACGGAAGGAGATCGCGATGATGGTGCCCGTCGTCTTCCTCATCCTCCCGGTCACCGTCCTCTTCGCCGTCTACCCCGGATTCAGCTTCTTCCGATTCACGCTCTGACCGGAGCCCCGAGAAAGGACCGACCCATGAACCTCACGAGGAGCCTCGCCGCGCGCACCCACGCCGCGGTCCTCCGCCGCTTGGCCCGAGCCGCACGGCGGGACGAGCGGGGTGACGTGCCCGGGTGGGTGCTCATCACGCTGATGACCGCCGGCCTGGTCACCGTGCTCTGGGCGGTGGCCCGCGACCAGCTCGTCTCGATGTTCCAGAACGCGCTGTCCTCCGTCACCGGCTGAGCCGGATGTCACGGCACCCGAGGGCCGAGCGAGGCGCCGCCGTCGCCGACTTCGCGATGGTGTCCGTGCTCGTGCTCGTCGTCGTCCTCGCCGTGGTCCAGCTCGGGCTGGCTTTGCACGCACGCAACACCCTCATCTCGTGCGCGTCCGAGGGGGCCCGGTACGGCGCCCGGGCGGATGCCGTTCCCGGGCAGGCCGTGGCCCGCACGCAAGAGCTGGTGAGTGCGTCCCTGTCGCCGAGGTACGCGCGCGCCGTCACGTCGCGGCAGGCCGTGGTCGACGGCGTGCGCGTCGTCGAGGTGCGCGTCGTCGCGCCGGTCCCGGTCATCGGCCTGCTGGGTCCGCAGGGCCGGATCGACGTCGTCGGCCGCGCGTTCCTGGAGGAGCAGTGACCCGCGCCCCGAGGGGCCGCGCCCTGCACGACGAGCGGGGGAGCGCCGTCGTCGAGTTCGTGACGCTCGCGGTCCTCCTGCTCATCCCGCTCGTGTACCTCGTGCTGATGCTGGGCCGGCTCCAGGCCGGTGCCTACGCGGTGAGCCAGGCCTCGCGGGAGGCAGGGCGTGCCTACGTCACGGCGCAGGCCGGCGAGGACGCCGCGGTGCGGGCCCGGGCCGCAGCCCACCTCTCGTTCGCCGACCAGCGCTTCGAGGACGTCGGCACCCTCGCCATCGCCTGCGACGGCACCCCCTGCCTGCGTCCGGACGGTCTCGTCGAGACCACCGCGACGGTCCGGGTGCCGCTCCCGCTGGTGCCCGCGTTCCTCCGTCACGTGGTGCCGTTGAGCGTCCCGGTGTCGGCGTCGCACCTGTCCACCGTCGACCGGTTCCGGGGGCTCCCGTGAGCCGGGCCCGCAGCGCGGTGCGCGACGAGCGGGGGACCATCACCGTGTACGTCCTCGGCCTCGCGGTGGTGGCGATGATGCTCATCGCGGGGACCGTGGCCGCCACCTCGGCCCACCTTGCCCGGATGCGGCTGCTCGACGTCGCGGACGGGGCTGCGCTCTCGGCGGCCAACGCGCTCGACGCCGCGGCCTACCAGCAGGGGGTGGGCGACGCGGTCCCCCTGAGCAACGCCTCGGTCCGCGAGCGGGCGGCGGCCTACGTCGGCTCGGTCCGCCCGCCGACCGGTGTCGTCGCCTGGCGGCTCGGCGCCGCCACCGGCACCCCCGACGGGCGCACCGCGGTCGTCGACCTCACCGGCGAGGCCGAGCTGCCGATGGTCGGCGGGATGCTGCGCGAGCTCGGCGTGGGCATCACCATCCACGTCACCTCGAGCGCGCGCTCGGACGTGCTCCAGCCATGAGCCGGTGCCGTCGGACCATGCCCGGCGTCCCCCCGCACCTGCGCGACCGGTGGTGCATCGCCTCCACCGACTCGTGACCCACCCCGGTCGCGAGGTGGGGCGGTCGGGCCCTGACCCGACCGCCCCAACCTCGCTCCGACCGCCGGCCCCCCTGCGGGCCGGCGACGGTCGACGGCTCGCGGTGCAGCAGCACCCTCGTCGTCCGTCGGAGGAGAGGAGCGGCACCCGGGACGCCTGATACATCCGGTCGGCGCCGACGTATCGGGAGGCTTCCGTCGTTCCTCCTGTCCTTCATGGCCACCGACCTGTCCTTCATGGCCACCGACGTGCTGCCCTTCGTGCTGGTGACCGTCGCCGTCCTCGTCGTCCCCGGCCCGTCGGTCGTCTTTGCCGTCACCCACGCGCTGGAGGCGGGGCCGCGCGCCGGTCTCGTGGCGGTCCTCGGGCTGGAGTCCGGTCTCGGACTCCACGTCGCCGCGGCCTGCCTCGGCCTCTCGCGGGCGGTCGCCGCCTCCGAGACCCTGTTCACGGTCCTCCAGGTCGCCGGCGCCGCCTACCTCACGTACCTCGGCGTCGGGATGCTCCGGCGGCACCGGCCGGACCCAGGGCCCGGCGACCCCGCGGCCACGGTTCTGCCGGGGCTGCGCCGGGTCTACCTCTCGGGCCTGCTCGTGGACCTGCTCAACCCGAAGACGGCGCTGTTCCTCCTGGCGATCCTGCCCCAGTTCGTCGACCCCGCCCCGGGGGTGTCGGGGCACCGCATCCTCGTCCTCGGCGCCTGCGTCGTCGTCATGGCGTTCGTCGTCGACGGTGGCTACGCCCTGCTCGCCGGGGCCGCCGGACGCCTCGGCATCGGCGGCGTCGGGGCGCGCGCGGTCGAGCTGGTCTCGGGCGGCACCTTCCTCGGCCTCGCCGCCTGGACCCTGCTCGCCTGACGCCGCGGCCCGGCCCCCCACGCCTCGCGTAGGCTTGCCCCTCGTGGCCACCGACTTCACCCAGGAGATCAAGGACCTGCGCAGCACCATGGCGACGGTCCGCGGGGTCACCGACCTCGCCAAGCTCGAGCAGCAGATCGGGGAGCTCGAGGCGCAGGCCTCCGACCCGGCCCTCTGGGACGACCAGGAGCGCGCCCAGCAGGTCACCTCCGGCCTCTCCCGCGCCAAGCACGAGCACGACCGCGTCACCAGCATGGACTCGCGGATCGACGACCTGGAGGCGCTCGTCGAGATGGCCCAGGAGGAGGACGACGCCGAGACCCTCGCCGAGGCCGAGCGTGAGCTCATCACCGTCCGCAAGGCCGTCGGCGAGCTCGAGGTCCGCACCCTCCTCTCGGGCGAGTACGACGAACGCGCCGCCGTGGTCACCATCCGCGCCGGGGCCGGCGGCGTCGACGCCGCCGACTTCGCCGAGATGCTCATGCGGATGTACCTGCGCTGGGCCGAGCGGCACGGCTTCCCCGTCAAGGTCCTCGACACCTCCTACGCCGAGGAGGCGGGGCTGAAGTCCGCGACCTTCGAGGTCGACGTGCCCTACGCGTACGGCAACCTCTCGGTCGAGGGTGGCACCCACCGCCTCGTCCGGATCAGCCCCTTCGACAACCAGGGCCGCCGCCAGACGAGCTTCGCCGCCGTCGAGGTGGTCCCCCTCATCGAGGGCACCGACTCGATCGAGATCCCCGAGAACGACCTGAAGATCGACGTCTTCCGTTCCAGCGGCCCCGGTGGGCAGTCGGTCAACACCACCGACTCCGCGGTGCGGATGACGCACATCCCCACCGGCACCGTCGTGTCGATGCAGAACGAGAAGAGCCAGATCCAGAACCGCGCCGCCGCGCTGCGCGTCATGCAGTCCCGGCTCCTGCTGCTCAAGAAGGCCGAGGAGGCCGCCGAGCGCAAGGAGCTCGCCGGCGACGTCAAGGCCAGCTGGGGCGAGCAGATGCGCTCCTACGTGCTGCACCCGTACCAGATGGTCAAGGACCTGCGCACCGAGCACGAGGTCGGCAACACCTCCGGGGTCTTCGACGGCGACATCGACGCGTTCATCGAGGCGGGCATCCGCTGGCGGATCGCCCAGGACAAGGCCGCCGCCGCCGGGGCGTGACGCCGATGACCGCCGCGCAGCCCGGACCCACCGCGCCCGACGACTGGGCCACGTGGGAGGCCGCCCTCGCCGACGCCGTGCTGCGGCTCGCCGACGGCGAGTCGCTGACCCTCGCCGCCCCGCCGGGGCACACCCGGATGGCCCGCACCCCCGGCACCACCCGCCTCCGCTGGCTGCTCGGCGGCCGGAAGCGACCGGTCGCCCCCTCGGTGCGGCTCGTGCGGGTCGAGGACCACCTGCGCGGCCACTGGGTCGGCGCCGAGCGGTTCGGCGGCTGGTTCCCGTGGACCCGCGAGGAGGAGGACGCCATCCTCGCCGCGGGCTGGCACCGCCCGACCGTCGGCGACGGGGACGACTTCATCCGCTTCTGGCCCGACGACGTGCCCCAGGGGCCCTACCTCCCGCTCGAGGACGCCCGCCGCGCCGCCGGAGCCGTGGCGGCCACCTTCCGCGCGGTGCTGGGCGTGACGCCCGACGGGGGCCTGCCCGACCTGCGCACCGGCTGAGACCGGAACGCGCCGAGGGCGGGGCGCTCACCGGGATCGTCAGGTCCCCGACCTATTCTCGGTCCTGCCGCGGTGCGTCCGCGGTCCCTGCCCCCGAGCCGTGAGGCCATTCCCCCCGCATGATCCGCTTCGAGAACGTCACGAAGGTCTACCCGCGGTCCACCCGCGCGGCCGTCGACGACATCACGGTCGACATCGACCGCGGCGAGTTCGTCTTCGTCGTCGGCCCGTCCGGCTCGGGGAAGTCCACGATGCTGCGCCTCGCGCTGCGCGAGGAGGCGGCCACCAACGGCCTCGTCCTCGTCGCCGGCCACGACCTCGGGAAGATGCCCATGCGCCAGGTGCCGCGGCTGCGGCGCGAGATGGGGGCGGTCTTCCAGGACTTCCGGCTGCTGCCGAACAAGACCGTGCACGAGAACGTCGCGTACGCGCTGCAGGTCATCGGCAAGCCACGCCACGCCATCCGCCAGCTCGTCCCGGAGACCCTCGAGATGGTCGGCCTCGCGGGCAAGGAGAAGCGCTTCCCGCACCAGCTGTCCGGTGGCGAGCAGCAGCGCGTCGCCATCGCGCGCGCCGTCGTCAACCGGCCGCAGATCCTCCTGTGCGACGAGCCCACGGGCAACCTCGACCAGAAGATCAGCATCGAGATCGTCCGGCTGCTCGACCGGATCAACCGCACCGGCACGACGATCGTCATGGCCACACACGACCACGACATCGTCAACGACCTGCGCCGGCGGGTGATCCAGCTCGACGACGGCCGCGTCGTCCGGGACGAGCAGGACGCCTCGTACCACCGCCGCCCCGACGAGGAGGTCTGACGTGCAGGCACGGTTCCTCGCCTCCGAGGTCGGCTCCGGCCTCCGGCGCAACATCTCGATGGCCATCTCGGTCGTCCTCGTGACGATGGTCTCGATCTTCCTCCTCGGCCTCGGTCTGCTCGCGCAGCGCCAGGCCGACACGATGAAGGGCTACTGGTACGACCGGATCCAGGTCTCGATCTACCTGTGCACCGCCGACTCCCTCCAGCCGAACTGCGAGGGCAAGGCCGTCACCGACGCCCAGAAGGCGGCCCTGCAGTCCCAGCTCGAGGCGCTGCCGGAGGTCAAGCAGGTCTTCTACGAGTCCGAGCAGCAGGCCTTCGACCGGTTCAAGGACCAGTTCCGCAACAGCCCGATCGCCGGCAACGTCCAGGTCGGCGACATCCCGCAGAGTCTCCGCGTCCAGCTCGACGACCCGACGAAGTACGCCGTCGTCACGAGCCAGTTCGAGGACGCACCCGGCGTCGCCACCGTGCAGGACCAGGAGAAGGTCCTCAGCAAGTTCTTCACGATCATCAACTGGATCACCGTCTTCGCGGTCTTCCTGTCCGCGCTGATGGCCGCGTGTGCCGCGCTGCTCATGGCGACGACCATCCGGCAGGCCGCGTTCATCCGGCGCCGGGAGATCGGCATCATGCGCCTCGTCGGCGCCTCGAACTGGACGATCCGGATGCCCTTCGTCTCCGAGATGGTCATCGTCTCGGCCACCGGGGTGATCCTCGCGGTCGGGCTGCTCGCCGGGCTGGCGAAGTACGTCTTCACCGAGGGCGCCAGCCAGATCGCCCTCTCCCAGGCCTTCATCGGGGTCTCCGACGTGTGGCTGCTCGCACCGTGGATGCTCGGGGGAGTGCTGCTCATCGCCGTCGTCACGAGCCTGGTCACCCTGCGTCGGTACCTGCGCGTCTGACCCGACGGGCCGGCCCCGACCCCCGCCTCGGCATCTCCCGAACCGCCCACGCGGCGGCGCCGGGGCTGAGAGACTGCTGATGCCGCCGGCCGACCGGTCGGATGTTTCTCACCCGAGGAGTGGGCGAACACGTGTGATTCGTGTTACCAATGGTGATCATGGGACGACCTGACCGCGTGCGCGCTGCTGCCTTCCGCCGGGTCCTCGGGGTCGCCACCGCCTTGGTGTGCGCCGCGGGACTCGTGACGGCGGCGGCCCCGGCGGCGCCCGCCGCGACCGACCCCGGGGTGCAGAAGAAGTCCGTCGACAAGAAGATCGACGCCCTCGAGAACCACCTCGACGACACCAGCGCCGCCCTGAGCAAGGCATACAAGAACCTCAAGGCCACGCAGAACAAGCTGCCCGCCGCACGCACCGTCCTCGAGAAGGCCCGGGCCGCGGCCGAGGCCGCCGACCACGCAGAGGCCGTCGCCACGCAGGAGCTCGAGGTGGCCAAGGCCAACGAGGCCAAGGCGCAGGACGACCTCGAGAAGGCCACCGCAGAGGTGGCCACCGGTCGCAAGCGGCTCGCCCAGTTCGCCGCCCAGATCTACCAGCAGCAGGGCTTCGGCCAGCTCGACGTCGCCCTGTCGAGCACCCAGCCCCAGGAGTTCGCCGACCGCCTCGCGATGGTCGACACCGTGCTCGACGTCCAGAGCCAGACGATGGAGCGCCTCACGACCGAGCGGGCCAGCCTCACCGCGCTCGAGGACCACCTCTCCGCCCTGCGCGTCGACTCCGACCGCAAGCAGAAGGCCGCCGCCGCGGCCCTCGCCCGGGCCGAGCAGGCCCGCGCGGCCGCCGACAAGGCCAAGGCCGACCTCGAGGCCCTCGCCGCCAGCCAGGAGCAGCAGGCACAGGGCTACGAGGACCAGCTCGCGGCCGACAAGAAGCAGCTCGCCGCGATGAAGGCCGAGCAGGCGCGGCTGTCGAAGATCCTCGCCCAGCGCGCTGCCGAGGCCCGCGCCCGCGCCGCCGCCGAGGCCAAGCGCCGCGCCGCGGAGGCCAAGAAGAACCAGAGCTCCGGGGGCGGGACGTCCTCCGGGGGCAGCTCCGGCAGCAGCGGCGGGTCCAGCAGCTCCTCCGGCATCCTCAGCCGACCGGTCCACGTCGGGTGGATCAGCTCCGAGTACGGCATGCGCTTCCACCCGATCTACCACTACTGGAAGCTGCACTCCGGGATGGACTACGCCGTCAACTGCGGCACGCCCGTCTACGCGGCCGCCTCCGGCACCGTCATCATGGCCGGGTGGGGCGGCGGCTACGGCAACCGCGTCGTCATCGACCACGGGCTGGAGGGTGGCGTCGGCCTCGCGAGCACCTACAACCACCTGTCCCGGATCTCGGTCGGCGGCGGGAACGTCAGCCGCGGCCAGCTCATCGGCTACAGCGGCACCACGGGCACCTCCACCGGCTGCCACCTGCACTTCGAGACCCTCGAGAACGGCAGCTTCGCCAACCCGCGGAAGTGGCTCAACACCCAGTCCTGACCGCGCCTCCCGGGAATCCCCGGGGCGGCCGTCGGGACCGGACGGTAGCCTGACCTGTCGTGGCCAAGGACAGCGGGAAGACCCCGGGGAAGAAGCTCGTCGCGAGCAACCGCAAGGCCCGCCACGACTACCTGGTCGAGGACACCTACGAGGCGGGCCTGGTGCTCATGGGCACCGAGGTCAAGGCGCTCCGGATGGGGCGGGCCTCCCTCGTCGACGGCTGGGCCGGCTTCGACCGCGACGACGAGCTGTGGCTCGAGGGCGTCCACATCCCCGAGTACGTCAGCGGGACGTGGACCAACCACACGCCGCGCCGCCGCCGCAAGCTCCTCCTGCACCGACGCGAGCTCGACAAGATCGCTCAGGCCATCCGCGAGACCGGGCACACCGTCGTCCCGTTGAGCCTCTACTTCAAGGACGGCCGCGCCAAGGTCGAGATCGCCGTCGTCAAGGGCAAGAAGGCCTACGACAAGCGGTACGCACTCCGGGAGCGCCAGGACCGTCGCGAGGCCGACCGCGCCATCGCCGCCCGACGCCGCGGCGAGGTCTGACGTGACCCGGAGGCGCCGCGCCGCTGCCGGAGCACTCGTGGCCCTCGTGCTGGCCCTCACGACCGCGCTGCCGGCGCTCGCTGCTCCGACGGCTCCCACGGACCACGCCGCCCGCGTCGGGGCGTGGGGTGGCGCGGTCGGCACGGCAGTGGTCGCCGAGGAGCAGGCCGACTCCCTCCACACGAGCATCGAGGCCCAGCCCGACGGGTCGGTCGTCGTCACCGAACAGATCACGTGGCGTTTCCCCGACGGGGAGGACCGGCACGGCATCTACCGGCTCGTCCGGGTCCGCGCCGGGTACCGCGACAGCGAGTCCCAGTACCGCTACTACGAGCTCTCCGGGGTCGAGGTCACCTCGCCGTCCGGGGCCCCGACCGACATCACGGTGGAGGACGTCGGCGCCGACCGGCGGATCCGGATCGGCAGCCCGTCGGAGACGGTGCGGGGCACGGCCCAGTACGTCGTCCGCTTCCGGCTCGCGCACCTCGTGAACGACATCGGCGACGGCACCGCCGAGGTCTACTACGACGTCGTCAGCACCGCGAACGGCTTCCCGCACCAGGACGTCCGCGCCGAGGTGAGCGGCCCGGCGGCGGTCACGCGTGCCGCCTGCTTCCACGGCGAGTACGGGTCCACCGACACCTGTCCGGCCACCCCCGGGGCCACCGCCACCTACGAGATCCCCGACCTCGCGGCCCGGGAGGGCGCCTCGGTCGTGGCCTCCTTCCCGCGGAGCGCCTTCGGCGACCTCACCCCGGACCTGCGCGAGGGCGACCTCACGAGCAGCAGCGGCAGCTCGGTGAGCCCGGCGGTGGCCCGGACGGTCGGGGTGCTGACCATCGGGGCCGGGCTCCTCGTGCCGCTCGCCGCCGGGTCGCTCATGGGCCTGCTCGTGTGGTCACGCGGCCGCGACGAGCAGTACGCCGGTCTCACCCCCGGACTCAGCCCCGGCCTCGGCCAGGAGCACCAGGTCGTCCGCGGCGGCCCGGCCCCGACGGTGGCGGTCCAGTTCACCCCGCCCCCCGGGGTCCAGCCGGGCCTCGTCGGCACGATCATCGACGAGGAGGCCGGGCTCACCGACGTCACGGCGACGATCATCGACCTCGCCGTCCGCGGCCACCTGCGGATCAGCCGTGACGACACCGGTCGCTTCCGACGCGACGACTGGGTCCTCACCCGGACCACGCCGGCGGCCGCGAGCCCCCCGCTCACCCCCTACGAGCAGCTGCTCCACGACGCGCTCTTCTCCGGCGGCGACACCGTCACCCTGTCGACGTTGAAGAACCACTTCAAGCCGACCCTCCAGGCCGTGCAGCGGCTCATGTACGACGAGGTCGTCGAGCGCGGCTGGTTCCGGCGCAGCCCGGAGTCGCAGCGCTCGGGCTGGATGGCGCTCGGGGCGGTGCTGGCCGGCCTGGGCGTGCTCGCGGTCTTCTTCCTCGCCGGGCCCGCGTCCTCGCTCTTCGCCGACTCCGGCCTCCCGGTCAACCCGCTGTGGGTGCTCGGCGGCGGTCTGGTCGTCGCGGGGTTGTTCACCCGGTCCCTCGGCAAGCGGATGGCCGCCCGCACCGCGGAGGGCTCGGCCGTGCTGGCCCAGTCCCGCGGCTTCGAGCGCTACCTCGCGACGGCCGAGGCCAACCAGATCCGGTGGGAGGAGGCCCAGGACCTCTTCAGCAGGTTCCTGCCGTACGCCATCGTCTTCGACCTCGCCGACCGCTGGGCCGAGGTCTTCGAGGAGGTGGCCGCCGCGGCCGCCGCGGCGGGTCACACCGTCCTTGCCCCGGCCTGGTACGTCGGGTCGTGGAGCGACGGCGGGTTCCGCGGGGTGGCCTCGAGCATGGACTCCTTCTCGACGGTGGCCGCCGGCACCTTCGTCTCGACCCCCGGCTCGTCCGGCTCCTCGGGGTTCAGCGGGGGCGGGGGCTTCTCCGGCGGCGGGGGCGGCGGCTCCTCCGGCGGCAGCTGGTAGCGACGACGAACGGGCCGCCCCCGAGGGAGCGGCCCGTCGTGGTTCCCCCGGCGGGGGTCAGTGCTTGAAGGCGTCCTTGACGTTCTCGCCGGCCTTCTTGAGGTCGGCTCCGGCCTGGTCGGCCTTCCCCTCGGCCTCCAGGCGCTCGTCGTCGGTGGCCTTGCCGGCCGCCTCCTTGCCCTTGCCGGTGAGGTCGTCCGTGGCGTTGCTGATCTTGTCGTCGAGACCCATGGTGCTCTCCCTTGGTCGTGCGGGGGTGCACTGGCCGCTGCTTGACCGATGCGCTGACCCCCTCACCGTGGCACCGGCAGGCCCGCCACGGGGGTTTGCGTGCAGGGGACATCCTCGGGGAGGACGGGTCAGCCCGGGGTGACGACGAGGACGAGGTCACCGCCCTCGACCTGCTGGTGACCGTCGATGGCGAGCCGCTCGACCGTGCCGCCGGTGGCGGAGGTGATGTTGGCCTCCATCTTCATCGCCTCGATCGTCGCGACCACCGCGCCCGGCTCGACGGTGTCGCCCTGGGCCACGGCGGGGGTGACGACCCCGGCGAACGGTGCGGCGACGTGCCCGGCGTTGCCCGGGTCGGCCTTCTCGGCGGCCTTGGTCTCGGCCTCGACGGAGCGGTCACGCACCTGGACGGGGCGGAACTGCCCGTTGAGGGTGCACATGACGGTCCGCATGCCCTGGCGGTCGACGTCACCGACCGAGCTGATGCCGAGCAGCAGCCGCTTGCCCGCCTCGATCTCCGCCTCGTACTCGGCGCCCTGCTCGAGCCCGTGGAGGAACTCGATGGTGCCGAGCACCGAGAGGTCGCCGTAGCGGTCGCGGGTGTCCTCGTACTCGGTCGTGGGGCCCGGGAAGAGCAGCTGGTTGAGGGTGCGCCGGGTGTCGGTGACCAGCGCCCGCTCCTGCTCGTCGGTGAGCTCGGTGACGCGTGCCTTCGGCGTGCGGCCCTCGAGGGCCTTGGTCCGGAAGGGCTCGGGCCAGCCCCCGGGCGGGTCCCCGAGCTCGCCGCCGAGGAAGCCGATGACCGAGTCGGGGACGTCGTAGCGGTTCGGGTTCTCGGCGAAGTCGTCCGGGTCGGCGCCCGCGCCGACGAGGGCGAGGGCGAGGTCGCCGACGACCTTGCTCGAGGGGGTCACCTTGACGATGTTGCCGAGGATGCGGTTCGCGGCGGCGTACATGTTCTCGACGTCCTCGAAGCGTTCCCCGAGGCCGAGGGCGATCGCCTGCTGGCGCAGGTTCGAGAGCTGACCGCCCGGGATCTCGTGGAAGTAGACCCGGCCGGTGGGGGAGGCCAGGCCCGACTCGAACGGCCGGTACAGGTGGCGGACCGCCTCCCAGTAGGGCTCGAGGGCGAACACCGCGTCGATGTCGAGGCCGGTCTCCCGCTCGGTGCCGTCGGTGGCGGCGACGAGCGCCGACAGGCTCGGCTGGCTGGTCGTCCCGGACATCGTGGCGGTGGCGGCGTCGACGGCGTCGACCCCCGCGTCGATCGCCGCGAGGAGGGTGCCGATCTGGCCGCCGGCGGTGTCGTGGGTGTGCAGGTGCACCGGGAGGTCGAAGTTCTTCCGCAGCGCGGTGACGAGCGTCCGCGCGGCGGGGGCCCGCAGCAGCCCGGCCATGTCCTTGATGGCGAGCACGTGGGCCCCGGTGCCGACGATCTGCTCGGCGAGCCGGAGGTAGTAGTCGAGGGTGTAGAGCTCCTCGCGGGGGTCGAGCAGGTTGCCGGTGTAGCAGAGCGCCACCTCGGCGACCGCGGTGCCGGTGTCGAGCACGGCGTCGACCGCGGGTCGCATCTGCTCGACGTCGTTGAGCGAGTCGAAGATCCGGAAGATGTCGAGGCCGGTGCGTGCGGCCTCGTGGACGAACGCGTCGGTGACCTTCGTCGGGTACGGGGTGTAGCCGACGGTGTTGCGGCCGCGGAGCAGCATCTGGAGCGGGACGTTGGGCATCGCCTCCCGCAGCAGCGCCAGCCGCTCCCAGGGGTCCTCGTGGAGGAAGCGCAGGGCGACGTCGTAGGTCGCGCCGCCCCAGGCCTCCATCGAGAGCAGCTGTGGGGTCATCCGCGAGACGTGTCCGGCGACGTGGAGCAGGTCGCGGGTGCGCATCCGGGTCGCCAGCAGGCTCTGGTGGGCGTCGCGGAAGGTCGTGTCGGTGACCGGCACGTCGGTGCGCTCGCGCAGCTGCCGGGCGAAGGCGGCGGGCCCCACCCGCTGGAGCAGGTCGCGGGTGCCCGGGGGCAGGGGGGCGGTCGCGTCGAGCTCGGGGAGCTTGGTACGCGGCTTGAGGTGGGTGGTCGCCGGGCCGTGCGGCTGGTTGACCGTGACGTCGGCGAGGTACTGGAGCAGCTTGGTGCCGCGGTCCATCGGCATCCGCGCCTCGAGCAGCTCGGGCCGCTCGTCGATGAAGCTCGTCGTCGCCTCGCCGCGCTGGAACACCGGGTCGGCGAGGACCGCCTCGAGGAACGGGATGTTCGTCGAGACGCCGCGGATCCGGAACTCGGCGAGTGCCCGCCGCGCCCGGCGCACGGCGACGTCGAAGTCGCTGCCGCGGCAGGTGAGCTTGACGAGCATCGAGTCGAAGTGCGGGCTGACCTGGGCTCCGACGAAGACCGTGCCGCCGTCGAGCCGCACGCCGCCGCCACCGGCGGAGCGGTACACCGTGATCTGCCCGGCATCGGGGCGGAAGCCGTTGGCGGGGTCCTCGGTGGTGATCCGGCACTGGAGGGCGGCACCGCGGGTGCGGATGTCCTCCTGGCGCAGCCCGAGGTCCTCGAAGGTGTCCCCGCTCGCGATGCGCAGCTGCGCGACGACGAGGTCGATGTCGGTGACCTCCTCGGTCACGGTGTGCTCGACCTGGATGCGGGGGTTCATCTCGATGAAGACGTAGCGGCCGTCCTCGCCGAGGAGGAACTCGACGGTCCCGGCGTTGCGGTAGCCGATGGCCTCCGCGAAGCGCACGGCGTCGGCGCACATCGCGGCCCGCAGCTCGGGGTCGAGGTTCGGCGCCGGGGCGATCTCGACGACCTTCTGGTGGCGTCGCTGGACCGAGCAGTCGCGTTCGTAGAGGTGGAGCACGGTGCCGGAGCCGTCGGCGAGCACCTGTACCTCGATGTGCCGGGGCCGCACGACGGCCTGCTCGAGGTAGAGCGTGGGGTCGCCGAAGGCGGCATCGGCCTCGCGCTGGGCGGCCTCGAGCGACTCGCGCAGGGTGGACGGGTCGTCGACGCGGCGCATCCCGCGGCCGCCACCGCCGGAGACGGCCTTGACGAAGACGGGGAACCCGATGTCCTCGGCGGCGGCCGCGAGGGCGTCGAGGTCGGTCGTCGGCTCGGCGCCGTGCAGGGTGGGCAGGCCGGCCTCGCGCGCGGCGGCGATGGCGCGGGCCTTGTTGCCCGCGAGGTGCAGCGCCGACGCCGGGGGGCCGATGAAGGTGATGCCGTGGGCCTCGCAGGCCTCCGCGAGGTCGGGGTTCTCGGAGAGGAAGCCGTACCCGGGGTAGACCGCGTCGGCACCGCACTCGACGGCGACCCGGACGATGTTCTCGTGGTCGAGGTAGGCGCGGACGGGGTGCCCGACCTCGCCGATCTCGTAGGACTCGTCCGCCTTGAGACGGTGCTCGGACGTGCGGTCCTCGTGGGGGAAGACCGCGACGGTCTTGGCGCCGAGCTCGGTGGCGGCGCGGAAGGCACGGACGGCGATCTCTCCGCGGTTGGCGACGAGGATCTTCTGGAACACGGATGGACCTCCGGGTCGGTGACGGAGCGACGCCGCCAACCCTAGTGACGGCGGTCACGTCGAGGGCGCCGGTCCACGCGGCGATTGGCGCATCGGCCGTTCGGCTGTTCCGGACGACCCGACGCGCGACCTACGATCGGCCCATGCAGGGGCTCCGCGGGCGAGGACCCGCCTCGAAGCGTGCGAGCGCGCTCCAGGTGGCGGCCGTCGCGTGCCTCGGTCTGTGCGCCGTCGGCGGCGTCGTGGCGCTCCAGCCCGGCGGGCTCACGAGCCTGCGGATCACCCAGGTCGACCCGGACTTCGTCCGCCCGGTCGGCGGGACGGTCGGACCGAGCGGGCCGGCGGAGCGGATGTCGTCGGGCTCTCGAGAGACCCCGGCCACCCCCGTCGCACCCACCGCCAGCCCCCGGACCGTGGCGCCCACCACGCCCGCCCGGCCGTCGGCCACCGCGGCCCCGGCGGGGGCCGGCGCATCGCCCACGGGCGGCCCGGCGCCGAGCGCCTCCGCCACGAGCGTGCCACCCACGCCGACGCAGAGCCCGGCTCCTCCGGTCCCCAGCCCGACCCCGACCCTCCCCACCCCGACGCCGACCCAGGGCCCGACGGGTGGGAGCCCCGTCGGGGAGGGCCCGGCGGTCCCGTCGGCGCCGGACGGTGCACCGGCCTCCTCCGACGCGGCGGACGAGCCGTCCCACCCCGCGTCGCCCACGGCGTCCCCCACGGGCTGAGTCCCCTCTCGCGGGGAATGGGGTTGGACCCGTTGGCGTTGAACGGCATACTGACCGTCCCGGCACGTCCAGCAGCGTCTCGGGGCGACAACTGAACAGCGTGGGAGTGACCCCCTCACGGGGGTGATCGGTTTCGACATTGGCTGGATGTCCAGTGGGAAGCGGGTCGAGGACGCACGGTCATCTCGTACAACGCTCCGTGCAAACCAATAGGTGCCGATTCCAAGCGCACCGACTTCGCCCTCGCCGCCTGAGCGAGCTCCGAAGTCCGTTGGCCTAGGCTCGATCTCGGCCTAGTCACCAGCGTCAGCTAGAGATCTTGCTGCGTCGCCATGTCGAGGGGCGGCGCGGGACTCCTACTCGACTGGGCCTGTCGGGGAACGTGTGCGCGCGAGCCCCGGGGCCGAGAAAATCCACAGCGCACTGCACCCGGAGAAGCCCTGGGCTGCCGTCAGTGGACGCGGGTTCGATTCCCGCCACCTCCACCACACGGTGCACTCCCACGTCGTCGAGCCTCGGCCCGGACCACCCCGGTGGTCCGGGCCGCGGTGTTTCAATGGTGCGTGCCGAACGCCGAGCCCGACCTGCCTCGCGGCCCCGCTGCGTCGACCGAGGAGCACCGGATCGGCCGTCGCGACCTCACCCACTGGCCCACGCGGACCGGCCGCCTGGTGCTCGAGGGTGTCGACCGGGTCGTGGACCACCTCGGACCCGTGGGCCGCTGGGGCCGGGCGAACGCGGCCCTGGTCGTCACCGTGCTCGTCGGCGGTGTCCTGGTCCTGGTCCTGGACCTGCTGGCCGCCCAGGTCTACGACGCGGTCACCGAGAACGACGACCTCGCGGTCCTCGACCGGCCGGTGCTCGACGCCGCCGTGGCCCTGCGCACCCCGGCGCGCGACGCCGCGGTCACCGCGTTCACCGAGGTCGGGGGCACGGTCGGGATGCCGATCCTCGTGCTCGTCGTCACGGGTCTGCTCGTCGCGCTGCGCCGGTCCTGGACGCCCGTCGTCGTCATGGTCGTCGCGGCGGCCGGGTCGCTGCTCATGACGGTCCTCGGGAAGGACCTCGTCGGCCGGGCCCGCCCGCCGGCCACACTGGCCGTCCCACCGCTGGAGACGTCCCCGTCGTTCCCGTCGGGGCACACCCTCAACGCGACCGTCCTCGTCGGGGCGCTCGCCTACCTCCTGCTGCTCGCGGCGCGGCACTCGTGGCAGCGGCTGCTCGTCACCACCGTGGCGGCGGCCTTCATCCTCGCGATGGGGCTGTCCCGGGTCTTCCTCGGGCACCACTGGCTCACCGACGTCGTCGCCGGCTGGCTGCTCGGGCTCGGATGGCTCGCCGCCGTCGTCACCGGCCACCGGGTGCGGCTCACCCTGAGCCGTCAGGAACCCTCGACCGCCGCCCTCCCGGCCTCCAGCCGCGCCACGGGCACGCGGAACGGGGAGCACGACACGTAGTCGAGCCCCGCGTCGTGGAAGAAGTGCACGGAGTCGGGGTCGCCACCGTGCTCGCCGCAGACGCCGAGCTCGAGCCCCGGGTGGGTCGCGCGGCCCTCCCGGGCGGCCAGCTGGACCAGTCGGCCGACGCCGTCCCGGTCGATCGTCTCGAACGGTGAGGACCCGAAGATGCCGCGCTCGAGGTAGCGCGAGAAGAACGCCGACTCCACGTCGTCGCGGGAGAAGCCCCACACCGTCTGGGTGAGGTCGTTGGTGCCGAACGAGAAGAAGTCGGCCGCCTCCGCGAGGTCGCCGGCGGTGAGCGCCGCCCGGGGCAGCTCGATCATCGTGCCGATCCGGTGCTCGAGGGGCACCGCGTGGCTCTCCTGCGTGTCGCGGGCGGCCGCCTCGATCTCCTCGCGGATCGCCCGCAGCTCCTGGACCGCACCGACGAGCGGGACCATGATCTCCGGCAACGCCGACCCGCCGCGCGCGATGACGGACGCGGCGGCCTCGAGCACCGCGCGGGCCTGCATCGCGAAGAGGCCCGGGATCGCGAGGCCGAGCCGCACGCCGCGCAGGCCCAGCATGGGGTTCTGCTCGTGGAGGCGCAGCACCGCGCGCAGCAGGGCCGCGTCCCGGTCGGAGTGCTCGCCCCGCTCGTCCTCGAGGGCCACCCGCACCGAGAGGTCGGTGAGGTCGGGGAGGAACTCGTGCAGCGGCGGGTCGAGCAGCCGGACGATGACCGGCAGCCCGTCCATCGCCTCGAACAGCGCGACGAAGTCGGCACGCTGGAGGGGCAGCAGCTCGTCGAAGACGGCCTGCCGGTCCGCGTCGGACTCGGCGAGGACGAGCCGTTCCACGAGCTCGCGCCGCTCGCCGAGGAACATGTGCTCGGTGCGCGCGAGGCCGATGCCCTCGGCGCCGAAGCGCCGGGCGCGGGAGGCGTCCGCGCCGGTGTCGGCGTTGGCCCGCACCCGCAGCCGGCGCACCCGGTCGGCGGTCCGGAGCAGCCGGTCGACCGCGAGGACGACCGGCTCGGTGCCCGCGGCCGCCGGGTCGAGCTCGCCCTCGAAGTACCGGACGACGGGGGAGGGGCGCACGGGCACCTCGCCGAGGAACACCTCGCCGGTCGACCCGTCGATGGAGATGGTGTCGCCCTCGCGGACGACCGTGCCGTCGGGCGTGGTGAGGCAGCGCTCGGCGAGGTCGACGTCGAGCGACTCCGCCCCGCAGACGCAGGTGCGCCCCATGCCCCGGGCGACGACGGCGGCGTGCGAGGTCTTCCCGCCCCGGCTCGTGAGGATGCCGCGCGCCGCGACCATCCCGTGGAGGTCGTTCGGGGTGGTCTCCCGCCGCACGAGGACGACGGGGTGGCCCTGCTCGGCGAGGACGACCGCGCGGCTGGAGTCGAAGACCGCCCGGCCGACGGCGGCACCCGGCGAGGCGCTCATGCCGACGGCGACGGGCGCGTGGTCCCCGTCGTCGGCGAAGTGCGGGAACATCAGCTGCGCGAGCTGGTCCCCGGTGACGCGTCCGAGGGCCTGCTCCTCGGTGAGCACCCCCTCGTCGACGAGGTCGCTCGCGATGCGGAAGGCCGCCTGGGCGGTGCGCTTGCCGACCCGGGTCTGGAGCATCCAGAGCCGTCCCCGCTCGACGGTGAACTCGATGTCGCACATGTCGCGGTAGTGCTTCTCGAGCCGGGCCATGATGTCGAGCAGCTCCGCGTGGCTCGCGGGGTCCAGCCGCCGGAGGTCATCGAGCCCGAGGGTGTTGCGCACCCCCGCCACGACGTCCTCCCCCTGCGCGTCGGGCAGGTAGTCGCCGTAGCCGCCGCGGGCGCCGGTCGCCGGGTCGCGGGTGAACGCGACGCCCGAGCCGGAGCCCTCGCCGAGGTTCCCGAAGACCATCGCCTGGATGTTGACGGCGGTCCCGAGGTCGGCGGGGATGTGCTCGCGCCGCCGGTACAGGGCCGCCCGGTCCGAGGTCCACGAGCGGAACACCGCGACGACCGCGGAGCGGAGCTGTTCGTGGGGGTCCTGGGGGAACGGGGCGCCGGACTGCTCCTCGACGATCGCCTCGAACGTCGCGGCCAGGGCCCGGAGCGCGTCCGCGTCGAGGTCGATGTCGGCGGTGACGCCTCGGGCCGCCTTCTCGGCCTCGAGGGCGTGCTCGAAGAGGTCGCCGTCGACCCCGAGCACGGTGCGCCCGAACATCTGGAGCAGGCGGCGGTAGGAGTCCCAGGCGAAGCGGGCGTCGCCGCTGTGGGTGGCGAGGCCGTCGACCGCGGCCCGGCCGAGCCCGACGTCGAGGACGGTCTCCATCATCCCGGGCATCGAGAACTTCGCGCCGGAGCGCACGGAGACGAGCAGCGGGTCGGCGGGGTCGCCGAGGGTTCGACCCATCCGCGCCTCGAGCGCGGCGACGTGCTCGTCGACCTCGTCCCACAGTCCGTCGGGGACCTCGCCGGTCACGAGGTGGTGGCGGCAGGCGTCCGTCGTGATCGTGAACCCCGGCGGGACCGGGATCCCGAGGCGGGTCATCTCCGCGAGGTTCGCCCCCTTGCCGCCGAGCAGGTCCTTCTGCTCCATCGAACCGGTCTCGAAGTCGTGGACGAACTGCGTCACGACGATCGCCTCCTCGCGTGGTCGTCCGCGGCGCGGTTACTACGCCACGTAGTACACCTTAGCCTAGTACCCCACCGGGTATCCGTCGCCGACGGGGTGGCGCGGGTCTCAGCCGAGCTCGAGGCGGTACCGGTCGCCCTCCCGGGCGAAGCCGAGCCGCTCGTAGTACGGCGCGACCATGCCGGGCGCCGTGAGCACGCGCGTGAAGCCGCGGTCGCGGAACAGCCCGGAGCGGCGGAACACGAACTCCCCGGGCGCGAAGTCCCGGAACCGCGGTGTCACGTAGTCGAGCTCGACCTGTGCGGTGTGGTCGCCGGCGTCACGGACGACGATGACGCCGGCCGTCTCGTCGCCGTGCTGGATGAGGTACGTCGAGCGGCCCTCGACCGTCTCCGGGCCGAAGTCGGGGAAGAAGCGGGCGATGTCGGTGCGGTACAGGTCGAGGAAGTGGCGCAGGTAGCTGTCGTCCTCGCGGACCGGCAGCACGGCGTAGGCCTGCTCGTCGTCGCGCTCCCGGAGCATCCGGACGATGAAGACGGTGTTGATCCCGGCGAGCACGATGTTCATCGCCACCATCGGCCACACGCCGAGGATCGCGTTGAAGACGGTGAGGATGCCGCACGCGACGGTGTTGAGGACGCGCAGCCGGAGGATGCGGGCCTGGAGCAGGGAGAAGACGAGCAGCGCCGACCCGAACCAGCCGAGGGCGTCGACCCAGCTCATGCCGTGCCCAGGGCGAAGCGCACGAGAATGCTCGTGGTCACGGCCGACTCACCGGCCTCGACGGGCACGCCGCCCGCCCGGTCCATCGAGGCGAACCGCATCCTCGGCGAGGGGCCGGTCTCCTCGGGGGACTCGGTGAGCGCCATGACGGGCCCGAGCGAACGGCCCGAGAGCTCCGCGTACTGCCGGGCCCGGGTGCTGGCGTCCGCGAAGGCCGCCGCGCGGGCCCGGACGTGGAGCGGGGACGGGTCGGCCACCTCGAGGGTCACCGCGTCGACGGCCAGCGCGTCACCGGCGGCTCCGGCGAGCGCGGAGATGACGTCCCCGACGTGGCCGCGGTCGCGGACGCGCAGCCGGAGCGCCTGGTGGGCGGTGTACCCGGCGACCACCTGACCCTCGCGGTCCCAGCGCGGCGAGACGCCCATCCCCGTCGTGCGGCGGTCGTGGTCGCCGACACCGTGGCCGGCCGCCGCCCCCACCGTCGCGCCCAGCCGGGCCCCGAGGTCGGCGAGGGCCGAGGCGACGTCCCGGGCCTCGACCTGCACCCGGACGTCCAGGACGACGACGTCCGGAGCCGCGCTCGCGCTCCCCGTCCCGATCACTTCCACGTGGTCCGACATGCCGGTCACTGTAGGGCGCCGCGCGACCCGCCACCACGGGCGACGTTTCGGGCTACCTGCCGGTACGGGGTTGAATCGACCCCATGCCCGCCGCACCCTCGATCGCCAACAGCGTCACCGTCCGCCTCGTCCTCCCTGCGCGGCCCACGGCCATCAGCGAGATGACGAGCCTCATCGAGGAGGCGGGGGGCGTCGTCACCGGCCTCGACGTCACCGGCTCGGGGCACGCCCGCATGCGCGTGGACCTCACGATGCTCACGCGCGACCCGGACCACGCCGACGAGATCGTCGAGGTGATGCGCACCGTCCAGGGCGTCGAGATCGGCAAGGTCTCCGACCGCACCTTCCTCATGCACCTCGGCGGCAAGCTCTCGGTCGAGTCCAAGGTCCCGATCCGCACCCGTGACGACCTGTCGCTCATCTACACCCCGGGCGTCGCGCGGGTCTGCCTGGCGATCGCCAAGAACCCCGAGGACGCCCGGCGGCTGACCATCAAGCGCAACACGGTCGCCGTCGTCACCGACGGCACCGCCGTCCTCGGGCTGGGGGACATCGGCCCGCTCGCGGCGCTGCCGGTCATGGAGGGCAAGGCGGCGCTCTTCAAGCGGTTCGCCGACATCGACGCGTTCCCGCTGTGCCTCGACACGACCGACGTCGAGGAGATCATCCGCACCGTCAAGGCCATCGCCCCGGGCTTCGCGGGGATCAACCTCGAGGACATCTCCGCGCCGCGCTGCTTCGAGATCGAGGCCCGGCTCCGCGACGAGCTCGACATCCCCGTCTTCCACGACGACCAGCACGGCACGGCGATCGTCGCGCTCGCGGCGCTGCGCAACGCGCTGCGCGTCGTCGGCAAGCGGCTCGAGGACGTCCACCTCGTCATGAGCGGAGCGGGCGCGGCCGGCACCGCGATCCTCAAGCTCCTGCTCCACGCCGGGGCCAGCCACGTCATCGTCACCGACGTCGACGGGATCGTCCACCGGCAGCGTGCCGACGTCCTGTCGGGGGAGCACCCCAACCACGCGTGGATCGCCGAGCACACCAACCCCGACGGCACCACGGGCACGATCTCGGACGCCGTCCGGGGCGCCGACGTCTTCCTCGGGGTCTCGGCCCCGAACATCCTCACCGAGGCCGACGTCGAGTCGATGGCCCCCGAGTCGGTCGTCTTCGCGATGGCCAACCCGGTGCCGGAGATCGACCCGGACCTCGCCGCCCGGCACGCCGCGGTCGTCGCCACCGGCCGCTCCGACTTCGCGAACCAGATCAACAACGTCCTCGTCTTCCCCGGAGTCTTCCGCGGGCTCATCGACGCCGCGAGCAAGCACGTGACGATGGACGTGCTGCTCGCCGCCGCGGACGCGCTCGCCGACGTCGTCACCGACGAGGAGCGGAACGCGACGTACATCATCCCGAGCGTGTTCCACCCGGACGTCAGCACCGTCGTCGCCGACGCCGTGCGTCGCGCCGTCGAGGCGGTCCAGGGGCCGGTGGGGGACCCCGAGGCGCGATGACCCCACCGGAGGGGGCCCGGGGCTCCCGGGTCCGGACGGTGCTGCTCGCCGCGGCCGCGGCCGCCGTGGTCGTGCAGTGCCTCGTGCTCTACGCGCCTCAGGCGCCGGGCACGGCGCCGTTCCCGAACGCCGACAAGGTCGTCCACGCCACCGTCTTCCTCGTGCCGGCGCTGCTCGGGCTCGCCGCGCGCCTGCCGCGGCGGGCCGTGGTCGGTGCGCTCGCCGTCCACGCCGTGCTCAGCGAGGTGGTCCAGGGCGTCCTGCTCCCGGACCGCAGCGGTGACCCGTGGGACGCCGTGGCCGACCTCGGTGGGGTCGGCCTCGCCGTTCTCGGCTGGTGGCTGGCTGGGCGTCGGCGCGCCTGAGCGCGGTCGGGAGCCGCGCCGTGCGCTGGTAGCATGGTGCGTCCACCGAGGTGGGGGACGCCTGGCAGCGTCCACCCGTCCGCAGAGCGCGGTCGCCCACGTCCCACCCGGTGCCCGCCGGTGACACCCCCCGTCGAACCGGCCACCCACGGACCACTGCCGGTCCGGAGACTCGTTGTGATCGCTGTTTCGCCACCGGCCGACGACGTGTCTGTCCGATTGCGAACCCACGACGAAGACACAGGTGAACATCCCCATGCCCAAGAAGGCATCCGGGCCGAAGGCCCGTTGGACCGCTGCCCAGAAGGCGGAGAAGAAGGCGGCCGCCCGCAAGGGCCCGAAGAAGGCCCACCGCGGCCAGGCCGCCACCTCCTCCCGGCCCGGCCCCGCCGCCGGCCGCTCCGCCGACGGCGAGGAGCGCCCCAAGCGCCCCCGCGCCGAGCGGTCGCCCCGCTGGGACCGCGAGGACCCCCGCCGCGGCGGGAAGCCGTCGCGCGCCGAGCGTCGCGAGGGCAAGCCCCCGGCCCGCTCCGAGGACCGGCGCGAGGACCGGCGTGAGGACCGTCGCGACGACCGGCGACGTGACGAGCGCCCGACGGCCCGCCGTGACGACCGCTCCGCTCCCCGCCGTGACGACCGCTCCGGTCCGCGCCGTGACGACCGGTCGACGCCCCGTCGCGACGACACCCGCGGCGACCGTCCGGAGTTCCGCCGCGAGGAGCGCCACGTCCACCGTCCGCACGACGAGCGTCCGCGCCGCGAGCGCGGCGAGCGTCCGGTGCGCGACCGTGCGCCGCGGGTCGCCGACCCGGTGCGCCGCGACCGTCACGAGGGTCGCCACGCCGAGAAGCCGTGGGAGCGCGACGAGCGTCCCCGCAGCTTCGAGGACGCCGAGGCCGAGCGCGCCGAGGCCGACACCTGGACCACCTACCGCTCCGCCGCGGCCGGTGGGCCCCGCGCGGTGACCTCCGACAACGGCTTCGCCGCCCTCGGCCTGCCCGAGCGGCTCGTCGAGCGGCTCGCCCGCGACGGCATCGCCGACCCGTTCCCGATCCAGGCCGCGACGATCCCGGACGCCCTCGCCGGGCGCGACGTCCTCGGCCGCGGCCGCACCGGGTCCGGCAAGACCCTCGCCTTCGGGCTCCCGACGATCACCCGCCTCGACGACGGCGTGCGCCCCCAGCCGAAGCGACCGCGTGCCCTGATCCTCGTGCCCACCCGCGAGCTCGCGATGCAGGTGAGCGACGCCCTCGAGCCCTTCGTGCACGTGACCGGCCTCACCCACCGGCTCGTCGCCGGCGGCCTCTCCTACGACCCGCAGATCAAGAGCCTCCAGCGTGGGGTCCACCTGCTCGTCGCGACCCCGGGCCGGCTCGTCGACCTCATGGACCGCGGCGCCGTGGACCTCGGTGGGGTCGAGATCACGATCCTCGACGAGGCCGACCACATGGCCGACATGGGCTTCGTCCCGGAGGTCACCGCCATCCTCGACGCCATCCCCGACGGCGGCCAGCGCCTCCTGTTCTCGGCGACCCTCGACCGGGGCGTCGACACCCTCGTCGACCGCTACCTCGTCGACGCCGTGACCCACTCGACCGACGAGGCCCAGGCGTCCATCACGACGATGAGCCACCACGTGCTCCTCGTCGACCCGCAGGACAAGAAGGCGCTGACCGCCGAGCTCGCCGGGCGGACGGGCCGCACGGTGATCTTCGCCCGCACCCAGCTCGGGGTCGAGCGGATCGCCGGCGAGCTGCGCGGGCGCGGCGTCCTCGCCGCGGCCCTCCACGGCGGACTGACCCAGAACGTGCGCAATCGCGTGCTCGGGGCCTTCCGCGACGGCCGGGTTCCCGTGCTCGTCGCCACCGACGTCGCCGCCCGCGGCATCCACGTCGACGACATCGGTCTCGTGGTCCAGGTCGACCCGCCGAGCGACCACAAGGACTACCTCCACCGCGCCGGCCGCACGGCCCGGGCGGGCGAGGAGGGCGCCGTCGTCATGCTCGCCCTCCCGCACCAGCGCAAGATGGTGACCCGGATCATCGAGGGGGCCGGCGCCGAGGCGCAGACGGCCAAGGTGGTCCCGGGAGACGCCACCGTCGCCGCGATCGGCGGGGTGGTGCCCAGCGGCGTCCCCGTGCCGGACTCGGTGTGGCGCCCGATCATCGAAGGCCAGCCCCGTCCCCGGCGCGGCGGGCGGCCGGGTGGCCCGCGCGGCGGGTCCCGTGGTGGGCCCCCGCAGCACGGTCGGGGCTCCTCGCAGCGGTCCGGCCACGGCGGTGGGCGCGGGGGCAGAATGGGCGCGTGAGCGCGACCCACACCACCGGTCAGCTCCTCGTGGCGACCCCGCAGATCGAGGAGGGCGTCTTCCGGCGCAGCGTGGTCCTCGTCCTCCACCACGGTGACGACGGTGCGCAAGGCCTCGTCCTCAACCGGCCGATCGAGGCCGGGATCGACGCCGTCCTGCCGGGCTGGGAGGAGCACGCGAGCCGGCCAGCGACGATCTTCCAGGGCGGGCCGGTCCAGCTCGACTCCGCCCTCGGGCTCGTCGCGGTCCCGGGCGACACGCCGAGCCCCACCGGCGTGCGCCGCCTCTTCGGCGCGGTGGCGCTCGTCGACCTCGACACGCCGCCGGTGCTCGTCGCTCCCGAGCTGGCCGGGTTGCGGATCTTCGCGGGGTACGCGGGGTGGTCCCCGGGCCAGCTCGAGGAGGAGATCGGCACCGGGTCGTGGTTCGTCGTCGACGGCGAGAGCAGCGACCCGTTCACCGACCAGCCGCACGACCTGTGGGAGCGCGTCCTGCGGCGCCAGCGCGAGCCGCTGCGCTGGGTCGCGTGGTACCCGCCGGACCCCTCGCTCAACTGACGCCGCGGCGTAGGCTCGTCCCATGAGCGAGAGCATGCCCCGCGACCCGAACGAGCCCGGCGGGCCCGACGGCCCCCAGACGCAGACGGCCGTCCTCGAGCGCACCGAGGCCGTGCCCGAGGTCGCCGAGCCCGGCGACCACGAGCGCTTCTCGCACTACGTCCGCAAGGAGAAGATCCTCGAGAGCGCCCTCTCGGGCGAGCCGGTCACCGCGCTCTGCGGCAAGGTCTGGATCCCCGGGCGTGACCCCAAGCGGTTCCCGGTCTGCCCGACCTGCAAGGAGATCTACGAGGGGCTGCGGGCGCCGGAGGACGGCGGGGAGTGACGCGGGTCACGCCGCGCTCGCCACTCTTGGACAACTCCTGACCCGCCGCTGACCCACTGGTGGTCCCCGGCCGCTATCGCGCGGGCGGGAGGCCTTACCGAACCCTGACGCGGATCTGACCCACGCGTCGGCGCGCCCGCCTAGCGTCCTTCCGGTGCCTGGCCGACCCGGCCCGGCCGCACCCCTCCGGAAGGACGCCCATGCGTACTCGTCCCCTCACGGCCTTGGCGGCCCTCACCCTCGGTGTCGCCGGGGCCGTCCTGCCGCTCGCCTCCGCCGACGCCCGCCCGCTCTCCGGCAACGCCGCCCTCGACACGGCAGGGTCCTCGTGCGTCGCGCACTCGGACGTCGTGGGTGGTCGGCACGCGAACGGTCCGAACCGTGCCGACCCGCACGAGCTGACCGACGCCCAGGCCGCGGCGATGAACCAGCGCTTCGAGCGGGACATGGCCGCCAAGGGCGTCACCGTGACCTCGAAGGGTGCCGTCCAGGGCAAGGGCAAGCCGGGCGGAGCCGCGTTCACGGCGACGAGCATCCCGGTGCACTGGCACGTCATCACCGACGGCAGCGCGGGCAACCTCAGCTCCTCCGAGCTCGCGAGCCAGATCACCGTGCTCAACAACGCCTACGCGGGCACCGGGTTCTCCTTCCGGACGGTCAGCACCGACTACACGAACAACCCCTCCTGGTACAACGGCATCACCAACGGGAGCAGCGCCGAGAGCCAGATGAAGAACGCCCTCCACACCGGCGGCAAGGGCGACCTCAACCTCTACACCGCCGACCTCGGCGGCGGCCTCCTCGGCTGGGCCACCTTCCCCAAGAACACGGTCGACCCGATGGACGGCGTCGTGATGCTCGACGAGAGCCTCCCCGGCGGCAGCGCGGCCCCGTACAACCAGGGCGACACCGCCACCCACGAGATCGGTCACTGGCTCGGGCTGTACCACACGTTCCAGGGCGGCTGCAACGGCAACGGCGACTACGTGAGCGACACCGCCCCCGAGGCCTCGCCCGCGTACGGCTGCCCCACCGGCCGCGACACCTGCACCTCGCCCGGAACCGACCCCATCAAGAACTTCATGGACTACACCGACGACGCGTGCATGAACATGTTCACGTCGGGTCAGACCACGCGGATGCAGTCCCTGTGGACGACCTACCGCGCGGGCTGACCGCCGCCACGCGCTAGCACACCCCGAGGGCCCCGACGAGTTTCGTCGGGGCTTTCGGCATGTCGGTGCCTCGCCGCTTATCGTGGCCACCGCCCATGAGTACCTCTGCCGCCGGACACCTGTCACCCGCCTACCCCGAGCGGGCCGCGTGGGGTACCGCGGCGAAGCTCCGCGCGTGGCAGGAGGAGGCCCTCGAGGCCTACCTGGGCAGCGGGGCCACCGACTTCCTCGCCGTCGCGACTCCCGGCGCCGGCAAGACGACCTACGCGCTGCGGATCGCCACCGAGCTGCTCGACCGGGGCATCGTCCGCGCCGTCACCGTCGTCGCCCCCACCGAGCACCTCAAGACCCAGTGGGCCGACGCGGCGGGCAAGGTCGGCATCCAGCTCAACCCGTCGTTCTCCAACTCCACCGGGGTGCAGTCGAGCGAGTACGACGGGGTGGCGGTCACGTACGCGCAGGTCGCGACGAACCCGGGCCTGCACCGGCGCCGCACGGAGGCCGAGCCGACGCTGGTCATCCTCGACGAGGTCCACCACGGCGGCGACGCGCGGTCCTGGGGCGAGGGCATCCGCGAGGCGTTCACCCCCGCGACCCGCCGGCTCTCCCTCACCGGCACCCCGTTCCGTTCCGACACCAACCCGATCCCGTTCGTGCGCTACGAGATGGACGCCGCCGGCATCCTCCGCTCGGCGTCGGACTACACGTACGGCTACGCGGCAGCCCTCCGCGACGGCGTCGTGCGTCCCGTCCTCTTCCTCGCCTACGGCGGCGCGATGCGCTGGCGCACCAAGGCCGGCGACGAGGTCGCGGCCCGGCTCGGTGAGCCGCTCACCAAGGACCAGACCGCGCACGCCTGGCGGACCGCCCTCGACCCCAAGGGTGAATGGATCCCCTCGGTCCTCGCCGCGGCCGACAAGCGGCTCTCCGAGGTGCGCCGGCACGTCCCCGACGCCGGCGGTCTCGTCATCGCCTCGAACCAGACGACCGCGCGCGCCTACGCCCGGATCCTCACCGCCATCACCGGCGAGGAGGCCACCGTCGTGCTGTCCGACGACGCCGGGGCCAGCGCTCGCATCGAGCAGTTCACCGACGCCGAGACCCGGTGGATGGTCGCCGTCCGGATGGT
Organism: uncultured Actinomycetota bacterium; assembly: GCA_963843895.1. Lineage (GTDB taxonomy): Bacteria > Actinomycetota > Actinomycetes > Actinomycetales > Dermatophilaceae > Phycicoccus. Next base: position 405,329 of record CAWJME010000021.1, on the reverse strand, counting down.
CTCCGAGGGCGTCGACGTGCCACGCCTGGCCGTCGGCGTCTACGCCACCTCCACCTCGACGCCGCTGTTCTTCGCCCAGGCCGTCGGACGCTTCGTCCGCGCCCGGAGGCGTGGCGAGACCGCGTCGGTCTTCCTGCCGTCGGTACCGGTGATCCTCCAGCTCGCGGCGACGATGGAGGAGGAGCGCGACCACGCCCTGGACCGCCCCTCCGACGACGAGTCCGAGGCCTCCATCTGGGCCGAGGAGGAGGGGATGCTCGCCGCGGCGAACCGCACCGAGCGCACGCTCGGCCTCGAGGACGAGACCCGCTTCGAGGCGCTGGAGTCCGACGCGCACTTCGACCACGTCCTCTTCGACGCCAAGCAGTACGGCCTGCACGCCGCGTCCGGCTCCGAGGAGGAGCAGGACTACCTGGGCCTGCCCGGGCTGCTCGAGCCCGACCAGGTGGCGCTGCTGCTCCACGAGCGGCAGACCAAGCAGGCCGGGCGCGGTGCGGCCTCGGCGGCACCGGCCGGGCCCTCGCCGGTGGCGCAGCACCGGGCGCTCGCCGCGCAGCGCAAGGAGCTCAACAAGCTGGTCGCCGCGTACTCGAGCAAGACCGGCGCCCCCCACGCGACGGTCCACATGGACCTGCGGCGGGCCTGCGGCGGCCCCGAGCTCGCGTCGGCGACCACCGACCAGGTGCACGAGCGGATCGAGCGCATCCGCCGCTGGTTCGTCGGTCGACGCTGAGGGTCCTCTCAGCCGTTCACCCGTCGGTCACGTTTTCGACCGTCCTCCCGACGCGCGGCACGGGCCGACCGGGACTAGGGTCCGGTCGCGTGACCGACACCGACCTCTCCGCAGCCACCCGCCGCCAGATCCTCACGATGGCCGCCGTCGGGGGTGCCGGCCTCTTCGCCGCACCCGCCGCCAGCGCCGACCCGCGCCATGGCGACGACCACGGCCACCACGGCCCCGGCAAGGGGGTGCGCCTCACCGTGCTCGGCACGACCGACCTGCACGGCAACGTCTACAACTGGAACTACTTCAACAACGCGGCCTACAGCGACCGCAACGGCAACGAGATCGGCGTCGCGAAGGCGGCGACCCTCATCAAGGCGGTCCGGGAGGAGCGCGGGGCGGACACCTGCATCACCCTCGATGCGGGCGACACGATCCAGGGCACCCCGCTCGCCTACTACTACGCCAAGGTCGACCCCATCACGGGCGGGTCGAAGCATCCGATGGCCACCGCGATGAACGCCATCGGCTACGACGCCGCGGCGCTCGGCAACCACGAGTTCAACTACGGCCTCGACACCCTGCGCGCCTTCGAGAAGCAGTGCCGTCACCCGCTGCTCTCGGCGAACTCGGTCGACTGGAACACCGGGCGCCCGGTCTTCCGGCCCTACGTCATGAAGCGGGTCAAGGTCCGGGGCGAGAAGCCGATCACCGTCGGCATCCTCGGGCTCGTCACGCCCGGCGTCGCGATCTGGGACGCCGCGAACGTCGAGGGCAGGGTGAGGTTCCCCGGGATCGTCGAGCAGGCGAAGGTCATGGTGCCGCGGATGAAGCGGGAGGGGGCCGACGTCGTCATCGTCTCCTGCCACTCCGGGGCCACGACCTCGTCGAGCTACGGCGACGCCCTCCCGTACCCCGAGAACGCGAGCAGCCTGCTCGCCGCGCAGGTGCCCGGGATCGACGCGATCCTCGTCGGCCACGCCCACGTCGAGATCCCGCAGAAGTTCGTGACGAACGAGACGACCGGCCAGCAGGTGCTGCTCAGCGAGCCGCTGTACTGGGGCATGCGCGTCACGGTCATGGACCTCGACCTCGTGAAGGTCCGCGGGCGCTGGCAGGTCGCGAGCTCCGGCGCCACCCTGCTCAACGCGAACACGGTGCCGGAGGACGCGAAGATCGCGGCCCTGGTCCGCCCGGCCCACGAGAAGGTCCTCGCCTACGTCAACGGCGTCGTCGGCACGTGCACCGAGGCGATGTCGGCCGCGACGTCCCGCTACGAGGACACCGCCGCGATGGACTTCATCAACGTCGTCCAGGCGCAGGCGGTCAAGGACGCCCTCGTCGGGTCGGCCCAGGAGGGGCTGCCGGTGCTGTCGATCGCGGCGCCGTTCAACAAGGACGCCGCGATCCCGCAGGGCGAGGTCACGGTGCGCGACGTCGCGGGCCTCTACATCTACGACAACACCCTCATCGGGGTGACGCTCACCGGCGCGCAGGTCAAGGACTACCTCGAGACGTCCGCCCGGTACTTCAAGCAGGTGTCATCGGCCGGGCCGTTCGCGCCGGTCGACGTCACCAACGCCGTCACCGACACCGCGCCGAACGGGACCCCCGACTACAACTACGACATCATGGGCGGCCTCGACGCGGCACTCACCTACGACATCGACATCGCGCAGGCTCCCGGGTCCCGCATCACCGGGTTGTCGTACGGCGGGGTGCCGGTGGGCGACTCCGACGAGTTCGTCATCGCCATCAACAACTACCGGCAGAGCGGCGGCGGCAACTTCCCGCACGTCAAGGATGCCCCGGTCGTCTACAACCGGCAGGTCGAGATCCGCCAGCTGCTCATCGACTGGGTCAGCGCGAACGGGCAGATCGACCCGCCGAGCTTCTCCTCGGTCGACTGGCGGCTCACGGCGAACGGCACGCCGGTCGTCATCCAGCCCTGATCCGGGCCTGAGGCCGGCGCGGCCGGGTCAGTCCGACCCGGCCGCCGCCGCCTCGACGAGTGGACCGGTGCGGTGCGCGAGGTGGGTCACGAGGCAGATGGCGGTGTTCGCCCGGAGCACGTGCGTGTCGTCGATGATCTCGTCGATGACCCGGCCGAGGTCGGCGTTGTCCCGGGCGGCGACCCGCACGACGAGGTCGCCGACGCCGGTGATCGAGTGGATCTCGAGCACCTCGGGGATCGCCGAGAGGTGGGCGACCACCGGCGCGTGACCCTGGCGCTGGCGGATCTCCAGGGTGCAGAACGCGGTGACGGGGTACCCGAGGGCGGCCGGGTCGACGTGCGGCGCGAACGAGTGGATGACCCCACGTTCCTGGAGCCGCTCGAGCCGGGCCTGCACGGTGCCCCGGGCCACCCCGAGGGTGCGGGAGGCGCCGAGGACACCGACGTGCGGGTCGTCGGTGAACAGGGCGATGAGCCGGGCGTCGAGGTGGTCCACTCCGTCGTGTCGTGCCATGGTCACATTGTCCGGGACGCACCCCTTGGCAGGCAACAGCATGCGCATCGTGACCACCGTGTCGTGGTCTGGTTGCACATGGGGACCATGTCACCGACAGTGGCGGGATGACTGACACGACGACGACGTCCGGCAGCCACCTCGACCTCACCGACACCGAGCGCCAGGCCGACCTCGACCTCGACCAGCTCAAGCAGCTCGTCGGGCTGGTCGACTACGACGAGAGCACCGACCCCTTCCCGGTCACCGGGTGGGACGCGATCGTGTTCGTCGTCGGGAACGCCACCCAGACGGCGCACTACTACCAGAGCGCGTGGGGCATGGAGCTCGTCGCGTACTCCGGCCCCGAGAACGGCGTCAAGGACCACAAGGCCTTCGTCCTGAAGTCCGGGTCGATCCGGTTCGTCGTCAAGGGCGCGGTCGCCCCGGACAGCCCGCTCATCGCGCACCACGCGAAGCACGGCGACGGCGTCGTCGACATCTCCCTCGAGGTGCCCGACGTCGACGTGTGCATCGCGCAGGCCCGCCGCGCGGGCGCCACCGTGCTCCAGGAGCCCGAGACCGTCTCCGACGAGCACGGGTCGGTCCGGGTCGCCGCGATCGGGACCTACGGCGAGACGCGGCACACCCTCGTCCAGCGGGTCGTGGACGGCAAGACCTATGCGGGTCCCTACCTGCCCGGGTACCAGCCGGCCGCCTCCACGTTCGTCAAGCGTGAGGGTGCCCCGAAGCGACTCTTCCAGGCACTCGACCACATCGTCGGCAACGTCGAGCTCGGCAAGATGGACGAGTGGGTCTCGTTCTACAACCGGGTCATGGGCTTCGTGAACATGGCCGAGTTCATCGGTGACGACATCGCCACCGAGTACTCGGCGCTGATGTCGAAGGTCGTCGCCAACGGCAACCACCGCGTGAAGTTCCCGCTCAACGAGCCGGCCATCGCGAAGAAGAAGAGCCAGATCGACGAGTACCTCGACTTCTACCAGGGCCCCGGCGCGCAGCACCTCGCGCTCGCGACGAACGACATCCTCCGCACCGTCGACGAGCTGCGCAAGGAGGGCGTCGAGTTCCTCGACACCCCCGACGCCTACTACGAGGACCCCGAGATGCGGGCGCGCATCGGTGAGGTCCGGGTGCCCATCGAGGAGCTCCAGAAGCGCAAGATCCTCGTCGACCGCGACGAGGACGGCTACCTCCTCCAGATCTTCACCCGCCCGCTCGGCGACCGCCCGACGGTGTTCTTCGAGATCATCGAGCGGCACGGGTCGCTCGGCTTCGGCAAGGGCAACTTCAAGGCGCTCTTCGAGTCGATCGAGCGCGAGCAGGAGCGCCGCGGCAACCTCTGACCCGGGGCGGGCCACGATGATGGGCCCGTGACGACCGCGCTGATCCTGCCGAGTCCGTTCCTCCCGGGACTCGTCCACGCCCCACTCGTCGCCGCCCTCGAGCGGCGCGGGTGGGGCGTCGTCGTCGCGGTCGCGCCCCCGGCGCTCCGGTCCGCCGACGAGCTGCTCGGCGCCTTCGCCGGCGAGGTCGAGGCGGCCTCGCCCGACGTGCTCGTGACGCACAGCAACGCCGGCCGGTACGCCTGCCACCTCGCGGCCGGGCGTCCGGTCGTGCACCTAGACGCCGCCCTGCCACCGGTGTCCGGCGAGCCGGTGTCGATGGCGCCCCCGGCGCTCCTGGACCACCTCGCCTCGACCGCCGACGCCGACGGTCTGCTGCCCCCGTGGACCCGGTGGTGGTCGGAGCGGGACGTCGCCGGCGTCGTCCCGGACCCGGTGCTCCTGGCCGGGATCCGGGCCGCGGAACCCCGGGTGCCGCTGTCCTACGTCCGCTCGGTGCTCGGGGCCCCGCGGGGATGGACCGCGCAGCCGCAGGCGTTCATCGCGTTCGGTGACACCTATGCCGTCGAGGTGACCCTCGCCCGCGAGTCCGGCTGGCCCGTCGTCGTCCTCGAGGGGGCCGGCCACCTCCACCACCTGGTGGCCCCCGAGGAGGTCGCCGAGGCGGTCCTCGCAGCCGCGCGTGGGACGATGGGCCCATGACGACCCCCACGGCTCCGGGCTGGTACGACGACCCGGACGTCCCCGAGCAGCTCCGCTACTTCGACGGGGTCGTCTGGAGTGCGCACACGACCCCTCGGATGTCGCCGACGGCCGCGTCCTCGACGATCGGGCACTCCATGGCCGTCCCGTCGGCCGCCGAGCGGGAGCACCCCCACCGCGGAGGGCCGGCCGCACCGCAGCCGCCGGCGGACCAGCCCTCGTGGAGCTCGCCGCCGCCGTGGCAGCAGCCCCGGGCGGGAGCGGCGCTCCCCGACGGCGCGGTGCTCGCCGAGTGGTGGCGTCGGCTGCTCGCCCGCGTGGTCGACGCGCTGCTCACCGGCATCATCGGGGGCCTGCTGTCCCTGCCGTTCTTCGGCCCTGTGGTCACCGCCTTCCAGGACTGGTTCTCCGCCGCGGTCGAGGGCGGGGCGGGCACCCAGCCCTCCACCGACGCCATCCAGGCGGCGATCACCGAGGTGGTGCTGCCGGTGACCCTCATCGGGCTCGCCGTCGGGCTCGTCTACGAGGTCGGCTTCCTCGTCTGGCGCTCCGCGACTCCCGGCAAGATGCTCTTCGGCACGGTCGTGCGTCCGGTCGCGGCGGCGGGGCCGGTGTCCCTCGTGGCGGCGCTGCGCCGACAGGCCATCAAGGTCGTCACGACGCTGCTCGGGCTCAACGCGCTGCTCGGCCTGTTCGGCTTCTTCCTCTCCGTGCTCGACCCCGCGTGGCTGCTCTGGGACCCCAAGCGGCAGGCGCTGCACGACAAGGTCGCCGACACGGTCGTCGTCCTGCGGGCCGGCGGGCCGCGCCGCTGACGCTGCGCCCTACCTGGCCGGGCGGATGGTGCCCACGCACTCCCCGAACCCGATGACCGCGCCGTCCGCTCCGGGGGCGGTGGCGCGCAGGACCACGGTGTCGCCGTCCTCGAGGAAGGTGCGCGTGCTGCCGTCGTCGAGGGTCACCGGGTCCCGGCCGCTCCAGCTCAGCTCGAGGAAGCTGCCCCGCGTGCCCGCGGCCGCCCCGGAGATGGTGCCGGAGCCGAACAGGTCCCCGGGGCGCACCGTGGCCCCGTTGACGGTCAGGTGGGTGAGCATCTGGGCGGGGGACCAGTACATGTCGCGGAACTCGGGGCGCGAGACCACGGTGCCGTTCCATTCGACCTCGACGTGGATGTCGAGGCCGTACGCGGTGCCGGGGTCGTCGCCCTCGCCGGTGCCACGCAGGTAGGGGAGCGGCTCGGGGTCCTGCCCGGGCAGGGGCACTCGGGCGGCGCGCAGGGCGTCGGTCGTCACGACCCACGGGCTGATGCTCGTCGCGAAGGACTTGCCGAGGAACGGGCCGAGCGGGACGTACTCCCAGGCCTGGAGGTCGCGGGCCGACCAGTCGTTGAGGACCACCACGCCGAAGAGGTGCTCGTCGGCGTCCTCGAGGGCCACGGGCTCACCGAGGCGCGTGGCGCCCCCGACGACGAAGCCGAGCTCGGCCTCGATGTCGAGCCGGACGCTCGGGCCGAACGTCGGGGTGTCCTCGGTCGGTGGCTTGCGCTGGCCGGTGGGGCGGACGACGTCCGTGCCGGAGACCACGACGGTGCCGGAGCGGCCGTGGTAGCCGATCGGCAGGTGCTTCCAGTTGGGGGTGAGCGGCTCGGAGTCGGGGCGGAAGATCCGACCGACGTTGCTCGCGTGGTGCTCGCTCGCGTAGAAGTCGACGTAGTCGGCGACGCTGAACGGCAGGTGCATCGTCACGTCCTGCACCGGGACGAGGTTCGGCTCGACGCAGTCGCGGTACTCGTCGCTCGACAGGTGCTCGGTCAGCCACTCACGAGCGGCGGTCCACGCGGGACGGCCCTCGGCGAGGAAGGCGTCGAGCGAGCCGCCCCGCCAGACGTCCGCCGACTCCATCCCCGCCTGCGCGGCGCACGCGGCGAGGTCGAGGACGTGGTCGCCGATGCGCACGCCGACGCGACGTTCCCCGTCGGGGCCTCCGGTCGAGAAGACGCCGTAGGGCAGGTTGTGCAGGCCGAAGGGGTGGTCGGCGGGCAGGTCGAGCCAGGTCATGGCGGGTCCTTCCGGGTGATCGGGGTCAGCGGGGTCAGCGGGTGTCCGGGTCGGCGTCGAGCAGGCCCAGGTCGGCGAGCTCGGTGAGGGGGTCGGTGACGGTGCAGCAGCCGAAGGAGGTGAAGGCGGCGCGGGCCCGGCGGGTCGTGTCGTCCGTCCACGCGGCGACGAGGTCCGCGAGGGCACGCGCGTCGCGGACGGCGAGGAGGCCGGAGACGGCGGACGGTGAGCCGTCGTCGAGGGCGGTGTGGGTGGCGACGAGGACGTTGAGGAGGCCGTGGTTCTCCTCGCGGACGCCGTCGACCTCGTAGGTGCCGCGGACCACGTGGTGGAGGCCGCCGGTCAGCTTGAACGGGACCGGGGCGCCCGTGGCGGCGCGGAGGAAGCCGGCCAGCTCGTCCTCGTCGGGCCACGGCCACGTGGGGGTGGGGCCGGTGCGGAACTTCGCGACGACGGCGTCGCCCTCGGCGACCGAGGCCCGGACGTCGGCCATCGCCTCGTCCTGTGCCGATCGCTCGCGGGGGACCTCGAGGGCGAGGGGGAGGTCCCCGGGGAGGTCGAGGCGCCTCCAGTCGGGGGTCCACCCGAGCTCGGCGCCGGTGACGTCCACGCGGGGGTCGGTGGTCAGCAGCGCGATGGCCTCGCGGAGCACACCGGGGTCGGTGCCGGGGCGGGCGATGATGCCGATGCGCAGGGGGTCGCGGTGGGGCCACCGGCCTCCGTCGAGCTCGGCGAGGAGATCGGAGGCGGACGCGGCCGGGACGAGGAGGGGTCCGACACAGCCCGCATAGTGCGTGTCGCGATGCCGGGCGTGGGCGGCCACCGCGTCGGGGAGCGGGCTGTTGCCGGGCGGGAACACCGCCGCGTCGTCGACGAGGGCGCGCAGCAGCTCGGGCGTCGGCGACATGGGGCCAACGTATCGCGCGAGCCGTGGAGGGTGGACCGCCCGGGGCGCCGCTCGGGTCCTGGGTCGACGGACGACCGGCGGCGGGCTGGCGTGGCGGGTATGAGCGCAGGGACGACGGCCAGGTGTCCGAGGTGCAGATGCCGGCCGGGGAGTCAGACGTCGAAGACGGACCAGCAGAGGTCGTTCCGTCGTCGCTCGTCGTCCAGGACCAGCGCGCGCACCGCGGCAGGGAGCCGGTCGCGCTGCCACCGGCACTCGTCGCGTCCGGCGAGCTCCTCGGCACCCGGCGGTGCGGCCGCCCGTGCCGCCTTGATGGCGTAGGCCGCGGCGCCGAGGTCGTGCGCGGCCACGTGGGCCACGGCTGCCGCCTGACCGGCCGCGTAGGCCGCGAACCGGGGTGCACCGCGGAGGTCCCGGGCCGCGCCCATGGCATGGCCACCGGCCGCCCGAGCGTCCATCATCCCGAGTTCGCCGCGCACCCAGGAGCGGGCGGCCTCGATCGCCTCGCGTGGCCGGTGGTCCTGCGGACGGGCCGACTCGACGAGGGGGAGGACGTGCTCCGCGCACTCGGCCGCCCAGAGGGCCAGGAGGTGGTGGTCGGCGTCGGTGAGGGTTCCGCCGCGGCGCAGCGTCACGAGCCGGGGGTCCCGGACGGGCGGGAGGATCACGGGTCACCACCTGTGCTGCTCGACCGCCGTGCGGGGAGGGGCGGCGTCCTCCACATCCTCCGTCATCGGGCGCGTTCGCGGCCCCGGGTGGGCTGTCGGTGGTGGCGTCTAGGTTGGGTTCATGGAGGGGGCCACGAGCGTCGAGACCGACCGGGTTCCGGTCGGTGGTTCTGCCGCGTCGGGGGTGGCGGTGGTGCGAGAGGGGTTGTCCGGCGTCGATGTCGAGTCGATGACCGACGGTGAGCGGCTTGCGCTGGTTGCGGAGCTGGAGCGGTTGAAGGGGGCGGCGGTCGCGTGTCAGGCGCGGGCGGTGGAGGCGGTGCGCAGGTCGCGGGTGGCGTCGGGGTCGCGGGACGGGCTGCGGTCGGTGGGTTCGGAGGTGGGGTTGGCGCGGCGGGAGTCCCCGACGTTGGGGGACCGGTTCGTGGGGGTGTCGCGGGCGGTGGTGCGTGAGCTGCCGGGGGCCATGGCGGCGTTGGAGGCCGGGGTGGTCGGGGAGCGGCACGTGGTGGAGGTGGTGCGGGAGACGGCGACGTTGTGCGTGGTGGACCGGGCGGAGGTGGATGCCCGGTTGCGGAGCCTGTACGGGTCGTTGTCGTGGCGGGCGGTGGGCCGGGCGGCGCGGCGGGTGGCGGCGGAGCTGGATGCGGCGTCGGTGGTGCGCCGGGTGGAGGCGGCGGCGCGGGGCCGGCGGGTCACGGTGCGGCCGGCGCCGGACGGGATGGCGTACCTGTCCGTGCTGGGGCCGGTGCGGGAGGTGGTCGGGGCGTACGCGGCGGTCCAGGCCCGGGCGCGGTCCGTGGTGGGCGGTCGGTGCGAGGAGGAGGCGCCGGAGGGGCGCGGGGTGGGCGCGGTTGCGGCCGATACGGCGTTGCGGGTGATGGCGGGGCTCGCGCCGGGGCAGGTGCAGCCGGTGGAGGTGCAGCTGGTGATGACCGATGCGGCGCTGCTGGGCACGGGTGACGAGGGCCGGTCGGTGATGGAGCCGGCCCGGGTGCCGGGCCATGGCAGCGTGCCGGCGCCGGTGGCGCGGGCGTGGGTGCGGGGTGCGGGCCCCGGGTCGGTGTGGCTGCGGCGGGTGTACACGTCCCCGGAGGGGCGGGACCTGGTGGCGATGGACTCCCGGCGGCGGGTGTTCGGTGGGTTGTTGCGGCGGATGCTGGTGTTGCGTGACGACGTGTGCACCACGCCGTGGTGTGACGCGCCGGTGGTGCAGGCCGACCACACCCACCCGGTCCGTGCCGGGGGCGCGACGACCCTCGGGAACGGTGGCGGGAAGTGCGCCCGCTGCAACGGCGTCAAGGAGGCCCCCGGCTGGGACGTGCACGTGGTGAGGGGTTCCCCGATGACCTGGCAGACCGAGACACCCTCCGGGCACCGCTACCGGTCCACGTCCCCACCGCTGCTCGGCTGGGGGAGCGACCCACCCGACCCCGACACCCAACCCGACCCCGAGTTCACGCCCGCACCCGCCTCCGCCCTGGAGCGACACCTCGAGACACTGCTCCACGCCGCCTGACGGGTCGAGGCGCGGGGACGGTGGCGCGGGCACGGCTGCGAGGCGCCGGCCGGGGGAGTGTGTGGCGGTGGCGTGACTCATCGGGCTCCGCTCCTCGCACCCGATGACCTGGGTGCGCCCCGCCTCAGCGGCGGGCGAAGACGGCGTCGACGGCTGGGATGCGGGCGCGGTATCCGGCGAGCAGCGCGCGGGCGACGGTGACGGAGTCGACGAGCGGGTGCAGGGCGAAGGCCTCGACCGCGCGGCTCTCGGAACCGGTGAGCGAGGCCTCGATGACGAGCCTCTCGACCGCCTTGACCTGCTCGGCGAGCCCGAGCGGGTGACCGCTGAGCGGCGGGATGCGGTGCGGCGCAGGACCGTCCGCGTCGACCGTGCAGGGCACCTCGACGACGGCATCGTCGGGCAGCCCCGGCACGGTGCCGGCATTGCGGACGTTGAGGATGAGCTCGGCCGGCTCGCCCCGGGCGATGGCGGCCATGATGGCCAGGGCGACGCCCTCGTAGCCGCCGCCCTGCACGTCGGCCTCGTCGCGCTCCTCGTCCTCCCCCCGGGCCTCGCGCATGTACGTGGCGTTGCGCTCCATTCGGACGCGGTCCCACTCGGCCAGCGCCCCGCGGCCGCCGGCGTCGAGGGCGGCGTAGAACTTGCGTTGCTGGTCGAGCAGGTACTCGCCACGGGTCTGCGGCGCCGCGGTGATCGAGCGCACGGCGTCACGGGTGAAGTAGTAGTAGTAGAGGTACTCGTTGGGGACGCTCCCCAGCGTGCGGATCCAGTCGAGTCCGAAGAGCTGCCCCTCCTCCATCGACGCCAGGCGCGCGTCGTCGGCAAGCAGGTCGGGCAGCACGTCCCGCCCGTCGTGGTGCAGGCCGCGCAGCCAGCCGAGATGGTTCAGCCCGACATAGTCGACGGTGGTGGCGGCCGGGTCGATTCCCAGAGTGGCCGCGGCCCGGCGGGCCAACCCGATCGGGCTGTCACAGATGCCGACGACCCGGTCTCCCAGCACCGCCTGCATGGCCTCGGTGATCATCCCCGCGGGGTTGGTGAAGTTGATGACCCAGGCCTCCGGCGCGACCGCGGCCACCCGCGCGGCCACGTGCACCGCCACGGGGACCGTCCGGAGGCCGTAGGCCAGACCGCCCGGGCCGGTCGTCTCCTGGCCGAGCAGCCCGAGGTCCAGCGCGACCCGCTCGTCGGCCGTCCGGCCCTCGAGGCCGCCGACCCGGATCGCGGAGAAGACGAAGTCGCTGCCCTCGAGCGCGGTGTCGAGGTCGGTGGTGGCGTGCACCAGCGGCGGGTCGTCGTGCCCCTCGGACATCTCGGTGAGGACCCGGCGGATGGTCGCCAGCCGCCCCTCGTCGACGTCATGCAACCACACCTCGTCGACGCGGCGCTCGTGCCGGTCGCGCAGCAGGGCACCGTGGACGAGGGGTGTGCGGAAGCCGCCGCCCCCGAGCACTGCGAGCTTCATGCGAGCACCACCGAGGTGCCCGCCTCGCGGCACGCTTCGAGAGTGGCGGCGTCGGCGCCCTCGTTGGTCAGCAGCACGTCGACCGCGCCGGCCTCGCACACACGCAGGGACCCGGTGCCCGGCATCTTGTGGCGGTCGACGAGCAACACCGAGACCTCGGCCGCGTCCAGCAAGGCCCGCTTGACCGGCACCTCGACGGCGGTGGTGTCCAGGACCGTGCCGTCGGGGCGCACACCGCTCGCACCGAGGAAGACGTAGCTGCCCTGGACCTGCCGCAGCGCGTCCTCGGTGAGGGAGCCGACGAGTGAGTGGTAGGTGCGCCGGACGACCCCGCCGAGCAGGATCAGCTCCACCGTGTCGTCGCCGCGCAGCACGTCGAGGACCGCGAGGCTCGCCGTGACGACGGTGACGGGGCGTCCGCGTAGCTCGCGCGCCAGAAGCATCGTCGTGGTCCCGATGTCGAGGATGACGCTGTCTCCGTCGCGCACCATCGCCGCCGCTCGGCGGGCGACGGCGCCCTTGTCGGCGGCGTCCGTCGCCGCGACGACGGCGAAGCCACGGACGGCGTCCGCGTCGGCCACCCGCTCGGCCATTGCTCCCCCGTGCACGCGGCGCAGCTCACCCAGCCGCTCGAGTTCGATGAGGTCGCGGCGGACGGTCGCGATGCTCACGCCGCAGAGGTCGGCGAGCTCCTCGGTGGAGGCGCTCCCGTGGGAGCGCAGCCGTCCCACGATGGAACGCTGACGGACGGCTCGCATGACCCCACCATAGCGAGCAGAAATCGTCACGTCCTGATCACAGATGCAGATTTGTGAGCATCTTCTGGTTGTCCACATCCGGCATCGGGTGCATGCTGGCGACTCACCCGCCGACGACAAGGAGCCTGGCGCCGTGCCCCCTCCGGCTTTCGACCCGCTCGCCGCGCTGCGCCGCGACGATGACCCCGAGGTCGACGTCTTCGTGTGGGGCACCGTCTTCCTCGACATCATCATGACCGGCCTCGAGACGCTCCCGGCCGGGGGTGAGGAGGTCTGGGCCGACGGCATGGGCTCCTGCCCCGGGGGTATCGCCAACCTCGCCGTGGCCGCCCGCCGACTCGGCCTGCGCACCTCGCTCGCGGCCGCCTTCGGCGACGACGCCTACGGCGACTTCTGCTGGGACACCCTCGCGGCCGAGGAGTGCGTCGACCTCAGCCGCTCGCGCCGTTTCGACGGCTGGCACTCCCCGGTCACCGTGTCGATGGCCGTGGCCCGCGACCGCGGGATGGTCAGCCACGGCCATGCGCCACCGGTCGAGGCCACCGAGCTCATCGGGGAGCCGCCCCGCTCGCGCGCGGTGATGGCCGAGCTCGCTCCCGACCGCCCTCTGCGCGGCGACGTCGACCCCACCTGGGTCGAGAAGGCCCGGGCCGCAGGAGCGCTCGTCTTCGCCGATGTCGGCTGGGACCCCAGCGGCCGCTGGCCGCGCGAGGTCCTCGACCAGCTCACGGTGTGCGACGCGTTCCTGCCCAACGCGGTCGAGGCGATGGCCTACACCCGTACCCGCACCCCGACCGAAGCCCTCTACGTCCTCGCCGACCTCGTCCCGCTGGCCGTCGTCACCAACGGTGAGGACGGGGCCCTGGCCATCGACTCGCGCACCGGTGAGGAGGCCGTCGTCCCCGCGCTCCGCGTCGACGCCCTCGACCCCACCGGAGCCGGCGACGTCTTCGGCGCGGCCGTCGTCGTCGGCACGCTCGCGGGCTGGCCTCTGCCGCAGCGGATCGCCTTCGCCTCCCTGTGCTCCGCGCTCGCCGTGCAGCACTTCGGGGGCTCGCTCGCCGCGCCGGGCTGGGGCGACATCGCCGACTGGTGGCACCACCTGCGCGACGGCGACGACGCCGACAGCTACCACCGGTCGCTGCGGCGCCGGTACGCCTTCCTCGACGACCTCGTCCCGGACGTCCCGGTGGGCGTCGGGCGCCGAGCCACCGCCACCATCGCCCGCCACGTCGACGTCGAGGGCTTCCCGCCCGCCGACGCCCTTCACCGAGGAGCACCCGCATGAGGAGACGACCCACCACCCGCCTGCTGGCAACCGGTGTCCTGGGGGCGCTGGCGCTGGCCGCCTGCACACCGGGCTCGAACAGCGACAGCGGCGCCACCGCGAGCCAGAGCGGCACCGTCAACACCGACCCGGCCTCGATGGGCGAGGTCACCCTCACCGTCTGGGACCAGGAGGTCCGCGGCGGCCAGGCGGCCCAGATCGAGGAGCTGAACAAGGAGTTCCAGGCGGCCTACCCGAACATCACGCTGAAGCGGGTCACGCGCTCCTTCGACGACCTCGGCACCACGCTCGGTCTCGCCCTCTCCGGCAACGAGCCACCCGACGTGTTCCAGGCCAACAACGGCCGCTCCGACATGGGCAAGTTCGTCCAGGCCGGCCAGCTCCTGCCGCTCGACCGGTACGCCGAGGCCTACGGCTGGACCGAGCGCTACCCCGAGTCGGTGCGCAAGTACTCCAGCTACTCCGAGGACGGCAAGACCTTCGGCACCGGCACCCTCTACGGCCTCCCCCAGGTCGGCGAGGTCGTCGGCATCTACGCCGACCGGGCCGTCCTCGAGAAGGCCGGTATCAGCGAGGTGCCCTCGACCTGGGCGGACTTCGAGGCGAGTCTGAAGACGATCAAGGACGCCGGCGAGCAGCCTCTCGTACTCGGCAACCTCGACAAGTGGCCGGCCATCCACGTCTTCGGCACCGTCCAGGCCCAGACCACCCCCGCCGACCAGATCCGCACCCTCGGCTTCGGCCAGGAAGGCGGCAGCTGGACCACGCCCGAGAACACCGCGGCGGCGCAGACCCTCGTCGACTGGGTCGACCAGGGCTACTTCTCCAAGGACGTCAACGGCCTCGGGTACGACCCCGCGTGGCAGGACTTCAGCAAGGGCACAGGCGCCTACCTCATCGCCGGCACCTGGCTCCAGGCCGACCTGGCCGAGGCGATGGGGGAGGACGTCAGCTTCGTCCTCCCGCCGAAGGCCCAGGCCGCGCCCGTCGCCACCGGCGGCACCGGCATCCCGTGGGCGGTCTCGAGCAAGACCAAGGCTCCCGACGCCGCGGCGGCGTACATCGACTTCATCACGAGCGAGGACGCGATGGCCGTCCTGGCCAAGACCGAGAACCTCCCGGTCGCCGACACCGCCCAGCAGAAGGCGCCCAACGCCCTGGGGCAGGACGTCTTCACCGCGTTCGGCACGGCCGTCGAGGACGACTCGCTCGTCCCGTACCTCGACTACGCGACGCCCACGATGTCCGACACCCTCGGCGCCGCGCTCCAGGACCTCCTCGCGAAGAAGGCCACCCCGGAGCAGTTCCTCGAGACGATCCAGAAGGACTACGGCGACTTCGTCGCCCAGAACTCGTGACCGACACCGCGACCGCGGCGCTGAGTCGCACCGAGAAGCCGGCCCGGACCCGGCGCCGAGGTGGCGGCGGGCCCCCGGGGGAGCCGCGCGTCGTCGGTTGGCTCTACGTCCTGCCGGCGCTCGTGGTGTACGCCGCGTTCCTGCTCTACCCGCTGTTGCGGTCGGTCCAGATCTCCCTCTACGACTGGAACGGCAACACCCTCGCCACCTGGGCCGGCCTCGACAACTACGTCGAGGTCGTCAGCGACCCCGCCCTGCGCGCGTCGTTCGGGCACGCGCTCGTGCTCATCGGCTTCTACTCGCTGGTCCCCCTCGTCGTCGGGCTCGTCCTCGCTGCGATCCTCAGCCGGGCCAAGGTGCGTGGCCTGGGTTTCTTCCGCACGGTCGTCTTTCTCCCCCAGGTCGTGGCGATGGTCGTCATCGCCGTGGCCTGGCGCCGTATGTACGCCCCGGACGGCGGCGTCAACGACCTGCTCTCGGCGCTCGGGCTCGGCGGTCTCGCCCGGGGCTGGCTCGGTGACTACACCGCCGCACTGCCCGCGGTCGGCCTCATCGGCACGTGGTTCGAGATCGGGCTCGTCACCGTGCTCCTGCTCGCCGGCACGGGCAAGATCCCGACCGAGCTCTACGAGGCGGCCCGGCTCGACGGTGCCGGAGCCGTGCGCGAGTTCTTCACCGTCACCCTGCCGGCGCTGCGCGGAGAGATCGCCGTCGCCCTGACGCTCACCGTCATCGCCGCCCTGCGCACCTTCGACCTCGTCTACGTGACGACGCGAGGGGGCCCGGGCACCAGCACCTCTGTGCCGTCCTACGAGGTGTACAACCGCGCCTTCCAGCAGGGGCGGGTCGGATCGGCCGCGGCGATCGCCGTCGTCCTGACGATCATCATCTTCGCGATCTCGTTCGGCATCACCCGGATCGCGGAGAGGGAGCGCTGATGCGCGTCTCCCGCGGCGAGCGCGCCGCCAACTACCTCATCCTCGTCGCCTTCGCGGTGTTCGCGCTGTGGCCGGTGCTCACGGTGGTCCTCGCGGCCCTCGGCCCGGACGACGCCGTCGGCGGCTCGGTGGGCGGCGGCGTCCTCGGGCTGCACCCCGAGAACTTCGTCACGGCCTGGGAGCAGGGTCGGTTCGGCGGCTATCTGCGCACCAGCCTGTTGGTCTCGGGCACCGTCGTCGTCGTCAGCGTCCTCTTCTCGCTGCTCAGCGGATATGCGCTCGGGACGATGCGCTTCCGCGGCGCGACGGTGCTCTTCTACGTCTTCCTCGTCGGCATCATGATGCCGAGCGAGGCCGTGCTCGTGCCGCTGTACTTCGACCTGCGCGGCATCGGGCTCACCGACACGATCTGGGCGCTGCTGCTGCCCCAGATCGCTCAGTCGGTGGCCTTCGGCACGTTCTGGATGCGGGCCTGGTTCCGCTCCTCGAGCCGCTCGGTCGTCGAGGCGGCCCGGCTCGACGGGGCGTCGACGTGGCGCATCCTCTGGCAGGTGCTCGTGCCGCTCGCCCGCCCGGCGGTCGTCACGCTCACCGTGCTGATCTTCATGTGGACGTGGAACGAGTTCCTCGTCCCGCTCGTCATGGTCGTCTCCGAGTCGCTGCGCACGGCACCGCTCGGACTGGCGTTCTTCCAGGGGCAGTACACCCAGGGCTTCACCCTCCTCGCGGCCGGTGCCTGCATCGTCGCGACGCCGGTCGTCGTCCTCTACCTGTTCCTGCAGCGCCACTTCATCTCCGGGATGCTCGAGGGAGCAGTCCGGGAGTAGGGCAGGGGTTCGGGAAAGCGACAGGGAAGAGGTCGACGATGACCAGGTTCGTGCTCAGACCAGCAACGACCGCACGGAGGGTGACGACCCTCGCCGCCGCGGTCGCTCTCGCCCTCACCGGTGCCGGGGCCGCTGCGGCCACGACGGCGGCCGACCACCACGGCGGACACGGCACGCCGCGTCCGCCCGATTCCACGACGTCGTCCGGGAAGCCGGTCGACCTCGGTGCACTGTTCATCGGCGCCCATCCCGACGACGAGGCGAGCCAGCTGTCCGCCTACGGGCAGTGGGGGCACGACAACAGCCTGCGCACCGGGGTGGTGACGGTGACCCGCGGCGAGGGCGGCGGCAACGCGGTCGGGCCGGAGGAGGGCCCGCCGCTCGGCCTGCTCCGCGAGAAGGAGGAGCGCGCCGCGGTCGGGAAGGCCGGCATCCGCGACATCGTCAACCTCGACGAGGTCGACTTCTACTACACCGTCAGCGACCCGCTGACCCAGGAGGTCTGGGACCACGACCAGGTGCTCGGCAAGGTCGTGCGGGTGATCCGCGAGACCCGCCCCGAGCTCTTGTTCACGATGGATCCGGCCCCCTCTCCGGGCAACCACGGCAACCACCAGGAAGCGGCCCGCCTCGCCGTCGAGGCCTTCGCGGCTGCGGGCGACCCGAGGCGCTTCCCGGAGCAGATCCGGTCCGAGGGGCTCAAGCCGTTCGCGCCGGACAAGCTGCTGATGCGGGGCAGTGCGACCGCACCGACGGGTGAGGAGTGCATGGCGCAGCTGACCCTCAAGGACCCGACGCAGACGGTCTATGGCGTGTGGGCGGGTGCTCGGTCACCCGACGGCCGCACCTGGGCCGCGGTCGAGCGGGACGCCCAGCGGCAGTACGCATCCCAGGGCTGGGCCGGTTTCCCCGACGTGCCGAGCGACCCCGCGCAGATCGGCTGCGACATGTTCCGCCAGGTCGACTCGCGCGTGCCGTTCGCCGAGCCGGGGACGGACGCCGCCCACCGGTCCTGGTCGGCCCTCGCCGGCGCGACGGTGCACCAGAAGGGTGCGGTGCCGCTCGGGACCGGGCTGCGTATCGACACCGACGAGTTCGAGGTGCTGCCCGGGAAGCCGTTCACGGCCACGGTGTCGGTGACGGCGCCACGTCGCACGCTGCCCCTGGCCACCGTGTCCCTCGACCTGCCCGACGGCTGGTCGGCGACGGGATCCGGCCGGGTCGGGACGGTGCGTCCGGGCCGGACCACGACCACGGACTTCACGGTCACCCCCGCGCCCGACGCTGCGCCCGGTGAGCGGCAGCGGGTCGCCGCCCGACTCTCGACGCGGGTCGGCTCGGGCTACTCGGACCGGGTGGTCGAGGTCGTGTCGACGGTCTCCGCCCGGCCCCAGCTGCTGCCGCAGGTGGCTGACTTCGAGCGTTGGGCTCCGCGCGTCGCGGGCCAGCCGCAACTGAGCGGCACCGTGACCCCCGTGCTGTCGCTCGCCTCCGGTGGGTCCCGCGAGGTGCGGGTCGACCTGCACAACAACGGGTCCGGCACGGATGCCGGCACGGTGGCGCTCGACCTGCCCGACGGCTTCAGTGCCGAGCCGGAGGCGGCCGCCTACGGGCCCCTCGACTCCGGTGGTGACGGCTCGGTGACCTTCACGGTCACGAACACCGACGACTCGCTGCGCACGTCGAACGAGGGTGGCACCCCGGGCGCCGCAGCCGGTGACTACGCCTACGGCATTGTCACGACCACCAGGGCAGGAACGGCGACGAGCCGGGCCGCGCTCGAGCTCGTGCCGACCACCGCCATCGAGGAGGCCTCGGCCGCACCGGTGGTCGACGGTCGGGAGTCACCGGGCGAGTACCCCGCTGACGCGGTGGACATCTCCCGGCGCTGGGAGGGCGCGACGTGCTCCTCGACGGCCGATTGCTCGGCGACGGCGAAACTGGCGTGGCACGACGACACCCTGAACGTCCTCGTCCACGTCATCGACGACGTCCTCGGCACCCGGCTGGCCACGGCGGACTGCAAGCGGCACTGGCGCACCGACTCCGTCGAGATCGCCGTCGACCCCCGCGGCGACAGTGAGAACACCTCGACGACCTTCAAGGCAGCAGTGCTCCCGGCGACGACCGAGGGGCAGGCCTGCGGGCTGCGCGACGCGGACAACCACCAGGGCCCGGCGGCCGAGACCGCACCGGGCATGGAGGTCGCATCGAGCGTCGACGAACCCTACGACGGCTATACCGTCGAGGTCGCCATCCCGATGTCCGAGCTGCCGGGAGCGGTCGACCCCGACCACATGGGACTGGACGTGTTCGTCTACGACTCCGACACCCAGGACAAGACCGGCCAGACGCGAATCGGCTGGTCGACCTGGGGTGGCGTGCAGGGCGACCCGTACCGCTGGGGCGTCGCGACGCTCCCCGGCTACACGCCGCCCACCGACCGACCGGCCGAGGCCCCCGACCCCGTCATCCCGCGCAGTGCGCTGTCCTCGCTCGACAGCCCGCCGACGCTCGAGCAGGCCGTGCGCAACGACGTGCCCGTCGCGGGTGACCCGGCGAGCGACGCGCGGGACGCCGGATGGGTCGAGTCGGCCTCGCGGTGGAGTTCCCACGCGCTGGTGCGCCTGCGCGCCAACGCCTCGGGCACCGCGCACGTCTTCGTCGTCGACCGCGACGGGACGATCGGCTCGCGCACCGTCGAGGTGCGGGCCGGACGGCCGACCGTCCGGGTGGACCTCGACCGAGAGCCCAGGCGGGACGCGAAGGTCCTGGTCGGCTGGCTGGACGAGGGCGGCGGCACGCTCGCCTCGGTGACGCGTCTGCGTTGACCTCAACCGGTCGAGGTGGCAAGGAGTCACCTGCGGGTCCTTGCCACCTCGACCGGGTCGGCGCGAGCGGACAAGCGCTTCTCACCCGGTCACCGCATCGGCTCCGACACCCGTGCTCGGCGTGGGCGGCATGGCACGCGACGCTCAGACCCGGCCGCGGACGGGGGTGCGGTCGACGCCGTCGCCCTCGTCGGGCATCGTCATCTCGGCGCGCACGCCGAGCAGTCGCACCTCGCGTCCCTCCTCGAGGTGGTCGGCGAGCAGGGCCTGCACCGCCGCGTGAACGGCGTCCGCCTCCGAGGTCGCCGCCGGGAGCTTCCGGCTGCGGTTGACCGTGAAGAAGGGCGCGTACCGGATCTTCAGCCCGACCCGGGCGACCGGCCGACCCTCCCGCTCCACGTCCTCGAGCACCTGCCGGGTGAGCACCCGCACGGCATCGGAGATCTCCGCCGTCGTCGTGAGGTTCTGCTGGTAGGTGGTCTCGCGGCTGTGCCCGCGCGCCACCCACGGCGCGTCGTCGACCTCGGCGCTGCCCTCGCCGCGCCCCAGCGAGCCGTACCAGGTGCCCATCCGTGGTCCGAACTCACCGACGAGCACCGCCTCGTCGGCCGCGGCGAGCTCGGACACCGTGTGGATCCCGTGGCCCGCCAGCCGGGCCGACACCCGGGAACCCACGCCCCACAGCTCGACGGTGGCCCGGTGGCCCATCACCTCGACCCAGTTCTGCGCGGTCAACCGGAAGACCCCGCGCGGCTTGCCGAAGTCGGTGGCGATCTTGGCCCGGACGCGGTTGTCCCCGATGCCGACCGAGCAGTGCAGGTCGGTGCGGCCGAGCACCGCCGCCTGGATCGAGCGCGCCAGCGACTCCGGGTCGTCGGTGTCGCCGCCGACGAACCCCTCGTCCCACCCGAGCACCTCGACGACGAGCCCGAGGTCGCGGACGGCGCCGAAGACCGCGGCGGACGCGGCGAGGTAGTGCGGGCCGTCGACGGGGAGGAACACCGCATCCGGCGCCTTGCGGGCCGCCACCCGCAGCGGCATCCCGGACCGCACACCCCGCTCGCGCGCCTCGTAGGACGCGGTGGAGACGACCGCTCGCTCGGTCGGGTCGCCGCGGCCGCCGACGACGACCTCGCGACCGGCCAGCTCGGGGTGGCGCAGGACCTCGACGGCCGCGATGAACTGGTCGAGGTCGAGGTGGAGGACCCACGGGAAGGCGCGCGCCACCAAAACCAACCCCCTGCCGTCGGGCAGCTCAGCGCCGGGAGTCCTCGGGGAGGGGAGTGCGTGCCGCGTCCTCGACGCGGCGGTTCTCACGGGTCCCACCGCGACGGGCATCCTTGACGAGGGCGCGGGCCAGGCGCACGGTCGAGGAGGGCAGCCGGATCATCCCGTTCGGCTGTGTGGTCGCAGTCATCGCGCCTCCTCCTGCTCGACGTCTCCATTGTCACCCGGGGCGAGCGTGAGGTCCACCAGCCCATGGTGGCCTGGCCACCGACGTCCGCGCCTCGGCGGCCGGCCCGGAGCGCTCGGGGTGGACAGGTTGTGCTGCCGTCCCCCGTTCCGACTGGACACGCTTGACCACTGTGACCCCATCTCGGGATGCAGGGATGCCAGCCACCCTCCGCGCGTCCTAGGGTGAGCAGGACGCAGCCGGCACACCGGCCCCGACCCCACAGCGAGGTGGACAACGACCGTGGCGCACTACCAGGCGATGGGCAGCATCCCCCCGAAGCGGCACACCCAGCACCGCCGCCCGGCGAAGCGCGGGAAGACCGGCGAGCTCTACTACGAGGAGCTCATGGGGGAGGAGGGCTTCAGCTCGGACTCGAGCCTGCTCTACCACCGGAACATCCCGTCGACGATCTCCGGCGCCCGCGAGTGGACCCCGGGCGACCTGTCGACGACGCCGAACCACCCGCTGAAGCCCCGCCACCTGAGGCTGCACGACCTGTTCTCGGCCAAGGACGTCAAGGGCACCGACGTGGTCACCGGACGCCGCCTGGTGCTCGGCAACGGCGACGTGCGCATCTCCTACGTCGTCGCCGGCGCGCCCAGCCCCTGGTACCGCAACGGGGTCGGCGACGAGTGCGTCTACGTCGAGCGCGGGCGGGCCCGTGTCGAGACCGTCTTCGGCGCCTTCGACGTCGCCGAGGGCGACTACCTGGTCATCCCGAGGGCCACCACCCATCGCTGGATCCCGACGCGGTCGGCGAAGGACCCCCTCCGCGCCTACTGCATCGAGGCCAACAGCCACATCGCCCCGCCGAAGCGCTACCTCAGCAAGTACGGCCAGCTCCTCGAGCACGCCCCGTACTGCGAGCGAGACCTCCGGGCCCCGCAGGGCCCCCTCCTCGCGGAGGACGTGGGGGACAAGGCCACCGCCGAGTCCGAGGTGTACCTCAAGCACCGCGGCAACGGCCCCGGCGGGATCGTCGGCACCGTCCACGAGCTGCCCTTCCACCCCCTCGACGTGGTCGGGTGGGACGGCTGCCTGTACCCCTACGCCTTCAACGTCCGCGACTACGAGCCGATCACCGGCCGGGTCCACCAGCCGCCGCCGGTGCACCAGGTCTTCGAGGGCTGGAACTTCGTCATCTGCAACTTCGTGCCGCGCAAGGTCGACTACCACCCGCTGTCGATCCCGGTGCCGTACTACCACTCGAACGTCGACAGCGACGAGATCATGTTCTACGTCGACGGCGACTACGAGGCGCGCAAGGGCTCGGGCATCGGCAAGGGATCGATCTCGGTGCACCCCGGTGGCCACGCGCACGGTCCGCAGCCCGGCGCGTCCGAGGCCTCGATCGGCGTCGAGTACTTCGACGAGCTCGCCGTCATGGTCGACACCTTCCGCCCGCTCGAGCTCGGCGAGGGCGGGCTCGCCGTCGACGACGGGGTCTACGCCGACTCCTGGAACCGGGGGAGGGGCTGAGGGCGCGCTGCCTCCTATCCTTGGGGACGTGTCGCTCGCGCCCGTGACCGAGGAGGTCGTGACCCCCGAGGGGGACGTGGTTCCCGACACCCCGTGGGTGACCATCGTGTGGAACGACCCGGTCAACCTCATGTCCTACGTGACCTACGTCCTCCAGGAGCACTTCGCCTATCCCCGGGAGAAGGCCGAGAAGCTCATGATGCTCGTGCACACCGAGGGCCGCGCGGTCGTCGCGAACGGCCGCCGGGAGCAGATGGAGGCCGACACCGAGGCGCTCCACGGCTACGGACTGTGGGCGACCTTCCAGAAGGACTCCTGATGGCCCGGGCCTTCCGGCGCAGCGGCCGCGGGGACGCCCGCCGCTTCGTGGCCACCCTGGACGCCGACGAACGCGCCCTCGTGGCCTCGCTCATGGACCAGGTCCACGACCTCCTCGAGGCCCCCGACGCCCCGTCCACCGGGGACTCGGTCTTCGACGAGCTCGTCGCCGGCTGGACCCTGGGAGCGGATGCGCCGGCGGCCCGCACCGCGGCCGCCGCCGCCCCGACGCGCGACCCGGCCCTGGACCGCCTCCTGCCGACCGCCCACCGTGAGGACGACGCCGCCGCGGCCGAGTTCCGCCGGCTGACCGAGGGTGGGCTGCGGCACCGGAAGGCGAGCGCCCTCGGCGCCTCGGCCGCCGTGCTGCGCGAGGACGACCGGGTCGCCCTCGACCGGGACCAGGCGCGGTCCTTCCTCACCGCCCTCACCGACGTGCGGCTGGTGCTCGGCGAGCGGCTGGGGCTGCGCACCGACGAGGACCTCGAGATGCTCGAGCAGGCGGCGGCATCGCTCGAGGGGGACGAGCCCCTGCACCACGCACTGGCCCTCTACGACTTCCTCACGTGGCTCCAGGAGACCCTCGCGGATGCCCTCCTCGGGAGCTGACGGATGAACCACCGCCTCGGGACGGTCCTCGCCGCACTCCTGGGCGTTGCGCTCGGGACGGTCCTGCTCTGGCCGGACGGCGCCCTCGTGAACCGGGGGGTGGTCGCCGTCTACGTGTTCATGCTCTACCGCGTGGGGGTGCCGGCGTGGGTCGGCCCGGAGCACTACGCCGCGGCCCTCAACGTGCTGGCCCTCGTCCCGTTCGGCTGGCTCGGTGTGGTGTGGCTGCGCCGCCGCGTGGTCCTCGTGGTCGCGGTGCTCGGCGGGGCCAGCGTCCTGGTGGAGACCCTCCAGCTGCTGCCGGTGCTCCACCGTCAGGCCAGCCTCCTCGACGTCGCGTGCAACACGGGCGGGGCGCTCCTCGGAGCGCTCGCGGGGTCACTCGTCGTGCGTCACGAGGCCGCCGGCGACGAGCTGGTCGACGAAGGCAGCCACGTCGGCCGCGATGACCTCCGGTGAGGCGCCGACCTCCGCGCTGACCCGCGCCACGACGTCCTCGAGCGACCCGCCCGGCAGCACAGCCCGCCAGACGACGGCACCGGGACCGTCGAGGACGACCGGCGGCCCGTCGGGCAGGGGAGCGGCGTAGACGACGCCGTCCTCCTCGAGCCAGGCCGCCAGGTGCGAGACCGCCAACCCACTCACCGGCGCACCCTCCCCACGGCCCGGCCGCCCACGGCCCGACCGAGCTGCCCGAACCGGCGGACGAACTCGCGCGCCATCTCGGGGCGGGACGGCTCGTGGCCGAGCTTCTGGCGCAGGTAGTAGCGGTTCACCCCGAGTGACCGGACCGCGACCGAGGCCTTGGCCGCCGGCCCGCGGGCCGAGCGCCACCGGGCCCGCCACTCGTCGAGCCGGTCCCCGCCCTCGGTGAAGACCTCCCAGAGCGCTGCCTCCGGGGAGCCGGCGTGCACGGCGAGGTCACCGGTCGCGGCGGCGAGCCCCACCGTGGCCCCGGTCCGGGCGGCCAGCTCGCGCAGCGCCTGCCGGTCCGCCTCGGTGCGGTCGGTCCAGTTCGGGCCGATGTCGGGATGCACCCCACCCGTCGGGGTGCGGGCGGCGTGCAGCAGCAGGACGAGGGACTGGGCGAGCGGGTCGGGCACGGGGCAGGCGACGTGGGCGATGTCGGTGCTGGTGCGTCGCTCCCAGAGCACCTCGAACGCGAGGGCGGGGTCCCGGTCCATCCCCGGGTACAGGCGGTGGACGTCGAGCAGCCCCCAGCTGGGGTGGAACAGGTTCGCCGCGTGGTCGAAGGCCGACCCCGCCTCGAAGGTCGTCTCCGTCCCCCAGCCGTGGGCGGCGAGCGCGGCCATGAGGCGCTCGACGCCGTCAGGCCGGACGATGACGTCGACGTCGCTGCCCCCGTGGGACCAGGGGCGCAGGCCGGGCGCGACGGCCGGCCCCTTGATGTGCAGGACCTGCACGTCGCAGCCCTCGGCGATGCGCTGGACCGCCGCGTGGGCCAGCCGCACGCGCACCGGCGTCGGTACCTCACGGTCCTCGGGCACGCCCCCAACTCTAGGTCGCGGATCGATGGTCCACCGGCGGGACGCGGGGGTCCGCCGGTAGCATCGGGGGACCGAGCCGCCGCACCCTGCAGCAGCCTGCCCGGAGGACCCCTCAGTGACTCTGCTCGACTTCGTCCGCCTGACGCGGGCCCACCTGCTGAGCCTGGTGTTCCTCACCCTCGTCGGCGGTGGTGTCGCGTACGGGCTGACGATGCGCATGCCCGAGGTCTACGTCGCGGACGCCAGCGGCTACGTGCGGGTCGCGGGCACCGGGACGAGTACCGGGGACGGCATCGCCGCCACCTCCCTCGGCGGCTCGAAGGCGGACTCCTACCTCCCGCTCGTCACCAGCCGGGCGGTCGCGGAGCGGGCGATTGCCGCGACCGGCATCCAGGCCAGCCCCGCCGAGGTGGCCGGCCGGGTCAGCGCGAGCGTCGTCCCCAACTCGGTCATCCTCAGGGTCACCGCCAGCGGTCCCAGCCCGGAGGAGTCCCGCGTCCTCGCCGATGCGGTGATCTCGGCGACGGCGGAGGAGGCCAACGCCATCGAGACGGCGGGTGACCCGACGGCCACCCCGATCGTGTCCATCGTGCCCATCGAGTCGGCGCTGCCCGGTGGCCAGATCGCCCCGAACCCGCGGCGGAACATGATGATCGGGCTCGTCGTCGGGCTGGGCGTCGCGTACGCGCTGGTCTTCGTCCGGCGCCAGCTCGACACGCGGGTGCGCACCGTCACCGACGTCGAGGAGCAGACGGGGGCGAGCGTCCTCGGGGTCGTCCCGCAGACCAAGGAGCTGAGCGTCGCGCGCGGCCGCGGCCGGGTCGGTGCCCTCGGCATCGCCGCCGAGTCATTCCGCCAGATCCGGACCAACATGCGCTTCATCGGGGTCGACGACCCCGCGCGCAGCATCGTCGTCACGAGCGCCAACGCCCACGAGGGCAAGTCCACGGTCGCGGCCACCCTCGCCCGGGTGCTCGGCGAGTCCGGGCGGTCGGTCATCATCATCGATGCCGACCTGCGGCGCCCGACGCTCGCGAAGGTCTTCGACGTCGTCGGGACCGTCGGCCTCTCGCACGTCCTCACCGGCCAGGTCGAGGTCTCCGAGGTGCTCCTCGACACCGACCAGGACAACGTCCGCCTCATCACCTCGGGCCGCACCCCGCCCAACCCCAGCGAGCTGCTCGGGTCGGCCCGGATGCGCGAGCTCGTCGCCGAGCTGTCCGAGGACCACCTCGTGATCCTCGACGCCCCGCCGCTGCTGCCGGTCACCGACGCCGGGGTCCTCGCGGGCTTCTGCGACGGCACCCTGCTCGTCTTCGCCGTGGGGAAGACGCACAAGGAGCAGGCCCGTCTCGCGGCCCGGACGATGTCGCAGGTCGGCGGTCGGGTCCTCGGGGTCGTGCTCAACCTCGCGCCGCGTCGCAAGGTCGGCGGCGTGGTCTACGGCTACGGGTACGGCTACCACTCGTACGCCTCGGACTACCGGAGCCGCAAGGTCTACGCGGAGGCGCTGCCGGAGGCCGCCGCCGCTGACGCCGGCACGGGTCGGCCGCGGCTCGGGCTCAGTAGGCTCCGCGGCCGGTGACGACCGCTGCGACGGTGCGCCAGAGGATCGTGAGGTCCTGCACGAGGGACCAGTTGTCGACGTAGTAGAGGTCGAGGCGGACCGAGTCCTCCCAGGAGAGGTCCGAGCGGCCCGACACCTGCCACAGGCCGGTCATCCCGGGCCGGACGGCGAGGCGGGTCCGCACGTCCTGCGTGTAGCGCTCGACCTCGCCGGGAAGCGGGGGACGCGGGCCGACGAGGCTCATCTCGCCGCGGAGCACGTTGAGGAACTGGGGGGTCTCGTCGAGCGAGAAGCGGCGGATGACCCGCCCCGGCCGCGTGATCCGGGGATCGTCCTCGGCCTTGAAGAGGACGTGGTCCTCGCCGTGCTTGTTCGCGGCGGCGACCTCGGCCGTCATCCGGTCCGCGCCGACGACCATCGAGCGGAACTTGAGGCAGTCGAAGAACGCACCGGCACGACCGACCCGGCGCTGGCGGAAGGTGATCGGGCCACCGTCGTGCAGGCGGATCGCGAGGGCCGTGGTGAGCAGCAGGGGACCGGCGAGGAGCAGCCCGACGGAGGCGCCGACGATGTCGAACGCGCGCTTGGACACCTGGCTCGCGCGCCGCGCTCGCGGGCCCTCGAGCTCCATGAGGTGCAGGCCGGCCGCCGGCCGGACGTGCACCCGGTCGGTCGCGACGTCGGTGAGGCTCGGGACGAGCATGATCTGGACGTCGGTGTCGTCGAGGTCCCATGCGGCCCGGCGCATCTGCTGCGCCGAGGTCACGGCGCCGCCCGCGAAGAGGACGACGTCGCAGGCCTGGTCGGCGACGACGGCAGCGATCCGGGCGGTCGTGCCCAGCACCGGGACCCCGCCCGGGGTGGTCGCGCCGGTGGTCGGCTCCGGTAGGAGGGCCCCGACGACGTCGTACCCGAGCCACGGCTCGCGTCGCAGCACGTCGGCGACCTCGTCGACCTGGCCGGCGGACCCGGCGACGAGGACGCGGTGGGTCAGGTGACCGCGGCGGCGCGCGGCGTGCACGGCGCGGCGCAGCAGGTACCGACCCAGGACGAGGCCCGGGACCCCGAGGAGGATGAGGAGGAAGAGGAACCCGCGCGAGAGCTCGTACTTCGCGAGGTAGCACACCAGACCCACGGCTCCGGCCGTCACGAGCGTGCCCCGCACGACGAGCCGGTACTCGAGACTCCCCGCGCCGAAGACGCGCCGGGAGTAGCCGCCGTGAGCCGCCACCAGGGCCAGCCAGCCGAGGGTGATCGGCACGGCCGAGACCGCGACGAGGTCGGCGACGTCCCCCGCCACACGGAAGAACGGCAGCACCATGCGGCCCAGGGCCGCGAGCGCGATGACGGCGACGATCGCGACGAGGTCGGTGACCACGGCGGCGGGCGTCAGCAGGTGGTCCGTGGCCCCACGAGCCGTGGTGGACGGCCGGAGCCCGGTCGACGCCGTGAGGGCCATCAGGGGGTTCCGAACGCCGGGGTCGTCCAGGCCGGCACGGACGGGGCATGGTGGGCCGGCACCCGTGCGCGGCTCGGCGCACGGGGGCTGAGCTCCTCGACCACCGTGCGGATGCGCTGGCCGAAGCGCTCCTCGCTGAACTCGGCGGCGTGGGCGACGATCTGCCCGACGTCCCACGAGGTCGCGGTGGCGGCCGCGATGCCGGCCCGGAAACCCTCGGGGTCCACGGAGTCGACGTGCAGACCGGTCACTCCCTCGACGACGGTGTCCAGGTAGCCGCCGGCGCGCAGGGAGACGCTGGGGACGCCGAAGGCGGCGGCCTCGAGGGGCGTCAGGCCGTAGTCCTCGAGGCTCGGCGCGAGCAGGGCCCGGGCGTGGCCGTAGACCCAGCGCAGCTGGGCCTCGGACAGTCCCTCGACCATCCGGACGTTCTCCGGGGCGGTGGCGCGCAGGCGCGCCTTCTCGGGACCCGAGCCGACGACGACGAGGCGCTGCGCGGTGCCGCGCACGGCCTCGATGAGCACGTCCACGTTCTTGTAGGGGAGCAGCCGGGAGACGACGAGCAGGTACCCCTCGTCGGCCCAGCCGGCGAGCTCGGGGACGTCCTCGCGGGGGGCGGAGGGGTCCATGGCGTGCGGGGGCGGCACGACCTCGGCATCGATGTCGTAGGCCTCGCGGATGCGGTCACGGACCACGCGCGAGTTGCAGAGGTAGCGAACAGGCCGACGCGCGGCGCGGCGGTCCCAGGCCTTCAGCGACGGGCGGAGCATCGCGAGCGCGAGTCCGCGGGGGGAGGACCACATCGGCCCGCCGAGGTAGGCCTCGCTCTGGTAGAGCCACCGGGCGGGTGCGTGGCAGTACGCGATGACGTCGCCCTCGGCGCGGAAACCATGGGCCCAGCCCGAGGTCGAGGCGATGATCACGTCCTCGGTGGGCCGGACGGCCGATGCGGCCAGCGGCAGCACGGGCAGCGCGGAGCGGTGGGAGCGGCGCAGCAGGCCGACGCGGTCCAAGGGCGACACACGGACGTCGAAGGCGCGCAGCTCGGGGTACGTGGCCTCCGGAGCGTGGAGCGTCGTGTGGACCGGGGCCCCGGGGAAGGCCCTGGCGAGGGAGAGGACCACGCGCTCTGCCCCACCACGCTGGGTGAGGTAGTCGTGTGCGACGGCGACGGTGCGGCCGTCGGTCAGGGTGTGGGCCACGGATTCAGTATGTGTTCGGTGATCGGGCGCAGCGATGGACGGCAGGCAGGGGCGGTCCGTTCGGGACCGGTGTCCGACCGTTCGACGGGGTGCCGACTGGCCGTTCGGCGGATGACCGTGGCGGCGCGGCGAGGCGCCGACGTCAGGACGGGTGCGGCTCCGCATCGACCATGCGCGCGACGAGCTCGTCGAAGGTGACGGTCGGCGCCCAGCCGAGCTCGTGCCGAGCCCGGCTGGAGTCACCGACGAGGAGGCTGGGGTCGGCGGGGCGGAGGAACGCGGGGTCGACGACGACGAGGTGCTCCCAGTCGGAGATCCCCGCCCGGGCGAAGGCCGCACCGACGAAGTCGCGCACCGTGTGCGCCTCCCCGGTGGCGACGACGTAGTCGTTGGGCGTCTCGTGCCGCACCGCGCGCACCATGGCGTCGACGTAGTCCGGTGCCCACCCCCAGTCGCGCCGCGCGTCGAGGTTCCCGAGCGCCAGCCGGTCGGCCCGGCCGGCCGCGATCGCGGCGACCGTGCTCGTGATCTTGCGGGTCACGAAGGTCGGCGGACGACGAGGGGACTCGTGGTTGTAGAGGACGACCGAGGTGGCGAACTGGCCGCGCGACCGGGCGATGCCCACGGCGTGGTGGGCCAGCGCCTTCGCCGCACCGTACGGGCTCACCGGGCGTACCGGTGTGCGCTCGTCCTGGGGGGAGACCGACGGCTCGCCGAAGATCTCCGCGCTCCCCGCCTGGAGCACCCGGACCTCGCGGCCGCGTCGCTCCTGGAGCCGCCGGGCCGCCTCGAGGAGGACGAGTGCGGCGGTGCCGCTCACCCGGGTCGTCAGCAGCGGCTCGGCCCAGGACCGCGCCACCGAGCTCACCCCGCCGAGGTTGTACAGCTCGTCGGGGCCGACCCGCTCGACGAGGTCGGCGAGGTCGGACTCGGGCCCTGCGAGGTCGAGCTCGTGGACGACGAGGCCGTCCGGGAGCCCGACGTCGAGGTCCTCGCGGCGGACCAGCCCGTGCACCTCGTGGCCCTCGTCGAGGAGGCGCTCGACGAGGTAGCCGCCGTCCTGCCCGGTGGCCCCCGTGACGAGGGCGACGCTCACCGGTCGCCGCGCAGCAGCGCGAGGTCGTGGTCGACCATCATCCGCACGATCTCCTCGAAGCGGACGGTCGGCGACCAGCCGAGGCGCTCGCGGGCCTTGGAGGCGTCCCCGATGAGCACATCGACCTCGGCGGGCCGCATGAACCGGGGGTCCTGGTGGACGAGCGGGGCCCAGTCCTCGATGCCGACGTGCGAGAACGCGACGTCGAGCAGGTCGCGGATCGAGTGCGTCTCCCCGGTGGCGAGGACGTAGTCGTCCCCCTCGGGCTGCTGGAGCATCCGCCACATGCCCTCGACGTAGTCGGCGGCGAAGCCCCAGTCGCGCTGCGCGTCGAGGTTGCCCATGGCGAGGGAGTCCTGCTGCTCGAGCGCGATCCGGGCCACCGCCATCGACACCTTGCGGGTGACGAACTCGGGGCCGCGGCGAGGTGACTCGTGGTTGAAGAGGATGCCGGAGCTGGCGTGCATCCCGTACGACTCGCGGTAGTTGATGGTCAGGTGGTGTCCGAAGGCCTTGGCCACGCCGTACGGCGAGCGGGGCCAGAGCAGCGTCCGCTCGTGCTGGGGGACCTCCTGGACCTTGCCGAACATCTCGGAGCTGGACGCCTGGTAGTACCGGACCCGGCGCAGGTCGTCGCCGCAGTGCAGGCGCACCGCCTCGAGGACGTTGAGCACCCCGGTGCCGGTGACGTCGGTGGTGACGCGGGCGTTCTCCCACGAGTAGGCGACGAACGAGACGGCGCCGAGGTTGTACACCTCGTCGGGGTTCGCGATGCTCATCGCCCGGATGAGGCTCGAGAGGTCGGTGAGGTCACCGGTGTGCAGGTGGACGTCGGGCACGGTCCGCCGGACGAGCCCCCGCTTGGGGTTGTTCTGGCCCCGGATGATCCCGTGGACCTCGTAGCCCTTCGAGAGGAGCAGCTCGGCGAGGTAGAGCCCGTCCTGGCCGGTGATGCCGGTGATGAGCGCGGTGGGCATGAGGTGTCGGGCCTTCGGTCCTGGGGATGGTCGGCGCCATCCTCGCAGACCTCGGCCGCTCAGGCGGCGGGGACCGGAAGGTCGCGCAGGAGCGCCGCGACCCGGGTGCGGCCGGTCGTGGGCGAGTACTCGTCGGCCCAGCGGCGGCGCTGCGCCGCGGCGACGTCCGTGCGCTCGGCGGACGAGGCGCTGCCCCACGCCGCGACGGCGTCGCGGAGGGCGCGCGGGTCGCCGGCCGCCGCGACCCAGGGGTGGCCCGGGCCGAGCACCTCGGGGAGGGCTCCGGCGTCGCTCGCCACCACGGGGACGCCCGCGGCCATCGCCTCGGCCACCGCGAGGCCGAACGCCTCGGGGGCCGCGGACGGCACGACGAGCCCGTCGACCGACCCGAACAGGGCGGCCGGCTCCACCCAGCCGACGCGCTCGACGAGGTCGCCGAGCGGTTCGAGCGCCTCCTCGACCCGGTGCGCGGTCGCGGCGTCGACGAAGCGGGCCTGCCCGGCGAGGACGAGCCGGGGCCGCTGGTCCTCGGGCAGGGCGCCGAGCGCCTCGGCGAGGACGACGAGACCCTTGTCGACGGTGTGTCGGCCGAGGAAGCCGAGGCGCAGTGGACCGGGGTCCGTCGGACGCGGTGCGGGGGGGCCGGGGTCCGGTGTCCAGTTCGGGAGGACGGTCGACCCGGAGACCCGGGCCGCGAGCCAGCGCGAGGGGACGAGCGTCACGCTCGCCCCGCTGCGGGCCGCGAGCAGGGCCGCGCGGTGCGCCCGGCTCGGCAGCTGGTGCAGGTGGACGATCCGGTGTCGCCGGCCGGCCGTCGCGACGGCCGGCACGAGGCCGTGGCACCAGATCAGGCCGCCCCGGCCGCGGTGCCAGCCCCGCAGCTCGTGGGCGTAGCGGCGGCGATCCGCGTCGAGCCGGTGCACCGGGAACCCCTGGGCGGCGGCGTGGTCGAGCACGCCGCCCTCGGCGTCCGGCGCGACGACCTCGACGCCGTGGCCGAGGTCGCGCAGCACGTGGGCGGTGGCGAGGAGCATCACCTCGCCACCGCCGATCTCGCCGTTGTTGGCGGCGAGCACGACGCCCGTCACCGGACCGCTCCGGTGACCGAGTCGTAGACCGCGGCCGTGCGGGCCGTCATCTCGGCGCGGGTCGGCCACCCGGGGGGCAGCCCGGGCCGCGTGCCGGGGTCCAGGCCCTGACGCTCGACGGCCTCGGCGACGGAACCGGCGTCGCCCGCGTCGACCAGCGCCGACGCGGGCAGGATCTCGGGGTTGCCCCCGACCGGCGTCGCGAGGGCACCGACGCCGTGGGCGAGGGCGTCGAGCAGGGAGTAGGAGCAGTTCTCCCAGACGGAGAGCTGGACGAGGACGTCGGCCTCGGCCAGCAGGGCGACGGCGTCGACGTGGCCGGGCATCGTCACCGCGTCCGCGAGGCCGAGCCCGCCGACGAGCCGCCGCAGCGCGGCCTCCTCCGGCCCCGTGCCGGCGATCGTCAGACGGGCCTCGGGGCGGCGGGCGTGCAGGACCGCGAAGGCCCGCAGCAGGGCGTCGAGGCACTTCTCGGGGGCCAGCCGGGCGATCGAGCAGACGTGGAGGCCGGCGTCCCGTCGCGGCGGGTCGCACGGGCGGTCGACGCCGTTCCGGACGACGTGCACGGCAGTGGAGCGCCCCGGGTGCCACTTGCGGCGGATGCTGCGCGCGGTCGCCTCGGAGACCGCGATGACGGCGTCCGCCCGCCGCAGCCGCACGGTGTGCACCCCCTCACGCAGCCGGGACCGCCACGCGGTGCCGTGGTAGACGAGGTCGTCGTCGGCGATCCCGTGCTCGGTCGTGACGACGGCGGCACCGGAGCCGACGGTGGCGGCCGCCGTGACGACGTCGGCCCAGGACAGGTGCGAGTGCACGACCGTGGGGTGCAGCGCCCGAACGGTGTGGCGCACCGCTGCCACCGACTCGCGGACCCCGTGCTCGGGACCCACCGGAGCGGTGGTCACCGCGGCACCGAGCGCGCGCAGCCGGTCGGCCAGGGGACCGGGCGGGCACTGCACGACGAGCCGGTACCCGGGGACCCCCACCTCCACGGTGTCGAGGACGTGCCGGGCCACCCCGCCGAGGTCGGCGACCGGGACGACCCAGAGGGCGAGGGGCGGTGGGGTCAGAACCACTGCTCCAGCCGCTCCAGCGCGACCCAGAAGCCCTCGCCGTGGTTGACGTGGCCCTGCCAGATCTCGGGGATGAAGGACACGCCGGGCGCGTGGGTGTCGAGCTGGTCGGCGAGCACGGCCCAGTCGACCTCGCCGTCGCCGACCTGCACGCCCTCGCCGTCGACCCCCACCGCGTCGACGAGGTGGAGGTGCTCGGTGTGCGGCGCGAGGAGGTCGACGGCCGCCGAGAAGGGGACGCCGAGGAAGGTCGCGGCGAGCTTGGAGTGGGACACGTCGAGGCACAGCCGCCGGTCGTAGCGCGCCGCGAACTCGGCGGTGTCGGAAGGGCGGACGAAGAGGTTGCAGTACAGCTGGCCACCCATGTACCAGGGGAAGGGCGGCAGGGTCTGGCAGGCCAGCCGCACCCCGGTGTCGTCGACCCGGTCGAGGCCCGCGGCGACGCGCGCGTACATGTCGGGGATCTCGTCGGCGGGCACGTGCCCGTCGGTCGTGAAGCCCCCCACGCTCGAGATGACGACGGGGTCGGCGTCCTGGTCGAACCGGTCGCGCATCGAGCGGGTGATGTCGATGACCCGCTGGAGCTCCTCCGCGGAGCGCTCCCAGTGGGCGTCGTCCTCGCTCGCCAGGTTGAGGATGAAGTCGCCGGCGAAGAGGTCGGGTGCGTGGCACGCGTAGCCCATCGGCAGCCGACCGGGCAGGGCCGCGTGCGGGTCGATCTCGAGGTCCTTGTAGGAGAAGTGGAACTCGAGGAAGTCCGGGGTGCAGTCGGCGGTGAGCGGCGCGACGTCGTGGTAGCGCACCGGGAGCCCCCACGGGCGCCGGAACGCGTAGTCGCGCCCGGTGGGCACGGCGTCGGCGAGGTCGGAGGCGTAGAAGAACTCCCCGGCCGTCATCGACCGCAGGGCAGTCCGACCCACGAGGGTGGGCAGTGCGTTGGGCTGGAGGCCACGGCCCGGGCTCATGATGTCGACGTCGGCCCGGTCGATGACCTGGCCGGCCGTGAGGTCGCGGGCGGCGACGAGGCTCTTGGCGAGGTTGACCCGGTTCATCATCTCGCCGGTGGAGACGGCTCGGGGCTCGGCCGAGCCGAGGGCCTGCTCGACCTCGCGGATCCGGGCCACCATGTCGCGCATCTCGTCGGGGAGCAGCGAGACCTTGTGGTCGTTGCCCTCCATCGACTTGTCGACGGTGAAGTGCTTCTCGACGATGGTCGCGCCGAGGGCCACCGCAGCCACCGCGACGTGGAAGCCGCGCTCGTGGCCGGAGTACCCGACCGGGCAGTCGCCGAGCTCGGCGAGCCGCGTGAGGTAGCGCAGGTTGACGTCCTTGAACGGCGCCGGGTACGTCGACTGGCAGTGCAGCAGCGCGTACGGCGTCCCGGTGGAGCGCAGCAGGGCGACGCTCTCGCGGATCTCGGCCTCGGTCGACATCCCCGTCGAGACGACGAGCGGGGTCCCGGAGGCGGCGGCGTGCCGGAGGAGGGTGTGGTTCGTCAGGTCGGCCGAGGCGATCTTCAGGGCCGGGACGCCGTACTCGACGAGCGCGTCGACGCTCGGCGCGTCCCACGGCGTGCACATGACGTCGACCCCTGCGGCGCGCGCGTGGTCGAACACCTCGAAGAGCCGCTCGGCGGGCAGGTTGAAGCGGGAGAGCAGGTCGAGGGTGTACTGCGCGCCGAGGTCCTCGCCCGCGCTCCCCCCGGTGCCGCCGCGGTAGAGGGCGGCCATGTCGCGGAGCTGGAACTTCACGGCGTCCGCGCCGGCCTGCACGGAGAGGTCGACGAGCTCCTTGGCCAGCTCGACCGAGCCGTTGTGGTTGATGCCGATCTCGCTGATGACGAAGGTGGGCTGCCCCTTCCCGACCTCGTGCCGCCCGACCCGGAAGGCGTCGCTCCGGTTGACGGCGACGGCGACGAGGTGGCCGTGCTCGTCGAGCAGCGGGACGTGGTCGACCGCACCGTGGAAGAGCAGCCGGATCTCGGCCGGGGTGGCCGTGGCCGGGGCGCTGACCGCCGTGGTGTTCGCGGCGTCGGAGCAGGGCCGGGAGAGGTCGACCTCCGGCTGCTCGGCGATCCAGCGGCGGACGTCGCCGTCGGTGAGGGAACCGACGAGGTGCCCGTGCTCGGTGACGCAGAAGACGATCCGCGCCTTGTTCGCCGTGATCTTCTCCAGGGCCCGCAACACGGGGTCCTCCGCGTAGACGACGAAGGGCGTGACGCTGCGGTCGATGATCATGCGGGGTTCCCGGTCGTGAGGGTGAGGAGCTGCTGCTCGGCGACGGCGAGGTCGAGCTCGGTGTCGGCGTCGACCCCCTCGACCTCCTCCATGACGAAGAGGCCGGTCCGCCCTCCGATCCGGTTGTCGAGCTCGTCGTACACCCAGGTGCGGGTGAGGTAGAGCGAACCGGTCTCGCGGTAGCGCAGGGTCTGCGGCGTGAGGTCCTGCCGGCGCGGTCGCGCGGTGACGTCGTACGCCGCGGTCGGCTCCGGACCGTCGGCCCAGATGAACGGCGCCTGGGGGACCACCCCGACGAGCGAGTCGACGCCCGTGGCCTCGAGCTGGGCGATGGCACGCGAGATGGTTCCGGGGAGGCGGACCGGGGAGGTGGCCTGGAGGAGCATCACGGCGTCCGGTGCGGCGTCGGCGGCGCGGGCGGCCTCGATCGCGTGCCGGACGACGGGCTCGGTGGGGGTGTCGTCGCGGGCCAGCTCGGCGGGGCGCAGGAACGGCACCATCGCCCCGGCTGCGCGGGCTGCGTCGGCGATGTCGTCGTCGTCGGTCGACACGACGACGTCCATCGCAGGACGCGCGGCGAGGGCCTGCTCGAGGGTCCACGCGATGAGCGGGCGCCCGGCGAGGACCCGGAGGTTCTTGCGTGGGACGCCCTTGGAGCCACCCCGGGCGGGCACGACGCAGAGGATCCTCACGGCGACATCATGTCCTCCAGGGCGGAGGCCGCGCGCCGCGACGGCTCGATGGCGGGCCGTTCGGGGGAGGGCGTCGGCTCCTCACCCCA
This sequence comes from uncultured Actinomycetota bacterium, assembly GCA_963843895.1. Lineage (GTDB taxonomy): Bacteria > Actinomycetota > Actinomycetes > Actinomycetales > Dermatophilaceae > Phycicoccus. Next base: position 368,620 of record CAWJME010000021.1, on the reverse strand, counting down.
GCGGGCCAGCCCGTAGCGGTCCCAGAACGCGGTGAGCCACGGGGGCGCGTCGGGGCAGGACACCCAGGCCGGGAGCCCGGCCGCGGCGGCCTCGAGCACCCCGGTCGAGAAGACGCTGACGACGGGCGCGCCGAGCTCGCGCAGCGGGGTCCCGGACCGGTCGACGGTGATGCCCTCGGCCTCGAACCGGGCGTGGGTGCGTCGTGAGTCACGGTCACGCTCGGAGGGGTGCGGCCGGTAGGTGGCGCCGGTCTCGCGGCAGAAGGACTCGGCGGCCCCCACGAGCAGCTCGGTGGGCAGCTCGGCCCCGTGCAGCTGGCCGAGGAAGACCGGGGCGGTGCCCGGGGCGGCCCTGGCGTGCGGTGGCGTCCCGGCCTCCCAGAGCAGCTGCGAGCCGACGGGAACGGCGTCGGCGAGGTCGTCCCGGCCCGAGCGCCAGAACTCGGCGTCGGCCTCGCTCCACGCGAGGAGGGTCGTGCCGTCGGCGAGTGGTGGGGCGTCGGGGGTGAGCAGGCCGTGCTGCGCGGTGACGAAGCGGGCCTGGGCGGCGACCGACGCGTGGGCCGCGCGGCCCAGGGGGAGGTAGTGGCCGGTCGAGAGGACCGCAGCGGCCTGCGCCGCCAGGCGCGGCACGTCATCGATGACGGTCGCCGAGGACTCGCGCCACACCCACGGGGGCAGCAGGTCCGTGACGGGCTCCGGCGAGACGACGGCGACCCCCTCGAGGGCGAGGAAGCGCAGCGGGGCCAGGAGGGCCAGCACCGAGCTGGGGGATCGCGACTCGAGGCAGACGAGCAGCCGCACCGGCCCGGGGCCGCCGCGGGTCAGTGTCACGGCACCGGGGCGGGCGTCCGGGCGCGCGATGGAGCGGAGCACGCGGGTCACCTGGCCGACCCGCCGGCGCAGCGGCTGCCTGCTGAGCTGCCAGCGGTGCCAGGCCTCGAGGTCGCGGGGGTGGGTCAGTCCGTCCACAGGGACTCCAGGGCTCGGGCGCGGTGGGTGAAGGTGTGCTCGGCGCGGGTGCGGGCGGCTCCGGCGCGCCGGAGGGCGGCGGCCCACGCCGGGTCGGCCGCGGCGCGCCGGGCCAGCTCGACCGCCTCGTCGACGCCGTCGAAGACCGCCACCTCGGTGTCCGGCTCGTAGTGGCGTGAGACGTCGGCGCGGTCGACGAGCTGGACGGCCCCGACGCCGCACGCCTCGAAGGTGCGCATCGTGAAGCCGTCCTGGTCGCCGTGGACGTTGAGAGTGGCCCGGGCGCCGGCCATGACGCCGTAGGCCGCGGAGCGGGTGAGGTCCCGCCCGTGGGGGAGGGTCGGCCCGCCGACCCGCCACGTGCGCAGCCGGTCCACCGGGTGCCCGGACCAGTCGCGACCGTGGGCCCGGACCGGGATTCCCGCCGTCGCGAGGCCGGTGAGCAGCGCCTCTCGCGCCGGGTAGCGCGCCCCGACGAAGACGACCTCGTCGCTCGGGGTGGCCGCGCCGACCGGCTCGTCGGGGTCGTGCGCGAGGGGAACGTGCGCGGCGCGGATCCCGCGGGCGGTGAGCGCCGCGACGTCGAGGGGGGAGTAGGAGGCGACCGGCCCGGCGGCGGCGAGGGAGGTGTCGGTGTGCCCGGTGCGGCGCAGCTCGTCGTAGAGCCACAGCACGCGGCGCTGGTGGCGCTGGTCGAGGAGCTCCCAGAACGCGTCGTCGAAGGCGTCGCCCTTGACGACGAGGAGGACGTCCGGGTCGTGCGCGGAGACCGCGTCGCGCGCACGGGCCCCGAGCACCGCGCGGCGCCGGGCGTCGGAGCCACCGAGCCGCTCGGGGAGGTCGTGCGCCACCTTGGCGGCGAGCCGTGTGAGACCGCGGTGCTCGTCGTAGGTCACGGTGCTCACGTCGTGCCCGAGGCCGGACAGGGCCCGCTCGAGGGAGCGCCAGTAGCCGTGGAACACCGGGCTGAGGACGAGGACCCGGCTGGGTCGCGTCACGAGGTCAGGCCGCGGCGGGCCAGCTCGTCGAGGGCGGTGTCCCACGCGGCCGCGCCGGCACCGGGCTTGTCCCAGGACCAGCGGATGAAGTCCACGATGGCCGCCCGCGCGGTCCACGCCGGCTCGGGCGCCCCGGCCCCGCGGAGCCGGCCGAGGTCGGCGCACGCGTGCTCGATGTCCCCGGCCCGGTGCACCTCGAGGTGCGTGACGCCGGGCGAGGGCAGCGGGGACCCCTCGATCGCGGCATCCGCCAGGTCGAGCAGGCTGGTCCGGGCGCCGGTGCCGGAGTTGAGGACCCGCGGGTCACCGGCCTCGGCGGGGTGGTCCACCGCCCAGGCGAGGAGGGCGGCGAGGTCGGCGACGTGGACGAAGTCGCGGGTCTGGTGACCGTCGCCGTACACGGTCAGCGAGCGCTCCTCCCGCAGCATCGCGAGGAAGGCGGCGAGCACGCCCGTGTAGGGGTTGTGCAGGGCCTGGCCGGGGCCGATGACGTTCTGCGGGCGCACGACCGTCAGCGGGACCTGGGTGCCGCACTCCTCGTGGGCCACGGCCTCGGCGAGCGACTTCGTCTCGCCGTAGACCGACACCGGGTGGTGGGGGTCGTCCTCGTGCGAGGCGGCCGGCTCCGCCACACCGCAGCAGCGCCGGCCGAAGACGGTCCCGTGCTCGGGGCACTCGTACCGGCCCTCGCCGTAGACCGCTCGCGAGCTCATCGAGAGGAACGGCACCCCGTGGGCGCGGGCGAAGGCCGCGGCGCGCCGGGTGCCGTCGACGTTGACCCGGTGGTATCGCTCGACCTCGTACATCGACTGGCCGGTCCCCGTCTCGGCGGCCAGGTGGACGACGGACGAGACGCCGGCGGGCACGGCCGCCCAGGCGGTGTCGTCGGCGACGTCGGCGACGACCACCTCGCCGGGGAAGGCGGCGACGGCGGCGTCGGGCTGGGCGTGCACCTGCGGGTGCAGCAGGTCGAGGGCGACGACCTCGTGGCCGGCCTCGACGAGCCGTCGCGCGAGGTGCTGGCCGATGAACCCGGCACCGCCGGTGAGCAGGACGGTCATCAGGTGGCCCCCACGACTCGGGCCGGCACCCCGGCGACGGTGGCTCCGGCGGGAACGTCCCGGGTGACGACCGCCCCGGCGCCGACGGTGGCGCCGGCGCCGATGGTGACGCCGCCGAGGACGACGGCGCGCTGACCGACGAACGCGCGGTCGCCGATGCGGATCGGGCCGGTGCCGTGCACGGACGCCGGGTCGCCGCGGTGGTGGTCGGTGGAGGCGACGAAGACCCCGTCGGCGAGGACGACGTCGTCGCCGACCGCCACGGGGTCGATGGCGTGCACGTGGACGTCGTGCCCGACGTAGACGCGGTCGCCGAACGTGATCTCGCCGCCGTCGCCCTCGGCCTGCAGCCACACGCCGTCGTGCACGGCGCAGCCGGCGCCGAGTCGGATCCGGTCCACGCCCCGCAGGACGTGCGGGCGGACGACGACGGATCCGGGTCCGAAGGCGGCGAAGGCACGGCGGTACAGCGGGCCGCGGGTCCGCGCCAGGTGCCAGCGCACCGCCGGCGGGGCCTCGACGAGGCGGCGGGCGAGCGTCATCGGGGGCCTCCGTGGATGAGGCGCAGCTCCTCGCGGGCGGTCGCCCGCGGGTCGACGTCGCGGCCCGCGAGACGGCGGGTGGAGTTGACGACCGCGTTGGCGGCCGTCGCGGCGGTGAGCGCGGCGACGAGCCGGCGACGCCCACCCCAGCGGTCCGCGTACGCGAGGCGGGACCGCACGAGCCACTCGCGCCGGAGCGAGGGGTCGGAGGAGCCCCCGCCGACGTGGGTGAGGGAGACCGTGCCGAGGAAGACGCTCGGCACGCCCTCGGCGCGCAGGCGACGCTGGAGGTCGACCTCCTCGGAGTTCATGAAGTACCCCTCGTCGAAGCCGCCGACGCCCCGGAAGGCCTCGGTGGGCAGGAGCAGTGCGGCCCCGACGACCCAGTCGACCGGCAGGACCGCGCCCGGGACCGCCCGGGTGTCGTGCCCGACCGCCTCGTGGAGGGCCCGGTGGTGCCGGTAGCGCGCCAGGGGGGTGAGCCACTCGACGCCTTGGTGGAACGCGGTGGGGAAGTGCCGGGCCGTCGGCGCCGGCGTGCCGTCCTCGTCGAGGACGAGCGGGCCGACGACGGCCGGCATCCACGGCCCGGCGGCGGCGAGCAGGTCGCGGACGAAGGTCGGGGGGATCGTCACGTCGCTGTTGAGGACGAGCAGGAGCGGCCGGGTGGCGCGCTCGGCACCGCTGTTGACGGCGGCGCCGAAGCCGCCGTTGCGCTCCCGACGCACGACGGTGACGCCGTCGGTCGCGGGGAAGGGCTCGGGGGACGCGTCGTCGGCCACGACGACCTCGAGGTCCACGTCGGCCTGCGCGAGCAGGGCCGCGACGGTGGCGAGGGTCGGCCCGGGGTCGCCGTGGTGCGGGACGACGACGCTGACGGGCGTGGGGTCAGTCGGCACGGCTGCCTCCGCTCGGGACCGGGTCGAGGTTGCCGAGCCGGACGAGGTGTGCGAAGTCCGGGCTCGCGAGCCGGACCTCCTCGAAGGTCCCCGCCGCCTCGACGCGCCCGTCCTTGAGGAAGACCACCTGGTCGCAGGTGCGAACCGTGGAGAGCCGGTGCGCCACGATGACGACGGTCATCCGCCCTCCGAGCGCGGCGACGGTCTCGGCGACCCGCCGCTCGGTCTCGTTGTCGAGGGCCGACGTCGCCTCGTCGAGGACGAGGAGGGCCGGGTCGCGGTAGAGCGCCCGGGCGATGCCGAGCCGCTGGCGCTGCCCACCGGAGAGCCTCGACCCGCGCTCGCCGACCCGGCTGTCCAGTCCGTCGGGGAGGGTGGCGAGGAGGGTCTCGAGCTGGGCGTCGCGGACGGCGGCGGCCAGGCGCGCCTCGTCGACGAGCTCGGGCGGTTCCCCGAGGGCGATGTTCGCGCGCAGGGTGTCGTCGGGGAGGAAGACGTCCTGCGGGACGAGCCCGATGTTCCGCTGCCAGGAGGCGAGGTCCTCGGTGATGTCGCGCCCGTCGGCGAGGACGGCGCCGGAGACGGGTGTGTGCAGGCCGAGGATGGTGTCGACGAGGGTCGTCTTGCCCGCGCCGCTCGTGCCGACGAACGCCACCGACGTGCCGGCGGGAATCGTCAGGGTCACCCCGTCGAGGACGTTGGCCGTGCCGTCGCGGTACCGGTGGACGGCGTCCCGGACGACGAGGGACTCGCGCAACGGCAGGCGGGTCGTGGTCCCGGGGTCGTCCCCCGGCACGTCGGGGAGGTCGGGGTCGGTGAGGTCGGCGAGGACGAGGTCGACGCCCGGGCGGCCCATCCGGACCATCTGGAGGGAGGCCATGATCCGGGTCAGGCTCGGCAGCATCCGGAAGCCCGCGGCGACGAACAGGGACAGGGTGGTCAGGGTGGTCGTCGAGTTGCCGCGCGAGAAGGCGACGACGACGAGCACGGCGACCCCGCCGATGAAGGTCAGCTCGAGGACGCTCTTCGGCAGGTCCGTGAGGAACGCGCTGGTGCGCCGGGCCCGGGCGTAGCGCATGCGGGCGGCCCGGTACCGGGCGAGGAACTTCTGCGAGCCCCGGCGGACGCGGATCTCCTTGATGCCCTGGATGGTCTCCCACGCCGTGAGGGACATGTCGAGGGCGGCCTCCTGGAAGACCCTGCCGACCTCCTCGGCCCGGGGGCTGACGTACCGCTGGAAGGCGAGCCCGGTGAGGCCGAAGTACGCGAGTGCGGCGAGGGCGGGAACGGGGTCCATCACGAGGAGGACGACGGCCAGCGCCGCGACGGACAGGAACTCGGTGAGGACGGTGATCGCCCCGGCGACGACGAGGCTGTACGTCTGGCCGACCGACTCGCTCATCGTCCGGTTGAACTCACCGGTGTGCCGGCCCAGGTGCACCCAGTACGGCGCCGCGAGGTAGCGGCGCAGCAGGGACTGCGCGGTGTCGGCCTCCTGCACGGCGAGGAAACCGACCATCCACCAGCGGAACGCGAGCCCGACGAGGGTCTTGAGGACGAAGGACGAGAAGACGAGCACGGCGATGATGAGGGCGAGGCGGTCCGGGGGCGGGTTGCCGAAGACGTCCGCGAACCGGCCGAGCAGGCCCGTGGTCGGATCCACGCCCGTGATGAGCTGCATGAGGGGGACGACGCTCGCGACACCGACCACCTCGAGGAGGGCGGTGAGCACGGACCCGGCGACCGCGAGGGCGAGGCGGCGGCGGGTGTCGTGGGAGAACAGGACGGTCATCCCACGGGGGATACCGAACACGCGTGTCCTCCCGGTCTGTGGCGGGTGTGAACCCCGTGGCGCCAGTGTAGGACGGGTGTGACGTGCGTGACCGCCTGTCGGGGGAGTCCCCGTCGGTGTGCGCGCCTACGCTGGCCGGGTGACCGACTCACCGATCGGGGTGTTCGACTCCGGGTACGGCGGACTGACCGTCATGCGCGCGATCCTCGACCAGCTGCCCCACGAGTCCGTCGCGTACTTCGGCGACACGCTCCGGGCCCCGTACGGGCCGCGTCCCATCGCCGAGACCCGCGAGTTCGCCCTCCAGTGCCTCGACCGGCTCGTCGACCACGGGGTCAAGGTGCTCGTCATCGCGTGCAACACCGCGAGTGCCGCCGTGCTCCACGACGCCCGCGAGCGCTACGACGTGCCGGTCGTCGAGGTGATCCGGCCCGCGGTGCGCCGCGCGGCCGCCGCCACCCGCTCCGGCCGGGTCGGCGTCATCAGCACCCGGGGCACGCACCAGTCCGGCGCCTACCTCGACGCCTTCGCCGCGGCGCCGCACCTCGACGTCACCTCCACGCCGTGCCCGCGCTTCGTGGAGTTCGTCGAGGCGGGGGTCACCGGCGGTGCCGAGCTCGTCGGCGTCGCCCACGAGTACCTCGACCCGCTGCGCGAGCGCGGGGTCGACACCGTGGTCCTCGGGTGCACCCACTACCCCCTGCTCACCGGCGTCATCTCGTACGTCATGGGTGACGACGTCACGCTCGTGTCATCGGCGGAGGAGACGGCCAAGGACGTCTACCGGGTGCTCGCCGATGCCGACCTGCTGCGGCCCGACGACCTGCCCCCGCCGGACCACGGGTTCACGACCACCGGCGACCCCGAGGAGTTCCGTCGGCTCGCCGTCCGCTTCCTCGGCGTGGGCTCGTCGGTCGGGCCGGTCTTCACCTCGCCGCCGACCGTGGTGCGGGCGGGGATCACATGAGGCTCACCGTCGTCGGGTGCTCCGGGTCCTTCCCGGGGCCGGAGTCCCCCGCGTCCTGCTACCTCGTGGAGGCCGAGCACGAGGGGCGCACCTGGCGCGTCCTGCTCGACCTCGGCAGCGGTGCCCTCGGGGCGCTCCAGCGCTACGTCGACCCCGCCGACCTCGACGCCGTCCTGCTCAGCCACCTGCACCCGGACCACTGCGCGGACCTCCTCGGGCTCTACGTCGTGCGGCGCTACCGGCCGGAGGGGCCGCTCCCGTCGAGGCTGCCCGTGCACGGCCCGGCACAGACGGCGGAGCGGCTTGCCCTGATGTACCACGGCCTCGAGCCGGGCGGGATGGAGGGCGAGTACGCCTTCACGGCGGTCGCGGACGCCCAGCCGTTCGTGGTCGGGCCGTTCCGATGCGTCCCGTACGCGGTGAACCACCCGGTCGAGGCGTACGGCTACCGGGTCGAGGCGGACGGGGCCGTGCTGGCCTTCACCGGCGACACCGACGACTGCCCGAACCTCGACCCGCTGCTCGCCGGAGCCGACCTCGCGCTGCTCGACTCCGCGTTCGTCGACGGGCGGGACGACGCCCGCGACATCCACCTCTCCGGCTCCCGGGCCGCCACCGCCGCCGTGCGCGCCGGTGGGGTGGGCCGACTCGTCCTCACCCACGTCCCGGCGTGGAACGACCGCGAGGTCTGCCGGGCCCAGGCGGCGCAGGTGTGGCCGGGACGGGTCGAGATCGCCGCCGCGGGCTGGGCCACCGAGGTCGGCCGGCCCCTCGGCGAGCCGGACCGCCTCGACCGGGCCGCTGCCGCGGGGATGTGGGCCGAGTACGTGGCCACGGCCCCGGACCTGCTCGACCCGCGGATGCCCGTCGTGGAATGGTTCGGCGACTCCCCGGAGCTCGCCGACGAGCTGCTCGCCTTCGTCCTCGCGGGCACCAAGCGGGCGACGGCGGGCCTGGTCGCCGAGTACGTCGCCGACGACGAGCCGCTGCCGCGGGTCGGTGACCACTGGGTGGTGTGCGACGGGTCCGGCGCTCCTCGAGCGGTCCTGCGGGCCGTGGAGCTGCGGGTCGGGCCGGTGTCCAGCGTCGACGAGCGGTTCGCGTGGGACGAGGGAGAGTACGAGCGCACGCTGGAGTCGTGGCTGCGCTACCACCGCGCCTACTGGCGACGCGCGTGCGAGCGCATCGGCATCGACTTCTCCGACGACCTCGAGGTCTGCTTCGAGCGGTTCCGGGTGGTCTGGCCACCCGAGCACGCGGACGCCTGACCGGCCCGAGCCCACCACGGCGGCCCGGGCCGCCCTCGCACGGAGGCAGTGGGTGGGGGCGGCTCCTCAGCGGTGCGGGAGGATCCCGCGGTCGCGCACCACGTCGTCGAGCTCGGTCCACATGTGGTCGGCGTTGAAGCGCTCCTCCACCGAGCGGCGGGCGGCCGCCCCGAGCCGCTCGCGACGCCCCACGTCCTCGCGCAGCGCGGTGAGGGTCGAGCGCCAGCCCTCGACGTCGCCCTCGTCGACGAGCACACCGGTGACGTCGTCCTCGACGTAGTCACGCATCGCCCGGGTGCCGGTCACGGCGACCGCGCAGCCCGAGGACGCCGCCTCCAGCGCCACCGACTGCCCCGTCGGGTAGGCGAGGTCCCGGGTGGGCACCGCGACGACCTGCGCCCGACGGAGCAGCTCCCGGTAGCGGGGGAGCGGGACGGTGCCGTGGACGCGCACGTTGTCCGGGAGGTCGAGTCCGGCGAGGTTCTCCGGTTTGCACACGAGGTCGAGCGTGAGGTCGGTGCCGCGCACTGCCTCCACGAGCGTCGCGTAGTCCCGTCCGCGGTCCTGCCCGACCGCCAGCAGGGGGATGTCGCGTGGCGCGGTGCCCGGCTGGTAGAAGCGGTGCGAGACCCCGAAGGTCACGGGGAAGAGACGGTCCTCGGGGATGCCGAGGTCGACGAGGATCTCGGTCTCGTGGCGTGACATGTGGGTCACGAGGTCGGCCCCGCGCATCCGTCGGGCGAGCCGAGCCCGGGTGGTGCGGTCGGCAGTGCGCACGTCGTCGGCGAGCCAGCAGGACCAGACGACGAGGGGGGTCGAGGCGAAGGGTGGCACGCGCAGGCCGCGCCCGAGGCCGGCGAGCATCCCCTCGCGCTCGAGGAGAGCCAGCACGAGGTCGGCACGGCGCACCGCACCGAGGGAGCGCAGGGTGCGCTCGACGGGCATCCCGGTGCGGTGCTCGACGACGTCGCGTGCCTTGGCCGCCCGGGGGGAGGTCGTGGGGGCCGGAGGGCCCACCACCCGGTGGCCGCGCTCCGTGAGGACGTCGACGCCGTAGGGCATCGCCGAGGGAACCTCCCCACGTGCGAAGCGCTCGCGCCAGGCGGAGAGGGGGTGCTCGGTGAGCAGCAGCGTCCGGGTCACAGCGGCCCCGGGTGAGGGACGTGCCGGGACACCCATGCGGCATCGTCCGTGATCGGGACCGCCCGCCAGCGAGGGTCCAGCAACCACGCGCGGTCGTCGTTGTGGCCGCGCATGAAGAAGTCCGGAGCCCACACATCGTCCGGTGTGGTTCCGCGTCGCGTTGCGAGATAGCCACCCCAGTAGGAGAAGGTCGAGTTGGCGAGCACGAGGCGCTGGGCCGCGGCGAGGGTCGCGAGGTGCTCGACGGGCCCCTCGGAGGGGTCGGCGAAGGTCACGTTGAGGTGTGGTCCGCACAGGGCCGGAACGCGTTCGCGGCACCAGGCGAGGTCGTCCGAGACCACGTGGACCCGACGCACGTCCCGGGCGGGGGTGGCGCAGGGCAGGACACGCTGCAGCCACGCGGAGGTGTCGAAGCCGAAGGTGGCGATGTGGTCCGGCGTGAAGTAGTCGCCGCGCCGGACGTTGAGGACCAGGGTGTCGGCCGGCAGGGACCGACTCTCCACCAGGTCGCCGAACCGGGTGGACGCGAGGAGGACCTCGTCCATGAAGCCTTCGAGCTCCGCGGTGGTGAAGTCGCGTGCGTACGGCCCGACATCGAGGTCCGGGCGCTCTGCGCCCCCGAGGAGGCGACGGTCGAGGAACCTGACGTCCGATCGATCCACGGTGAGCTTCATGGCCTCGGGAAAGACCGAGAGCCACGGCGCCATCGCCGGGGTGCGAAGGGCCAGCCGCTCCTCCCCCCGGCTGAGACCTCGCCACGCCCAGAACCACACGAGAGCCTGGTTGCCCCAGCCCATCCAGTCGCGGGTCCAGGCGACGGGTCGCCCCGATCGGCGGGCCGCCTCGAGTGCCGGCGCGATGAGGGTACGGAGGGTCACAGCCCGAGAATACGGTCGCGCGCGCCGGTTCACCTGTAGCCGTGGAAGTCGAGGAGAAGGTCGTCGTCGTGGCCGACGTGGGCGAGGTACTTGAGCGTCAAGGGGTCGAGGACCCGGCCCAGCAGGTCGGTCCAGGAGAGGGGGTAGAGGGGGTCGTCGCCGTACACGCCTCCGGGATGGTGCTCGAGGCGCTCCACCGTGGCGTCGAGGAGCCGATCCATCGCGGCCAGCCACTCCGCCGTGAGGGGGGTGCGGGAGCGGGCGATGAGGGATCCCTTGCCGACCATGAGCCGGTGGTGGACGAGGATGTCGAGACCGAGCCGGCCCGGGAGCTTGCCGATCCAGTTCGCGTGGGTGGTGCGATACGACGTCAGCCATCGATCGGGGTCCGCGGCCGCGCGGGCGAATGCGGCGCGCCAGGACCCGCGCGGTTCCTTGACGTCCACGTAGCCGCCGCCGTGGTGGTGCAGGAGGTAGGCCCGCAGGTAGTCGGAACGGTGGACGAGGCTGAGGTGCTCGTAGGCCGGGTGGAGCGGGTGGTCCGCGACCAGCCACTCGTCGAGGGTGTGGGGCGTCACGAGCACCAGGGGGACCTCGAGGCGACTGCGGAGGGCGGCCAGCCCGCGTTCGCGGTTCGGGGTGAGCGCATTGCCACCGGTCCACACCACGAAGACCCGCTCGGGGACCTGTCGTGGGCCCTCAGGTGCCTCCGTGTGCTCGAGGAACGAGCCCGGGTACCGACCCGTGCGGTACCGGTAGGGCCGGAGCCGTTCGACGTCGCGGAACAGCACCGTGGCCACGTCGAACTTCGCCGCGCGGGCCCCCCTCCGCGTCCGCTTGGCGGCCACGTGTGCGGCGTGCTTCGCCTGCCGGGCGCCGTGGAGCAGTCGGCCCGTCGCCGGACCCGGTGGAACGGCGAGGGGCACACCCCGGGCCCACAGGACGAAGCCGGCGGCCAGCACCGTCGTCGGCGCGAGAGGCCGGCGGCGTGCCGGGTCGGCTCGGGGGCTCACCGTCGCGAGGGTAGTCGGCGGCCGCCCCCGGTCCGGGGAGGCACGTCCTGGTCGCGGCCGTCCGGGCGGGCGCCGTTAGCCTGACCGCATGACCCGACACGACGGACGTACCGCCGACCAGCTGCGCACCGTGCAGCTGACCCGCAACTGGCTCGACCACGCCGAGGGGAGCGTGCTCGTCGAGTTCGGGCGCACCCGGGTGCTCTGTGCGGCCTCCTTCACCGAGGGCGTGCCGCGCTGGCTCAAGGGCCGCGGCACCGGGTGGGTCACGGCCGAGTACGAGATGCTCCCGAGGTCGACGAACACCCGCAGCGACCGGGAGTCCCGCCGCGGCAAGATCGGTGGCCGCACCCACGAGATCAGCCGCCTCGTCGGGCGGAGCCTGCGCGCGATCATCGACACCGCCGCACTCGGCGAGAACACCATCGTCCTCGACTGTGACGTGCTCCAGGCCGACGGGGGGACGCGCACGGCGGCGATCACCGGCGCCTACGTGGCGCTCGCCGACGCCGTCGCCGATGCGAGGTCGCGCGGCCTCATCGCCGCCGGCGCCGAGCCGCTCACCGGGTCGATCGCCGCGGTGAGCGTCGGCGTCGTCGGTGGCGAGCCCGTCCTCGACCTCGACTACCCCGAGGACTCGACCGCCGAGACCGACATGAACGTCGTGATGACCGGCGACGGCCGGTTCGTCGAGGTGCAGGGCACCGCGGAGGGCGCACCCTTCGACCGCGAGCTGCTCGGGCGCCTCCTGGACCTCGCCACCACCGGCTGCGCGGAGCTCACCGTGCGGCAGCAGGCCGCCCTCGACGCCCCCGCACGGGAGCGGATGGGATGAGCGGCCGCGTCGTCCTCGCGACCCGCAACGAGCACAAGGTCCACGAGCTCCGCCAGATCTTGGCGGGCCTGGTCGAGGACCTCGACCTCGAGATCGTGGGCGCCGCGGACGTCGACGGCGCTCCGGACGTCGCCGAGACCGAGGTGACCTTCCTCGGCAACGCCCGGCTCAAGGCCGTCGCGCTCGCCGAGGCCACCGGACTCCCGGCCGTGGCCGACGACTCGGGTCTCGCGGTCGAGGTCCTCGGCGGTTCGCCGGGGGTCTTCTCGGCGAGGTGGTCCGGCTCGCACGCCGGTGCGGGGGCGTCCCGGGCCGACGTCGACCGCGCGAACCTCTCCCTCCTCCTCGAACAGCTCGGGGACGTCCCGGACGCGCACCGGGCCGCCGCCTTCGTCTGCGCGGCCGTCGTGGCGATGCCGGACGGACGCGTCGAGGGGGTCGAGGGCCGGGTCGAGGGGTCCCTCGTCCGCGCGCCCCGCGGCAGCAACGGCTTCGGCTACGACCCGGTGTTCGTGCCGTCCGGGAGCGGTCGCACCCTCGCCGAGTTCACGGACGTCGAGAAGAACGCCATCTCCCACCGCGGCAACGCCTTCCGGGCGCTCGAGCCGGTGCTGCGCCGACTGCTCGCGGCTCGCGACGAGGGGTGACGGTGTCCGAGGCGCCGGCCTGCTCGGTCGTCATCCCGACCTACAACGGTGCGGCGACGATCGGCGACCAGCTCGCGGCGCTCGCGGACCAGACGTTCGACCGGCCCTTCGAGGTGCTCGTCGCGGACAACGGGTCCACCGACGACCTCGAGGCCGTCCTCGACGCCTGGCGGGAGCGCCTGCCGCTCCTCCGTCGGGTCGACGCCTCCCGGGCACGAGGGGTCTCGGTGGCGCGCAACGAGGGCACCCGGGCCGCACGGGGCGACCGGATCCTGGTCTGCGACGCCGACGACATCGTCTGCCCGGGCTGGGTCCGGGCGCTCCACGACGCCCTCGGCGAGCACGGGCTCGTCGGCGGGCCGGTCGAGACCCGTCGGCTGTCCGGCCCGTCGGCGACGTGGGTGCCGCTCCCCGAGCGCACCGTCGACCTGCCACGGACGTGGGGCCGGAGCTACCCCTTCGGGGGCAACCTGGGGTACCGCCGGGAGGTGTTCGACGCCGTCGGCGGCTTCGACGAGGAGTACCCCGCGGGTGCCGAGGAGATCGACTTCGCGTGGCGCGCCCACGACGCGGGCCATCCGCCGGTCTACGTGCCGGAGGCTCTCCTGCACTACCGGCTGCGCACCGACCTGCGCGGCGTACTCCGCCAGCAGCTCAGCTCCGGTCGAGGGACGACGATGCTCGCCTCGAAGGTCCGGCCCCCCAACGTGGAGCCCAAGTCGCTCGCCCGTCGGGTCCACCACGAGCTCATCCTCCTGCGTCGGTTCCCCTGGCGGGGGAGCGCCGACGACCGGCGCAGCTGGCTCGTCCTCATGGCCTTCGAGGTCGGCAAGCTCCGCGAGGCCCGGCGGCTGGGCGTTCCCGCGCCCTGACCGACACGAGCGTCCTCGCCGCGCCGGCCCGCGATCGGTGCGAGGATGTGGCCGCTGGACCGGCCGGCCGACGAAGGGACCCGCGTGAGACGGCTCGTGGTGGCGCCGCACATGGACGACGAGTCGATGGGCTGCGGTGGCCTCATGGCGAAGTACCCCGACGAGTGCGTCGTCGTCACCGTGACCGACAGCGGTGCCGTGCGCGCTGCCGAGCACGAGCAGGCGATGGCGGTGCTCGGGGTCACCGACTTCCGCAACCTCGGGTTCGAGGACGGCGTGACGGGCCAGCACATGACGGACCTCGTCGGCGCGCTCGACGCGGTGATGGTGGACGTCCGCCCCGACGAGGTCTACCTGCCGTTCCCCTCGCTCCACCAGGACCACATCGCCGTCTACGAGGCGGGGATGCGCTCTGCCCGCGTCTCGATGTCGGCCGCGCACTGGTTCCCGGCGAGCGTACTGGTCTACGACATCGCCGCCTACGACGTGAACCTCTACCCGTCGGACCTGCGGTGGAACGTCTTCGAGGGCCTCACCGAGGATCAGGTGGCCCAGAAGGCCCGCGCCTGCACGGCCTACCAGTCGGAGATCCCCACCGACATCCACCCGATCAACTCGGTCGCCCAGCTCGCCGCCGCGGTGGGCCTGGTCCGCCTCGTGCCCTTTGCCGAGCAGTACGCCCTCGTGCGGCAGGTGCGGCGGTGAGGGTCGCCATCCACCAACCCGACCTCCTCCCGTGGTCCGGCTTCTGGTTCAAGATGGCTGCCTCCGACCGCTTCGTCCTCGCCGTCCACGACCAGCTCCAGAAGCACGGCTACCAGCGGCGGGTCACGATGCGGGGCTCCTGGGTCGCGCTCCCCCTGGTCGGGAAGCCGCGCATGCTCCCGATCGACGCCGTCGAGGTCAAGGAGGGATGGCAGGACCACCTCGTCGCCTCGATGGAGGGGCGGTACCGCAGCGCCCGGCACTGGCGGACCCGGGGCGCCGAGGTCGTCGACCTCGTCCGCTCGGTCGACAGCCACAACCTCGCGGAGATCAACGTCGCGCTGATTCGGGGCGTCCGGGAGATGCTGGGCATCCACACCGAGCTCGTCCTCACCGAGCCGCCCCGGACCAACGGAGTCCCCAGGCTGGTCGAGGTGCTCCAGGAGGTGGGGGCCACCTCCTACCTCTCCGGCACCGGCGCCCGCGTCTACATCGACGACGAGGGTGAGCGGTCCTTCGCCGAGAACGGGATCGAGCTCGTCTGGTCCGACCACGCCGGGTCGACGGGCGACTCCATCGTCACCCTGCTCATGGACCACGACGACCCGATGGAAGTCGTCCTCCGACGGCACGGCGACCCGGGGACCGGCACCGCCTGACGGCGCCTCAGCGCCTCGGCAGCCGGTCGAGGGCACGGCGGGCCAGCCTCCGCGCGCCGACGTAGGCAGCGCCCGCCCGACCGCCGCGGGGGCTGTGGACCATGTAGTGCGACACCGTCGTCGGTGCCGTGACGAGGGACGGCGAGCCCGGCGCGGTGATCGCCGTGAAGGCACGGTCGAGGGCCGCGCGCACCGCCTCCGCGGAGTGCCGCTCCAGGACCCGGGACCGGCCGAGCTCGACCTTCGCGTCCAGGGAGGGCCGGTCGTGGTCGAAGGCGTCCATCGCTGCGAGCGTGGCCTCGGCCATCCCGACGACGTCGGAGTCCAGGACCACCGAGGCGACGTCAGGGGTCAGGTACTCCTTGGCGCCGTCGCCGGTGAAGCCGACGACGTAGCACCCCGCGGCCAGCGCCTCGGCGCCCGGCAGCCCGAAGCCCTCGCGCTCGGCGCCGAAGAGGAAGATCGCGCTGCGCCCGAGCGCCCGGGCCACCTCGGCCTGGGTCATGCCGTCGACGAGGAGGATCTCCCAGCCGTCGAGCCGACCGGAGCGGCGCAGCAGCTGGACGGCGCCGATGAGGTCCTCCCGCCGGCGCCGCGGCATGAGGGCGATGC
Source organism: uncultured Actinomycetota bacterium (assembly GCA_963843895.1). Lineage (GTDB taxonomy): Bacteria > Actinomycetota > Actinomycetes > Actinomycetales > Dermatophilaceae > Phycicoccus. Next base: position 352,757 of record CAWJME010000021.1, on the reverse strand, counting down.
GTCGCTCCTTCTCCAGGGGCACGAACGCCGCCCCGATCTCGACGGGCACCGCGTGGATGGGGAAGCCCGGCGGGCAGGCCCGTTCGAGGAAGGTGACGATGGCGTCGGAGACCCCCAGTGCGCAGGTGGCCTGCGGCCACCCCGGGTAGTCGCCGGGGACGTCCCGGGTGAACTCGGCGTCCATGAAGACGAAGTCCATGCCCTGGCAGAGCATCACGTGGGGCACGTGCGGGTTGAGCCCGCTCCACTTCCCGCCGCCGGTCTCCGGCATCACGAGCACGTCGCCGCCGTCGACCGGCAGCCGCAGGCCGGTGTCGACGGGCGCGGTGCTGTCCCAGTCCCGGTAGGCGAAGCCGGGAGTGCCGTGCCAGACCCGAGCGTCGTACCCGAGCGCGACGAGGTGCTCGACGTAGGTGTAGATGACCTTGATGCCGCCACTGGGCGTCGGGAGGTCCGGCGCCATGACTCGGATCACGTGTCCACCGTACCGACGCGGGCCGGGGCGGGTATGAATGACGCGTGCCCCCGTCCCGTCGCGTCGTCGTGCTGACCGGAGCCGTCCCGTTCGACGACGTCCCGCACGCCGGCGGCCGCTACCTCGGGAGCCTGTTGCGCCACCTGGCCCGGACCTCGTCCGTGACGGTCGTGGCGGCCGCGACGCCGGCCAGCCGGGACGCGGCCACCCGTGCCGGGGCCCCGGAGGACCTCGTCCTCGTCGGCGGGGTGGAGGGCCGCACCCTGCGCTCCCGGGCGACCGGCCGGCTCGTCGCGTGGGGGGAGCGGTGGTGGCGCCGCGTCGACCCCGGTCTGCCGCCGCTCGCCCTCGTCGCCGACCTCCTGACCGGTGGCCCGGCGGCGCGAGCGGTCCGCGAGGCCGATGTCGTCGACCTCCAGTGGTCCGAGCAGGTGCGGCTCGCCGGGCTCGTGCGTCGGCTCGCGCCCCACGCCCGGGTCGTCGGCACCTTCCACGACGTCCAGTCCCAGCTCTTCGCACGGGAGCCGTCGGTCTCATGGTGGGGTCGGCTCGCCTGGCAGGTGCGTTCTCGTCGGGCCCGCGCGCACGAGCGGCGGTCGCTGCGTCGCCTCGACGCCGCCGTCGTGTTCAGCGCCAAGGATGCCCGGCTCCTCGGCTCCCCGGGCCACGCGCACGTCGTCCCCCCGCCGCTCGCCCCGGCCGAGGCGGCCCGGCACCCGGCCCCCGCCGGGACCCCGACCGTGCTGCTCGTCGGGTACCTCGCCCGCCCGGAGAACGACGACGGTGCGCGCTGGCTCCTGCGCGAGGTGTGGCCGGACGTCGCCCACCGCGTGCCGGGCGCCCGCCTGCGGATCGTCGGTGCGGGGGCCGGCCAGGCACTCCGGGGGGCAGTGGACGCCGCGGAGCGGGTCGCCCTCGCGGGGTACGTCCCCGACCTCGACGCCGAGTACGCCTCCGCGTGGTGTTGCGTCGTCCCGGTGCGGTCCGGGGCCGGCGTGAAGTTCAAGACGGTCGAGGCCCTCGTGCACGGTGTGCCCGTGGTCTCGACCCCCGTCGGTGCCGAGGGGATCGGTGAGGCGTCGTGGTTCGCGGCCGTCACGGACGACCCGTGCGAGGTGGCCGACGCCCTCGTGGCAGTCCTCGACGACCCCGAGCCGGCCTTCGCCCGGGCCGCGGAGGTGCAGGACGACGCGGTGGCCGTCCACGGGCCGGTGGGCTTCGAGACGGCCGTTGGTGCGGTGTACGGGCCGACCGACCCTGCGGGAGAGGCGCCGTTACGCTGAGCCCCGCGCGCGAGTGGCGGAACTGGCAGACGCGCCAGGTTTAGGTCCTGGTGCCTTCGGGTGTGCGGGTTCGAGTCCCGCCTCGCGCACTGCACCACCACCGGGCCCGTGGCGCGGGGCGCGGTAGGTTGGCAGCAGGACCACCCGAGACGTCAGGAGACCGCAGATGAGTGCGAGGCTCGAGGCCGGCGACGCCGCCCCCGACTTCACCCTCCCCGACGACACCGGGAAGGACGTGGCCCTCAGCGACCTGCGCGGCCGCAAGGTCATCGTGTACTTCTACCCGGCGGCGATGACGCCGGGCTGCACGAAGGAGGCCTGCGACTTCAGCGACTCCCTCGACGCGCTCACCGCCGACGGCTACACCGTCCTCGGGATCTCACCGGACCCGCCCGCCAAGCTGGCGAGGTTCCGCGAGAAGGAGGCCCTGACGATCACCCTCCTGTCCGACGCGGACCGTGCGGTGATGGACGCCTGGGGGGCCTTCGGCGAGAAGAAGCTCTACGGCAAGACCGTCGAGGGTGTCATCCGCAGCACCGTCGTCGTCGACGAGGAGGGCACCGTGAGCCACGCCTGGTACAACGTCAAGGCCACCGGCCACGTCGCGAAGCTGCGGCGGGACCTCGGGCTCGACGGAGGGGAGGACCGATGAGCGGGCACCAGTCCCTCGCCGACCTGGAGGCCGAGGTCGTGGCTCGCCGCGAACGGCTCGCGTCCACGGTCGACGAGCTCGTCACCAAGGCCACGCCGAAGGCGATCCTCCAGCGCCAGGCGGACGCCGCGAGGGCGCGCTTCGCCGACGTCGCGCAGACGCCCGAGGGCGAGCTGCGCGTGGAGCGGATCGCGGCCGTCGTGGCGGTCGTCGCCGTCGTCGGCGGGTTCGTCGCGTACCGGGCGATCCGCCGCCGCTGACCGGACGCCCTACCGTCCCCGCCGTTCGGCGGCGAGCTCGGCGTCCTTCTGCACGCGGTAGCGGCGCTGGTCGGTGACGCCGTACCGGCGCCCGGCCCGGGCCGCGGCCTCGACGGCGAGGGCCACGACGCGGCCGCCGACGGCAGCGGGCAGCACCCGCAGGAGGCGGTCGACCGCGGAGCCGGCCCGCCGCGCGGCGGCATGGGTCGGCAGGGCCCGGGAGACCCCGGCCGTCGCCACCGACCACAGGCGGGGCGCGCCCGCTGCGGGTCCGGGGGCGGGAGGAACAGGAGCGTCCGGGTGCCGCTCGGCGAAGAGGACCTCGGAGGCTCCGCTGACCCAGGCGCGGGGTACCCGGGTCCGGGCATCGGCGGGTGCCCCCCGGTGGGGCACGACGAGCTCGGGGTCGACGACCATCCGCACGCCGTGCCGGGCGAGGCGCAGGCCGAGCTCGGAGTCCTCCCGGTAGGAGAACGTCTCGTCGTACCCCCCGACCGCGTCGAGCACCTCGCGGCGGACCGACGCGTGGGCCGCCCAGTGCCGCCAGCGCTCCGGTTCCGGCGCCGCGAGGACGGCGGCGACGGAGCGCTCGGACGCCGAACGGCCGTACGCCCGGGCGTACCGGGTGTCGGGGAGGACGTCGCGGGTGGGTCCGATGACGCCCACGAGCCCCTCGCCCGCGTGGTGGGCCAGGTGGCGCCGCACCATGTCCGGTGCAGGGGTCAGGTCGTCGTCGCAGCGGATGACGATGTGCCCACGGGCGGCCCGGATACCGGCGTTGAGGGCGGCGGCGACGCCGGTCGAGGCGGGGCGGTGCACGACGACGAGGGGCAGGTGGCGGGGAGCGACGGCCAGCACGGCGTCGGTCGCGGCGTCCGGACCGTCGACGACGACGACGACCTCCCACGGCTCGTCGACCCGCTGCGCGCCGAGGGCGTCCAGGAGCAGGGGGAGCCGGTGCGCGCCGCGGTGCGTGGGGACGACGACCGAGGCGGCCGGGTCGGCCCTGCGCTGCTCCATGCGACCTCCGGGGGGTCCGGATACGGGTGAGGCTCCCCGTGTCCGGGGAGCCTCTGCTCGGTGAGCGGTGGTGCGCCATCAGGGACTCGAACCCCGAACCCGCTGATTAAGAGTCAGCTGCTCTGCCAATTGAGCTAATGGCGCGCGAGCGGAGACATTATCAGCCGCTCGGCCTGCTCGTGAAATCGGCGTCAGGCCTCGTCGGTGGGGTGCTCGTCGTCGGCGGCGCGGCCACCGCGGGCGATGAGGACACCGCCTCCCGCGAGCAGCGCGAGGAGGGCTGCGATGGCGGCGGGGACGACCCAGCCGGGGGTCCCCGACGACGTCGGCTCGCTCGGGAGGTCGCTCGCCGTGGCGCTGGGCGTGACGGTCGGCGTGGCGGTGGGGGTGACCGTGGCGCCGGCGGTCGGGGAGTCGCTCGGGGTCGGCGAGGCGCTGGCCGGGGCCTGGGTCGTCGTGAACGTCGTGGTGCCCGAGACGGGGTGCCCGTCGACGCTGACGACGCGGAACGTCACCCGGTGCTCGCCGGCGGCCAGGGCCGCGGTGAGGGGCTGGGTGACGACCCCGCCGTCGACGGTGGGGTCGCCCTCGGTCTCGTCACCCCCCGGGCCCTCGACCCGGACCTGGAGGAACTGCTCGTTGATGTCCTCGCTGAAGGTCAGCGTCACCACCTCGGCCGTCGGGACGCTCGCGCCGTCCTCGGGGGCGGTCCGCACGAGCTGGGCGTGCGCGGGGAGCGCGGCGGCGCTGCTCGCGAAGACCGGGAGGGCCGAGGCGACGAGGGCGATGGTCACGAGGGCGACCAGGAGGATCGTGACGGCGGCGGCGACCTTGCGGGGGAACATGGCGTCCATGCTCGCAGAGGCCGGACGCGACGGAGCCCCGGTCCGACCGGACCGGGGCTCCGCATGGGGTGAGTGACGGGACTTGAACCCGCGGCCCTCGCGACCACAACGCGATGCTCTACCAGCTGAGCTACACCCACCACGGCGGGCGCAGGTCATCCCTCGAACGGATGTCGTGCGCCCGCAGCGCGGACCATCCTACCTGCTACGAGGAGGTGCTCTCGACCGCCCCGGCCCCGGCCGACCCGCAGCCGTTCTCGGGGGTGTCGTGGTCGACGACGTGCCGTGCGGCCAGCTGCTTGAGGTCCTCGCTCGGGCGGCCGGGGGGCGCCACGAACACGGCCTCCCGGTAGTACCGCAGCTCGGCGATCGACTCGCGGATGTCGGCCAGGGCCCGGTGACCACCGCTCTTGGTCGGAGCCGCGAAGTAGGCGCGCGGGTACCAGCGCCGCGACAGCTCCTTGACCGAGGAGACGTCGATGATCCGGTAGTGGAGGTGCGACTCGAGCGCGGGCATGTCACGGGCCAGGAACGCCCGGTCGGTGGCCACGGTGTTGCCGCCCAGCGGCGCCTTGCCCGGCTCGGGCACCCACTCCCGGACGTACTCGAGGACCCGGGCCTGCGCCTCCTCGAGCGTCGTCCCGCCGGCGAGCTCCTCGAGCAGCCCGGACGTCGTGTGCATGTCGCGGACGAAGTCGCCCATCTGCTCGAGCGCCGCGTCCGGCGGCCGGATGACGACGTCGACCCCCTCGCCGAGGACGGTGAGCTCGAAGTCCGTGACGAGGGCCGCCACCTCGACGAGGGCATCGGACTCGAGCGAGAGACCGGTCATCTCGCAGTCGATCCAGACGATGCGGTCGGTGTGCGCGCGGTCGTTGGGCGTGGACATGCGGGCCATGCTAGGACGCTCGGCGGTGGGGCGGGCGAGGACCGCCGAGGTCCCGCTAGGGTTCGACCCATGAGCGGGGACCTCCGGACGCCGGCGGTCGGGACGGTGCGGAGCGACCCGACGACGCGGTCGGCGCTCCGGTCGTGGGTCGTCGGTGGCGTCGCCGTCGTGGGGTTCCTCGTGGCCGCGCTCGTCGTGTCGGCCTACCTCGGCGCGACCTTCGGGGTGCAGACCGCCCTGCTCGCACTGGCGGTCGCGGTCATCCCGCTCGGCATCGTCATCCCGACCTTCCTGTGGCTCGACCGGTTCGAGTCCGAACCCACCCGGTACCTCGTCGCCGCGTTCCTCTGGGGCGCGCTCGTGGCGACGCTGCTCGCCGCCGTCTTCAACACCGGGGCGATCGCCGTCCTGGAGACCGCCTCCGACCCCGACGCCGCGCTCGCGACCACGGCCGTGCTCGTGGCCCCCGTCGTCGAGGAGGCGCTCAAGGGGGTCTTCGTCCTCTTCGTCTGGTGGTTCCTGCGCCGCGAGTTCGACGGCGTCACCGACGGCATGGTCTACGCCGGGGTGTGCGCGGCCGGCTTCGCGTTCACCGAGAACATCCAGTACCTCGCCCAGGCGTACACCGAGGGCGGGGGAGAGGCCCTCACCGCCACCTTCGTCGCCCGGTGCCTGCTCTCGCCCTTCGCCCACCCGATGTTCACGATCCTCACGGGCATCGGGGTGGGGGTCGCCGCGACGAGCCGGACGTGGCTGCCCCGACTCCTCGCGCCGGTCGCCGGCTACACCATCGCCGTCCTGGCACACGCCCTGTGGAACCTCGCGGCGGTGTCCGGCGGCAGCGGCCTGCTCACCGTCTACGTGCTCGTCGAGGTGCCGGTCTTCCTCGCCTACGTCGTGTTCGTCGTGTGGGCCCGGCAGCGGGAGGGGCGACTCATCGGCCAGTTCCTCCGCCCGTACGCAGACGCCGGATGGCTCACCCGCGGGGAGGTCTCGATGCTCTCCTCGATGGGTCGCCGTCGGGAGGCCCGGCTCTGGGCCCGGGCGAACGGCGGGAGCGGGGGGCTGTCGGCGATGCGGGCCTTCCAGGACACCGCGAGCGAGCTCGCCCTGCTGCGCCGCCGGATGCACCACGACGCGGCGGACACCCACGCGCTGGCCCAGGAGCGTGAGCTGCTCGGTGCCCTCACGGCACGGCGCGGCGAGTTCGTCGGAACGCCGGTCGGCCGACCGTGACCACCGCCCTGGACCTCGCCCACCGCATCGGGCCCGAGCTCGTCGCCCTCCGCCGCCGGCTCCACCGCGCTCCCGAGATCGGGCTGGACCTGCCGGACACCCAGGTCGCCGTGCTCGACGCGCTCGCCGGGCTCGACCTCGAGGTGACCACCGGGCGGGGCCTCGGCTCGGTCGTGGCGGTCCTGCGCGGGCGGGCACCGCACGACGGCCCGCGTCCCGTGGTCCTGCTGCGCGGGGACATGGACGCGCTGCCCGTCACCGAGGAGGTCGACGTCGAGTACCGCTCCGAACGGGCCGGCGCGATGCACGCGTGCGGCCACGACCTGCACGTCGCCGGGCTCGTGGGGGCGGCCCGGGTGCTGCACGCCCTGCGCGACGAGCTCGTCGGGGACGTCGTCCTGATGTTCCAGCCGGGGGAGGAGGGCCCCGGGGGCGCCGAGCCGATGATCGCGGAGGGGCTGCTCGAGGCGGCCGGCCGGCGGGTGGACGCGGCGTACGCGGTCCACGTGTACTCGGCCGACCACCCGCTCGGCACCTGGTTCAGCCGCCCGGGTCCGTTGATGGCGGCGGCAGACGAGGTGCACGTCGCCGTCCGTGGTCTCGGGGGGCACGGGTCGGCACCGGAGCGGGCGTTGGACCCCGTGCCCGTCGCCTGCGAGGTGGTCCTGGCGTTCCAGACCGCCGTCACCCGGCGGTTCAGCGTGTGGGACCCGGTCGTCGTGACCGTCGGGAGGATCGCCGCCGGGACCAAGGACAACATCATCCCGGACGAGGCGGTCATCGAGGCGACCCTGCGGACCTTCTCCGCGGAGCACCGGGCCCGGGCGCACGCGGTGCTCACGCAGGTCGCGGAGGGGGTCGCCGCGGCGCACGGCCTCACCGCCGAGGTGACCATCGGCAACGGATACCCCGTGACCGTCAACGACGCGGACGAGTTCGCCTTCGCGCGGGACACCGTGGTGGACCTCTTCGGCGCCGATCGCTGGGCCGACATGGTCGACCCCGAGGCGGGCTCGGAGGACATGGCCTTCGTCCTCGAGGAGGTGCCGGGCGCCTACCTCAACATCTCCGCGTGCGCCCTCGCCGACCACACCCTCGCGGAGGACAACCACTCGCCACGCGCCGCGTTCGACGACTCGGTCGTGCCGGACGTCGCCGCGGCCCTGGCCGAGCTCGCGCTCCGTCGCACCCGGGCGCTCGCGGGTCGCTGAGGGGGGCCTCTCCTACACTGGCCGCGGTGCTGCGGCGCCCGGCCCCCGTAGCTCAGCGGATAGAGCAAGAGCCTTCTAATCTCGAGGTCGCAGGTTCGAGTCCTGCCGGGGGCGCCATCGCGCGGCGACGGAGTCGCGCGCGAGGGAGCCCACGGCAGAGGCAACAGGCGCTCGAACGGAGTGAGAGCGCCGACGGGGGCGCCATCGCGCGGCGACGGAGTCGCGCGCGAGGGAGCCCACGGCAGAGGCAACAGGCGCTCGAACGGAGTGAGAGCGCCGACGGGGGCGCCATCGCGCGGCGACGGAGTCGCGGACGTCTCACCCGGGGGTCGAGAGTGCAGGACATGCCCACGTCTCGGCACCCGCGGTCGGCATGTCCTGCACTCTCGATGGAGCCGGGGGTCATCCTGGGGCACGGGACCCTGTGGGCCTGGCGGGACGGCGTCAGCCGCTGAGCGGTGCGGTGGCCAGGACCTCGTGGCGGGGCCGGTGTCCCCGTTCGTGGGGCAGATGGGACCGGACGACGACCACGTCCCGGGCCGTCCAGGCAGGACCCCGGTAGGTGTCGAGGACCCGGAGCCAGCGGGTGGCGTCGACCGGCCGGCCGAACCGGCCGAGGGTGAGGTGCGGGACGAAGTCGCCGCCCTCGGGGCCGGCGCCGACGACACCGGCGGCCGTGCGGACCGCGGCGGCGAGCGGTGCGAGGGCCGCGCCACCCTCGACCCCGGCCCACACCACACGTGCCCGGGTGACGTCGGGAAAGCAGCCGCCGCCCGCAACCGCGAGCGGGACCACGGGCCGCTCCCGCACCGCCTCCGCGACGGCGTCGACGAGTGGCTCCAGAGACCGCTCGGGGGCGGCGCCCATGAAGGCCAGCGTGAGGTGCCACTGCTCCGGGGAGGACCACCGGGGTCCCTCGACGTCGCGGCGGGGCTCCAGGAAGTCGTCGAGGTGGAGGACCACCTCGGGTGGTGGGACGACCGCGACGAAGACCCGCATCGCGACATCATCGGCCCCAGCACGCGGAATGTCAGGCGGGACACGTTGTGGTCGTTACGCTTTGCCCGTGGGTGCGGACCGTGACGTGGAGGCCGTGGTCTCCGCCGTCGACGTTCTGCGGGAGGAGGTCGTGCGAACGGCGCTGCCCCTCGACGTCCCCGGACGTCCCTCCGCCGAGACCGCGCGGCGCCAGCTGCTCGCCCAGCTCGACGACTACGTCCTGCCCCGGCTGCGCTCCCTCGACGCGCCACTGCTCGCCGTCGTCGGCGGGTCCACGGGGGCCGGCAAGTCCACCCTGGTCAACTCGGTGGTCGGGGCGCACGTCAGCCGTGCGGGCGTGCTGCGGCCGACGACGACCTCCCCGGTGCTCGTCCACCACCCCGACGACGCGGCCTGGTTCGAGGGCGACCGGATCCTCCCCGGTCTGGCCCGGGTGACGGGGCTCGACACCGGTGGCGACCAGCCGGGGACGGTGCGCCTGGCGGCCTCGTCGACCCTGCCCGCCGGGCTGGCCCTGCTCGACGCCCCCGACATCGACTCCGTCGTCTCCGCGAACCGCGAGCTCGCCACCCAGCTGCTGTCCGCCGCCGACCTGTGGCTGTTCGTCACGACGGCCGCCCGGTACGCCGACGCCGTGCCGTGGGACCTGCTGCGCACCGCTGCCGACCGGGGGACCGCGGTCGCCATCGTCCTCGACCGCGTGGCGCCCGAGGCGGTGGAGGAGATCCGGCCCCACCTCGCCTCGATGCTGCGCGAGCAGGGCCTGCCGACCGCCCCGATCTTCACCGTCCCGGAGACGCCGCTCGACGACGACGGCCGCCTCCCCGCCGAGGCCTTCGCCCGGCTGCGGGCCTGGCTCGGGGCGCTCGCGGGCGACGTCCGGGCTCGCGACATCGTCGTCTCGCAGACCCTCCGCGGCGCGGTGGCCTCGCTGACCGGTCGCACCGAGGAGCTCGTCGTGGCGAGCCGCGCGCAGCAGGAGGCCCGGGACGCCCTCGTCGCCTCCGCCACCGAGGCCTTCGAGGCGGCGCACCGCAGGGTCGCCGACGGGATGACCGACGGCACGCTGCTGCGCGGCGAGGTCCTCGCCCGCTGGCAGGAGTTCGTCGGCACCGGCGAGTTCTTCCGGCAGGTCGAGACCACCGTCGGGCGCTGGCGCGACCGGGTCGCCGCCGCGCTCAGGGGAGCACCGGCGCCGGCGGAGGGCCTCGGCGAGGCGCTGCACACCGGTGTCGCCGCCCTCCTCCTCGCCCACCTCGAGGCCGCCGAGTCCGACACCGCCCGCAGCTGGCGGCGGATGCCGGGAGGTCCGGCGGTGCTCGCCGACGTGCCCGTGGCCGCCGGCCGCACCGCCGAGACGACCGCGGCCGTCGAGCGGCTCGTGCGCGACTGGCAGGGCGAGGTGCTCGAGCTGGTCCGCACCGAGGGCCAGGGCCGCCGCACGAACGCCCGGATCGCGGCGTACGGCGTCAACGCGATCGGTCTCTTCCTCATGCTCGTGGCCTTCGCGCACACCGGGGGCCTCGTCGGCGCCGAGATCGGCATCGCGGGAGGCACCTCGGTGCTGGCCCAGCGCGTCCTCGAGGCGATCTTCGGCGACCAGGCCGTCCGCGACATGGCCGCCAAGGCCCGCGCTCGCCTCCTCGAGCTCGCCGACACGCTGTACGCGCAGGAGCGTGCCCGCTACCTCGACGCGGTCACCGGGCACGCCGCGCCCGAGGACCAGGCCGGGCGGCTCGAGACGGCCGCGGCCGGGTTGAGGGCGGTGGCGCTGTGAGCCCGCTCGTCATGGGCACCTCCCGCGGTGCGGTCGTCTCGCCGGAGCGCCTCGCGGCCGCGTCCGACGCGCTGGCCGCGGCCGTCGATGCGGGGGGCGACGAGCTGCCCGCCGCGGGGGCGGACCGCGCCAGCCAGGTCGTCGCGAAGGTGGGGGAGCGCACCGCCCTCGTCGGCGGCCACACCGTCGTGGCCCTCGCCGGGGCGACCGGCAGCGGCAAGTCCTCCCTCTTCAACGCCCTCGTCGGGTCCGACGTGGCCCGGGTGGGCGTGCGCCGACCGACGACCTCGACCCCGACGGCCGCGATCTGGGGGTCCGCGCCGCCCGGCGAGCTCCTCGACTGGCTCGGTGTCGGGTCGCGGCACGTCGTCGACGGCGACGGCCCCGGTGGGCAGCTCGGCACCCTCGACGGGCTCGTCCTCCTCGACCTGCCGGACGTCGACTCCTTGGAGACCGGCCACCGGGTCGAGGCCGAGCGGGTCCTCGAGCTCGTCGACCTCTTCGTCTGGGTCACGGACCCGCAGAAGTACGCCGATGCCCGGCTGCACGACGACCACGTCGCCGCCCTCGACGCGCACGAGGCGGTGACCATGGTCGTCCTCAACCAGGCCGACCGGCTCACCGCCGAGGACGTCGCGCGGTGCCGCACCGACCTCGGACGCCTCATGGAGCGCGACGGAGTCCCGGGTGCCACCGTCCTCGCCGCCTCGGCCCGCACCGGGGCAGGGATCGACGAGCTCCGGCAGCGGCTGGCCAACGCCGTCGCGAGCCGGACGATGGCCCGCGCCCGCCTCGCCGCCGACGTCCGCCAGGTGGCGACCGACCTCGCCGGCCACGTCGCCCCCGCCGAGCCGACCGTCGACGCCGCGACCCGCACCGAGCTGCTCGACGCACTGGCCCGCGCGGCCGGCGTCCCGACCGTCGTCGACGCCGTCGCCCGCGACTACCGGATGGAGGCCGCGACGCACACCGGTTGGCCGTTCACCCGGTGGGTCCACCGGCTCCGGTCCCGTCCACTGCGGCGGCTGCGCCTCGACGGCCGCGACGTCCGGGTCACCGAGTCCGACGTGCGCTCGGTGCTCGGCCGCTCCTCCCTGCCGCCCCCGTCGCCGGCCGCCCGGGCCGCCGTATCGCTCGCGACGCGCCGACTCGCCGACCGTGCCGCCGTCGACCTGCCGACGCCGTGGGCCGAGGCGGTCGAGCGCGCGGCGACGCCACCCGGGCCGGACCTCGGCGACTCGCTCGACCAGGCGGTCGTCGGCACCTCGCTGCTCGCGCGCTCGCCGGGCTGGTGGCGCGTCGTCGGCGGGATCCAGCTGGCCCTCGCGGCCACCGCGCTGGCGGGTCTCGCGTGGCTCGCGGCCTACGTGGCCGCCGGCTGGCTCCAGCTCGACGGGCTGCTGCCCGAGGCCCCGACGGTCGGGGTCCTCCCGGTCCCGTTCCTGCTCCTCGCCGGGGGGCTGCTCCTCGGGCCCGTACTCGCCGCGCTCGCCGCGTGGCTGGCCCGCGTCGGCGCGCGTCGGCGCGGCGCGACGATGGACGCCCGGCTCCGGGAGTCCATCGCGACCGTCGCCGACGACCACATCCTCGGACCCGTGCACCGCGTCCTCGAGCGGCATGCCGCGACCCGCGAGGCGCTGCGCCACGCCGCCGACGTCTGACCCCGTTCGTCCACAGGCGAGCCCAGCGGTCCCGGTCGTCCACAGATCGTCGGCGACCCGTGGTCATCGGTGCCACGTGGGGCGAGCGTGGACCCGCCGGGGTGAGAGTCGCCCGGGTGGGAGGAGCAGACGATGTACGAGACCTACGTGACCGTCCAGGGGCGCCTCGTCGCCGACCCGGCCGTCCGCCAGGGGCGCAGCGGTCCGTTCACGGCGTTCCGGGTCGCCCAGTCCGAGCGGCGGCCGGTGCGGGGCGAACCCGGGCAGTGGAGCGACTCCGAGCCCAGCTACTACGACGTCACCGCCTTCCGCGGCGTCGGCGAGAACGCGGCGCGGTCCCTGCGGAAGGGGCATCCCGTCGTCGTCCACGGCAGGCTGCGGGCCCGGCAGTTCCAGCGCTCCGACGGGTCCTACGGGACCGCGGTCGAGCTCGAGGCCTACTCCCTGGGGCACGACCTCCGCTGGGGCAGCACGGCGTTCACGCGCAACGGCGACCTCGCACCGGTCGCCGCGGCGGAGGGCTTCGGCGATCCCGAGCACGACTCCTACGTGGTGCGTGACGACGTCGGCGACCGGCGAGACGGCGCCGGCAGCTTCGGCTCCGGACGGTGGGCGCGACAGCGGGCCCCTGGTGCGCCCCGGGGACGAGCGCGCGGCCTGACCCGCAGGGGCGCCCCGGCACGATTCGGGCGGGGGCCGGGGTGGTCGATACCCTGAGCCCATGCCCGAGTTCATCTACGTGATGTCGCGCGCCCGCAAGGCGCACGGCGACAAGGTCATCCTCGACGAGGTCACGCTCTCGTTCCTGCCCGGCGCCAAGATCGGCGTCGTCGGCCCGAACGGTGCCGGCAAGTCGTCCGTGCTGAAGATCATGGCCGGTCTGGACCAGCCCTCGAACGGCGAGGCCCGACTCACCCCGGGCTACTCGGTCGGGATCCTCATGCAGGAGCCCGAGCTCAACGAGGAGAAGACCGTCCTCGGCAACGTCGAGGAGGGTGCCGGCGAGATCAAGGCCAAGCTGGACCGGTACAACGAGATCTCCGCCGAGATGGCCGAGCCGGACGCGGACTTCGAGGCGCTGATGGCCGAGATGGGCCACCTCCAGGAGGCCATCGACGCCGCCGACGCCTGGGACCTGGACTCCCAGCTCGAGCAGGCGATGGACGCCCTCCGCTGCCCGCCGCCGGACGCCGACGTCACGGTGCTCTCCGGTGGTGAGCGCCGCCGCGTCGCGCTCTGCAAGCTGCTGCTGCAGAAGCCCGACCTGCTGCTGCTCGACGAGCCCACGAACCACCTCGACGCCGAGTCGGTCCTGTGGCTCGAGCAGCACCTCGCGGCCTACCACGGGGCCGTCGTCGCCGTGACGCACGACCGGTACTTCATGGACAACGTGGCCGAGTGGATCCTCGAGCTCGACCGCGGCCGTGCCTACCCGTACGAGGGCAACTACTCGACCTACCTCGAGAAGAAGCAGGCGCGTCTCCAGGTGCAGGGCAAGAAGGACGCCAAGCTCTCCAAGCGCCTCGCCGAGGAGCTCGAGTGGGTCCGCTCGAACGCCAAGGCCAAGCAGACCAAGTCCAAGGCCCGCCTGCAGCGCTACGAGGAGATGGCGGCCGAGGCCGACCGCACCCGCAAGCTCGACTTCGACGAGATCCAGATCCCGCCCGGGCCGCGGCTCGGGAGCAAGGTCATCGAGGTCACCGGCCTCCGCAAGGGCTTCGGCGACCGCGTCCTCATCGACGACCTGTCGTTCACCCTGCCGCGCAACGGGATCGTCGGCGTCATCGGCCCCAACGGCGTCGGCAAGACGACCCTCTTCAAGACGATCGTGGGCCTCGAGGAGGCCGACGACGGCAAGGTCGACGTCGGCGAGACCGTCAAGATCTCCTACGTCGACCAGAGTCGGGGCGGCCTCGACCCGAACAAGAACCTCTGGGAGACCGTCTCCGGCGGCCACGACTACATCAACGTCGGGCACGTCGAGATCCCGAGCCGCGCCTACGTCAGCCAGTTCGGCTTCAAGGGCCCGGACCAGCAGAAGAAGGCCGGCGTCCTCTCCGGTGGCGAGCGCAACCGCCTCAACCTCGCGCTCACCCTCAAGGAGGGCGGCAACCTGCTCCTCCTCGACGAGCCGACGAACGACCTCGACGTCGAGACGCTGGGCTCCCTCGAGAACGCGCTCCTCGACTTCCCGGGCTGTGCCGTGGTCATCAGCCACGACCGGTGGTTCCTCGACCGCGTCGCGACGCACATCCTCGCCTACGAGGGCACCGACGAGAACCCGGCCGCGTGGTACTGGTTCGAGGGGAACTTCGAGTCCTACGAGGCGAACAAGGTCGAGCGCCTCGGCGAGGACGCGGCGCGTCCGCACCGGGTGACCTACCGCAAGCTCACCCGCGACTGACCGGGACGAGCCGCACTAGGGTGGCCGCCGTGGAGACCGACCGACCCGACCCCGAGCCGCACCGCATCTCGGTGGTCGTGCCGGTCTACCAGGGGTCCCGCACCCTGGCGGACCTCGTCGCCGAGGTCGCGCCGCTGACCGGGGTGCGCACCACCCCGGCGGGCCGGCCCTTCGTCGTCGAGGAGCTCGTCCTCGTCGACGACTGCGGCCCGGACGAGTCGGGCCGCGTCATCCGGGCGCTCGTCGCCGAGCACGAGTGGGTCCGCGCGGTGTGGCTGAGCCGCAACTTCGGCCAGCACGCCGCCACGCTCGCCGGCATCTCGGCCTCGGGTGGCGAGTGGGTCGTGACGATGGACGAGGACGGCCAGCACGACCCCGAGGACATCGGGGTCCTCCTCGACACCGCGATGGCCGAGCAGGCCGACGTCGTCTACGCCCGCCCGTCGAACGCGCCACCGCACGGCGCCGGCCGCAACCTCGCGTCCCGGTCGGCGAAGTGGCTCGTCACGAAGCTGGCCCGTGGGGCCAAGGCCGACGACTTCAACAGCTACCGGCTCGTCCTCGGCGAGGTGGCGCGGTCGGTCGCCGCCTACGCGGGCCCCGGCATCTACCTCGACGTCGCCATCTCGTGGGTGGCCCGGCGGGTCACCACCGCGCCCGTGCCGATGCGGACCGAGGGGGACCGCCCGTCGGGGTACGACACGCGCCGGCTGCTCTCGCACTTCTGGCGGCTCGTCCTCTCGAGTGGCACGACGCCGCTGCGCTGGGTGAGCTTCGCGGGCGCCGTGTCGATCGTGCTCGCGCCGCTCGTCGCGGTCGTGCTGGTCGTGGGGAAGGCGGCCCGGTGGTGGCAGGCGCCCGGCTGGACCTCGACGATGGTTCTCCTCATGGTGGCCACCGGCGCCATCCTCTTCGCCCTCGGCGTCATCGCCGAGTACGTCGGCATGGCGGTCGACATGGCGATGGGCAAGCCGCTCTACCTGCCCGTTCGGGACCGGCGTGACGGGCCCCTCGGACGAGACGACGCGTGAGACCGGCGGGCGAGCCGGCGCCGGTCGCCTGGGTCGTCGGGGCCGGCGGGCTCGTCGGCCGGCACCTCGTGGCGGCGCTGCGGTCGGCGGGGTCCGAGGTGACGACCTCCCGCGTGCCGTGGGCCGACGAGGAGGCCACCGTCGCCACCCTCGCGGAGGACCTCGCCCGCTTCACGCGGGTGCGGGCCGGCCGCCCGTGGCTGATCGCGTGGTGCGCGGGGGCCGGGGTGGTCGGGACCGGCGCCGACGCGCTGGCCGCCGAGCAACGGGTCTTCGTGCGCTTCAGCGCCCTCCTCGGCGACGGGCTCGGGACGGAGGAGGACGGCGTCGTCCTGCTCGCGTCCTCGGCCGGCGGCCTCTACGCCGGCTCGGCCGGGCCACCCTTCACCGAGGCGACCCAGCCGGTCCCGCTCGTCGCGTACGGCCGGACCAAGCTGGCGATGGAGGACGCGCTCTCGGCGGCCGTCGCCGGCACCGGAGCCCGCGCCGTCCTGGGCCGGCTCGCCAACGTGTACGGACCGGGGCAGACCCTCGGCAAGCCCCAGGGGCTGCTCTCCCAGCTGTGCCTCTCGGACGCCACCACCCGGCCGCTGCCGGTCTTCGTCTCCCTCGACACGATCCGCGACTACGTCTACGTCGTGGACCTGGCGCGGATGCTGCGGTGCTGCGTCGACCTGGCCCGCGCCGAACCGCCCGGGACGAGCGTGGTCAAGGTCCTCGCCTCGGGGCGTCCGGTCACCGTCGGCCACCTGGTCTCGGAGGCGCGTCGCGTCTTCCACCGACCGCTGCGCACCGTCACGGTGCCGGCGCGCCCCGGGCAGGTCCTCGACCTGCGTCTCGGCTCGGTCCGCTGGCCCGAGGTCGACACCCTGGCCGCCACGCCGTTGGCCGCCGGCCTCGCCGCGACGGCCGCCGACGTGCGGGCGCGGGTCGTGTCCGGCGGACCGTTGGACGGCTGAGCCGGGCGCTCAGTCCGGTCGGGTCGCGGCGAGGAAGACGGAGGACCCGAACGGCAGGTCGCGTCGCCTCAGGACGGCCCGGTCGAGCGTGCACAGCCCGCGGAGGGCGGCGTTGAGCGGGCCCGGGACCTCGGGGAGCTCGACGATGTCGACCGCGCCGTGAACCCGGCGCCGGGTGAGCCGGCGAGCGGCTCGCTCGGCGACGAACAGCGGAAAGACGGTGGCGAACCCGTACGTCGCCCGGTCGACGCGGAACCCGGCGCGCTCGACGGCGGCCACGGCGCGCGTCCGTGTGTACCGCCGGTGGTGGCCGTTCGCGACGTCGAAGTCCGTCCACGCCCAGGTGTAGGCCGGCACCGACATGACGAACCGACCCCCCGGGCGCAGGACGCGGTGGACCTCGGCGAGGGCGTCGGCCTCGGGGTCACAGTGCTCGATGACGTCGAACGCGGCGACCGCATCGAAGACCTCGTCCGCGAACGGGAGGGCGAGGGCGGAGCCGCAGACGCCGTCCGTGCCGAGCCCGCGAGGGTCGATGTCGAGGGAGGCGGTCCGTCCCGCGGCCTCCCGGAACCACGCCGCGCTCGGGCCGTCGGCGCTCCCCAGGTCGAGGGCGACACCGGCCCCCTCGACGCGGTCGCGCAGCGTCGCCTCGAGCAGGTCCGCCCGTGCCACGTACCACCAGTAGTCGGGGATGGCGATCGAGGCCGAGCCCCCGTGCCCGTTCGCGGTCGTCACCGCGACAGGCTATCCGGCGGCGCGACCGGTGCTGTCCCCGGCCCGAGCTCCGTGCGGTCGCGGCGTCTCACAGCGCGACGAGCGACCGGATGCGCGCCAGCAGCCTCACGCCGATGCCGCGGACCTCCGTGATCTCGTCCACGCTGGTGAACGGGCCGTTCGCGGTCCGCCGGGCGACGATGCGCCCCGCCAGCACCGGACCGATGCCGGGCAGCGCGACGAGCTCGGTCTCGTCGGCCTCGTTCAGCGAGACGACCCCGGGCCGCCCGACCTCGCCGACGTCGGGGGCGACCCGGAGCGGGCCGTCCCGGCGCGCCCCGTGCACCGGCGCCCGGAGGTGTGGAGAAGGGTGGGCGGGGGTGGGCTCGCCCGTCGCGCGGCGGTACGCCACGAGCCCGAGGAGCCCCCCGGCGAGGGCGGTCACCGCGGTGGTGGCGCCGAAGACCTCGCCGAGGCGGAGCGCACACACGAGCACCGCGATGTTGGCGGCCTGGGCACCGAGCCACGGGGATCCGGGTGCCCCCCGGCTCCGCACGCCGATGACGAGCGCGGTGAGGAAGAGGTAGGCCGCGAGCAGCACCCAGCCGCCCTCGACGAGGGCCGCCCAGTAGGAGTTGTGGAAGAGGTAGGCCCTGCCCTCGAGGTCGACCCAGGACTCGCCGAGGCCGAGTCCCTGGAAGGGGGCGCTGTCGAGCTTGACCATGGAGGCGTCGTCGATGCGTTGCCGGAAGGCGTCCGACCCGTCCCGGTCGACGAAGACGCCGACCCGGGAGAACCGCGACTCGACGAACTGGACCGCACCGAAGAAGGCCGCCACCAGTGCCAGCCGCCCCGCGGTGCCGAGGTACGGCCGCAGGGTGAACCACGCGAGCCCGCAGACGAGGGCCGCGATCGAGGTACGCGAGCCGGTGGCCCAGACCAGCGCACCGGTCAGGGCGACGACCGCGAGCTGGCGCCGACGGCCGTCCACGAGGCCGAGCAGGAGCAGGCCGACGACGGTGTACGACAGGCCCGCCTGGTTCTTGTCGAGCAGGTAGCCCGAGAGGTACTGGCCGTAGGGCGCCGGGGCGACGCCCGCGAAGAAGAGGACGGCGTTGCCGAGCAGCCCGGCAGCGGCTCCCCGGACGAGCGAGGGGTAGTGGAGACGGCCACCGACGACGGCGACGAGGTAGGCCAGGACGAGGACGAGCCGCAGCGCCCGCTTCGGCCACCCGCCGAGGGAGTCGTCCGGGGTGGTGATCGACACCACGGTGAGGTAGGCGAGCAGCCCCAGCAGGAACGGGACGAGCCAGCCGAGCGACCCACCGGGGCCACCGAGCGGGTCCACCGGTCGGCGGACCGTGGCGAGGGCCACGAGGGCGGCGACGGCCGCGAGACCCACCGAGAGGAAGCTCGGGGCACCCGGAGGGGCCCAGGCGAAGAGCATGACGGCGCCGAGGAGGAACTCGAGGAGCCGGGTGGGCTCACCGCCTGGCTCGTCCTCGGGGGAGGTCGCCCCCTCGCCGGCCTCCGCGGTGGCCGACCGGCGCGCTGTCGCGTCCATCGAGCTCCTCGCGCTCTCCCGGCGCCGCACGGCGGGCGGCCGGCGGCGTCGTCAGGGTAACAACGCGGGGCTTCAGTGGTCCCGGGAACCGCGGGCGAGCCGCACGGCGAGGTCGCCGTAGGTCTGCTCGATCGCCTCGGGGGTCCGGCGGCCGCCGGGGACGTACCAGCGGGCGACGTCGATCGCCATCGACAGGAGGGCGAGCGCGGTGGCGGGGACGTCGTCGACGTCGAGCTCACCGGAGGCGACGCCGTCGCGCAGCACGTCACCGACGACGTTGTCGATGTCCTTGCGCAGCTCGATGACCTCGGCGCGGTGCTCGGGGGAGAGGTGTCGGAACTCGAACTGGACGATGCGCCCGAGCTGGTGGTGCTCGGCGTGCCAGCGGGAGAAGCCGCCGACGATCGCGCGCAGCGCCGCGGTGGGGGACGCGGCGTCGCGGGAGGCCTCGACGAGCAGGTCGCGAGCGCGGGCGTGGCCGCGCCGGCTGATCTCGAAGAGGAGCACCTCCTTGGACGCGAAGTGGACGTAGACCCCGGCAGGGGAGAGCCCGGCGCGGGAGGCGATGTCGCGGGTCGTCGTCGCGGGGAAGCCGTGCTCGGCGAACGCGTCGGCCGCCGCGAGCATGATCCGGACCGCCGTGTCCGACACGTCCGTGGCGCCGCCGGCGCGGCCGCCCTCGGGCGCCAGCGCGGCGAGGACGGCGGTCTCGGTCAGGGGCGGGGTGCTCGGCACGGTTGACAGCATGCCGCACACGAGCCAGACTAAGCAAGCGCTTAGTCAATGATGGCGTGCCGACGCCGTCCCCCCGTCGAGCCGAGGAGTCCCATGCCCCGCAACATCTACGACGCCGAGCACGAGGACTTCCGCGCCTCCGTCGCCGAGTTCGTCGAGCGCACGCTCAAGCCCCGCGCGGAGCAGATGCTCGAGGTCAAGTCCGTCGACCGAGACCTCTGGAAGGAGGCCGGCAAGCAGGGCCTCTTCGGCCTCGACATCCCCGAGGAGTTCGGGGGGATGGGCGCCGAGGACTACCGCTTCAACGCCATCTCCGCCGAGGTCATCGCCGGGTTCAACTTCGCCGTGTCGTCGTGCTTCGGCATCCACTCCGACGTCTGCCCGCCGTACATCGTCGACCTCGGGACGCAGGAGCAGAAGGAGCGCTGGCTCCCCGGCATGGCCAACGGCGAGCTCATCGCCGCCATCGCCATGACCGAGCCCTCCGGCGGGTCGGACCTCGCCGCCCTGAAGACCACCGCGGTGCGCGACGGGGACGACTGGGTCCTCAACGGGTCCAAGACCTTCATCACCAACGGCTACCAGGCCGACCTCGTCATCGTCGCGGCCCGCACCGACCCGAGCAAGGGCGCCAAGGGCATCACCCTGCTGGTCGTGGAGGCCGGCATGGAGGGCTTCACCCGCGGGCGCAAGCTCGACAAGGTGGGCCAGGAGGAGGCCGACACCAGCGAGCTCTTCTTCGAGGACGTCCGTGTCCCCGACGCCAACCGGCTCGGCGAGGAGGGCCTGGGCTTCGTCGCGATGATGCAGCGGCTCCCGCAGGAGCGGATCGGTGCCGCGGTCGCGAACACCGCGCACGCGTTCCAGATCTTCCGCGAGACGGTCGAGTACACCAAGGAGCGCAAGGCCTTCGGGCAGCCGGTCGGCGCGTTCCAGCACAACAAGTTCAAGATGGCGGAGATGCTCACCAAGCTCGAGGTCACCCAGGCCTACGTCGACGACTGCGTCGCCGCCCACGCCGAGGGCAAGCTCACCCCGGTCGACGCCGCGAAGGCGAAGTGGTTCAGCGCGGAGGTGCAGAACGCCGTGCTCGACGAGTGCGTCCAGCTGCACGGCGGTTACGGCTTCATGAACGAGTACCGCGTGGCCCGCGCCTGGCGCGACGCCCGCGTCTCGAAGATCTGGGCCGGCTCGAACGAGATCATGAAGGAGCTCATCGGCCGCGACCTCGGCCTCTGACCGCCGTGGACCGTCGGGGCTCGCACGACCTCCCGGGCTGGCTCCGGGTGGCGTTCGCCGCGCCCAACCGGCTCTACGACGCCGGCGTGGGGTGGGTCCTCGGCCGCCGCTTCCTCCGGCTGACGCACACCGGGCGGAGCAGCGGACGTGAGTTCCGCGTGGTGCTCGAGGTCGTCCGGTACGACGAGCGCTCCGGCGCGGCGACGGTCGTGTCAGGCTTCGGGCCCCGCGCCGACTGGTACCGCAACGTCACCGCCGGCGGACCCGTCTGGGTCGACCTGGGGCACGGCCCGCGCCCGGCGGACCACGAGGTGCTGCCGACGGACGAGGCGGTGACCCTGCTCGAGGCGTACGAGCGGCGCAACCGCCTCGCCACTCCGGTGCTGCACCGAGCGCTGGGCGCCCTCGTCGGCCGGCGCTACACCGGGACCGACGCCGACCGCCGACGGCTGGCCGAGGACCTGCCGATGGTGCGGTTCACGCCCGCGGCCGCCCGTCAGTCGAGCGGGCCGCCGGCGACGTAGATGACCTGGCCGGACACGAAGCCGGCCTCCTCGGAGACGAGGAAGGAGATCGTCGCCGCGATGTCCTCCGGCTGACCGACGCGCGCCACCGGGATCTGCTGCGCCGTGTGCGTGAGGAAGTCCTCGAACGAGACCTTGAGCCGCTCGGCCGTGGCCCGCGTCATGTCCGTCTCGATGAAGCCCGGCGCCACGGCGTTGGCGGTGACCCCGAACTTGCCCAGCTCGATGGCGAGCGTCTTGGTGAACCCCTGCAGCCCGGCCTTGGCCGCGGAGTAGTTGGCCTGGCCCCGGTTGCCCTGTGCCGAGGACGACGACAGGTTGACGATCCGGCCGTGGCGCTGCTCGGTCATGTGCGCCTGGCAGGCCTTGGTCATGAGGAAGGCCCCCTTGAGGTGCACGCCCATGACGGCGTCCCAGTCGGCCTCGGTCATCCGGAAGATCAGGTTGTCGCGGATGATGCCCGCGTTGTTGACGAGGACGACCGGCGGCCCGAGCTCGGCGGCGACCCGCGCGACCCCGGCCTCGACCGCGGCGGCGTCGGTGACGTCGACCCCGACGCCGAGCGCGCGGCCACCCGCGTCGCGGATCCGGCCGGCGACCTCCTCGCACGCGGCCTCGTCGAGGTCGAGGACGGCGACCGCCAACCCGTCTCGGGCGAGCCGCTCGGCCGTGGCCGCTCCGATGCCGCGAGCGGCTCCGGTGACGACGGCGACGCGCTGGTCGGGCATGGGGGTCTCCTCGGGGTCGGTCGGTGGTCTCCCGACAGTAGCCGAGGGGCCCGCGGCCGCCGCGGGGGAGCGGCGCCCCGACGAGGGTTCGACGGCCCGGACTTCGGCGTCGCCTGGAGCAGGTAGGTTGGGACCCTCGCGCGGGCTGTGGTCCCGTGCCGTGCCGGCAACGTCGCTGGCCTGCGGTGACTCCTCACGGAAGGCAATCAGTGGAGATCTGGCCAGGGACGGCGTACCCCATGGGCGCCACCTACGACGGCAGTGGCGTCAACTTCGCCCTCTTCAGCGAGGTCGCGGAGCGGGTCGAGCTGTGCCTCGTCGACGACGACGGGGTCGAGACGCGCCTCGACCTGCCCGAGGTCGACGGCTTCGTCTGGCACGGGTACGTGCCGCAGATGCAGCCCGGGCAGCGCTACGGGTACCGCGTGCACGGCCCGTTCGACCCCGAGAACGGGCACCGCTGCGACCCGAGCAAGCTGCTGCTCGACCCGTACGCCAAGGCCGTCCAGGGCCAGGTCGCCAACGACCAGGCGCTGTTCTCCTACGAGTTCTCCGACCCCGAGCAGCGCAACACCGACGACAGCCTCGGCAAGACCATGCTCGGCGTCGTGACGAACCCGTACTTCGACTGGGGTCACGACCGCCCGCCGCGGCACGAGTACCACGAGAGCATCATCTACGAGGCCCACGTCAAGGGCCTGACGATGACCCACCCCGAGATCCCCGAGGAGATCCGCGGCACCTACGCGGCCATCGCCCACCCGGCGGTCATCGAGCACCTCACCGACCTCGGGATCACGGCGATCGAGCTCATGCCCGTCCACCAGTTCGTCCAGGACACCTCGCTCCAGTCCAGGGGTCTCTCGAACTACTGGGGCTACAACACGATCGGCTTCCTCGCCCCGCACAACGGGTACGCCCGCTCGGACCGCGGCGAGCAGGTCACCGAGTTCAAGGCGATGGTCAAGGCCCTCCACGAGGCCGACATCGAGGTGATCCTCGACGTCGTCTACAACCACACGGCCGAGGGCAACGAGATGGGCCCGACCATCTGCTTCCGGGGCATCGACAACGCGGCGTACTACCGCCTCGTCGACGACGCCAAGGAGCACTACTACGACACGACGGGCACGGGGAACAGCCTCCTCATGCGCAACCCGCACGTGCTCCAGCTCATCATGGACAGCCTGCGGTACTGGGTCACCGAGATGCACGTCGACGGCTTCCGCTTCGACCTCGCCGCCACCCTGGCCCGCCAGTTCCACGAGGTCGACAAGCTCTCGGCCTTCTTCGACCTCATCCAGCAGGACCCGGTGATCTCCCAGGTCAAGCTGATCGCCGAGCCCTGGGACATCGGCGAGGGCGGCTACCAGGTCGGCGGGTTCCCCCCGTTGTGGACGGAGTGGAACGGCAAGTACCGCGACACCGTCCGGGACTTCTGGCGGGGGGAGCCGGGCTCCCTCGGGGAGTTCGCGAGCCGCCTCACGGGCTCGAGCGACCTCTACGAGCACAGCGGGCGCAAGCCGATCGCCTCGATCAACTTCGTCACCGCCCACGACGGCTTCACCCTGCGCGACCTCGTCTCCTACAACGAGAAGCACAACGAGGCCAACGGGGAGGACGGCCGCGACGGCGAGGGCCACAACCGGTCCTGGAACTGCGGCGTCGAGGGTCCGACCGACGACCCCGAGGTCAACGCCCTCCGGCGCCGGCAGCAGCGCAACTTCCTCACGACCCTGCTGCTCAGCCAGGGCGTCCCGATGCTCTCGCACGGGGACGAGCTCGGCCGCACCCAGAGCGGCAACAACAACGTCTACTGCCAGGACAACGAGACCGCCTGGATGGACTGGGACCTCTCCGAGGAGCAGCTCGACCTGGTCGAGTTCACCTCCACGGTCGCCACCCTGCGCCGCGACCACCCCGTGTTCCGGCGTCGGCGGTTCTTCGCCGGCAGCGCCGACCACGGCGGGCAGTCCGAGCGGGGCGACATCGCCTGGTTCCAGCCGGGGGGCGAGCCGATGGGGGAGCACGACTGGTCCGACGGCGAGGCCCGGACCATGATGGTCTTCCTCAACGGCGACGCCATCCCCGGCCCGGACACCCGTGGCCGCCGAGTCGTCGACGACAACTTCCTCGTGTTGTTCAACGCGGACCGCGACCCGTGCGACTTCGTCCTTCCCCCCGGCGAGTGGGGGGAGCGCTGGGGTGTCGAGGTCGACACCGCGGAGGACGCGGCGGAGCCCGAGTGGCACGACGCGGCATCCACGGTGCAGGTCGAGGGCCGAGCGGTCGTCGTGCTGCGCAACCCCCGGAAGACCCCGCCCCCGTCGGCGGGATCGGCCGGCGCGATGAGGCGCTGACCGCCGTGGCGGCACACCGACCCGATCCGTCCCGGGTGGTCCCGACGGCCACCTACCGACTGCAGGTGCACGGCGGCTTCGGCTTCGACGACGCCGCCGCCCAGGTGCCGTACCTCGCCTCGCTCGGGGTCTCGCACCTGTACCTGTCGCCGGTGCTCCAGCCCGCGCCCGGGTCGACGCACGGCTACGACGTGCTCGACCACACCCGGATCAACGTGGAGGCCGGCGGGCGTGGCGCGTTCGAGCGGCTCGTCGAGGCCTGCCGCGAGGCCGGCCTCGGCATCGTCGTCGACGTCGTCCCCAACCACATGGCGGTGCCGCAGCCGGAGCACCTCAACGCGCCGTTCTGGTCGCTGTTGCGCGAGGGCACGCGCTCGCCGTACGCGGGCTGGTTCGACGTCGACTGGCTCGCCGAGGACGAACGGCTGCTCATGCCGGTGCTCGGCGACACCCTCGCGCAGGTCCTCGGGCGTGGTGAGCTCGTGCTCGCCGACGACGGTGGCGCCAGCGGGTCCGAACACGTGCTGCGCTACTACGACCACGAGTTCCCCGTCGCGCCCGGCACCGAGGAGCTGCCCCTCGCGGAGCTGGTCGAGGCGCAGGCCTACCGGCTCTCCAGCTGGCGCGAGGCGGGGGAGGCGCTCAACTACCGGCGCTTCTTCGACGTCACCTCGCTCGTCGCCGTCCGCGTCGAGGACCCCGTCGTCTTCACGGCGACGCACGCGCTGCTCCTCGCGCTCCACGGACACGGCGAGGTCGACGGCTTCCGCATCGACCACCCCGACGGGCTCGCCGACCCCGGCGGCTACCTCGAGCGGCTCGCTGCCTCGACCGGTGACGCCTGGGTCGTCGTCGAGAAGATCCTCGAGGGGGAGGAGCGCCTGCCCGAGGCGTGGCGCTGCTCCGGGACCACCGGCTACGACGCGCTGCTGCGGGTCCAGCAGGTGCTCACCCCGCCGGAGGACACCGGCACCCTCGACCGGATCTGGGAAGACGTCGCGCCCGAGCGGGCCGACCTCGACGACGTCGTCACCGAGAGCAAGCGGCTCGTCGTCGACGACGTGCAGGCTGCCGAGGTCGACCGGCTGATGCGGTTGCTGCGCCGGGTCGTCCCGGATGCCGAGGCCGCCGGCCTCCGCCGGGCCCTGGAGGCGCTGCTCGTCTCGATGGACCGCTACCGCGCCTACCTCGTCCCGGGTCGCGGGGTCGACCCCGAGCAGGCGGCCGTCGTCGACGATGCCTCCGGGCGGGCCCGCGACCTCCTCGCGCCGAGCGACCTCGACGCCCTCGACCTCGTCGTGCGGGTGGTCCTCGACCGGGAGGTCCCCGAGGCCGTGCTGGACGCCGGGCGGGTCGCGGACGACTTCCGGGTCCGGTTCCAGCAGACCTGCGGCCCGGTCATGGCCAAGGGCATCGAGGACACCGCGTTCTACCGGTGGTTCCGCCTCGCCGGGGCCAACGAGGTGGGCGGCCACCCCGAGGTGCTCTCGATCGGCGCCGACGAGTTCCACACCTGGTGCGCCAGGCAGCAGACCGAGTGGCCCACCTCCATGACGACGCTGACCACCCACGACACGAAGCGCTCCGAGGACACCCGGGCCCGGCTCATGGTCCTCGCCGAGGACGCACCGGGGTGGGCCGCGTGGCTCGAGCAGGCCCGTGGGCTGGCGGACCAGTACCGCACCGAGCGCGTCGACGCCCCGACCGAGTACCTCGTCTGGCAGACCCTCGTGGGCACCTGGCCGATCTCCGGGGCGCGGCTCGAGGAGTACCTCCTCAAGGCCGTCCGCGAGGCCAAGGTGCACACGGCGTGGGTCGACGGCGACACCGCGTACGAGGACGAGGTCGTGGCGTTCGCCCGGGCCCTCGGCCGTGACCTCGCCGTCCACGAGCACCTCGACGCGTGGACCGTGCCCCACGAGGCGTCGGTCCGGGCGAACATCCTCGGGCAGAAGCTGGTCCAGCTGACGATGCCCGGTGTCCCGGACGTCTACCAGGGTTGCGAGCTCGGGATGCTCTCTCTCGTCGACCCGGACAACCGGCGGCCCGTCGACTGGACCGACCGCGTGGAGCGGCTCGCCCGGGTCGACGACGACGAGCCGTGCTTCGACCTCGACGACGACAAGCTGCGGGTCACCGCCCTCGCTCTTCGGCTGCGGCGCGAGCACCCGGAGGCCTTCGTCGGCGAGGAGTCCACGTACGCACCGGTTCCCAGTGGCAGCGACCACGTGCTGGCCTTCTCCCGTGGTGACGCCCGCGGCCCGCTCGCCGTGACCGTCGCGACCCTGGCGGCCGGGCGGCTCGAGGCCTCCGGAGGTTTCGGCGACACCGTGCTCGACGTCCCGGCCGGGACCTGGCGGGACGTCCTCGCGGGGGCGGACCACGAGGTCGGCCCCGGTGGGCTCGCCCTCGCCGACCTGCTCGCGGAGCGCCCGGTCGCACTGCTCGTCCGGGCGGAGGCGCTGACCTCGACCCCGGAGGCCCCGGAGGAGCCGGCATGAGCCGGCGCGTCATCGAGGTCTGGGCGCCGGTCGCGGAGCGCGTCGAGATCGAGTGGTCCCCGGTCACCGGTCACGAACCGACGACTGGGTCGGTTCGTGGACATCGGGAGGCGATGACGGCCGGCGAGGACGGCTGGTGGCGCTGGGAGCTGCCCGACGGCGTCGACGTCGTCGACTACGCCTTCGTCCTCGACGGCGACGAGCCGGCCCTTCCCGACCCGCGCAGCGCGTGGCAGCCCAGCACCGTCCACGGCCCGAGCCGCCTCGTCGACACCGCGGCCTTCCCGTGGACCGACGCGGCGTGGACCGGCCCCCGTGGTGGAGAGGGCTCCCTGGGCGGTGTCTTCTACGAGCTGCACGTCGGGACCTTCACCCCGGAGGGCACCTTCGACGCCGCCGCCGACCGCCTGGACCACCTCGTGGCCCTCGGCGTCGACGTCGTGGAGGTGATGCCGGTCGCCGCCTTCCCCACCGACCGGGGGTGGGGC
Source organism: uncultured Actinomycetota bacterium (assembly GCA_963843895.1). Classification (GTDB taxonomy): domain Bacteria; phylum Actinomycetota; class Actinomycetes; order Actinomycetales; family Dermatophilaceae; genus Phycicoccus. The sequence goes on along the minus strand of CAWJME010000021.1, from coordinate 325,199 downwards.
TACGACGGCGTCGGTCTGTACGCCGTCCAGGACTCGCTCGGCGGGCCGGCGGCCTTCGCCCGGTTCGTCGACGCCTGCCACGCCCGCGGGCTCGGGGTGTGCCTCGACGTCGTCCACAACCACCTCGGCGCGAGCGGCAACTACCTCTCCCGCTTCGGCCCCTACTTCACCGAGGCCCACGAGACGCCGTGGGGGCCCGCGGTCAACCTCGACGACGACGGCGCCCCCGTGGTGCGCCGCTTCCTCGTCGAGAACGCGCTCCGTTGGCTCCGCGACTTCCACGTCGACGCCCTGCGGCTCGATGCCGTCCACGAGCTCAAGGACGACTCGCCCCAGCACTACCTCGTGGAGCTGTCGGCCGAGGTGGCCGCCCTCGCGAGCGAGCTCGGGCGTCCCCTCGACCTCGTCGCCGAGTCCGACCTCAACGACCCGGCCATGGTCACGCCGGCGGCCGACGGCGGCTGGGGGATGACGGCCCAGTGGGACGACGACCTGCACCACGCCCTGCACGTCGCGCTCACCGGCGAGACCCAGGGCTACTACGCCGACTTCGGCGGCAGCCCGGACGGCCCGGAGCGCGGGCCGTTGGCGGTCCTCGCGAAGGTGCTCACCCACGGCTTCCTCCACGACGGCGGGTTCTCGAGCTTCCGCGGGAGCGAGTGGGGGGCCCCGGTCGACCGGGAGCGTCTCGACGCCCGGCGACTGCTGGGCTACCTCCAGACGCACGACCAGGTCGGCAACCGCGCCACCGGCGAGCGCATCTCGGCGCTCGTCCCGGACCCGGCCGTCCAGGCCGGAGGGGCGGCCCTCTACCTGCTCGCCCCCACGACGCCGATGCTCTTCATGGGGGAGGAGTGGGCGGCCTCCACCCCGTGGCAGTTCTTCACGAGCTTCGCCGAGGACTGGCTCGCCGACGCGGTCCGCACGGGACGACAGGCCGAGTTCGGCTCGCACGGCTGGGCGGCCGACGCCGTGCCCGACCCGCAGGACCCCGCCACCCGCGACCGCTCCGTCCTCGACTGGTCGGAGGTCGGGCACCCCGACCACGCGCGGATGCTCCGCTGGTACACCGACCTCACGACGCTCCGCCGGCGGCTGCTGGGGACCGGCCCGACCCGCTTCGCCGACGCCGACGTCACGTTCGACGACGATGCGCGCTGGCTCGTCCTGCGCCACACGCCGTCCACCGGGACGCCGTTCGCGGTCGTGGTCACCCTGGGCGAGGGGGGCGGTCGGGCCCCCGTGCCCGACGCGGGCGAGCTGCTCCTCGCCTGGGACCGCGCGGCCACCACGGTGGGCGGGGGTGCGGTGGCGCATCGTTGCCGATCCGTGTCCATCGTGGCCGTGGACGGCGGCTGACCCGGCGCTAGGGTGCCCCCGGGCGGATGGTCCGCCGGGAGGGGACGGCGTCAGTGGGCGGTGCGCGACTGCTCCGCCGTCGGCTGGGCGCCCACCCCGTGGCCGTGGCCGCGATCGTCGTCTCGGTGCTCGCCTCCCTCGTCGTCGTCACCGCGCTCCAGCTGCTCTCGGCCTCGATCACCGACGCGGGTGTCCGGTCGGCGCTCGACGTGCCGGCCGCCGGCCGCTCGGTCCTCGCCTCCGCCTCGCTGCGCCCCGGCGACCTCGACCCGGTCGACGCCGCCGTCGGGAAGGCCGTGTCGGGGCTGCCGTCGGCCACCGTCACCCGGGTCGGCACCGCGACGACCCGTTCGATGCCCGGGAGGGCGCCGACCGACCGCGCGTTGCTCGCCGACGTCGTGGGTATCGACGCGGCTGCCGACCTGACGTCCGGGCACTGGCCGCAGCGCCCCGACGACGCGGCCGCCACCGGGCGCGGTCGGGTCGAGGTGGCTCTGCCGGAGTCCGCCGCCGAGGGCCTCGGGGTCACGGTCGGCGACACGCTCGAGCTCGCGGACCTCGTCGACGCGAAGGCGCCCCGGGTCACGGTCGAGGTCGTCGGGCTCTTCCGACCGCGGTCCGCGGGGGACGCCCTGTGGACGGACCTGCCGCTCGCGCTGTCGGGTGTGGCGGAGTCCGACTTCAGGACGTACGGGCCGTTCGTCCTCGCTCCCGGGACGTTCGACGGGCCCCTCGTCGGGGCCTCCACCGTGACGTGGCGAGCCACTCCGGACCTCGGCGGGATCCACGTCGGTGACCTCGAGAGCCTGCGGGCCGCGACCGAGGACGCCCTCGCGCAGCTCCGGCGCGTGACCGGCCTCCCCGTCGAGGAGGGCCGGCCGGACACCGCCACGCCCGCCTCCGTCCCGGTGAGCAGCCCTCGCGTGGTGAGCGACCTTCCCGCGCTGCTCTCGGCGGCAGGCGGGGTGGGAGACCGCATCCGGGTCTCGCTGCTCACCCCGACCGTTCTGCTCGTGCTCCTCGGCACCGTCGCCCTCGTGGGGTCCGCCGCGCTGCTCGCCGGGCTCCGCGAGGGAGAGACCCGGCTGCTGCGGACGCGGGGAGCCTCGACCCCGCGACTGGTCGCCCTCGCCCTCGGCGACGCCCTCGGCGTGGCCGCCCTCGGGGTCGCCGGAACCCTCCTGCTGGCACCCCTCGTCGCGCACCTGGTCTCGGGTGCCCGTGGCCCGGCCTGGTCGGCCGCCGCCCTGCGCGACCCCGTCCTGTGGCGAGCCGCCGCGCCGCTCGCCGGGCTGGCCCTGGTCGCGACGGTCGCCACGACGGTGTGGGTCGGGCGGGCCGACGGCGGCGGGCCGACGCCCGGCCGGGGGGTCCGGTGGGCGGCGGGGTCCGGCCTCGACCTCGTCCTCGTGGCGCTCGGCGTCCTCGCCGCCGTCCAGCTGCGCCGGTACGACGCGGTGGGCCAGCCGACCGTCGACCCACTGACCGCTGCCGCCCCCGCGCTCGTCGTGGCCGGCCTGTCGGTCGTGTGCCTGCGCCTGCTCCCGGTGCTCGCCGGTGTGGTGTCCCGTCGGTCGGCGCGCCGGCCCGGACTCGACGCCGCCTGGGGCGGATGGCAGTTCGCTCGGCGCGCGGCCGGTCAGAGCGGGACCCTCCTCCTCGTCCTGCTCGCGGTGGCCATGGGCACGATCGCCCTGGGGCACTCGGCGACGGTCGAACGAGCGGTCACCGACCAGGCCGCCTTCGACACCGGTGCCCCGGTCCGGGTGGTGCGTGACGTCGCCGGGCCGGGTGCCGGCTCGACGGGGGCACTCGTCGACCAGGCGTCAGGCGGACCGGGGTCCGTGACGCCGGTGTGGCGCACCGAGATCGACCTCGGCGGGGTCGACGGCGTCACCGTCCTCGGCGTGGATGCCGAGGCGGCGGGGCACGTCGTGGACCCGCGCCCGGACACCCTCGGAGACCCCTGGTCTGAGCTCACCGCCCGCCTGGCGGGAGACCGCGACCTCGGCGGTGGCCTCGACCTCCCCGGCGACCCCACGCAGCTCTCCCTGACCGTCCGCGTCGACACGGGGTCGCCCCTCGGTCCTCGCGGGTTCGCCTCGACCGTGCGGGTCCGGGACGGCCGGGGCCTCGTGACCGCCATCCCGATCGGCAACGTCGCCACCCGGGAGCGCACCGTCACGGTGGACCTCACGGGCCGCGGCCTCGTCCCTCCGCTGTCGGTGGTCGGGGTGTCGGTCCCCCTCCCGGACTACGTGTACTTCTTCGTGCCCGAGCCGACGTTCGCCCTCCACGTGTCGGGCGTGGCGGCCGACGGCGTCCCGGTGCCCATCGGCGACGGGTTCACCGACGACTCCGATCGGCTCGGGCTGTCGTGGGCCAGCGCGCCGAGCCGCCTGGAGGCCGTCCCCGCCGTCGTGACGCGAGAGGTCGCCGATGCCCTCCAGACCGGCGAGGGGCGCACGGTCACCCTGCCGCTCGGGGTGCGGGACCTGCCGGTCGCCGTGGTGGGCGTCGTCGACTCGCTGCCGACGGCCGCGGTGCCGGGCCGGGGAGTGCTCCTCGACCTGCCGACGGCCGAGGCTGCTCCCGAGCGGGTCGGCGGAGGCAGCGACGTCCGCAGCCGGGCGGTGTTCGTCCCCCAGGAGTGGTGGGCCGACCCCGCCGACCCCGAGGCCACGGCGGCCGCACTCCGCGCGGAGGTGCCCTTCGGCACCAGCGTCCTCGTCGCCGACGAGCTGGTGGCCGACCGGCTCGCGGACCCGGTCAACGCGGGGATGCGGTCGGCGATGCTCCTCGTGACCCTCGCCTCGGTCCTGCTCGCGGGCGTCGGCTTCGCCGCGAGCACGGCAGCGCTCGGCCGCACCCGGCGCCACGAGAACGCGGTGCTGCTCGCCCTCGGGATGCCTCCGCACCGGATCCGGAGGGTGCTCGTCCTCGAACGGGTCCTCGTCGTCTCGGTGACCGTCCTCGTCGGGGTGGTCCTCGGCGTGGTGGCGGCCCTGACCGTCGTCCCCCTGCTCGTCGGCGGGGACGGCCACCGGCAGGTGCCCCCCGTGCTCGTCCGGCTCCCGGTCGGCCTGCTGCTCGGGTACGCCGCGTCCGTGCTGGGGGTTCTCGTCGCCGTCGGGGCGCTCGTCGTGCGGAGCACGAGCCGTGACCTCGCCGGCGAGCTCCGTGAGGGGGAGGCGCCGTGACCGGCCGGCACGTCGCCCCGGACGGTGGGACGACGCCGGCCGTGCGCCGGGCGCCGGGCGTGGCAGTGCTCGCCTGGCGTGGGCTCCTCGCGGGCCGGGCACCCGCCGTCGTGCTCGCCGTGCTCGCCGCGATCACCGCGGCCTACCTCGTCGCGACGCCGCGGGTGGCGTCCCAGGCCGAGGACACCGCCATCGGCGACGCCTTCCGGGCGCAGCCGGCCCAGGCCCGGGAGATCTCGCTCCGGTCCGCGCCCGTCGTCGTGGGCGACCGGCCGGTGGTGGACGGCGCGCCGCGCCCCGGTCCCACCGCACCCTTCGAGGCGGTGGACGGGGTGGTCCGCGAGGTGATGGGTCCGGAGGTCCGGCCCCTCCTCGGCGAGCCCACCTGGGCTGCCCAGAGCGACCCGGTCGACGTCTCCCGGGCCGACGGCGGCACCGTCGCGACGGAGGGGGCCCTGGCGGTGGTCCGGGTCCAGAGCGGTCTCGCCGAGCGCGCGCGGTGGGTGACGGGGACGGCGCCCGGCCTCCCGACGCGCGAGCGGACGGTGCCTTCCCCCGGCGGAGCGCACCGCACCGCGGTGGTCCCCGTCGCCCTCGCGGCGCCGACCGCGCGGGCGTGGGGGGTGGAGGTCGGTGACGAGCTCGTCCTCACGCCGGAGGCGGGCGACCTGACCCCGCTCGCGGTCGTCGTCAGCGGCACCTTCGCGCCGGTCGACCCCGAGGACGGCTTCTGGCAGGTCGAGCCGAGGATGACCGGCATCGCGGCGATCCCCACGCCGCAGGGTGGCGCCATCCCGCAGGGTGCGCTCGTCGCGGCGGCCGGCTCCTACGGCGCGGTGACGGACGGCCTGTGGCGTGCGCCGAGCACGCTGCCGGAGTGGCCCGAGTCGCCCGTGCTGGGGGCCACCTGGCGCTACCCGTTCGACAGCGACCGCCTCGTCGCCGATGACGCCGCCGCCCTGAGCCGCGTCCTCGTCCGCCTCGACACCGACGCGCGGCTGGGCGAGGTCACCGGGCGGCCGCTCCAGGTCACCACGGGCGTCGGCGGCATCCTCTCCGGCTACGAGCGGTCGGTGCGGAGCACCCGGGTCGTCACGTCGTTCGCGACCGCCGGTCTCACCGCGCTGGCCGTGCTCGTCCTCGCCCTCGCGGCCGTCGTGGCGGTCGCGCGCCGGCAGGCCGAGGTCGCTCTGGTGCGGGCCCGGGGCGGTTCGCTGGGGCAGGTCCTCGGCCAGGTCGTCACCGGGACCGCCCTGCCGACCCTCCCCGTCGCCGCCGTCGCGGTGCTCGGGGCCGTCGTCCTCCTGCCCGGGTCGATGGGGGTGGGGACGTGGGTCGAGGTGGTGCTCGTGGTGCTCGTGCCGGTCGTGGCGGCGGGCGTCGCCGTCGGGTGGCGGGTGCGGGCCCTGGAGCGTGACGACTCCGTCGAGGAGGCGGTGCGCGGTCGACGGGTCGTCCGCGCGGCTCGCCGTCTCGTCGCCGAGCTCGCGGTCGTGGCCGTCGCGGGGCTCGCGGTGACGACCGTGCGCTCGCGCGGCGGTGAGATCGCCGCCGGCCGCACCGACTGGTACGCGGCCCTGGCCCCGGTCCTCGTCGCGACCGTCGGGGGGCTCGTCGTCCTGCGGGTCCTGCCCTGGCCGGTCGGGATCGCCGCGCGGACGGCTGCGCGGCGGCGCGGCCTCGTCGGGTTCCTCGGGCTCGCGCGGGCGGCCCGCACCGGGGCCGCGGCGACCCTGCCCGTGCTCGCCGTCGTCGTGGGCGCGGCCGTCCTCGCGCTCCTCGCCTCGCTGACGTGGACGATCGCCGACCAGCGCGACGTCGCCGCCTACCGGTCCGTGGGGGCCGAGGTGCGGGTCGACGCCCTGCGCATCGACCCCGAGGACACCGCGGCGCTCGCAGCCCGTCCCGGTGTGCACGCGGTGGTGCCCGCCTACGTCGACGCCGGGGCCAACCTCGTGAGCGGCAACCGGGCCGTCCCCGTCGTCGTCATCGCGACCGACCCGGCGGCCCTCTCGCGGCTCCTGCGCGGCACACCCATCGCGGTGCCGACCCCGGTCGGGACGGGCGACGGCGCGCTGCCGGTGCTCCTCGGGCCGGGCGCGCCGAGCGGGGAGGGGCTCGAGCTCGTGGTACGCGGCGCGCGGGTCCCGGTGACCGGCGCCGACCCCGCCCCCGGGCTGGTCCGGCTCGGCTCGTCCCGGGCGTTCCCGGCCGTCGTCGTCCCGCTCGACGGTCTACGGGCCCTGGTCCCCGCGGCCCAGCCGAACACCGCGTTCCTCGACGCGGACCCCGCCGCCGCCGAGTCGCTGCGCACGCTGCCGGACCCGTCGACCGCGACGCCGAGCGGTCGGGTCCTCGGCGTCGACACGGTCGCGGCCGCCGAGGGCAGGGTGGCGACCCGCTCGCTGCCGCGGCTCGTCGAGGTGACCTACCTCGTCGGCGCCGTGCTCGCCGGCGTGTTGACCCTGCTCGCGGTCCTCCTGCTGCTCACCGCGACGCGGCCCGAGCGGGCGGCCCTCGTGATCCGACTGCGGACCATGGGGCTGCCGCACGGAGCCGAGCGAGCCCTGGCCTGGACCGAGGTCCTCCCGGTCGTCGCGCTGTCGGCGCTCGCGGGCGCGGCGGCCGGAGCGCTCGCCCCCTCGCTCGTCGAGGCCGCCGTCGACCTCGCCCCGTTCACCGGCGGCGCGGGGCACACCGCCCTCGCACCCGCACCGCTGGCCGCCGCCGGCGCGGGCGCGCTCGTCATCGTCCTCGGGGCCCTCGCCCTCGTCCTCGACGCCGCGGCCGCCCGCCGCGGGCGTCTCGCCGACCACCTGCGCAGAGGAGACACGGCATGACCACGACACCATCGACCCGCCGCCGCCGGGGCCCTGAGGATGCCGGTGGCCCGGACATCCTCTGCGACAACCTGGTCCGCATCTACCGGGCCGAGGGCATCGAGGTCGTCGCGCTCCAGGGGCTCGACCTCGAGGTCGGCAGCGGCGAGCTCGTCGCCCTCGTCGGGGCGTCCGGGTCCGGCAAGTCGACCCTCCTCGGCATCCTCTCGGGGCTCGACCGCCCGAGCGCCGGGCTCGCGCGCGTGGCGGGCCACGACCTCGGCGCGATGGGGCGACGGGAACGGCTCGAGTACCGGCGCCGGACCGTCGGCTTCCTCTTCCAGCAGGCGACCGCGAACCTCCTGCCCTACCTGTCGGCGGCGGAGAACGTCGAGCTCCCGATGATGCTCGCCGGGCTCCGCGCGCGCGAACGCGCGGCACGGGCGGCCGAGACCCTCGAGGTCCTCGGGATGGCGGACTGCGCGGACCGCCGGCCCGGGCAGCTGTCCGGCGGGCAGCAGCAGCGGGTGGCCCTCGGCGTCGCCGTCGCGAACCGGCCGCGGGTGCTGCTCGCCGACGAGCCGACGGGGGAGCTCGACACGCGCAGCAGCGAGGAGGTCTTCGACGCGATCCGCCGGGCCAACGCCGAGCTCGGTACGACCGTCCTCGTCGTCACCCACGACGCCCTCGTGAGCGAGCAGGTGGCTCGCACCGTGGGCATCCGGGACGGCCGCACCTCCACCGAGGTCGTCCGGCGGGACGCGGTCGGTGCGGACGGCGAGGTCGGCCGGGTCGCCGAGGAGTACGCGGTGCTCGACCGGGCCGGCCGGCTGCAGCTGCCGGCGGCGTTCACGACGACACTGGCGATGCGGGACCGGGTGCGCCTGGGTCTCGAGCCCGACCACATCGGGGTGTGGCCGACCACCACGGACGACGTCGAGCACGACGCGGGCGTCGACGGCACGGGGGAGGGCCGATGAGCGGCGAGGTCCTGCGGGTGCACGAGGTGCACCGCACGTTCGGGACCGGGACGACGGCGGTGCACGCCCTCCGGGGCATCTCCCTCGAGGTGCGGCCGGGGGAGCTGCTCGCGGTGCGCGGCCGCTCGGGCTCCGGCAAGACCAGCCTGCTCAACGTCATCGGCGGGCTGGACCGCCCGGACTCCGGCACGGTGCACCTCGGTGACCGGGAGGTCACCGCGATGTCCGACGCCGACCTGCTGGCGCTGCGCCGGGGGCCGGTGTCCTACGTCTTCCAGTCCTTCGGGCTCGTGCCGGTCCTCACCGCCCGGGAGAACGTCGGCGTCCCGCTGCGCCTGCGGTCGGTCGACCCGGTCGAGCGCGAGGCGCGGGTGTCCGAGGCGCTGGAGCACGTCGGCCTCGGGGGCCACGGGGAACATCGTCCGGACGAGCTGTCGGGTGGGCAGCAGCAGCGGGTGGGGCTGGCCCGCGCGCTCGTCGCGGACCCGGGGCTGCTCCTGGCCGACGAGCCGACCGGTCAGCTGGACTCCGAGACGGGGCGGGAGATCATGCTGCTCATCGCGCGGCTCACCACGGAGCGGGCGATGACCACCCTCGTGACGACCCACGACCCGGCGCTGCTCGCCGTGGCCGACCGGGTCCTCGAGATCGCCGACGGGCACCTCGTCGACGGGTCCTGACCCGGTCCGGGTCAGTCGGGGACGCGGACCATGCCCTCCTGGGCGACGGTCGCGACGAGGGTGCCGTCGGCGGCGAACATCCGGCCGATGCCGAGGCCACGGCCACCCTGCGCGGACGGTGACTGCTGCGCATAGAGGATCCACTCGTCGGCGCGGGCCGGCCGGTGGAACCACATCGCGTGGTCGAGGCTGGCCATCTTGAGGCCGGGGGTGGTCCACGGCACGCCGTGGCGACGCAGGATCGGCTCGAGCAGGCTGTAGTCCGACGCGTACGCGAGCACGGCGTCGTGGACGAGCGGGTCGTCCGGCAGCCGCCCGACGGCGCGCATCCACACCCGCTGGTGGGCCACCTCCTCGGCCGGCGGCCCGGTGAAGAGGTTGCCCTCGACGTGCCGGAGCTCGATCGCGCGCTCGGAGATGTGCTGGGCGCGGGGGTCGTCGATGCCGCCGAAGACGTCCCGGAGCGACGGCACGGTCTCCGGGGCCGGGGCGTCCGGCGCGGGGTCCTGGTGGTCGAGGCCGGTGTCGGGTTCCTGGAAGGAGGCGCTCATGGACAGGATCGGCTTGCCGCGCTGGATGGCGTGCACGCGACGGGTCGAGAAGGAGCGCCCGTCGCGCATCCGCTCGACGCTGAAGGTGATCGGCTGGGTGTCGTCGCCGGGGCGCATGAAGTAGGCGTGGATCGAGTGCAGCCGGCGCGGCTGGTCACCCACCCCGGCCACGGTGCGTCCGGACGCCACCACCCCCTGGGCCAGCACCTGGCCGCCGAAGACGCGCCCGTGCGGCTGCTTCTGGCTCACCCCGCGGAACAGGGTGATGTCCTCGGCGAGGGTGTCGGGGATGGCGATGGGAGCGGCGGCCGCGCCCGGGTCCCGGGGCTGGACGCTCACCTGCGCGGAGCCCAGCTCCTCGAGGTCGAGGGTCTCGAGGAGGTCGACGAGGGGGTCGGGCCGGTCGCTGGTCACGCCGCAACGATAGCCAGCCCGCGGGGGGTGCTCAGGCCACGAGGGGTCGGCGGGCCCCGGCGGTGTCCCGTCGCGACCCGTCGGAGGCGGTGACCCGGCCGCTGCGGACCCGGTCGGCCGCGCGAGCGAGGCGGGCGACCGCCTCCGTCATCGTCTCCGGGGGGAGGACGTGCGGGATGCGGATCCATCGGTCGAGGCCACCGTCCACGGCGAACCGGGGGCCGCTGGCGACGAGCAGCCCCTCGGTCTCGGCGGCCGCCGCGAGGGCGGTGGAACCGAGCCCGTGGGGCAGCTCGCACCAGAGCGACAGGCCGCCGCGTGGCACCCGGAACCGCAGCTCCGGCAGCGTGCTGCGCAGGGCGGCCGCGAGCGCGTCGCGGGCGGCGACGAGGTCGGTGCGGCGCTCCGCGGCCAGACCGGGGGAGTGTCGCATCAGCTCGACGAGGACGAGCTGCTCCAGCACCGGTGCGCCGAGGTCGCTCGTGACCCGCGACTCGACGAGGGCGCGCAGCGTGCCTCGGGGCGCCCGGATCCAGCCGGTCCGCAGGCCGCCCCAGTGCGACTTCGAGGAGCTCCCGACGAGGACGGCTCCCGGCGCGTGGGCCGCGAACGGCAGGGGGACCGCACCGCCCCCGAGGTCGACCTCGGCGACCGTCTCGTCGATGACCGGGGTCGTACCGGCGGCTCCGAGCCGGTGGGCGAGCAGCGCCCGCGCCTCGTCGGACATCAGCGCGCCGGTGGGGTTGTGGAAGTCGGGGATGAGCACCGCCACCCGGGCGGACGCCGACGCGACGGCGCGCGCCGACTCCTCGACGTCCCAGCCGTCCGGGTCGACCGGCATCGCCCGGAGCCGGGCGCCGAGGGCGCGGAGCCCGTCGAGGGTGTTCGGGTACGTGGGGTCCTCGACGAGGACGCGGTCCCCGGGGCCCAGCAGGGCACGCGCCACGACCCCGAGGCCGGCCACCGCGCCCGAGGTCACGAGGACGTCGTCGGCCGACGTCGGCAGGCCGCGCTCGCGGTAGCGCTGGGCGATCGTCTCGCGCAGCTCCGGGACACCGAAGGTCAGGTAGCCCGCGCCGGTGAGGTACGCCGGCAGCTGCTCGACGGCGCGCTCGTAGGCCTCGACGATGCCTGCCGGCGCGCGGGTCGCCGCGCAGGTGAGGTCGATGACGCCCGCCGCGACGTCGGCGGGGAAGAGGCCGCCCGTGCCGCGCGGGTGCGCCCCGGTGGGCAGCGTCGCGACGGACCCCGACCCCTGGCGCGAGGCGAGGTAGCCGGCCTCGCGCAGGACGTCGTAGGCCCGGGTCACGGTGGTGCGGCTCAGGCCGAGGTGGGTCGTGAGGTCGCGCTCGCTCGGGAGCCGGGTCCCGACGGCGATCCGGCCGTCGGCGACCGCGAGCCGCAGGGCGTCCGCGAGCGCCCGGTAGGCCGGACGGGTCCCGGAGAGGTCCCCGACGAGCCGGGCGGTCCGGGCGGCGCTCACCGTGGGGCCGGGGGAAGGCATGAGGCCACTGTCCCACGATTGGCCCTCGATTCAAGAGCCAATTGCGTCCACGATGGTGCGCATGTCCCCGATCCAGCTCGTCCGCCGCGGCGCCGCCCGGCGCGTGGCACTCGTCCCGATGAACCCCCTCGAGCAGCTGCGCGCGGGCCACCTCGCGCGCCGGCTCACCCAGCTCCTCGTCGGGCTGGTCCTCTTCGGGGTGACGATGGCGCTCCTCCTGCGGGCCGCGCTGGGGCTCGAGCCATGGGGCGTGCTGACCTACGGGCTGGTCCTCCACGTTCCGCTGTCCTACGGCCAGATGGTCATCGCCAGCTCCTTCGTCGTCCTCCTGCTGTGGATCCCGTTGCGGCAGTGGCCGGGCCTCGGCACCGTCCTCAATGCGGTCGTCATCGGCCTGGCCACCGACGCCACGCTCGCCGTGGTCCCGCCGATCGAGGGCCTCGGCTGGCGGGCGCTCGTCATGGTGCTCGCGGTGGTGGGCAACGGCGTCGCCGGGGCCCTGTACATCGGGAGCCAGCTCGGCCCCGGCCCGCGCGACGGGCTGATGACGGGGCTGTCCCGGCGTACCGGCCGCTCGATCCGTCTGGTCCGCACCGGCCTCGAGGTCACGGTCGTCACCCTCGGGTGGCTGCTGGGCGGCGTCGTCGGCCTCGGGACGCTGCTCTACGCGCTGCTCATCGGCCCGGTCGTCCAGCTCTTCCTCCCGCTCCTCACGGTGCGGCTCGACCCGCCGGCCCGGCGGGGTCACGACGAGGCCGGCTCCCGCGCGCCGGGCTCGACCCGCGAGGACCACACGGCCGCGACGAGCGCCGAGAGCGGCAGGACGGACACGCCGAGTGCCCAGAGCAGCCCGGTGCCGGGGGAGTCGCTGCGCGACACCGCGACCTGGTAGGTCGACATGAGCGCTGCCGCGCCGGTGGCCGCTCCGAAGACGATGCCGCGACCCGGACTCGGCCGCCGAAGGTCGGGCGGGTCAGCCGTCGACGGCGAGGGCGAAGGGCAGGACGGCCGGCGCTCCGGCCAGGCGCAGCGCCCGGCCGGCGACGGTGAGGGTCCACCGGGTCGAGACGACGTCGTCGACGAGGAGCACCGGCCCGGGGCAGTCGGCGAGCGCCGCTGCGAGCTCGGGGCCGACGACGAGCCGCTCCCAGACCCCGGCCAGCCGGTAGGCGCTGTTGCCGCCCATCTCGCCGGTGGGCCCGCCGTGGGCGAGGTCGAGGGCGCCGAGGAAGCGCAGCCGGCCGAGCTCGGCCAGCCCCGCGGCGAGCGACCCGACGAGCTGGGGGTGGCTGCGCGACGGCATCGCCACGACGCCGACGGGCCGCTCGCTCCATCCCCACTCGGCGAGGACCGGCACGCACGCCCGGACGAGCTCGGGGGTCGCGGGCGCGTCCTCGCGGAGCACCTCGCGCAGCCGCTGGCCCCACCCGAGGTCTGAGAGCCGGGCCAGGGCGCGGCCGCGCTCGACGTTCTCGGCGGGCGGGATCTTCCCCTTGACGGGGACCCCGACGCGGTCCATCCCCGTGGGCCACTGCGCGCGGGGGTCGAGGTCGACGCCCACCCGGGTCAGCCGCTCGCGGGCGGCCCCGACGACGGTGTCGGGGACGTCGGTGGGGTACCAGGGCCCGGCGCACCCGTCGCAGCGGCCGCACGGGACGGCGGTGTCGTCGTCGAGGCACTCCTGGAGGAACGCCATCCGGCACGCGTCGGTGCCCTCGTAGTCGACCATGAGCTGCTGCTCGTCGCGCCGGGCGGCGGCGACGCGCTCGTAGCGCTCGGCGTCGTACTCCCACGGGACGCCCGTGCTGACCCAGCCGCCGGAGACGCGCTGGACCGCGCCGTCGACGTCGAGGACCTTGAGGAGCAGCTCGAGGCGGGTGCGCCGCACGTCGACCGCGGTCTCGAGGGCAGCCGTCGACAGGGCCCGGCCGGACTCGGCGAGGGCCCGGAGCACGGCGGCCGCCTGGTCCTCGCGGGGCATCGACACCGACGCGAAGTACCGCCAGATGTCCTGGTCCTCCGGGCCGGGGAGGAGCAGCACGTCGGCCCGGTCGGTGGCGCGCCCGGCACGGCCGACCTGCTGGTAGTACGCGACCGGGCTGCTCGGCGCACCGAGGTGCACGACGAAGCCGAGGTCGGGCTTGTCGAAGCCCATGCCGAGCGCCGAGGTGGCGACGAGCGCCTTGACCTCGTTGTGCCGCAACGCCTCCTCGAGCCGTTCGCGGTCGGCGGGGTCGGTGCGGCCGGTGTACGAGGCGACGGCGTGCCCGGCCTCCTTGAGGCTGGCGGCGACGTCCTCGGCGGCCGAGACGGTGAGGGCGTAGACGATGCCGGAGCCGGGCAGGTCGCCGAGGTGGGTCAGCAGCCAGCCGAGCCGCTGCTCGGGCGACATCGAGCGGAGCACGCCGAGCCGGAGCGAGTCGCGGGCGAGGCCGCCGCGCACGGTGAGGACCGGCCGGCCGCCGACCCCGAGCTGCTCCTCGACGTCGTGGACGACGCGTGCGTTGGCCGTGGCGGTCGTGGCGAGCACCGGCACGTCGTCGGGGAGGTTCTCGAGCAGGTCGCGGATGCGGCGGTAGTCGGGCCGGAAGTCGTGGCCCCAGTCGCTGACGCAGTGCGCCTCGTCGACGACGAGGAGGCCGCAGCGCCGGGCGAGGTCTGGCAGCTGCTCGTCGCGGAAGCGGGGGTTGTTGAGCCGCTCGGGGCTGACGAGGAGGACGTCGACGGCGTCCTCCGCGAGGGCGGTGCGCACCTCGTCCCAGTCCTGGGCGTTCGCCGAGTTCATCGTCACGGCGCGGATGCCGGCTCGCCCGGCCGCGGCGATCTGGTCGCGCATCAGCGCCAGGAGCGGGCTGATGATGACGGTGGGTCCGGCGCCCTCGGCCCGGCGCAGCGCCGTGGAGACGAAGTACACGGCCGACTTCCCCCACCCGGTGCGCTGCACGACGAGCACACGCGAGCGCTCGGCGACCAGCGCGGAGACGGCCTCGAGCTGGCCGTCCCGGAAGTCGGCGTCGTCACGGCCGACGAGGCGGCGCAGGGCCACCCGGGCGTGGTCGGCGAGCTCGGCGGACGGGGGAGCGGGCGCGTCGGTGGAGGTCGTCATGGTCCGCCCACCGTATGCCGACCGGCCGACACCGGGGCCACCGCTGTCCACAGGGCCCGGCGGACGGCCGGGGCGGCCGGGCGGCGGGTCAGTGCCAGCCGGGGGCGTCGACCCCGCCCGGCACGTCGGCGTCGGGGTCGTAGGGGGTACGGGTGAACCGGAAGGAGGCGAGGTCCAGGTGCGACACCGTGCCGTCGGGCCGGCGGACCACCCGCAGCGGCTCGCCGGCGTGGTACCCGTCGAGCCCGACCCAGGCGTCGGAGCCGGTGCGTGCGAACCGTGACCCCCGCGCCTGGCCGGGCTCGCCGAGGACGAGGTGCTCGCCGACCATCGTCGCCGTCGTCGTCGACGCACCCCAGTGCCACGTCCCGACGAGCTCGAGCAGCGCCGGGTCCCCGTCCGCCGACCACGGCTCCACCGCGCGGGGCTCCTCGTCGGCGAGCAGCGTGAGGAGCGACTCGGAGAGACCGCGCAGGGCGCTCGAGGAGGTCGTGTTCGTCATCGTGACGACGCCGTCGCCGTCCTCCTGCCGGACCCGTAGACCGGCGAGGAAGCCCGGCATCGACCCACCGTGGCCCGCCGACCGGGTCCCGTCCTCGTTCCACACCTGCCAGCCGAGTCCGTGGGCGCCGGTCCACGCCTGGCCCGGCAGGTCGTCGACGTGGTGCGGTTCGCACATCTCGGCGAGGGTCTCGGCGGACAGCAGGCCCGCGGTGTCGCCGGCGAGGAAGGTGGCCCAGCGCGCGAGGTCGGGCACGGTGGTCCACAGCTGCCCCGCGGGCGCCATCGCGCCGCCGTCGTGCTCCGGCTCGCGAAGGAGGACGTCGGCGAAGGGGTGGACGGCCAGGCCGAGCGCCGCCCGGCCGGACGGGCGGGTCGTCGTGCGGGTCATCCCGAGCGGCTCGAGCAGCTCGGTGCGGACGACGTCGAACCAGCCGGTGCCGTGCCGGACCTCGAGCAGCCGACCGAGCGCCCCGTAGCCGACGTTGGAGTAGTGGAAGCGGCGCCCCTCGCGGAAGCGCTGCCCCGCCCCGGACCCGACGAGCGCGTCCCAGTCGCCGCCCGGGGTGCGCTCCCACCACGGGCCGTCCGTCTCGGCCTGGGTCCCGGCGGAGTGGGTGAGCAGCTGCTCGATGCTGACCCGGCCCAGGGGCGACCCGGGGACGTGCTCCTCGAACCGGTCGGTGAGGTCGAGCCGGCGGGCGTCGCGCAGCCGCATCACGCAGACGGCGACGAAGGTCTTGGTGATCGAGCCCATCCGGTACTGGGTGTCGGCGTCGGCGGGTGCGCCGCCGGCGCGACCGTCGAGGGTCCCCGCGGCGCCCTGCCAGACGAGCTCCCCGCCGCGGACCAGGCCGGCGACGACCGAGGGCAACCGTCCGTCGCGCTGGGCCCGGGCGAGGGCGTGGTCGAGCAGGCCGGCGGTGCGTTCGGAGATGCTCACGCGGCTCACCCTAGGACCGTCCGGGGCCCGCGGGCAGGCCGGGCGGGGAGGGTGGGTACGGACCGGGCGGCCGGCCGCCCACCCGCCCCGGCTCGCCGACTGGGAGGATGGGCCGCATGGCCGACCCCTACGTCGTCGAGGTCCCGTTGCGCTGGTCCGACATGGACGCCTACGGACACGTCAACAACGTCCAGTACCTCCGCTTGCTCGAGGACGCCCGCGTCATCGGGTTCCGTCAGTGGTTCCCCGACCGACCGACCCTCGTCGAGGAGGGCATCGTCGTCACGCGGCACGCCATCGAGTACCGCGCCCCGCTCACGTACCGGCCCGAGCCCGTCGAGGTCGACATGTGGGTCACCCGCGTCCACGGTGCCGGCTTCGACCTCGGCTACGTCGTCCGGGACCCCGCGCCCGTCGGGGAGGCCGTGTACGCCGTCGCCGAGACCGGCCTGGCGCTCTACGACTTCGCGACGGCCCGGCCGCGCCGGCTCGACCCCGAGGCGAGGGCGGGCATCGCCGCGCACGTGGGCGAGCCGGTCACCTTCCGCTGGGGCGGGCGGTGAGCGAGCTGCTCCGGCTGGTCGACGCCGCCGCCCTCGCCGACCTCGGTCGGTACGCGGCACGGGCCCGGGCCCTCGACGAGCAGGGCGCGATGCGCCTGCAGGCCGGTGGCGCCGTCCTCGCCGCGTGGGTCGGTGTGCTCCAGGGCAGCGGGATCCTCGCCGAGGGCACCGTGCTCGGGCTGCGGACCTTCGAGCTCGCGGAACCGGCCGAGTGCGACGCCGTCGTCCCGCTCGGGGCCGTCACCGACCGGACCTCCCGCCATGCCGGCACCGGTGAGCTGCCCCTGCCACCCACCCGGGCCCTCGCCCCGTGGTCCGCGGTGACGCCACCGCGCTCCGGGTGGGAGCCCGCGGGTGAGATCGCGGCCGACGACCTCGCCGTCGCCGCGCGCAGCGGCCTCGAGGAGGTGGCGGCCGCCGTCAGGGAACGGGGTGCAGCGGCCGGGTTCGTCCGCGACCGTGTCTGGGCCCGCGACGTGGTCACGGGCGCGGAGGTGGGTGTGGGCGTGGGCGCGGAGGTGCGAGCCGGTGGGGCGTTCGCCGCGTTCTCGCTGGGCTTCCTGGCCCCGGGCACCACGGTGCAGGTGCTGCGGTCGAACCGCTGGACCCGGCTCACCGCCGCCGGCGGTCACGTCCTGATGCGCTGACCCGCCGGGACGACCACGGCCGCGACGACGGCGAGCCCGAGGAAGATCGCCCCGAACAGGCGGTTGTCCTGCCCCGGGTCGTGGGCGGCCGCGAAGGCCGCCGTGGCCCCGGCGATGCCGAGGACGCTGCCGAGGACGTCGGCGAGCTGCACCGACGAGGACGCCTCGCCGTGCTGCTCCACGGGCGTCAGCTCGAGCGCGAGGATCGTCGTCGTCGTGATCCCGGTGCCCATGGCGAGGCCGGCGAGCAGCAGCGCGACGACGGCGAGCCACGCGCGCAGGTCCAGCCACGCGACGAGCGCCAGCCAGAGCAGTCCGGAGGTGAGGAGCAGGCCTCCGACCTCGACGAGCCGGTGGCGCGGCAGGCGGAGGGCGTCGTGCCCCTGGTACCAGGCCCCGATCGCCCATCCGACCGCTCCGACGGCGAGGGTCAGGCCGGCGACCTGCAGGCTGGCCCCGCGCTGACCCACGAGGAAGAGCGGCACGTAGGTGATGCCCGCGTAGAAGGCGGCGCAGAGCAGCGCCCGGGACAGGATGACGCTGGGCAGCCCGCGTCCCATCACCCAGGTGGCCTTCGGCACCAGCACCGGTGCGACGAGGGCGACCCCGATGAGCCCGACCACGGCCACCGCCGTCTTCGGGGACCATGCGAAGACCAGCTCGTGCGTTCCGTACTGCAGCGCACCGGCGGCCACGGCGATGGCGAGACCCGCCCACGCGGTGCGCACGTGCGTGTGGTGGTCCCGGCCCGAGACCACCTCCTGCAACCGGGAGGTGTCGACCCGGCCCCGGGCGTGGCCAAGGACCGCGGCGGTGAGGAGGACGGGCGCGACGACGCCCCAGAAGACCCACCGCCAGGAGAGGTTCTCGGTGAGCCAGGCGGACAGCGGCGGACCGGCGAGCGACGGCACGACCCAGGCCGCCGAGATGTACGTGAACAGCTTGGGCCGCATCTGCTCGGGGTACACGCGTCCCGCGACGACGTAGAGCATGACGACGAGCAGTCCGCCGCCGAGCCCCGTGAGCGCCCGGCCGACGAGGAAGACGTCGAGACGGGTCGAGGACCCGCAGGTGGCCGCGCCGGCCGCCAGCAGGGCCTGGCCGACGAAGAGTCCGGGCAGCGGACCCGAGCGGTCGGTCCAGACGCCCGCGAGGACGATGCCGAGCAGCTGGGCCGTGAGCATCACCGAGAACGCGAAGCCGTAGGACCGGACGGCGTCCAGCTCGCGGGCGACCGCGGGCATCGCGGTCGAGACCGCCATCGACTCGAACGCGACGATGGTGACCAGTGCCAACGCCGCGAGCGTGACCTCGAGGTACGGCCGGGCCAGCGGCCCCGTGGCGGTCTCCGTCCCCTCCGTGCGCATCGTCGTCACATTAGCCCTCCGACCCCGGTGTGAGGGGCTGTCCGCGCGAGGCGAGGACATCGCGCAGGACGTCGATCCGGTCGGCGACGAGGCCGTCGACGCCGAGGTCGAGCAGCCGGTGGAACTCCGCGGCGTCCTCGACCGACCAGGCGTGGAACCAGACGTGCACCTGCTTGCCGAGCGCGTGGGCGCGCGCGAGCAGCCCCGGGGTCACGAGCGTCAGCTGGCGGCCGCCGATGCGGTGCTCGGCAGGGATCTGGAGCACGGGTGCCGGCGTGTGGAGGAGCCGGGAGACCAGGGCGGGGGAGAAGCGGAGCAGCCCGGTGCCCACCTGCCCGGCGGCCGTGGCCACCCCCGGACCGAGGCCGCGTCGCACGGCCCGGATGCGGCGCGCCGAGAACGAGCCGAGGCAGACCCGGTCGAGGGCGCCGTGCCGGCGCAGGACCTCGAGGGTCGGCTCGACCGCGGCGTCGGCCTTGACGTCGATGTTCACCCGGGTGGCGGGGAAGGCGTCGAGGACGTCGCTGAGCAGCGGCACCGGCTCGGTGCCACCGACGCGGGCCTCCCGCACCCGGGACCAGGGGAGGTCGGCGATGAGCCCGGACCCGTCCGTCACCCGGTCGAGCGCGACGTCGTGGAAGGCCACGACGCGGCCGTCGCTCGTCGCGTGGACGTCGGTCTCGAGGTACCGGTAGCCGAGGGCGACGGCCCGCCCGAAGGCGGTGAGGGTGTTCTCCAACCCGATGTTCTCGGGCAGCTTCGCCCCGCCCCGGTGGGCCAGCGCCAGCGGGGTCGGGCCCGACAGGTAGGGGAACTCGTCGGCGCGCACGTCAGCCCGCCGCGGGCCGCAGCCAGACCGTGGTGTCGGCCGGGAGCCGGCCGTCGTCGTCCAGGGGTGCGGAGCCGACGAGCAGCTCGCCCTCCGGGAGGTCCACGGGGGCGTGGCCCGTGTTCGTCACGACCAGCACCTCCGTGGCCCCGTCGGCCACGCGGTTGCGGTACGCGACGACCTCGCCCTCGCAGCGGGCGTCCCAGGCGAGCGAGCCCCGGCCCAGGCCGAGCCCGCGACGCAGGCGGAGCAGGGTGCGGTACAGCTCCAGGGTCGAGCCGGGCACGCCGTCCTGCTGGTCCACGGCGAGGTCGGCGTAGGCCTCCGGCTGCGGCAGCCAGGGGTCGTTCCCCGGCCCGAAGCCCTGGCTCGGGGCTCCCTTGACCCACGGCATCGGCACCCGGCACCCGTCGCGCCCGACGACCCCGCCCTTCGTGTGGTGCCACGTCGGGTCCTGGCGCACGTCGTGCGGCATCGTCGTGTGCTCGGGCAGCCCGAGCTCCTCGCCCTGGTAGACGTACGCCCCGCCGGGCAGGCCGAGCATGAGGGCGGTCGCGGCCCGGGCCCGGCGCAGGCCGAGCTCCGGGTCGGGCTGGGGGTCGTCCGCGGCGATGCCGTTGGGGCGGGGCAGGCGCTGGTCGAGGCCGAGCCGCGAGGCGTGCCGGACGACGTCGTGGTTCGAGAGCACCCAGGTCGTCGGGGCCCCGACGGCGTCGTTGGAGCGGAACGAGGCCTCGATGACGGCCGTCAGCGCGCCCGCGTCCCAGTGCGTGTCGAGGAAGTCGAAGTTGAACGCCTGGTGCATCTCGTCGGCGCGCACGTAGCGGGCGAGCCGGGTGGCGGGCTTGACCCACGCCTCGGCGCAGAGGATCCGGTCCGGCTCCCCGTAGGAGTCCAGCACCCGGCGCCACGACCGGTAGATCTCGTGGACGTCGTCCTGGTCCCACATCGGCGCGTTGCCGGTGGCCGAGTGGTCGAGGACCAGCGCGCCGTCGTGCCCCTCGAGCGCCTCGACGTCCCGCCCCACGCCCTGCGGGCCGGCGTCGGCGTCGACCTCGTCGTAGAGGCCGACCGGACCGTGCCAGTCGGGGAGCCCGTCCTTCTTGACGAGCCCGTGCGCGACGTCGACCCGGAACCCGTCCACGCCCCGGTCGCACCAGAACCGCAGCACCGACTCGAGCTCCTCGCGGACCTCTTGGTTCTGCCAGTTCAGGTCCGGCTGGGTGACGTCGAAGATGTGGAGGTACCACTGGCCGGGCGACCCGTCGGCCTCGGTGACCCGGGTCCAGCCGCGGCCGCCGAAGACCGAGGGCCAGTTGTTCGGCGGCTCGTCACCGTGCGGGCCGCGGCCGTCCCGGAAGACGTAGCGGTCGCGCTCGGGGCTGCCGGGGGCGGCGGCGAGCGCGGCCCGGAACCACTCGTGTTCGCTGCTCGTGTGGTTGGGGACGAGGTCCACGAGCACCTTGAGACCGAGGTCGTGCGCCGTCGCGATCATCGCGTCGGCGTCCGCGAGGGTGCCGAAGCGCGGGTCGATGTCGCGGTAGTCGGCGACGTCGTACCCGGCGTCGTGCATGGGCGAGACGTAGAAGGGGCTGAGCCAGACGGCGTCCACCCCGAGGTCGCGCAGGTACGGCAGCCGCGCGGTGATGCCGGGCAGGTCGCCGATGCCGTCACCGTCCGCGTCCGCCCACGACCGCGGGTAGATCTGGTAGATCACGGCGTCCCGCCACCAGGGGGCGTCGGGGGAGTCGGCGGCGTGGACGGTCGTCCCGGGGGCGGTCAGGGCCTGCGTCGTCTCGGTCACCCGGCCCATGCTTCCCCATGACCGGGACGGCGACGAAACCGGCCGGTCGGCCGGCTCAGGGAGCGAGCGGGGGGACGTCCTCACCGCTGTTGACGAGCATGTGCGCGGCCCGCAGGAAGTAGTCGCGCATCTGCTCCGCCTGGGGCTCGGGGATCTCGGCCGCGTCGACGGCCGCCAGCATGTGCCGCATCCACCGGTCGCGCATGTCGAGGGTCACCGGGAAGGGCGCGTGCCGCATCCGCAGGCGGGGGTGGCCGCGCTCCTGGCTGTAGGCGCTCGGCCCACCGAAGTACTGCTCGAGGAACATCCGCAGCCGCCGCTCCGCCGGGGCGAGGTCGGCCTCCGGGTAGAGCGCCCGCAGCTCCGGGTCCTCGGCGACCCCCTCGTAGAACGCGTGGACCAGCCGCGCGAACGTCGGGGCCCCGCCGACCTCCTCGTAGAGGCTCACGGCCTGGCCCCCGGGGTGAACGGCGGCAGCGGCGGGCCCTGGATGTCGTTCGCGTCGAAGGCCGCCTTGATCCGGGCCCGCAGCTCGCGCTGCACCCCGAAGTTCTCGCCGGCCAGGGTCTTCGCGAGCACCTTGACGGTGACGGTCTGGCCGGTGATCGAGTCGACGCCGAGCACGGTCGGCGGCTCGATGAGCAGGCTCTCCCAGTCGGGGTCGGACCCGAAGGTCTCGCAGACGTCGCGGACGACGTCGAGCACGCGCGAGATGTCCTCGCGGTAGGACACCGGCATCTCGACCCACGCCGCGCCGTATCCCTGCGAGCGGTTGCCGATCCGGATGATCTCCCCGTTGCGGACGTACCAGACGACGCCGTCGAAGTCGCGCAGCCGGGTGACCCGCAGCGTCACCTCCTCGACCGTGCCGATCGCCTCCCCGGTGTCGACGACGTCGCCGACGCCGTACTGGTCCTCGAAGATCATGAAGATCCCGGAGAGGAAGTCCTTGACGAGGCTCTGCGCGCCGAAGCCGATGGCCACTCCGCCCACCCCGGCGGAGGCGAGGAGCGGGGCGAGCTGGATGCCGGCCTGCGCCATCACCATGAGCACCGTGACCGAGCCGACCACGAACGTCGCGATGCTGCGCAGCAGCGAGCCCATCGTGTCGACCCGCTGACGGTGCCGTTCGCCGGCGAGGCCGGTCGTCGTCGCGAGCACGCGGCCCGCGCCACCGGCCTCCGCCATGCGGGCGGCGGTGCGCGAGGTCATCGTCGTGACCACCCGCCCGATGAGGCGGTGGAGGGCCCAGCGGGCGACGAGGCCGAGCACGATGATCACGAGGATCCTCAGGCCGTCGGTGAGCAGCCACTCCTGGGCGCGTTCGACGACGCCGGCGACGACCTGGGTGTCGAGGCCGGAGAGGGTGGGCAGCGAGAGCAGGGTCGAGAGGTCAGGCACGGGCATCACGCTCCTGGGCGGCGAGGGCGCGCACCACCGGGTCGCGGTTCTCGGCGACGAGGCGGCGCAGCGCGGCGGGGGCGTCGGGGTGCTCGTCGAGCCACGTCTGCGTCGCGTCGAGCAGGGCGGCGTCGGCGAGGGGACGGGGGTAGAAGCCGAGGACGATCGACTCGACGAGGGCGTGCGAGCCCTTCTCCTCGACGGTGTCGAGCATCGCGTGGTAGCGCTCGACGTACGGGCGGAGCAGGTCGGCGGGGGTGCCGCCGCGGGTGAAGCCGAGGCCGGTGGCGTCGACCACCGCGTTCGGCTTGCCGGTCTCCTCGACGACCTCGCGCCACGCGCGCTCCTTGGCCTGCGCCGTCGGGATCGCGGCGAGGGCGCGGGCCGCACGCTCACGGCCGGTGGCGGTGTCCTCGCGGGCCCGCTCGGCGAGGATCTCGTCCTCGGTGGCGGCCCCCGCGGCGGCTGCCGCGGTGAGGAGGGTCCAGCGCATCTCGAAGTCGACGTCGAGGCCGTCGAGCACCTCGGTGCCCTCGAACAGGCTCCGGACCGTACCGGCGTCGTCACCGGCGGCGGTGAGCCCGGCCGCGGCGGTGACGAGCTGGAGCTGGGCGTCGCTCCCCGGCGCGGCGGCCCGGGCGATCTCCCACAGCCGGTCCCTGGTGCGCGCCCGGGTGGCGTCGCGGTGCTCCGGCGCCGTGTACGACAGCACGGCGGTGCGCAGCTGGACGAACAGGGTGCGCAGCAGCGTGGAGTCGGTCTCGTCCGGGAGGGTCGCGAGGACGAGGTCGACGAAGGAGCGGGCGGCCATCTCGCCGTCCCGCGTCATGTCCCACGCCGAGGCGAGGACGAGGGCGCGGGGGAGCGAGGAGGTGAAGCCGCGGGGGTGCGCCAGCGCGGTCGCGAGTGAGCGCTCGTCGAGGCGGATCTTCGCGTAGGCCAGGTCGTCGTCGTTGACGAGCAGCAGGTCGGGCTGCTCGCGGCCGACGAGGGCGGGCACCTCGGTGCGCTCGCCGTCGACGTCGACCTCGAGGAGGTCGGTGCGGTGGAGCAGGCCGTCGCGCACCTCGTACAGGCCGACGCCGAGGCGGTGCGGCCGGAGGGTCTCGAAGCCCTCCGCGAAGGTCTGCTCGATGACGGCCGACGAGATGCGGCCGCGGTCGTCGACCTCGACGAGCGGGCGGAGGGTGTTGACCCCCGCCGTCTCCAGCCAGGCCCTCGACCAGGACCGCAGGTCACGGCCCGAGGTGGCCTCGAGCTCGACGAGCAGGTCCTCGAGGGTGGTGTTGCCCCAGGCGTGCTTGCGGAAGTAGGTGCGCAGGCCGTCACGGAAGGCGTCGCGGCCGACGTACGCGACGAGCTGCTTGAGCACCGAGGCGCCCTTGGCGTACGTGATGCCGTCGAAGTTGACCTCGACGTCCTGGAGGTCGCGGATCTCGGCGACGATCGGGTGCGTCGTCGAGAGCTGGTCCTGGTCGTAGGCCCAGTCCTTCTCGTACGTGCCGAACGTCGTCCAGGCGTCGGTCCACTGGGTGGCCTCGGCCTGGCAGGTGGTCGAGGCCCACTCGGCGAAGGACTCGTTGAGCCACAGGTCGTTCCACCACTGCATCGTCACGAGGTCCCCGAACCACATGTGCGCCAGCTCGTGGAGGACCGTGAGCGCGCGCCGCTCGACGAGGGCGTCGGGCACCTTGGAGCGGAAGACGTAGACCTCGCTGATGGTGACGCACCCGGCGTTCTCCATCGCGCCCATGTTGTACTCCGGCGAGAACAGCTGGTCGTACTTGGCGAACGGGTAGGCGCAGTCGAACTCCTCCTCGAAGAACGCGAAGCCCTGCTTGGTCAGCGCGAAGAGGTTGTCGGCGTCGAGGTAGGGGGTGAGGCTCTTGCGGCAGAAGATGCCCAGCGGCACCTCGCCCGCGCGGGTCGTCACCGAGTCGCGGACGACGTCGTAGGGCCCGGCGACGAGCGCGGTGATGTAGCTGGAGAGGCGCGGGGTCGGCTCGAAGGCCCAGGTGGCGGTCCCCTCGCCGGCCGGCACGGGCTCGGGGGTGGGGGAGTTCGACACGACCTCCCAGTGCGCGGGGGCGGTCACGGTGAAGGAGAACGCGGCCTTGAGGTCGGGCTGCTCGAAGACCGGGTACATCCTCCGGCTGTCCGGCACCTCGAACTGCGTGTAGAGGTAGACCTCGTCGTCGACCGGGTCCACGAAGCGGTGCAGGCCCTCGCCGGTGTTCGTGAAGCGACCGGTCGCCCGGACGACGACCTCGTTGTCGGCCGCCAGCCCGGTGAGCCGGATCCGGCTGTCCGAGAAGTGGCTCGCAGGGTCGAGGTCGGTGCCGTTGACGGTCAGCTGTTCGACCGAGGCGCCGACGAAGTCGAGGAACGTCTCCGCGCCGGGGGTCGTGCACGAGAAGCGGATGGTGCTCGTCGTCGCAAAGGTGTCCTCGGCCGTCGTGACGTCGAGCACGACGTCATGGGTGTCGACGGTGACGAGCGCGGCGCGGGCGGCGGCCTCGTCGCGCGTGAGGTTCGTGCCGGGCACAGGTTCTCCTTGCGTGTCGTGCGGGGGCGGTGCTCGCGGTCCGGGCGCACCACCTCCATCCTGTCACGCTGGAGCCACCGTGAATCCGGGGTGGGGCCCGGTGGCAGGATGACCCGGTGACCACCACGACGACCACCTCCGCACCCGCCGGCGCCGCGGCACCGGCGCGCGCGACCGCCGAGTTCTGGTTCGACCCGCTGTGCCCCTGGGCCTGGATGACCTCCCGCTGGATGGGGGAGGTGGAGCAGGTCCGCGAGGTCGACACGCGCATCCACCACGACGAGCAGGACTACGACACCGCGATCGCGGGGGCGCTCGAAGAGCTGGGGCTCCCCGCCTCGCTCGCCGACGCCGCGCGGTCGGACGCCCTCGACGACGTCGCGTTCTTCGGCCCCGTCGTGACGCCCGCCCCGGAGGGTGAGGCGGCCGGCCTGCTCTGGGACGGCTGCGTCCTGGTGGCGCGCACCCCCGGCTTCTACGAGCTCGAGCGGTCCCGGACCCGGGGCCCGATCTTCGACACGGAGGACTGACATGGCCCGCGTCCACATCGGCGGCGACCACGCCGCGTACGAGATGCTCGTCGACCTCGTCGCAGTCCTCGAGGCGGACGGCCACGACGTCACCAACCACGGGCCGCACGCCTTCGACGCCCTCGACGACTACCCGGTCTTCGTGCTGCGGGCCGCCGAGGCCGTCGCCGCCGACCCGGGGAGCTTCGGGGTCGTCCTCGGCGGTTCCGGCAACGGTGAGCAGATCGCCGCCAACAAGGTGCGCGGCGTCCGGGCCGCCCTCTGCTGGTCCGAGGAGCTCGCGCTGCTCGCCCGCCAGCACAACGACGCCCGCGTCATCTCCGTCGGGGCGCGGATGACCGACCCGGAGGTCGCCCGCGCCATGGTCCGCACCTTCGTCTCGACCCCTTTCAGCGAGGACGAGCGCCACGTCCGCCGGATCCGGATGATCGAGGCGTACGAGGCCGACGGCTCCCTGCCCCCCGCCCCCTGAGGCCTCCGCCCTCCGACCGGTCGCCCACCCCGTCTGACCTGCCGGGACCTGTGGCGGCACGTCGCGCGTTGGCACTACTGTGGCCGCGCCCCCGTCAACGTCGCAGGTGGTGATCATGGCTGGAGGTCCCGAGTGGTCCCGCGCGGACCGCACGGACCGTGACGGCGCCCGGCGGCGGGTCTTCAGCAACCGTTTCGCCGGGGTCGACCAGGGCCGCTACCTCACCGTCCTCCTCGTCGTCACCGTCGCGCTCCTCGGCGTCGGCGTCGTCCTCTGGGCGGAGGTCGTGCCGATCTCCTTGCTGTTTCCGCTGCTGGTGGTGTCCGGGCTCGCCCTCGAGCCGCGCCGGTTGGCGGTGGTCCTCGGGGCGGCGGCGGCCGTCGTCATCGCCTGGGCGCCGAATGCGTTCCTCGCACCCGTCCGGGTCGTCGGCGTGATCGTCGCCATCGGGCTGGTCATGTGGCAGACGGTGGTCATCGCGCGGTCGAGGGCGCTCGTCGGCACGCGCGGTTTTGGCGGCGACCGGATGTTCGCCGAGCTGCGCGACCGGATCGTCCAGGGGGGTCGCGTGCCGCCCATGCCGCCCGGCTGGGTCGCCACGTCGAGCATCCTGTCGGCCCACGGTGACCGCTTCTCCGGTGACTTCGTCATCGCCCACCTCAGCCCGGCGCAGGACCGCCTCGAGGTGGCCCTCGTCGACGTGAGCGGCAAGGGGACCGGCGCCGGCACCCGCTCGCTCCTGCTGTCCGGGGCGCTCGGCGGCCTGCTCGGGTCCGTCCCGGCGGAGGACTTCCTCCGTGCCGCCAACGCCTACCTCGTGCGGCAGGGCTGGGAGGAGGGGTTCGCGACCGCCGTGCACGTCGACCTCGACCTCGTCTCAGGCGAGTACTCGGTCGGGAACGCCGGCCACCCCGCGCCGGCGGTCTACACCTCGGGGCGGGCCCGGTGGACCGTCCTCGACGGCGGGCGGGCCCCGCTCCTCGGCATCGTCCCCGACGCCGAGTTCCCGCGGCTGCGGGGTCGGCTCGACCGGGGGGACGCCCTCCTCGTGTACTCCGACGGGGTCGTCGAGGCCCGGGACCGCGACCTCACCGACGGCATCGACCGGATGCTCGGCGTCGCCGCGATGTCCGTCCTCAAGGGCGGCGACGTCGCCCGTGAGGTGTGCGAGTCGGCCCGTTCGGGGGAGGATGACGACCGGGCCGCGCTCGCCGTCCGGCGGATCTGACGCCGACCGGCGCGCCCCGACGGACTGCCCCCGACCCGAAAGGCCTGCCCGTGGCTTCCCGCCCGGTCCTCGACCACGCGCCCCGCGAGGGGGTGCGCACCTTCACCCCCCGGTGGCGCAACAGCCCGCTCACGGACGAGCGGATGGCGACGCTGCTCCCCGCGCGGGCGCTGCCGGACGGTCCGCTCGTCCCCTCCGAGGCGTTCGGGCGCACCGGCCCGGTCGTCCTCGAGATCGGTTCCGGGCACGGTGCGGCGGCCATCGCGTACGCCGCGGAGCACCCGGAGGCCGACGTCGTGGCCGTCGACGTCCACGTGCCGGGCATCGCCCGGATGCTCGCCGCGGCCGACGCCGCCGGGGTGGCGAACCTCTGGGTCCACCCCGGCGACGCGCTGCCGCTGCTCACCGACCGGGTCGCCCCCGAGACCCTCGACGCCGTGCACCTGTTCTTCCCCGACCCGTGGCCGAAGCAGAAGCACGCCAAGCGGCGGTTCGTCCAGCAGCACAGCCTCAGCCTCATCGCCTCGCGACTGCGCCCGGGTGGGCAGCTGCTCGTCGCGACGGACATCGACTCCTACGCCACGCACTGCCGCCGGCAGCTGGCGGCACACGGCGGCTACGACGTCGTCGAGGGGGAGCGGCCCGCCTGGCGCCCCGACGACGGCTTCGAGGCCAAGGGGCTGCGCCACGGGCGGACGGTCCACGAGCTGCGCTGCACCCTCCGCTGACGCACCTGCGCGACCGGCGCGGAGCGCATCGGGCCGTTCTCACTGTCGGGGTAGCCGGATTCGAACCGGCGGCCTTCCGCTCCCAAAGCGGACGCGCTACCAAGCTGCGCCATACCCCGCGACACGCGGGACCCACCGGAGGGGTGGGTGATTTCGGTTCCCGAGAGCGCGGGCCCTAGGCTAGCGCTGCCCTCGCGGTGCACGCCGACGAGGTGCGCGGGCGTAGCTCAATGGTAGAGCCCCAGTCTTCCAAACTGGCTACGCGGGTTCGATTCCCGTCGCCCGCTCCAGGGCCGCTGCGGCGGCACGTGGGTCCGCGCCCTCCGGCCCCTGCCCGGGTGCCATGCTGAGCCCCGTGAGCACACCGGGTGGGCGACGCGAGCGGTCGCGCAGGTACCGGTTCCGGCACCCGGCCCAGGTGGTCGTCGCCGCCTTCGGGTCCGCCGCGACCGTCGGCACCGTCCTCCTGCTGCTGCCCGCCTGCCGTGCCGGCGCCGACGGCGCGAACCTCCTGACCGCGCTCTTCACCGCGACCAGCGCCGTCTGCGTCACCGGGCTGACGGTCGTCGACACCGAGACGTACTGGAGCACGACCGGGCAGGCCGTCATCCTCGCGCTGATCCAGGTCGGCGGGTTCGGGCTGATGACGCTCGCCTCCCTCCTCGCGCTGTTCGTGTCACGGCGCCTCGGGCTGCGCACCCGGCTCAACGCGGCGGCCGAGACCAAGAGCGTCGGCCTCGGCGACGTCCGGACCGTCGTCCGGGGGGTCTTCGTGATCACGGTCGTCGTCGAGTCCCTCACCGCCGTCGTCCTCACCGCGCGGCTCGTCGTCGAGGGCCAGCCGGTCGGCCGGGCCGTCTGGCTCGGGGGCTTCCACGCCGTGTCCGCGTTCAACAACGCCGGGTTCTCGCTCCACCACGACAGCCTGACCCGCTACCTCACCGACGGCTGGATCCTCATCCCGATCAGCGTCGCCGTCATCGTCGGCGGTCTCGGGTTCCCCGTCATCCTCGAGCTGAGCAAGCGGGTGCGGCCGCGGCGCTGGAGCCTGCACACCAAGCTGACGCTGACGATGACCGCCCTGCTCCTCGTCGGCGGCACGGTCTTCGTGACCTTCAGCGAGTGGGACAACGCCGCCACCATCGGCACGCTCGACCCCGCCCAGAAGCTGCTCGCCGGGTTCTTCCACGCCGTCCAGCCCCGCACGGCGGGCTTCAACGCGTGGGACTACGCCGACGTCACGCAGGAGACCCTCCTCGGGACGATCCTCCTGATGTTCGTCGGCGGCGGCTCGGCGAGCACCGCCGGCGGACTCAAGGTGACGACCTTCATCCTGCTGTTCTTCGTCATCCTCGCCGAGGTCCGCGGGGAGCCCCAGGTCAGCGCCTTCGACCGCCGCGTCGAGCCCCGGGTGATCCGCCAGGCGCTCACCGTGGCCCTGCTCGGGGTCGCCGCCGTCGTCGGGTCGACGATGCTGCTCACCGAGCTCACCGACTTCCCGATCCCCCAGGTGATGTTCGAGGCGACCTCGGCGTTCGCGACCGTGGGCCTCTCGACGGGCCTGACCCCCCACATGGGGACGGCGGGGCAGCTCGTCCTCGTCGTCCTGATGTTCGTCGGCCGCCTCGGCCCGATCACCCTCGTGTCGGCGCTGGCGCTCCGGGAGCGCACGCGTCGGTACTCCCTCCCGGAAGGAGCGCCGATCATTGGCTAGGAACATCGCGGACGGAGGGGGCGTCGTCGTCCTCGGCCTCGGCCGGTTCGGCAAGTCGCTCGCCCTCGAGCTCGAGAAGGACGGTGTCGAGGTCCTCGGCATCGACAGCGACGCCAAGCGGGTCCAGGACCTCGCCGGGCGGCTCACGCACGTGGTCCAGGCGGACACGACCGACGTCGAGGCGCTGCGCCAGCTCTCGGTGGGTGAGTTCCGCCGGGCCGTCATCGGCATCGGCAGCGACATCGAGGCCAGCGTCCTCACGGCCTTCGTGCTGCGGACCCTCGGGGTCCGGACGATCTGGGCGAAGGCGACGAGCGAGTCGCAGGGCAAGATCCTCGAGCAGGTCGGCGTCCACCACGTCGTGCGGCCCGAGTTCGACATGGGCCGCCGGGTCGCCCACCTCGTGCGGGGCCGGATGCTCGACTACATCGAGTTCGACGACGGCTACGCCATCGTCAAGACCACGCCGCCGGAGGGCATCATCGGGCGCACCCTCGCCGAGTCGGGCGTGCGGTCGAGGTACGGCGTGACGATCGTCGGCATCAAGACCCGCGGCAAGGACTTCACCTACGCGGTGCCGGAGACCGTCGTCGAGGCGGGCGACGTCGTCATCGTGTCCGGCGACCGCACGAAGGTCGAGAGGTTCTCCAACGAGGAGTGACCGTCGCCCGACGGGCCCCCCGGGAGGTCGCGGGGGCCCGTCGCGCACCACGAGGGCTCAGCCGTTGCCCCCGGCGCGGAAGTCGACCCACGCGTCGTTCATCCGCTCCACCTGGCCCGGCGTGAACTCGTTCATGCACGAGTCCTGCGTGTAGTCCATGAAGTTGCGGATCGGGTCCAGGCCGGGAGCCGCGCACGAGTCCGCGCCGACCGGGCAGTCGAACTGCGGGTACGCCTCCTTGGGGGTGTCGGCCACGTAGTCGCCGGAGGCCGAGCAGCCGTGCGCGAACGTGTGCTCGAGCATCAGCCAGTGCCCGACCTCGTGGGTCAGGGTGTCGCCCTCGGCGTACTTGCCCGCGGTGCCGCCCGGCATCGACTCGTCGAGGATGACGACGCCGTCGATGAAGTCGCGACCCTTGTTGTAGTCCTTCGGGAAGTAGGCCCAGCCCAGCAGCCCGCCGCCGATGTTCGCGACGTAGACGTTGAGGGTCGTCGAGTCGCCGGTGTACAGGGCCTTCTTCATGTCGCGCTCGGTCTTGCCCGGGCTCACGGTGGACCACGCGGCGTCGACCGTCCACGTCGTGTCGACGAGGTCGAAGCGGAACGGGCTGTCCGCGGCCGTCGGCGAGGTCCGCCCCGAGTAGGAGGCGTTGAGGACGTCGACCTGGGCCGCGATCATCGTCTGCATCCGGGTGCGCTCCGCTCCCGAGAGGGTGTGGTCCGAGACGACGTGGAACACGGTCGCGACGTGCACCGAACCGTTCGGCATCCGCGGGGCGTCCTTGATGACGCCGTACGCCTTCGCCTCGTTGTCGGGATAGAGCTTCGGCTCGGCGGCGCTCGCGCCGTCGGCCACGCGCGCGGCGCTCGCCGGCTCGCAGGCCTGCACCGCGGGGGAGGGGGCGGCCGTGGCGGCTGCGCCGCTCCCGGTCAGGCTGGCGGCGGCCAGCAGGGCCGCGGCGAGGGCGCCGGTCGCGCCCAGCCGGGCACGGGTGGTGGTGACGAGGTTCATCGAGTCCCTCTCGGGTGTGGCAGGCCCCCTGTCCGGGCCGGCACGGTGCCGTGACGCTACTCGTCCGGGACGTCGTCGTGGGGCGGATGGCCCGCGCGAGAGGGCGGGTGCCCGATTCGGTCCCCCCGGCGGTGGCCGCTAGCATGGGTCTTTGGCGTCGTCCCGGGCGCCGCGCCCTGCGCGCCCCCCGGAGCGGTCGGCCCCACCGGCCCGCCGACGCGAGACCATGAACCCGACACCCCAGGTGGAGTGCCCGAAGTGAAGAGTGCCGTCGAGACCCTCAGCCCGACCCGGGTCAAGCTGACCGTGGAGGTCCCGTTCGACGAGCTGAAGCCCATGCTCGACGACGCCTACCGCACCATCGGCTCGCAGATCCAGGTCCCCGGCTTCCGCAAGGGCAAGGTCCCCTCGCGGATCATCGACCAGCGCGTCGGCCGTGGCGTGGTCATCCAGGAGGCCGTCAACGAGGCGCTCCCCAAGTTCTTCGCCGAGGCCGCCGAGGCCGAGGACGTGCGCGCCATCGGTCAGCCCGAGGTCGACGTCACCGCCGTGCCGCTCGAGGACGGCCAGGACCTCGCGTTCACCGTCGAGACCGACGTGCGCCCGACGATCGAGCTGCCCGAGCTCGAGGGCATCGCCGTCACGGTCGATGACGTCGCCGTGTCCGACGAGGACGTGGAGGAGCGGATGACCGCCCTGCGCGAGCGCTTCGGCAGCCTCGTCGGCGTCGACCGCGCCGTCGAGGACGGCGACCACGTCTCGCTCGACCTCACCGCCGAGATCGGTGGCGAGGAGATCGACTCGGTGAGCAACGTCTCCTACGAGGTCGGCAGCAAGAACATGCTCGAGGGCATGGACGAGGCGCTCGTCGGCATGACCGCGGGCGAGACCAAGACGTTCACCGCGCCGCTCGCGGGCGGCGACCGCGCGGGCGAGGACGCCGAGTGCACCGTCACCGTCCAGTCGGTCAAGGTGCGCGAGCTCCCCGAGCTCGACGACGAGTTCGCCCAGCTCGCCTCGCAGTTCGACACCCTCGACGAGCTCCGCGCCGACGTCGTCTCGCAGGCCGAGCAGGCCAAGAAGTACGAGCAGGGCGTGCAGGCCCGCGACAAGGTCCTCGAGCACCTCCTCGAGACCGTCGACGTCCCCGTGCCCGACGGCATCGTCGAGGCCGAGGTCACCTCGCACCTCGAGGGCGAGAACCGCCTCGAGGACGACGAGCACCGTGCCGAGGTCGACGAGAGCACCCGCAAGGCGCTCAAGGCCCAGTTCCTGCTCGACGCCATCGCCGAGAAGCTCGAGGTCACCGTCGAGCAGCCCGAGCTCATCGAGTACCTCGTGATGAGCGCGCAGCAGTACGGCATGGACCCGAACCAGTTCGCGCAGGCCCTCGACCAGCAGGGCCAGGTGCCGGCGATGGTCCAGGAGGTCGCCCGCCGCAAGGCGCTCGCGGCCGTCCTCGACGGCGCGACCGTCACCGACGCCAGCGGCAACGCCGTCGACCTCGACGAGCTCGTCCCCGAGTCCCAGACGGTCGAGGAGGCCGCCGTCGAGGCCGCGCAGGCCGAGACCGCGGACGCTCCCGCCGAGGAGTCCGAGGACGCCGAGGCCGGCGCCACCGCCTGACCCTCCGCACGACACCGAGGCCGCGTCCCCGTCGGGGGCGCGGCCTCGTGGTGTCCGGCGGGTCAGCGGCCCGGCGGGGGAGCGGTGGTCGTGCCGACGCGCAGCGTCACCGGGAAGGGCACGTCGTGCACCGGCTCGCCGTCGAGGGCGCGCCGCACCATCGCCCCCAACGCGCGCCCCTTCTCGACGCCCGGCTGCACCACGGTCGTCAGGGTGGCGTCGAGCCAGGGCACGTCGACGCCGTCGAACCCGGTGACGGAGAGGTCCCGGGGGACGCCGAGCCCGAGGGTGGCGGCCGCCCGGACCACCCCGGCGGCGAGCAGGTCGGACTGGCAGACCACGGCGGTGGGCCGCCGGTCCGGCGGGGCGTCGAGGAGCAGCCGACCGGCGGCCTCCCCTGCCCCGACGCTGAGGTCGGCGGCCTGGACGACGAGGGCGTCCTCGCCGGCCAGGCGGCGGAAGCCCTGGACCCGCCCGACGGCGTCCGGGTAGCCGGCGCGGGCCAGCTCCGCGACACCGACCCACCCCGTCGCGACCCCGGGCGACAGCGGCATCGAGACGTGGGCGAGGCGGGTGTGGCCGAGGTCGAGGACGTGCCGGGTGGTCAGCTCCATCGCGGTGGCCTCGTCGGTGAGGACGTGCACGACGCGGGGGTCGACCGGTGCCCCGCTGCCGACCATCGTCACCCCCCGGGCCGCGAGGTGGTCCACGGCCGGGTTGTCGCGGAGGCCGCACAGCGGGAACACGGCGGCGTCGACCGCCTGGGTCGCGAGCTGGTCCACCGCGCGCCGCGGGTCCTCGACCGGCTGGGCGACGAGGAGCATCGTGCGGCCCGCGGCGTCGAGCTCCTCGGCGAGCCCGTCGAGGACGGCGAGCGCGAACGGGTCCCGGAAGGCGTACCGCAGCGGGCCCTCGACGACGACGGCCACCGTGCCGACCGTGCCCCGGCGCAGCGACGCCGCGAGCGGGTCCGGGCCGGAGAAGCCGAGCGCGGCGGCCGCCCGACGGACCCGCTCCGCGGTCGCCTCGGCGACCGGGCCCTTGCCGCTGAAGACGAGGGACGCGGTGGAGGTGGAGACCCCGGCGCGGTCGGCGACGTCGCGCAGCGTCGCCCGGCGGGGCTCGGCTTGACGGGTCGCATCCACGGGATCCACAATATCGAATCGATTCGATCGAATCGATTCGACAGCCGACCGGGCCACCCCGTCCATCCCGAGAGAACGCCGTGACGAGCAGCATGACCACCTCCGCCCCCGGACTGCCCCGCGAGCGCGCCGTGAGCGCCCGCACGGCCGTCTTCGTCGTCTTCGCCCTCGCCGGCGTCGTCTTCGCGTCGTGGGCCGCGCGGATCGCCGACACCAAGGCCGCGCTCGGCCTGAGCGCCGGCGAGCTCGGCGCGACGCTGCTCGCGATGAGCATCGGTTCGGTCGCCGGCCTCCCGCTCGCGGGCCGGGTCAGTGACCGGATCGGCGCGCACCGCACGGTCGCCGTGGGGATGGCGATCTCGCTCGTCGGCATCGTCGCCACCGGCGTCGTCGTCGACGCGCAGGGCTCGCGCTACCTCGTCATGGTCGGACTGTTCCTCGTCGGGCTCGGCGTCGGCCTGTGGGACGTCGCGATGAACCTCGAGGGGGCCGGGGTCGAGCGTGTCCTCGGCCGCTCGGTGATGCCGCACTTCCACGCGGCCTTCTCCGGTGGCACCGTGCTCTCGGCCCTCGTCGGGGCCGGGATGTCGTACGCCCGCGTCCCGCTCACCCTCCACTTCCTCGGCGCGGTCGTCGTGACGCTGGTCCTCGCCGCCTGGGCGCTGCCCCGCTTCCTGCCCCGCGCGGCGGTCGAGGTCGGCGAGGACGGCGCCCCGGTCGCCCGGGCCCGCCAGCGCTCGGCCTGGCTGGAGCCGCGCACCCTCCTCATCGGCGTCGTCGTGCTCGCCGCCGCCTTCACCGAGGGCACCGCGAACGACTGGCTCGCCGTCGCGTTCGTCGAGGGGCACGAGCTGCCCGCGTGGGCCGGGGTCCTCGGCTTCGCCACCTTCCTCACCTTCATGACCGTCGGGCGGCTCGTCGGCACGGGGCTGCTCGACCGGTTCGGGCGGGTGCCGGTGCTGCGCGTCAGCTTCGCCCTCGCGGTGGTCGGCGCCGTCCTGGTCGTCTTCGGGGGCGCCGTGCTGGCCTTCGTCGGCGCCGCCGTGTGGGGGGTGGGTGCCGCGCTCGGCTTCCCCGTCGGGATGAGTGCCTCGGCCGACGACCCCGAGCGGGCCGCGGCCCGGATGTCGGTCGTCGCGACGATCGGCTACGTCGCGTTCCTCGCCGGTCCGCCGCTGCTCGGGTTCCTCGGCGACCACGTGGGGGTGCTCCACGCCCTGCTCGTCGTCGGTGCGCTGGCCCTCCTCGCGCTCTCGCTCGTCACCTCGGTCCGGGAGCCGTCCGGGGGGCCATCCGGCGCCCGCCGCCGCACCGACCCCTCGGCCGGCAGCCCGCTGGGGTAGGCGGCCGCGGGCGCGCACGCGTCGGGCGTGGGGGCCGGCGCTCGTGAGCGTTGTGCTCAGGGCGAACACGGGGCAGGTGGTGGAGTGCCGGGGGAGGGTCGGGCGTTAGGGTCAGTGACAGGAACGAACCCCACGACCGAGGAGAATCCCAGCGTGACCAGCAGCGAGACCGTCGCGTCGGGCGAGGGCCAGAAGTCCGGCCTCGACGACCACATCTACAACCGGCTCCTCAAGGAGCGCATCATCTTCCTCGGGTCCGACGTGCGCGACGACAACGCGAACGCGATCTGCGCGCAGATGCTCCTGCTCGCGGCCGAGGACCCCGAGAAGGACATCTGGCTCTACATCAACAGCCCCGGCGGGTCCGTGACGGCCGGCATGGCGGTCTTCGACACGATGCAGTGGGTCCCCAACGACGTCGCGACCGTCGCGATGGGCATGGCCGCCTCGATGGGGCAGTTCCTGCTCTCGGCGGGCACGCGCGGCAAGCGCTACGCCACACCCCACGCGCGGGTCATGATGCACCAGCCCTCCGGTGGCATCGGCGGCACGGCCTCGGACATCAAGATCCAGGCCGAGCAGCTCATCCACATCAAGAAGCAGATGGCCGAGCTCATCGCCGAGCACACGGGCCAGCCCCTCGACCAGATCGAGGCCGACTCCGACCGCGACCGCTGGTTCACCGCGGCCGAGGCCAAGGAGTACGGCTTCGTCGACCACGTCATCACCAAGGCCGACATGGCCGGTCGCCACGGCGACAACCCGGTGACGTCGGACTGACCCGGCCGAGACGACGCGAGAGAGAGACATGAACGCAGACATCACCGGCCGGCTGCACGTGCCCGGCCCGAACAGCCGCTACATCATGCCCCAGTTCGAGGAGCGCACCTCGTACGGCATGAAGCGGATGGACCCGTACACCAAGCTCTTCGAGGACCGCATCATCTTCCTCGGGGTGCAGGTCGACGACGCCTCCGCCGACGACGTCATCGCGCAGCTCATCGTGCTGGAGTCCCAGGACCCCGACCGCGACATCCTGCTGTACATCAACAGCCCGGGTGGCTCGTTCACCGCGATGACGGCCATCTACGACACCATGCAGTACGTCCGCCCGGACATCCAGACCTACTGCATCGGGCAGGCCGCCTCGGCGGCGGCCGTGCTCCTCGGGGCGGGCGCCCCGGGCAAGCGGTTCGCCCTGCCCAACGCGCGGGTGCTCATCCACCAGCCGGCCATCGAGGGCACCGGCGGCATGGCCTCCGACCTCGAGATCCAGGCCAACGAGATCCTCCGGATGCGCGAGTGGCTCGAGGAGACGATCGCCTCGCACAGCAAGCGGTCGGTCGAGGAGGTCCGCAAGGACATCGAACGCGACAAGATCCTCTCGGCCGCCGCGGCCAAGGAGTACGGCCTCATCGACGAGGTGCTCGCCTCGCGCAAGGCATCCACCGGCTGACGGCTCGCCGCAGACGCACCGACGCCGCCCGGTCCGACCTGGACCGGGCGGCGTCGTGGTGTGCCCGGCCCCGGCGACCTCGCAGTGCCGGGGTGGCAGGGCAACGATGCGGAGGCCGGCCTGCCGCATTGCGCTGACAGCGGACAGGCGCGACGCGCCGTGCGGGTGGGCGGTTCAATGGGTGCGACACGACCACCCGCCGGGTAGCGTCGGGGGCGTTGTCGAGGCGAGTGGAGGACAGGTACGTGGCACGCGTCGGAGAGACCAGTGACCTGCTGAAGTGCTCCTTCTGCGGCAAGTCGCAGAAGCAGGTCAAGAAGCTCATCGCCGGACCCGGCGTGTACATCTGCGACGAGTGCATCGACCTCTGCAACGAGATCATCGAGGAGGAGCTCGCCGAGTCCGGTGACCTGGGCCTGGACGAGCTGCCCAAGCCCCGCGAGATCTTCGACTTCCTCGAGAACTACGTGGTCGGCCAGGACGTCGCGAAGAAGGCCCTCGCCGTCGCCGTCTACAACCACTACAAGCGCATCCAGGCGGGGGAGGCCGGCGCCTCGAAGAAGGACGTCGAGCACGTCGACATCTCCAAGTCGAACATCCTCCTCATCGGCCCCACCGGCTGCGGCAAGACCTACCTCGCCCAGACCCTGGCGAAGATGCTCAACGTCCCGTTCGCCATCGCCGACGCGACGGCGCTCACGGAGGCCGGCTACGTCGGCGAGGACGTCGAGAACATCCTCCTCAAGCTCATCCAGGCCGCGGACTACGACGTCAAGAAGGCCGAGACCGGGATCATCTACATCGACGAGGTCGACAAGATCGCCCGCAAGTCGGAGAACCCGAGCATCACCCGCGACGTCTCCGGCGAGGGCGTGCAGCAGGCGCTCCTGAAGATCCTCGAGGGCACGACCGCCTCGGTGCCTCCGCAGGGCGGGCGCAAGCACCCCCATCAGGAGTTCATCCAGATCGACACGACGAACGTCCTGTTCATCGTGGGTGGTGCCTTCGCCGGGCTCGAGAAGCTCATCGAGTCGCGCAACGGGAAGAAGGGCCTGGGCTTCGGCTCCGAGCTGCACACCCCGAAGGACCTCTCCGAGAGCATCCACGAGGTCATGCCCGAGGACCTCATGAAGTTCGGGCTCATCCCCGAGTTCATCGGCCGTCTGCCCGTCATCACGACCGTGTCACCGCTCGACGTCGCCGCGCTGGTCCGCATCCTCACCGAGCCGCGCAACGCGCTCGTCAAGCAGTACCAGAAGATGTTCGAGATCGACGGCGTCACCCTCGAGTTCACCGACGACGCCATCGAGGCCGTCGCGGAGCAGGCCCTCAACCGGGGCACCGGCGCCCGTGGGCTGCGCGCGATCATGGAGGAGGTCCTCCTCAAGACGATGTTCGACGTGCCGAGCGACGACGAGATCGCCAAGGTCGTCGTGACCCGCGAGGTCGTCCTCGAGAACGTCAACCCGACGATCGTCCGGCACGACGCCGAGGGTGGTCGCAAGCGCGCACCGCGCAAGCGCTCCGCCTGACCGGTCCGGCCCGGCGTCCCGCCCGACCCCGTCCCGCCCGAACCGCGGGGGTGTCCCCGCGGCCTCAGCCCCGGCGGGTCCGCTGCCGGACCAGGGCCGCGGTCGCGGCGACGAGGAAGAACGCCGCGGCGAGCACCCACGGCCCCCACGCCTGCGGCGTCGCGGTGCCGAGCGCGCCCACCCCCGCGGCGACCCCACCGAGCGTGGCGAGCACGCCGGCCTGACGCGCCCAGCGGCGCAGCGTGGCAGCGGGCAGCGCGGCCCCCGGCGGGAACGCCGCGAGCAGGGTGAGGACGAGGTGGGTGAGGAGCGCCGCCGCCGCGGCGACGGCGGCGACGGCCCAGTCGGTCACCGACTCGGGGGCGGGCCGGGGGACGGTCACCGTGAGCACCTGCACGAGCACCAGCGCGAGGGCTCCCCAGCCGCTCGGTCGGAGCAGGCCCCAGGCGGTGGCCCCCGCGAGCACCGGGAGGGCGTAGAGGACGAACCCGGGGATCGCCGCGCCGCCGAGGACCAGCAGCACGACATCGAGACCGACGACGATGCCCGCCGCGGCCCGACGCCACCGGGGTGCGGGAGTCATCGCGCCACCCGGGGGACGCGGGCTCGCCGGCCGACGCCACGCAGCACGGCATCGAGGGAGCCCTCACCCCGCCACGGCACGACCGGCACTCCCGCCGCGGCACAGTGCCGCGCCTCCCGCTCGCGCTGGAGCAGCCGGAGCCGCCAGACGAGCGACGCGAGCCGGTCGTCGTCGAGACCGGTGGCCCCGCGGACCTCCTCCGCCGAGGCGCGTGCGCGGTGCAGGCCCGCCGGGAGGGTGTCGACGACGATGACGACGTGGCCGCTGCGTGCGAGCCTCACGGCCCGGGCGAGCGGCTCGGACGAGACGAGCGCCGAGAGGATGACGACCACGGCACCGGGGGGCACGGAGCGGCCGAGCTGGGCCCGCAGCGCACGCTCCTCCCCGACCGTGCCGACGCTCGGCTCGGCCCGGCCGAGCGCGAGGAGCAGCCGGGTCAGCTGGTGGTGGCCGCCCACCGCGGGGACCTCGATCGGGGCGGACCCACCGAGCACCGACAGCCCGACCCGGTCCCCGGTCGCGAGGTAGTGGGCGGCGACGGCGCCGGCCGCCTCGACGGTGGTGTCCAGGCTCGACGGGGTCCCGGTGTCCGGGTCGCGCCGGCCCACGTCGCGGATCGCGTCGACGACGACCCGCACCTCGGCGTCCTGGTCGGCGTACGTCGTCGTGACGTGGAGGGTGCCGGTGCGCAGCGAGACCGGCCAGTGGATGCGGCGCAGCCGGTCGCCGGGGCGGAAGGCGCGGATGTCGGCGAGCTCGGTGCCACCGCCGGGGCGGGTCGACCGGTGCTGGCCGACGAGGCCCACGGGGTGGGGGAGCGCCGCCCGCGAGGAGAAGTGACCGGGCCGGGGCACCGACGTCACGACCTCGCGGCGTTGGTCCGGGTCGACCCACACGAAGCCGCCGAGGTCCCCGAACGCGGCCACCTGGGCGGGCCCGAGGCGGCGCACGCCCCACCGGCGTGACTCGACCCCGACGGCGAGCGGAACCCGGGGGCGCCCCGCCGCAGGGCCCGCCCCGTCGCCCCCCTGCTCGGCGGACACGTCGTCCGCCGCCGCGGCGACGTGGCCGTGGGCCGGTGTGGTGCGCGCCCAACGGTCACCCGGGAGGTGGCCGACGACGTCCCGCAGCCCGTCGACCGACTCCACGTCGAGGCGCCAGGTGAGGGACTCGCCCTCGCGGACGACGAGCGCGTCGATGCCGCTCGAGACCCGCGGTGCACGCCGGGGGGCCGTCACGAGCGACCAGACGACCGTGGCGAGCAGCGGGACGCCGACGACGGCGACGTCGCCGCGACCGAGCCCGGCCCCGAGGGCCAGCAGGGCGAGCCCGAGCGCCGCGGCCCGGCCGAGGGCGCGGGTGGGGCGCCAGCCCCCGCTCACGCCGAGCGGACCGCGACGCGCGGGGTCGGCACGGTGCGCAGGACGTCGGCGACGACGGTCCGGGGAGTGACCTCGCCCATCCACAGCTCGGGGCGGACGACGACCCGGTGCTCGAGGACCGAGGGCGCCACCGCCTTGACGTCGTCGGGGGTGACGTAGTCGCGGCCGCGGACCACGGCGTACCCGCGCGCCACGAGCATCAGCCCGAGCGAGCCGCGGGGGGAGGCCCCCATGAGCGTGTTCTCGTGCTCGCGGGTGGCCCGGGCGAGGGCGACGCAGTACCGGCCCACCTCGGCGGGGACCGTCACGTCCTCGAGGGCGTCCTGGAGCTCGAGGAGCTCCGCGGCGTCGACGACGCGGCGGGCCTCCTGGTCCTCCTGGCGTCGCGCGATCCGGCGTTCGAGGACCTGCCACTCGTCGTCGGCGCCGGGGTAGCCGAAGCTGACCCGGACGAGGAAGCGGTCGAGCTGGGCCTCCGGGAGCGGGTAGGTGCCCTCGTACTCGACGGGGTTCGCCGTCGCGAGGACGTGGAAGGGCCGGGGCAGCGGGAAGGTCTGGCCCTCGACGGTGACCTGGTGCTCCTGCATCGCCTCGAGCAGCGCGGCCTGGGTCTTCGGCGGCGTCCGGTTGATCTCGTCGGCCAGGAGCAGGCCGGTGAAGACGGGGCCGCGGCGGAACTCGAAGCTGCTCGTGCCCTGGTCGTAGACGAAGCTGCCGGTGAGGTCCGACGGCAGCAGGTCGGGGGTGAACTGGGCGCGGGTGAAGTCGAGCCCGAGCGCGCGGGCGAACGTGCGGGCCGCGAGCGTCTTGCCGAGGCCCGGGTAGTCCTCCATGAGGACGTGCCCGCCGGCGAGGACCGCCGCGAGGACGACCTCGGTGGCGGCGCGCTTGCCGACGACGACGGTGTCGACCTCGTCGAGGACCGCGGTCGCGCGGCGGTGGGCGGTGGGGAGGTCGGTCACGGGGTCTCCTTGGACGCTGACAGGGACTCGAGGTCGGCCACGACGGCCTCGACCTCGTCGAGCGGGAGGGGCCGCGGGGGCCCCGACAGGTAGCGCGCCAGCGCGCCGGTGCCGTGCTCGGGGTCGGACGACCCCACGGGCTGGTCCTCGGCGATCGCGCGGACGAGCGCCTGGAGGCGGGCCGGGGCCCCGGTGTCCGCGGACGAGGGGTCGAGCAGCATCCGGAGGTTCGCGATGCCCGGCTCGGGCGGGACCTCCGCGGCGCGGCCGGGGAGCCAGTCCCAGTCGACGCCGTCGGGGCGCTGGAGAGGGACGACCGCGGCCAGCACGGTGACGACGACGGCGGCCGTCCCGAGCGCCGCGAGGGCGACGGGCCCCCGGACCACGGTGAGGACGAGGACGAGGAGCAGGCCGGAACCGATGGCGGCGGTGGCTCGGGGCGATGGGCGCCGGTCAGCCACGGCCGGCCCCCGAGGGCGCGGACCGGCCGGAGTCCCGGGCCGCGACGAGGTGGCGGTCGAGGACCCGCAGGGCGGCCTCGGCGCGGTCGCGGTCGGCCTCGGTCAGCGGGTGGTGCGACCAGCTGGCCTCGCGGTAGAGCGCCGCCAGCTCGCGCAGGGTCCCCTCCTCGAGGGTGAACCGGCTCAGCGTGCTGACGGTGGTCTCCGTCGAGGTGCGCGAGGCGGGCAGGGGCACGCCGGCGGCACGCAGCGTCTCCTCGAGCCGGGTCCACACCGCGACGATCCCCTCGGCGGGGGTCCCGCCGGCGAGGGTGACCAGCCGACCCTCGGCGTCCGTCGCCAGGGCGTCGGCGACGCGGTCCGGGGTCGGGCCGGTGCTGTCGTCGGCCTCGATGGCACGCCGTTCGCGCAGCTCGCGCAGGACCGCCCGGACGAGGACGACGAGCAGCGCCAGCACGGCACCGGCGACGACCGCGACGGCCAGCCACCCGATGACCACCGACAGCGCGCTGGCGCTGTCCCGCGAGCCGCCGAAGGCCGCGGCGTCGATCTCCGAGCGGGGCGCGAGGTCGACCGGGGGGTCGCCGTGCGTCGTGATGGTGCGGGTCGGCGTGGCGACGAGGATGGGTCGCGGCGGGCGCGGGACCGCGGCCGCCCAGACGACCGTGAGCGTGGCGGCGACGGCCGCCACGAGCACGACGGCGGCCCCGGTGGTGCGCCCTCGCACCGCTCTCGCGATCCCCACGGGACACACCCAACCACATGGTGGTGGCGTGTCGGCGCGCGGACGGCGACGATGTGGTGGTGGCGACCACCTTCCGGCTCCGTGCCGGGGACACCGGCCCGGTCCAGCAGTCCCCGGTGACCTGCGGTTCCGCCTGCCTCACGGTCGCCCGGATGCTCGTCGACCCCGTCTTCGCGTCGTGGGTGCGCACGGGGGAGCCCCACCCCCCGGGGTCGCCGGACGGGGACACCGAGGCCGAACGCTTCGCCGCGTACGAGCGGATCGTCATGCGCCGCACGAACGGTCTGTTCGCCGGACGCCGCCGGCTCAACGCCCCGTGGCCCCGGGCCCTCGGGACCCCGCCGTGGGGTGCGCGCCACGAGCTGGAGTACGGCGCGTCACGGGTCGGGACCCGCTACCTCGTCGACACCCTCCGCGC
The DNA here is from genome assembly GCA_963843895.1 of uncultured Actinomycetota bacterium. GTDB lineage: Bacteria > Actinomycetota > Actinomycetes > Actinomycetales > Dermatophilaceae > Phycicoccus. The sequence goes on along the minus strand of CAWJME010000021.1, from coordinate 281,989 downwards.
CGAGGACGAGGGCGGGCTCGTCGAGGGGTTCGACACCCTCGTCGACGTCGTCGCCGAGGGGGAGCCGGCCCTGCTCTACATCGGCAGCGCCCTGCTGCCCCGGCACGTCGTGCTCGTGCTGCCGGGCGACGGGGACCGCATGCTCGACGTCTACGACCCCGCCACCGGCAGGGTCGACCACCTGCGCCGCGACACCGTCGTCCAGCACCGGATCGGGCTCTCCGGCTGGGACGTGCCGTGGGTCGCGGTGCGCCCCAACGGGCTCCGGCGCGTGGAACAGCGCCAGCCGGTGCCGCGGCTCGGGACGGCGCCGGCCTGACGCCGTGCGGCCGTCAGGCCGTCAGGCCGTGGGCTTGGCGACCGGGACGAGCTCGACGTCGCGGGCCGAGACCTCGTCGCCGGTGGCGTACTCGAGCGTGCCGGTGAGCTTGCCGGCGGCGCGCAGGTCCGCCTCGGCCGACCGGACGTGCCCGAGTGCGGCCTCCGGCCCGACGAGGGTCATCGTCGGCACCTCGGCCCGCATCCCGACCTTCGCCTCCGACTTCGCCTTGCGCACCACCGCGAGGGCGGCACCGACGCTCGCGAGCACGCCCGGGTCGCCTCCGGCCGGCACCTCGTCGACCGTGGGCCACGAGGCGCGGTGCACCGAGCCCTCGTGGGTCCAGGACCAGACCTCCTCGGTGACGTAGGGGAGGACGGGTGCGAGCAGGCGCAGCACGACGTCGAGGGCCAGCCGCAGGGTCGCGCGCGCGGACGCCGCACCGGCCTCACCGCGGGAGCCGTAGGCGCGGTCCTTGACGAGCTCGAGGTAGTCGTCGCAGAAGGTCCAGAAGAACGTCTCGGTCACCTCGAGGCTGCGGGTGTAGTCCCAGGACTCGAAGCCCGCCGTGGCCTTCTCGACGACCTCGCGCAGCGCGGCGAGCACCGACAGGTCGAGGGGGTCGGTCACCTGCGCGGCGAGCTCGCCCGTCCCGGTGACGACCCGGCCCGCCGTGTCCTCACCGGGGGCCCGGACCGTCCCGAAGGAGAGCGCGAACTTGCTCGCGTTGAGGACCTTGATCGCGAGCCGGCGGCCGACCTTCATCTGGCCGATGTCGTACGCCGCGTCGGTGCCGAGCCGCCCGCTGGCCGCCCAGTAGCGGACGGCGTCGGCGCTGTGCTCCTTGACGACGTCCTCCGGGGTCACGACGTTGCCCTTGGACTTGCTCATCTTCTTGCGGTCCGGGTCGAGGATCCACCCGGAGATCGCGGCGTTCGTCCACGGCACGGTGCCGTGCTCGTAGAACGCCCGGACGACCGTCGCGAACAGCCAGGTCCGGATGATGTCGTGCGCCTGCGGGCGGACGTCCATCGGGAAGACCTTCGCGAAGAGCGGGTCCGGCTCACCCGAGCCGTCACCGCGCCAGTTGCCGGCGATCTGCGGGGAGAGCGAGGAGGTGGCCCAGGTGTCGAGGACGTCGGGGTCGCCGACGAAGCCGCCGGGCACGCCGCGCTGCTCCTCGGTGTACCCCGTCGGCGGGTTGGCCGCGGGGTCGACGGGCAGCTCGGACTCGGCGGGCAGGATCGGGTGGTCGTGGTCGGGCTCACCGTCGGCGTCGAGCGGGTACCAGACGGGGATCGGCACCCCGAAGAACCGCTGGCGCGACACGAGCCAGTCACCGTTGAGCCCTTCGACCCAGTTGGCGTACCGGTTGCGCATGAAGGGCGGGTGGAAGTCGATGACCGTGCCCTGCGCCACGAGCTTCTCGTTGAGGTCGCGCTCGCGCCCGCCGTTGCGGATGTACCACTGGCGGGTCGTGACGATCTCGAGGGGCTTCTCCCCCCGTTCGTAGAAGTTGGCCTTGCGCTGGGTGGGCGTCGGCTCGCCCTCGAGGTCGCCGGACTCGCGCAGGGCACCGACCACGGCCTCGCGGGCCGAGAAGGCGGTCTTGCCGGCGAGCTGCTCGGCGTACAGCGCCGCCCCCGGTGCGGACTCGAGCCAGGCGGGGGTCTCGGACTGGAAGCGGCCGGTGCGGGTGACGACCGAACGGGTGGGCAGGCGCAGCTCGCGCCACCACAGGACGTCGGTGAGGTCACCGAAGGTGCAGCACATCGCGATGCCCGCGCCCTTGTCCATCTCCGCCATGGGGTGCGCCACGACGGGCACCTCGACGTCGAACAACGGGGTGCGCACCGTCGAGCCGAACAGCGGCTGGTAGCGCTCGTCGTCCGGGTGCGCGATGAGCGCCACGCAGCTCGGGATGAGCTCGGGCCTCGTGGTCTCGATGTGGACCGGGCCGTCGGCGCCGTGGAACGCCACCCGGTGGTACGCGCCCGGGTAGTCGCGGGCCTCGAGCTCGGCCTGGGCGACGGCGGTCTGGAACGTGACGTCCCACAGGCCCGGGGCCTCCGCCTGGTAGGCCTCGCCGCGCTGGACGTTGCGGAGGAAGGCCTGCTGCGAGGTGGCCCGCGAATGGTCGTCGATGGTCCGGTAGCCGATGGACCAGTCGAGGCTGAAGCCGAGCCGGCGGAAGAGGGACTCGAAGGCCTCCTCGTCCTTGACGGTCAGCTCGTCGCACAGCTCGATGAAGTTCTGGCGCGAGACCGGCATCTCGTCGGCGGCCTTCGTGCTCCTGGCGTCACCGCGGAACGGCGGGGTGAAGTCGGGGTCGTGGTGCAGCGTGGCGTCGCCGCGCACGCCGTAGTAGTTCTGCACCCGCTTCTCGGTCGGCAGGCCGTTGTCGTCCCAGCCGATCGGGTAGAAGACGTTGAAGCCGGCCATCCGCTTGTACCGCGCCATGCAGTCGGTGTGCGTGTAGCTGAAGACGTGCCCCATGTGGAGCGACCCGCTCGCCGTCGGCGGCGGGGTGTCGATCGAGAAGACGTCCTCGCGCGGGCCCGCGAGGGCCGCCTCGCGGTCGAAGGCGTACGTGCCGCGCTCGCTCCATACCGCGTTCCACTTGTCCTCCAGGCCGTCCAGGGACGGCCGGTCCGGGATGGCGGAGGCGGCGGTGGGGGAGGCGTGCTCGGTCATGGCGGACATTCTCACAGACGGGCGGGACCCGTCTCACCCGGGTTCAGCGCGGGCGACGGCGGCGGGCGAGCCGCAGGAGGGCCAGCCCGAGCAGCGCGCTCGTCCCGCCGACGGCGACCCAGAGCACCTGCCGACGGTCGGCGGCCCGCGGGTCGTCGACCTCGGGCAGGGCCAGCCGGCTCGCGGGCGCCGCCTCCGTGGGGCGGGGGGAGGCGCCCGGCAGCAGCGGCCCGGCCAGCGCGTCGTCGAGGACCGCGGTGAGGGCCTCGACCGGCTGGACCACCCCCCAGCCGACGGCGTCGTCGCGGTGGTCGCGGCGGTCGCGTGCGGCGGTGGCCTCGAGCCGGTGCGCCCACAGGTCCGGGCCCTCGGACGGGAACCGCTCGGCCACGAGTGCCGCGGCCGCGCTGACGTAGGCCGTGGCGTAGCTCGTCGAGCCCGCGTCGTCGCCGAGGTAGCAGTCGCCCCACGCCCCGAAGGTCGTGAGCACCTGGACCCCGGGGGCGGCGACGTCGACGTGCTCCCCGGGGACCGACCCCGCGGCCACGACGTCGTCGGCGTCGGTGGCCGCGACCCCGAGCACGCCGGGGTAGGCCGCCGGGTAGCGCGGCGCCCGGACCGGCGCGTCCGCGGTGGTCGTGCCGGCCGACGCGACGACGAGCGCCCCCCGCGCGTGGGCGTGGTCGACGGCGGCGCGCAGGGCGGGGTCGTCGCGGCCGGTGCTCAGGGAGACGTTGACGACGGTCGCGCCGTGGTCGGCCGCCCAGCGGATGCCCTCGGCGAGGACCCCGGAGTCGGTGTCGGGCCCCTCGTCCGGCGCGGGCTCGTCGGCGACGACCTTGACCGGGAGGATGCGCGCCGCCGGCGCCAGGCCCTCGACCCCGGAGCGCGGAGCGAGGCTGCGCGCGGCGATGATGCCGGCGACCGCCGTGCCGTGGAGGCGGCCGTCGGTGCGCGGCGACCCGCCGACGAAGGTGCGGCCCTCGAGGACGGCCCCGTCGGGCAGGTGGGCGTTGCGGGCGACCCCGCTGTCGACGACCGCGACGGTGATGCCGCGACCGGTCGCGAGCGGCCGGGCCCGCGCGGCCCCGAGCCGGATCAGCCCGGCCGGGGTGTCCGTGACGTACTGGGTACGTCCCTCCTCGCAGGGCTCGCCGGCCGCCGGGAGGGCGGTCGCGGCCGGGGTGCCCGCGCCGAGGGCCACGGCGAGGACGGGGGCCGCGAGGGTGGCCAGGCGACGGGCCCGCGTCATGAGGCCCCGGAGACCACGGTCCTCGCGGCCTCGGTCCCGAGAGAGGGGCCGGACCGGAAGAGCTCGGTCCACGCGACGGGGACGGGGGTGACGTCGTCGGGGCGGTAGCCGAGCCGGGCGAGCACCTCGGTGTCGGCGCCGTCGATGGCGTAGGCGGTGGCCGTCTGGTCGACGGCGAGCACCGGCCCCTTGCCGAGGACCTGCCCCGACACGGCGCGCACGAGCGACCCGGAGCCGGTGTCGACGGTGGTCCGGCCGCGCTCACCGGTCGGCGGGTCCTCGGTGACCGTGCCGAGGGAGACCTCGGGCGGCGTGCCGGGGGCGGCGATGAGCGTCACGCAGGGGGTGGTCTCGAGGACGGTCGGGAGGGCGTCCGGCCAGTCGGCGGGGGCGGTGCGGGGCTGCTCGACCTGGAGCCGGGCGATCTGGGCCGCCTGCACCGGCACGTCCTGCGTGGTGGCCCCGGAGCCGAGGCGGTACATCGCGAGGGCCACGTCCGGGAGCGGCTCGAGCGTCCCGCGGGGCGTCACGAGGTAGTGCCGCCCGTCGGTCTCGAGCCGGAGCACGGACCCGACGGTCGCCCCCGGTGGCAGGCCCGGCAGGGGCTTGCCGAGGTCGTCGACGGTGAGCGGGGCCAGGGCCGGGCCCTCGGGGAGGAGGTTGGTCCAGGCGGCGGGGGCGGCGACGGCGGGGCGGCCGTCGAGCCGCAGTGCCACCGAGACGGCGGAGAGGTCGCGGGTGGCGACCGGGTAGCGCATCCCGTTGCCGACGACGAAGACCTGCTCGCCGGTGCGGACCAGCACCGCGGCGCCGGGGGTCGGAGTGGCCCGGCGGTCCGGCCCGATCGCGCTCGAGACCTGTTGCCCGGCGCCGAGGCACGAGACCCAGCCGCTGCCGACGAGTCGGTCGCGAGGGGCCAGCGAGTCCGGTGCACCGAGGATGCCGAGGGTCGGACCGCGCTGGATCTCCTCGAGCTCCTGGTCGGGCACCGCGATGACCTTGAACTGGTCGGCGGGGATGAGCAGCCGCGCGCTCGTCGTGTTGACGACCGGGTGCAGGACGCCCTCGACCGACACGTAGCGCGCGCCGCTGTCCTCGGCGATGACGAGCCGGTCGTTCTTCCAGTCGTCCGGCAGCGAGGAGCGCAGCCATCCGAACGCCATGCTCCCCAGCACGAGGACCACGGTGAGCGCGAGACCGCCGACGACGGCGCGCAGCGGGCGGTCGGGCTCGACCTCGCGGCCGCCCGGGGCACCGCTGACGAAGGCCGTGGTCAGGCGGCGCCGGCTGAACGACTGCGCCTCGACGAGGTCCTTCTTCGTCGCCACGTCAGAGGATCCCGACGGTGGCGGCGGCGAGGGGCAGCAGCGCGACGAGTGCGACGCCGTCGAGGGTGTCGGCGACTCGCCCGAGCCGGACCCGGGTCCGGGGTGCGAGCACGGCGAGGGTGACGACGGCCGCGCCGGTCGTGCCGAGGACGACGGCGAGCGCCGGGCGCCACGTGGGCTGGGTCAGTGCCGCGACGACGGCGGCGAGGGCGAGCGCCAGGACGCCGGTGGACATCGCGAGCACGACGGTGGTGCGCGTGCGGCTGTGCCGGGTCCGCAGGAGCGTGGCGGCACTGCCCGCGACGACGAGGAGGGTGCCGGCGAGGCCGGACGCGGCGAGCTGGGGGACGGCGAGCAGCGCCGACCCGCCGGTCGCGAGCGCGATCGCCACCATCGAGTCGTGGCCGCGCCCCACCTGGTCGCGGACCCGGTCGCGGTCGACCTCCGGGGCATCGGCCTCGATCTCGCCCTCGGTGCGCGGGGCGTGCGTCGAGAGCCGGCTCGAGGTGAGCCCCACCCAGGGCAGCACGTTGCCGACGACGACCGCGAGCACGAAGACCACCGCGCAGGAGGTGGTCATCGCCACGGAGCCGACCCCGGAGGCCAGGCCGATGCCGGTCGCGACGACCCCGACCACCGCGGCCGACGAGAGGACGAGCCGGTACCGCGCGAGGACGACCGCGGCGAGCAGCCCGAGGACCGCCACGGCGGCCCCGACCCACACGAGGCCACGGCCCCACAGGGGGTCCGCGGGCACGAGGGCGCTGCCGGCCGTCGCCGCGTACGCCAGGGCGGTCAGCCCGAGGGCGAGGGACCCTCCGGCCTGGCCGCGGGCGTGGAGGACCCCGGCCGCCCCCACGAGCAGGAGCGCGACGGCGAGGGAGACCGCGGCGACGAGCGCGCCGGTGTCACGCGCCGTGAAGAGCGCCCAGGCGGCGCAGAGGAAGAAGACCGTGGACGCCCCCACGGCGGTGGCGGCGCTGTGCCGCGCGGTCCACGGCGCGAACTGGGTCTCGACGACGTCGGCGACGGCCTCGACGACGTCGTCGTAGACACGTTCGGTGCTCGGGTCGACGACCTCGAGCGCGAGGACGGTGCCGTCGGTGATGCCCTGGGCGGCGAACGAGCGGTCGGGGTCGACGAGCATGCCGCCGCCGGCGACGAGGCGGAACCCGTGCGAGGCCTGCGCGGCGTCGAGCACCCCGAGCTCGCGCGCCAGCTCGGGGACGATCTCGACGACGGGGATGCCTCCCGGGACGCCGAGGTCCGCCCGGCGGGTCCCCGACGACACCGAGACGCGCACGAGCGACGCGGCGGCACTGCTCTGGCTCACGGTTCCTCGTCTCCCCTCCGTGCGGACACCCCACGGCGCGGGTCCCGACGGCCCCCGAGCATAGACGGGCGAGCTCCGGGGAGTTCTCCCCATCGACCCGGTCCGCGTGGCACCGTAGGGTCCGGGACAGGACGAGGGGACATCGGAACCCGGTCCGTGGGACACCAGCCCTCCAGGGGGTCAGTGCAATCGACCGCGACGAGGGACGTCGCACGAGGAAGGACAGGTCATGGGTGACAAGTTCAGGGCAGGCGCAGGCGTCGTCCAGGCGAGCGCCGAGATCGTCAGTCGTGCCCGGGGGGACCTCCGCAAGGACGTCAACAACCTCCGGACCCAGATGGAGGCCGTGAAGGCCCACTGGGAGGGTCAGGGCGCCCAGAGCTTCCAGCAGGTCAGCGAGGCCTGGAAGATCCAGACGCAGGACATCGTGGACGTGCTCGACACCTTCGAGGCCAACCTCACCGGGACGCAGCGTCAGTACGACGCCGACGACCAGGCGGCCGCCTCGAGCCTCGGCAAGTACAGCAGCATGCTCGGCAACGGCTGAGTGGGAAGAGGACACGATCATGGGTGACGGAATCAAGGTCGGCGGCGCCGGTATCGACGCGCTCGTCGGGGACATGCAGAAGGGCCTCGGCGCCATCGAGTCGCGGCTCGCCGACATGAAGAGCGACCTCGGCAAGTACGTCGAGCAGTGGGACGGTTCGGCCCGCGCGGCCTACGCCCAGGCGCAGGCCGACTGGGACAAGCAGATCGAGGAGTGCCGCATGCTCCTCCAGGACGTCCGCCAGGCGGTCATCCAGTCCAAGGAGGACTACGTCGCCGGGGAGCAGCGCAACACGAACATGTGGGGCTGACGGCCACACCGCCCACGCGCCGTGCCGGCGTCCGGACCGCCGGGCGCCGGCACGAGTGACGTGACAGGGGCGCGGGCCCGGCCCGCGACGAGAACGACAGGAGAGCACCGTGGCGATTCCGGAGGACGACAGGATCGTCTACCCGCCGGTCCTCACCACGCTCGGCAAGGACCACGAGCAGAACTGGCGCGAGGCGACGCACACCGAGCTCAAGCGCGTCCGCGGCTCCCTCGCGTCGCGGTCCACCTTCGGCGACATCCCGGCGGCCCAGAGCTTCGCCGCGGTGTACGCCGCCGCGCAGGTCACCTACGAGGCGACACTGCGCGGCATCCAGGACGACCTCGTCGCCGCCGGTGAGGCCCTCGCCCGCGCCGGGGAGCAGATGCGGGCCCGCGACGAGAACGCCGGCGACTCCTTCCGGGGGCTCATGAGCCGGTGGAGCAGCGAGGACGGCTTCAGCAGCACGCAACGCCGCGACGAGGCGATGACCGACCAGCAGGTCCGGGAGGGTGCTGCCGAGAAGGTGCGCCTGGAGTCCGAAACGGGCACGCCGGAGCCGGGCACGGACCCGACCGTCGCCACGACGACCGGGCCCGCCACCGACGCGGGGATGGACGTGGATGGCTGACCGGGCCCGGGGGCGGGCGCTCGCCGTGGCCGTCGCCCTCGTCGTCGGTGGCCTCGCCGCCGGACCCGCGAGCGCGTCCGCCGTGCCGCGGCCGGCGGTCTCCGCGGCCGGCGCGCTCCCCGGGGAGTGGTGGTGGGACGCCATGGGCGTCGACGAGCTGCAGGCCAAGGGCCGGGGCGAGGGCATCACCGTGGCCGTCATCGACACCCCCATCGACCCGACCGTGCCCGAGCTCGCGGGCAAGGTCGCCTCGACCACCACCGAGTGCCTCGACCCCACCCGCGTCGGCGACCCCCGGCCGCGCTCCTCGACCGGCACCGGCCCGGAGGCCGACCACGCGACGAGCATGGCCGCGCTCATCGCCGGCACGGGGAAGGGCACCGGCCCCGGCGGCCGGGGGATCCGCGGCATCGCCCCCGACGCCACGATCCGCCACTACGGCGTGCTCTACCGGCTCGGGCCGGACGAGAAGGGGTGCGGCCTGGACTTCCCCGACTCCAACGACTTCGCGCGCGCCGTCGGGCAGGCCATCGCCACCGCCGCCGAGGACGGGGCCGACGTCATCAACCTCAGCCTCGTCAGCGGGTACAGCTCGCTCATCACCGACGGGCTGCTCGTGGCGTACCGAGAGGGCGCGATCGTCGTGGCGGGCACCGGCAACACGACGGACGGCGTGGAGTTCCCCGGCGTCAGCAACGGCGTCGTCCTCGTCAACCCGGTCGGGAAGGACGGCAAGGTCACCGACTTCGCCGTCACGAGCTCGCCGTACCTCGGGCTCGCGGCCCCCGGGGAGGACGTCATGGCGGGGGTCTACGACGAGACCGGCTGGCACAGCACGCGCACCGGTTCGGGCGCGTCCATCGCCACGGCCCTCGTGAGCGGCGGCATCGCCGACGTGTGGTCCGCGCACCCCGACGCGACGGCGGGACAGGTGCTCCAGGCCGTCCGGCAGAACGTCGGCCTCCGCCCGAAGCGGGAGGGCGCCGGCTGGGAGACGTGGTTCCGCCGGTCCGGCACCGACATCCCGCAGGTGCGTTCGCGGAACACGAGCTACGGCTGGGGCATCTTCGCCCCCGCGGATGCCGTCCTCGTCGACCCGACGACGCTGCCGCGGACCAGCCCGTTCGTGCGCTCGGAGGAGGAGGACCCCGGCGCCGAGCCCGCGGCCTCCGCGATCGCCGTCGCCACCGACACGGTGGAGTCGCCGAGCCCGAGCGACGGCGCCACCCCGGTCGGGGCCCCGGAGCCGGGTGCCGTGGCGGCGCCCCCCGCGACCGACACGTCCACGCTGCCGGTGCTCCTCGGGGTGGCCGCCCTGGTCCTCGTCGCCGGCGGCGCGGGCGCGTGGGTCGTGGCCTCCCGCCGACGACCCACGGCCCCCCCGACGACCGACACCACCACGACCGACACCACCACGACCGACACCACCACCGAGACCACGAGCCAGGGCGCCACCGGCGCCGAGGGGAGGAGCCGCTGATGGGACTCGCCGACGACGCCCCGTACGTCCCGCCGCTGCCGGAGGACGCCGGGCCGCACGAGCGCACGCTCCACGACATCTACGGCTTCGCCGCGGTCCTCGTCCAGCTCACCGCGGACGACTGGGGCAAGACCTCCGACGCGGTCGGCCAGCTCTCCGCCGAGGTCAAGCGGGTGGTCACCAGCCTGCGGAACGCCGCCCAGCCGTGGGAGGGGCCGGCGGCCGACAGCGCGTACGCGTCGCTGCGGGCCCTCAGCAGCTCGCTCGACAACCGGGCGCTCGAGCTCGCCGAGATCCAGAAGGGTCTCGAGTCCGCGGCGACCGCCGCCGACACCGCCCGGCAGGAGTACGTGAGCCGGGTCCGCTCCATCTCGACGTACGTCGACCCGGCGTCCTACGAACGGACGCCGGCCCGCCCGATGGGTGGGGCCGTCCCGGACGGGAAGGTCTTCGACCAGACCGCCTTCGACGCGGCCGTGGGCGCCAAGCGGGACCAGCGCGAGGCCGAGGCCGGGCAGGTGCTCTCGAGCTTCAACGCCAGCATGGGCAGGGCGGCCCGGCAGATGCCCGTCGACGCCCCCGAGGACTCGGTGAAGATCGACCCCGGCGCCGGCGGGGGGACGGCCGGTGGCGGTGGGACCCCCGGTGGGGCGCCCCCCTCCGGGGGCGGGTACACCGCTCCCTCCGGGGGCGGCAGCTGGTCCCCGACTCCCTACGACCCGCCGTCGGTCGTCGGGACGACCACCTCGCAGCCGCCACACCCGTCCGGGTCCGGGTCCGGTGACCCCGCGGGTGGCGGTGGCACCGACCCCGGGCCCTCCGGCGTCGGCCTGGACGGCGGGACCACTGGCACGACGGTGCCCACCGGGCCGGGCAGCAGTGACTGGGCCGGGACCAGCCCCGGCGGCGCCTCCGCGGGCGGGACCTCGGGGCCGGGTGCCGGACCCGGTGTGGTCGGCGGCGGCATGGCGGCCGGCGGTGCGGCCCTGCTCGGTCGCGGGATCGTCGGCCGGGCCGGCGCGGGTGGCGCGGTTCCGACCGGTCGGGCGCCGCTCGTCACCGGCGGGACGACCGGGTCGGCGGGGCGCACGGGTGCCGCGGGTGCCGGGCGGGGCGCCTCGGGGGCCAGCGGCCGACCGGTGGTCGCAGCGGGTGGCCAGGGCGCCGCGGCCCGCGGCGGGCGTGGCGCCGGTGGTGCCGGCGGCGTCCGGGGAGCCAAGGCCTCCGGGCGCTACGGCGTGCCGAAGCTCGGCGAGGCCTCCCGCGGCGGGCGCGGGGCCGTCGCCGCAGGGTCCGGGTCCGGTGCTCGGGGGAAGGGCGCTCCGCGGGACGAGGCGCCGGACGTCGACTCGCTGACGCACGAGGACGAGGAGACCTGGTTCGAGGGGGAGGACGACGCCACGCCGCCGGTGTGGGGGTGATCCCCGCACCGGGGCGCCGGGGGGTGTCCGCCTCAGCCCGAGGTGAGGCGCCGCAACGCCTCCACCGCGCCCGCCGCGAGCAGCCCCAGCGGCAGGACGGTGACCACCGCCAGCGACTCGAGCCGGTCGGCGCCGCGCGAGAGCCGGGTCGAGGCCCAGCCGCCGGCGATGGCCACGGCGGCCACGACACCCACCACGCCGAGCGCCACGGCCACCCCGACGAACGGCCACTGCCACCCTCCGTCCCCGTCGAGGACGGCGACCGACGCGCTCGCGGTGAGGGAGGCCGCGGCGCCGAGCATCGCGAAGCGCGCGAGCCGGTCGCGGACGTGCCGGGACTGGTAGCCCAGGGCCAGGGCACCCGCGCCGAGCACGACCCAGCGCGACCACGGGGCGAGGGAGGAGAGCGGCGCGGTGAGGGCCAGGAACCACCCGGCGCCCGAGGCGAGCAGCGCGAGGTAGGCCGTCCCGACGGAGACGACGGACCGGGCCTGGTCGACCCGCGCGCGGACGTCGGGGCCGGTGACCCGGCGGCGCCGCGCCGCATGGCGCTCGCGCACCGACCAGACGGTCGTCGAGAGGCGGTCGGTGTCGAGCAGCTGGGTCGGGTCGACGTCGAGGCTCGCGCTCGGCAGCGCCCGCACGAGCACCGGGGCCAGCCCCACGACGACGGCGGCAGCGGCCGCGAGGGGCCGGCCGGTGAGGACCGTCGCCGCGACCACGACGGCGAGCCCGCCGAGGCAGGCCGAGGCCGCCCGCTCGGCCCGGTCGGCCGCGGAGCCGTCGGAGGAGGCGAGGGCCAGGACGAGCGCCCCCAGCGTGCTGCCGACGAGCACGGAGACGGCGACCCGCGCGGGCGAGGGGTCGAGGGGGGCGAGCAGGCCGGCGGTGACGGCGAGGGCGGGCGCGCCGACGAGCCGGACGACGTCCGCGCCGTCGCGGTGGCGGGGGGTGAGCACCGTCGCGGCCACGGCGGCGGCGAGGAGGAGGGCGGCGCCGGCCCACCGGGTGGGGACCGCACCGAGCAGCCCGGAGGTGCTGCCGGCGGGCACGGCGAGGGCGAGGACGCCGGCCACGAGGGTCAGCACCGCCGTCCCGACGACCAGGGCCCGGGTGAGCTCGGGAGCCGCGCCGCGCCCCCGGCGCCGCGGCCCCCGGCGGCGGCGCCGGTCCCCGTGGAGGGAGGCGCGGCTCACCGTGGCGTCGTCGTCCACCTCGTCGCGCCGACGGGTGGCGTCGTCGACGAGCGAGACCCGGGGCTGCTCGGAGGGTGCGGGCGCCCGCGACCCCCCGGCCCACGACGGGGCCGAGGCACGGGCTCCCGGCGCCGCCGAGGAGCGGTCGAGGCTCACGACCTCGCGGTGCAGGCGGTGGGTCGTCGTGCGGACCACCGTGAGGACCGAGCCGGCGGGCAGGTCCTCCCCGATGCGGTCCTGCGGGCCGTAGACGTGACCGGCGGCGGTCGCGACCGAGCTGGGGGCCGGGCCGGACGAGACGCCGAGCACGGCGAGGACCTCGGTGACGCGGGTCCCCACCGGCACGACGAGGTCGTAGCTGCGCTCGTCGGCGACGAGGGTGATCTGCTGCGTCGGCGCGGCCATCGCCCCTCCCTCGTCCCGGTGGTCGCGAGGTGCGACCCTTCCCCGCGGAGAACAGTATCCACGGGTACCGTGGCCCCGACCGGATGCAGGACAGGGGAGGGCACGGGATGACGGTGGCCGCGCGCGGCGGCGCCCGCGAGAAGGCACCCGAGGTGCCGTCGGGCCGGATCGTCCTCCAGCCGCCCCCGGAGATCACCCCGTCCGAGGGTGCGAGCGGCCTCCTCATGCAGGCCGTCCCGATGCTCGGATCGCTCGGGTCCATCGGCTTCGTCGCCCTGTCCCAGACCGGGCCGCGGGCCTGGTTCACCGCCGGCATGTTCCTCGTCGCGAGCGTCGGCTTCGTCCTGGCGAGCGGCCTGCGCCAGCGCCAGCAGCACTCCGCCGGGGTCCTCGCCGCACGCCGTGAGTACCTCGCCTACCTCGCGGAGGTCCGCGGCACGATCCGCGACGCCGCGGCCCGGCAGCGCGAGGCCGCGCTGTGGGACTACCCGGACCCCGGCGCGCTGCCCGTCATCGCCGCCGAGGGCAGCCGGGTCTGGGAGCGGACGGTCGCCGACCCCGACTTCCTCCAGGTGCGGATGGGGACCACCTCGCAGCCGCTCTGCCTCGAGCTCGAGCCACCCGAGACGGCACCGCTGGCCCAGCTCGACCCCGTCGCCGCGTCCGCGCTGCACCGCCTGCTGTCCACGCACCGGGTGCAGCCCGGCCTGCCGGCCTCGGCCGCGCTCCGGGCCTGGCCGCGCATCGAGGTCACCGGTGACGCCGACCCCGCGCGCTCCCTCGCCCGCTCCGTCGTGCTCCAGGCCGCCCTGCAGCACGCCCCGGAGGACCTCGTCGTCGCCGCACTGGTCTCCCGCGAGGCCCGCGCCGAGTGGGAGTGGCTCAAGTGGCTCCCGCACGCCCTGAGCCCCCGCGAGCAGGACGCGGTCGGCCCGGTGCGGCTCGTCGGCGAGTCGGTCCACGACCTGCTCCCGCTGCTGCCCCAGGAGATCGTCGAGCGGCCCCGGTTCGGGCCCTCCGACCGCGCGTCCCTGCCGCACGTCCTGCTCGTCGTCGACGGTGGGCACGTGCCGCCGGGCAACCCGGTGGTCACCGCCGACGGGGTCCTCGGGGTCACCGTCCTCGACCTGCCCGAGCAGTGGGGCGAGCTCGACTCGCCGACGACGCTCCGGCTCGCCGTGGGCCCCCGCGCGGAGACCGGTGCCCGGGCCGGGACCGCTCCGCTGGAGGTCATCAGCCTCGCGCGCGGGGTCGCCCACGGCGTGGCCGACCAGGTCTCGACGACGCGGGCCGAGGCCGCCGCCCGCCGCCTGGCCCCGCGGTACACCGCCGACGAGCCGGAGGCGCGCGACGCGCTGACCGCCTCCACCGAGCTCGTCGACCTGCTCGGCACGGGCGACGTCCGCGACCTCGACGTCGAGACGGCGTGGCGCCCACGGCTCCAGCGCGACCGGCTGCGCGTCCCGATCGGCGTCGACGAGCGGGGGCTGCCGGTCGCCCTCGACATCAAGGAGTCCGCGCAGCAGGGGATGGGGCCGCACGGCCTCGTCATCGGTGCCACGGGGTCCGGCAAGTCCGAGCTGCTGCGGACCCTCGTCCTCGCGCTCTCGATGACCCACTCGCCGGAGGCTCTCAACTTCGTCCTCGTCGACTTCAAGGGCGGTGCGACGTTCGCCGGGATGGCCGGCCTGCCGCACGTCTCGGCGGTCATCACGAACCTCGGGCAGGAGCTCAGCCTCGTCGAGCGGATGCAGGACGCCCTCCAGGGGGAGATGACCCGCCGGCAGGAGCTGCTCCGTTCGGCGGGCAACTTCGCGAACGTCACGGACTACGAGCGGGCGCGGGCGGGTGGGGCCGACCTCGAGCCGCTCCCGGCACTGCTCATCGTCGCCGACGAGTTCTCCGAGCTGCTGTCCGCCAAGCCCGAGTTCGCCGACCTGTTCGTCGCGATCGGACGGCTCGGCCGGTCCCTGTCGATGCACCTCCTGCTCTCCTCGCAGCGGCTCGAGGAGGGGCGGCTGCGGGGTCTGGAGTCGCACCTCTCGTACCGGATCGGACTGCGGACCTTCTCGGCCGGCGAGTCCCGCACCGTCATCGGCGTCCCCGACGCCTACGAGCTGCCGCCGGTGCCCGGCCTGGGGTACCTCAAGCCGGACCAGACCTCGCTGACGAAGTTCAAGGCCGCCTACGTCTCGGGTCCGCCGAAGGGGCGTCGCCGCCGAGCGTCGTCCGGCGGCGGAGCGGGGACGTCCTCGGAGATCCTGCCGTTCACGCTCGCACCGGTGACCGCCGGCCGCCGGGGTGGAACCGGGCCGGTCGAGGCGCAGGCGCCGGAGCCCGTCGACGAGCGCGCCGTCTTCGACATCGCCGTCGCCCGGATGACCGGCCGCGGTCGCCCCGCGCACCAGGTGTGGCTGCCGCCCCTCGACGTCCCGAACTCGATGGACCAGCTGCTCGGCGACCTCGCGCCGGACCCCGACCTCGGGCTGGTCAGCCGGTCCTGGCGGGAGCGTGGCGACTACGTCCTCCCCGTCGGCATCGTCGACCGCCCCCTCGAGCAGCGCCGTGAGCTCATGGTCCTGCGGCTCGGGGGCGCCGCGGGGCACGTGGCCGTCGTCGGCGGGCCGAGGTCCGGCCGCTCGACGTTCGCGCGCACGGTGGTCGCCGCCATCGCCCTCACCACCACGCCGCGCGAGAGCCAGGTGTACGTGCTCGACTTCGGCGGCGGCACCTTCACGCCGCTGGCCGACCTCGCCCACGTCGCCGGGGTCGCCAACCGCAGCGAGCCCGAGGTGGTCCGCCGGCTCGTCGCCGAGATCCGCGGCATCGTCGACGCCCGCGAGGCGTACTTCCGCTCCCACGGGATCGACTCGATCGAGACCTACCGACGGCGGCGGGCCGAGGGTCGCGTCGACGACGGCTACGGCGACGTGTTCCTCGTCGTCGACGGCTGGCCGACCGTGCGGGCCGAGTTCGACGAGCTCGAGCCGATGATCACCG
Source organism: uncultured Actinomycetota bacterium (assembly GCA_963843895.1). Taxonomy (GTDB): domain Bacteria; phylum Actinomycetota; class Actinomycetes; order Actinomycetales; family Dermatophilaceae; genus Phycicoccus. The sequence goes on along the minus strand of CAWJME010000021.1, from coordinate 266,076 downwards.
AGCTCGCCGGCCGCGGCCTCACCTTCGGGGTCCACGTCGTCATCACGACCTCGCGCTGGATGGACTTCCGCAACCAGATCCGCGACGTGCTCGGCACCCGGGTCGAGCTGCGGCTCGGCGACCCCACGGACTCCGAGGTCGACCGCAAGGTCGCCGCGAACGTGCCGAAGGGGCGTCCGGGCCGGGGCCTGACGATGACCAGGCACCACTTCCTCGGCGGGGTGCCGCGGATCGACGGCCGGGGCGACGTCGACGACCTCGGCGACGGGGTCGAGGATCTCGTCACCCGGGTCAACGCGGCGTGGACCGGTCCCCGCGGCCCGAAGCTGCGGCTGCTGCCGGAACGGGTCACCCTCGACGCGGTCCGCGAGCTCGCCGGGCCGCAGGACCGGCGCCTCCTGCTCGGGGTCGACGAGGCCGACCTCGCCCCGATCGGCCTCGACCTCGCCGAGGAGCCGCACGCCTACCTCCTCGGTGACGGCGACAGCGGCAAGACCGGCTTCCTCCGCACCGTCGCCCACGAGGTCGCCCGGCTGCACACGCCCGACGAGGCGAAGCTCTTCGTCGTCGACTACCGGCGCGGCCTCCTCGGTGAGCTCCCCGAGGGGCACCTCGGCGAGTACCTCACGACCGAGGAGCAGACCGTCGCGGCGGTCGAGGGGATCACCCAGTTCCTCCGCACCCGCCTGCCCGGCCCCGACGTCACCCCGGAGCAGCTGCGGGCCCGCTCGTGGTGGTCCGGCGCGGAGGTCTGGTTCCTCGTCGACGACTACGACCTCGTCGTCACCTCGTCCGGCTCGCCGCTGCGTCCGCTCGTGCCGCTCCTGGCCCAGGCCGGGGACGTCGGGCTCCACCTCGTGGTCACCCGGCGCAGCGGGGGTGCGTCCAGGGCCCTCTTCGAGCCGGTGCTCCAGAGCCTGCGCGACCTCGGGGCGCCGGGGATCCTGCTCTCCGGCAACCCGGACGAGGGGATGCTCATCGGGCGGGTCAAGGCCACGCCGCAGCCCCCCGGTCGCGCCCGGATCGTCTCGCGCAGCCTCGGTGACCAGGTCTTCCAGACCGCCTGGCACCCGCCGCTCCACGACTGAGCGGGCGGCGCCGGTGCCCGCGGTGGGGGTCGGGGCGTCGGCGGCTCGCCTAGGGTGTGCTCATGGAGCCCGTGTACCGCCCCGTCATCACCGCGGCCAAGACGCTGTTCTTCCTCCAGGGTGGCCGGATCACCATCACCGGGGCGGAGAACGTCCCCCGCGAGGGCGGTGCGGTGATGGCGATCAACCACACGTCGTACTTCGACTTCATGTACGCGGGGCTGCCCGCGTGGCCGCACCGGCGGTACGTCCGGTTCATGGCGAAGAAGTCGATCTTCCAGCACCGGGTGTCCGGTCCGCTGATGCGCGGGATGAGCCACATCCCGGTCGACCGGGCCAGCGGCGGGCAGGCGTTCAAGGACGCCATCAGCGCCCTGAAGTCCGGGGAGATCGTCGGCGTCTTCCCGGAGGCGACGATGTCGCGCTCGTTCGAGCTCAAGGAGTTCAAGGCGGGAACCGTGAAGATGGCCCAGGTGGCCGGGGTGCCCGTGCTGCCGACGACGATCTGGGGTGGGCACCGGGTGTGGACCAAGGACCTCCCGAAGCAGCTGGGCTTCAAGCGGATCCCGGTGTCGATCACCGTCGGTGAGCCGATCGTCGTCGAGCGCCGCGAGGACGTCGCGGCCGCGACCGAGCGGATCAAGGCCGTGATGCAGGCTCAGCTCGACGCCCAGCAGGCGGCCTACCCGCCGCTCACGGGAGGGGACCTGCGGTGGGTACCGGCCCGGCTCGGGGGGATGGCGCCGACGCCCGAGGCGGCGCACGAGCACGAGGAGTCCGACATGCGGCGGACCCGGGACAAGTTCACCGGCTGACCCGACTTCTCATGCTGCCGTCCGCGCGACACCCCGCCGGGACGGCGTTTCGCGCGGACGCGAGCATGAGAAGTCGGGGTCAGACGGGGTGGCCGAGGTGGGCCAGGGCCTGACGGAGCAGCACCCCGTGGCCGCGCTCCATCTCGGCCTGCACCCCGGGGTCGAGGGCCTGGGCCGGAGTGAGCCAGGTGAGGTCCAGCGCGTCGTCCTGCGGTGCGCAGTCCCCGGAGACGGGGACGACGAACGCGAGCGAGACGGCGTGCTGGCGCGGGTCGTGGAACGGGGTGACCCCGGGGGTCGGGAAGTACTCGGCGACGGTGAACGGCTGCGGCGCGACCGGGACGCGCGGGAGGGCGACCGGCCCGAGGTCCTTCTCGATGTGCCGGAGCAGGGCGTCGCGGACCCGCTCGTGGTGCAGGACCCGGCCGGAGACCAGCTCACGGCAGACCAGGCCCTCGCCGTCCAGGCGGAGCAGTACCCCGACGGCGGTGACCTCGCCGCGGTCGTCGACCCGCACCGGCACGGCGTCGACGTAGAGGATCGGCAGCTTCGCGCGCGCGGCATCCATCTCCTCGCGGCTCAGCCAGGCGGGGTCGTGGTCCAGCTCGACGTGGCTCATGGGGGCGATTGTGCCAAGCGCACCGCCGGAGGTCGCGGTGGGCTCTCGGCTCGGTCGGCGGCGGAGGAGTCCTCGAAGGCCACCGGGGCGGCGAACGCGGCGCGTCGGGCCGCCCGGCGCAGGGCGCCGAGCACCGGCCGTGCGGTGACGGCCACGAGCACCGCCGTGGTCAGCGCCCGGCCCAGGTCCCAGCCGAGGCTCGTGGCGAGGCTGAACACGACGAAGCGGTGGAGGTTCTCGGTCAGCGGAGCGCCGGGGACGAAGGACAGCCCGCCCTCCTGGCCGGTCGAGAAGGGCCAGAACGAGAGGTTGAGCAGCATGCCGTACGCGAGCCCGGCCACGGCGCCGTAGCCCGCGAGCAGCGCGACCTCGCGGCGCCCACGGGCCCGCGGCAGCAGGCCGGCGCCCCAGCCGACCCAGGCCGCACCGAGCATCTGGAACGGCAGCCACGGGCCGACGCCGCCGGTGATGAGGGCCGAGCCGAAGAGGGTGACCGCCCCCTGGACGAACCCGAACCCCGGCCCGAACACGCGGCCGCCGAGCACGAGGAGGAAGAAGACCGTCTCGAGGCCGGCCGTCCCGGCGCCCAGGGGGCGCAGCGCCGCGCCGACGGCCGAGAGCACCCCGAGCATCGCGACGGCCTTGACGTCGAGCCCGCCCTCGGAGATCTCGGCGAGCACCACGGCCAGGAGCAGGGGCAGCACGAGGGCGAAGACGAGCGGCGCGTCGGCGGAGTGGGCGAGCCCCGACCCCGGCGTCACGAGCAGGGGCCACCCGAAGGCCACGAGTCCCGCGACACTGACGAGCCCGACGGCCAGCATCGAGCGGGGCCGCAGGGTGATGGCCGAGATCCGGTCCGAGACCCGCCCCGGGGCGCTCACGGCGCACCGTCCTCGAGGGCGGCCCGGACGTCGGCGACGGTGAGCCAGGGGCCGGGGCTGAGCACCTTGGCGACCTGGGGGGCGAAGGCGGGGGAGGAGACGACGACGTCGGCGGTCGGGCCGTCCGCGACGACCTCGCCGGCGGCCATGACGACGACCCGGTCCGCGCTCTCGGCGACGAACTCGACGTCGTGGGTCGCGACGGCGACGGCTCGTCCCCGGGTGGCGAGGTCGCGCAGCGTGCCGGCGAGCACCGCCTTGGCCGTGGGGTCCAGGCCCCGGGTCGGCTCGTCGAGCAGGAGCACCGGCGGGTCCGCGGTCAGCTGCACGGCGAGGACGAGGGCGAGCTTCTGCCCCTCGGACAGGTCCCGCGGATGCCGGTCGGCCGGGACGCCGGGGGCGAGCCCCTCGAGCAGCGCGGCGCAGGTCCCGGGCTCGGCGGCGCTCTCGCGGTCGGCCTGGGCGCACTCGGCGCCGACGGTGTCGAGGTAGAGCAGGTCGGTCGCGGTCTGCGGGACGAGCCCCACCCGGGCCCGACGCCGGGCCGGGGTCAGGGAGGACGGGTCGACCGGCGCGCCCTCGGCGCCACCGACCTCGACCCGCCCGGCCGCCAGCGACCCGGTGCCCTGGAGCGCCCAGAGCAGGGAGGACTTGCCGGACCCGTTGCGGCCCATCAGGGCGGTCACCTCGCCGGCGCGCAGCGACAGGTCGACCCCGGCGACGGCGACGACGTTCCCCGGGTGCCGCACGACCACGCCCGACGCGCGCAGCACCGGGCCTCCCTCGCCGTACACGAACTGACGAATGTGACGATTCGTGTCCGCTCCGGGGGGCTCCGGGGTGTGCACGAACTGACGAATGTGACGATTCGTGTCCGCTCCGGGGGGCTCCGGGGTGTGCACGAACTGACGAATGTGACGATTCGTGTCCGCTCCGGGGGGAGCCGGGGCGGCTTGGAGGCGGGCGCGGAGCCCGCCCCCGGCGCGCCGGGCGTCCCGCACCGACAGCGGCAGCGGCCTCCACCCCGCCCAGCGCCCGAGCTCGACCACCGGCGGCGCGATGTCGCTCGTCTCCATCACCTCGGCCGGCAGCCCCGCCGTCACCGTCCCCTCCGGCGCCACGTGGACGACCCGGTCGGCGTAGTGCAGCACGCGCTCCACCCGGTGCTCGGCCACGACGACGGTGACGGCGAGGTCGTGCACCAGCCGGGTGATCGTCGCGAGCACCTCCTCGGCGCCGGTGGGGTCCAGGGCCGAGGTCGGCTCGTCGAGGAGGATGACCTTCGGGTGGGCGGTGAGCACCGACCCGATGGCGACGCGCTGCTGCTGCCCGCCGGACAGCTCGCGCAGGGCGGCCCCGCGCAGCTCGGGGATGCCGAGGACGTCGAGGGTCTCCTCGACCCGCTTGCGCATCGTCGCGGTCGGGAGTCCCAGCTGCTCCATCCCGTAGGCGAGCTCCTCCTCGACGGTGTCGGTGACGAACCCGGCGAGGGGGTCCTGGCCGACGACGCCGACGAGGTCCGCGAGGTCGCGGGGCCGGTGCTCGCGGGTGTCGCGCCCGTGGACGAGCACCCGCCCCCGGAGCGTCCCGCCCGTGAAGTGCGGCACCCGCCCGCACATCGCCCCGAGCAGCGTCGACTTGCCCGACCCGGTGCGCCCGACGACGAGGACCAGCTCGCCCTCCTCGACGCCGAGGTCGACGTTCCGGAGGATCGGCCGGTCCGACCCGTCGGGCGTGACGGACACCGACTCCAGGACGATCGCGTGCTCAGCCACGGGTGCTCACCTCCCCGGCACCCCGCACGGCCACCCGGGGCGCCGGGCGTGGCGGCTCGGGGGTGAGGAACGCCGGCAGCGCCGCGACGAGCAGGGCGGCCACCGCGACGAGCGGCAGCGCGGGCACCGCGAGGGGCGAGACCGGCATCGCGAGGGCATCGGGCGAGGTGCGGGTGAGCACGGTGAACACGGTCGCGGGCACGACGCCGCACGCGACGGTGACCCACTCGGCGACGAGCCACGGGTCGGGCCGGTAGGTCGAGGTGTGGACGTGCCGGCCGCCGAGCCACAGCCCGGTCGCCGAGAGGGCCAGGCCCGTGACGAGCGTCGGGGTGCCCATGAGCGCCGGAGTCGTGGAGTCGAGGACGCCGTACAGACCGACCGCGCACCCCAGCAGGCCGGTGAGCGTGAGGGCGCCGGTGAGCCGTCGCTGTGCCAGGGGCGCGGTGCCCGTGCGCCCGTACCCGCGCGAGTCCATCGCCGCGGCGAGCAGGAGGGAGCGCTCCAGGGTGTCCTCGAGGACCGGGAGGGCGATGGCCGGCACCGAGCGGATGCCGTGGCGCGCGTCGCCCCGGAGCCGGCGGGCACGGCGCACCCGCTGCACGGACTCCGCGAGCTGGGGGGCGACGGAGATCGAGACGACGACCGCGGCCCCGACCTCGTGGAGGGCGTTCGGCAGCGTGCGCAGCAGTCGCTTGGGGTTGGCGAGGGCGTTCGCGGCGCCGATGCACGCGATGATCACCGCGAGCCGCAGCCCGAGGACCGCGGCGGCGAGCAGCCCCTCGAGGTAGACGTCGCCGCCGAGCTGGATGCCGGCCGCCCACGACGGCAGCGTCAGCTCGGGAAGGGGCAGGACGCGCATGGACCCGAACTTCAGCCCGACGAGGACGTGCAGCACCACCCGGACGACGATGATCGCCAGCCCGAGCCAGAGGTAGAGCCGGAAGGCCCGGGCCCAGGGCGAGGAGCCGCGCCGGGCGGCGACGACGAGCCCGGCGACGGCGAGGGCCAGGAGGAGCAGCAGCGGGTTGTTCGTCGTGCTCACCGCCACGGCGAGCCCGAGCGCCCACCCCCACCACGCCGCCGGGTGGACGTCGCGGGGGAGGGAACGGGTCACGCGGGCATCATCCCAGCGGCTCAGGCACGGCGTCGCCGGGCGGCGTACACGGCCCCGCCGGAGACGAGGACCACGAGGCCCAGGCCGCTGGCGAGCGTCCCCGCTCCCGGGCCGCCGGTCGGCGCCGTCGAGCTCGTCGGGGACGCGGCGAGCGTCTGCTCACCGGCCGAACCGGAGGGGGTGGCGCTCGGCGCCCCGGAGGTGGGGGTGCTCGGCGACGCGCTCGCGGACGCCGAGGGCGCGGGGGAGGCGGACGTCGACGGGGTCGTGGTGCCGCGAGCCCCGGGGGTGGCGGCCGCGCCGGACGCCGCGGTGGAGCCGTCGCTCGTCGGGGGCGCCGTCGGCGGCTTCGGCGTCGCCCGCGGCGTCGTGGGCTTCGGGGTCGGTGTCGGGGCCACGGTCGCGGTCGGTGCCGGCGGCGCCGTCCGCGGCTGCTGGCCGGACCCGAACCGGAACCCGATGACGCTGCCGGCTGCCGGGGAGTACGAGGCGACCCCGTCACTGCTGTAGGTCCAGGACCCACCGCGCGGGGCGTGGAAGAACCCCCAGTACGCACTGGACGGGGGCATCCGGACGCAGGGGTCCGAGGCCGGGACCCCGTCGATCCGGCACACGACCGACCCCGGGAACTGCTGGGGGCTGACGACCGACGCGACGGACGTCAGGGCGGCCATCGCCGACCCTCCGCCGGACGCGCAGCGGGTGCTCACCGAGGAGCCGGTGTCGATGACGACCGTGATGCCCGAGGTGCCCGAGCACGCCGCGGCGTTCGCGGGCGCCGCCGCCGCGACGAGCCCCGCACCGGCGAGACCCGCCGCGGCGAGGGCCGCGGACAGTCGGGTGGGGAGGCGACCCATCAGGCGTGTGCTCCTCGACGGCGCGACCCGAGCACGGCGGCTGCGCCGAGCACGAGCAGGGCGAGCCCGACGAGCACCGGGGTGAGCGGCGAGGCGCCGGTCTGCGCGAGCGCGCCCGTCGCCACCGCCGCGACGGTCGCGGAGGGGGAGGAGGCAGGAGCCCCGGCGGGCTGCGTCGACGTCGTGCTCGACGTCGGCGAGGTGCTCGTCGTCGGGGTGGACGTCGGCTGGGCGGGGCAGACGTCCGTGCCGACCGGGTCGGTGACGTCGGGGGCCGCGACGTCGAGCAGGGTGCGACCGCTCAGCGCGAGCGCGGCCTGGGGCGTCGCCCGCAGGTCCGAGTCACCGGGCGTGGTCGTCGAGCGCTTGGCGTCGGAGAACGCGATGCCTCCCTGCAGCGCGGCCGGGGCCCCCGGCCCGTACTGCAGCGTCGCGAGGAACGCGACGGCCGCGTCGGCCGCGGTGGTCCGGCCACCGGCGATGAACGCCTGGGCCGCGACCCCGGTGGTGTTCGCGTTCGCCGCGTCGCCGGAGCTCTCGACGCCGCCCGCGGGACCCTGCAGGCCGGCGAGGAAGTCGAGGGCGTCCCGGGCGCCGGTGGCGGCCGCGGCGCGGGTGGCGTCGGGGTCGGCCCAGCACAGCAGCGAGCCGTCCACGGCGAGGAGCGCCTGGGCGGCGAACGCGGTGGCGTCGGGGTCGCTGACGCACCCGGAACCGGTGAGGTCCCCGCGGAACCCGCCGTCCGCGCACTGCTGGTCGAGGAGGAACTGGACCGACGGCGTCGTGAGGGGCTCCCCGGCACGGGCGAGCGCGATGGTCGCCAGGGCCTGGGTGATGGTGATGGAGTAGTCGCCCGACCCGGCGTCGCTGAAGCGACCACTCGGGGTCTCGAGGCCTCGCAGCGTCGCGACGAGGTCGGCGCCTCCGACCGCGTGGGCGTCCCCGCCGAGGGCCACGACGCCGATGATGCTCTTGGCCGTCGGGCCGACGTAGGTGTCCCCCCAGTCGGCGCCGGTGTAGCTGCCGATGGTCGACGCGAGCCAGGCGAGGGAGGCCTGGGCCTGGGCCTGATGGGTGCCGGTGGCGGCGAGCGTGAGCATCCCGTCGATGGTGTTGCCGTGGTCGGGGTAGTTCGCCGGGTCGAGGTTGCCGCTCGCGTCCGGGTACACGTAGTGGTCCCCGTACTGGGCCAGGGTGCGGGCGACGAAGTCCGCCGCGGCGAGGGTCTCGGGCTCGCCGGGACCGGGCAGCGCGGCGGGTGCCGCGGCCGCGGCCGCCCGCGGCGTGGTCGTGGGGGTGGGCGTCGCGCTGGGGGACCCCGACGGGGTCGGTGAGCCCGTGGGCGTCGGCGTGGCGTCGGTGGCCGTCGGGGTCGGGGACCCGGTGGTGGACGGGGTCGGTGACGCCGGCGTGGTCGGTGACGCCGACGGTGTGACGCTGGGTGTGGGGGGCGTGTCGGCCAGGGCGGCCGACGGGACGCCGACGACCACGAGGGACGTCAGCAGGGCTCCGAGTGCGCGAGCACCCGGACGGAGCGTGGTGGGGGACATGGGGCCTTCCTCAGCGGTTCAAGACGTGATGCCCGAAACCGCCGGAGGCCCGGCCTGCTCGGGCTCCGTCCCGCATTCCTCGACGGTGGTGTGGAGCCGCTCGCGCCTGACGGGCATTCCGACTCGCCGCCCTCGCGGGCGACCTACGGCTGCGGGACAGTGCCGGACTTCGACCGGCTTCCCCCAGACAGGTGCGTGTGGGTGCCGCCCTCTCGGACGACGTCCGTGATGCTACCCGCTCCGGAACTCGGTCGGAACCACCCGACCCGCCCCGCTAGACTCCACGGCACAGGCGCTCGAGCCGTCATCAGCGGTGAGCCTCCGGAAGAACGGGACCCCACGGTCCTCACTAGACCCGGACGTCGGGGTCACGTCACGACCTGGTGCAAGAGCGGTCGCCCCCGGGCGGCAAGCGAGGTGGTACCGCGGTGGTGCCCGGTCACGAGCCGGAGCCGTCGTCCTCGACCAGACGAGTCGACGACCCGCAGGAGCAGCACCGAGATGACCTACCCGAAGGTGTCCACGACCGGCGACCACACCGGCGAAGCGTTCGGCGTGCCGGCGAGCCCTCGGCTCCCCGAGGTGGAGGAGGCCGTCCTGGCCCACTGGGCGGCCGACGACACGTTCCGCGCGTCCATCGAGAACCGTGACCCGGGCGAGCGGGGCGAGAACGAGTTCGTCTTCTACGACGGCCCGCCCTTCGCCAACGGGCTGCCGCACTACGGCCACCTGCTGACGGGCTACGTCAAGGACGTCGTCCCGCGCTACCAGACGATGCGCGGGAAGCGGGTCGAGCGCCGCTTCGGCTGGGACACCCACGGCCTGCCCGCGGAGCTCGAGGCGATGCGCCTCAACGGGATCAAGACGACCGACGAGATCCTCGAGCTCGGCATCGAGAAGTTCAACGCGGCCTGCCGCGACTCGGTGATGAAGTACACCGGTGAGTGGCGCGAGTACGTCACCCGCCAGGCCCGGTGGGTCGACTTCGACAACGACTACCGGACGATGAACGCCGACTACATGGAGTCGGTCATCTGGGCCTTCAAGAGCCTCTTCGACAAGGGCTACGTCTACGAGGGCTTCCGCGTCCTCCCGTACTGCTGGAACGACGAGACCCCGCTGTCGAACCACGAGCTGCGGATGGACGACGAGGTCTACCAGAACCGCCAGGACCCCTCGGTCACCGTGGGATACCTCCTCGACGACACGGGGTCCGACCCGGTGCTCGACGGCGCCCACCTCCTCGTGTGGACGACGACGCCGTGGACGCTGCCGAGCAACCTCGCGGCGATGGTCGGCTCGGAGATCGACTACGTGGTCGTCGAGGCGCCCGTGCCCGGCACCGAGCGCACCGCCCGCTACGTGCTCGCCGAGGCCCGCCTCCAGGCGTACGCCCGCGAGCTCGCCGACCCCGAGGGCGAGTTCCGAGTCCTCGGCCGGTACAAGGGCGCCGACCTCGTCGGCCGCACGTACGCCCCGCCGTTCTCGTACTACGCGGGTCACGCGAACGCGTTCCGTGTCGTGGCCGCGGACGACGCCGTGACGACCACCGACGGCACGGGGGTCGTCCACACCGCTGGTGCCTTCGGTGAGGTCGACAAGGAGGTCACCGACCGCGAGGGCATCGAGGCGGTGATGCCGGTCGGCAAGGACGGCCGGTTCACCGCGCCCGTCGACGACTACGAGGGTGTCCAGGTCTTCGACGCCAACGCGCTGGTCATCGACCACCTGCGGGCGGAGACGCGGGGGGAGGGCCCCACCGGCTCGGTCTCACCCGGCACGCTGCTGCTCCGCCGCGAGTCCTACGACCACAGCTACCCGCACTGCTGGCGCTGCCGCGAACCCCTCATCTACAAGGGCGTCGAGTCCTGGTTCGTCGAGGTCTCCGCCTTCAAGGACCGCATGAGCGAGCTGAACGACCAGATCACCTGGGTGCCCGAGCACGTCAAGGACGGCCAGTTCGGCAAGTGGCTCGAGAACGCCCGCGACTGGTCCATCACCCGGAACCGGTTCTGGGGCAGCCCGGTCCCCGTCTGGAAGTCGGACGACCCCACCTACCCCCGGATCGACGTGTACGGGTCGTTCGCGGAGATGGAGCGCGACTTCGGCGACCTCCCGCGCGACCGTGACGGCAACCCCGACCTGCACCGGCCCTTCGTCGACGAGCTGACCCGGCCCAACCCCGACGACCCGACGGGACGGTCCACGATGCGCCGTGTCGAGGACGTCCTCGACGTGTGGTTCGACTCCGGCTCGATGTCGTACGCCCAGGTGCACTACCCGTTCGAGAACGCGGACTGGTTCGCGGGCACCGAGACCGAGGACGCGCACTTCCCGGCCGACTTCATCGTCGAGTACATCGGCCAGACCCGCGGCTGGTTCTACACGCTGCACGTCCTCGCGACCGCGATCTTCGACCGGCCGGCGTTCTCGTCGTGCATCAGCCACGGGATCGTCCTCGGCAACGACGGCCAGAAGATGAGCAAGTCGCTGCGCAACTACCCCGACGTCCGCGAGGTCTTCGACCGCGACGGAGCCGACGCGATGCGCTGGTTCCTCATGGCCAGCCCGATCCTGCGCGGCGGCAACCTCGTCGTCACCGAGGAGGGCATCCGCGAGGGCGTGCGACAGGTCATCCTCCCGCTCTGGAACTGCTGGTACTTCTTCTCGCTGTACGCCAACGCGGCGAACGGCGGGTCCGGCCACGAGGCGCGCTGGTCGACCGCGTCGGAGGACCCGCTCGACCGCTACCTGCTCGCCAAGCTGCGCGGCACCGTCGAGACGGTCACCGCCCAGATGGACGCCTACGACGTGCCCGGCGCGTGCGAGTCGATCCGCCAGATCGTCGACGTGATGACCAACTGGTTCATCCGGAGGTCGCGGGAGCGGTTCTGGGACACCGGGTCCGGTGACTCGACCGTGGCCGAGGGTGCCTTCGACACGCTCTACACGGCGCTGGAGGTGCTCACCCGCATCGCCGCACCGCTGCTGCCGCTGGTCAGCGAGGAGGTGTGGCGCGGCCTCACCGGTGGGCGCTCCGTGCACCTCGCCGACTGGCCTGCCGTGGAGGACCTCCCGGCCGACGACGCCCTCGTCGCCGCGATGGACCAGGTGCGCGCGGTCTGCTCGACCGGCTCCTCGCTGCGCAAGGCCGAGGGGCTGCGGGTGCGCCTGCCGCTGCGTGAGCTCACCGTCGTGACGGCCGACCCGGCCGGGGTCGAGCCGTTCACCGGCATCATCCGCGACGAGCTGAACGTCAAGGGCGTCACCGTCCTCGACGTCAGCGAGGCCCACGGCTCCGACTTCGGCATCAGCCAGCGGCTCGTCGTCAACGCGCGGGCCGCCGGGCCGCGGCTCGGTCGCGACGTGCAGACCGCGATCAAGGGCTCCAAGACCGGCGACTGGTCGGTCGCGGACGACGGCTCCGTCACCTCGGGCGGGCTCGCGCTCGCCGAGGGCGAGTACACCCTGGAGACCGTCGTCGACGGTTCCGGTGGAGGCTCGCTCGCGACGGCGATGCTGCCCGGTGGCGGGTTCGTCGTCCTCGACACCGAGGTGACCCCCGAGCTCGAGCGCGAGGGCCTGGCCCGGGACCTCGTGCGCGCCGTGCAGCAGGCCCGCAAGGACGCGGACCTCGACGTCTCCGACCGGATCCTCCTCGAGGTCTCCGGCGACGACGAGGTCACGGCGGCCGTCGAGGCGCACCGCGCCCTCGTGGCCGGCGAGACCCTCGCCGAGGACGTCACCGCGCTCATGACGCCGGACGGTGAGCGCGTCACCGTCGTCACGCTCGGCGACGGGCGGAAGGCGCACGTCCGGGTCACCCGGCGCTGACGGGCGGCCTCTTCCCGTGCGCGGGGCGCAGGAGTAGCGTCCGCTCGGAGCACGGGGACGGGCCCGCTCCGACGACGGGAGTGGCTCATGGAACCGGTCGAGGGTGCACGGTCCTTCCACGCGACGGGCGACGCGTACGACGCGTTCATGGGGCGGTACTCCCGCGCGCTGGCCCCGGCCTTCGCCGAGGCCGCGGGGGTCGCGTCCGGCCAGCGGGCGCTCGACGTCGGCTGCGGCCCCGGGGCGCTCACCGAGGTGCTCGTGGACCGGCTGGGCGCCGACGCCGTCACGGCGGTCGACCCGTCGCCGCCGTTCGTCGCCGCGTGCGGTGCCCGGTGCCCCGGTGTCGACGTCCGCAGCGGCCGGGCCGAGGAGCTGCCCCTCGAGGACGCCGCGTTCGACGTGGCCCTCGCCCAGCTCGTCCTCCACTTCACGAGCGACGCATCCGCCGCCGCCTCGGAGATGCGTCGCGTGGTCCGGCCCGGGGGAGTCGTGGCCGCGTGTGTCTGGGACTTCAGTGAGGGCATGGAGATGCTGCGGCTGTACTGGGACTCCGCGCTCGCCGTCGACCCCGATGCCCCCGACGAGGCGCGCACCCTCCGGTTCGGTCGCCAGGGGGAGATCCCCGAGCTGCTCGAGGCCGCGGGGCTCGAGGACGTCCACGAGTCCACCCTCGTCGTCGGGTCGACCTACCGCGACGTCGACGAGCTCTGGTCCGGCTTCCTCCACGGCATCGGGCCGGCGGGTGCGCACCTGCTCTCCCTGCCCGAGGACCAGCGCGCCGGGGTGCGTCGCGAGCTGCTCCAGCGCCTCGGCGACCCCACCGGCCCGGTGACGCTCAGCGCGACGGCGCGGTGCGCCGTGGGGCGGACTCCCGCCTGACACCGCCCGGTGGCGACACCCCCGCCGCGCGGGATGGACAATGGGTAGCGTGAGTCCTGCACCCGATGCCGCCCAGCGCGAGGCCGCGCACAACCTCGAGGTCCTCAAGCGGGTGCGCGAGGTCGAGGAGTCGATCCTCGCGCGCGCCCCGGAGCACGACCTCGAGCCCTCGCTGGACCGCATCGGGGCCGTCATGCAGCTCATGGGTGACCCCCAGCGGACCTTCCCGGTCATCCACGTGACGGGGACCAACGGCAAGACGAGCACCGCACGGATCATCGAGTCGGTGCTGCGCGAGATGGGCCTGAAGACCGGCCGGTTCACGAGCCCGCACCTGCACTCCATGCTCGAGCGGATCGCGGTCGGCGGGGTCCCGGTCGACGCCGAGCGCTTCCTCGCGGCCTACGACGACGTCATCCCGTTCGTCGAGCTCGTCGACGCGCGGTCGCAGGGTGACGGCGGCCCCCGGATGACGTACTTCGAGGTGCTCGTCGCGGTCGCCTACGCGGCGTTCGCCGACCTGCCGGTCGACGTCGCGGTCGTCGAGGTCGGGATGGGCGGCTCGTGGGACGCGACCAACGTCGTCGACGCCCCCGTCTCGGTCGTCACGCCCATCGACGTCGACCACCGCCACTTCCTGGGCGACACCCCCGAGGAGATCGCGGGGGAGAAGGCCGGGATCATCAAGGCGGACGCGATCACCCTCTCGGCCGTCCAGCCCGACCGCGACGCCGCCGAGGTCCTCATCGAGCGCGCGACCGAGGTCGGTGCGCGGATCAAGTTCGAGAGCAACGACTTCGGAGTCACCGCCCACGACGTGGCCCTCGGCGGACAGCAGATCTCGCTGCGCGGCCTGGCGTCCGACTACCCCGACCTGTTCCTGCCGCTGCACGGCACCCACCAGGCCCAGAACGCGGCCGTCGCCGTCGCGGCCGTCGAGGCGTTCGTCGGGGGCGGCGAGCAGCCCCTGGACCTCGACGTGCTGCGGGCCGGTCTCGCGGCGGTCGAGTCACCGGGTCGCCTCGAGGTGGTCCGCCGCAGCCCCACCGTCGTGGTCGACGCGGCGCACAACCCGGCCGGTGCCCGCGCCCTGCGCGACGCCCTGAACGACGCGTTCACCTTCGTCAAGCTCGTCGGCGTCGTCGCGGTCATGAAGGACAAGGACGCCACCGAGATCCTCGAGATCCTCGAACCCGCCCTCGACGAGGTCGTCATCACCCGCAACTCCTCGCCGCGCTCGATGTCCGCCCGCGAGCTCGGTGAGATCGCGAACGACCTCTTCGGCGAGCACCGTGTCACGGTCGTCCGCGAGCTGCCGGAGGCCCTCGACACCGCCGCGGGCCTCGCCGACGAGGGCGGGGTCGGTGGGGGCGTCCTCGCGACGGGCTCGGTCGTCACCGCCGCCGACGTGCGGATGCTGCTCGGCACCACCGACGTCTGACCCTGCCGCCGGGCTGGCCGAGAGGTCAGTCGAGGTCCTCGCCCGCGAGCGCCCGGGCGGCGAGCCGCTCCTCGCCGGCGAGGCGCCAGACCTGCCGCGCGGCCGTCGCGTTGAGGAGCACGATGCCCACCCCCACGGCGATGTCGGGCCAGCCCGAGCCGGTCCACGCGGTCACCCCGGCCGTCGCGACGACCGCCAGGTTGACGGCCACGTCGTTGCGCGCCGAGAGCCACGCCGCCCGCCCCATCGAGCCCGCGTGGTGCCGGACCCGGACGAGGAGGAGCGCGCACCCGGCGTTGACCGCCGCGGCGCCCAGCGCCGTCAGGGCCAGTGACGTGGCGTCGGGCGGGACGGGGTCCCCGGCCTTGGCGACGGCCTGCCAGGCGGCGGCGAGCCCCGGGACGAGGATGACACCGGCCATGACCCGCCCTGCCACGGCCTGGCGGGCCAGGGGCCACCCGAGGGCCACCAGGATGAGGGCGTTGACCGCGGCGTCCTCGAGGAAGTCGACGGAGTCCGCGAGCAGGGCCACCGAGCCGATGGCCAGGGCGACGACCACCTCGACCGCGAACCCGGCGAGGTTGAGTCCGACCACGAGGCGCACGGCGCGACGGAGCGGGGCGGTCGCGGTCGCCCCCCGCCCGACGGCCGGGGGAATGTCGTCCGGGGTCACGCCCCGAGCGTAGGACCGGGCGCGGTGCGGCCGGAGGCCCGGGCCACGGCGACCGCGGCGACGAGGAAGGCGACGCCGTAGGCCATCCGCGCGACCGGCGGCAGCAGGAACTGGGGGAGCAGACCCGCGGTGAGGACGGCGAGCGGCCACGCCGTCCTGGCGCCCGGGCGGCCCTCCCGGCTCCACGACACGGCGAGGGCGACGAGGCCGGCGCCGAGCCCGACGAGGCCGAGCGCGAAGAGGGAGAGCGCCACCGGTTGCATCCGGACCTGCTCGACGAGGGCGCCGGCGCCGCTCGGGAAGGCCCGGCCGACGGCGTGCAGCCCGTACATCTCGGCGCCGTAGTACGGGAGGACGAGGGCGGCGCCGACGGCAGTCGCCGCAGCGGCGGCGGAGGCCGTCCGCGACGGCGCGTGCCTCGCCCACGCGGAGGCCAGCCACGCGAGGCTCGCGAGGGCTCCGGCGCCGCAGAGGTGGGCGAGCAGCCAGCGTGGCGAGGCGAACGCGGCGGCCGCCTCGGCCGGGGTGCCGGTGTCGCCGTACGGGCGGAGGAGGAGGTAGGTGGCCATGAGCAGGCCGGAGGCGAGCGCGGGGGCGGCGAGGGGGCGGTGGACGCGGGTCATCGGGACTCCTCAGGAAAGAGAGCAGTGCTCTCGAAATGGGATGGTGGGACCGTAGCGGAGCGGACGCGGCTACGTCAAGAGCAGTGCTCTCGAAATGTCGCCGTCGGGTGGCCGGCCGAGCCGGTGCGGCCCGCGTCCTACGCTGGAGGCATGAGCCCCCTCGTCAAGCTCGTACTGCTCCTCGCCGTCATCGCGGCGGTCTGGTACGTCGTGCGTGCCGTCCGTGAGAACGGCGTGCCCTCGCTGCAGTCCCACGTGCGCTTCACCCCCGTCGACGAGCTGCCCGAGCACGCGCGCCAGGCGATCGACGTCCAGCTCGCGAAGGGCCAGCTCATCCCCGCGATCACGCTGTACCGCGAGGCCACGGGGGCGGGGCTCAAGGAGTCCAAGACCGCCGTCGAGACGTACCGGTGGAAGCAGGGCGGGGCGCCCCGGTGAGGATGCCGCCGCTCTACGGGAGGCAGGGGAAGTTCACCTTCCGGCTGCTCGCCATCGCGCTCTTCGGGCAGGCGATCGTCCTGTCCTTCTTCGCGCTCGTGGCTCGGGCCCTGGCCCTGGCCGACGGTCGCCCCGAGGACGGCTCGCGGCTGCTCTGGGTCGGGCTCGGGCTCGCCCTGCTCGCGCTCGTCGGCGCGGCGCTGATGCGCGGACCGGTGGGGATCAGCCTCGGCTGGCTCGTCCAGGTGCTCACCTGGGCCAGTGCCACGCTCGTTCCCGCGATGGCCGGGGTGGCGGTCGTCTTCACCGCGCTCTGGCTGCTGCTGCTCGTCCAGGGGCTCAAGGCCGACGGCCTCACCGCCCGGCGGGCGGCGGAGGCGGGGGCCGAACCCACCCCGGCCGCCGACTAGGCTGGCCGGGTGACCACCGAACGCTCGCTCGTCCTCGTCAAGCCCGACGGCCACGCCCGCGGCCTCACCGGGGAGGTGCTCCGCCGGATCGAGGCCAAGGGGTACCGACTCGTGGCGCTCAAGGTCGCGACCGCCGACGCCGCCCTGCTCCACCGGCACTACGCCGAGCACGAGGGCAAGCCCTTCTTCGAGCCGCTCGTCGAGTTCATGTCCTCCGGCCCGGTCACCGCGGCCGTCATCGAGGGTGAGCGCTGCATCGAGGGCTTCCGCGCCCTCGCGGGGGCCACCGACCCGACGGCCGCCGCCCCGGGATCGATCCGCGGCGACCTCGGCCGCGACTGGGGCGGGAAGGTGCAGAAGAACATCGTCCACGGCTCGGACTCCCCGGAGTCGGCCGCGCGCGAGATCGGCATCTGGTTCCCCGAGCTCTGACCCCACCGGCGCGGCACCCCGACGGCGCCGCGCGCCCGACCTAGCCTGCTTCCCATGAGCGGGTGGACGGCGGGCTGGGTCCGGGGCAGGGACCTCGCGATCGACCTCGGCACCGCCAACACCGTCGTCTACGAACGCGGCCGCGGGGTGGTGCTCGACGAGCCGTCGGTCGTCGCGGTCCGCAGCGGCACCAGCGAGCTCGTCGCCGCGGGTCAGCGGGCCAAGGACATGCTCGGGCGCACCCCCGAGACGGTCACCGCGATCCGTCCGCTGCGCGACGGCGTCATCTCCGACGCCGACGTCACCGAGCGGATGATCCGGTGGTTCGTCGACCGGGTCGCCCCCTCCCGCCTGGTCCGCCCGCGCGTCGTCGTCTGCGTCCCGAGCGACATCACGAGCGTCGAGCGGCGGGCCCTCGAGGACGCCACGCTCCGCTCCGGCGCCCGCCGCGTCTACGTCATCGAGGAGACGATGGCCGCGGCCATCGGCGCCGGCCTGCCCGTCGAGGAGACCCGCGCCTCGATGGTCGTCGATGTCGGCGGGGGCACGACGGACGTCGGCGTCATCAGCCTCGGCGGTCTCGTCACCTCCCGGACGGTGCGGATCGGCGGCGACGAGATCGACGAGGCGATCGTCGCCCACGTCAAGGCCGAGTACTCCCTGCTGCTCGGCGAGTCGAGCGCGGAGCAGCTCAAGCTGGCCGCCGGCTCGGCCTTCCCGCTGCGTGAGGAGGTCGCCGAACGGGTCCGTGGGCGCGACCTCGTCACCGGGCTGCCGAAGACCGTCTCGATCGGCTCTGCCGAGGTCCGTCGGGCCATCGAGACCCCGGTGGCGCAGATCGTCGACCTCGTCCGCAGCGTCCTCGACGTCTGCCCGCCCGAGCTGGCCGGCGACGTCGTCGACCGGGGGATCGCGCTCACCGGGGGCGGGGCGCTGCTCCGCGGCCTCGACGAGCGTCTCTCCCACGAGCTCGGCGTCCCCGTGCACGCCGCGGAGGACCCGCTGCGGGCCGTCGCCCGCGGCGCCGGCCGGTGCGTCGAGGAGTTCAGCACCCTCGAGCGCGTCCTCGTCGACACCCGGCGGCCGTGAAGCGGTCGGTCGGAGCACGCCGGGCGGCCCTCGCCGCCGGCCTCCTCACGGCGCTCGTCGTCCTCCTCGACCTCTCCGGCGCGCTCGACCTCGCACCCGTGCGCGGGGTCGCCGCGGCGGGGCTGGGCCCGCTCGAACGGGCCGTCGGGCCCCGGGACGACGCGACGTCCCGGCTGCAGGCGGAGAACACCCGGCTGCGGGCCGGCCTCGCCGATGCCGACCGCCGGCTGGCAGGCGCTGCCGACGCGAGCGCCCTGCTGGCCGACCCGGCCGTCGACGGGCTGCCGCTCGTCCTCGCGCGGGTGGTCGCCGTCGGGGCCCCCGGCCCGGCCGGCCCCGAGCGGGTCACCCTCGACGTCGGCTCCCGGGACGGGGTCGAGGTCGACCGCACCGTCATCGCGGCCGGGGGGCTCGTCGGCCGGGTGGTCAGCGTGGCGCCCTGGACCTCCGACGTCCTGCTCGTCGGCGGCCCGGACCTCGTCGTCGGGGTGCGGGTCGGGACGGACGGCGTGCTCGGCGAGGCGTCGGGTACCGCGGCCGACGGGGTGCCGGCCCCCGCTCCGGGCCGGCTCGCGCTGACCCTCGTCGAACGCGGCACGATGGCGACCGGCGACACGGTGACCACGCTCGGCAGCGCCGGGGGGCGGCCCTTCGTCGCCGGGATCCCGGTCGGCACCGTCTCCGAGGTCGCCCCGTCCGCGGGCCGGCTGGCCGCCACCGGGGTCCTCACGCCGGCCGTCGACACCACGACGCTCGACGTCGTGGCGGTCGTCGTCGGCCCCGCGCGGAGCGAGCCCCGGCCCACCGCGACGGGCGGTGGGTGATGGGGGTGCTCGGCCTCGCCGCGCGGGGTGCGGCGCTCGTGGCAGCGGTCGTGCTCGCCGTGACGCTCGGCGCCCGGCACGTCGCGCCGGTGCCCGACCTCGTCGTCGTGCTCGTCGTCGCGTGGGCGCTGTGGCGCGGACCGGTCGCGGGGGCGGTCGCCGGGCTGGCCGGCGGCTGGGTGCTCGACCTCGTGCCGCCGGGGGCCGAGGTCCTCGGCATGCACGCGCTGACCTATGCGGTCGCCGGGCTGCTCGCGGGCCGGTTCCGGGTCGAGGGGCCGGTGGCCGCCCCCCGGGTCGCGGTCGTCGCCCTCGGCGCCTCGGTGGTCGTCGTCGGCGCCGGTGTCCTGCAGGCCCTCGCGGGACGCGCGCCGGTGGACCTCCTCGACGCCGGGCTCCGCTGCCTGCTCACCGCCACCGTGGCCGCACTCGTCGTCCCGCTGGTCGTCGGTGCCGAGCGCCTCGTGCTCCGGCGGCGGTTCGGGTGAGGAGGGCCGGGTCGCACCACGGCCGGATGCTCGCGCTGGTCGCGGCGGTCGTCGTGCTGTTCGCCGGACTCGTCGGACGTCTCGGTCAGGTCCAGCTCGCCGGCGCCGACGGGTTCACGGCGGAGGCCACCTCGCTCGACACCCGCACCCTCGTCGTCCCGGCGCTGCGGGGCCGCATCCTGGACCGCACCGGCCGGCCGCTCGCCGAGAACCGGACGGCCACCGTCGTGACCATCGAGCGGCGCGTCATCGCCACGAGCCCGGACCACGCCGAGGCCGAGGTGCGGGCGGCCGCCGAGGTCCTCGGGCTCCCCGCCGCGGAGCTGCTCGGGCGCACGTGGCTCTGCGGGGAGGACGGCGCCCCCGCTGCTCCCGCCTGCTGGAGCGGGTCGCCCCAGGTGCCGGTCCCGCTCGCCGAGGACGTCGACCCGCGGCGGGCCCTCACCCTCGTCGAGCAGCCCGAGCGCTTCCCGGGGATGGCGGTCTCGTCACGGCCGGTGCGCGTCTACCCCCGTCCGGCCGGCATCTCGGCCGCCCACGTCCTCGGGTACCTCGGCCCGGCCACCGGGGCCGAGGTCGAGGCGGACGGCGCGCTCGTCGCCGACGACCTCGTGGGCCGGGCGGGGCTGGAGAAGCAGTACGACGCGGTGCTGCGGGGGACGCCGGGCCGGACCGTCGTCGCCGTCGACGCGCGGGGACTCGTGACGGGCGTGGTCTCCCGCACCGAGCCCGTGCCCGGCCGCGACCTCCTCACCACCCTCGACGTGACGGTGCAGGCATCCGCCGAGAAGGCGCTCGCCCAGGTGATGGCCGCAGCCAGGAAGCGGGCCGAGAAGTGGCCGGCGGACTCCGGCGGGGTCGTCGTGATGGACGCCCGCACCGGCGCGGTCGCGGCGGTCGCCAGCGCGCCCACGTACGACCCCAACCTCTGGACCGGCGGCATCTCGGCGCGTGACTACGCGGCGCTGACGGCCGATGGTGCGGGGAACCCCCTCCTGTCGCGCGCCACCGGGGTGGGGCTGCCGCCCGGGAGCACGATCAAGCCCTCCTCGGTGGTCGCCGCGGTGCGGGCCGGCGACTCCCTCGGCGGACGGTACGGCTGCCCGGCCGACTACACCATCGGCGACCGAGTCTTCCGCAACCACGAGACCCACGACCAGGGCGAGATCAGCCTCGCCCGCGCCATCGAGGTCTCCTGCGACACGGTGTTCTACGACGTCGCCTACCGGGCGTGGCAGGGACAGGGCGGCCTGCGTGCCCGGGCCGGCGCCGCCGACCCCTTCGTCGACGCGGCGCGTGGCCTCGGCCTCGGCAGCCCGACCGGGGTCGACCTGCCCGACGAGACGGCCGGCCGCATCCCCGACCGGGCCTGGCGGCAGGCGACGTGGGAGGCCACCAAGGACGACCTGTGCGCACGGGCCGCGCACGGCTACCCGGAGGTCACCGACCGGGAGCGCCGCACCTTCCTCACCGAGGTGGCGCGGGAGAACTGCGCGTCGGGGTGGCAGCTGCGCGCCGGGGACGCGGCGAACTTCTCGATCGGCCAGGGCGACGTGCTCGCCACCCCGGTCCAGATGGCCGTGATGTACGCCGCGATCGCCAACGGCGGCACGGTGCTCACCCCGCGGGTCGGCTCGGCCACGGTCGACCCGGTGTCCGGGGAGCGGGCGGCCGTCGCTGCCGGGCCCCGTCGGAAGGCTCCGCTCACCCCCGCGCTCGACGCCTACCTGCAGTCGGCACTGCGCGGGGTCGTCACCCGGGGGACGGCGGCGGGCGTGTTCCGCGGTCAGCCGGCGGACTGGCCCGTGTCGGGCAAGACGGGCACCTCCGAGGCCGTCGGGAAGCGCGACACGTCGTGGTTCGTCGCGTACGCCCCCGCAGACGACCCCCGGTGGGTCGTCTCGGTCGTGGTCGCGCAGGGCGGGTCCGGCGGGACCTCCGCCGCCCCGGCCGCCCGCGACGTCCTCCTGACCCTCCGCGGGCTGGGCTGACCCGGCGCCGCGTGGAGAGCGGGGGAGGACGGGGGAAGTCCCCCATCCGCCTCCGGATAGGCTGACCGCATGGCTGACTTCGATCTCGTGGTGCTCGGTGCTGGTCCCGGTGGGTACGTCGCGGCGATCCGCGCGTCCCAGCTCGGCAAGAAGGTCGCGGTCGTCGAGAAGAAGTACTGGGGTGGGGTCTGCCTCAACGTCGGCTGCATCCCCTCCAAGGCGCTCATCAAGAACGCCGAGCTCGCGCACACGCTCCAGCACGACAAGGAGCTCTTCGGCATCGAGGGCGACGCGACGATGAAGTACGGCGTCACCCATGCGCGCTCGCGCAAGGTGTCGGCCGGCATCGTCAAGGGCGTCCACTTCCTCATGAAGAAGAACAAGATCGAGGAGATCGACGGGTGGGGCACCCTCACCGGCCCGAGCTCGATGGACGTGGCGCTCAACGACGGCGAGAGCCGGTCGCTCACCTTCGACAAGCTGATCATCGCGTCCGGTGCCGTCACCCGGATGCTGCCCGGCGTCGAGGTGTCGCAGAACGTCGTCACGTACGAGGAGCAGATCCTCGACGAGAACCTCCCCGGCTCGATCATCATCGCCGGCTCCGGCGCGATCGGTGTCGAGTTCGCCTACGTCATGAAGAACTTCGGCGTCGACGTGACGATCGTGGAGTTCCTCGACCGGATGGTCCCGACCGAGGACGAGGAGGTCTCCAAGGAGCTCCTCAAGCACTACAAGAAGCTCGGCGTGAAGGTCATGCTCGGCACCAAGGTCGAGGCCGTCGAGGACACCGGTTCGGGCGTCAAGGTCACGGTCTCCCCGGCGAACGGCGGCGACCAGCAGGTGCTCGAGGCCGACAAGCTCCTCTCCGCGATCGGGTTCGCGCCGAGGGTCGAGGGCTTCGGTCTGGAGAGCACCGGCGTCCAGCTCACCGAGCGCGGCGCCGTGGCGATCGACGAGTACTGCCGCACGAACGTCGAGAACGTCTACGCCATCGGCGACTGCACCGCCAAGCTGATGCTCGCCCACGTGGCCGAGGCCCAGGGCGTCGTCGCCGCCGAGCACATGTTCGGGGCCGAGACGATGCCCGTCGAGTACGACTTCGTCCCGCGGGCCACCTACTGCCACCCGCAGATCGGCTCGTTCGGCTACACCGAGGCGCAGGCCAAGGAGAAGGGGTACGACGTCAAGACGGCGAAGTTCCCGTTCAGCGCCAACGGCAAGGCGATGGGGCTCGGCGACGCCGTCGGCTTCGTCAAGGTCGTCGCCGACGCCGAGCACAACGAGATCATCGGCGCCCACATGATCGGCCCCGACGTCACCGAGCTGCTGCCCGTGCTGACCCTGGCCCAGAAGTGGGACCTCACCGCGGACGAGGTGTCGCGCAACGTGTTCGCGCACCCGACGCTGTCCGAGGCGGTCAAGGAGACCGTGGAGGGCATCGCCGGCCACATGATCAACCTCTGACGCCCTGCGCCGGCCGGAGCGACCCCAGGGGTCTGGCCAGGCGTGGGCGACGTCGCTAGCCTCTGTGCAGCACTGGTGCCCCGAGAGGACGGCGACATGGCCAGGAACGGTGACCTCAGGCGCAACCCGGACACCGGCCAGCGGGAGATCTACTACGACCCGCCGGGACGGTGGGAGGACCTGGACGTGTCCACCCACCCCGACAACCAACCCGTCCCCGAGGCCGTGCCCGGTCAGGACGACGGGGACGCGGAGCCGTGACCGTCCCGACCCCGCCGGGGTCGTGGAGCCTGTCGGCCACGGTCGAGCCATCCTCGGGCGCGATCGCCACCACACCTCCGGAGGACCCGACCCTGCCGACGCCGCGGGAGTGGACGGCCGGAGCGGAGGCAGTGCGCTCGGCCGTGAAGTGGATGATCACCGCCCTCGCCGGTGTGGGGGCCCTGCTCTTCGCCAAGGGCTTCGTGACCACACCGCAGATCAGCTGGCAGGAGCATCCGGTCCAGCTGGGGGTGGCGTTCCTCGCCGGGGTCGGCGGCCTGGTCGGGGTGGGCCTGCTCATCGCCATGGCGATGGACGTCCTGAGACCGCAGATGTACGAGATGAGCAGTCTTCCCGCCGACTTCGTGGCCGAGGTCGAGGAGGCCGGAGCGGGCCTGGCACTGCCCGACGACTGTCCGACCGTGCGTGACCTCCGGGGCCGACTCGTCGCGGCCCGGCGCGCCGCCTTCATCGTCGGGGAAGAGATCGTCGACGCCAAGGCCGTCCTCGCCCAGACGTCGCCTCCGCCCACGGCCCAGGCCACCCTCGACCAGCTGGAGGAGGAGCGCCGGATCCTCCTGCACAACCTCGCCGTCTACGGGGCGGCGCGGGCCGACCTGCTCAACCGTGCCGAGTACTTCACGCTGTCCCGCGGCCTGTCGTCGCGGCGAACCGGGCAGATGATCGGTGCCGGCGTGCTGGCCGCCGCGGGAGGCATCGGGTTCCTCCTCGCGCTGTCCACCGCCGAGTCGACCGAGTCCCCGGCGACCCCGGTCGTGGGCGAGATGGTGAGGGTGGACTCCGAGGCGGGAACACAGCTGTGGTCACTGCTCGGGCTCGAGGCGTGCCAGGCATCCGGGGACAGTCCGCGGGTGGCCGTCGTGGTGGGCGACGGGGACGGGTCGGTGGGGTCCCCGTACACGGTGACCACACTGCCGTGGGGTAGCTGCCGGGCGCAGACCTTCACGGTGACCGACGCCGCGGCGCTCGTGACCAGGCCCAAGGCCGTGAGGATCACCTACGCGCCGTCGGAGTGACCCGACATCGCGGGCGCCGCGACTCAGGACAGAATGACGGCATGACCCCCGAGGAGTTCCGCGTCGCCGGCCATGCCCTCATCGACTGGATCGCCGACCACCGCGCGCGGGTGCCCGACCTCCCGGTCGCGGCGCAGGTCCGGCCCGGCGAGGTGCGCGACGCCCTCCCGCGGCACGCGCCCGACGCCGCGGAGCCCTTCGCCGACGTGCTCGCCGACCTCGACCGGGTCGTCGTGCCGGGTGTCACGCAGACCCAGCACCCGGGGTTCTACGGCTGGTTCCCGAGCAACGCCTCGCTCGCGTCCGTGCTCGGTGACATCGCCTCCGGCGGGGTCGGCGCCCTGGGGATCACGTGGCAGTCGGCGCCGGCGCTCACCGAGGTCGAGCAGGTCGTCACCGACTGGCTGCGCGACCTCTGCGGGCTCTCGCCGGAGTGGAAGGGCGCGATCCAGGACACGGCGTCCACGGCCTGCCTCGTCGCGATGCTCGCCGCCCGGGAGCGGGCCAGCGACGGGTCCGAGCACCGTGGTGGTCTGCAGTCCCTCGACGCGCCGCTCGTCGCCTACACCTCGCCCCACGCGCACTCCTCCGTCCCGAAGGCGGCCCTCCTCGCCGGTTACGGCGCCGACAACCTCCGGACCGTCGAGGTCGACCCCGTCACCTACGCCATGGACCCGGCGGCGCTGCGGGCCGCCATGGCCGAGGACACCGCCGCCGGGCGTGTCCCCGCCGTGGTCGTCGCCGCGGTCGGCACCACGGGCACGACCGCGATGGATCCGGTGCGCGCGATCGTCGAGGTCGCCCGGGAGTTCGGCGCGTGGGTCCACGTCGACGCCGCGATGGCCGGGTCCGCGATGCTGCTGCCCGAGTGCCGGCACCTGTTCGACGGCGCCGACGACGCGGACTCGATCTCGTGGAACCCCCACAAGTGGATGGGGACCATCCTCGACACCTCGCTGCTCTACGTGCGCGACGTCGACCACCTCGTGTCGGTGATGTCGACGACGCCGAGCTACCTGCGGGCGAGCACCGACTCCGAGGTCGTGCAGTACAAGGACTGGGGTATCCCGCTCGGCCGGCGGTTCCGGGCCCTCAAGCTGTGGTTCCACCTGCGCCTCGACGGGGTCGACGCCATCCGGGACCGGCTGCGCCGCGACCTGGCCAACGCCCGGTGGCTCGCCGAGCAGGTGACGGCCGAGCCGGGGTGGCGCGTGCTGGCGCCCGTCCAGCTGCAGACGGTGTGCGTCGTCCACGAGCCGGAGGGCCTCACCGGAGACGCCCTGGACGCGCACACCCTGGCGTGGGTGGACGCGGTGAACGCCACGGGCCGGGCGTTCCTCGGGGCGAGCCAGCTCGACGGCCGCTGGATGGTCCGCGTCTCGATCGGCGCGGAGGCGACCGAGCGGCACCACGTCGAGGAGCTCTGGACCCTGCTCCGCGAGTCGGTCACGGCCGTCGCCGGCTGACCGGGGGCCGAGCGGCCGGGGTCGTCCGTTCGGGCCGCATCGGTGCCGGGGCGACGACAGCGGGTTCCGGCGCCGTTAGCCTCACGGACATGCTGACGATGGAGCCTCGACGGATCCGTGCGTCCTCGGCACTGCTCGCGGTGGCGGGGCTGGTGTTCACCGGATGCTCAGCCGGCGGCGCGGGCGGCGTGCTCGCGACGTACGACGCGGACGGCGGGATGGACGCCCTCCTCATCGGCACCGTGTCGATCTCCGAGGAGTGCGTCACGGTGCACACCGCCGACCAGGTCACCACCCCGGCGTTCGACGGGGGCGCCCAGGTCCATGGCTCGGTGTTGGTCTTCCGCGGGGCGGAGTACCCGGACGGCGCCAAGATCGAGCTCGCGGGCGGTGACGCGCCCGACGCGTCGGACGTCGCCATCCCCGGTGGTTGCCCGAGCGAGCACGTCTTCCTCGTCGCGCCCGACGCCTGACCCGGCACGTCGGCCGTCCGGACTGGATTTCGCGCGAGTTGCGGCGGATCGGGGGTGGCCGGTGTCACACTCGCTCCGACCGCCAGGAGGACATGACATGGCCGAAGTGAGACAACGGAGGAGCCACGCCATCGCGGGGCTCGCGCTCGGCGTGGCCGCCGGCCTGATGACGGCCGCCACGCTCTTCCCCGTGTTCTCCGTGACGAGCTCGAAGGTCTCGCCGCCGCAGTGGGACGCGATGGGGATCTCGGTCAACGGGGCGGTGGCGCACTTCGCCGTCAACCTCAAGCTCTTCCTCGTCCTCAACGCAGGCTGGGTCGCCCTCATGGGGCTGGCGCTCCTGCTCACCCGCATCCGGTACGTCGGCACGGTGTGGCGGGTCGCGGCGCTCATCAGCCTCCTGGCGGCCACCGTCCTCGCCCTGTTCCTCTGGCGCTTCATCGCCGACCCGGGTGCGGCCGCCGGCGACCCGACGTGGTTCCGCGAGATCGCGCCCGACGTCGCGTCGGGTCTCACGAACGCCACACTGGACCCGGGCATCGGGCTCTACATGCTCCTCGGCGGCTCCGTCTTCGGGGTGCTGGCGGCGTTCGTCCCGGCGTTCCGCACCGAGAAGGTGATCCGCACCGACGACGCGAAGGACGGGCTCGCCCCCGGGTGGTACCCCGAACCGAACAGCCGCGCCCGCACCCGGTACTGGGACGGCGAGAAGTGGACCGTCGGCGCCTGACCCGCCAGCGCACGACCGCGGTCCAGGCTGACGGGCACCGGCGGGGGGCCGAGCACGGAGGGGGATGGACGTGACGGGAGACCGGGTCGCGCGCCTGCGCGCCGCGCCGCCGGAGCTCGGGCGCCCGGTCGACCGGGCCGTACTCCGGGCCGCGGACTCCGAGCTGGCCCGGGTCAGGGAAGGGCTCACGCGGCGGGCCGAGGAGCTCGTCCACGGCCGGTCGTGACCGAGCGCGTCAGGCGGCGAGCGGCCCGGGGAGCGGGTCGGAGTGGACCACCGTCAGCCCCGAGACCGCTCGGGTGAGCACGACGTAGAGGCGGCGCAGGCCGGTCCGCTCGTCGGGCTCGGCCGCGGCGATCGCGGCCGGCTCGACGACGACGACCCGGTCGAACTCGAGGCCCTTGGCGATGCTCGCGGGCACGAGCTCGACCTGGCGGTCCTCGTCGTCGCCGTGCTCGGCGTCGAGGCGCCCGTGGGGTACGCCGGCCCGGGTGAGGGCACCGCTCAGGGCGTCGACGAACGCGTCGGGGGCGATGATGCCCACCGACCCCGGTTCCGCCATGGCCTCCCGGGCGGCGTCGACCACCGCCGCGGAGCGACGGGCGGGGTCGGCGGCGACGACGTCGAGGCGGCCGGGGTTCTCGCGCACCGACTGCGGGGCACCGAGCCCCGGCGCCATCGCCGGCAGCAGGCGGGCCGCGAAGTCGATGACGAGCCCGGGGACCCGGAAGCCGCGGTCGAGCACGACGAGCTCGTGCCGGGGCCGCCCGAGGTGCCCCATCGCGCTCTCCCACGACGCCGTCGCCCACGGCGTCGTGCCCTGGGCGATGTCACCGAGCACGGTGAGGCTGCCCGTCGAGGCGCGCCGGCCGACCGCGCGCAGCTGCATGGGGGAGAGGTCCTGGGCCTCGTCGAGGACGACGTGCCCGATGCTCGGCGTGCGGTCGAGGAGGTCGGTCAGCTCGTCGAGGAGGGCCATGTCGGCCGAGGTCCAGCGGCTCGCCGCCCTGGTGCGGGCGGGGGCGTCCCACAGGAGCAGACGCTGCTCGTGGTCGGTGAGGACGCCGTCCGCCGCCGCGGCGAGCGCGTCGGCGTCGGAGAAGAGGCCGAAGAGCACGCCTGCCGGGTCGAGGGCCGGCCAGAGCGTCTTCGCGTAGCCCTTGACCGGCGCCGACTTCGCGATCGCGTCCTGGGCCCGGTCGCCGGGGAAGTCCCCCGACTGCTCGATCCGCAGCATGACGAGGTGCGCGAGGCGCTGCGGGAGCAGGTCGCGCGCTGCGGAGTACCGGACCCCGCGCTCGACGAGGCCGTCGACCTCGTCCTGGACGTCGTGGGCCGGGACGCGCCACTTGCGTGAGCCGCGCGGGACGAGCATCGCCTCCTCGGCCCTCCGGACCCGGCTCCAGACCGCCCGCCGCAGCACCTCGGCCATCCGGGCGTCTCCCTTGAGGACGGCGACCTCGGTGGGGTCGACGGCTCGGACCCGGCCGTGGTCGAGGAGGGTGTCGATCGTCGCGTGCCGCACCCGCACCTCGCCGAGCGAGGGGAGGACGGCCCCGATGTGGTCGAGGAACGCGCGGTTCGGCCCCACGACGAGGACGCCCGTGCGCTCGAGCTGGCTGCGGAACGAGTAGAGCAGCCACGCCGCGCGGTGCAGGCCGACGGCGGTCTTCCCGGTGCCGGGGGCGCCCTGGACGCAGATGCTCGTGGCGAGGTCGGACCGGACGATCTCGTCCTGCTCGGGCTGGATCGTCGAGACGATGTCGCGCATCGGGCCGGAGCGTGGCCGTTCGATCTCGGCGGCGAGGATGGCGCTGTGGTCCGCCGTCTCGCCGGTGGTGAGCCGCTCGTCCTCGTAGGCCGTGAGGCGTCCGCGGTCCACGCCGAAACGGCGCCGCAGCTCGACACCCATGGGGTCGGTGGGGGACGCCCGGTAGAACGCGGTCGAGATGGGGGCACGCCAGTCGACGACGACCGGGTCACCGCGGGTGTCGCTGACGTGCCGCCGGCCGACGTGGAAGGTCTCGGCCCCGTGCTCGGTGCGGCAGTCGATGCGACCGAAGAAGAGGGTCGTGCGCGGGTCGTCCTGGAGGGAGGCGACGCGGCGGGCGAGGACGAGGTCGAGGTAGGCGGCGTTGAACGCGTCGGCTGCGGTGGACGCGTCGAGGTTCTCGGTGCTCTCGCGCATGCGGCGGAGCTCGTCGCGCGCGTGCTCGAGGTGGGCCTGCTCCTGCATGAGGACGGCGTCGGGGGCAGGGATGGTCGGGTCGGCGGTCGGCGTGGGCACGGCGGAACCGCCTCCTGTTTCCGGGTTGGCTCGCATGCTGGCGAACCGACGATGGTACACACGTGCTCAGCCGGGCGTGCCAGAGCCGGGGAGCCGACGGCGGACGCACGGGCGCGGGTGGCGAACACGCTGGCCCTCGTCGCGGACTCCGGGATCGCTCGCGGGCCTGTCGCGCGGGACCTGAGCCACGGCGGGGTCGGGGCCTGGACCGTGACCTTCTCGTGACATACCTCGCACCATCCCGGCGTCCACACGGCGGCGCGCGGGACCTGCTCCACCTCGCTGACCTGCGACGACGCGTGTTCCCGGCCCTCCTCAGGGACCGTTGAGGCCGGCCGTCCCGACTTGCCGCACCCTCCGGGTCCGGGCAGCGTCGAGAGGATGGAGAACGTCCCTCGACGGCCCACCCTGCCCGCGCTGACCGGCCTGCGTGCCGTGGCGGCGGTCTGGGTCGTGCTGTTCCACTACCGCGAGGAGCTCCTCGCCCTCGAGCCGGCGCTGGCGCCCTTCGACACGTTCATGCGTGCCGGGTACCTCGGCGTCGACCTCTTCTTCGCGTTGAGTGGCTTCGTCCTCGCGTACACGTACGCCGACCGGATGCGGACCCTCCGGCGGCGCGATGCCGTTCACTTCGTGCGGAACCGCTTCGCGCGGGTGTGGCCGGTGCACGTCCTCGCGCTGCACCTCGACCTCGGCATCGCCGCGCTCCTCGGCACCCTCGGGAGGTCGACGGAGGGCATCCGCCGCACGGGTGACGCCTACGTCGAGAACCTGGCGATGGTGCACTACTGGGTCAACGACCGGCCGAGCTTCAACTCCCCGGCGTGGTCGATCAGCGCGGAGTGGTTCGCCTACCTCGTCGCGCCGGTGCTCTTCGTCCTGCTCGCGCGGCTGCGCCGGGCGAGCTCCGCGCTCCTCCTGGCGGGGCTCTCCTACGGCGTGATGCTCGCCATCTTCGCGACGATGGCCCTGCCCAACGGCAACCTCGAGCACATGTTCTGGGTCCGGATCGGCGGGGAGTTCGTCGGCGGGGCGCTGCTCTGCCTCGCGTGGGTCCGCGGCGGGGCCCGGCTCGGGCGGTGGGTCCTCGTGCTGCCGGCGACCCTCGTCGTCCTCGCTCTCGTGCCGATGGCGTCGCACGGGCGCTACTGGGTGGCCCCCGCGCTCGGCCTCGGCGTCGCCGCGCTCGCCGCGTCCTCGGGCCGGCTCGTGCGGGTCCTGTCGTGGCCCGGGCTCGTCGCGGCGGGCGAGGCGTCCTACGCGCTCTACATGGTGCACTGGCTGTTCGAGTGGCCCGTCGAGCGGGCGACCGCGATGGTGGCCGGGAACCCGTGGCTGTCGTCGCTGGTGCTCGTGGCGTTCGTCGGCACGCTCGCCGCGGCGTCGTGGCTCGTCATGACCCGCGTGGAGCGGCCCGCCCGCCGCCGGCTGACGCAGGGCCGCACGCCGCGCCCGCTGGAGCCGGACGGCATCACGGGGAACCGGGTGCCGGCGCGGTCCGGCCCGACCGTCGCCCTGCTGCGCTGAGTGCCTCCGCCGGGGGTTGCGCTCAGGCGGGGTCGTCGCCGGGGCCGGGGATCGGCTCCTGGAACGACCAGTAGTGGCCCTCCAGGTCGCGCGCGCTGTACTCGCGGTAGCCGTAGGGCTGGTCGACGGGCGGGTAGGCGACCTCCGCCCCGGCAGCGGCGACCCTGGCGTGGTGGGCGTCGACGTCGTCCACGTGCACCGCGAGCGACGCCGTGACGAGGCCGCCGGTGCCGAGGGGCGAGGCCATCCGGGCCGGCTCGTGCTCCTCGTGCAGCCAGAGGGCGCCGTCCCCGACGTAGAGCTCGCCGTGGTGGGCGTGGTCGCCGTCGAACGTGAGCGGCCCGGGGGCGAGCCCGAACACCTCCACGAGCCACGCGTGGGCGGCCGCGACGTCCCGGTAGACGAGCAGGGTGATCCGTCGAGTGAGCCCGGGCTCCTCGGTCGTGAGGCCCGCGAGGAGGTCGAGCAGGGCGTCGTCACCGGGGCGGTCCCCGCCGAGCAGCCGGTCCTCGACGGCGCGCACCCGCTCGCGCTGGCGGGCCAGCTCGGCGAGGCGGTCGTCGAGCTCGGCGAGGTGGCGCCCGGTGAGCGCCGTGAGGTCCGCGGCGTCGGGGTCGAGGTCGGCCACGGGTGTGCCCAGCTCGCGCAGCAGGCGGATCCGGTAGAGCCGGTCGAGGTCGTCGCTGCCGTAGCGGCGCCGGTCCCCGGTGTCGCGTGCCGGGGTGAGCAGGCCGAGCTCCTCGTAGTAGCGCAGGGTCCGCTCGGTGAGGCCGGTGCGCCGGGCGATGTCGCCGATCCCGAAGTCCATGTCGGGAACGGTAGGACCTCACGTGGG
Organism: uncultured Actinomycetota bacterium; assembly: GCA_963843895.1. Classification (GTDB taxonomy): domain Bacteria; phylum Actinomycetota; class Actinomycetes; order Actinomycetales; family Dermatophilaceae; genus Phycicoccus. Next base: position 234,166 of record CAWJME010000021.1, on the reverse strand, counting down.
GTGAGGAGCAAGGGCCACCTGCGCGCCGTGACACCCGGGCGTCCCGGGGCTACCGTCGGGTGATGGGCCTCGCCGACGACCTGTCGTACGCGATCCCGCGGCCCAACGCCCTCCACCGCTCGGTGCGGGCCGTGGCCGCGAGCCGACCGGGCGCGTGGGTCCTCGCCCGCAGCGCGCCGGCCCTGGACCGGGCGACGTCCCGCCTCACCCGGGGGCGGACCACCCTCTCGGGCGCGCTCAGTGGGCTGCCGACGCTCGTCGTGACGACCACCGGTCGTCGCAGCGGGCAGGCTCGCGACGCCCAGCTCCTCGGCATCCCGTCCGGGGAGGCCATCGCCGTCGTCGGGACGAACTTCGGGCAGGCGCACACCCCGGCGTGGGTGCTCAACCTCGAGGCCGACCCCCGGGCCACCGTCACCTACCGGGGCCGCACGCTCGACGTCCTCGCCCGGGAGGCGCTGGAGGCGGAGCGGGTCGAGGTCCTCGCCCGCGCCGCGGAGGTCTACCTCGGCTACCCGAGGTACCTCCGGCGCATCGCCGGGCGCCGGGTCCGCGTCATCGTGCTCGAGAGGGCGTCGGCCGCCGCGCCCTGACGTGCCGCCGTGTCTCAGGGGGCGCGGTCCTCCTCCCGCAGGCGGGGCTCGGTGCGCCGCTCGGGGTGGATGCCGCGCTTGTCGCGGTAGAACTCGCGGATCGTGTCCATGTCGGCGACGACGTCGGTGGTCGCCGTGATCGTCGGACCGAAGCCGGCAGTGCGGCTGGGCCCGTCGATGAAGGCGAGCGCGATCGGCAGCCCCGCGGTGCGGGCGATCCGCCAGAACCCCGACTTCCAGTACTCGCCCCGGGTGCGGGTGCCCTCGGCGGCGAGGATGAGGAGGAACGGCTCGCCGCTGCGTGCCTCGCGAACGAGCGCGCGGACCACCTGGCCGGGGTTGTCGCGGTCGAGGGGGATACCGCCGAGCCGCGGGAGGAGCCAGCCGAGCGGGCCGCGGAAGAGCTCCTGCTTGATGAGGACCCGGGGCGAGACGTCGCCGCGCCACATGATGAGGAGCATCATCACGAAGTCCCAGTTCGAGGTGTGCGGTGCGCCGACGAGGACGCCGGTGCGTGGCACCTCCCCGACGGCCGTCCAGCCGGCGAGGCGGAGCACGGTCCTGGCCACGACGACCCTCACGGCGCCGCCTCCCGGGTCGTGCTCACGGCGTGAGCTCGGCGATGGCGGCGTCCAGGCGGCGCGAGCGCGTGTCGGCCTTCCGGGCGGCCACCAGCGCCTCGGTGACCTGCCGCTGCCGGGTGTGGCCGAGCCGCTCCCACGCCGCCGCGGCGGACGGGTGGGCGGCGAGGGCGGCCGCGAGGTCCTCGGGCACCTCGACCGTGCGCGGGGGTGTGTCCCTCGGCGACCGACCGTCTGGTGGGCTCATGCCGAGTCGTGGCCGCGGATCGAGTCGCGGGCGTTGCGGTCGTGCCGGCGGCCCTCGTCGGTCGTCAGCAGGTGGTCGAGCCGCTGGAGCGCGCCGGTGACGGCGGCGTCCACGCTGCCGGCGTCGTCGGTGACGGTGACCGCGGTGCGTCGCCTCGGTCTCGCCTCGACGAGGCACCGGATGTCGCTCTCGGTGACCCGCCCCGCGCTCTGGTCGCTGAGGTGGACGTCGACCCGGGTCAGGCGGTCACTGAAGCGCGACAGCGCGCTCGCGACCTCTGCCTCGACGCGGCCCGTCATCTCCTCGGTTCCGCGGATGTTGTTGTCCGTGTGGACGGTGATCTCCATGGCGGCCTCCGGCCCGGTGCCCGGTCACCACGGTGGGATCCGGACGTCCTCAGCCTACTCCGAGGGTCCGCGCGGTCTCGGACCGCGCCTGCGCGGCAGTCGGGTTCAGAGGTGGGTGACGAAGTCGGCCACGACCTCGGCGAAGCGCTCCGGCTGGTCCTCCTGGACGAAGTGCCCCGCGCCCTCGATGACGGCGTGCGAACGGCCCTGCGCGCCGGGGATCCTCGACTGCATCCACCGGTCGCCGCCGCGGGTGATCGGGTCACCGTCGCTGAACGCGGTGAGGAACGGGACTTCGAGGGTGGCGAGCCGTTCCCAGGCGGCCCGGTTGGCGGGGGCGGCCGGGTCGTCGGGGGTGTTCGGGACGAGGTCCGGGAAGACCCGGATGCCGGCGCAGTACTCCTCCGTGGGGAACGGAGCGGCGTAGGAGGCGCGTTCGGTGTCCGTGAGCGTGCGTCGGCAGCCGGAGTCGACCATCCGCCCGACGTCGAGGGCCGGGGCGGAGCTGACCATCTGCCGGAACTGCTGCCACGCCTCGGGCATCGGGCGGTCCCCGGTCGGCAGCCCGGTGTTGGACATCACGACGCCGGCGAACAGGTCGGGGTGCTCCGCGAGCAGGCGCATCCCGAGGAGCCCGCCCCAGTCCTGGCCGACGTAGTGGACGTCGCGCAGGCCCAGCCCGTCGAAGAGGGCCGTCCGGAGCCACTCGACGTGGGCGGCGTAGGAGTACGAGTCGCGCGCCACGGGCTTGTCCGACCGGCCGCAGCCGACGAGGTCGGGGACGACGACCCGCAGGCCGGCGTCGGCGAGCGGCCCGACCATGCGGCGGTAGAGGTAGCCCCACGTCGGTTCGCCGTGGACGAGGACGACGACGGGGCCGTCCGCGGGTCCGGCGGTGACGTAGGCCATCCGCAGCCCGGCGGCGTCGACCTCGACCCAGTCGGGCGTGTGGTCGAACCCCTCGACGACGTCGAACCGTTCGGCCGGGGTGCGTGCGATCTCCATCCGGCCAGTATCGCCCGCGCCCACCGTGCCCGGGCTCAGCCGGCGGCGAGCGCGCTGTCGATCTGGTTGATGGCCGCCCTCGAGCCCTCCTCGACCCCCAGGTCGAGCACGGTCTGCAGTGCCTCGGCGGTGGCGAAGGTGCTCGTGTAGGTGGCCCGGGTGCCGGCCTCGGTCTCCTCGAGGAGGTAGACGTTCTCACCCACCGGGAGGTCGGGGTTCGGGCTGAGGTCCTCGTGGGCGAAGCCGTCGAGGAACGCGAGCAGACGTGGCGCGGAGACCTCGGTGATGTCCCAGTAGCCCGCGATCCTCTCGCCCTCGGGCGAGGTCATGTAGTACGTCGAGCGGGTGCCGGGGCGCAGCTCGTGGTCGACGAACGTGGCAGGGTACGTCGGTGGGCCCCAGACCTTCTCGAGCTGCCGGGGGTCCTCGTAGAGCGCCCAGACGCGCTCGACCGGCGCGGCGAACTCGGCGGTGATGACGAGGGTACGGGTGTCGAGGTCCTTGGTGATGTCGGTGACGGGCATGGTCAGTCCTCCTGGGTGAGTAGGTCGTCGATGCGATCGATACGGCCGCGCCAGATGCCCTCGAGCTCGTCGAGCATCGAGGCGACGGATCGCACGGCCTCCACGTCGCCGCTGGCCAGCTGCTCACGGCCGTGACGCCGCTTCGTCAGCAGACCGGCCCGTTCGAGGACGGCGACGTGCTTCTGCACGGCCGCGAAGCTCATGTCGTAGCTCGCGGCCAGGGCCGAGACCGAGTGCTCGCCGGCGAGGACCCGGCGCAGGATGTCGCGCCTGGTCCGGTCGGCGAGGGCGTGGAACAGGGCATCGACCCGTTCCTCGCTGCTGCTCTCGGTCACGTCACCAACATACAACCAACTGGTTGTATGTTGTCAAGTGGTGGCACTCGACGGTCGACTTCACCCGCCCGAGGGCTCCCGGATCTCCTCGCGGTCGACGTCGCCGTCGACGAAGTCCTCGGTGGCCCGCACCAGCAGCGGGTGGATGTCGGTCTCGCCGCGCCGCACCCGCGCGACGAGCTCGTGGCGCATCCGGGGCTCCCAGAACTTCCGGATGTGGGTCGCGATCTCCTCCGCGGCCTTCTCCGCCGGGAGCGCCTCGAAGTTGCGGACGAGGTCGTGACCCATCCGCACGACGGGCGGCTCGTGCCCGCTCACCGGCGCCTCGCCATCGCCCCCGCCGGCACGCCTGCCGGCCGGGTCTCGGGCGCCTCGCCGGCGCCGGCCCTCGCGGCCTCCGTGACGACCGCCACCTGGACCGCGGTGACCTTGTACTCCGGGCAGTTCGTCGCCCAGTCGGAGTTCTCCGTCGTCACGACGTTCGCGCCGGTGACGGGGTGGTGGAAGGTCGTGTAGACGACGCCCGCCGGCATCCGCTCGGAGACGACGGCCGTGAGGCGCGTCGTGCCCACCCGGGACGACAGCTCGACGACGTCGCCGTCGGAGATGCCTCGCAGCTCGGCGTCCGAGGGGTGGATCTCGAGCACGTCCTCCGGGTGCCACGTCGAGTTCGGCGTGCGGCGGGTCTGTGCCCCGACGTTGTACTGGGAGAGGATGCGACCGGTCGTCAGCACGAGGGGGTAGCGGCGGTTGGCCCGCTCGGTGGTCGGCACGTAGACCGTGGGCGTCAGCTGTCCGAGCCCGCGCACGAACGACCCGACGTGCATCGTCGGCGTCCCGTGCGGTGCCGCCTCGGTGACCGGCCACTGCATCGAGCCTTCGGCGTCCAGCCGCGCGAACGACACTCCCGCGAACGTCGGTGTGGTGGCGGCGATCTCGTCCATGATCTCGGCCGGCGAGGCGTACGACATCGGGTAGCCCATCGCCGTCGCGATCTCGCAGACGACCTGCCACTCGTCCTTGCCGACCTTGCTCGGCATGACCGGACGGACCCGGTTGAGCCGGCGCTCGGCGTTGGTGAACGTCCCGTCCTTCTCGAGGAACGACGCTCCGGGCAGGAAGACGTGGGCGAAGCGTGCCGTCTCGTTGAGGAACAGGTCGTGGACGACGACCATCTTCATGGCCCGCAGCGCCGCCTCGACGTGCTGCGTGTTCGGGTCGGACTGGGCGATGTCCTCGCCCTGGACGTACAGCCCGAGGAAGGAGCCGCCGATCGCCGAGTCGAACATGTTGGGGATGCGCAGCCCCGGCTCCGGCTGGATCGCCACCCCCCACAGCGACTCGTAGATCTCGCGCACCTCGGGGCGCGAGACGTGCCGGTACCCCGGCAGCTCGTGGGGGAACGAGCCCATGTCGCAGGAGCCCTGGACGTTGTTCTGGCCGCGTAGCGGGTTGACGCCGACGCCCTCGCGGCCGAGGTTGCCGGTGAGCATCGCGAGGTTGGCCATCCCCATGACCATCGTCGAGCCCTGGCTGTGCTCGGTGACGCCGAGCCCGTAGTAGATCGCCGAGTTCGGCCCGGCCGCGTAGAGCCGCGCCGCTGCCCGCAGGTCGGCCGCCGGGATGCCGGTCTCGCGCTCGGTGGCCTCGGGGGAGTGCTCCGGGCGGGCGATGAACTCCAGGTACCCCTCGGCGCCCTCGGTGCGCGACGCGACGAACTCCGCGTCGTGCAGACCCTCGGTGACGATGACGTGGGCCATCGCGTTGACGAACGCGACGTTCGTGCCCGGCTGCACCGGGAGGTGGAAGGACGCCTCGACGTGGGGGCTGCGGACGAGGTCGATGCGGCGGGGGTCGGCGACGATGATCCGGGCCCCCTCGCGCAGCCGGCGCTTCATCCGGGACGCGAAGACCGGGTGGGCGTCGGTGGGGTTGGCGCCGATGAGGAGCATGACGTCGCACTCCTCGACCGACCGGAAGTCCTGGGTGCCCGCCGAGGTGCCGAACGCGTGGTTGAGCCCGTACCCGGTGGGGGAGTGGCAGACCCGCGCGCAGGTGTCGATGTTGTTGTTGCCGAACGACGCCCGCACCATCTTCTGGACGACGTAGACCTCCTCGTTCGTGCAGCGCGAGGACGAGATGCCGCCGATCGAGCCGACGCCGTGCTCGGCCTGGATGGCCGTGAAGCCCTCGGCGACGCGGGCGATCGCCTCGTCCCACGAGACGACCCGCCACTCGTCGTCGATGGAGTCGCGGACCATCGGCTCGAGCTGCCGGTCCTCGTGCGCGGCGTACCCGTAGGCGAAGCGGCCCTTGACGCACGAGTGGCCCTCGTTGGCGCCGCCGTCCTTCCACGGGGTCATCCGCACGACGCGGGTGTCGTCGCCCTCGCCCTGCACCTCGGCCTTGAACGAGCAGCCGACGCCGCAGTAGGCGCAGGTGGTGAGCACCGAGCGGGTGGGCATGCCGAGCTCGACGATGCTGCGCTCGGTGAGGGCGTCGGTGGGGCAGGCCTGCACGCACGCCCCGCACGAGACGCACTCGGAGGACAGGAAGTCGGTGCCACCGGGGGTGATGCGCGAGTCGAAGCCGCGACCCTCGACGGTGAGCGCGAAGGTGCCCTGGGTCTCGGAGCAGGCCCGCACGCAGCGGGAGCACACGATGCACGCGGCCGGGTCGTAGTCGAAGTACGGGTTGCTGTGGTCGGTGCCGTCGTGGAGGTGGTTCGCCCCGTCGAGCCCGTACCGGACCTCGGCGACCCCGGTCTCCCGGGCGAGGCGCTGCATCTCGCAGTTCCCCCGCGCACACCCGTCGCAGTCGATGGGGTGGTCGGAGAGGTAGAGCTCCATGACGTTGCGACGCAGGTCGCGCACCTGCTCGGTGCGGGTGCTGACGACCATCCCGTCCGCGCAGGGAGTGGTGCAGGAGGCCGGCGTGCCCTTGCCGCCCTCGACCTCGACGAGACACAGGCGGCAGGACCCGAACGCCGCGAGGGAGTCGGTGGCGCAGAGCTTCGGGATGGCGATGCCCGCCTCGGCGGCGGCGCGCATCACGGACGTCCCGGCCGGGACGGTCACCTCGCGCCCGTCGACCGTCACCGTGGCGAGCTCGTCGGACTCCACGCGCGGGGTGCCGTAGTCGGTCTCCTCGAGCAGTGGGTTCTCGTCGATGGTCGTCATGGCCTGGCTCCTCCGTCGGTGCTCGTGGGGTGCTCGTCGTGCTCCTTCACCCGGGAACCCCCCGCTTCCCCCGAGAAGCCTTCCGGGGTGGAGCGCGGGTTTCTCGGGTCACCCGAGAAACCCGCAGGGGTGGCCCGGGCCGGGGGGAGGCCGAAGTCCTCGGGGAAGTGCTCGAGGGCGCTGCGCACCGGCATCGGGGTCAGGCCGCCCATCGCGCACAGCGAGCCCTTCGTCATCGTCGCGCAGAGGTCCTCGAGGAGCACGAGGTTGGACTCGCGCCGGGTCCCCGCCCGGATCCGGTCGATGACCTCGACCCCCCGGGTGGACCCGACCCGGCAGGGCGTGCACTTGCCGCACGACTCCTTGGCGCAGAACTCCATCGCGAACCGGGCCATCGCACCGGCGTCCATCGACTCGTCGAACACGACGATGCCGCCGTGCCCGACCATCGCGCCGGCGTCGGCGAAGGCCTCGTAGTCCATCGGCAGGTCGAACGAGCCCGGCGGCAGGTACGCCCCCAGCGGGCCGCCGACCTGCACGGCCTTGACCGGCCGCCGCGACGCGGTGCCTCCCCCGAAGTCCTCGACGAGCTCGCGCAGGCTGATGCCGAAGTCCGCCTCGACGATGCCGCCGCGCGCGACGTTCCCGCCGAGCTGGAAGACCTGGGTGCCGCGCGAGCGGCCGGTGCCGAGCGCCGCGTAGGCCGCCCCGCCGTCGGCCAGCACCATCGGCACCGCCGCCAGGGTGAGGACGTTGTTGACCACCGTGGGCTTCCCGAACAGGCCCGAGAGCGCGGGGATGGGCGGCTTGGCCCGCACCTCGCCCCGCTTGCCCTCGAGCGAGTCGAGCATCGAGGTCTCCTCGCCGCAGATGTACGCCCCCGCACCGACCCGGAGGTCGAGGTCGAAGCGGTGACCGCTGCCGAGCACCGACCCGCCGAGCACGCCGTGGGCGTACGCGACGTCGATGGCCCGGCGCAGGGTGCGGATGGCGTGCGGGTACTCCGAGCGCAGGTAGACATAGCCCTCGGTCGCCCCGACGGCGACCGCCGCGATCGTCATCCCCTCGACGAGGGTGAACGGGTCGCCCTCGATGAGCATGCGGTCGGCGAAGGTGCCGGAGTCGCCCTCGTCGGCGTTGCAGCACACGAACTTGAGGTCGGACTCCGCCGTGCGCACGGTCTCCCACTTGATGCCCGCGGGGAAGCCGGCCCCACCGCGCCCGCGGAGCCCGGAGTCGGTGACCTCCCGGACGACCTCCTCGCCGGAGAGGGTCAGCGCCCGCTCCAGCCCGGCGAACCCGCCGTGGGCGCGGTAGCCCGCGATGTCCGTGGGTTCGATGACGCCCACCCGCGCGAAGGACACGCGGTGCTGCCGCGCGAGCCACGGGTGGTCGGCGACCACGCCCAGCGCCCGGTCGGTGCCGTCGAGACGACCCGCCAGCAGGGCCCCGGCCTCGGAGGGCTCGACGTTCGCATAGCCCACGCGCCCGTCCCCGGTCTCGAGCTCGACGAGCGGCTCGAGCCACAGCATCCCCCGCGACCCGTTGCGGCGGACCGTCGCGCCCGCGTCGGCCAGCGCCTCGGCGACCGCGTCGGCCCCCACCGACACCGCCGCGGCGTCGCAGGGCACCCACACGGTGGCGCTCATCGGCCCCACCCCTCGGTCAGCGCGTCGAGCCGCTCGGGGGTGAGTCGGGCGTGGAGGGTGCCGTCGAGCGTTCCCGAGGGTCCGAGGGCGCAGTTGCCGAGGCAGAACACCTCGCCGAGCTCGACCTCGGTGGACCCGGCCCAGCGGTCACCGGCCGCCGCGTACGTGGCCTCGGCGCCGCGGGCCTGGCAGGCCTCCGCCCGGCAGAGGGCGACGCGGTGCGCGGCCGGCGGAGTGCGACGGAAGTCGTGGTAGAAGCTGACGACCCCCACGACGTCCGCTCGGCTGAGGTTGAGGACGTCGGCGATGACCGGGACGTCGTCGTCGTGGACGTACCCGTGCGACTCGACGACCTCGTGGAGGATCGGCATCAAGGGGCCGCGCACGCCCGAGAGCTCCTCGGCGATGGCACGCACGGACGCGGCGCGCTCCGGATCGGCCGGTGCGGGGGCAGGAGCAGGGCTGGGACCTCGCTGGCGCACGTCGTCCACCTCTCTGTGGCTGTGACCTGCATCCGAGCGTACGTCGGGTCCGGCGTCGGAGACAGCCCCGACGAGGGTTCCGCACCCCACGCCGTCGGGGGGTGCGGAACCGGTCCGGGGTCGGTCGGTCAGAAGGACGACCGGGGGACGCCCATCCCCGGGTCCACCTGTGCCGGCCCGGAGCTCGACGGCCGGACGTCGACGTCGAAGATGGACGTGGGGAGGTACACCGTCGAGCACGAGTTCGGGATGTCGACGACGCCCGAGAGCCGTCCCTCGATCGGTGCCGCGCCCAGGATCATGTAGGCCTGCTCCGGGGACCAGCCGAACTTCGTGAGGTAGTCGATCGCGTGGAGGCAGGCCCGCTGGTACGACAGGTGCGAGTCGAGGTACTTCTGCTCGCCGTCGAGCGTCACCGACGTGCCGGAGAACGCGAGCCACTCGCTGAACTGCGGGTCGGTCGTGCCCGGCATGAAGATGGCGTTCTCGGAGACCCCGTAGGTGTCCATGCCGCCCTTGATGAGGTCGACGCGCAGGTCGATGAACCCGCCCATCTCGATGGCGCCGCAGAAGGTGATCTCGCCGTCGCCCTGCGAGAAGTGCAGGTCGCCCATCGAGAGGTTCGCGCCGTCCACGAAGACCGGGTAGAAGACCCGGGACCCCTTCGTGAAGTTCTTGATGTCCTGGTTCCCGCCGTTCTCGCGCGGCGGGGCCGTGCGAGCCGCCTCGGCCGCCACCCTCGCGTACTCGGAGTCGGGCAGTGTCCCGAGGATGGCCGAGTCGGGCTCCGGCGGCAGGGCGAGCGGCGGGACGCGGTTCGGGTCGGTCGCGATGAGCGCCGCCTCGCGAGCGTTCCAGCGGGCGAGGAGGTCGGCCGAGGGGGCGGTGCCCATGAGGCCGGGGTGGACGATGCCGACGAAGGAGACGCCGGGGACGTGGCGGGAGGTGGCGACACCGCCGGTGAAGTCCCAGATCACCTTGTAGGCGTCGGGGAACTGGTCGGTGAGGAAGCCGCCGCCGTGCTCCTTGGCGAAGATGCCGGTGTACCCCCAGCCCTGGCCGGCGAGTGGTCCGCTGTCCTCCTGCGGGATGGGACCCACGTCGAGGATGTCGACGACGAGCAGGTCGCCGGGCTGGGCGCCCTCGACGGCGACCGGGCCGGAGAGGACGTGCACGGTGTTGAGCGGGGCGCCCAGGATGTCGTCGGCGGAGTCGTCGTTGACGATTGCCCCGTCGAACCACTCGCGGCAGTCCATCCGGAAGGTGTCGCCGGGCTTGACGTGGACGTTGGCCGGGACCTCGGGGTGCCACCGGTTGTGGCCCAGGTACTGCTGCTCGGTGAACTTCTTGGTCGAGTCGAGCGGGAAGATGAGCTCTGGCATGGCGGATTCTCCTGCGGGGACGGGGCGGCGCTGGCCGCCGGACGAGGATCAGGCGGTGGCGGGAGCCGTCGCCGGGGACAGGGAGCCGAGGCGGGATCTGGCGAGGAGGAACCCCCCCACGTTGAGGACGAGGACGATGAGGGCCCAGACGGCGTTCGGGAGGGCGTCCCACCACCCGGTGAGGAGGAGGAACGCCGGGACCGCGGCGGTGAACCACCCCTCGATCGCGGCGACCGCACCGGTCCAGGCGGTCAGGCCTGCGCGGTCACGTCCGAGCAGCTGGAAGAACAGCCACCAGAGGTAGGCCCAGAGCAGCCAGATGACGGCGAAGGCGTAGTCCTGGTAGGTGACGACGTTGACGACCGCGTACCCGACGGCCGCGACCGCGACGAAGAGCGAGAAGAAGCCGAGACCGGTCCCTTCGAAGCCCCAGATCGTGTTCATCGCGACGTAGAGGTAGGTGAAGCCGAACAGGTACAGGCCGGAGGCCCCGAAGATGATGTCGGTGTCTCCACCGGCCGTGAAGATCAGGTAGGTCGGCGTGATGACCTGGAGCAACCCGACGAACACGTTGAGCGGGACGGCTCCGTTGCCACGGACCCAGCCGAGGAGGGCGAAGCCGTTGATGAAGAGCACGGCTCCGACGTAGAGCAGGCCGACGTTTCCCATGATTCTCCTTGCCGAGATCGAGGCTGAGCCGGTCGGCGCAGTCAGGGCGTGGGCAACTTCGCCGTCCGGGGGTCGGCCGTCGGCCTCCTCGTGGGGGAGCGGCGCCGGCCGTGCGGCGCCGCGACCACTGCCGGCTCGCTGGCGCTGGCCTCGGTGGCGGCGATGATCCGGCGGGAGCGGGAGTCGCCGGTCAGCACCTGCGGGATGCTGAACAGCCGTCTCGCGGGGTCGTGGCACTCGGGGCAGGTGAGCGACGCGGGAGCCTGCCCGACGGGCAGCCGCACCGTGATCACGCCGTCGCGCCGACAGAGGAACTCGTACGTCGCCATGGCCACCTCCGCCACACGATCCCACATGGGATATTCCCAAATGGGAATATCGGGAGCCTAGAGGCCCCTGTCGGATCTGTCCAGAGCCTGTGAGGTGGGTCAGTCGGGCAGGGGTGACCCGACGTCCGACGGCTCGAGCGCGCGGATGACGTCCTGCGCCCGCCGGAGCCGTCGCTGCCCCTCGGCCGAGAGCCTCAGGGTGACGCGGCGTCGGTCCTCGGGGGCAGGCGTCCGGAACACGGCGCCCCGCTCCACGAGCGCGTCCACGACGCGGGTGGCCGACGTCGCCGGGATGACCAGCGCCTCGATGACCTCCGTCATCGAGGCACCGGGCGCCGCCCGAATCGTCATGAGCACGCGCCAGCCGTCTACCGTAAGATCGAGGGGTCGCAAGGCACTTTCGAGCTGCGACTGCGCCTCGGCCGCCACGCGCAGGACCGAGAGCAGCTGCTCTTCGCGGTTCGACACGGTGTGGGAAGGACGCGGACTCACATGGCCAGTATGGCAATGCCTGCCCTCGGCCCGGGCCGACCTCGCCCGAGTACTTCGGACTACCGCGTCGCCCTCGTCCTGCCGCGCCATGGACCCGCCGGCATCTTCGGGCTCGAGTGCCTCGCCGCGGCGGAGCTGGCCGCTGCCGAGATCGATGCCGCCGGAGGTGTCGCCGGCCGGTCCGTCCGGTACGTCCACGTCGATGCCGGGGGCGACCCCGATGTCGTCGCGGGCCACATCGGCGCCCTCCTGGCCGGCGGCGAGATCGACGCGATCACCGGCTGGCACCTGTCGAACCTGCGGCAGTCCATCGCCCGGGTCGTGCAGGGTCGAGCCCCGTACGTCTATGCGGCGGCCTACGAGGGCGGTGAGCGCGGTGACGGCGTCCTGTGCAGCGGTGAGGTTCCGGGGGACCAGATCCTGGCCTCGTTGGACTGGCTGCGCACGGAGCTCCGGTTGCGTCGGTGGTACGTCGTCGGCAACGACTACGTCTGGCCGCGCGAGACGGCGGCGCGCACCATCGAGGGGCTGACGGGTCTCGACATCGAGGTGCTGAGGTGCCGTTTCGTGCCGCTGGGCACCGAGAACCCCGCCGTGTGGGCCTCCGTCCTCGAGGAGATCGTCCGCACCGGGGCCGAAGGTGTCATCACCCTCCTCGTCGGCTCCGACGCCGTGCGGTTCAACCGGGCCTTCGCCGCGGCCGACATGGACGCCACCATCGTCCGGTTCAGCCCCTTCATCGACGAGACCGTCGTCCTCGCCACCGGGGCACAGGCCACGAAGAACCTCTTCGTGTCGGCCGGCTGGTTCTCCTCGCTGCGCACGGCGTCGGCGGTGGAGTTCGCTCGCCAGTTCAGGGGCGCCTGGGACCTCGTCTGCGGAGCCGAGCCCCTGGGGACCTCTGCGGCTCCGTCGCCGGGCACGATGGCCGAGACGACCTACTCCGGGGTGCACCTGCTGGCCAGCATCGCGGGGCGGAGCATCCCCACGGTCCGCGACGCCCGGCGGGCCTTCTCGTCGTGGGCCTGGGACTCACCCCACGGAACGGTCGAGCTCCGGGCGGGCGAGGCCCGGCATCCGGTGCACCTCGCCGTCGCGGACGGCGTCGACCTCGACGTCGTCGCCCAGGTGAGCACCGGGAGCCGCTAGCTGTGATGCGGCAGGCCCGGCCGGCCTCGGTGCGTCAGAGGCTGACGGGGTAGACCGTCGCCGGGGCGTCCGGGCGGATCCGCTGCTCGATGAAGATGCCGTGCCAGAGGAGGACGACGAGCACCGTCCAGATCTTCCGGGAGTAGTCGTGCGGGCCGGCGCGGTGGGCCTCCAGGAGGCGCAGCACCGCGTCGCGGTCGATGAGGTCGTCGGCCTGCGACGCCGTGATGATGTCGCGTGCCCACTCGTACATCTCGTCCCGGAGCCAGTGCCGGATCGGCACCGGGAAGCCGAGCTTCGGGCGGTCGAGGACGTGCGGCGGGACGATGTCGGCGAGCGCCCGGCGCAGCGCGTACTTCGTCGTGCCGTGGCTCAGCTTCTCGTGGACCGAGAGCCCCGACGCTGCCTCGAGGACCGCGCTGTCGAGGAACGGCACCCGCAGCTCGAGGCTGTTGGCCATCGTCATCTTGTCGGCCTTGACGAGGATGTCGCCGCGCAGCCAGGTGAAGAGGTCGACGTACTGCATCCGGGTCGGGTCCGCGAGGTGGCGCGTCGCCGCGTAGTGCTCGCGGGTCACGTCGGTGTGGCTCACCGTGGCGTCGAACCGCCGGTAGAAGGTCATCTCGTCGGACCGGAAGATGCGGGCGTTGCCGTAGTACCGCTCCTCGATGCCGATGGCGCCCCGCCGCAGCAGGTCCTTGCCCCGGGTCCCCTCGGGGATGTGCGCCGAGACCCTGCCGAGCCCCCGCCGCAGCGGACGGGGAACCTTCTCGAAGGCGGCGAGCGAGATCGGCTCGTGGTAGATCGTGTAGCCGCCGAACAGCTCGTCGGCGCCCTCGCCCGAGAGGACGACCTTGACGTGCTTGCGGGCCTCGCGGGCGATGAAGTAGAGGGGCACCAGGGCGGGGTCGGCCACCGGCTCGTCGAGGTACCAGACGATGAGGGGGAGCACCTGCATCATCTCCTCGGCGGAGACGACCTTGGTGATGTGCTCGGCCCCGATCGCCGCGGCCGACTCGGCCGCCACGTCGATCTCGGAGTACCCCTCCCGCTCGAACCCCGTCGTGAAGGTCAGCAGGTCGGGGTTGTGCCGCTTGGCGAGGGCCGCGATGGCCGTGGAGTCGATGCCCCCCGACAGGAACGCCCCGACCGTGACGTCGGCCCGCAGGTGCTTCGCCACCGAGTCCTCGAGCGCGGCGGCGATGCGCCGGTACGTGCGGTCGGGGGTGCCCGAGGTCCGTGGTGTGAAGTCGGGACGGAAGTAGCGCCGGTACCGCGGGGCCTCGCCGGGCCGCATCGTGAAGGTGGTCCCGGACTCGACCCGGCGGATGCCGGTGTGCAGGGTCGCCGGCTCGGGAACGTACTGGAGCGTGAGGTAGTGCTGGAGGGCTCGCGGGTCCACCGTGCCGGGGTCGTCCACGAGCTCGAGGAGGGACTTCATCTCGCTCGAGAAGTACGTCCCCCGCTCGTCGGTCAGGGTGAACAGCGGCTTGATGCCGAACGGGTCGCGGCCGCCGAAGAGCACCCGTTCCTGCGAGTCCCAGACGAGGAAGGCGAACATGCCGCGCAGCTCGCGGACGACGTCGGCGCCGAGGTGGTGGTAGCCCGCGACGATCGTCTCGCCGTCGCCCTCGGTCGCGAAGACGGCGCCGAACTCGCGGGTCAGCCGCTCACGCAGCTCGACGAAGTTGTAGATCTCTCCGTTGAACACGAGGTGGTAGCGGTCGTCCTGCCAGGAGAGCGGCTGGTGGGAGTGCTCCAGGTCGATGATCGCGAGCCGCCGGAAGCCGAGCACGACGTCGTCGTCGGCCCACAGGCCGTCGTCGTCGGGGCCGCGGTGACGCATCACCTCGAGCGCCCGTTCGACGTCCTCGGTCCGCGTCGCCGCTCCGCCGTGGCCGGCCACGTACCCCAGGAGTCCGCACATGGACCCCACCGTCCTCCCTGCCACCTGAAGCCCGGCTGAGCGTCTCCGGGGAGGGGACCCGCCCCGGCGGCCGATTAGGACCGCCCGAGACCCCGCTGGTAACCTTGCTGACTGCCGTCAGATCGGCCGCGGATCCAGAGTGCCCCGGTGAACCAGCCCGGGAGCGCCGCGCAGCAGAAACCAGGAACAGGAGAGTCGTCGCCCCATGCCGCTGAGCACCGACGTCAAGAAGAAGATCATGACCGAGTACGCCACGACCGAGGGCGACACCGGTTCCCCCGAGGTGCAGGTCGCGCTGCTCACGCAGCGCATCGTCGACCTCACCGAGCACAGCCGTGAGCACAAGCACGACCACCACTCGCGTCGTGGCCTGTTGCTGCTCGTCGGCCGCCGCCGCCGCCTCCTGCGCTACCTGGAGAGCATCGACGTCGAGCGCTACCGCTCGCTGATCAAGCGCCTCGGTCTGCGTCGTTGAGACTTCCGAGAGGGCGGTCCTCACATCCGTGTGAGGACCGCCCTTCTCGCATGAGCGGGCCACGCCCGCTCACGAGCGGGCCCGTCCCGCTCGGAAGAACGCACAACTGAACACGGAACGACTCCGGCCACCAACCGCCGGATGAAGGACACGCCCGTGCACAACGACGATGCACGAGGTTGCAGAGAAACACGAGAAAAGGAGGCCCCATGGAGGGTCCCGAGATCACCGCCACCGAAGCCGTCATCGACAACGGCAGCTTCGGTACCCGCACCGTCCGGTTCGAGACCGGACGCCTGGCCAAGCAGGCCGGAGGCGCTGTTGCCGCCTACCTGGACGAGGACACGATGCTCCTCTCCACCACCACCGCCGGGAAGCACCCGCGCGAGGGGTTCGACTTCTTCCCCCTGACCGTCGACGTCGAGGAGCGGATGTACGCCGCGGGCAAGATCCCCGGCTCGTTCTTCCGCCGTGAGGGCCGCCCGTCCACGGACGCGATCCTCACCTGCCGTCTCATCGACCGCCCGCTGCGTCCGACCTTCACCAAGGGCCTGCGCAACGAGGTCCAGGTCGTCATCTCGGTCCTGTCGCTCAACCCGGACCACCAGTACGACGTCCTCGCGATCAACGCCGCGAGCGCCTCCACCCAGATCTCCGGCCTGCCGTTCTCCGGCCCGATCGGTGCCGTCCGGGTCAGCCTCATCGACGGCCAGTGGGTCGCCTTCCCGAACTTCAGCGACATCGAGCGCTCGACCTTCGACATGGTCGTCGCCGGCCGTGTCGCCGGTGACGACGTCGCGATCATGATGGTCGAGGCCGAGGCCACCGACGCCACGTGGGACCTCGTGAAGACCCTGGGCAAGCAGGCTCCGACCGAGGAGGTCGTCGCGCAGGGCCTCGAGGCCTCGAAGGCCTTCATCAAGGTCCTCTGCGACGCCCAGGCCGAGCTCGCCGCCACCGCGGCCAAGCCCGTCCAGGAGTTCCCGGTCTTCCTCGACTACGAGGACGACGCCTACAGCGCCGTCGAGTCCGCCGTGTCCGGCGACCTCGCCGCGGCCCTGCAGATCGCGGGCAAGCAGGAGCGCGAGGAGCGCATCGACGAGATCAAGGAGTCGATGAAGTCCACCCTCGCGGCGCAGTTCGAGGGTCGCGAGAAGGAGCTCTCGGCCGCCTACCGCTCCGTGCAGAAGGCGCTCATCCGCCAGCGCATCCTCAAGGACAAGGTCCGCATCGACGGCCGTGGCCTGGCGGACATCCGTGCGCTCTCGGCCGAGGTCGAGGTGCTCCCGCGGGTCCACGGCTCGGCGATCTTCGAGCGCGGCGAGACCCAGATCATGGGTGTCACGACGCTCAACATGCTCCGGATGGAGCAGCAGCTCGACACGCTGTCGCCGGTCACCCGCAAGCGGTACATGCACAACTACAACTTCCCGCCCTACTCGACCGGTGAGACCGGTCGCGTCGGGTCGCCGAAGCGCCGCGAGATCGGTCACGGCGCGCTCGCCGAGCGGGCCCTCATGCCGGTCCTGCCGACGCGTGAGGAGTTCCCCTACGCGATCCGCCAGGTCTCCGAGGCGCTCGGCTCGAACGGGTCGACCTCGATGGGCTCGGTCTGCGCGTCCACCCTGTCGCTGCTCAACGCCGGTGTGCCGCTGCGCGCGCCGGTCGCGGGTATCGCGATGGGCCTGGTCTCCGCGGAGGTCGACGGGCAGACGCAGTACGCGGCGCTCACCGACATCCTCGGTGCCGAGGACGCCTTCGGCGACATGGACTTCAAGGTCGCCGGGACCCGGGAGTTCGTCACGGCCATCCAGCTCGACACCAAGCTCGACGGCATCCCCGCCGACGTGCTGGCCGGCGCGCTGACCCAGGCCCGGGACGCCCGCTTCCACATCCTCGACGTCATGAACGAGGCCATCGACGCCCCGGACGAGATGAGCCCCTACGCTCCTCGCGTCATCTCGGTGACGGTGCCGGTCGACAAGATCGGTGAGGTCATCGGCCCGAAGGGCAAGATGATCAACCAGATCCAGGACGACACCGGCGCCCAGATCTCGATCGAGGACGACGGCACGATCTACATCGGTGCGACCGACGGCCCCTCGGCCGAGGCCGCCCGGGCCGCGATCAACGCCATCGCCAACCCCCAGATGCCGGAGATCGGCGAGCGCTTCCTCGGGACGGTCGTCAAGACGACCACCTTCGGGGCGTTCGTCTCGCTCCTGCCGGGCAAGGACGGCCTGCTCCACATCTCCGAGGTGCGCAAGCTCGTCGGTGGCAAGCGGATCGACGCGGTCGAGGACGTCCTCGGCGTGGGTCAGAAGATCCAGGTCGAGCTCAAGGAGATCGACCCCCGCGGCAAGCTGAGCCTCGCGGCGGTCATCGCCGAGGGCGAGGGCGGGTCCGACGCCCCGGCCGAGGCCCCCGCGGCTCCGGTCGTGGCGGACGACTCCGACGCCGACTCCGAGGACGTCGACACCGACGCCGAGGGCGGTTCCGAGGACTCCGGCGAGGAGCGGGGCGAGCGTCGCCCGCGCACCCGTCGTCGGCGCGGCGGCCGTGGCCGCGGCGAGCGGTCCGAGGAGGGCGGCTCCTCCGAGGGCGGTTCGTCCGAGGACTGACCCCGTCGGGTGGCTCGCGCCGCCCGCGTCACCGGAGCCCCGGTGCACCCCCGCGGTGCTCCGGGGCTCCGGTGTGCGTTGGGCTCGGCGGGCCGGGCGACACCTCGCTGTCGTTGGCAGGTTCGTGCCACCTGCCCACCGCGGGGTGGACTACCGTGCAGGCGCCAGCAACACGGCCGGGGGGCCGGCCGTCGGGAGAGCGGGGGAGATGCAGGGATGGACGACATCGTCGATGACGCGCCGGCCGCGCCGGTCGCGGTCGGAGGGGGCGAGGGGGTCGAGCACCTCGGGGGAGCCTCGGGCGGCCCGACGGGCGCCGAGCACCCGGTGCCCGACCCGGTCTGGCCCGAGCAGGGGCGCCGGCCCGAGGGCGGCGCCGCCTGGGCCTGAGGCCCGGAGGGGACGCGAGCGGGCCCGCACCGCGGCGTGGTGCGGGCCCGTCGTTCTCGGCGTCAGGACGCGGCGCGTGTGCGCAACCGGTGGGGCGTGGTCCAGCGCATCTCCATGCGGGTCCGCCCGTCGGCATCGGTCACCGGGACCCAGCGCACGGCGAGACCGGTGCGCGTCGTGGTCGTGTCGACCTTCTTCATGGCAGGCCCCCTTGTCCGTTCGTTCACCTGCTGTTCACCTCCAGAGTACCCCAGGCTGACGCCGAAGGTGAACGGAACGTGAACACGGGGTGGCGCCACGGGGCGTCGGCCGGTCGGCCCGGCCCTAGGCTGCCGGTGTGACGATCGGCGAGGGGGCGGCGCGGGAGGCCGCCCGCATCCGCGGGCGTGGCGCGTTGGCGGCGACCCTGCTCTGCGACGTCGTGGCGCTGGCGGCCGCGGCGCTCGCCTCGCGAGCGCCCGGCGACGTCGAGCCGTTGCTCTGGGCGGCCGTGGCCGTGGGGGCCGTCGCGGGCCTCGGCTCCGTCCTCGTGCTCGCCGCCAACCGCCGGCTCGAGGCGGACCCCCGTGACCCCGGGCCGCTGACCCGGCTCGGTGCGGTCTCCGCGGTGGTGCTGCTCGCGTGGGTGCTGGCCGTGCTCACCGTGCTCGTCGTGACGCGCGACGTCGGGTGGGCCCTGGCCTCGCTGGGGCTGGTCACCCTCGTGCTGCCGCCCGTGGTCCTCGCCATGGTCACGGCCAAGGGGCCGCACCCCGCCTGACTACAGTGGCGGACATGAGTGCGACGAAGGTTGCCGTCATCGGGGCCGCCGGTCGGATGGGGGCCACCGTCTGCTCCACGGTCGAGGAGGCGGACGACCTCGAGCTCGTCGGCCGCTACGACGCCGGGGACGACCTCGGTGACCTCGGCGGAGCCGACGTCGTCGTCGAGTTCTCCGTCCCCGACGCCTCGCCCGCGAACGTGGCGTACTGCGTCGAGCGCGGCACGCACGTCGTCGTCGGCACCACCGGCTGGACGCCGGAGCGCCTGGTGGTGCTCCGGGAGCAGCTCGGCGAGGCTCCGGGCGTCGGGGTGCTCGTCGCACCGAACTTCGCGGTCGGCGCGGTGCTCATGATGGCCTTCGCCCAGCAGGCGGCCCGGTTCTACGAGTCGGTCGAGGTGGTCGAGCTGCACCACCCCGACAAGGTCGACGCGCCGTCGGGGACGGCGGCCCGGACGGCCGACCTCGTCGGGGCCGCGCGCGAGGAGGCCGGCCTCGGTCCGGTGCCCGACGCGACGACCCACGACCCCGACGGGGCCCGGGGCGCGCGGGTCCACGGCGTGCCGGTCCACTCGGTGCGGCTGCGCGGGCTCGTGGCCCACCAGGAGGTCCTCCTCGGCGGCCCGGGCGAGCTGCTGACGATCCGGCACGACAGCTTCGACCGGGTCTCGTTCATGACCGGCGTGCTCGCGGCGGTCCGGCAGGTGGGCGACCACCCGGGCCTCACCGTCGGCCTCGAGCACTACCTCGGGCTCGGGTGAGCACCCTCGTCGGTCTCGACCTCTCCGGTCGACGTGTCGTCGTCGTGGGGGCCGGGGTCGTCGGCGTGCGACGGATCCGTCGGTGCGTCGAGGAGGGCGCCCGGGTCGTCGTCGTCGACCCCGACCCCTCGGACGACGCCCGCCGGATGGCCTTGCACGGCGACGTCGAGCTCGTCGAGCGCGCGGTCGAGGAGGGTGACCTCGAGGGCGCCTGGCTCGTCGTCGCCGCCACGTCCGACCGCGCCCTCAACGCCCGCGTCGCCGGGTGGTGCGACGACCACCGGACGTGGTGCGTCAACGCCTCGGACGGCGCGTCCGGCTCGGCCCGGGTCGCCGCCACGAGCACCCACGGCGACCTGCGGATCGGGGTCGTCGGCACCGGCGCGCCCGACCCGCGGCGCGCGGCCGCGGTGCGCGACGCCCTCGGGGCGTACGTGGAGTCCGGGCGGGTGGACCTGCGCCGGCGCCGACGCGCTGAGGGACGCGTCGTCCTCGTCGGCAGCGGGCCCGGCGCGGCAGGGCTCGTGACGACCGCGGGCCGCGAGGCGCTCGCGACGGCCGACGTCGTCGTCACCGACCGGCTCGGGGCCACCTGGCTCCTCGAGCAGCTCCCGGACGACGTCGAGGTCGTCAACGTCGGCAAGAGCCCCACCAACCACCCGGTGCCGCAGGCCGAGATCAACCGGCTCCTCGTCGAGCACGCCCGGGCCGGGCGGACGGTGGTGCGCTTCAAGGGCGGTGACCCCTACGTCTTCGGCCGCGGCGGTGAGGAGGTCCACGCGTGCCGCGCCGCCGGTGTCGACGTGGAGGTGGTCCCCGGCATCACCTCGGCGTTCTCGGTGCCCGCGCTCGCCGGCATCCCGGTGACCCAGCGGGGGATCGCCACCTCGGTGCTCGTCACCTCCGGCCATGCGGGCGCCGACCCCGCGGTGCTCGGGGCGCTCTCGACCGGTGCCACCGTGGTGCTGCTCATGGCCGTCTCGGCGCTCCCGGGGATCTGCGAGACGGCGCTGGCCGAGGGCGTGCCCGCGGACCTGCCCGTGGCGGTGGTCGAGAAGGGGTCGACAGCGCACGAACGGGTCACCCACGCCACGGTCGGCACCGCGGCCGCCGTGACCGCCGCCGCGGGCGTGCGTCCGCCGGCCATCATCGTCATCGGCCGGGTGGCCGCCGAGGGTTTCCTCGACGACCCGGCCTGCGCCACCCCGGAGGGCCCGGGCGGTGAGGACTGACCGGCCCGCGCTCGTGGTCTGCGGCCACGGGACGCGGGACGCGGCGGGCCGCGCGGTGGTCTCCGCCACCGTGCGCGCCGTGGCGGCGCGGCTGCGGGGCGTGACGGTGCACGAGGCGTACCTCGACGTCCACGGACCCGACGTGGCCGAGGTCGTCGCGGCTCTGCCCGTCCGGGCGGACGGGGGGATGTCCGGCGTCGTCGTCCCGCTGCTGCTCGCTTCGGGGTTCCACGTACGGGTCGACCTCGCCGAGGCCGTCAGCGACAGGCCGGACGTCGTGGTCACCGGCGCCCTCGGGCCCGACGACCTCCTCGTCGACGTCGTCCTCGACCGGCTCGCCGCGATGGGCGCCCCCGACGGTGCTGGGGTGGTGTTCGCGCCCGCCGGCTCCACCGACGAGAGCGCGCAGGCGGACTCGCAGGAGAGCGCGCGCCGGCTGGCGGGACGGCTCGGGTCGCCCGTGCGCGTGGCCTACGCCGCCGGGCCCCGCCCGCCCGTGGCGTGTGGGGTGACGGCGGCGCGGATCGAGGGCGCGACGGCGGTCGTCGTGGCGTCCTACCTCCTGGCGCCCGGGTTCTTCCAGCGGCGGCTGGAGTCCTGCGGGGCCGACCTCGTGACCGGGCCGCTGCTGCCGGACGACCGCGTCGTCGACGTCGTGCTCGCCCGGTACGCCGCGGCGGCCGGCTGAGGCTCAGCTCCCGCCGAGGGCCCGCAGCACCCCGGCCGTGAGCGCCGCACCCGCGACGACGACGAGGAAGTTGGCGCGGAGCAGGAGCAGCCCGACCGCCACGGCCAGCGCCGCCGTGCGGGCGTCGAGGACGAGCGACCCGCCGTCCCCGACGACGGTCTGGACCGTCACGAGCGCGGCGAGCAGAGCCACGGGCAGCAGTGCGATGACCCGTGACCGCCGCTCGCCCTCGACCCACGTCGCGGGCACGAGGTACCCGGCGAGCTTGAGGCCGTAGGCGGCGGCGCAGGCCAGCAGCACGGTCGTCCAGGTCGTCACGGCACCGGGTCCGCTCCGGGAAGCTCGCCCTCGCGCGAGGTCGGGGGCGCCTCGTGCCGCCCGCCACGACGCATCCCCACGGCGACCGCGGCGAGGGCCGCGAGGATCACGGGCACCCCGGGCGGCAGCACGGGGCTGGTCAGGAGGGCCACGAAGGCGGCGAGCACCGCCGTCGCGGCGGCGTCCCCGCTGCGCAGGCGCGGCCAGAGCAGCGCGGCGAAGGCGGCGGCGGCTGCGGCGTCGAGGCCGTAGGTGCGGGGGTCGCCGATGGCGTTGCCGACGAGGGCCCCCGCGAGGGTCATGACGTTCCACCCGAGGAACACGGCGATCCCCGTGAGCCAGAAGCCGAGCCGCTGGGCCGGGGGCTCCGGCTGGCCGACCCCGACCGCCGTGGACTCGTCGATGGTCACCTGGGCCGCGGCGAGCCGGCGCAGCCCGGACACCCCGAGGAAGCGGGAGGTCTGGAGGGCGTAGAGACCGTTGCGCACGCCGAGCAGCGTCGAGGTGGCGACCGCCGCGGCGCCTCCGCCTCCCGCGCCGAGCACGCCGACGACGGCGAACTGCGATCCGCCGCTGAAGAGCAGCAGCGAGAGGGCCTGGGTCTGGAGGACGTCGAGGCCGGAGGCGACCGAGAGCGCCCCGAACGAGATGCCGTAGGCCCCCGTGGCCGCGCCGACCGAGAGGGCCTGGCGGCGGACCTCGCGCCGCCGGGCCGGCGACAGCGAGACCTCGGTGCTCATCCCTGAGCCGGGTCGACGATCCCGGCGGTGACCCGCACCTCGCGCAGCGTCCGCCCGTCGGGGGAGACCACGCGGTCGCGGAAGGCGCCGTCGGGCCCGAAACCGGAGGCCGTGAGGAACTCGCGCGTGGCCTCGTCGTCGGCGCGCAGCCATGCCGTGACCGCCGCGGCGCCCGCCTCGCGCAGGATGTCGACCGACGCGTTGAGCAGTCGTGAGCCGTGCCCCTGCCGACGGGCGTCCGGGTGGACGACGAGGAGGGTCACCTCCGCCCACGCAGGCTCGGCGTCGGGGTCCTGGGCCGGACCGACCGCGATGGCGCCGACCACCTGCGGACCGGCGCAGGCGACGAGCAGCCGGTGCACACCCTCCGGGGGGTTGGTCAGGCTGGCCCGCCAGGCGCGGCCGAAGGCATCCGGCTCGAACTGGGCGAGCACGTCGTCGGGGACGTGCCCGGCGTAGGCCTCGCGGAACACGGTGGCCTGGACGATCCCCACGGCGGGGGCGTCGTTGGGTCCGGCCCGGCGGACGCTCGCGTCCGCGGCGGGGCCCGCCTCGTGAGGGTGTCCGTGGTCGTGCCCGTGGTCGCTCATCAGGCCCCCCGGAAGGACGGGTCCCGGCGGCCGACGAACGCGGCCCGCCCCTCGAGGAGGTCCTCGCTGGACCAGGCGCGCGCGAAGGCGGCCTCGTACCTGGCCACCTCGGGGCCGTTGTCGTGGTGGGAGTCGAAGCCGACCTTCGACCCGGCCTGGGTCAGCGGGGCCAGCCGGGCGGCCTGCGCCGCGAGCCGCTGCGCGTCCTCCAGCCCTCCGAGCTGCTGGGCGAAGCCGAGGCGCAGCGCGTCGTCGGCGTCGAGCACCGCGGCGGTGAGCACCATGTGCCGCGCCGCCCCCTCGCCCCAGGAGCGGGCGAGCCGGTCGAGGGTCCAGTGGTCGACCATGAGCCCGAGCTTCGCGACGGGCACCGCGAAGCGGGCGGAGCCGGCGACGACCCGCACGTCGCACGCGAGGGCGAGCTGCATCCCCAGGCCCATGCAGGCCCCCTCGACGGCGGCGACGGTGACGACCGGGACGGCGGCGAGGTGCTCGAGGACCTCGGCGAGGCGCTGCGTGAAGGAGACGTCCTCGAGCTCGGTGAGGTCGGCGCCGGCGCAGAAGTGGCCGGCGGCCCCGGTGAGCACCAGGGCTCGTGCCCCCGCGCCGACGGCCTCGGCGACGGCCGCGTGCAGGGTCTCCAGGGTCTCGAGGTCGAGGGCGTTGCGGCGCTCCGGCCGGTCGATCGTGAGGAGGGCGACCCGGTCGGTGGTCGAGGTGTGGACAGGCACGGGTCCGACCCTACCGACCGCTCCCGCGACACCACGGGCGCGGCCACCTACGCTGCCCCCATGACCCTGTCGCTGACCGTCGTGCCGATCCCCGGCCCCGGAGCCGAGGACGTCCTCGTCGGACCCGACGGGCGGGTGTGGACGGGCACCGCCGACGGAGCCGTCCACGTCCACGACCCCGCCGACGGGTCCGTCACGACGGTCGCCGCCACCGGCGGGCGCCCGCTCGGGCTCGAGTGGCTGCCCGACGGTCGCCTCCTCGTCTGCGACGCCCATCGGGGCCTGCTGGCGCTCGACCCCGCGGACGGGACGGTCGAGACCCTCGTCACCGAGGTCGACGGCGAGCACCTCCTCTTCACGAACAACGCCGCCGTCCAGGCCGACGGCACGATCTGGTTCACCGACTCCAGCCGCCGTTGGCAGGTCGAGGACTGGAAGAACGACCTCGTCGAGCACACGTGCACCGGGCGACTGCTGCGCCGGGGCCCCGACGGCGCCGTGTCGACCGTCCTCGACGGGCTGTGCTTCGCGAACGGGGTCGCGCTCCTGCCGGACGAGGCCGGCGTGCTCGTCGCCGAGACGGGCACCTGCCGCATCCGCCGGGTGGCGCTCGACGGTACCGCGGCCGGGGCGGTCACGACGTGGGTCGAGGACCTGCCCGGCCACCCCGACAACATCGCGCTGGGCTCCGACGGTCTCGTCTGGGTCACCGTCGCCTCGCCGACCGACCCCGTGCTCTCGGTCCTCCAGCGCAGTCCCCGGCAGGTCCGGGCCGTGGTGCGTCGGCTGCCGGACCGGCTCAAGCCGGCACCGCGGCGCACCGCCCGGGTGCTCGCCCTCGACGCCGACGCCGCCGTCATCCACGACCTCGACTTCGACGCCTCGGCCTGGCACGTCGCCACCGGGGTGCGCGAGCACGCCGGACGGGTGTGGCTCGGGAGCCTGGTCGAGCCGGCGATCGCCGTCGGCGAGGTCCGCTGAGCCTCAGCGGCGGTCGTGGGTGACCCAGGCGAAGCCGTCGCGGGCCTCGCGGGAGGTCTCGCGCCACACCACCGGGTCGATCGGCGGGAAGTGCACGTCGCCCTCGGGCTCGAGGTCGACCTCGGTGACGAGGAGCCGGTGCGCGTACGGCATCGCCTCCTCGTAGACCTGGCCGCCGCCGACCACGAAGACCTCGTCGGCGGGGCCGGCGATCGAGAGCGCCTCGACGAGGGAGTGCACCGTCTCGACCTCCGGGTGGGTCCAGTCCGGCTGCCGGGTGATGACGATGGTCCTCCGGCCGGGGAGCACCCTCCCGATGGAGTCGAAGGTCTTGCGGCCCATGACCATCGGGTGGCCCATCGTCGTCCGCTTGAAGAACGCGAAGTCCTCGGGCAGGTGCCACGGCATCGCGCTGCCGGCGCCGATGACCCCGTTGCGGCCGACGGCGACGATGAGCGAGACCCGGGTCATACCGCGATCGGCGCCTTGATGGACGGGTGCGCCTCGTAGCCGACGAGCTCGAAGTCCTCGAGGTCGTAGGCGTCGATCGAGTCGCGGGGGGTGATGCGCATCGTCGGCAGGGGGAGGGGCTCCCGGGTGAGCTGCAGGGCGGCCTGCTCGAGGTGGTTGGAGTAGAGGTGGGCGTCCCCGAGGGTGTGCACGAACTCACCGGCGCGCAGACCGGTCTGCTGGGCGACCATCATCGTCAGCAGGGCGTAGGACGCGATGTTGAAGGGCACGCCGAGGAAGACGTCGGCGCTGCGCTGGTACAGCTGGCAGTCGAGGTGGGCCGGGCCACCGTCGGCGGCGGGGCGGACGTAGAACTGGAACATCGTGTGGCACGGGGGGAGCGCCATGTCGTCGACGTCGGCGACGTTCCACGCCGAGACGATGTGGCGCCGCGAGTCGGGGTTGGTGCGGATCGACTCCACGACCTTCGCGACCTGGTCGACCGTGCCGCCGTCCGGCGTCGGCCACGAGCGCCACTGGTGACCGTAGACCGGCCCGAGGTCGCCGTTCTCGTCGGCCCACTCGTCCCAGATCGAGATGCGGCGCTCCTGGAGCCAGCGGACGTTGGTGTCCCCGCGCAGGAACCACAGCAGCTCTCCGATGATCGAGCGCAGGTGCAGCTTCTTCGTCGTGAGCACGGGGAACCCCTCGCCCAGGTCGAAGCGCATCTGGTAGCCGAAGACGCTCCGGGTCCCGGTGCCCGTGCGGTCGGACTTCTCGACGCCGGTCGTCATCACGTGGTCGAGCAGCTGGAGGTACTGGCGCACGTCGCGAGACTACTCGGATGGTCGCCGGTACCCGCCACGCCGTCGACGACCCGGTGCCGGACCGGTCCCGGCTCAGGACAGCGCGAGGAAGGCGGTCCGCAGCAGTGGCTGGTCGTTGACGAAGCCGTAGCCCGCGCAGGCGGCGGCGCTGCACGAGACGCGCGAGTCGACCCCGACCCGCATGTCGATGTGCAGGTGCGGCTGGGTGCCGAGGGCGTGGGCGGAGGTGCCGACCGTGCCGATCCGCTGACCCTTCGTGACGTGCTGTCCGACCGAGACGACGGGGGCCGGGCTGTCGTGCATGTGGGCGAAGTACCACAGTCGGCCGAAGGAGTCCTTGACCGTGACGGTGCTCCCGACGCCCGAGGAGCGGACGTTGACCGTCCTGACGGTGCCGGACACGGGCGAGACGACCGGCGTCCCGGTGTTCGCGAAGATGTCGGAGGCGTTGTAGTCGTGATGGCAGTTGGTCTTGCTGTCCCAGCACCACGTCAGGGGCGAGCGGGACTTGACGTGGGCCTGGGTGGTCTGGAGCGGGAACCGCAGCGACGCGTCACCGACGATCTGCGACGCGTTGTCGTTCTTGACGTTGGCGTTGAGGTTCGCCTTGGTACCGGCCGGGATCTTGTCGTAGACGCCGCCGAAGTCGCTGTTGTAGAAGACGAAGACGGGCTTGCCGGTGCGGTTCCACACCGAGGCCGTGTTGTTCTTGACGCACTGGCCCTTTCCGCTGCCGTTGCTCACGAACGTGACGCAGCCGGGTCCGGTCCCGTAGTCGCGCTGCGAGTCGACGAGGTCGACGAGCGAGCCCCCGTGGTCGGAGTTGTAGTAGAGGCAGAACTCGCCGGACTGGCACGAGCCGTCGCGCGCTGCCGCGGACGCGGCCGGTGCGGTGGCCAGCAGCCCTGCCGCGAGACCGAGTGTGGCGACCAGACCGGCCGCCATGCGGGTGACTGTCATGGTGTTCCCCCTTCGGCGACCGAGATCGCCAGACGTGTCGAGTTCGGAGAAGGCATCACCACGCCGACCTGCGAAACGGACCACGGCCCCCCGGCCTGGTTCCCTCCCCTCGGCCCCGACGCGGAAGCCCCCCGTCGCGGCCGGGACGTCTGTGACGTCCGCCGGGCACGCTAGACCTGCCCCGTCGGAGCGGCAACCGGAGCCACCGGAGCGGAGGCGGCGGCGCACCCGTGGGTGCGTCAGCACTACGCTGGAACCCATGACGAGCTCACCCTTCGGCCGCGTCCTCACCGCGATGGTGACCCCGATGTCCCCGGGCGGCGCCGTCGACGAGGCGGGCGTCGACGCCCTCGTGGAGCACCTCCTGGCCACCGGGCACGACGGGCTCGTCGTCAACGGCACGACGGGGGAGGCCTCGACCCTCACCGACGACGAGAGCATCGGGATGGTCCGCCGGGTCGCGGAGCGGGCGGCGGGTCGCGCGAAGGTCGTGGCCGGCATCGGCTCGAACGACACCGCCCACTCGATCGAGATGGCCGGGCGCGCGGCCGGGGCCGGGGCCGACGGGCTCCTGCTCGTGTCGCCGTACTACAACAAGCCGACCCAGCCGGGTCTCGTCGCGCACTGCCGGGCGGTCGCGGACGTCACCGACCTGCCGGTCATGCTCTACGACATCCCGGGGCGCACCGGCATCCCGTTCGCCCACGAGACCCTCGTCGCCCTCGCGGAGCACCCGCGCATCGTGGCCGTCAAGGACGCCAAGGGCGACCTCGCCGCCTCGACGCGGGTGATGGCGCAGACCGACCTGCTGTGGTTCAGCGGGGAGGACGCCCTCACCCTGCCGCTGCTCGCCATCGGGGCCGTCGGCACCGTCTCCGTGGTCGGCCACGTCGCCGGCGCGCACTACCGCGCCATGGTCGAGGCCGTCGACCGGGGCGACCTCGCCGAGGCCCGACGCATCCACACCGCCCTCGTGCCCGTCGTCGACGCGGTGATGGGGCCCTCCCAGGGCGCGATCATGGCCAAGGCCGCCCTCGTCGAGCTCGGCGTCATCGACCACGCCACCGTCCGCCTGCCCCTCGTCGAGTCGCCGCCCGAGCACCTCGAGCTGCTGCGGCCGGCCCTCGCGGCCCTCGCGGCATCGACGGGCGCATGAGCCACCCGCACCCCGACCTGGACGCCCCTGCCCCGCTCGCACCCGGTGGCGTCCGGGTCACCCCGCTCGGTGGGCTCGGCGAGGTCGGCCGCAACATGACCGTCCTCGAGCACGACGGCCAGCTGCTCGTCATCGACTGCGGCGTGCTCTTCCCCGACGACCACCACCCGGGGATCGACCTCATCCTCCCCGACTTCGGCCCCATCGAGGACCGGCTGGACCGGGTCCGGGCGATCGTGCTCACCCACGGCCACGAGGACCACATCGGCGCGGTGCCGTACCTCCTGCGCCTCCGGCCCGACATCCCGGTCGTCGGGTCCCGGCTGACCCTCGCGCTCATCGAGGCCAAGCTCAAGGAGCACCGCATCACGCCGCTCACGCTCGAGGTCATCGAAGGGGGCCGGGAGCGGCTCGGGGTGTTCGACTGCGAGTTCGTCGCGGTGAACCACTCGATCCCGGATGCCCTCGCGGTCTTCGTGCGCACGCCCGGCGGCACCATCCTCCACACGGGTGACTTCAAGATGGACCAGCTGCCCCTCGACGGGCGGATCACCGACCTGCGCGCCTTCGCCCGGCTCGGTGAGGAGGGGGTCGACCTCTTCCTCGTCGACAGCACGAACGCCGAGGTGCCCGGTTTCACGACGCCGGAGCGCGAGATCGCCCCCGCCATCGACAAGGTCTTCCGACACGCTCAGCGGCGGATCATCGTCGCGTGCTTCTCCTCGCACGTGCACCGGGTGCAGCAGGTGCTCGACGCCGCGGACAAGGCGGGGCGCAAGGTCGCGATGATCGGCCGGTCGATGGTGCGGAACATGGGGATCGCCGCGGACCTCGGGTACCTCCGCGTCCCCGACGGGGTGCTCGTCGACCTCAAGCGACTGGGCGAGCTGCCCGACGACCAGGTCGTGCTCGTGTGCACCGGGTCCCAGGGCGAGCCGATGGCCGCGCTGTCCCGGATGGCCAACCGCGACCACCGGATCGAGGTGGGGGAGGGCGACACCGTGCTGCTCGCCTCGTCGCTCATCCCGGGCAACGAGAACGCCGTCTACCGGGTCATCAACGGGCTGATGCGGCTCGGTGCCGACGTCGTGCACAAGGGCAACGCGAAGGTCCACGTGTCGGGGCACGCCAGCGCGGGCGAGCTCATCTACTGCTACAACATCGTGCGGCCGCGCAACGTCATGCCCGTCCACGGGGAGTGGCGCCACCTCGTCGCGAACGCCGACCTCGCCGCGTTGACCGGTGTGCCGCGGCGGAACATCGCGGTCGTCGAGGACGGCGTCGTGGTCGACCTCGTCGACGGCCGGGTGTCGGTCGCGGGCTCGGTCGAGTGCGGGTACGTCTACGTCGACGGCTCCTCCGTGGGCGAGGCCGACGAGACGCTGCTCAAGGACCGGCGCATCCTGCGCGACGAGGGCTTCATCTCGGTCGTCGTCGTCGTGGACTCGATGACCGGCAAGGTGCTCGCCGGCCCGGAGATCACGGCGCGTGGCTTCGTCGAGGACGACGTGGTGTTCGACGAGATCCGCCCGCGCATCGAGCAGGCCCTCGACGAGGCCACCGCCCAGGGGGTCACCGACTCCCACCAGCTCCAGCAGGTCGTGCGCCGCACCATCGGCCCGTGGGTCGGGCGCAAGATCAAGCGCCGCCCGATGATCATCCCCACCGTCATCGAGGCCTGAGCGGTCCGGCACGGCCGGGCTCCCGGGCCGTTCCCTCCGACGAGCGGCCGGCCCGAGGGCGCGGTCCGCCGGACGCGTCGTTGCGCGTTCAACGGATTCCGTCGCGCCTCGCCGTGCTCAGACATGCCGGTATGCCCCGAGATGGGCCGTGCGGCCCACGGAATCCGTCGTCGCTGACCGTCGTCACCGCCTCGTCCGTTCGGCCGGGTTTGGGGCGACACGCGGGATCGGCCTCGGAGAAAGGTAAAGGGACCGTAAAGTACTGGTAGGTACAACACCAAGGAATGGTCATCTCCGTTCCAGCGGTCCGACCCGAGGGGAACCCCCCGCATGACCCAGCAGACAGCGGACGCGCCGGCACCGGCACGGCCCTCCCGACGGTCCGTCGCCGCCGGTCTCGCCTGGGCGGTCCCCGTCATCGCCGTCGGGGCCGCCGCCCCGCGCGCAGCCGCCTCGCCCTGCAACCCTCAGCGCTACGTCATCGACTGGAGTGGGAGCTCCGGCACGACCTACACCCGCGCCTCCTCCACCGCGGGGCTCGCGACGGTCGACCCCGATGGTGCCGGTCCCGTCCTCCCGGTCACCATGGCGATCGCCACCACCTTCGTCGGCTCGATGCAGGCCGGCTCGGAGACCGGGTCGAACGACAACCTCCGCATCTCCACCGGCCAGGTCGGCGCCACCGGGAAGCCGGGCCTCACCTTCCACCAGACGCTCACCGGCTCGTACGGTGGTACCCCTCCCCAGCGTGGCGCGCGGCAGCTCGTCACCTTCACCTTCAGCGAGCCGGTCGTCGGCCTGTCCTTCAAGATCACCGACATCGACAGCAACCGGGGCGACTTCGACGACCGCATCGAGCTGTCAGGTTCGTTCGGCTACGCGATCGCCAACACGTACCGGCTCGCCGGCGCGGGGTCTGCCGCGAGCCCCTTCGCGCCCACGAGCAGCAACCGGCCGGTGGGCACCGACAGCAGTGACGGCAACGTGACCATCACCTACCCGGGTCCGATCACGACGTTCACGATGACCTACTGGAACGCGGTCACCTCCTACAGCGGTGTCGACCGCGACCAGGTCGTCACCTTCACCGACTTCATCTTCGACGTCCTGCGCAACAACTGCTGAACCGCAGGTCACCCGTTCGGCCCCTCCGGGACGGAAGTCTTCGGAAACCCTAGCGGGAAGAGTAAAGAGTTCGTAAAGTGAACACCAGCACAGGGTCAACATCCGCACCGGGTGGTGGCCCCCGCGAACGCCCGGCGGTCGTCTCGTCCAGGTTCTCGCGGTTTCTCCGGCTCGCGTCGGGGAGGCCGGGCAGGCCGACCACGCCGGTGTCGTCCCCGCTCCTTCCACGGGGACGACCGTGCGGCGCCCCGCTCGATGACAGGGGTCGAGCGGGACGCCGCACGCACCTGTCCGCGGCCCGGTTCGCCCCGAAAACCCACCAGAGTTCCGCGTGTGACGCGTGAGCCGGGTGTGACTCTCGCGTAGCCTGCGACCATGGCGACACGCACGTCCTCGACGTCCCGCGCCCGGAGCCGGAGCACCCGCCCCGCCAACCGCGCGGGCACGGCCCGGTCCCGCACGACCAAGCGCGGCGCCCGGTCCGGGGGCCTGCCGTTGCCGCTGCGCGCCGCCCAGACGACGTGGATGGGTCTGGCCCACGCCACCGGCGCCGTCGCCCGCAAGGTCGGCGACACCGGTCGCGACCTCGAGCCGGAGCACCGCCGCGACGGTGTGGGCCTGCTGCTCGTCGCCCTCGCCGTCGTCGTCGCCGCCCGCGAGTGGTGGGACATGCCCGGGGCCGTCGGGACCATCGTGCACGCCGTCGTCGCCGGGACCTTCGGCAAGGTCGGCTATGCCGTGCCCCTCGTCCTCCTCGCGTTCGGGATCCGGGTGCTCCGGGCCCCGAGCGACGAGGCGGCCACCTCCCGGATGGCGGTCGGGACCACGGCTCTCGCCTTCGCCGCGTGCGGTCTCGTGCACGTCTCCGACGGCGTCCCGACCCCGCCCCAGGGCGCGGAGGGCATGCGCGCCGCCGGCGGCATCATCGGCTTCCTGGCCTCCAGCCCGCTCCAGGCCGCGGTGTCGGTCTACGGCACCGTCCCGCTGCTCCTGCTCCTCGGCCTCTTCGGTCTCCTCGTCCTCACGGCGACGCCCCTGCACCAGGTTCCGCAGCGCAGCCGGGAGGTGTTCGCCCGCCTCACCGGCCACGAGCCGCCCGCGGCCGAGCCGGAGCCCGAGAGGAGCGCCCCCCGGCGACGCTCCCGGGCCAAGGGCGCCGAGGGGGAGGGCCCGCTCGTCGGCGACGAGCCGTTCGAACAGGCCGCCGTCGTCGACCCGCGCACCGGGCGCCGCCTGCGTCCCGGCCAGAAGCGCCCCGCCCCCTCCGTCACCCCCACGCCCGCCCCGGCGGGCGCGGACGCCACCGCAGCCGCGGGCCCCGCCGCACGGGGGCCGGTGCCGGAGCGGATGCCGCTCGACGCGCCCCCCACCTCCCAGCTCCCGCAGCGCGTCGAGCAGCTCTCGCTGGCCGGCGACGTCACGTACACCCTCCCCGAGTCCTCGCTCCTCGAGCCCGGAAGCCCGCACAAGGCACGCAGCGCCGCCAACGACCGGGTCGTGGAGTCGCTGACCCAGGTCCTGGACCAGTTCGAGATCGACGCCCAGGTCACCGGCTTCACCCGCGGGCCGACCGTCACCCGGTACGAGGTCGAGCTCGGGCCCGGCATCAAGGTCGAGCGGGTCACGGCGCTCTCGAGGAACATCGCCTACGCCGTCGCCAGCGCCGACGTGCGAATCCTCAGCCCGATCCCCGGGAAGTCGGCGATCGGCATCGAGATCCCGAACACCGACCGCGAGAAGGTCAGCCTCGGGGACGTCCTGCGCAGCCAGGTCGCCCGGGGCACCGAGCACCCGATGGTCATGGGCGTCGGCAAGGACGTCGAGGGTGGCTACGTCATCGCGAACCTCGCGAAGATGCCGCACCTGCTCGTCGCCGGCGCCACGGGCGCGGGGAAGTCGAGCTTCGTCAACTCGATGATCACCTCGATCCTCATGCGGGCCACTCCGGACGAGGTCCGCCTCGTCCTCGTCGACCCCAAGCGGGTCGAGCTGACCGCGTACGAGGGCATCCCGCACCTCATCACCCCGATCATCACGAACCCCAAGAAGGCCGCCGAGGCCCTCCAGTGGGTCGTGCGCGAGATGGACACCCGCTACGACGACCTCGCCGCGTACGGGTTCAAGCACCTCGACGAGTTCAACAAGGCGGTGCGTGCGGGCAAGGTCAAGCCGCTCCCCGGGTCGGAGCGGGTCATCACCCCGTACCCGTACCTCCTCGTGGTCGTCGACGAGCTCGCCGACCTCATGATGGTCGCCCCGCGCGACGTCGAGGAGTCGATCGTCCGCATCACCCAGCTCGCGCGCGCCGCGGGCATCCACCTCGTCCTCGCGACCCAGCGCCCCTCCGTCGACGTCGTCACCGGCCTCATCAAGGCCAACGTGCCGTCCCGGATGGCGTTCGCCACCTCCTCGCTGTCCGACAGCCGCGTCGTCCTCGACCAGCCCGGCGCCGAGAAGCTCATCGGCCAGGGTGACGCCCTGTTCCTCCCGATGGGGGCGAGCAAGCCGATGCGCGTCCAGGGCGCCTGGGTCACCGAGTCCGAGATCCACGCCGTCGTCGCCCACGTCACCGAGCAGCTCAAGCCGAGCTACCGCGAGGACGTCACCGTCGTCGCGCCGAAGAAGCAGGTCGACGACGACATCGGCGACGACCTCGACCTGCTGCTCCAGGCCACCGAGCTTGTCGTGACCACCCAGTTCGGCTCCACGTCGATGCTCCAGCGCAAGCTGCGCGTCGGCTTCGCCAAGGCCGGGCGGCTCATGGACCTCCTCGAGTCCCGCGGCGTCGTCGGCCCGTCCGAGGGCTCCAAGGCGCGCGACGTGCTCGTCAAGGCCGACGACCTCCCGACGACCCTCGCCCTCATGCGGGGGGAGGACGTGCCCGAGCCCGACCCGCCCTTCGACGGCCAGCCCATGGACGGCGACGCCCATGCCCTCGAGCAGGGTGCGCCGGTCGCCGACGAGTCGCGGGACGACACCGCCGAGGTGCCGGTCGTGCGCTATGGCGGTGACGCCGTCGCCGACGACCTCGACCGCTACCCGGTGGCCGTCGACTACGCCGACGGGGACGACGGCTCCGGCGAGGACGCCTGGGAGCTCACGGGCCGCTGACGCCGCCGGCCAGGGCCTCGTCGAGGTGGGCGCGGACCTCCGCGACGAAGGCGGTCACCTCCGCCTCGCCGTGGACCGGCCCACCCGCGAGGAAGCCGTCGGCCCCGACGAGCACCGCGGACGGGGCGGTTCCCACGAGCCGCCGGAGGGTGACGCCGTGCGGGTCGAACCACGTCGTCCCGTCGAGGTAGGGGAGCCGCTCGAGGGTCCGGGGGTCGCCGACGACGACCGCGCGGACGGTGACCGGGGCCAGCGCCTCGTTCCAGCCGGTGACGAGCGGGCCGAGCCGGCCGCAGGGTCCGCACCCGGGGCGGAGGAACACGAGGAGCTGGGCGGCGGCCCGGGCCTCCTCCCCGACGACGACCAGCCGGCCCGCGGCGGTGAGCACCTGGACCTCCGGGACGGGGGTGCGGTCGTAGCCGTCGTCCGCGTGCCCGCCGTCGTCCGAGGTGGTGCCCGTCGTGCCCGCCGCGGGGGCCGAGCGCCAGGTGACGGCCACGGCGACACCGGCGGCAAGGGCGGCGGTGAGCACCCAGGCGAGCGGGGAAGCGTCGGTGAGCGCGCCCCGCACACCGCCCCCCAGCGCGCCGCCCAGCACCGTGAGGGCTGCCACGACGACGAGGAGGACGTTCCGCAGGACGGTGACCGAGGTGACCCGGGAGTCCCCGAGGGCGCCGAAGCAGCCGCAGTCGGCCGGCTCCGGGCCGCGGAGGGCTCGCGCGACGAGGGCGAGGTAGGCGAGGAACAGCACGAGGGCCAGGGCACCGGCGAGCACGAGCCCGGGGCCGGTCGTGACGAGCAGTGCCACCCCGAGCGCCATCTCCGCCCACGGGACGGACCGCCGCACCGTGGCACCGGCCAGGGGGCGCGGCACGCGCAGCGACTCGAAGGCGTGGTCGACCTCGGACGGCGTGCGCAGCTTGAGTACCCCGCTCACCACGAGGACGGCGGCAGCGGTCAGCAGGGGGAGGAGCAGGGCGCCCGGCACGCACGCATTCTCCACCGGGGACGGCTACCGTGTCGGGATGACGTCCACGTGGGAGGACCTGCGCGAAGAGCCGTCGACCTGGGTGCGGTGGCGCGCCACCCTGCGCAAGCAGCCCTCGGCGTTCCTCCTCATCGTGCAGATCCTCGTGATCCTGCTCCTGCCGTTCCTCCAGGAGACCGACTGGGGGCGCGCGGTCATCTCGCTGCTCAGCCTCAGCGCGGTGGTCACGGCGGTCTTCACGGTGCGCAGCACCCCCGCCCTGACCTGGCTCTCGGCCACGCTGGCCCTGCCCGCTGCGGTCTTCGAGCTGTGGAGCCTGATCGACAGCACCGACGTGGTCATCGTCCTCGCGCACACGGCGCTGGCGGTGTTCTACTTCTATACGGCGTACGCGCTCATCGCGTACATGTTCGAGGACTCCTGGGTCACCAAGGACGAGCTGTTCGCGGTCGGGGCGTGCTTCACGGTGCTGCTCTTCGCCTTCGCGTACGTGTACCTCGCCATCCAGGAGGTCTGGCCCAACTCGTTCACCTCCTTCGACGGTCCCGGCAAGCGGACCTTCCTCGAGCTCCTGTACTTCTCCGGAGCCAACCTGACCAGTGTCGGTCTCTCCGACGTCGGTCCGATCAAGCCCCAGGCCCGGGCCCTGGTCACCGTCGAACAGCTCGGCGGGGTGCTCTACGTCGCGATGGTCATCTCGCGGCTCGTGGCGCTGACGGTGATGCGCGCCCGGCAGCAGTGACGCGCTGCGGCCGGCGCCTGCTCAGGCGGTGACGCCGTCGAGGTCCTCGATGCGGGCCAGCCCCGGCCCGCGCTCCGCGGAGATCGCCGCAGCGCGCTCCTCGGCCTCCCCGAGCAGGCGCAGTGCGTTGCCGCTCGTCAGGGCCGCGAGGTCGGCGTCGCTCCAGCCGCGGTCCGCGAGGGCGGCCAGCAGGCGCGGGTAGCCGGTGACGTCCTCGAGGCCCACCGGCTGCACGTCGACACCGTCGTAGTCCCCGCCGAGCCCGATGTGCGCGATGCCCGCGACCTCGCGGACGTGCTCGCAGTGCGCGACGACGTCCTCGATGGTCGCCGGCGGGGCCGGATGGGTGCGGCGCCGGGCCGCGGTGAACGCCATGTAGGCCGTGAAGTCCGACGCGGAGATGCCCTCGGCGGCCGCGGCATCGGCGGCCTCGAGGTCCCAGTCGCGCGCCGCGGGGGAGACGAACTTCGGCACGAAGGTCACCATGCACACCCCTCCGTTGGCGGGGAGTCGCTCGAGCACGTCGTCGGGCACGTTGCGGGGGTGGTCGCACACGGCGCGGGCCGAGGAGTGCGAGAAGACGACGGGCGCCTCGGCGACCCCGAGGGCGTCGCGCATCGTGTCCGCGGAGACGTGCGACAGGTCGACGAGCATGCCGAGCCGGTTCATCTCCCGCACCACCTCGCGACCGAAGGCCGACAACCCCCCGAGGACCGGGGTGTCGGTGGCGGAGTCCGCCCACGGCACGTTGTCGTTGTGGGTCAGGGTCAGGTAGCGCACCCCGAGCGCGAACAGCATGCGGAGCACGCCGAGCGAGGAGTCGATGCTGTGCCCGCCCTCGGCGCCCATGAGGGAGGCCACCCGTCCGGTCGCCAGGGCCTGCTCGACCTCGGCCCGGGTCCGCGCCAGGGCGAGGTCGTCGGGGAAGTGGCGCACCATCGCGTGGACGGCGTCGACCTGCTCGAGGGTGGCCGTGACCGCCGCGTCACCCTGCAGCTCGGCAGGGACGAAGACCGACCAGAACTGGGCGCCGACGCCGCCCGCGCGCAGCCGCGGGAGGTCGGTGTGGGTGGGCAGCCCGCCGGCCGTGAGATCGAGCCGATCCCAGTCGTAGCCGGCGCGCTCGCGGGCCTCCCACGGGAGGTCGTTGTGCCCGTCGAGGACGGGATGGCGCGCGAGGAGCGTCCGGATGCGGCCCTCGGTGTCGTCGAGCATGCGCGCGACCCTACCGGGGGTGGCGAGGGGCGTCGCGACGCGCAACTAGAGTGACGACATGACCTCCAGTGCGGCCCGCGGCAGCGTCGCGCTCGTGACCCTCGGCTGCACCCGCAACGAGGTCGACTCCGAGGAGCTCGCGGGCCGTCTCGCGGCCGACGGGTGGACCCTCGTCGACGACGCGGCCGACGCCGACGTGGCCCTGGTCAACACCTGCGGCTTCGTCGAGCAGGCCAAGAAGGACTCCATCGACACCCTCCTCGAGGCGGCCGACCTCAAGGAGACCGGTCGGACCCGTGCGGTGGTGGCCGTCGGCTGCCTCGCCGAGCGGTACGGCCAGACCCTCGCCGACGAGCTGCCCGACGCCGACGCCGTCCTGGGGTTCGACACCTACGCCGACATGTCCTCGCACCTGCGGTCCATCCTCGACGGGGGCCGCCCCGCGTCACACGTGCCGACGGACCGGCGCCGGCTGCTGCCCCTCTCGCCGGTCGAGCGGCCCGCGGCGTCGGGCGAGGTGGCGCTGCCCGGGCACGACGCCGGGGTCGTCCGCAGCCGGCTCGGCTCCGCCCCGTGGGCGCCGCTGAAGATCGCGAGCGGGTGCGACCGGCGCTGCGCGTTCTGCGCCATCCCGATGTTCCGGGGGTCGTTCGTCTCGCGGCGCCCCACCGACGTCGTCGCCGAGGCCCGGTGGCTCGCGGGGCAGGGCGTCAGCGAGCTCTTCCTCGTCAGCGAGAACTCCACGTCCTACGGCAAGGACCTCGGCGACATCGGCCTCCTCGAGAAGCTGCTCCCGGAGCTCACCGCCATCGAGGGCGTCGAGCGGGTCCGGGTCTCCTACCTCCAGCCCGCCGAGGTCCGGCCCGGGCTGCTCGAGACGCTCGCCACCACGCCCGGGGTCTCCCCGTGGTACGACCTGTCGTTCCAGCACGCCTCGACGCCGCTGCTGCGCCGGATGCGTCGCTTCGGTGGCACCGAGGCGTTCCTCGGCCTCCTCGAGGGGGTTCGTGCCCGGCAGCCGCGGGCCGGTGCGCGGAGCAACGTCATCGTGGGCTTCCCCGGCGAGACCGAGGCCGACGTCGTCGAGCTCGAGCGCTTCCTCACCGCGGCTCGGCTCGACGTGGTCGGCGTCTTCGGCTACTCCGACGAGGACGGCACCGAGGGGGAGGGCCTCGACGGTCACCTCCCCGAGCAGGTCATCGCCGAGCGGGTCGAGCGGGTCTCGGCCCTCGTCGAGGAGCTCACCGCGCAGCGCGCGCTCGAGCGGCTCGGTGAGCCCGTCACGGTCCTCGTCGAGGAGCACGACGAGGAGGACCCCGACGTGGTCGTCGGCCGCGCCGACCACCAGGGTCCCGACGTCGACGGGGTCTGCCACGTGCGGGTCGTCGCGGGTGCGGCGCTGCCCCCGGTCGGGGCGTACGTCGAGGGGGTCGTCGTCGGCGCCGAGGGGGTCGACCTCCTCGTGGAGCCCCGATGACCGAACCCACGCCCCGGCCGCCCCGTCCCGTGCGTCCCGGACCGCTCGCCGACGGGCGGATGAGCGACCCCTACCGGCTCGGCATCGACCCCGCGAGCCCCGCGGTGCCCGAGACCGGACCGAGCGCGTGGAACATCGCGAACTACCTCACCGTGCTGCGCCTCGCCCTCGTCCCCGTCTTCGGGTGGCTGCTGCTGACCCGGGGCGGCGAGGTGCCCTCGTTCCGGTGGGTCGCCTTCGGGGTCTTCGCCGTCGCGATGGTCACCGACCGCATCGACGGCGACCTTGCTCGCAGCCGGGGGCTCGTGACGAACGTCGGCAAGGTCATCGACCCGATCGCCGACAAGGCGCTCGTGACGATGGCGCTCGTCGGGCTCTCGAGCATCGGTGAGGTGATGTGGTGGGTCACCGCCGTCGTCCTCGTCCGTGAGTGGGGCGTCACCGCGATCCGGTTCTGGGTGATCCGGCACGGCGTGATGGCCGCGAACCGGGGCGGCAAGGTCAAGACCCTGCTCCAGACGTTCGGGATCGGCTTCTTCCTCTGGCCGCGGTGGACCCTGCCGGCGCCGGCCTTCTGGGACGCCCTCGCGTGGACCCTCCTCGGCGCGGCGGTCCTCGTCACGGTCGTCACCGGGATCGACTACGTGATCCAGGCCCTGCGGCTGCGGCAGACGAGCGAGCGGGCCGCACGCAAGCGCGCCGCCCGGGCCGCGCGGCGGGCGGACCGGAAGTCGTCGTGAACGTCCCGGTTCCGGGTGCGACCGACGTCGTGGCGGGCCTGGCCGCGGCCGGCCTGACCGTCGGGACCGCGGAGTCGCTGACCGGCGGTCTGGTCTGCGCCGCGCTCACCGACGTGCCGGGGGCCTCGGCGGTCGTGCGGGGCGGGGTGGTGGCCTACGCGACCGACGTCAAGGCGAGCGTGCTCGGCGTCGACGCCGGGCTGCTGGCCCGGGTGGGCGCCGTGCACGCCGATGTCGCGGGGCAGCTCGCCGAGGGGGCCCGGCGCGTCCTCGGCGTCGACCTCGGGGTGGCGACGACCGGGGTGGCCGGGCCGGACCCCGCCGACGGTCAGCCGGTGGGCACCGTCTTCATCGGCGTCAGCGGGCCCGCCGGAACAGTCGTCGAGCAGCACGCGTTGACCGGTGACCGAGCCACCGTGCGGCGCGACACCGTCACCGCCGCCCTCGCCCTGCTCGCCCGGACTGCGCGAAACCTCCGCGCCGAGGGGCGGCTGCCGGGGTACGGTGGGTCCACGACGACGGACGAGCCGAGGTCCCGAGAGGAGGCGCCGTGATCCTGATGCGCCATGAGCTGGGCGAGGTGCTGCGCGAGGTGCGGACCGGCCAGGGCCGGACCCTGCGCGATGTCGCCGCGTCCTCCGCGGTCTCCCTCGGCTACCTCAGCGAGATCGAGCGCGGCACCAAGGAGGCGTCCTCCGAGCTGCTCGCGTCGGTGTGCGACGGCCTCGGGATGAGCCTGTCCGACCTGCTCGGCCTCGTCCGCGACCGCGTCGAGCACGTCGAGACGCTGACGGCCCCGGTGACGCTGCCCGTCCCGTCGACCCTCGCCGAGGTCTCCGCCTCCGCGGCCTGACCCTGCCGGGCACGGGTCCGCCCACTGTCCTCGCGCTGCCCGGGCCACTCGGTGTGCACCGGCCACCTCGCGCTGCCGGGGTGCCGTGACGCCCCGGCAGTGCGAGATCGCGGTGGCGGTGCAGGCCCGGGGTGGCGGTGCGGGCTCAGGGGCGGGCGCGGCGGTAGGCGCCGCGCGGGCCGGGCGTGCTGCCGAGGGGGCGCTGCGGACGCCCGTCGTCGCTCGGCGCGAGCCCGCCCTGGCAGGTCGGGCAGGAGAAGATCGTGCGCTCGCGCGGTGGCACCCCGGCCATCGCCACGCGCACCGTGTCCCCGCAGCGCCGGCAGGGACGCCCGGACCGGGCGTGGACGTAGGCCTCCTCCCCGGAGCGCTGCACCCCGGTGCTCGCCTGCCACCCGGTGCGCTCGGCGGCGGCCATGAGGCGCTGCAGCCGGGTGAGGAGCCGATCGAGGTGGTCCGGGTCGACCGACCGCGCCGGCGTCCACGGGTGCATCCGCTCGAGGAACAGCAGCTCGCTGGCCCAGAAGGTGCCGACGCCGGCGAGGCTGCGCTGGTCGAGCAGCGCCTCGACGAGGCTCGCCGGATGTGCGAGCAGGGCGCGGCGGGCCCGCTCGGGGTCCCAGTCCGGGCCGAGGACGTCCGGCCCGAGGTGCCCGACGAGGTCACCCTCGCGCGCCGTGGGCACGAGGTCGAGCATCCCGAGGCGCAGCCCCAGCCCCGACCACTCCTCGGTGAGGACGGCGGCCCGCAGGTCCTGGCGGCGCAGCGCGCGGTCGGTTCGGGCGCCCGGGTGCTCGACCCGCCACTGCCCCTCCATCCGCAGGTGGGTGTGCAGCGTGCTGCCGGTGTCGAAGCGGTGGAGGAGGTGCTTGCCGCGGG
The DNA here is from genome assembly GCA_963843895.1 of uncultured Actinomycetota bacterium. GTDB lineage: Bacteria > Actinomycetota > Actinomycetes > Actinomycetales > Dermatophilaceae > Phycicoccus. The sequence goes on along the minus strand of CAWJME010000021.1, from coordinate 192,784 downwards.
CGACCACGTCGAGCGTCGTCGCGCCGCGGAGGTCGACGTCGGGCGCCGACGGCCAGCGGAGCTCGGCGTGCCTCACCACCCGGCCCGCGAGTGCCCGGTGCAGGCGGTCGGCGGTCCGGTGGACGGTGTCACCCTCGGGCACCGGCTCCGCCTCCCTCGGCGGCCTCGATGGCGGGGAGCTCCGCGAGGCACTCCCGGGCCCACTCCAGCTGGGCCCTCGCCATGTGCTCGCCGTAGGACAGCGTCATCGTGCGGTACCGCTGCTCGGGGTCGGGGTCCTCGGGGAGTCCGACCCGGATGGCGGAGTACTCCGACAGGGCCGCGGCCGCCGTCGCCTCGGCCTCGCCGAGCAGCCGGCCCGCCGTGCCGGGTGGCAGGTGGCGGCCGAAGAAGAGCCGGAGCAGGAGGCCGTTGCGCGCCCGGACCGGCGCCTGCGGTTCGGCGAGCAGCTCGCGCAGGCGGTCGGCGCCGGCAGCGGTGAGCTCGAACACCGACCCCGACGTGCGGCCGGGGGACCGGCGACGCACTGCGCCGGCCTCCTCGAGCGACGCGAGGGCCGGGTAGATCTGCCCGAAGCTCTCGTGCCAGAAGTGGCCGAGGCTCCCGGCGATCGCGGCGCGCACCTCGTACCCGGTCATCGGCCCGGTGGAGAGGGCGCCGAGGACGGCGAGCTCGGTCTGGGAACGTCTGGCCATCACCGCATGCTATCTGGTAGAAACGTCGACGTGAGACGTGAACGACGTGGCGACGAGTCCGTCCTCGGGGCCCTGCTCGCCGGCATCGCGGCCTTCCAGGTCGCCGCGGCCTCGGGGGCGCCGGTCGGCGCGCTCGCCTGGGGCGGTGCCCACGAGGGAGCACTGCCCCCGGACCTGCGCACGGCCTCCGCCGTGTCCGCGCTCGTGTGGGGGGCCGCCGCGGTGGCCGTCGCCACGGGGCGCCCGCGGGCCGCGTCCGGCCGACGCCGCCTGCTCCAGGGGGTGGCCGTCCTCTCCGGGGCCGGCGTGCTCGTCAACCTCGCGTCGCCGAGCCTGCCCGAGCGGATGGTCTGGGTGCCCGTCAGCGCCGTCGTCGCGGCTCTCGCGTGGCGCGGCGCACGTCGGGGGCGGGCCGCACCCGTCACCGGCGCATCCGCAGCCCACGTGGGGTGAGGTGGAAGCCGGCGGCCTCGAGGGCGCCGACGACCGGGTGGTCCGACCCGAGCAGCTGCCCGCCGTCGGCCTTCTCGACGGTGATCCGCCCGAGATGACCGCGGCGCACCGCGTCGGCGAGGGCGCCGGCCCCCACCGCGAGCAGGTCGGCGTCGTCGGTGTAGGTGAGCAGTGTCTTCCCGCCGCGTTCGACGTAGAGCGCGAGCACGCCGTCGACGAGCACCACGACCGCACCGGCCTTGCGCCCCGGCTGGTGCCGCCGCCGCTTGTCGTCGCCCTGCTCGGCGGGGTCGACCACGCGCTCCGGCCACGGGAGCGCGGCGCCGTAGGGGTTGGCGGGGTCACTGGCCGCCAGCACGACCGGCACGGGGTCGGCCCGGCGCTCACCCCCGGTGCCCGCCCGCAGCCGGTCGACGGCCCCGGACGTGCCGAACTGCGAGGCGCCGAGCCCCTCGACGAAGTAGCCCCGACGCACCCGTCCGCTCTCCTCGGCCTTGCCGAGCACGCGGTAGACGCCCGCGAAGCCGCCGGGCACCTCCTCGGCGGCGACCGCACCACGGGTGACGATGCCGTACCGGTCGAGCAGCAGCTCGGCGGTGGCCAGGGCCCGCAGCGTCGGGTCGGCCTCTGCGGGCGGGAGGAGCGACCAGCGCCCGGTGACCCGGAGCGGACCGTTGCGGGACGGGAGGGAGGGGCGTGCCGGGGCCGACCCCAGGGCGCCGAGCGGCCCGCGCCGGCCGCCGTACCGCGTGCGCCGCGGGCCCGGGGTCGAGCGCTTGTGGGTGGTGCGGCCGCCCGCGAGCAGGGCGCGCACCGGCGCGAAGGTGTCACCGGTGACCCGGCCCGCCCACGCGAGGTCCCAGAGCGTCTCGGCGAGCGCCTCGTCGTCGGTGCTGCCGACCTGGTCGGACAGGCTCCGGAAGAAGTGCGCACCCCCACCGGCCAGCGCGTCGAGGAGGGCGAGGCCCTCCTCGCCGGGGATGCGGTCGGGATGCGGCCCGGGCAGGGTCAGGTGGGCGGAGTCGGCCAGGTGCAGCGAGACCCACCCGTCGTCGCCGGGCAGCGAGCCGTGGCCGCACCAGAGCACCTCGCCGCTCGCCATCAGCTCGTCGAGGAGGGCAGGGGAGTAGTCGACGACCCGGGCAGGGAGGAGGAGTGACTCGACGGCGCTCGCCGGGAGGACGGCGCCGCTCAGCTGCTCGACGGCGCGGACGACGCCGTCTCGGCCGCGGAGCCGGCCGCCGACCCCCTGCCACTCGCCGACGAACCGGCTGAACGCCTCGGGCGTGACCGGCTCGACCTCCGCGCGCAGTGCGGCGAGGGAGCGCCGCCGCAGCATCCGGAGCACCTCGGCGTCGCAGAACTCGGTGGACCCCCCGCCGGTGGGCAGCAGCTCGCCCTCGACGACCCGGCCGGTCGAGACGAGCCGGGCGAGCGCCGTGGCGGCGACGGCGACGCCGATGCCGTACGCCCGGGCGACCTCGGCGGTGTGGAAGGGCACATGGGTGCGTGCGTACCGGGCGACGAGGTCCCCGAGCGGGTCGTCGACCGGTTCGAGGAAGGTCTGCGGGACCCCGGGTGGGAGCGACGCCCCGAGCGCGTCCCGCAGGCGGGAGGCGTCCTCGATGGCCGACCACCGCTCCTCGCCGGCGACGCGCACCGGGATGACCTGCCGCGCCGACCCGAGCCCGGCGAGCCAGCCCTCGACGTCGGCGCCGGTGACACCCTCGCGGCAGCGCCGGAGCACCGCCTCCGCCGAGAGCGGGCCGAGCACCCGCAGCAGGTCGAGGACGTCGTCCGCGTCGCGGGCCGCGCGCTCCGGCGTGAGGCGCTGCAGCTCGGCCTCGGTGCGCGCGACCTGCTCGGCGTCGAGGAGGTCGCGCAACGCGAGCCCCTCCGACCCGCCGAGGAGCTCCGCGAGCAGCGAGGGGTCCAGGGCCAGCGCCGCGGCCCGACGCTCGGCGAGCGGGGTGTCGCCCTCGTAGAGGAACTGCGCGACGTACCCGAAGAGCAGGGACTTGGCGAAGGGCGACGGCGTGGTGGACTCGACGTCGACGACGGTGACCTTGCGCCCCGTCACGTCGCGCATGAGGTCGACGAGGCCCGGCACGTCGAAGACGTCCTGGACGCACTCGCGGACGGCCTCGAGGACGATGGGGAAGGTCGGGAAGCGGCTGGCGACCTCGAGCAGCTGGGAGGCCCGCTGGCGCTGCTGCCACAGCGGCTGCCGGCGCCCCGGCTGGCGCCGGGGCAGCAGCAGCGCCCGGGCGGCGCACTCGCGGAACCGGCTCGCGAACAACGCCGACCCGCCGATCTCCTCGGTGACGAGGGCGCGGATCTCGTCGGGGTCGATCGTCACGAGGTCGAGCAGCTCGCGGCCCACACTGCGCCGGTCGATGCCCTCGACGTCGTCCCACTCGAGGTCGGGCAGCCGCAGGACGATGCCGTCGTCCCCGTGCATCGCCTGGACGTCGACCCCGAACCGGTCGCGCAGCCGCGCCGAGAGCGCCAGCGCCCACGGGGCGTGCACCTGGGCGCCGAAGGGGGAGTGGACGGCGATCCGCCAGTCGCCGAGCTCGTCGCGGAACCGCTCGACGACGATGGTGCGGTCGTCGGGGACGTGGCCGGTGGCCTCACGTTGCTCGCGCAGGTAGGTGAGCAGGTTGTCGGCCGCCCACTCGTCGAGCCCGGCCGCCATGACGCGCTCGCGAGCGGCCTCCGGTGAGAGGGCCTCGACCTCGCGGACGAACGCCCCGACGGCGCGGCCGAGCTCGGCCGGGCGGCCGAGGCTGTCGCCCTTCCAGAACGGCAGGCGGCCGGGGAGCCCGGGGGCGGGCGTGACGAGGACCCGGTCGTGGGTGATGTCCTCGATCCGCCAGGTGCTCGTGCCGAGGGTGAAGAGGTCGCCGACGCGCGACTCGTAGACCATCTCCTCGTCGAGCTCGCCGACCCGCCGCCCGGGCCCCTCCCCGGTGGCGAGGAACACCGCGTACAGGCCGCGGTCGGGGATGGTGCCCCCGGAGGTGACGGCCAGCCGCTGGGCGCCGCGCCGGCCGGTGAGGGTGTCGGAGAGGCGGTCCCAGGTGATGCGGGCGCGCAGCTCGGCGAAGTCCTCGCTGGGGTACTTCCCGGCGAGCATGTCGAGGACCGACTCCAGGACCGGCCGGGTCAGGGCGGAGTAGGGCGCGGCCCTGCGGGCGAGGGCGAGCACGTCGTCGACGGTCCACTCGTCGAGGGCGCACATCGCGACGACCTGCTGGGCGAGCACGTCGAGGGGGTTGGCCGGCACGTGGAGGGCCTCGATCTGGCCGGCCAGCATCCGCTCGACGACGACCGCGGTCTGCACGAGGTCGCCGCGGAACTTGGGGAAGAGCACCCCACGGGAGACCGCCCCCACCTGGTGGCCCGCGCGGCCGACGCGCTGCAGCCCCGAGGCCACCGACGGCGGCGACTCGACCTGGACGACGAGGTCGACGGCGCCCATGTCGATGCCGAGCTCGAGGCTGCTCGTGGCGACGACCGCCGGGAGCCGCCCCGACTTCAGCTCCTCCTCGATGGTGGCCCGCTGCTCCTTGCTCACCGAGCCGTGGTGGGCGCGGGCGAGGACCGCCGGGGCGCCCGAGGACTGCCCGGACTGTGCCATCACCTGGGCCGGGCCGTGCCGCAACGCGGCCGGGCGGGGAGCCGCGCCCTCGGCGCCCACCGTGTCCGCGCCGTCGGCGACCTCGACCCGTTCCTCCCAGATCTCGTTGAGCCGGGTCGTGAGGCGCTCGGCGAGGCGGCGGCTGTTGGAGAAGACGAGGGTGGAGGTGTGGTCGGCGACGAGGTCGACGATGCGCTCCTCGACGTGGGGCCAGATGCTCGCCCGCTGCTCCTGCCCGGATGCCGCCCCGGCGAGGTCGCCGGTGGGCTGGCCGAGCTCGGCCATGTCCGGCACCGGGACGACGACCCTGAGGTCCCACTCCTTCGTGGACGGCGGCTGCACGACCTCGACCGGCCGGCCCCCCGCGAGGTACCTCGCGACCTCCTCGACCGGGCGGACGGTGGCGGACAGGCCGATCCGCTGCGCCGGACGCTCGAGCAGGGCGTCGAGGCGTTCGAGGCTCAGGGCGAGGTGTGCCCCGCGCTTGGTGCCCGCGAGGGCGTGGACCTCGTCCAGGATGACGGTCTCGACACCGGTGAGCGCCTCGCGGGCGGCGGAGGTGAGCAGGAGGAAGAGCGACTCGGGCGTGGTGATGAGGACGTCGCTCGGGGTGCGGGCGAAGGCACGCCGTTCGTCGGTCGGGGTGTCGCCGGAGCGCACCGCCACCGTGATGTCGGGCTCGGTGAGGCCGAGACGGCCGGCCGCGTGCCGGATGCCGACGAGCGGGCTCCGCAGGTTGCGCTCGACGTCGACGGCGAGGGCCTTCATCGGGCTGACGTAGAGGACGCGGCAGCGCTTGAGCCGCTCCTCGGGGACCGGTTCGGCGGCGAGCCGGTCGAGGGCCCAGAGGAACGCCGACAGGGTCTTGCCGGACCCGGTCGGTGCGACGACGAGGGCGTGGTGCCCGCTGGAGATGGCCTCCCAGGCCCCCTCCTGCGCGGCGGTGGGCGCGCTGAAGCTGCCCCGGAACCACGCGGACGTGGCGGGGGAGAACCGGTCGAGGACATCACCATCCATGCTGGTCACACCTTCTCACCCCGCACCGACACCCGGATCGGTGGTGACCGCCGGGCCCTCGGTCACACTTCCTCCTCGCGAACCGTCACCGTGGTGGCAGGGTTCGTCGGACGAGGAGATGTGCACCATGGACGAGACGGAACGGTTCGAGGCCGAACGGCCGCGGCTGCTGCGCATCGCGGGCGGCGTCCTCGGCGACCCGACGGAGGCGGAGGACGTGGTCCAGCACGCGTGGCTGCGCCTGCACGCGACCGACGCGACCATCGAGAACCTCCCCGGCTGGCTGACGACCGTGGTGACGCGGCTGTGCCTGGACCGACTCCGGGCCCGGACCCCCGTCCCGGCCGAACCGGCGCAGGACGCGTCCGCGCCGGCCCCGGGCGAGGCCTCGTGTCCCCCGGCCGACCCTGCCGACCGGGTCGCTCTCTCCGACACCGTCGGGGTCGCCCTGCAGGTGGTGCTCGACCGGCTGACCCCGGGGGAGCGGGTCGCCTTCGTCCTCCACGACACCTTCGGGTTCGAGTTCGCCACGGTCGCCGCCGTCCTCGACAGCTCCCCGGCCGCGGCACGCAAGCTCGCGTCGCGCGCACGACTCAAGGTGCGCACCGGAACCGCCGAGGACGGGGACGGCGGCGCCGACGGTGTCCCGGCCGACTGGCAGGTCGTCGACGCGTTCCTCGCGGCGGCTCGCGGCGGAGACTTCGCCCGGCTCCTCCACCTGCTCGCCCCCGACGTGGTGGTCACCGCGGACGCCGCGGCGGTCGCCGTCGGCACGCCGGAGCGGCTCGACGGGCGGCAGGCGGTGGCGACGATGTTCTCCGGAGCCGCGCGTGCGGCCCTGCCGGTGTTCCTCGGCGAGCGACCGGGCGCCGCCTGGTTCCACCGCGGAGCGGCCCGGGTGCTCTTCGACATCGCCGTCGCGGACGGCCTCGTCACGAGCATCGTCTTCCGCGCCGACCCGGACGTCCTCGCCCGGGTCGTCCGGCGCACCGAGGGGCGGCCAGCCTGACGCGCCGCCCTCACGCAGACCGACCCACGAAGGAGACACGATGAAGACGATGACCTGCCGACAGCTCGGCGGTCCCTGCGACCTCGAGCTGCGGGGCGAGAGCGCCGACGACGTGATCAAGGCCCAGGACCGGCATCTCAAGGAGGCGGTCGCGGGAGGGGACGCATCCCACCAGCAGGCGCACGACGACATGAAGGGCCGCTGGCGCAACCCCATCAGGGGGATGGGGTGGTACCGCGACGCGAAGAAGGCGTTCGCGGCCCTGCCGGAGGACCCTCCCCGCGGCTGAGGGCCGTGACGCGTCAGGCGGGGCGGCCGGGCTGCTGCTGGGTGATGCAGTGGATGCCGCCGCCGCGGGCGAACAGGGGCCGGGCGTCGACCCCCACGACCTGCCGGCCGGCGAAGGCCCGGCCGAGGATGCCGAGCGACTCGGCGTCCTGCGCGTCGTCGTAGGTACAGGCCACGACACCGTCGTTGACGACGAGGTGGTTGATGTAGGACCAGTCCACCCAGCCCTCGCCGTCCTCGAGGGTGCGCGGTGCGGGCACGCGGACCACCTCGAGCGGCTCGCGACGGGCGTCCCGTGCCGACGACAGGAGGCCCTCGAGCTCGGTGCACACCGCGTGGTCCGGGTGGGCGGGGTCGCCCTGCCAGTGGAGCAGCACGGTGCCGGGGGCCGCGAAGGTGGCGACGATGTCGACGTGCCCCCGGGTGCCGAACTCGTCGTAGTCGCGGGTCAGGCCGCGCGGCAGCCAGATGCACGTGGTGGCCCCGAGGGTCCGCTCCACCTCGGCCTCGACGTCGGCCCGGGTCAGGGCGGGGTTGCGCCCCGGGTCGAGCTGCACCGTCTCGGTGAGCAGGACCGTGCCGGCACCGTCGACGTGGATCCCGCCCCCCTCGTTGACGAGGTCGCTCCCGATGCGCTCGGCGCCCGCCCGGCCCGCGACGAACTCCCCGACGCGGGCGTCGTGCTCCCACGAGGCCCAGTCCTGGGCGCCCCAGCCGTTGAAGACCCAGTCGACGGCCCCGAGGGCGCCGTCCTCGCCGAGCACGAAGGTCGGCCCGATGTCGCGCATCCACGCGTCGTCGAGCGGCGCCTCGAGCACCTCCACCCGGTGCCGCTCGTGGCGTCCCTCGCCGAGCCAGCGGCGCGCGACGTCGAGGGCGCCGGGGTCGACGACGACCGTCACCGGCTCGAACCGGGACACCGCCAAAGCCACCTCGGCCCATGTCGCCCGGGCCTCGTCCGCGTCGCTCTCGGTCTCACCGAGGGTGTAGCCGGAGGACGGCCACGCCATCCAGGTGCGGTCGTGCGGCGCCCACTCGGGGGGCATCCGCCAGGCGCCGGCCACGGCTCAGCCCTCCCGGCGGTGCTCGGGCCGCACCGGCGCGGCGAGCGCCGCGTAGGAGTCCGGTCGCCGGGTGGCGAGGAACGGGAAGAGGTCGAGCCAGTCGCGGCGCTGGGCGAGGTCGAGGTCGGCGACGAGCGCAGCCGCCTCGTCGCGAGGTGCCCGCACGAGGACCCGTCCGTAGGGGTCGGCGATGAACGACGAGCCGTAGAACGTGATGAGGCCCTCGGTGCCGAAGCGGTTGGGTGCCACGACGAACAGACCGCTCGCGATGGCGTGCCCCACGATCGTGTGCTCCCACAGCGGCTGGGTGTCGAAGTCCGGGTGGTCGGGCTCGGACCCGATCGCGGTCGGGTACGCCAGCACCTGCGCGCCGCCGAGGCTGTAGGCGCGCGCGACCTCCGGGAACCACTCGTCCCAGCAGGTCGGGAGGCCGAGCCGCATCCCGAGCGCGGGCACGTCGTGGACGGGGTAGGCGTCCTCGGGCGGCCCGGCACGGAAGTACCTGTCCTCGTAGTAGCCCGCGGTGACCGGGATGTGGGTCTTGCGGGTGCGCCCGACGAGCGTGCCGTCGGGCGCGACGAGGACCGCGGTGTTGTACCCGAGGCCGTCGTCGGAGCCGTCGGGCCCGGGCGAGCGCTCGAAGAGGCTCGCGTGGACGTGCACCCCCGTGTCGGCGGCGGCCGCGCGCGCGAAGGCCATCGTCGGGCCGTCCTCGAGCGACTCGGCGGTGGCGTCGGCCCGCCCCGACGGCAGGGTGTCCGCGGGGTACCGCGACAGCGTCAGCTCGGGGAGGAAGACGACCCGCGCCCCGGCACCGGCGGCGGTCCGGATGCCGTCGAGGAGCGTCGCGCGCAGGCGCTCGCCGTCCTCGTCCCAGGCGTGCTGGACCAGCCCGACCCGGACCGGCGGTTCGGTGGGCTCGTGGACGCGGGCGGGCGAGGCCGGGACCCCGTCGGCGGTGAGGAGGCGCATGGGGCACAGTATGCCGCCGCGCGAGGGCTCCGGCGGGCCCCCGCCAGCCGCGCCGCAACGGCCGGCGCCTACGATCGGCGCGTGCGTCACTCGAGGTTCTGGCAGCTCATGGCCGAGGAGTTCGGCGACGCCTATGCCTCCAGCCTCGCCCGGGGCCAGCACCTCACCACGCTCGGGGGGCTGACCGCCCAGCAGGCCCTCGACGGCGGCGAGGCCCCGCGCGAGGTCTGGGCCGCGGTGTGCGAGCAGATGAGCGTCCCCGTGGAGCGACGCCACGGCCGGGAGATCCCGCCCCGCGGCTGACCCCGGCTCCGGCGCACGGCCGCGAACGCGGTGGGCTACGGTCGCCTCGTGCACGCCTCCTCCGTGCGGTGCCGTCGAGCCGCCCGATGAGCACGGTCACCGTGGTCGGCGGCGGCCCGGCCGGGCTGATGGCCGCCGAGGTCCTGGCGCGGGCCGGGGTCGACGTGACGGTCTACGAGCGGATGCCCTCGCCCGCCCGGAAGTTCCTGCTGGCGGGCCACGGCGGGCTCAACCTCACGCACTCCGAGGAGCGCGACCGCTTCGTCACGCGCTACGGCACCTCTGCCGAGCGGATCGCCCCGCTGCTCGACGTCTTCGGCCCGCAGGACCTGCGCGACTGGGCCGCCGGGCTGGGGGAGCCGACGTTCGTCGGGTCGAGCGGGCGGGTCTTCCCGCAGGCGTTCCGCGCGACGCCGCTGGTCCGTGCGTGGCTGGCGCGCCTGGCCGAGCTCGGGGTGCGGATCGAGCGTCGGCACCGATGGGCCGGATGGAACGACGACGGCTCGGCACTGGCATTGGTCGACGCCGGGGGGCGGGCGAGGGAGGTGTCGGCCGGCGCCGTCGTCTTCGCCCTCGGTGGGGCCTCGTGGCCGGGGCTCGGGGCCGACGGCACCTGGGTCGACCTGTTCGCGGGGCGAGGCGTCGTGGTCACGCCGCTGCGGGCCGCCAACGTGGGGGTGCGCGTGGCGTGGACCGACGGGTTCGTCGAGCGGTTCGCCGGCGTCCCGCTCAAGCACGTGCGGCTCGGCGTCCGGGGAGGCTCGACGGGGGTGGCGCGCGGCGACGCGATGCTCACCCGGACCGGCATCGAGGGTGGCCCCGTCTACGCGGCCGGTGCCGCGATCCGGGAGGCGCTCGACGCGTCGGGGCGTTGCGTCCTCGAGGTCGACCTCCGGCCCGACCACACCGTCGACCGGCTCGCCGAGCGGTTGCGCCGGCGCCGGCCGAAGGACACGGCCTCGTCCTGGCTGCGTCGCTCCATCGGACTGGCCCCGGCGGCGATCGGGGTGCTTCGCGAGTCGCAGGGCGGTGGGCTTCCCTCGGATCCTGCGCAGCTGGCCGCCACGGTCAAGGCGGTCCCGGTGGTGGTGACCGGGACGATGCCCATCGGCCGCGCGATCTCGACGGCCGGCGGCATCGCGTGGTCGGAGGTCGACGAGTCCCTGATGCTGCGCCGGCTCCCCGGCAGCTTCGTCGCCGGCGAGATGCTCGACTGGGAGGCCCCGACGGGCGGCTACCTCCTGCAGGCCTCGTTCAGCACGGGTGTGGCCGCCGCGCGAGGGGCGTTGGGGTGGCTGGGAGTCGACCCGGCGGGCACCACGACGCGGTGACGCCGCGGACTCAGCGGACCCGCACGAGCAGGTGCAGCGGACGTTGCCCGGGGAACGCGAGGTCGCCGGCGCCGTCGGTCAGCGCGAAGTGCACGAGGCAGGCCCGCTCGCGGCGCGGCATGACGACCTCCACCGACACCTCCGAGGACTCGCCGGGGAGCGTCGTCGGGACGGGGACCTCGGTGATCGTCTGGCAGCTGTCGCCGTCCTGGGGGAGCTCGAGGCGCCGCAGCGAGTAGCCCGTCCAGGGCACGGTCCCGGTGTTGCGCAGCCGCCAGGTCTTGGTGCGCACGACCCCCGTGGGCACCCGGTCGCAGTCCGGGAGGGTCACGTCCGCCACGAGGGTGGCGCCGTCGCCGGAGTGCCTCGGGCCGGGCGTGGCCGGCGGGGACGGGGAGGACGGGGAGGACGTCGTCGGGCACGACGTGTCCTCGACGGCGACGGCGGCGGCGCCGGCGCTCCGGGAGGGCCCGGATGTCGCCGTCGGCAGCACGCGGGCGGACACGGCCACCCCCGCGCTCAGCGCGACGAGGGCGGTGCCGGCCACGGCCACGAGGACCCGCCGGAGCGCCGGAGGGAGGTGCGCCGGGACCGGCCTCGGGGTGAGCGCCCGAGGGTCCGCCGGCGGACCCACCTCCGGACGTCGCGCGCGGGGGGCGTCGCCGCACGTGTGGCGACGGGCCTCGCCCCACCGCTCGCGGAAGTCCTCGGGGTCACCTCCACAGGCGCGGACGTACTCGGTCGTGGTCTCCCAGCTGGGGAGCCGGTGCCCCTGCGACGCCTCGTGCAGGGTGGTGTGGGAGATCGCGCGCGAGCGCCCCGCCATCACCCGGAACGACGGTCGCCCCGCCTCCTCACGCAGGGCGGTGAGGTCCCGTGCGAAGTCCTCGATCGCCCGTGCCCTCACTGACCGTCGCGCAGCCACGTCGCTCCCTCCCGACCGGCCCGTTCCCCCCGGACCCGTACCGCTCGCAGGCTACCGCGCCACGGCGGATCGCGCGCTGGGGAGGACTCCCCGCCCGGGCTCACCACAGGGCCGCCCGTCGCAGACGCGCGACGGGCGGCCCTGCGGCACAGCCTGTCCTGTGGTCGACGAGGACCGTTCGGGTCACCCGTCGCCGAGGGAGGCGGGGGTCAGTGGTTGGCCTTGAACCAGGGCTGCGCCCACCCGAGGTAGGGCTTGTTCCACGTGTTCTTGATCTCGGCGATCGTCGTCCTGGTGTACGACCCGTTGCCGTGGATGTCGTTCGAGATGAACTCGCCGCCACCGATCGAGATCATGACGTGGCCCGAGCCACCGCCGAAGAACGCGAGGGCGCCGGCGGGGACGTTGGTCGAGCCTGCGTGCTTGAACGAGGACGGGATCTGCGTCCAGTGGACGTAGGCCGTCGTGGAGCCACTGTGCGGGAACCCGTACGCGAGGCCGACGAGGTGGTCGCAGAGGTTGTAGTACCCGTCCTGGTATCCGGAGTGGACGTGGTTCTTCGCCCACGTCACCGCCTGCGCGCAGGTGCGCGAGTCGCCGGTGCCGGCGGTGGAGCAGCTGGCACCCCCGAGCCCGATCTTGTGCGACGCGTTGTTGTTCTTCATCGTCGCGTTGAGGTTCTTCTTCGCGCCCGGCGCGAAGTCCTGGTAGTAGCGGGACCCGTCGTAGTTGCTGTTGTAGTAGACCCGCACGGTCTTCCCGGTGCGGTTCCACACCGAGGCGGCGTCGTTCTTGATGCACTTCCCCTGACCGTTCCCGGCACCCTTGAACTCGTAGCACCCGGGCTGGGTGGTGCCGTAGTCCCCGACGGACCCGGTGAAGTCGGAGATCGACCCGGTGTTGTCGCTGTTGTAGTAGTAGCAGAACTCGCCGGACTGGCACTTGCCGTCACGCGAGGCGGCCTGGGCGGGCGCGGTGGTCATGAGCATCGGTGCTGCGACGGCGGCGACGGTGGCCGCGGTCGCGAGCAGCTTCTTCCTGGTCTTCATGGGTCTCCTTCGAGGGCTGTTCTCGTCGTGCGGTGCTGTCCGGGGTGCTCAGTGCAGGCGCTGGTACTCCTCCCAGGTGCGGATGGGGACCTGCGGCCCGTCGTCGGGTGCGTGGTTCGCGAGCCCGTTGAGGCCGAGGTAGTAGTCGCCGACCTGGTGCTGGGCCGGCGAGGACAGGTCGGTGTCGCTGATCGCGACGGCGTGGATGTGCCAGGGCCAGTTCCCCTGGCTCGGGCTGCGCACCCACGCGGCGAACCCGACGCGGCGCAGCACCGCGGCGACGTGGCGACGGGTCGCCGAGCTCATCCCGTCCACGGTCACGTCGACGACCCCGCCGCCGTCGTGGGTACCGGCCGACGTCGGGTCGCCCCCGGGGTTGTAGGACCCCTGGTCGAGGGCCAGGTCGCGGCCGAGCCGGCGCTCGGCCTCCCGGAGCATGTCGCGGGTCCGGGTGTCGACGACCCTCCCGGGGCTCCAGTCGACCTTCCCGCCGGGCCCGATGACCCGGGTGACGGTGTAGCGCCCGGAGCCGAGCGCGGTGAGGGACGTCCGGCCGGGGAGGCCGTTGGCCGCCAGCCCCGAGTAGCCGAGCGAGCGCTGCCAGGCGGCGTACGCCTCGACCGTCTTGGTGCCGAAGTACCCGTCGACCCAGCGGGGCTCCAGCAGCCCCTCCGCGTCGAGAGCCTGCTCCACGGCGAGGACGCTGTCGTGGGCGCCGGGGGTCTGGGTGTCGTCGGCTCGGCGCGGGTCGATCTGCGCGGCCTTGACCGTCGCCTCCATGTCGACCGCGGGGAGCGAGGTCGTGGCGGACGGACGGGTGGACACGGCGGACGCGGGGGCGGCTGCCGCGACGAGCGCGGCCGTGAGGGCGGCCAGGACCGCCACCGTGGTTCTCGGGACCTGCACGTCTGTCTCCTCGTCGTCGGATGGCTGCGTCCACCGTGCTCCCGCACCGCGGCCGTCCGACACGCCCCGACCGTCCGAGCTCCCGGCCTCTCCCGTCCGTCAGGCTCCTGACCTGCGAGGACGGCGGTGTTGTCAGATCGCCGTCCGGCGCGCACACGCCGGTGCCGACGCCGCCGCCGTGGGCTAGCCTCGTCCTCCGTGAGTGACGACGTGCTGCTGCACGCCCGGGGGCTGACCAAGACGTTCGGTGACTTCGTCGCCGTCGACGGCATCGACGTCGAGGTCCACCGGGGCGAGGCCTTCGGCTTCCTCGGCCCCAACGGGGCGGGGAAGTCCTCGACGATGAAGATGGTCGGGTGCGTCTCCCCGGTCTCCGGTGGCGAGCTGCGGATCCTGGGGATGGACCCCGCCACGGACGGGCCGGCGATCCGTGCCCGGCTCGGGGTGTGCCCGCAGCAGGACATGCTCGACGAGGACCTCTCGGTCGAGGAGAACCTCTGGGTGTACGGACGCTTCTTCGGGCTCTCCCGTCGCGAGGTGCGCGCCCGCACCGACGAGCTGCTCGACTTCGCCCAGCTCACCGAGCGTCGCCGCGACCGGGTCGAGCCGCTCTCCGGAGGGATGAAGCGCCGTCTCACCATCGCCCGCGCGCTCGTGAACAACCCGGAGGTGCTGCTCCTCGACGAGCCGACGACGGGGCTCGACCCCCAGGCGCGGCACGTCCTGTGGGACCGCCTCTACCGGCTCAAGCGCGACGGCGTCACGCTCATCATCACGACCCACTACATGGACGAGGCCGAGCAGCTGTGCGACCGGCTCGTCGTCATGGACCACGGGCGGATCGTCGCGGAGGGCAGCCCGCGCCAGCTCATCGACGCCCACTCGACCCGCGAGGTCGTCGAGCTGCGCTTCGCGGTCGACGACCAGCAACGGCACGTCGAGTCGGTGCGGGCCGTGGTCGACCGGGTCGAGGAGCTGCCCGACCGCCTGCTCGTCTACACGGCCGACGGCGACGACACCCTCGCCGCGCTCCACGGTCGGGGCGTGCAGCCCCTCTCGGCGCTGGTGCGCCGCTCGACGCTCGAGGACGTCTTCCTCCACCTCACCGGCCGGACCCTCGTCGACTGATGTCCGCCGCCCCCCTCGCGCCTGCCGAACCCGTCGCCGGTGCCCCCAGCGGGCGGCTCGCGACCGGTCCCCGCCGCCCGCTGGGCCGCGCCGAGCGGGTCGCCGCCGCCATGGGGCACCACCTGCGCGTGTACCGGCGCACGTGGCGCGGGTCGATCATCAGCCGCTTCCTCTCACCGCTCTTCTTCCTCGCGGCGATGGGACTGGGCCTCGGCTCGCTCGTCGACGCGAGCAGCGGGGGCGTGGGGCAGCAGTCCTACCTGCAGTTCGTCGTGCCCGGGATCGTCGCCTACCAGGCGGCCCTCCTCGGCTTCGGGGACGCCACCTACCCCGTGCTCGGCTACATCAAGTGGAACCGGATGTACGCGGCCACGCTCTCCACGCCGCTCGGCGTCACCGACGTCCTGGTCGGCCACCTCACCGTCCTCGCCGGCAACCTCGTCATCGCGACGACCGTCTTCGTCGGCGTCGCGGCGTTCTTCGGGTCGTTCGCGTCGTGGTGGGTGCTGCTGGCCGTGCCCGTCGGGCTGCTCACCGGCCTGGCGTTCGCCGTCCCCACCTTCGCGGTCAGCGCCACGATCGAGACCGACAACGTCTTCGGCATCCTCTACCGGTTCGTCCTCACGCCCGTGCTGCTGTTCTCCGGGACCTTCTTCCCGCTCGAGCAGATGCCGGTGTGGCTGCAACCGGTCGCGTGGGTGACCCCGCTGTGGCACGGTGTCGTCCTCACCCGGGCGGCGGCGGTCGGGGCCTGGCCGGGCTGGGTCGGGCTGCTCCACCTGGCCGTCGTCCTCGCGTTCATCGGCATCGGCTGGGTGCTCGCCCACCGGGCGTTCCGGCGGAGGCTGCTCCCGTGACCGCCGCCCCACCGGTGCGGTCGCGTCGTGCACCCCGCCTGCTGCCGTTCCCCGTCGGCGCGGGGATGGCGCGGTTCGTCGTCGCGCGCAACGCCACCGCGTTCCGCCGGGCCTGGCTGCTCCTGCTGAGCGGCTTCGTCGAGCCGGTGTTCTACCTCTTCTCGCTCGGTGTCGGTCTGGGCGCCCTCATCGGGCGGGTCACCACCGACGGCGGTTCGGTCGTGGAGTACGCGGCGTTCGTCGCCCCGGGCCTGCTCGCGGCGTCGGCCATGAACGGGGCGATCTTCGACGCCACCTTCAACGTCTTCTTCAAGCTCAGGTACCAGCACCTCTACGACGCGATGCTCGCGACCCCGATCGGGCCGCGGGACATCGCCGTCGGCGAGATCACCTGGTCACTGCTGCGGGGCGGTCTCTACTCGTCGATGTTCCTCGTCGTCGCGCTCGTGGCGGGGCTCGTCGAGTCGTGGTGGGCCCTCCTCGCGGTGCCGGCCGCCGTCCTCATCGGTCTCGCGTTCGGGGCGGTCGGGATGTTCACGACGACGTTCATGCGCTCGTGGCAGGACTTCGACTACGTGACGTTGGCGATCCAGCCGATGTTCCTGTTCTCCGCGACCTTCTTCCCGCTCTCGACGTACCCCGACGCGCTCGAGTGGCTCGTCCGCCTCACCCCGCTCTACCACGGGGTCGCGCTCGAACGCGGGCTCCTCCTCGGCGAGGTCGGCTGGGGCCTGCTCTGGCACGTCGGCTACCTCCTCGTCCTCGGGGTGCTCGGCGTCGTCGGCACCTCGCGGCGCATCGCGACCCTGCTGCTCACCTGACCGACGCGATCACGACGACGGCCGCCCCGGGTCCGTGGGCCGTGCCCGGAAGGCGGCGACGGCCGTCGGGAGGGTCGGGAAGACCATGTCGCGCCCCACGAGGTCCAGGATGCCGCCGGCCTCCAGGTCGAACCGCAGGTCCTGCTTGACCCGCGCGAGGCCGACGGCGATCCCGCGCGCCGCGAGGTCCGCGACGAGCCGCTCCATCGCCTCCAGGCTCGTGAGGTCGACCTCGACGTTGGCCTCGGCGTTGACGACGAACCACTCCACCGGGTCGGGTGCGCCGTCGACCGCGAGCAGCGCCCGGTGCCGGAAGTCCTCGGCGTTGGCGAAGAAGAGGGGGGAGTCGTACCGGAAGACGACGAGCCCGGCCACCTGCTCGGCCTCCGGGTAGTCGTCGACGTCGTGCATCCCCGCGAGCCCGGGGACGAAGGCGAGGACCGCGTCGTGCGGACGGGCCACCCTGCGGAGCAGGTCCCCCAGGGAGAGCGCGACGGCGACGAGGATGCCGTTCAGGGCCCCGAGGGCGAAGACGCCGACGGTCGTGGCCCCGAGCAGGACCAGCTCGCTGCGGCGGAAGCGGGCGACCGCGCGGATCCCCGCGACGTCGACGAGACGGGTCGCCGCGTAGACGACGAGGGCGCCGAGCGCGGCCTTCGGGAAGGCGGCGATGACCGGGCCCAGTGCGACGACGGCGACGGCGACGGTGGCGAGCGTGGCGAGCGAGTGCAGCTGGGTGCGGCTGCCGGCCGCCGCCCCGATCGCCGTGCGACTTCCGCTGCTGCTCGACGGGAAGCCGGAGAGGAGCCCCCCGAGGATGTTCGCGCCGCCGAGCGCCAGGAACTCCTGGTTGGTGTCGATCTGCTCGTGCCGCCGCGCCGCGAACGCGCGCGCGGTGAGGACGTTGTCGGAGTAGGCGACGACGGCGATGCCGAGGGCGGGTCCGAGCATCCGGGCGACGTCGCCGATGCCGAGGCGGGGGAGGGTGAGGTCGGGGACGACGTCGGGCAGCGGGCCGACCGTCACGACGCCCTGCTCGCTCAGGCCCAGGGCCGCGACGACGGCGGCTCCGGCGAGCACGGCGACGAGGGGACCCGGGATCCGCGGTGCGAACCGGGCCAGGGCGAAGAGCAGGACGAGGAGCGTCGCGGTCAGCGCCGTCGTGGGCCAGTGGACGTCGCCGGCGTTGCCGACGGCGCTCCACAGCCGGGCCGGGAGGGAGTCCCCCTCGACGGGGATGCCGGTGAGCGCGTCGACCTGGCTGACCACCATGAGCACGGCGACGCCGGCCATGTACCCGATGAGGACCGGCCGGGACAGCAGGTCGGCCAGGAAGCCGAGCCCGACGAGCCAGCCGAGGACGCAGAGCAGGCCGGAGACGACCGCGAGCGCCGCGGCGAAGGCCGCGCGGTCGGACGCGGTCGAGACGCCGAGAGCCGCCAGGGCCGTCGCCGTCATCAGGGCGGTCGTGGACTCGGGCCCGACCGAGAGCTGGCGGGAGGTGCCGAGCACCGCGTACGCGAGGGTCGGGCCGACGACGGCGAGGAGCCCTGCCGCCGGGGGGAGGCCGGCGATCTGCGCGTAGGCCATGACCTGGGGGACGAGGTAGGCGGCGACGGTGACCCCGGCGAGGACGTCGCCGCGCAGCCAGGCCCGGCGGTAGTGCCGCAGGACGACCAGGCCCGGCAGCAGGGTCGCCGGACTGACCGACCCGCGCTGCGAGAGCGGACGGTGCCGCCCGGGTACGTACGCCACCGTCGGATTCGACCACACCGCTCGGCGTGTCGTCACGGGTTGCGCGATGTCGAACACGTGTTCGTCTACAGTCGTCCACAGGTGGTGGCTCCGGCGGCATCCGTCCACAGGCCCACGGCGACCCGTGACCGTTGTCGGTACCCCCACCTAGCGTCTGACCAGACCTCGCGACGAGACCGACAGCGGGAGCTGGTCGCCGGTGGACGCGATCGATGACGACACGAAGGAACAGGTGTGACATGGCTGGACCCAACGGATCCCGCGGCGCTGTCCTGACCCCGCCCGCGGTGAACACCAAGGGCAACGGGGGCGGCGAACGTGACAAGGCCATCGCCTCGGTGATGGCCCAGATCGAGAAGCAGCACGGCAAGGGTGCGGTCATGCGCCTCGGCGACGACGTCCGTCCGCCGATCGCCGTCATCCCGACCGGCTCGATCGCCCTCGACGTCGCCCTCGGCATCGGCGGCCTGCCCCGCGGCCGCGTCGTCGAGATCTACGGTCCGGAGTCCTCGGGCAAGACGACCGTCGCGCTCCACGCGGTCGCCAACGCCCAGAAGGCCGGGGGCATCGCGGCGTTCATCGACGCCGAGCACGCCCTCGACCCCGACTACGCGAAGAAGCTCGGCGTCGACACCGACGCGCTCCTGGTCTCCCAGCCCGACACGGGGGAGCAGGCGCTCGAGATCGCCGACATGCTCATCCGGTCCGGCGCCCTCGACATCATCGTCATCGACTCCGTCGCGGCGCTCGTGCCCCGCGCCGAGATCGAGGGCGAGATGGGCGACAGCCACGTCGGCCTCCAGGCCCGCCTCATGTCGCAGGCGCTGCGGAAGATCACCGGTGCCCTCAACACGACCGGCACGACGGCGATCTTCATCAACCAGCTCCGCGAGAAGATCGGGGTCATGTTCGGCTCCCCGGAGACGACCACCGGTGGCAAGGCGCTGAAGTTCTACGCCTCGGTGCGTCTGGACGTGCGGCGGATCGAGACCCTCAAGGACGGCACCGACGCGGTCGGCAACCGCACCCGGTGCAAGGTCGTCAAGAACAAGGTCTCCCCGCCGTTCAAGCAGGCCGAGTTCGACATCCTCTACGGGCAGGGCATCTCCCGCGAGGGCGGGCTCATCGACATGGGGGTCGACCACGGCTTCGTCCGCAAGGCCGGGGCCTGGTACACGATGGACGGCGACCAGCTCGGCCAGGGCAAGGAGAACGCCCGGCAGTTCCTCAAGGACAACCCCGAGCTGACCGACGAGCTCGAGAAGAAGATCAAGGACAAGCTCGGGATCGGGGTGCCCGTCGCGGACGCGACGACCCCGGACGTCCCGGTCGACTTCTGAGGCAACCCCGATGGCGTTCGCCGACGGCACGGCCCCGCCGCCCGACTGGGCGGCGGGGCTGGCCGCGGTGCTCTCCGACGTGCCGGAGCCCGCGGCGAGTGACCCCGCCGCCACCGAGACCCCGGACGACCGCGGGCGTGGACGCGCCCCTGGGGGACGACGGCGCCGGCCCGTGCCCGCCGACCCCGAGGCCGACCCCCACACCCGGGGTGAGGAGCCGGATCCGCACGACTGGGCCCGGCAGATCGTCCTGCGCCAGCTCACGGCCGCGCCGCGCAGCCGCTCCCAGCTCGAGCAGGCCCTGCGCCGCAAGGACTGCCCCGACGACGTCGCCACCGCGGTCCTGGACCGGATGGCGGAGGTCGGGCTCGTCGACGACGAGGCCTACGCCGGGATGCTCGTCCGGTCCCAGCAGGCCGGGCGCGGCCTGGCCCGGCGGGCGTTGCGCCAGGAGCTGCGGAAGAAGGGCGTCGACGACGACACCGCCGCCGCCGCCCTCGCCGAGGTCGACGGCCACGCCGAGGAGGCCCGGGCTCGAGAGCTCGTCGCCAAGAAGATGCGGTCGATGCACGGCCTCGAGCCGCACGTCCAGACCCGGCGGCTCGCCGGCATGCTCGCCCGCAAGGGGTACGACGCGGAGGTGTCCATGCGCGTGGTGCGCGAGGCCGTGCGGGAGGCGCCCGAGCACCAGCGCGACTGACGCGATCCGGGGCTCGGCACAAGGCCTGTCACGGAACCGCATCCGGCCCTCGGAAGTCGCTACTGTCGGTCGCGCGACAGGGGCCGTCCCCGTCAGAAGGAGGTTGGCATGGTAGTCCTCGGCATCATCCTCGCCCTCATCGGCTGGCTCGCCAGCATCTCGATCCTGTTGTGGATCGGGGTGGTGCTCATCATCGTCGGCCTGGTCCTCAACCTCGTCCCGATCGGTGGCACCACCCGGCGCTGGTACTAGCCGGCGCACCGCCTCGCTCTGGCCGCCCGGCGCGCCCTTCCGGCACGTCGGGCGGTCAGAGCGAGTGCAACGGCCGGCGGCCCGGCGGCAGGGCGTCGCTGCGGACGATCTCCTTGCCGTACGGGAACAACGACACCGGCAGCAGCTTGAGGTTGGCCACCGCCAGCGGGATCCCGATGATGGTCAGGGCCTGGGCGACGGCCGTCGTCAGGTGGCCCAGCGCCAGCCACCAGCCCGCGACGACGATCCACACGACGTTGAGGACGACCGACCCGGCTCCCGCGCCCGGCTTCTCGACCACCGCGCGCCCGAAGGGCCAGAGCGCGTAGCGAGCCATCCGCAGGGCCGCGACGCCGAGCGGGAACGTCACGACGAGGACGCACAGGAGCAGTCCCGCGGCGGCGTACCCGAGGGCGAGCCAGAACCCGCCGAAGACGAACCAGATGACGTTGAGCAGTGTGCGCATCGGACCTCCCGGATCTGCGTGTCCCCCAGCCTGTCACGTGGTCCGGGCGGTCGGCACCGGGGGTGCTCCGGAAACACGCCCGAGACGTGCAGGTGATGACAGGTTCATCGATTCCGCCTAGGTTCGGTCGCGTGAGCGAGTCGACGAGCACCGAAGCGCCGGGGAGCCTCTTCGAGGGGTACACCCTCGGTGGCGGCGCCTGGGACGAGATGCTCGAGGCGGCCGACGAGCCGCGCACGCCGTACAAGCCGGTGTTCCACACGCTCCGCTCGATGCGCGGCGCGACCCTCAAGGAGCGCGCCGACATCCTCGCTCGGTCCTACCTCGACCAGGGCGTCACGTTCGACTACGCGGGGGAGGAGCGGCCCTTCCCGCTCGACGCCGTGCCGCGGGTGATCTCGGCCCACGAGTGGCAGATCATCGAGTCCGGCGTCTCGCAGCGGGTCACCGCCCTCGAGGCGTTCCTCGACGACATCTACTCGCGCGAGGGGGAGATCCCGCGGGCCGTGCACGAGGGCATCGTCCCCTGGCGGCTCATCGCCAGCTCGAACCACTACCACCGCGCCGTCATGGGCATCCGGCCCGCGAACGGGGTGCGCGTCCACGTCGCGGGCGTCGACCTCGTCCGCGACGAGCAGGGCGTCTTCCGGGTCCTGGAGGACAACGTCCGGGTGCCCTCGGGCGTCAGCTACGTCATCGCCAACCGGCGGGCCATGGCCAACGTCTTCCCCGAGGCGTTCGCGACGATGCGGATCCGCCCCGTCCACGACTACCCCCGGATGCTGCTCAGCGCGCTGCGCGCCGCGGCCCCGGACGGCGCGAGCGACCCGACCATCGTCGTCCTCACCCCCGGCGTCTTCAACAGCGCGTACTTCGAGCACGCCCTGCTCGCCCGGATGATGGGCGTCGAGCTCGTGGAGGGCCGCGACCTCGTCTGTGTCGGAGGTCAGGTGCGGATGCGCACGACCGCCGGCGACCGCCCCGTCGACGTCATCTACCGGCGGGTCGACGACGACTTCATCGACCCGGTGCACTTCCGCGGGGACTCCGTCCTCGGCATCGCCGGCCTCACCTCGGCGATGCGCGCCGGGCGGGTCACGGTCGCCAACGCCATCGGCAACGGTGTCGCGGACGACAAGCTGATCTACAGCTACCTCCCCGAGCTGACCCGCTTCTACCTCGACGAGGACCCGATCCTCCCGAACGTCGACACCTACCGCTGCGCCGAGGAGGAGTCACTTCGGCACGTCCTCGACCACCTCGACGAGATGGTCGTCAAGCCCGTCGACGGCTCCGGCGGCAAGGGCCTGGTCGTCGGGCCCCGGGCCGACGGAGCCACCCTCGACGCCCTGCGACACGCCCTCGAGCGCGACCCGAGGGGCTGGATCGCGCAGCCGGTCGTCCAGCTCTCGACCGTGCCGACCTTCATCGACGGCTCGCTCGCCCCGCGCCACGTCGACCTGCGCCCGTTCGCGGTGAACGACGGCGAACGGGTCCGGGTGCTCCCGGGCGGGTTGACCCGCGTCGCCCTGCCGGAGGGTGAGCTCGTCGTCAACTCCAGCCAGGGCGGTGGGTCGAAGGACACCTGGGTGCTCTCGGACCGGCGAGCCAGCGTCCCGGCCGTGTCCGCCCCCCATGACAACCGGGAGGTCGTCGTCATGAGCGCCCCCACCGCCTCGCTCGAGGACAGCATGCGCGCCCAGCAGCAACAGCAACAGCAGGAGCGGCGGCGGCTCGACGGCGAGACCGCCCCGGCCGCGGGGGACGGTGACGGCACGTGCTGAGCCGGATCGCCGAGTCCCTGTTCTGGATCGGCCGCTACACCGAGCGCGCCGACGGCACCGCCCGCATCATCGACGTGCTGCGCCTGCAGATCCTCGAGGACCCCTCGGGTGACGAGTCCGCCGCCGCCCACACGGTGCTCTCGGTGATCATGGGCCTGGAGCACGACGGCGAGACCACCTTCGACGACGTCGGCGCCTCGCTGGTCTTCGACCGCTCCAACCCGAGCTCGATCACGGGAGCGTGGTTCGCCGCCCGCGAGAACGCCCGCCGCGCCCGGGAGGTGCTCTCCACCGAGCTCTGGGAGGGCATCAACACGACGTGGCACCGGTGGAACGGGTTCGGTCGCGGGATGGTCACCGAGCGGCACCTGTCCTGGGTGCGTGAGCGGGCCGCGCTCGTCTCGGGGATCGCGGACTCGACGATGTCGCACGACGAGGCCTGGGACTTCCTCGTCCTCGGCCGCAGCCTCGAGCGTGCCGACATGACCGCCCGACTGGTCGCCACCGGCGGCTACCCGGGGGGTGGCGCTCCCTGGTCGGTGGTCCTGTCGAGCTGCGGTGCGCAACAGGCGTTCATGCGCAGCCAGCGAGGGCTGCTCACCGACGACCACGCCGCGGCGTTCCTCGTCCTCGACCGGGAGTTCCCACGGTCGGTCATCTTCTCCCTCACCGAGGCCGAACGCCGGCTCGAGGCCCTCTCGCCTCCCCACGCCGAACGCATCGGGGTCTCGGACGAGGCGCGGCGCCAGCTCGGCCGGATCCGCACGTCCCTCGAGTACCGGGCCACCACCGACGTCATCGCGGACCTCCCGGCGCAGATGCGCCGGGTGCAGTCCGCGGTCACCACGGCCTCGGGTGCCATCGCGGGCCGGTACTTCCAGTCGGGGCCGGTCACGACGTGGACGCGGGACGTGGTCTGAGTGCGCCGCTACCGCATCGTGCACACCACCGGGCTCGCCTACGACGGGCCGGTCCGCGCCGCGCACAACGAGCTGCGGATGACACCCCTCAACGAGCCGGGCCAGACCACGCTCGAGAACCGCATCAGGATCCGGCCGATGACGTGGAGCCACGTCTACCGCGACCACTGGGGCACCCACGTCATGGCGATGGAGAGCCTGGCCCCGCACGAGCGGCTCGACATCGAGGCGATCTCCACCGTCGAGCGCGTCGAGGTCGAGCAGCCCGGCGCGTCGTGCGACTGGGACGCCGTGCGGAACCCCGCCGTCCAGGACCGGCTCTACGAGTGGCTCATGGTCTCCGACCGCACCCGCCCCGGTGAGGGTGTCGGTCGGCTCGTGGAGGAGGCGCGTGGCCTCCCGTCGCCACGGGCCGCGGCGGACGAGGTGTGCCGCCGGGTCCGGGAGGCCATGGAGTACCGGCCCGGGGCCACCGGGGTGCACAGCCGGGGCGAGGAGGCGTGGGGCGAGCGGGCGGGGGTGTGCCAGGACTTCGCGCACGTCACCATCGGTGCGTTGCGGGCGCTCGGCATCCCGGCCCGGTACGTCTCCGGCTACCTCGTCCCGCACCGCGAGCTCGCGGTCGGCGAGACGGCGTCCGGTGAGAGCCACGCCTGGGTCGAGTTCTGGGACGACGCCTGGGTCGCCGCCGACCCCACGAACGGCATCCCGGTCGGCGTCGAGCACATCGTCGTGGCCCGCGGGCGCGACTACGACGACGTCCCGCCGTTCAAGGGCATCTACTCCGGCAAGGCCGTGGCGGCGCTCGAGGTCGTCGTCTCCATCACACGCCTGGCCTGACGGCGGCGGATTGCCGACCCGGAACCACCCCGGCATACCCTTGTCCGTGCCATGACTGCTGCCAAGACCTATGACGTGCGCACCCACGGGTGCCAGATGAACGTGCACGACTCCGAGCGCCTCGCCGGGCTCCTCGAGACGGCCGGGTACGTCGACCTCGCGAGCGTC
This sequence comes from uncultured Actinomycetota bacterium, assembly GCA_963843895.1. Taxonomy (GTDB): domain Bacteria; phylum Actinomycetota; class Actinomycetes; order Actinomycetales; family Dermatophilaceae; genus Phycicoccus. The sequence continues at coordinate 168,098 of CAWJME010000021.1, read as the reverse complement.
CCCGCGGGGGAGCGGCCGGAGGTGGCCGACGTCGTCGTCTTCAACACCTGTGCGGTCCGGGAGAACGCCGACAACAAGCTGTACGGCAACCTCGGGCAGCTCCGCCCCGCGAAGCAGCGCAACCCCGACCTCCAGATCGCGGTCGGCGGCTGCATGGCCCAGAAGGACCGCGAGACCATCGTGCAGAAGGCGCCGTGGGTCGACGTCGTGTTCGGCACCCACAACATCGGCAGCCTTCCCGCCCTCCTCGACCGCGCCCGGCACAACCGGCGCGCGCAGGTCGAGATCCTCGAGTCGCTCGAGACCTTCCCCTCGACCCTGCCCACCCGCCGTGACTCCGCGTTCGCCGGCTGGGTCTCGATCTCGGTGGGCTGCAACAACACCTGCACCTTCTGCATCGTCCCGAGCCTGCGCGGCACGGAGCAGGACCGGCGCCCCGGCGAGGTCCTCGCCGAGATCGAGGCGCTCGTGGCCCAGGGGGTCGTCGAGGTCACCCTCCTCGGCCAGAACGTCAACACCTACGGCGTCGAGTTCGGCGACCGGCTCGCCTTCGGCAAGCTGCTCCGGGCCTGCGGCGAGATCGAGGGGCTCGAGCGGGTGCGGTTCACGAGCCCGCACCCGGCCGCGTTCACCGACGACGTCATCGAGGCCATGGCGCAGACGCCGAACGTCATGCCCAGCCTGCACATGCCCTTGCAGTCCGGCTCGGACCGCGTCCTCAAGGCCATGCGGCGCAGCTACCGGAGCACGCGGTTCCTCGGGATCATCGACCGGGTCCGCGAGGCGATGCCGGACGCCGCGATCACCACCGACCTCATCGTCGGCTTCCCCGGCGAGACCGAGGAGGACTTCGCCGAGACCCTCCGCGTCGTCGAGGCGTCCCGGTTCTCCAGTGCCTTCACGTTCCAGTACTCGGTCCGTCCCGGCACCCCGGCGGCCACGATGGCCGACCAGGTGCCCAAGGCGGTCGTCCAGGAGCGCTTCGACCGCCTCATCGCCCTCCAGGAGGAGGTGTCGTGGGCCGGCAACCGCGAGCTCGAAGGTCGTGAGGTCGAGGTGCTCGTGTCACCGGGGGAGGGCCGCAAGGACGGCGAGACCTCGCGGATGTCGGGCCGGGCCCGCGACAACCGCCTCGTCCACTTCGCCGTCCCGGAGGGGGCCGCGCGCCCGCGTCCCGGGGACGCCGTGACGGTCGCCGTCACCTACGGCGCGCCGCACCACCTCGTCGCGGACAGTGCGGTCCAGGGGGGTGCCTATGCGGTGCGCCGGACGCGGGGCGGGGACGCGTGGGAGTCGCTCCAGGGCGCGGCCGTTCCCGGCAAGCCGGCGGTCTCCCTCGGTATGCCCACCCTCGGGCGTCCCGCGACCACCGCGGCGGCACCTGCCTGCTCGGTCTGAGCCTCAGGCGAGGAGCGCGACCAGGCTGCCGATGAGGGCGCAGGTCGCGACGACCGCGCCGACGACACCGGCGGTCCGGAGGGTGAGGCGGCGCCGTTCCTCGAGCTCCGCCGTCTGCGCCGCCGTCGTCCTCACGGCGTCGTACAGCGGGGTCGGGTCGAACGGGTCGATGTCGAGCTTCGGGAGGCCCGAATGCCAGTGCGACACGAGACTGTCCTTTCCGACGGCGGCGAGAGGACACGACCATAGGGAAATCCCGTGCAGCCGAACGGCGGATCAGCGGCTCGCGACACGAGTCCTGTCCGAAGGCACCGCCTTCGTGGCCGAACGGACGAGGCCCCCGACCGGTGTTCCGGTCGGGGGCCTCGCGGCCTGGGGTCAGCTCACGGCTCGCCGATCGCCTCGTCGGCCTTGGCCTGGGCCTGGTCGACCTGGTCGGCGTACTTGCCACCCGTGACCGAGTCGACGGCGTCGCCGCCCCGCTCGATGGCCTGGTCGCTGAGCGACTCGACCTTGTCGGGGTGCTTTTCGGTCAGCTCGGTGAGCTTCTCCTTGGCGCTGTCGAGAAATCCCATGCGGTGACCTCCTTCCGTTCGGCGGCAGTGGGCGTGCTCCCGAGGGAGCACCTCCAGTGGACACCCGATCCGCGCGGCACGCCAGCCCCTTCCCACCCGCTGACCATCCGGGGGTGTCTGGAAGAATCCCCGACCATGACCATCCGCCCCGTCGTCATCACCGGAGAGCCCGTCCTCCACCGCCGCGCCGAGCCCGTCGAGGTCATCGACGACGCCGTCCGTGAGCTCGTCGCCGACATGTACGAGACGATGGACGCCGCGCGGGGGGTCGGGCTGGCGGCCCCGCAGATCGGGGTCGGGCTGCGCATCTTCACCTGGCAGCTCGCCAACGACGACGGCATCCCCCCGCGGGGCGTCGTCATCAACCCGTACCTCGTGGCCGCGAAGCCGGTGGCCGGTGACCCCGACCCGCACGAGGAGTCGGAGGGGTGTCTCTCGGTCCCCGGGGAGGCCTTCCCCCTGCGCCGGGGTGACCAGGCGGTGCTCACCGGTCAGGACATCGACGGTCACGACCTGCGGTACGAGGCCACCGGCTGGTTCGCCCGGATGCTCCAGCACGAGTACGACCACCTCAACGGCTTCCTCTACGTCGACCGCCTCTCGGGCAAGCACGCCCGCAAGGCCAAGAAGGCGGTCAAGGCCAACGGGTGGGGGGCACCCGGTCTGTCGTGGATGCCCGGGGAGGACCGCGACCCGTTCGGGCACGACGACGAGACCCCGGACGCCGAGCGCTCCGACTGAGCCCGTCCATGGATCCCCTGGAGGACGCCGGACCCTCCCGCCCCGGTCGCGGTCCGGGCACCGTGGTCGCGGTCGTCGGGCCGACGGCCACCGGCAAGTCCGACCTCGGGGTGGCGCTCGCGCACCGGCTCGGAGGGGAGGTCGTCGGCGCCGACGCCTCCCAGCTCTACCGGGGCATGGACATCGGGACGGCCAAGCTCGCGCCGGAGGAGCGCGGGGGGGTACCGCACCACCAGCTCGACGTCCTCGACGTCACCGAGGAGGCCAGCCTCGCGGCGTACCAGCGGCACGCCCGGGCCGATGTCGAGGGCATCCTCGCCCGGGGCCTGGTGCCCCTCGTCGTCGGCGGGTCGGGCCTGTACGTGCGGGCGGTCCTCGACCGGCTCGACATCCCGCCCACCGACCCGGCGGTGCGCCGCCGGTTCGAGGAGTGGGCCGAGACCGACGGCACGGCAGCCGTGTTCGCCGAGCTGACCAGGGTCGACCCCACCGCGGCCGCGACGATCGAGCCGAACAACACCCGCCGGATCGTGCGTGCCCTCGAGGTGGTCGAGCTCACCGGTCGCCCGTTCAGCGCCACGATGCCGACGCGGGAGCACCTGCGACCGACCGTGGTCGTCGGCCTGCGCCTCGACCGCGCCGCCCTCGACCTGCGGATCGAGCGGCGCACCCGCGCGATGTTCGACGCCGGGCTCGTCGAGGAGACCCGAGCCCTGCTCGACCGGGGGCTGCGGGAGGGGCGCACCGCCAGCCGCGCCGTGGGATACGCCCAGGCCCTCGCCGTCATCGACGGCACGATGACCGTCGAGGACGCCGTCGCGGACACGGCGCTGCGCACCCGACGCCTCGTCCGCCGGCAGGAGTCGTGGTTCGGGGCCGACCCGCGGGTCCAGTGGGTCGACGCGCAGGACCCCGGTCTCCTCGACGAGGTCGCGCGCCGCGCCGGCCCGAGGTGACGTCCGGCTAGATGAGTCCGTCCCGCACCCCGCGGGCCGCCGCCGCGCCGCGGGTGGGCTCGTCGAGCCGGGTGAGGATGTTCGACACGTGCCGGTGGACGGTGTGCTCGCTGACGACGAGGTCCTGGGCGATCTGCGCGTTGCTCCGCCCGGCCGCGACGAGCCGGAGCACCTCGACCTCGCGGGGCGTGAGCAGCGAGTCCGACCGGTCCGGCGCCGCACCCTCGAGCAGGGCTCGGGCGGAGGCCAGTCGCTCCGGGGCGTCGAGGGTCTCGAGCACGGCCACCGCCCAGCGCAGCTCGTCGGCGGCCACCGTCGGTTCCTCGTCGGACAGCAACCGCGCCAGCTCGACGCGGGCCTCGGCCTCGTCGACCGACAGGCCGGACCGGTGGAAGCACCGCGCCGCGGTCCGCCACTCCGCCGGCGCCCGTGACGCCTCCGCGACCAAGGCGCTCGCGACGGCGGCGGCGCCCCGCACGCCCTCGTTCCCGGAGTCGGCCGCGATCGACCGGAGCTCCTCGGCGGCGGTCAGGGCGGCGTCCCGGTGGCCCGCCGCGACGGCGCAGCGCACCACCGGGAGCAGCACGGTGGAGCGGGTGAGGCGGTCCGCCGTCGGCACGTCGTCGAGCACCGGTCCGGCGAGGGCCCACGCGGCCACGGCGTCCCCGCGCGCCAGGCGCACGAGGGCGCGGCCGACCATCGCCTGGGGCGCGTAGCCGGCCTGGAGGTACAGCTCCTCGGCCTCCTCGAGGCGGTCCTGACGGCGCCGGAGGTGGCCGAGCTGGACGACGGCGTCCACCCGGGTGGCCCGGTGCGACCCGCGCATGCGGTCCAGCGCCGCGACCAGCTCCCGCTCGGCCTCGATCCACTGCCCCGTCGCGAGGCGGATGGAGGCGTACTGGATCCGGCACGCCGTGAAGAGCGGGGCGAGGTCGCGCTCCGCGCAGAGCCCGTCCACCTTGGCGCACCACTCGAGGGCCCGCGGGAGGTCCTGGGCGCGCTGGCAGGCCGCGACGAGCCAGCAGCACAGCTTGCCGACCCACATGACGTCGGTGACGTCCCCGGCCAGCGCGCCGGCGACGGCCGTGTCGAGCCGCTCCATCCCGGTCTCGACCCGACCCTGGGTGACGTCGGCGAGGCCGAGCAGGCCCAGGCCGACGAGCTCGAGCTCCGGGTGACCCACGGAACGGCCGACCTCGACGGCCTCCGTCGCGGACGCGAGGGCGACCTCCGGGCGGTGGGTCACCTGGAGCGCGAGCTCCGCCTCGCGGACCGCGAGCCAGCCGTGCTCGGGCAGCCGCGTGCCCTCCGCGCCGAGCAGGGCGCGCGCCCGGCCCAGCCACCCCAGCGCCACCGAGGCACCCTGCCCGAAAAGGGCAGCGTCGTACCCGAGGGCGGTGGCGGCGGCCGCCGCCTCGCGCGGGCGACCGGCCTCGCGGTGCAGCCGGTAGGCCGACTCCCGGGCTCCGACACAGGTCGGCCCGTCGTCGAGCCACCACGCTGCCTCGGCGATGCCCTCCCACGCGGTCGCCCCCTCGGTCTCGACGAGGGCACCGAACAGGTCGCGGGCTCGCGCCCACTCCCCGGCCTCGAGGGCCTCGCGGCCTGCGGAGACCGAGGCGCGGGTGCTCGGACCGGGCGGGGACGGGCTCATCCCACGATGGTGGCCCGTCCCCGCCCGCGGCACTAGACCTGCACCCCCGCGGCGAGCGCCTTGACGTCGGCCGTCGTCAGCGGGTTGCCGGCGATGCCCCAGTCGCCCGAGCGCACCTCCTCGACGACGCACCACGTGACGGGACGCATCGCCTCGCCCTCGATGCGGACCATCGTGTCGGTCAGCTCGCGGACGATCTGACCCTTCTGGTCGGGGGTGAACACGTTCTCGATGACCTTGACCTGGATGAACGGCACGGTGACTCCTCTGGTTCGTCCCCGCCCGGTGCGGGGGCCTGTCGTCAACCCTGCTGCCGCGGGGTGCTCGCCCACATCGCCGACCCGGGCCATCCTCGCCACCCGACCGGGATGGCCCGTTCGGGCGGCGCCCCGTGCACGCCCGCCCCGCCGCGGCTGGGATGATGGGTCGCATGGCTGACCGGCTCGCGTTCACGAAGGGGCACGGGACCGAGAACGACTTCGTCCTCGTGCCCGACCTCGACGGTGCCCTCGGCCTGTCCCCGGCCCGCGCGGCGCGGCTCGCCGACCGTCGGGCCGGCGTCGGCGGAGACGGCGTGATCCGCGTCGTCGCGACCGAGCACGCCGAGGAGCCGGCGGTGCACGCCCAGTCGGGGCAGGCGCGGTGGTTCATGGACTACCGCAACGCCGACGGCTCGACGTCCGAGATGTGCGGCAACGGGACTCGCGTCTTCGCCGAGTACCTGCGCCGCGAGGGCCTCGAGACGGCCGACGAGTTCGTCATCGCCACCCGGGCCGGTGCCAAGGCGGTCCGCGCGGACGGCACGGGCTGGTCGGTGGCCCTCGGGCCGTGGCGGCTGGCCGACCCCACCACCGCGGAGCGCGACGGCTTCGACGCCCTCGTGCACGTCGGCGACGGCGACCCCTACTCGGCCCTGTCGGTCGACCTCGGCAACCCCCACACCGTCGTCGCGCTCCCCGAGGAGGTCGACCTCGACGTCCTCGACCTCGCGCAGGCCCCCGTGGTCCGCCCCGAGCCGGCGCACGGCACGAACGTCGAGCTGGTCCGGCCGATGGGTCCGGGGCACGTGGCGATGCGGGTCCACGAGCGCGGTGTCGGCGAGACCCGTTCCTGCGGGACCGGCGCCTGCGCGGCAGCCATCGCCACGAGCTTCTGGGCGGGGTCGCTCGACACCGGCTCCACGTGGATCGTCGACGTCCCGGGTGGGCGGCTCACCGTGCGCCTGCTCGCGGACCACGGGGTCGAGCTCGCCGGGCCCGCCGTGCTCGTCGCCGACGGCAGCGTGGCCCTCGACACCCTGCCCGACTGACCCCCGGCGCCGACGCGCCCGGAGCGACCCCGGGCCGCTCCTCCTCCGGCGCGACACGGCGCGCCGGCGGGTCTACCGTGCCGGGATGGGGACCGTTCGCAGCGCCGCCACCGTCCACACCCACCGCACCGCTCGTCGGCGCGTGGCCACCGGGGTCGCCCTCGGCGTCGTCGCGGCGCTGACCGCCGCGGCACCGAGTGCCTCGGCCCGCGACGACCACGGCAGACCCGGGCACGGCGGCCCACCCCCGGTGGGCCACGACCTCCCGAAGGTCCCGGTGATGACGGGATCGGGCGGGGCCGTCGCGAGCGTCGACCCGGTGGCCAGCCAGGTCGGCATCGACGTCCTGCGGGCCGGCGGGAACGCCACGGACGCCGCCGTCGCGGCCGCCGCCGCGCTCGGTGTCACCGAGCCCTACTCGACGGGTATCGGGGGAGGCGGGTTCTTCGTCCACTACGACGCCCGCAGCCGCCGGGTCGACACCATCGACGGGCGTGAGGCGGCACCCGCCACCTACGACGAGACCGCGTTCCTCGACGACACCGGGACGCCGCTCCCGTTCAGCAAGGCGGTCAACTCCGGTCTGTCGGTGGGGGTTCCGGGCAACCCCGCCACGTGGCAGCGGGCAGTGCAGCGGTGGGGCACCCGGCGGCTCGGGGACCTCCTCAAGCCCGCCGAGCGGATCGCGCGCAACGGCTTCGTCGTCGACCAGACCTTCCACGACCAGACGGCGGCGAACGCCGACCGGTTCGCGATGTTCCCCGAGACCGCGCGGGTCTTCCTCCCCGGCGGCGAGGCCCCGGCGGTCGGCTCGGTCTTCCGCAACCCCGACATGGCGGGGGCGTACCGCGAGATCCGGACGCACGGTGTCGAGAGCCTGTACCGCGGCCGGCTCGGCCGCGACGTCGTCACGGAGGTCCGGGAGCCGAGCACCGCGCCCGGCGTCACCGTGCCCGCGGGGGAGCTGACCACCCGCGACCTGGCCCGGTACCGGGCGCTCGACAAGGCCCCGGTCCACTCGACCTACCGCGGACTCGACGTCTACGGCATGCCGGTGCCGAGCAGCGGCGGCATCACCGTGGCCGAGATCCTCAACCTCGTCGAGGCCTACGACGCCCGGACCGGCACCCCCACCTCCGCCGTCGACGACGTCCAGTACCTCCACCGCTTCTCCGAGGCCTCCTCGACAGCGTTCGCCGACCGCAACCGCTACATCGGCGACGTGCCGGGCGTTCCCGTCGACGAGCTGGTCTCCCAGGGCTTCGCCGACGAGCGCAGCTGCCTCTTCTCGGCGACCGCCGCGATGACCCGCCCGGTGCCCTTCGGGAGCCCGGACGGCGACTACGCCGACTGCCCGGACGGCACGCCCTCCGGCGTCCTCCCGCACGAGGGGATGTCGACGACGCACCTGTCCGTCGTGGACCGCTGGGGCAACGCGGTCTCGTACACGTCGACGATCGAGCAGACCGGCGGCTCCGGGATCACCGTGCCGGGCTGGGGCTTCATCCTCAACAACGAGCTGACCGACTTCGACTTCGCACCGATGACCCCCGGCGTGCCGGATCCGAACCTCCCCGGGCCGAGCAAGCGCCCGCGCTCCTCGATGTCCCCGACGATCGTCCTCGACCACGGACGGCTCGACCTCGTCGCCGGCAGCCCGGGCGGCTCGACGATCATCACCACGGTGGCGCAGATCCTGCTCGGTCACTACGAGCGCGGGCTGTCGGTCGGGGATGCCGTGGCCGCGCCGAGGCTCTCGAGCCGAAACGGCTCGAGCGAGTCCGCCGAGCCGGAGATCGCCACCGGTGAGGTGGGTGCCGGGCTCATCGCGCTCGGCCACCGGTTGTCGCAGACCGCCGAGATCGGTGCCGCGACGGCGATCCAGTCCCTCGGGCACGGTCGGTACAGCGCCGCCGCGGAGCCCACCCGCCGCGGCGGCGGGTCCGCGATGGTCGTGCGTCCCGACCGCAGCCGGGGCCACGGCCGGTGACGTTCAGCCCCGGTGGCGGACCTCGAGGACCCGGAAGCCCTTGACCGACGTCAGCCGGCTGCAGGACAGCCCCGGCTCGGCCGCGACCCAGCGCTGGAGGCTGTCCGAGCCGAGGTTCTTCTGGACGACGAGGTACGCCACCCCGTCGGGGGCCAGCCGGGGCAGCCAGCTGCGCAGCAGGTCGTGGAGGGCGGCCTTGCCGACCCGGATCGGCGGGTTGGACCAGATGACGTCGAACCGCACGTCCTCCGGCACCCCGGCCGCGGTGACCGGGTGCACGCGCTCCAGCCCGAGGGTCGCGGCGTTGCGGCGGCACAGGTCGAGGGCCCGCTCGTTGACGTCCACGGCGTAGACGGTCGCGGCGGGGGAGCGCAGCCCGAGCGTCAGCGCGACCGGCCCCCAGCCGCACCCGAGGTCGAGGAAGGTCCCCTCGGCGGGCGGGTGCGGCACCTCCGCGAGGAGGACGGCCGTGCCCTTGTCGACGGAGCCGGGGGAGAAGACGCCCCCGGCCACCTCGACCTCGACCGTGCGTCCGGCCAGGCGCACGCGCAGCGGCCGCCGGTCGGCAGCGCTCGCCGGCTCGGCGGTGAAGTAGTGGTCCTGCTCGCTCATCGGGACGGAAGGCTAGCGGGGCCAGGGACCGGCGCCGGTCCGCCGAGCCCCGGCCCACCGGAAGAAAGTGGTCGCGGCCGGTCGTTGGACTCTGGGACCCTAGGGAGAACATGACTGGACGACACACCCTCACCGGGCGGGCCGACGCGCTCGCCGACCCGACCCTCGACGACAGCGGCTTCGTGCTGGACGACGCGCCCCTGGCCGAGGACCGCACCGACTACGACGGAGACCAGTTCGACCGGGAGGAGCGTGCGGCGCTGCGCCGCGTCTCCGGGCTGTCCACCGAGCTCGAGGACGTCACCGAGGTCGAGTACCGCCAGCTGCGGCTCGAGCGGGTCGTCCTCGCCGCCGTCTGGTGCGAGGGGACCCTCCTCGACGCCGAGAACTCGATGCACGAGCTCGCCGCACTCGCCGAGACCGCCGGCTCCGACGTGCTCGCCGGGGTCATGCAGCGGCGCTCGAACCCCGACCCGGCCACCTACCTCGGCAAGGGCAAGGCCGCCGAGCTGCGCGACATCGTCATCGCCGAGGGCGCCGACACGGTCATCTGCGACACCGAGCTGGCCCCGAGCCAGCGGCGCGCGCTCGAGGACGTCGTCAAGGTCAAGGTCATCGACCGCACCGCCCTCATCCTCGACATCTTCGCGCAGCACGCGAAGAGCCGGGAGGGCAAGGCCCAGGTCGAGCTGGCGCAGCTCCAGTACCTCCTCCCGCGCCTGCGCGGCTGGGGTGACTCGATGTCGCGGCAGGCCGGTGGCCAGGCCGCCGGCGGCCAGGGCATGGGCTCGCGCGGCCCCGGTGAGACCAAGATCGAGCTCGACCGGCGCCGGATCAACACCCGGATGGCCAAGCTGCGCCGCGAGATCAAGGGGATGAAGACGGTCCGCGACACCAAGCGCGGCGGACGCAAGGCGCACCAGGTCCCGAGCGTCGCGATCGCCGGGTACACCAACGCCGGCAAGTCGAGCCTGCTCAACCGGCTCACCGGTGCCGGCGTGCTCGTCGAGAACCAGCTCTTCGCGACCCTCGACCCCACGGTGCGCCGCGCCGAGACCCCGGACGGCCGGCTCTACACCCTCGCCGACACCGTCGGGTTCGTCCGGCAGCTGCCGCACCAGCTCGTCGAGGCGTTCCGGTCCACCCTCGAGGAGGTCGCGGACGCCGACCTGCTCCTCCACGTCGTCGACGGCTCGCACGCCGACCCCGAGGGCCAGATCTCCGCGGTGCGTTCCGTCCTCGCCGACGTCGACGCCACCGACGTCAAGGAGGTCATCGTCGTCAACAAGGCCGACATCGCCGACCCGGAGGTGCTCGACCGGCTGCGACGGCACGAGAAGCACGTCGTCGTCGTGTCGGCCCGCACCGGCGCCGGGCTCGACGAGCTGCGGGCGCTCGTCGCCGACGAGCTGCCGCAGCCGGACGTCGACGTCGAGGTGCTCGTCCCCTACGGCCGCGGTGACCTCGTGAGCCGCGTCCACGAGACCGGTGAGGTGCTCGCGAGCGAGCACGTCGCCGAGGGGACCCGACTCACCGCGCGGGTCGACGCCGAGCTCGCCGAGGACCTCTCCGCGTACGCGGTCTGACCCGCAGGGCCCGGACGTCGGTGGCTGCACACCGACCCGGCCCAGTACCCCCACGCGCCGTGGGCGCGGTCCGACGACGCGGGGGCGGGCCGGATGTTCGACCGCGCGCTCGCCCACTGGGCCGAGCACGGCTTCGGCTACGGCGCCGTCGAGGAGGTCGGCACGGGCGAGGTGGTGGGCATCGCCGGGCCACCTGGCCTCGATCCGCACCGCCGAGCGGGCCGGGCTGGCCCTCGCCGGCGCGGCCGAGGACGGGGCGGTCCTCCCCGGGGTCCCCGGGGGCGCCCTCGAGCGGGCCCGGGCAGGGGACCCGGCCGACGTCGCGGCCTCGGTGGTCCTCGTCTCCCCGCGGGTCGACGTGTGGCGCGCTCCCCTCGACGGCGGCACGCGAGAGCGGGTCCTCGACCTGTGGTGCGCCGTGAACGACGACGGGGGAGCGGTCGGCTTCCTCCCCGGCGCCTCCCGCGACGAGGTCGCGGCGGCGCTCGCCGTCCACGAGTCCCAGCTCGCCGACGGGAAGGCCACGGCCGTGCTGCTCCGGGCCCCGGACGACGCGGTCCTCGCCCTCGGGTTCTGGGTCGGCGCCAGGGGGCCCTCTTCGCCCACACGCGCACGGCGTACCGGGTGATGACCGACCCGGCTCGGCGCGGTCGCAACCTCGGGCGCCTGCTTTTGGCCGCGATGCACCGCACCGCCCGCGAGGAGGGCGTCGAGGTGGCCCGGCTCGACGTGCGCAGCGGGCTCGGCCTCGTCGGGTTCTACGAGCGGTCGGGCTACGTCGAGGTCGGGCGGGTGCCGGGCGCCATCCGGGTGGCCCCGGGCGACGACCGCGACACCGTCCTCATGGCCCGCCGCCTCGACGACCGGCCCATGGTCCCGGACGGTCGGCCCTGACGGCCTTCAGCTGAGCCCGACGATGCGCCCGTCCTCGTCGACGTCGATCCGCTCGCTCGCGGGGACCTTCGGCAGCCCCGGCATCGTCATGATGTCGCCGGTCACCATGACGACGAACCCGGCCCCGGCGGCGAGCCGGACCTCTCGCACCGCGACCGTGTGGCCCTCCGGTGCACCGCGCAGCGTGGGGTCGGTCGAGAACGAGCTCTGGGTCTTGGCCATGCAGACGGGGAGGTGGCCGTAGCCCTCGGCCTCGATGGCCGCGAGCCGTCGGGCCGCCTTGGGATCGAACGTCACGCCCGCCGCTCCGTAGACCCGCGTCGCGACCGCCTCGGCCTTCTCCGCGAGGGTCAGGTCGTCGGGGTAGACGAGCTGCATCTCGCCGGTGGAGCCCTCGATCGCCTCGAGGACGCCGCGCGCGAGGTCGGTGGCGCCCGCACCGCCGTCCGCGTAGTGCGTCGCCTGGTACGCCGAGAACCCCTCGTCGGCGACGAGCCGCAGCACCTCGGCGACCTCGGCGTCGGTGTCGCCGGGGAAGCGGTTGAGTGCGACGACCGCCGGCAGGCCGAAGACGTCGCGGACGTTGCGCAGGTGCCGCCGGAGGTTGGCCATGCCGGAGGTGACGGCCTCGACGGACTCCGCGCCGAGGTCGGCCACGGCCACGCCACCGTGGTACTTCAGCGCCCGGACGGTGGCGACGACGACGACCGCGGAGGGGCGCAGTCCCGAGGTGCGGCACTTGATGTCGACGAACTTCTCGGCCCCGAGGTCGGCTCCGAAGCCGGCCTCGGTGATGACGTAGTCGGCGAGCCGGAGCGCGGTGCGTGTGGCCATCACCGAGTTGCAGCCGTGGGCGATGTTCGCGAAGGGGCCGCCGTGGATCATCGCCGGCGTGTGCTCGAGCGTCTGGACCAGGTTGGGGGCCAAGGCATCCCGGAGGATGACCGTCATCGCACCGTGGACCTTGAGGTCGCGGGCCCGCACCGGCTGCTTGTCGCGGGTGTACCCGACGACGATGCTCCCGAGCCGCTCGCGCAGGTCCGAGATCGAGGTGGCGAGGCAGAGGATGGCCATCACCTCGGAGGCGACGACGATGTCGAAGCCGTCCTCGCGGGGTACGCCGTTCGTCACCCCGCCGAGGCCGACGACCACGTCGCGCAGCGCGCGGTCGTTGAGGTCGACGACGCGCTTCCACGTGATGGTGCGGGGGTCGATGCCGAGGGCGTTGCCGTGGTGGAGGTGGTTGTCGAGGACTGCGGAGAGCAGGTTGTTGGCGGCCGCGATCGCCGCGAAGTCGCCGGTGAAGTTGAGGTTGATGTCGGCCATCGGCACGACCTGGGCGTAGCCACCGCCGGCCGCGCCCCCCTTGATGCCGAAGACGGGGCCCATCGACGGCTCGCGCAGGGCGACGATCGCGGTCTCGCCGAGCGAGGAGAGGGCGTCGGCGAGGCCGACGGAGGTCGTGGTCTTGCCCTCACCCGCCGGGGTCGGGGAGATGGCGGTGACGAGCACGAGCCGGCCCTCGGGGCGGTCGGCGAGGCTCCGGACGAACTCGAGGGTGAGCTTGGCCTTGGTGTGGCCGTAGGGGATGAGCGCCTCGGGGGTGATGCCCAGTCGCTCCCGGGCCAGGTCGACGATCGGTGTGATCTCGGCGGCCTCGGCGATCTCGAGGTCGGGCGGAACGGTCCGGGACTGCGCACTCGTGGTCACATCGGCCATCGTGGCACCCCGGCGAGCGCAGCGACAAGAGATCGCGGTGCGTGCCGCGCAACGGAGGGCGCGATACGCAACGCCCGGATCCGGTGGTGCGGCCCTGGGGACGGGCGCGGCGGGGCCGTCCGGCACCGCCTAGGCTGCACGGGTGCCTTCCCTCGACGAGCTGCTCCACGCCGCGGTGACGGGGGTCGGCGGCACCGAACGCCCCGGTCAGGTCGAGATGGCGCACGCCGTGGCGGATGCCGTCGAGAGCGGTGAGCACCTGCTCGTCCAGGCCGGAACCGGGACCGGCAAGTCCCTCGCGTACCTCGTCCCCGCGGTGCAGCACGCCGTCGACACCGGGCGGACCGCCATCGTCGCCACGGCGACCCTCGCGCTCCAGGCCCAGATCGTGGACCGCGACATGCCCCGCCTCGCGGAGGCCCTCGAACCGGTCCTCGGCCGCCGGCCGACCTACGCGCTCGTCAAGGGGCGCCGCAACTACGTGTGCCTCCACAAGCTCGAGGGCGGCTTCCCCGACGACGACGCCGACACCCTGATGTCGGTCGGCGAGGTCGACCGCGCGGCGTCCCGGCTCGGGCAGGAGGTCGTCCGGCTCCGCGAGTGGGCCGAGGCCACCGAGTCCGGCGACCGCGACGAGCTCGTCCCCGGCGTCTCCGAGCGCGCCTGGCGGCAGGTGTCGGTCAGCGCGGAGGAGTGTCTCGGCTCCCGGTGCCCCATGGTCGCCGAGTGCTTCGTCGAGCGCTCGCGCGAGGCCGCCCGTGACGTCGACGTCGTCGTCACCAACCACTCCTTCATGGCGATCGACGCCTTCGAGGGGCGGCAGATGCTCCCGGAGCACGACGTGCTCGTCATCGACGAGGGCCACGAGCTCGTCGACCGCGTCACCTCGACGATCACCGACGAGCTGACCCCCGGGACGGTGCGTGCCGCGTCCAAGCGGGCCGGGCGGCAGGCGGACGCCGCCGAGGCGCTCGACGACGCCGCGACCCTCCTCGAGTCCGTCCTCGAGCCGATGCCCGAGGGCCGGCTCACCGGGGTCCCCGACGCGCTCGCGGTGGCGCTCGGCCGCATCCGCGACGTCGCCCGCGCCGCGCAGACCGAGCTGAAGCCCCAGCAGGGGGAGGAGGCCGACGCCGCGCGCCAGGTCGCGCGGGCGGCCGTCGAGGACCTCTTCGACACCGCGGCCCGGATGCTCGAGGAGCGCGAGCTCGACGTCGTGTGGCTCGCGAAGGACCCGCGGCGCGGGCCGGTGCTGCGGGTGGCGCCGATGAGCGTCGCGATCCTCGTGCGCGACAAGGTGTTCGACGAGCGCACGGTCGTCATCACGTCCGCCACCCTCGAGCTCGGGGGCACCTTCGACGCCGTCGCCGGCACGATCGGGCTCCGCGGCGAGGGGGCCCCGGCCTGGCGGGGGCTCGACGTCGGCAGCCCGTTCGACTACCCGAAGCAGGGGATCGCCTACGTGGCCAAGCACCTGCCGCCGCCGGGGAGGGACGGCACCGCGCCGCAGACCCTCGACGAGATCGAGGCGCTGGTCCGCGCCGCCGGGGGCCGCACCCTCGGGTTGTTCTCCTCGATGCGCGCCGCGCGCGAGGCGACCGAGGAGATGCGGACCCGGTTGGAGGACACCGACATCGTCGTCCTCTGCCAAGGTGAGGACCAGATCGCCACGCTCGTGCGCGAGTTCGCCAAGGACCCCCGCACCTGCCTGTTCGGGACGCTCTCGCTGTGGCAGGGCGTCGACGTCCCGGGGTCGTCGTGCCAGCTCGTCCTCATCGACCGCATCCCGTTCCCGCGGCCGGACGACCCGCTCGCGTCGGCGCGCTCGCAGGCCATCGCACGGATGGGCGGCAACGGCTTCATGGCGGTCTCGGCCACCCACGCCGCGCTGCGGCTGGCGCAGGGCGCCGGCCGGCTCATCCGCCGCGGCGACGACCGCGGGGTCGTCGCGTTCCTCGACTCCCGGATGATGAGCGCGCGCTATGCCGGGTTCCTCCAGCGCTCCTTGCCACCGTTCTGGCCGACCGCGGACCGCGCGATGGTCCTCGCGGCGCTGGCCCGGCTCGACGAGACCGCGCCGCCACCGCTCCCGGTGGCCGAACCGGCGCTGCGCGGGCTCACCGGGGCCGTCGCCGGGACCTCGATGGCCGCGGTGGCACCCGTGCGCGACGCCGAGCGGCCGGTCGCCGAGCCGCCCCCGCCGCCGGAGTCCTCGCGCACGGCGGTCACCCAGGGCCATGCCTGGACGACCCAGGAGGACGAGGAGCTGCGCGACGGCGCCGAGCTCGGGCTCTCCCTCGACGAGCTCTCGGAGTCGATGGAGCTGCCGCGGGAGGTCGTCGAGGCACGGTTGGCCGGGCTCGGGCTCGAGGCCGGCCGCGGGCCCACGCTCACCTTCGACTGAGCAGCGCGTCGCGGTCGGGGGTCAGGCCGCGGCGGCGTGCTCGAGGCGGCGCAGCCAGGCGTCCGTCTCGCGGGGGTCGGTGAACCGGAGCACCGGTGGGCCGTCGGGGGCGGCGCACATCCGCTCGATCTGCTCGTGCTTGCGGTGGAACGACCGGACGTGCCACGCGATGATGGAATCCCGGGAGAGGGCCTTGCGCCACGACTCGGTGTTGCCGCCGCAGACCTCCTCGTGGGTGCGCAGGCGGTGCATCGTGCGGTTGAGCAGGCGCCCCAGGCTGACCCGTCGGGGATAGTCCAGCGCGACGACGAGGTCGGTACGGGCCAGGACGACGTCGCGCGTCGCCGACCAGACGGAGTCCAGGACCCACGCGGGCCGGTCGACGTGCGGGCGCACCGCCGCGACCTGGGCCTGCGCGTCGAGCTGCACCCAGCCGGGGCGCCACATGAGGTCGTCGACCGCGACGTACGGCATCCCGCCCGCCGCCGCGAGACGGACCGCCAGCGACGACTTGCCCGAGCCGGTGACGCCGAGGATGACGATGCGCCGGTGCCGGGCGAGGTCGTGGGGCGGGGCGGTGAGCACCGGACGATGCTAGGAGACCGGCCGGCGCGCTCGCGCCGACGGGTGCGGTCGGCGTCGGGGCCGCGTGGCAGAGTGACCGCCATGACCGAGGACGTCGTCGCCGTCGCGCACCGCGTGCCGCCGTACGTCCTGGTCTCCGGCCCGGAGAGCATCCTCGCCGAGCGGGCCCTGACCCAGATCCTCGAGGAGCTGCGGGTCGCACAGCCCGACCTCGAGGTGATCCGGGTGTACGCGGCGGCCTACGAGCCCGGGGAGCTCGTGCTGCACAGCAGCCCGTCGCTCTTCGGCGGTGCGAAGTGCATCGTCGTCCACGACGTCGACGAGGCGGGGGAGGACCTCCAGGCCGACCTGCTCGCGACGATCAGCGACACCCCGGAGCCGGAGCTCACCCTCGTCGTCCTCCACAAGAGCGGCCAGCGGGGCAAGCGTGTCCTCGACGCGCTGCGCGGGAGCGGCGCGCGGGTGCTCGACGCCCCCGCCATCAAGAGCGACCGCGACAAGACGGAGTTCGCGGCGCACGAGTTCCGGCGGGCTCGCCGCAAGGCGACCGCGGAGGCGGTGCACGCCCTCGTCGAGGCGGTCGGGAAGGACGTCCGCGAGCTCGCGGCGGCGTGCCAGCAGCTCGTCGACGACACGACGGGGGTCATCGACGAGCAGGTCGTGCTCACGTACCACGGGGGCAAGGTCGAGGCGACGGGCTTCCGGGTCGCCGACGCGGCGCTCGCCGGTGACGCGGGGGAGGCCCTGCGGCTGCTGCGGCACGCCATCGCGGTCGGGGTCGACCCCGTGCCGATCGTGGCCGTCCTCGCGCAGCAGGTGCGCCAGCTCATCAAGGTCGGGTCGGCCGGTCGGGGGCGTTCCGCGGACATCGCGCGGGACGTCGGGATGGCCCCGTGGCAGGTCGACCGGGCCCGCCGGGCACTCTCGGGCTGGACGGCCGACGGGCTCGCGGCGTGCCTCCAGGCGCTCGCCGCCGCCGACGCCGAGGTCAAGGGCGGCGGCCGCGACCCGGTCTACGCGGTCGAGCGGGTGGTCCTCCTCATCACCGGTCAGCACTCCCGGAACCGCGACGACTGACGGGGCGGGCGGCGTGAGGCCGGTGGCGACCGTTTTGGCGGGTCACCGCGCCGCTGGTACCTTTGTCGACTGCGTGCGCGTGTGGTCGCGGGCGCACGAGAACCATCCAGCGCGAGTCAACCACGGGTGCCCCACGCCCGGTCCCGACTCGCGACTGCCGCCCTCTACGGCAACCCGATCCCGACCGAAGGCACGAACACAGTGGCGAACATCAAGTCCCAGCTCAAGCGCATCAAGACCAACCGGCGCGCCACCGAGCGCAACCGCGCGGTGAAGTCCGAGTACAAGACGGCGATCCGCCGGTTCCGCGAGGCCGCGGCCACCGGTGACGCCGACGAGGCGAAGAAGGCCCTCCAGGCCGCCTCGACCCGGCTCGACAAGGCCGTGAGCAAGGGCGTCATCCACAAGAACCAGGCCGCGAACAAGAAGTCCGCGATGGCCAAGAAGGCCGCTCAGCTCTGAGCCGAGCCGCCTCGCACGAGGGCCCGTCACCGACTCGGTGACGGGCCCTCGTGCGTCGGGTGGCGGGTGCTGTGCGGCCGCGGTGCGGCTCACCCGGCGGCGCGCACGGCGGCGGCCACCTCGTCGAAGCGCTCCCGCGCGAGCACGGCGCCCTCGCGACGGACGGCGTCGGGGTCGACCCGGATGACCCGGTTCACCCGTACCTCGCTGGGTCGGCCGCGGGAGTCCCAGGCGCCGGAGCCGATGTCGACCCAGATCCGGCCGGCGCGGCGTTCCTGCTCCTCGTCGCGGTCGTGGTCCTGGCTGGTCAGCTGGAGCGCGAGCAGCCACGGGTCGTCCCGGCCGACGAGGAGCACCGGGCGGTCCTTGCCCTGGCTGTGGTCCTCCTCGTAGGGGACCCAGGTCCACACGACCTCGCCGGGGTCGGGGCGCCCGTCGGGGTGGGGTGCGTAGACGAGGTCGAGGGGGCCCGTGTAGTCGCCCGGGTAGTCGGCGCCGGGGCCCGGGACCTGCTCCGAGGACGCTCGGCCGCCGCCAGACCCGCGCTTCGAGGTCGCGCGCGTGGCGGCGCGGACGGCCTCCCGCACGGCGGTGTTGACGAGGGGCCGGAGGATCCGTTGCCACTGCATGGGGCGACCCTACTGAGGGATGGTGGCGCCGTCGCTCAGGCGGCGGGCAGGGCTCGGGCGTCGTGGGTGGGGGTGTGGTCGTAGGAGCCGTCGGTGAGGTCCCAGATGACGTGGCGGCCGTGGTCGTCGGGGGTGGTGTGGATGGTGGCGGTGAGGCGTCGTCGGTGGACGGTGGTGTGGTGGCGTTGGCAGAGCAGGGCGGCGTTGGTGGTGTCGGTGGGGCCGCCGTCGGCCCAGTGCCGGATGTGGTGGGCCTGGGTCCAGGCGGCGGGGGCGGTGCAGCCGGGCCAGGTGCAGGTGCGGTCGCGGAGCCAGAGGTGGCGGCGTTGGGCGCGGGTGAAGAGCCGGGCGACCCGTCCGACGGTCAGCGGTTCGCCGGCGGTGCCGAGGAGGTGGGGGACGAGGGCGGCGTCGCAGCCGAGGCGGCGGAGGGTCTCGGGGGCGAGCAGGGTGCCGGTGGCGCTCGAGCCGATGACCTCCCCGGCGCCGGTGGTGGCCTGTAGGTCGGTCAGGGCGATGGTGACGTGCAGGGTGGCCGCGGGCGCGGTGTCGGTCACGGCGGCGGCGGCGGAGGAGGCACGGCAGACCTCGGTGAGGGCTTCGACGCGGCGCTGCCCGGCGGGGCGCAGGTCTGCCTGGCCGGTGTCCTCGTTCGGCGTGGGCGCGGACAGCGGCCCGATCGCGGCTTCGAGGGTGGCGGCCTGGTCGGGGGTCATCCACAGCTGGTACTCGGTCAGGTCCCCGGACTCCACGTGCGGCATCGACAGCCGCGCCGCCGGGGCCAGCCGGTCCTGGAGGTCGTCGAGGGCGCCGTGCTGGCCGTGGTCGGCCAGCAGCCGCGGCCGCAGCCGCCGCATCACCGACGGACCCCACTCACGCGCGAGGTCCACCAGCGCGGTGGTCACGGTCGGGACGGCGTCCTCCCGCAGCAGCGGGCTGAGCCGGTCGACCTCCCGCAGCACCGCCGTCGCGGTCGAGGCCTCCAGCGCACCGGCCTCGACGGCGGACCAGACGATCCCCACCGGTGACCCCGGGTCCGGCGCCACGACCTCCAGCCCGGACCGCGTCCCCGTGACGTCGACCGCGAGCCTGGCCACCGGCGCCGCGCCGCCCTGCCGCAGCGACGGCGCGTGCTCCCGCACCCACCCGTGCACCTCACCACCGGAGCACTCACCCCGCCGGACCGCCTCCACCGCCACCGACACCCGCGCCGCCGACGCCCCGGCCGCGACCTCGTCGGCCAACCCCATCAGCTCGCCCAGCTCTCGACCCGACGCGGTCGCCAGCACCTCACCCAGCCCCGTCAACGCCTCCCGCGCCGCCTCGAGCGCGGAGCGTCGCTCCGCGAGTGTGAGGGTCCCCCTGGCCATGCCCCATCCTATCGAACACACGTACGACAAGGCAAGGGTTCCCCACCATCAATCTGCACGAGTTCCGCAGCAGGAGAACCCGATGTGCTGGTTTGCCTCAGCCGTCGAGCGCCCATCCGCGACGCGCCGCGAGCAGCCTCAGGGTGGTGTCGGAGAAGAAGAGCGCGTGTGCCCGGAGCGCGGGGGTGCACCCGGGCGGTGGCGGTTCGTCGACGTCCTCGAGCATGAACCCGACCATGAACGCGAGGAAGGCGTCGACGTCGTCATCGTCGGCCCCGGAGAGCAGGGGAGAGGTCGCGAACCGCGCCACGTCGACCCCGTGGTGGTGCATGAGGGGCCACAGAGAGACGAGGTCGACCCACGGCGCACCGACGACCGCCTGGTTCCAGTCGACGACCCGCATCCGGCCGGAGGGCTCGCGGACGAGGTTGTCGGGCCGCACGTCGAGGTGCAGGAGTGCATCACCCCGGACGGCGTCGAGCACCCCCGCCGCGAGCCCGGCCAGCTCGAACGCCGCGCCGTCGTCGGGGACGACGTGACCGGGGGGCCACGTCCGGCCCCCGGACGCCAGCCCCTCCAGGGTCGGGACGGCGTCGACCTCGCCGGCCAGGTCGTCGGCGGCGGTCCCGAGCCCGAGGGGCGCGACCATCTCCGACGGCGCCGACGCGATCTCGACGCACGCCGCGTGGGTGGCTTCCGCGTCCTCCGCGGTCCACGGACCCCCGGGCTGGGTGCCCGGGATCGCCTCGAGGACGAGGACCCGCCACAGGCCTCCGGCCTCGACGTCGACGCTGCCGACGAGCCGGGACGCGCAGCCGAGCCCCCGCAGGTGGGGCAGGAGGGAGGCCTCGCGGGCCAGCGCCCGTTGGACGTGGGGCGTGGTGGTCCCGGCGGCTTTGGCGAACACCCGACGACCGTCGCCGAGCTCGAGCAGCCCGGCGAAGGCGCCGCCGAAACCCGAACCCACCGGCGGCGAGGCCCGGCGGACCGGTGAACCCGCGACCGCCCCGACTGCGACGCGAACGGCGTGGGGGAGGCTCTCGAAGCGCGGCCGGCGGCTCGTCCTCAGGTAGTCGACCTCGGGCACGATGCTCGTCATCGGGCCACCGTGCCATGGATGACCGGACCGGGCCGCCGGGTTTCTGCGGCGGCACGGGCCGGGCGTTCGGGGACGTGCGCCCGACGTGGGAGACTGGGGGGAGTGTCCTGACCGCCCCGATCCCCGAGGAACTCCCCACTCGTGTCACCTCGCGCCAGCACCGTGCTGCAGCCGCACGCGACGCCGCCGGAGGCGATCCGCAACTTCTGCATCATCGCCCACATCGACCACGGCAAGTCCACGCTCGCCGACCGGATGCTCCAGATCACCGGTGTCGTCGACGACCGGGCGATGCGCGCGCAGTACCTCGACCGGATGGACATCGAGCGCGAGCGCGGCATCACGATCAAGAGCCAGGCCGTCCGCATGCCCTGGGAGGTCGACGGCGCGAGCCACGTCCTCAACATGATCGACACCCCGGGCCACGTCGACTTCACCTACGAGGTCTCCCGCAGCCTCGCCGCGTGCGAGGGTGCCGTGCTCCTCGTCGACGCCGCGCAGGGCATCGAGGCCCAGACCCTCGCGAACCTCTACCTCGCGATGGAGAACGACCTCACGATCATCCCGGTGCTCAACAAGATCGACCTCCCGGCGGCCCAGCCCGACAAGTACGCCGAGGAGCTCGCCGGGCTCATCGGCTGCGAGCCCGAGGACTGCTTCCGCGTCTCCGGCAAGACCGGCGTGGGCGTCGAGCCGCTCCTCGACTCGATCGTCGCCCAGGTCCCGTCGCCCACCGGCGATGCCGACGCCCCCGCCCGCGCGATGATCTTCGACTCCGTCTACGACACCTACCGCGGCGTCGTCACCTACGTGCGCGTCATCGACGGCAACCTCAACCCGCGCGAGCGCATCGTCATGATGTCGACCAAGGCGCACCACGAGCTGCTCGAGATCGGCGTCATCAGCCCGGAACCGTTGCCCAGCAAGGGTCTCGGTGTGGGTGAGGTCGGCTACCTCATCACCGGCGTCAAGGACGTGCGCCAGTCCAAGGTCGGCGACACCGTCACGAACGCGGCCAAGCCCGCCACGGACGCCCTCGGCGGCTACCGCGACCCCAAGCCGATGGTCTTCTCGGGCCTCTTCCCGCTCGACGGCTCGGACTACCCCGACCTGCGCGACGCGCTCGACAAGCTCAAGCTCAACGACGCCGCCCTCGTCTACGAGCCCGAGACCTCGGTGGCCCTCGGGTTCGGCTTCCGCTGCGGCTTCCTCGGGCTGCTGCACCTCGAGATCGTCCGCGAGCGCCTCGAGCGCGAGTTCGACCTCGAGCTCATCTCCACCCAGCCGAACGTCGTCTACGACGTGACGATGGACGACGGCACCGAGATCCTCGTGACGAACCCGAGCGAGTTCCCCGGCGGCAAGGTCGCCGAGGTGCGTGAGCCCAAGGTGCGGACGACGATCCTCGCGCCGAGCGAGTTCATCGGCGCGATCATGGAGCTGTGCCAGGGCAAGCGCGGCACCCTCCTCGGGATGGACTACCTGTCCGAGGACCGGGTGGAGATGCGCTACACGCTCCCGCTCGCCGAGGTGGTCTTCGACTTCTTCGACCAGCTGAAGTCGCGCACCCGCGGGTACGCCTCACTCGACTACGAACCCGACGGCGACCAGGCGGCCGACCTCGTCAAGGTCGACATCCTGCTCCAGGGCGAGACCGTCGACGCGTTCTCGGCGATCGTCCACAAGGACAAGGCCTACGGGTACGGCGTGATGATGGCCGGCAAGCTCAAGGAGCTCATCCCGCGCCAGCAGTTCGAGGTGCCGATCCAGGCCGCCGTCGGCGCCCGGGTCATCGCGCGCGAGAACATCCGCGCGATCCGCAAGGACGTCCTCGCCAAGTGCTACGGCGGTGACATCAGCCGCAAGCGCAAGCTGCTCGAGAAGCAGAAGGCCGGCAAGAAGCGGATGAAGAACATCGGCTCGGTCGAGGTGCCGCCGGAGGCGTTCATCGCCGCGCTCACCTCCGACGGAGCCGGCGCGCAGGCCACGAAGAAGTGACCGCTCCTGCGGGGGCGGTGTCCCCGGCGGAGGGAGCCGGCGTCCGCGAGCCCGGGGTGCGCAGCCGGCGCATCCTCATCCCCACGTCGGCGCTGCTCTGGGGGACCCAGTTCGCGTTCCTCAACCCGGCGATCGGCATCATCCTCGTCTCCCTCTACGGGGCCTCGGCGGCCGAGGTGGGCCTGGCCCTCACGGCCTACAACGTCAGCGGGTTCGTCTCGACCCTCGTCGTGCCGACCCGCGCGGACCGGCGCGGCGACTACCTGCGGCCGCTGCTGTGGTGCGGGGGGTTCACCATCGCGCTGGTCACGGCGTTGGCCCTCTCGACCACCCTGCCGCTCGCGGTGCTCGCACTCGTCGCCCTCGGCGGCCCGGCCGGCGTCGCCATCGGGCTGATCTTCGCGTACCAGCGGCACACCGGCGACAGCCCGGCGCAGATCATGCGGACCCGGGCGGTGTTCTCCCTCGCCTGGGTCGGGGGGCCGCCGATGGCCGCCTTCCTCATCGGGTTCCTCGGGAACCGTTCGGTGCTCTGGGCGGTCGCGGGGATGGGCGTCGTCGGGCTCGGGCTCACCCGCCTGCTCATGGCCTCCCACGCCCGCTCGCGCCACGCCTCCGCGCCGGCCCCGACGGGGGACCGCATGGGTGTCGCACTGCGCCGCCCGGAGGTCCTGGTCCTCCTCGGGACGTTCGTCGCCCTCGCGGCGGCGCTCAACGCGTCGGTCGCCGTCCTCCCGCTCTTCGTGACCCGGGGTCTGGGGCTCGACATCCAGTGGAGCGGGGTGGCGCTCGGGACCTGCGCGGCGCTGGAGATCCCGATCCTCCTGCGACTCGGCCGGCTCACGGCACGCTTCGGCTCCCGTCGGCTCGTCGCGGTCGGCAGCGTCGCCGGCTTCGCGTACTACGTGCTGATGCTCACGATGGCCGGGCCGGTGCTCCTGGTCGCCGGCCAGCTGCTCAACGCCGTGTTCATCGCGACCATGACGGGGGTGGGGCTGACGATCTTCCAGGACGTCGTCGGACGCCCGGGGCTGGCGTCAGCGCTCTTCATGAACACCAGCCGCGTGGGGGCCATCGTCGCCGGACCGGTCATCGCCTTCGGCGGGGCCACCACCCTGGGGTACGGCGGTGTCTACCTCGTCTGCGCGGCGCTCGTGGCGGTCGGGGCCTCGGTCCTCGTCGGTTCGCGGCTGGGCGCCCGGCGCCGCGCCCGGCTCGTCCCCGCCTGAGACCTCACGCCGGGACGGTCGACTCCTCGACCGGCTCCCCGGCGTGCGGGCCGTCCCGCCACCGGTCCGGGGTCTCGGCGAGGGTGAGCAGGTTCCGCAGGTCGACGGGCCAGACGGTGTCGCCGGTGGCCTCGAGGGCGTCGAGGCCCCACCACTTGATGTCCGCCACCGTGAGCCGCTCCTCCTCGGTGTGGCCGGAGACGTCGACCTCGAACGCGGGAACCCGCACCCGGTAGAAGACCTCGGCCTGTTCGACGACCTTGTCGCTCCAGCCGTGGACGACCGTGCGGGTGAGCAGGGGGCCGTCGAGGTCGGCCTCGGTGACGCGCAGGCCGGTCTCCTCGAAGAGCTCGCGGACCGCGGCGGCCGCGTCGCTCTCGCCCGGGTCGACCCCGCCGCCGGGGGTGTTCCACCAGTGCACGACCGGGTCCAGGCCGAGGTCGGAGTCCTCGATGAGCAGGATCCGGTCCGCCTCGTCGAGGAGCAGGACGCGGACCGCGCGCCGGGTGAACCGCGGGCGGTCTCCCGGGGCGGGCCGGACGAATCCGGGCTGGCCGGGGAGGGGGCGCGAGGGCATCCGCCCACGCTAGCGACACCCGACCTACCAGCCGGTAACCTCGGGCCCATGACGGACACCGCCTCCCTGTACCACCGCCTGTCCGCCCTCCCGGGCGGCCGTCGCGCCTTCTCGGTCCTCTTCGCCCGGAAGGCCCCGTACTTCCGCACGGTGCGCCCCCAGGTCCGTGACGTCCGCCCGCACCACGCCGAGCTCGTCGTCCCCAAGCGCAGGGCGGTCGAGAACCACATCGGCACGGTCCACGCCATCGCGGTGTGCAACGGCCTGGAGGCCGCGATGGGTCTGCTCGCCGAGGCGACGACGCCGCGGACCCACCGCTGGATCCCGAAGGGCATGGAGGTGGCCTACCTCGCGAAGTCGACGACCGACCTGCTGTGCGTCGCCGAGACCACCCCGGCGGACTGGGAGGTCGGGGCCGCGGGGGACGTCCCCGTCGCCGTGCGGGCCGTGCGCACCGACGGCACGGTCGTCGTCGAGGGCGTCATCACGATCTACGTCAGCGAGTGGTCCGCACGCTGAGCGCGGCTCCCGCAGCGCTCAGGGCTGGGTGAGCCGGGCCCGGAGGCGCTCGACGTCGTCGGCAGCCCAGCCCTGCTCGCGCAGCCAGCCGCCGGCGCCGCCCCAGCCGTCCGCGACGGCGGTGAGGATCGCGCCGATCGACTCGGCCCGGGGAACCTGGTCGTCGACGGTCTGCGAGGCCAGGGCCGGGGCGTACGTCTCCCGCGCCGCGAGGCGCGCCATGATCGCCTCGATGCGCTCGGCCGTCATCACGTAGTCGGCGACGATCTCGTCGTGGGGCACCCCGGCGGCGTCGAGCGCCATCGCGACGACCGTGCCGGTGCGGTCCTTGCCGGCGGCGCAGTGGACGACGGCTGCCCCGCGGGCGCCGGCCACCACCTGCAGCGCGGCCGAGACCGAGTCCGGGCGCTTCGCGAGGTAGCCGAGGTAGTGC
This sequence comes from uncultured Actinomycetota bacterium, assembly GCA_963843895.1. Taxonomy (GTDB): domain Bacteria; phylum Actinomycetota; class Actinomycetes; order Actinomycetales; family Dermatophilaceae; genus Phycicoccus. Next base: position 142,282 of record CAWJME010000021.1, on the reverse strand, counting down.
TCGGCCCAGAAGCGCGCGTCCCGAGGGCGGTCCGCGTCCTCCCGGTCGGCCGCGAGCGCCTGGGCCGCGGCCCGGTCGGGGGAGTCGGCGGGGCGCTCGACGAAGAGCGAGTGGTGGTGGTGGGTCAGCGACTCGACCCGGTGCAACGGCCCGGGACCCTCGAGGTGGACCTCGCGCTCGGCGCGGAGGTCGACGATGTCGGTGACCCCGAGCCCGGTGACGAGGCGGTCGATGTCGACCTCGGTGAGGTCCTGGAGGTTGTCGGAGCGGATGAGCCGCCGCGCCACGGTGCTGTGGCCGTCGCGGGTCGGCAGGCCCCCCACGTCACGCATGTTGACGAGTCCGTCCAGGTGGATCCAGCGGTCGGTCACTCCACCGATCCTAGGTCGCCCCGGTGACCGGCCGGGGGGCGGGGGAGTGGCCGGAGCCCGACGCGGGAGAATGGCCCCCATGCCCCGACTGCCCGACGGCGAGCCCGCCCCCACCACCGGTGAGCTCCCGAGCGAGGCGCTCGAGCGGCTCGGCGACGGCGCCTTCGGCATCTACCTCCACGTGCCGTTCTGCGCGGTCCGCTGTGGCTACTGCGACTTCAACACCTACACGCTGCCCGAGCTCGGGCCCGGGGCCTCGACGGCCGACTTCGCCGACACCGCCCTCGCCGAGCTCGACCTGGCGGCGCGGGTGCTCGGCGACGCGGCACCGGCGGTCGACACGGTGTTCGTCGGCGGTGGCACGCCCACGCTCCTGCCGCCGACGGACCTCGTCCGCCTCGTCGATGGCGTCCGCGAGCGCTTCGGCCTCGCGCCCGGCGCGGAGGTCACGACGGAGGCCAACCCCGACTCGGTGACGGCCGAGGACCTCGCCGCGCTCGCGGACGGCGGCTTCACCCGGGTGAGCATCGGGATGCAGAGCGCGGTGCCGCACGTGCTCGAGACGCTCGACCGCACCCACGACCCGGCCCGGGTGGGGGTGGCGGTCGCCGCGGCCCGCGACGCGGGGCTCGCGACGAGCCTGGACCTCATCTACGGCACGCCGGGGGAGTCCCTCGACGACTGGCGACGGAGCCTCACGACCGCGCTGGCGCACGAGCCGGACCACGTCTCGGCGTACGCCCTCGTCGTCGAGGAGGGGACCAGGATGGCCGCCCAGGTGCGCCGGGGTGAGCTGCCGATGCCCGACGGCGACGACGAGGCGGACAAGTACGAGCTGGCCGAGGAGCTGCTCTCCGCGGCGGGCTACACCTGGTACGAGGTGAGCAACTGGGCGCGCACGGAGGCGGACCGGTGCCGCCACAACGAGGGCTACTGGCGCGGCGACTCCTGGTGGGGCGTCGGGCCGGGCGCCCACGGCCACGTCGGCGGCGTCCGCTGGTGGAACGTCAAGCACCCCCGCCCGTACGCGGCGCGGCTCGCGGCGGGGGAGTCGCCGGCGGCGGGTCGGGAGCTGCTCACCGACGTCCAGCGCCATGACGAGGAGGTCCTGCTCGGGGTGCGGCTGCGCGAGGGGCTGCCGGTCGAGCGGCTCGACGCCGCGGGGCGTGAGGCGGTGGCGGGGCTCGTCGCCGACGGGCTCCTCGACGGGCCGGCGGCCGTGCGCGACCGCCGGGCCGTGCTCACCCTGCGCGGTCGGTTGCTCGCCGACACGGTCGTGCGCCGGCTGCTCGGCCCCTGAGGGTCGGCAGCCGGCGCACGAGCGCTCAGCGGGTCAACTGACGAACTTGGGGACCAGCGGCGGGTCCCACCACTCGCCGTTGTTCGCCTTGATCGCGCCGATGATGTGCATCACCAGGGCCCAGATCCCGACCAGGAAGATCGTGACGAAGCCGATGAGGACGAACATCAGGAGGAACGAGACGACGACGCCGATGCCGGTCGTGATCTGGATGTTCAGCGAGTTCGCGGCGTGGGCCCGGACGAAGGGGCCGCGGTCCTTGTAGAGGACGTAGATGATCAGGCTGCCGACGAAGCCGAGCACGCCGGACGTGACCACCATCGCGACCGCTCCGATGACGTGGCTCAGCATCCCCCAGGTCTTCTCCTCCTGGGGGGACAGCGGGGCGGGAGTGGTCCCCGCGACCGCACCGGGTGGCCCGTACTGCGGCGGCCCGTACTGCGGCGGCTGGCCGGCCGCCCCCGGCGGGGGTGGTGGCACGGCACCGGCCGGCGGCGGGCCGGCGGGGGGCGGGGGCGGCGGAGGCGCGGCGGCCTCGGGGGCCCCGGCGGGCTCCGCCGGGGGCGGCGGGGGTGGGGGGACGACCTCGGTCCGGTCGTCGTGGGGGGTCTCGTCGTGCGGGGTGTTCTCGCTCATGTGTCCTCCTCGTGGGTCTGTACCCATCACACACCCCCACGGCCCCGCGGTCCATGAGGTTCCGGGGCGGGTCGGGGTCTCGCTCGGGGTCCGGTCAGGGCCGACCCCTACCGCCGACGGCCCGTGGGGCCCACACTGGGGGACGTGGGGCTGCTCGAGCGGGTCAGGGCGGCGCTCCCGCCCGCGGAGGAGAAGCGGATGTTCGGGGGCGTCGGGTTCATGGTCGACGGCGCCCTCGCCTGCTCGGTGAGCCCGCGAGGGCTGCTCGTGCGCACGGGCCCAGAGGCCTTCGCGGGGTTCTCACGCCGTCCGGGCGTGCAGCCCATGGTCATGGGTGGGCGGGCGAGCCGTGCGTGGGTGCACGTCGACCCGGCGGTCCTCGGCGACGACGCCGCGCTCCGGGAGTGGGTCGAGGTCGGCGTCTGCGCCGCCCGCGACGTGGGTGCCTCCTAGGCGGGAGCGCCCTCACCCGGCGCGGTGACGAAGTCGATGAGCTCCTCGACCCGGCCGAGCAGCTCGGGCTCGAGGTCGGTCCAGGAGCCGACCGAGCCGAGGATGCGCCGCCACGCCAGTGCGAGGTCGGCCTGCGTGTCGTGCGGCCAGCCGAGGTGTGCGCAGATGCCGTGCTTCCACGACGTGCCCCGCGGGATGACCGGCCAGGCGTCCATGCCGAGGCGGTCGGGCTTCACGGACTGCCACACGTCGACGTAGGGGTGGCCGACGACGAGGACGTGCTCGGCCCACGGCCGCAGCGACCGCGCGGCATCGACGACCCGCGTCTCCTTCGTTCCGGGCACGAGGTGGTCGACGAGCACGCCCATCCGCCGCCCGGGCCCCGGGTCGAAGTCGCGGATCGCCCCGGCGAGGTCGTCGACGCCGTCGAGCATCTCGACGACCACGCCCTCGACCCGGAGGTCCTCGCCCCAGACCTTCTCGACGAGCTCGGCGTCGTGCCTTCCCTCGACGAAGATCCGGGACCCGCTCGCCACCCGGGCGCGGCCGCGTGCGACCGCCCGGGAGCCGCTCGCGGTGCGCGCCGCGGTCGCCCGCGCCGCCGCGAGCCGGGCGGCGTCCGCGGCGCGGGGCGGGGTGAGGGTGACGGGGGAGCCGTCGACGAGGAACCCCGGCCCGAGCCGGAACCCCTTGACCCGCCCACGGCGGTCCTCGAGGTGCACGACGTGGATGCCGCCGGCCTTCTCGACCCGCACGACCGCGCCGCACCAGCCGGTCTCGACGTCCTCGACGACGGTGCCGGGCTCGGCCGGCAGCTCGACCGAGCGGCCCCGAGGGGGCCGCCGCCAGTCACCCGAGAGCACGTCGCCGCCGTACCTGTCCGTCACGGCCGCGAGGTTAGCCCGGGGCGGCCACCACACCGCGGACCGCCGCGCGGCGGCCTCCGCCGGCTTTCGCGTCGAGCGGCGCGAGCACGTAGGATTGGCACTCGCGCGGCGAGAGTGCCAACCGTCCGCCGCCAGCCCCGACCGACGAGCGATCCCGGAGGTGGACCCATGAGCGAGGACCGGCGCCTGCGTGTCCTGCGGGCCATCGTGCAGGACTACGTCGAGACCTCCGAGCCCGTGGGGTCCAAGGCCCTGCTCGACCGGCACCGGCTCGGCGTCTCCGCCGCGACCGTCCGCAACGACATGGCCGCGCTCGAGGAGGAGGGGCTCATCGCGGCCCCGCACACGAGCGCGGGCCGGGTGCCCACCGACGCCGGGTACCGCGTCTTCGTCGACCGGCTCTCCCAGGTCAAGCCGATGAGCACCGCCGAGCAGCGGGCGATCGGCCACCTGCTCGAGGGGGCCGTCGACCTCGACGACGTCGTCGACCGCACGGTGCGCCTCCTCGCCTCGCTGACCCGCCAGGTCGCGGTCGTCCAGTACCCCTCGCTGTCGCGCTCCTCGGTGCGGCACGTCGAGCTGGTCCCGATCGGCGGCCCCCGCCTCCTCGTCGTGCTCATCACGACCACCGGCCGGGTCGAGCAACGCGTCATCGACGCGGGCACCGACCTGCTCAGCGACGACGGCGAGGCGATCCTGCTCACCCTGCGCACCGAGCTCAACGCCGCGACGTCGGGGCGCACGCTGGCCGACGCCTCGGCCGAGCTCGCCTCGGTCCACGAGCGCCTCGACCCGGCCCTGCGCGACGTCGTCCGCTCGGTCGTCACCGCGCTCGAGGAGTCCCTCGTCGAAGAGCGCGAGGAGCGCGTCGTCCTCGCCGGCACGGCCAACCTCGCGCGGGCCGGCGCCGACTTCACCGCGAGCATCGGCCCGGTCCTCGAGGCGCTCGAGGAGCACGTGGTCCTCCTGCGCCTCCTCGGCACCGTCGCCGAGCAGGGCGGCAGCCTCGCCGTCCGGATCGGGCACGAGAACCCCTATGCCGGCCTCCAGTCGACGTCGATGGTGACGTCCGGCTACGGCGCGGGCTCCGACCTCGTCGCCGGCCTCGGCGTCGTGGGCCCGACCCGCATGGACTACCCCTCGACGATGGCCGCCGTGCGCGCCGTCGCCACCTACGTCTCCCGGATCCTCGCCGACTGACGCGAGCGTCCCGCCCCACCGACCACCCGCCTCGGAGGAAACCCCCACCCGTGAACGACTACTACGCCGACCTCGGTGTCGCCCGCGACGCCACTGCCGAGGACATCAAGCGCGCCTACCGGCGCTCGGCCCGCCGCCTCCACCCCGACGTCAACCCCGGCCCCGAGGCCGAGGAGCAGTTCAAGAAGGTCTCGCAGGCCTACGACGTCCTCTCGGACCCCGAGAAGCGGCGGTCCTACGACATGGGCGCCGACCCGTACTCGGGGGGCGCCGCCGGGTTCGGCCAGGGCTTCTCGTTCAGCGACATCATGGACGCCTTCTTCGGCGGCTCCGCGGCCGGTGGCGCGGCCGGGCCGCGCTCGCGGACCACCCGCGGCCAGGACGCCCTCGTGCGGCTCGACCTCGACCTCGGCGACGCCGTCTTCGGTGCCGACAAGGAGCTGACCATCGACACCGCGGTCGGCTGCGGCACCTGCCACGGCGAGGGGATGCAGCCCGGCACCTCGACCCGGACCTGCGACGTCTGCGAGGGACGCGGCGAGATCCGCCAGGTCCAGCGCAGCTTCCTCGGCCAGGTGATGACCACCCGCCCGTGCATGACCTGCCAGGGCTTCGGGCAGATCATCACCGACCCCTGCTACGAGTGCAGCGGCGACGGCCGCGTCCGCACCCGCCGCACGCTGACGCTCAAGGTCCCCGCGGGGGTCGACACCGGCACCCGCATCCAGCTCGCGGGCGAGGGCGAGGTCGGCCACGGCGCGGGCCCCGCCGGTGACCTCTACGTCGAGGTCGCCGTCCGCAAGCACCCGGTCTTCCAGCGCACCGGCGACGACCTCCACGCGACCATCGAGGTCCCGATGACCGCCGCGGCCCTCGGCGCCACGCTCGGGATGGACACCTTCGACGGGCGCCAGGACCTCGACATCCGGCGCGGGACGCAGTCCGGCGACACCATCACCCTCCGCGGGCTCGGGGTCACCCACCTGCGCGGTGGCGGGCGCGGCGACGTCATCGTCCACACCATCGTCCAGACGCCCTCGAAGCTCGACCACGAGCAGGAGGAGCTGCTGCGCAAGCTCGCGGCACTGCGGGGCGAGGAGCGCCCCGAGGGACGGGTCGCGAACCCCACCGAGGGCACGATCTTCGGCAAGCTCCGCGACGCCTTCAAGGCCCGCTGACGGGTCGGCCACGATGACGCTCCCGGTCTTCCTCGTCGAGGCGGGCACCCTCGCCGGGTGCGTGCCGGGGGCCCGCGTCCACCTCGACGGCCCGGAGGGGCGGCACGCCGTCTCGGTGCGGCGCACCCGGGTCGGGGAACGGGTGGTCCTCGCCGACGGCGCCGGGCGCTCGGTCGAGGGCGAGGTCGCCGCCGTCGGGCGGGACACCCTCGACCTGCGGGTCGAGGACGTCCGCGACGAGCCGGAACCCGACCCGCGCCTCGTCCTCGTCCAGGCCCTCGCCAAGGGGGACCGCGACGACCAGGCGATCGAGGCCGCCACCGAGTGCGGCGTCGACGAGGTCGTCCCGTGGCAGGCGGCGCGCAGCATCGTCCGGTGGCGCGGCGAGCGCGGCGAGAAGGCCCGGCGGAAGTGGGACGCCGTGCTCGTGGCGGCGACCAAGCAGTCGCGCCGTACCCGCCGACCGGCGCTCGCGGCCACGTCCTCGACCGATGACCTCCTGGCACGGGTCCGGGACGCGGCCCTCGCCCTCGTCCTCCACGAGGACGCGACCGAGCCGCTCGCCGCGGTCGTGCTCCCCGACCACGGCGACGTCGTGCTCGTCGTCGGTCCCGAGGGCGGGATCGCCCCCGAGGAGGTCGCCGCCCTCGAGGCCGCGGGTGCCCGGACGGTCCGGCTGGGCCGTACCGTGCTGCGCGCCTCGAGTGCCGGCCCGGCGGCCCTGGCCGTCCTCAGCGCCGCGTCACGCTGGCGCTGAGGACGCCCGACGTCAGCGGACGGTGAACGACACGACGTCCTCGGCGTCGACCGCGCCGTCGCGCGGGCTGAGCGAGCGCACCCGGACGGTGTACCCCCCGGCGGGCAGGGTGCCGAGGTCGATCGCGTAGTCGCCCCGGGCGGGCGCCCCGGCGGACGCGGTGACGTGGCCGCTGCCGACGACGGTGCCGTCCCGCTCGAGCTGCCAGGAGAGGGCCGCCTCGAACACCGACGCCTGGCCGCGGACGGTCACCGGGGAGCCGGCGGGGAGGCGCTCCTCGGGTGTGGGGGTGGTGACCCACACGTTCGTGAGCACGGTGTACCACTCGTCGGTGGCCGGCCGGCTGACGACGCCGAGCGGGGTCCCGCCCGTCGTGACCGTCACCGGGAGGTTGCCCTTCCCGAGGACCGCCTGGGCGGTCCACCCGACCTGGGCGAGCGCGAGGTCGTCGGCCGCGGTCCCGGTCCGCCGTGGTGCGGCGCTGACCTCGACGCTCACCCCCTCGGTCGTCACGGTGACCGCGCCGACGTCGACCCCGGCCCAGGCGGTCGGGTCCACCCCCTCGACCGGGGCGGCGAGCGAGGCGTCGACGGCGGCCCGGACGCGGGCGGCGTCGTCCTCGGGGGCGGTGAGGGGGAGCCACCGCCGGGCCAGGCCGTAGCCGCGGCCCGGGTCGCCGGGGACCTCGGGGACGACGACGTACACCGGCAGCACCGACTCGGCCGCGGTCGCCGTGTCGCTCGGCGTCGGGGACGGCGAGGGCTCGGGGCTGCCGGTGGGGCTCGGTGCGGGGGTGGGGAGGCTCGTGCCCGTGACGGCGGGGACGGTGGGGGCGGGGTCCTGCAGCGGACCCCGGACCAGCCACGCCCCGGCCACGACCGCGGCGACCGCCGCGGCCGCGGCGCCCACCGGCAGCCACCACCGCGGCCCGGTGCGGGTGCCCGCCGCCGCGAGGACGTCCTCGAGCCGGTCGGCGGGGTCGACGACGTCGGCGCGTTCCCGCAGGGCCGCGCGCAGCAGGTCCTCGGTCTCGGACATCCGGTCCATCACAGCTCCTGTCCGGCCCGCAGCGCGGCGAGCCCGCGGTGGGCGTGCGTCTTGACCGAGCCGGGGGAGATCCCGAGGGCGTCGGCGATCTCGTGCTCGGAGAGGTCGAGGTAGTAGCGCAGGACGAGCACCTCGCGCTGGCGCTGGGGGAGACGGGCGAGGCGCTCGAGAACCGCCGCGCGCTCGGCGGCCCCGGCGGCCACCGTGTCGGCGCCGGGGGCCGTGGTGAGGGCCTCGGCACGCAGCGTCGCGGCGTGCCGCTGGACGACGCCGCGGTGCCGCAGCGCCGAGCGGGCGCCGTTGACGACGGCCCGGCGCAGGTACGCCGGCGCGCTCGTCGGCGCGTCGAGCGCCGACCAGCGGCGGTGCAGGGCCACGAAGGCGTCCTGGACGACCTCCTCGGCGTCCCCGACGTCGTGGAGGAGCAGCCAGGCCAGCCGGACGAGGCCGCGCGCGTGGGCGGCGTACAGCCCGCCGATCGCGTCGTCCGCCTCGCTGCGAGGGTCCACGGCTGTCATTGTCATGCTCCACTGACGCCCGGCACCGCGTCCCGGTTGACACGGGGTGTCGTCGGCGACGCCTATCGTCGTCCCATGGAACTGGAGTTCTCCGGGGAGGTCGTCGAGTGGCGGGGCCCGGCACCCCACCACTTCGTCGCGGTCCCGGAGCCTGAGGCGGAGCGCATCCGCGAGGTCGCCCGGCTCGCCACGTACGGCTGGGGCTGCATCCCGGTCTCCGGCCGGCTCGGCGGCAGCGACTTCACGACCTCGCTCTTCCCGAGGGACGGCGGCTACCTCGTCCCCCTCAAGGTGGCCGTGCGGCGCCGCGAAGGGGTCGAGCTCGGTGACACCGTGACCCTGAGCATCGCCCTCGACGTCTGACGACCGTCCCGCGGGTTTCTCGGGTCACCCGAGAAACCCGCACTTCACCCGGGAAGCGTTCCCCCGCGGAGTGCTGGCTTCTCGGGTGGAGCGGTCCTCGCCCGAGCTCGCCGGCCGGCGGCAGGCCCGCGTCGTGACCCGCGGCGGGCTGCGCACCCGAGCCGGGAGCGCCTAGGGTCGACGGCATGAGCGAGACGAGCGAGGACTGCATCTTCTGCCGCATCGTCGCGGGTGGCATCCCGGCCGACGTCGTCGCCGAGAGCGAGTTCTCGCTCGCGTTCCGCGACCTCGACCCGCAGGCACCGACCCACGCGCTCGTCATCCCGCGGCGCCACGTGCCCGACGTCGGTGCGCTCGCGGACGCCTCGCCCGCGGAGCTCGCCGACGCGGTCGCCCTCGCCCGCCGGGTCGCCACCGAGGAGGGACTCGCGGGGTTCCGGCTCGTGGCGAACACGGGAGCCGCGGCCCAGCAGAGCGTCTTCCACGCCCACCTGCACGTCCTCGGCGGACGCGAGCTCACCTGGCCACCGGGCTGACCTGCCCGTTTCCCGCGTGCCCGGTGTCGGTGGGGGCCCGTAGACTGGGGGCACGATGACTGATGCCTCCAGCGACGAGCCCGTCGTGCCCTCCGGCCCCGCCCGCGACCACCCGCACGTGCCCCAGCACACGGTGACGATCCCCGCCGACGTCCAGATGGTCTCCCTCCTCGGTCCGCGCGACGAGCTGCTGCGCACGATGGAGCGGCAGTTCCCCCAGGTGCAGCTGCACGTGCGGGGCAACGAGTTCCACATCGCCGGCCCGAGCGCCGAGGTCGCCCTCGTCGAGCGCCTGCTCGACGAGCTCCTCGACGTGCTCGACGGTGGCCAGCCGCTCAACCGCGACGCCGTCGAGCGCTCGATCCAGATGCTCCGCGCGCAGACCGTCGAGCGGCCCGCCGACGTCCTGACGATGAACATCGTCTCGAACCGCGGGCGCACCATCCGGCCCAAGACCCTCGGCCAGAAGCGCTACGTCGACGCCATCGACGAGAACACCGTGGTCTTCGGCATCGGCCCGGCGGGCACCGGCAAGACCTACCTCGCGATGGCCAAGGCGGTCGCGGCGCTGCAGGCCAAGCAGGTCAACCGGATCATCCTCACCCGGCCCGCGGTCGAGGCCGGCGAGCGGCTCGGCTTCCTCCCCGGTACGCTCAACGACAAGATCGACCCGTACCTCCGGCCGCTGTACGACGCCCTCCACGACATGGTCGACCCCGACTCCATCCCGCGGCTGCTCGCCGCCGGCACCATCGAGGTCGCGCCGCTGGCCTTCATGAGGGGTCGCACCTTGAATTCGGCGTTCGTCATCCTCGACGAGGCGCAGAACACCTCGCAGGAGCAGATGAAGATGTTCCTCACCCGGCTCGGCTTCGGTTCCAAGATGGTGGTCACCGGCGACGTCACCCAGGTCGACCTCCCCGGGGGCACGCAGAGCGGCCTGCGGATCGTCCGCGACATCCTCGGCGACATCGACGACGTCCACTTCAGCGAGCTCACCGCCGTCGACGTCGTCCGGCACCGGCTGGTCGGCGACATCGTCGACGCCTACGGCCGGTGGGACGAGGGGCTGCAGCGCCGCCAGAACCGCGCCGCCCGCGACGCCCGTCCCCGCGTCCCCCGCCGCGCCGAGCACGAGCGGCCCGGCTCGTGAGCATCGACGTCCTCAACGAGACCGAGGTGTCGGTCGACGAGCTCGAGCTCGTCGCGTGCGCCCGCTACGTCCTCGAGCAGATGCGGGTCCACCCGCAGGCCGACCTGTGCCTGCGGCTCGTCGACGAGCCGGCCATGGAGACCCTCCACGTGCAGTGGATGGACCTCCCCGGCCCCACCGACGTCATGAGCTTCCCGATGGACGAGCTGCGCCCGGGCCGCGACGGGGTCCCGCCCGAGGAGGGCGTCCTCGGCGACATCGTGCTCTGCCCGACCGTCGCGGCCGCCCAGGCCCGCACGGCCGGGCACGCGACCGAGGAGGAGCTGCTGCTGCTCACCACCCACGGGATCCTCCACCTCCTGGGGTTCGACCACGCCGAGCCGGACGAGGAGAAGGAGATGTTCGAGCTCCAGCGCCAGCTGCTGCTCACCTTCCTCGCCACCCGCGGCCGGCCGAGCACCTGAGCCGGAGGACGACATGACCCGGCTCGTCGTCGCGGCGGTGCTCGCGACCCTCGTGGCCTTCCTCATCTCGATGGCGGAGTCCGCCTTCCAGCGGATGTCGCGCGTGCGTGCCGAGGAGCTCGCCGACGAGGGCCGCCCCGGGTCGACAGCCCTGGTGCGGGTGGTCGGCGACACCGCGGCCTACCTGTCGGTGCTCTCGTTCCTGCGGGTCATCGCCGAGTCGACGGCCGCCGTGATGGTGACGCTCGCCGCCGTGGACGCCGTCGACGGGACCTGGCAGCCGTTCTTCGTCGCGATCGGCGTCATGGCGCTCATCAGCTTCGCCATCGTCGGGGTCTCGCCGGGCACCCTCGGCCGGCAGCACAGCGCTCGGGTGGCGCTCATCGCCGCGCCGATGGCGATCTGGCTGCGCCGGGTCCTCGGGCCGTTCTCACGGCTCCTCATCGCGCTGACGAACGCGGTCACCCCCGGGAAGGGCTTCCGGGACGGCCCGTTCGAGACCGAGTCCGAGCTGCGCGACCTCGTCGACGTCGCCCGCGAGAACCGGCTCATCGAGGCGGGGGAGCGGGAGATGATCCACTCCGTCTTCGAGCTCGGCGACACCTACACCCGCGAGGTGATGGTGCCGCGCACGGACATGGTCTCGATCGACGACGACCGGGTCTGCCGGCAGGCGATGAAGCTGTTCATCCGCTCGGGGTTCTCGCGCATCCCGGTGGTCGGGGAGAACGTCGACGACGTCGTGGGCGTCCTCTACCTCAAGGACGTCATCCGCCGGATGAACGCCGACCCCGCCGCCGCGACCCTGCCGGTCACGGCGCTCATGCGCCCGGTCCGCGTGGTCCCCGACAGCAAGCCGGTCGACGCGCTGATGCGCGAGATGCAGCTCGAGCAGGCCCACCTCGCCGTCGTCGTCGACGAGTACGGCGGCACGGCGGGCATCGTGACCATCGAGGACATCCTCGAGGAGATCGTCGGCGAGATCACCGACGAGTACGACCGCGAGGCCCCCGAGGTCGAGGAGCTGCCCGACGGCCGCACCCGCGTCTCGGCGACCATGCACGTCGACGACCTCGCCGAGCTGTTCGACGTCGACCTCGACGAGGACGAGGTCGACACCGTCGGCGGGCTCATCGGCAAGACCACGGGGATGGTCCCGATCGTCGGCGCCACCTGCGAGGTCGCCGGGCTGCGGCTCACCGCCGAACGCATGTCCGGCAGGCGCCACCGCGTCGCCACCGTCGTCGTCGAGCGGGTGGCCCCACCGGTCCCCGCCGACCCCGAGATCGAGGAGCGTGTCGGATGACCGAGGACCAGACCGGGCAGACCCCAGCGGCCGAGGGCTACCTCGCGGGTTTCGCCTGCTTCGTCGGGCGTCCGAACGCCGGCAAGTCGACGCTGACCAACGCGCTCGTCGGCCACAAGGTCGCGATCACCTCGAGCAAGCCGCAGACGACGCGGCACACCATCCGGGGGATCGTCTCGACCGACGCCAGCCAGCTCGTCCTCGTCGACACCCCCGGGCTGCACCGGCCGCGGACGCTGCTCGGGCAGCGGCTCAACGACCTCGTGCGCGAGACGCTCGTCGAGGTCGACGTCATCGGTTTCTGCCTGCCGGCCGACCAGCGGGTGGGGCCGGGCGACCAGTACATCGCCAGGGAGCTCACCGAGCTGCGCCGCGGCAAGCGCACCCCCGTCGTCGCGATCGCCACCAAGTCCGACACCGTCGACCGGCAGCGGCTCGCCGAGCACCTCATCGCGGTCGACCAGCTCGGCGACTGGGACGCGATCGTGCCGTGCTCGGCGACCCGCGGCGACCAGGTCGACGACGTCGCCAGGATCCTGTCGGGCTACCTGCCGCCGTCGCCCGGTCCGCTCTACCCGGACGGCCAGCTCACCGACGAGCCGGAGGCCGTCATGGTCGCCGAGCTGGTGCGGGAGGCGGCCCTCGAGGGGGTGCGTGACGAGCTGCCGCACAGCCTCGCGGTCGTCGTGGAGGAGATGGTGCTGCGCGAGGGTCGGCCGGACGACGACCCCCTCCTCGACGTCCGCGTCCACGTCTTCGTCGAGCGAGACAGCCAGAAGGCCATCGTCATCGGACGGGGCGGGTCGCGGCTGCGCGAGGTCGGCACCAACGCCCGCCGCGGCATCGAGGCGCTCCTGGGGCAGCGGGTCCACCTCGACCTGCACGTCAAGGTCGCCAAGGACTGGCAGCGCGACCCCAAGCAGCTCCAGCGCCTCGGCTTCTGAGCGGCGCCGGGGTCGGGCTCAGAACCTGCCGCCCCCGATGAGGGCGATCGCGTGGCCCCGGTTGCGGGCGCCGAGCCGGCGGGTGATCTCCGCGACCTGCGCCGACACCGTCCGCTCGGAGACCCCCAGCGCCTTGGCGATCTCGCGGTCGGTGGCGCCGTCGGTGAGGAGGAAGCCGATCTCGACCATCCGCCGGGTGAAGGGCGGGGGCTCGTCCGGGGTGCGGACGGGGACGCACTGCGCCCACACGGCGTCGACGCACGCGGCCGCCGCGCTGGTGACGTGCGGAGTGCTGGACATGAAGACCTGGCCCTCGAGGTCACTGCCGCGGGGGGCACCGACGAAGACGACCCTGGAGTCGACGACGAGGAGCGGGCCGGGGACCGGCCCGACCCGGAGCCCGGGGTGGTGGCTCGAGAGCATCGGCAGGCGGTCGAGGCTGCGCGGTGGCGTCGCGTAGCGGCCGTCGATGCCGCGGCGGGCCGTGACCGTGGCCAGGTCGCGGGCCGCTCGCACCTCGCTCCACGTCGGGGTGTCGGTGAGGTGCCACACGCTGCGCCGCACCGAGGACGCGAGCTCGGACAGCCCGTCGCGCATCGAGTCCTTGACCGGGCCGAGGCGCCGAACGCGGGGGTCGCCGGCCAGGACGAGCCCGTGGATCCACCGGAAGAAGTCCAGCGGCTCCGGGAGGCGCGCCGAGGCGCCGGCCGAGGGGCTCATTCGCCCACCCCGACGAGCAGGGCGATGACGTGCCCCCGGCTCCGGGCCCCGGCCCAGTCGATGACCGCCCGCACCTCGGCGGACACGGTGCGACGGCTGACGCCGAGGGACTCGGCGATCTCGGCGTCGCTCGCGCCGTCGGCGAGGAGCAGGGCCACCTCGAGCGTGCGCTCCGGCAGCTCCGGTCGGTCCAGCACGTCCTGCCACGGGCGGGCCGCCTCCCAGCACGTGAGGTAGGCCTGCGTGGCCCTGCCGACGATGTCGGGGTCCTCGCTCGCGAAGATGGTCGCCGCCAGGTGGGTTCCTGCCGGTCCGGCGAGGAACACGTGCGACCGGTCGGTGAGCAGCATCGGGCCCGGGACGGGGCCGACCCGCAGGTAGGGGGCGAGGCTCGGCATGAGGGGGATGGCGTCGACGGCCTGGCGCGACAGGATGAGCCGGTGCTCGAGCCCGGAGCAGGCGGTGTCCCGGCCGACCCGTCGGGCCTCTCGCTGGTCGGCGAGGGAGGCCCGGTACTGCATGTTCCAGACGGTGCTCCGTGTGGTCGCGGCGCGGCCCCGGATGTGGGCAGGCGCCGAGGACAGCGGCCCGAGGAAGGTGAGCCGTGGGTCGTCGGACAGCATGAGGGCGGCGACCTCCTCGAAGAAGTCGCCGGGCGACACTCGTGCGCCGTCGGCGCGCATGCCCACGGTGTTCCTCCCCTCGGTGACCGCTTGCGAGTTCTCGCAATCCCGCTGGCACCCCGCCGGGTGCGGACCCCAGAGTAGTAGCGCGACGGCCGCCGTTCCCGGTGGGTCCTCGCGCCACGTCAGACCTCCGGGGCGGAGAGCCGGCGTGGCCGGGTGCACCATTCCAGGGGTGGGGGTGCCCCGGCCACGCCACCCGGCCCGGCCGGCTGGCGCGGGCCGACCGATGCCCGGATGGTGAGCCCGTCGGGCGCCGCCGGGCACGCTCCCTAGACTGGTGGGCATGCGAGTCGGAGTCTTCGGAGCGACCGGTCAGGTCGGCAACGTCATGCGCGCCCTCCTCCACGAGCGGAACTTCCCGGTCGAGGAGATCCGCTACTTCGCGTCCGCCCGGTCCGCCGGCACGACGCTGCCGTGGGACGGCCGCGAGGTCACCGTCGAGGACACCGCCACGGCCGACTTCGCCGGTCTCGACATCGCCCTGTTCTCCGCCGGCGGGGCCACCTCCACCGAGTGGGCCCCGCGCGTCGCCGCTGCGGGGGCCGTCGTCGTCGACAACTCGAGCGCCTGGCGCAAGGACCCCGAGGTGCCGCTCGTCGTCTCCGAGGTCAACCCCGAGGACCTCGACGACATCCCCAAGGGCATCGTCGCCAACCCCAACTGCACGACGATGGCCGCGATGCCGGTCCTCAAGCCGCTCCACGACCTCGCCGGTCTCGTGCGGCTCCACGTCTCGAGCTACCAGGCGGTGTCGGGCTCCGGTGGGAAGGGCCTCACCGAGCTCGACGACCAGCTCCGCGGCGGCTACGCGGCGGGGGACCCGAAGGCGTTCGCCCTCGACGGGTCGGCGTTCGCACTGCCCGAGCCGCAGGTCTACGCGGTGCCGGTGGGCTTCAACGTCGTCCCGCTCGCGGGCTCGCTCGTCGACGACGGCAGCCTCGAGACCGACGAGGAGCAGAAGCTGCGCAACGAGTCGCGCAAGATCCTCCACGTCCCGGACCTGCGGGTCTCCGGCACCTGCGTGCGGGTCCCGGTCTTCACCGGCCACAGCCTCGCGATCAGCGCGGAGTTCGAGCGGGAGATCTCCCCCGAGGAGGCGGTGGCGGCGCTGGCGCAGGCCGCGGGCGTCGTCGTCACCAACGTGCCGAACCCGCTCCAGGCGACCGGGCGCGACGAGGTGTTCGTCGGGCGGGTCCGGAGGGACCAGGCGGCCCCGGAGGGTCGGGGTCTCAACCTGTTCGTGGTCGGTGACAACCTCCGCAAGGGGGCCGCGCTCAACGCCGTGCAGGTCGCCGAGGAGCTCGCCAAGCGCCGCTGAAGCCCGTGCCCGGGCTGCGGGCGAGGCGCGTTCGCGGCCCCGGTGGGCTGTCGGTGGTGGCGTCCAGGTTGGGTTGATGGAGGGGATGGGCAGCGAGGTCGGCCGACCGGGTTCCGGTCGGTGGTTCTGCCGCGTCGGGGGTGGCGGTGGTGCGAGAGGGGTTGTCCGGCGTCGATGTCGAGTCGATGACCGACGGTGAGCGGCTTGCGCTGGTTGCGGAGCTGGAGCGGTTGAGGGGGGCGGCGGTCGCGTGTCAGGCGCGGGCGGTGGAGGCGGTGCGCAGGTCGCGGGTGGCGTCGGGGTCGGGGGACGGGCTGCGGTCGGTGGGTTCGGAGGTGGGGTTGGCGCGGCGGGAGTCCCCGACGTTGGGGGACCGGTTCGTGGGGGTGTCGCGGGCGGTGGTGCGTGAGCTGCCGGGGGCCGTGGCGGCGTTGGAGGCCGGGGTGGTCGGGGAGCGGCACGTGGTGGAGGTGGTCCGCGAGACGGCGACGTTGTGCGTGGTGGACCGGGCGGAGGTGGATGCCCGGTTGCGGAGCCTGTACGGGTCGTTGTCGTGGCGGGCGGTGGGCCGGGCGGCGCGGCGGGTGGCGGCGGAGCTGGATGCGGCGTCGGTGGTGCGCCGGGTGGAGGCGGCGGCGCGGGGTCGGCGGGTCACGGTGCGGCCGGCGCCGGACGGGATGGCGTACCTGTCCGTGCTGGGGCCGGTGCGGGAGGTGGTCGGGGCGTACGCGGCGGTCCAGGCCCGGGCGCGGTCCGTGGTGGGCGGTCGGTGCGAGGAGGAGGCGCCGGAGGGGCGTGGGGTGGGGGCGGTCGCGGCCGATACGGCGTTGCGGGTGATGGCGGGGCTCGCGCCGGGGCAGGTGCAGCCGGTGGAGGTGCAGCTGGTGATGACCGATGCGGCGCTGCTGGGCACGGGTGACGAGGGCCGGTCGGTGATGGAGCCGGCCCGGGTGCCGGGCCATGGCAGCGTGCCGGCGCCGGTGGCGCGGGCGTGGGTGCGGGGTGCGGGCCCCGGGTCGGTGTGGTTGCGGCGGGTGTACACGTGCCCGGAGGGGCGGGACCTGGTGGCGATGGACTCCCGGCGGCGGGTGTTCGGTGGGTTGTTGCGGCGGATGCTGGTGTTGCGTGACGACGTGTGCACCACGCCGTGGTGTGACGCGCCGGTGGTGCAGGCCGACCACACCCACCCGGTCCGTGCCGGGGGCGCGACGAGCCTCGGGAACGGTGGCGGGAAGTGCGCCCGCTGCAACGGCGTCAAGGAGGCCCCCGGCTGGGACGTGCACGTGGTGAGGGGTTCCCCGATGACCTGGCAGACCGAGACACCCTCCGGGCACCGCTACCGGTCCACGTCCCCACCGCTGCTCGGCTGGGGGAGCGACCCACCCGACCCCGAACCCGACCCCGACACCCAACCCGACCCCGAGTTCACGCCCGCACCCGGGTCCGCCCTGGAGCGACACCTCGAGACACTGCTCCACGCCGCCTGACGGTGCAGCGCCGGCGGGCCTAGAGTGGCGGCATGACGACCGATGACGAGTTCCGCGCAGCGGTCGAGGCGGTCTCCGGGCTGACCAAGGACCCGGGCAACGACACCAAGCTGCGCCTCTACGCGCTCTACAAGCAGGCCACCGAGGGCGACGTGCAGGGCAGCCGCCCCGGCTTCACGAACCTCGTGGGCCGGGCGAAGTACGACGCCTGGGCGGCCACGCGCGGGATGGACCCCGAGACCGCCCGCACCGAGTACGTGGACGTGGTCGGGGGGCTCACCGGCTGAGCCCCGGCGCGGTCGCCGAACGATGCCTACGGGCTCCTCGGTGGCTGGTGGCCGTGGTCCCTCACGAGGTGCACCCACGTCGAGGCCACCCGCATCCCGACCTTGAGGTAGAGGTCGAGGGCCCCGGTCCGGGTGTCGGTCGCCAGCTCGCTGCGCACCGCACCGTGGTCGCGCGCCGCCCGGAACCCGTCCGCGAGCAGTGCCTGGGCCAGACCCCGGCCGCGGTACGGCCGTGCCACGGCGACCTGGTCGACGTACCCGCACGCTCGCTCGTCGACCACCGTGAAGCAGGCCCCGACGACCGTGCCCCCGTGGTCGACGACCCGCAGCTGCCACGGCTCGTACCCGGGGCGCCTGATCGTCCCGGCGGCCCACTCCTCGAAGGTCTCGCCGGTCCGGTCCGACCACTCGCCGAACGCGGTCTCGATGACGTCGTGGGCGGCGCGATGGTCGGCTTCGGTCACGGAGTCCCGGATGCGGAGGTCGTCGGTCAGGGGCCGGTCGGGGACCTCCGCCCCGGCCGGCAGCTCGAGGACCCAGGAGGTGTGGCCGTGCCGGTAGCCGCGGCCCTCGAGGAGCCGCTGACCCGCCGATCCGCGGGGGACCGTCTGGCCCACCGAGGCCGACCCTCGCTCGGCGGAACGGGCCTCGGTCCACTCGGCCAGCCAGCGGCCGACGCCACGACCGCGGGCGTGCGGGTGCACGGCGGCCTCGGCCCGGGCCCCCCGGCGGGCGACCTCGGCGGCACCGACCAGGCGCCCTGCGCGCAGGACCCCCACCGTGTCCGCGGCGAGGTCCATGCTGGGGCGCGACCAGTCCGCCTCGATGTCCGCCCGCTCGAGGGCGATGACGCCACTGTCCTCGAGCTGGGCGGACGAGTACACGTGGTAGGCGGCGTCGAGGTCGTCGGTGGTCAGCGGCCGCGCTGAGCACCCTGCCGGCACGTTTTTGCCGAGGGCCGTGATGAGGTCTGGCACGGCACCACTGTGGCGCAGACGACGCCTCCCCCGCACCCGAATTCGAGCCCGCCCGACGCCGGTCGACGGGCCGGGTACCGGGCCCCTCGCGGATTCTGCCCTCTTCCGCAATCGCGCTCGCGGGTCTAGTGTCCGGTCCCGGCAGGGCGGCGCTCGGGCCGTCGGTACTTCTTGGAGGACGCATGAAGCGAGGGACGATCGCCGCGACGACGGCCGCCGCGCTCGCACTGGTGGGAACGCCAGTGCTGGTGGGCACCGCGACGGCAGCACCGACGGCAGCGACGCAGGTCGCCGACAAGGTGGCGAAGAGCAAGTGGGGCAGCTACGTCGTCCTCATGAAGGGTGACCCGCTCTCGAAGGCGTTCGCGCCGGGCGATCTCGGGTCCTCCAAGGCCAGGGCGAAGAAGAAGGACCTCGAGACGGACCACAGCGCTGCGCTCAAGAAGGCCGGCGTGGCCCCGAGCAAGCAGACCAACGACTACACGGACGCGATCAACGGCTTCTCGGTCGTCGCGACCCACGACCAGGCCGAGAAGCTCGCGAGCAACCCCGACGTCCTCACCGTGCTGCCCGACGAGCTGCGCCAGAAGCAGTCCTACGACGGCAGCGGCGACGACCGCGGCCGCGACGACGGGAACGGGCGCGACAAGCACGGCAGCAAGAGCGCCATCAGCAGCGACCAGGGTGAGACCCTGCGGCAGTTCCTGGGCATCGACAGCAAGCGCTCCCACGGCCGGTCCTCCACCTCGGGTCAGGGCGCCGGAGAGCTGCTCGGCGTGATCGACACGGGCATCTGGCCCGAGCACCCCAGCTTCGCCGACGACGGCAGCTACCCCGCGATCGACCTCCCCGACGTGCCGGGCCACCCCGCCTGCGACTTCGGCAACACGGCCTCGAACCCCGAGGACGACGCGTGGACGTGCAACAACAAGCTCGTCGGCGCCCGACAGATGCTCGAGACCTACCGCGCCGTGATCGGCACCCTCCCGGGCGAGTTCAACTCGGCCCGCGACGACGACGGGCACGGCACGCACACGGCCTCGACCGCTGCGGGTGACGCGAACGTCCGGGCGTGGATCTACGACGAGAGCCGCACCATCGACCGCACGACGGGGATCGCCCCGAAGGCCCAGATCGTCGCCTACAAAGCCCTCGGGTCCCTCGGCGGGTTCTCCTCCGACCTCGCGGCCGCGATCGACCAGGCCGTGGCGGACGGTGTCGACGTCATCAACTACTCGATCGGCGGCGGGCCCGGCCTCACCTCGGCCGACGCCATCGCGTTCCTCTTCGCCAACGACGCCGGCGTGCACGTCGCGACGTCCGCCGGCAACTCCGGCCCGGGTGCCTCGACGATCGGCGGCCCCGCCGACCTGCCCTGGGTCACGACGGTGGGCGCCAGCACGCAGCCGCGCTTCTACGCCGGCACGGTCAAGCTCGGTGACGGGCGCAAGGTGACCGGCTCGTCCATCACCCTGCCGAGCGAGAAGAACCTCCCGCTCGTCGACGCCCGCACGATCGGCAACGAGCTCTGCCTCGGCAAGGCCGCCCTCGCCGACGACGCCGCGTTCGCGCGGTTCCAGGCCGGGGCGAAGGGCAAGATGGTCATCTGCTGGCGTGGTGCCAGCGGACGCTCGGAGAAGAGCCGCCACGTCCTCGAGGCAGGCGGCAAGGCGATGATCCTCAGCAACCAGACGGACGTCGACAACTACTTCACCGACAACTTCCTGGTGCCGACCGTCATGGTCGACGACTCGCAGGGCGAGCTCCTCGCCGCGTACGCCGCCAAGCGGCGCGCCACGGCGAGCATCGTCGACACGGCCGCGATCAAGACCTTCCGGCCGGCGCCGTCGATGGCGATCTTCTCCTCGCGGGGCCCGAACCCCTCGGCGCCGTCGGTCATCAAGCCCGACATCACCGCCCCCGGTGTCCAGGTGCTCGCGGGTGCCTCGCCGAAGTCGGCCGACGAGGACTTCGCGCCGGGCCAGCTGTTCCAGGCCATCGCCGGGACCTCGATGTCGAGCCCGGTCATGGCGGGCATGTTCCTGCTGCTCGACGAGCAGCACCCGGACTGGTCGCCCGCCGCGGTCAAGTCGGCGGTCATGACGACGGCCTACCAGGACGTCCGCGACAACGACCGGACCACCCAGGCCCAGCCGTTCGACTTCGGTGCCGGGCACGTGTCGGCGCCGACGAAGGCGGCCAAGCCCGGTCTCGTCTACGACGCCGGCTTCGCGGACTTCCTCGGCTTCTACTGCGGCTCCGACGTCCGGAACGACATCTTCGCCAACCCGGACGCCACCTGCGCCAGCCTCGAGGCCTCGGGCGTCCCGACGACGATCGAGAACCTCAACTACCCGACGATCGGTGTCTCCAGCCTCGCGGGCTCGGCGACCGTCAAGCGCACGGTCACCAACGTCACCGGCCACAAGGCCTACTTCCGGGCCTCGGTGCAGAACCCGCCGGGCATGAAGGTCACGGTGTCCCCGCGGACGCTGCGGCTCGCGGCCGGCGAGAGTGCCTCGTTCGAGGTGACGATCACCAACGTCTCGGCCCCGGTCAACACCGACTGGGTGTTCGGCGCGATCACGTGGTCCGGCTCGGGCGCCAAGGTGCGCAGCAACCTCGCTGCCTACCCGACGCCCTTCGCGGCCCCGAACAAGGTCTCCGGCAGTGGCGCCTCCGGTTCGGTCTCCATCCCGGTCCAGGTCGGGTACACGGGCACCTACGTGCCGGTGGCGGGCGGCCTCGCGGCGAACCAGCCGCTCACGGGCGAGGTCAGCCAGGACCCCGACCAGACGTTCGCGGGCTGCCAGGCCCAGCCGGGCACCACTGGGGTGCCGATGACCGTCGCTCCCGACACGTCCTACCTCCGGGTGGCGTACGCGTTGAACACGGACGACGACATCGACCTGTACCTGTGCCACGGCGGCTCCGTCGTCGCCCAGAGCACCGCGGGCGGGACCAACGAGCTCATCGAGCTCACGAAGCCCGACGCCGGTGACTACACGCTGTACGTGCACGGGTGGCAGGTCGTCACGTCACCGCTGTCGTTCAGCATCGACCGGTGGCAGGTGGTGCGCGGTGTCGGCGGCCTGACGGTCGACCCGGCCAGCGCGAGCGTCAGCTCCGGCGACGTCGTCGACGTGACGGCCGCGTGGACCGGCGCCCCGACGGGCGTCTCCTACGGTGTCGTCGAGCACACGAAGGACGGGGCCACGGAGGGTCAGACCATCGTCGAGGTGGCCAACTGACCTCGCCCCGCTGAACGCAGGAGTGCCCGCCGGTTCGTCGTGAGCCGGCGGGCGCTCCCGCGTCGGGGCCTCCAGGGGTGCGGCCACGCGTCCCGCATCGTGGCCGTCGAGCCCTGGGGGGTTGGCCCCGAGGGCCCCGCGTGGCATGCTCGACCCGTGCGAATCTCGCGCCTCCTCCTTCGCTGCCGCGGCGGGGCCTGAACACTGGCCGCCCCTCGTCGCGGAGTCGCTGCTGCCCCGGCCGGACCTCCGCAGACGAGCCGAAGGCGTGACGAGCAGATGATCCACCCCCAGCAGCCCTCCGGGATGCCGACGAAGAAGTACGTGCCGTTCCAGGACCAGATCGAGGTCCACCTGCCGGACCGCACGTGGCCCGACCGCGCGATGACCACGGCGCCGCGTTGGTGCGCGGTCGACCTGCGGGACGGCAACCAGGCCCTCATCGACCCGATGGACTCCGAGCGCAAGATGCGGATGTTCAAGCTCCTCGTGCGGATGGGGTACAAGGAGATCGAGGTCGGCTTCCCGAGTGCCAGCGCGACCGACTTCGACTTCTGCCGCGAGCTCATCGAGGGCGGGCACATCCCGGACGACGTGACGATCCAGGTCCTGACCCAGAGCCGGGACCACCTCATCGAGCGCACCTTCGACGCCATCCGTGGGAGCAAGCAGGCGATCGTCCACTTCTACAACTCGACCTCGGTGCTCCAGCGCCGCGTGGTCTTCGGGATGAGCCAGGACGGCATCGTCGACATCGCCCTGCAGGCGGCACGGCTCTGCCGCAAGCTCGAGGAGACCGTCCCCGACACCGACGTCTACTACGAGTACTCGCCGGAGTCCTACACCGGCACCGAGCTCGAGTTCGCGGTCCGGATCTGCAACGAGGTCATCGACGTCATCGACCCGACGCCGGACCACAAGATGATCATCAACCTGCCCGCGACGGTGGAGATGGCCACCCCGAACGTCTACGCGGACTCCATCGAGTGGATGGTCCGCCACCTCGACCGGCGCGAGTCGGTCGTCGTCTCGCTGCACCCGCACAACGACCGCGGTGAGGGCGTCGCCGCCGCCGAGCTCGGGTACCTCGCCGGGGCGGACCGGATCGAGGGCTGCCTCTTCGGCAACGGCGAGCGCACCGGCAACGTCTGCCTCGTCACCCTCGGGATGAACCTCTTCAGCCAGGGGATCGACCCGCAGATCGACTTCTCCGACATGGCCGAGATCCGGCGCACCGTCGAGCACTGCAACCAGCTGCCCGTCCACGAGCGGCACCCGTGGGGCGGCGACCTCGTCTACACGGCCTTCTCCGGCTCCCACCAGGACGCCATCAAGAAGGGCTTCGAGGACATGGAGCGCCGGGCCAAGGGTGCCGGTACGAGCATCGACGACCTCGACTGGGGGGTGCCGTACCTGCCGATCGACCCGCACGACATCGGGCGGTCCTACGAGGCCGTCGTCCGGGTCAACAGCCAGTCCGGCAAGGGCGGGGTCTCCTACCTCCTCAAGGCCGAGCACGGGCTCGACCTGCCGCGCCGGCTCCAGGTGGAGTTCAGCGGGGTCGTCCAGGCGCGGACCGACACCGAGGGCGGCGAGCTCGTCGGGGCCCAGATCTGGGAGATGTTCGCCGACGAGTACCTGCACGCCGACGACGCCGACCACCGGTGGGCGCGTTTCTCACCGGTGCGCTCGACGATCACCGGCTCGGACGAGGGGATGGACCACATCGACTCGGTGATCTTGGTCGACGGTGTCGAGACCGAGATCCACGGTCGCGGGAACGGCCCGATCGACGCCTTCACCGCGGCGCTCGCGACCCTCGACGTCGACGTCCGCGTCCTCGACTACCACGAGCACGCGCTGTCCGCCGGTGGCGACGCCCGTGCCGCGGCGTACGTCGAGTGCGCCGTCGGTGACCGCGTGCTCTGGGGTGTCGGGCTCCACGAGTCGATCGTCAAGGCCTCGTTGCGGGCCATCCTCTCGGCCGTCAACCGCGCCGAGCGCGGCGCGCCCGTCACGGGCTGATCCGGTGTCCGGCGCGGCACTCGCGTGCGGCCTCGCCACGGTCGACGTGGTCCAGGTCGTGGACGCGCTGCCGGGCCCGGACGAGAAGGTGGTGGCTCGTTCGACGTCCGTGACCGCCGGTGGTCCCGCCTGCAACGCGGCGATGACGTGCGCCGCCCTCGGGGTCGCGACGCGGTTCGTCGGCGCCCTCGGGAGCGGCCCGCTGTCGGCCGTCGTGCTGCGTGACCTCGCCGGCCACGGCGTGGCGGTCACCGACGTCGCGCCGGCCGCGTTCGAGCCGTCGGTGTCGACCGTCCTCGTCACCGAGTCCACCGGCGAGCGGGCGGTGGTGTCGTACAACGCCGTCGGGATCGCCGACTACGAGCCGATGTCGGCGTCGACCGTCGATGCGCTGCTCGACGGCGTCGGCGCGGTCCTCGTCGACGGCCACCACCTCCCACTCGCGGTGGGGATGGCGCGAGGCGCGCATCGTCGCGGGGTTCCCGTCCTCCTCGACGGCGGCTCGTGGAAGCCGGGGCTCGAGGCGTTGCTCGACGTCGTCGACGTGGCAGTGGTCTCGGCGGACTTCGCGACGGGGTCCGGCGCCGGGCTGGAGGACGTCCTCGAGCTCGGCCCGTCGTGGGTGGCCAGAACCGACGGCGGCGCCCCCGTGCGCTGGCTCTCGGCCGACGGGTCCTCCGGCGAGGTCGCGGTCCCCACGGTGGAGGTGGTCGACACCCTCGGGGCCGGCGACGTCCTCCACGGGGCGCTGCTCGCCGCGCTGGCCCGGGGCGGCACCGACGACCTCCCGGCCGCCCTCGCCGCGGCGGTGGCCGTGGCGGCCCGGTCGGTGGCGGCGGTCGGGGCCCTGGGCTGGGCGCGCGCGGAGGACTAGGTTCTCGTCATGGCCGCCACGGTGGACGAGTACCTCGCCGGGTTCGAGGGTGAGGTCCGCGCGCGGCTCGACACCATGCGGCAGGTGATCCGGGCGGCCGCCCCGGACGCGGTCGAGTCGATCTCCTACGGCATGCCCGCGTACAAGGTCGACGGCCGGCCGCTCGTGTACTTCGCCGGGTACGCGGGGCACGTCGGGTTCTACGCCACGCCCACCGGGCACGAGGCGTTCGCGGAGGAGTTCTCCCGCTACCGGCAGGGCAGGGGGTCGGTGCAGCTCCCGCACACCGCACCGCTGCCCACCGACCTCGTGCGCCGGGTCGTCGAGTTCCGGGTCGGGTCGATCCGTGGCTGACGAGCCGGCCGGCCCGCAGAGCTGGCACGAGGGCGTCGTGGCTCGCTGGTGGGCGTACTTCCGCGAGGGCGGCCCGGAGGTCGACTACGTGCGCCGGTTCGTCGAGGAGGGGCAGCCGGCGCTCGACGTCGCGTGCGGGGCGGGCCGGCTGCTCGTCCCCTATGTCCGCGAGGGGCTCGACGTCGACGGCGTCGACGTGTCTCCCGACATGCTGGCGTTCTGCGCCGAGGCCGCGGCGGCCGTCGGTGCCGCACCGCACCTGGCGTGTCAACCGATGCACACGCTCGACCTCCCACGGCGCTACCGGACGGTCTACGTGTGCGGCGGACTCGGACTCGGCTCCACACGCGCCCAGGACCAGGCGGCGCTGCGCCGGCTCCACGAGCACCTCGAGCCCGGCGGGCGGCTCGTGCTCGACAACGAGGTGCCCTACTCCGACGCGACGGTCTGGTCCCGGTGGGCCGAGCGCCGGTCGGAGGCGCTCCCCGAGGCCGAGGGTGCGCCCGGCGAGCGGCGGCTCGGCCCGGACGGCTGCGAGTACGCCCTCACGGCACGGATGCTCGGTCTCGATCCGCTGCTGCAGCAGGAGACCTGGGAGGTGCATGCGCACCAGTGGCGGGACGGCGAGCTCGTCGCCGAGGAGCGGCGCCGACTGACGTCGAACCAGTACTTCGCGGGCGAGCTCGTGCTCATGCTCGAGCGCGCCGGGTTCGCCGACGTCGAGGTGCGGGGACAGTACAACGACCTGCCTGCCACCCCCGAGGACGACTTCCTCGTCTACGTGGCGACCCGGCGCTGAGCGCGGCGTCGCCCGGCAGGGTCGCTCAGCGGACGCCGCGCACCCGGAACTGGACGCTGATCCGCGGGCCGACGGGCTTGGCGGTCTTCGGGATGCAGTGGTCCCAGGTGCGCTGGCACGACCCACCCATGACGACGAGGTCTCCGTGGCCGCCCGGGACCCGGAGCGAGGCTCCGCCCCCGCGCGGGCGGAGGACGAGGTCGCGGGGGGCCCCGACGGAGAGGATGGCGACCATCGTGTCGGTGTCACGGCTGCGTCCGATCCGGTCCCCGTGCCAGGCGACGGAGTCCTGCCCGTCGCGGTAGAGGCACAGGCCGGCGGTGACGAACGGCTCGCCGAGCTCGTCGGCGTAGTGCGCCGTGAGGGCGTCCCGGCACTCCTCGAGGGCGAGGTGGGGGAGCGGGTCCGTCTCGCCGTAGAAGCTGAGGAGCCGGGGGACGTCGACCACCGAGTCGTACATCTGCCGGCGCTCCGCGTACCACGGCACGTCGCGGCGCAGCGCTTCGTACAGCTCGTCGGCGCCCCCCACCCACGCCGGTCGCTGGTCGACCCAGGCTCCCTCGCCGAGAACGGTGCGCCGGACGGTGTCGCCGAGCGCCCGGACCTCGATGTCGTCGGCGAGGTCGAGGAGGGACCCCTGGAGCACTGCCATGGCAGCACCCTACGTCGCAATCGAACACGTGTCCACTCCGAGGGCTGTCGAAGGTCCGGGTGGTCGCCTTGCCCGACGGCGCGCGATGGCGTGGAGTGGCCCCCATGGGTGCACATCCGCTGGACGGGGCCGTCGTGGCCGTCATCGGCGCCTCCGGGGCGCTCGGCTCGCTCATCGCCCGCGGGGCGGAGGCGCGGGGGGCCCGGGTCGTCCTCGTCGGGCGCGAGGAGGAGCGCCTGCGGGGCGTCCTCGACGGTGCCGAGGTGGTCGTGGGCGACCTCGGGGACGCGACCCTGGGGGAGCGCGTGGCCGCGGCCGCGCTGGCCGCCCACGGCCGGCTCGACGGTGTGGTCAACGCCGCGGGCGTCGTGGCCTTCGGCCCGCTCGTCGACACCGACGACGCCGTGCTCGAGGAGCTCTTCCTCACCAACGTCGTCGGCCCGCTGTTCCTCGTGCGCCGGGTGCTGCCGGCGCTCACCGAGAGCCGGGGCTTCCTCGTCAACCTCAGCGCGGTCGTGGCGGAGCAGCCGATGGCCGGCATGGCGGCCTACTCGGCGTCCAAGGCGGCCCTCACCGCGGCCGACCGTGCCCTGACCCGCGAGCTGCGGCGCGTCGGGGTCGACGTCCTGGACGTCCGGCCCCCGCACACCGAGACCGGTCTGGCCGACCGTGCGCTGGCCGGGGAGCCGCCGCGTCTGGCCGAGGGGCTCGACCCGCAGGTCGTCGCCGACGCCGTCCTCGACGCCGTGGAGGCCGGACGGAGCGAGCTGTCGTCCTCCGACGTCGGCTGAGCGGCGGGCGCCCCGCCCGTGGGGGAGCGGGACGATTTCGGCTCCGGGCCGGGAACTCCCTACGCTGGGGCAGCCCACCCCGAGGAAGGAGTCGCGCCATGAGCGTGCAGGCCCCCTCCGCGGTCGTCATGATCCGGCCGCGGCACTTCACCCCCAACCCCGAGACCGCGGGGGACAACGCGTTCCAGACCGTCCCGCACCCCGAGCGCCCGCACGACGAGGTCGCGGCCGCCGCCTACGACGAGGTGACGAGGGTCGCCGACCGGTTGTCGGAGGAGGGCGTCACCGTCCACCTCTTCGACGACGACGACCCCTCGCGTGCCGACAGCGTCTTCCCGAACAACTGGTTCTCCACGCACGCCGGCGGTCGGATCGCGGTGTACCCGATGTACGCCCCCAGCCGCCGTACCGAGCGCCGGGCCGACATCGTCGAGATGCTCAAGACCCAGTACCGCGTCCAGGACGTCGTCGACTACTCGGGCCTCGAGCACGACGGCCAGTACCTCGAGGGCACCGGGGCGATGGTCCTCGACCACGTCATCCGGGTCGCGTACACCGTCCGCTCCAACCGCGCGGACCCCATCGTCCTCGAGCGGTTCTGCTCCCAGTTCGGGTACGAGCCGATGGTCTTCGACGCGACCGAGGACGACGGCACCGCGATCTACCACACCAACGTCCTCATGTGCATCGGCACGTCCTTCGCCATGGTGGGGCTGGAGATGATCCGGGACCCGCGCCGGCGGGCGGAGGTCGCCGAGTCCCTCGCGGAGCCGGGCCGGGAGATCATCGAGCTGACGAGCCGGCAGATCCGCGACTTCGCCGGGAACGCCATCGAGCTGCGCACCACCAGCGGCCGCATCCTCGCGCTCTCGACACGGGCGGCCGCGAGCCTGACCCCCGAGCAGCGCGCGGTGATCGAGCAGTCGTGCCGGATCGTCCCGCTCGACGTGCCGACCATCGAGCACGCCGGCGGCTCGCTGCGCTGCATGGTGGCGGGCATCCACCTCACCCGCCGGCCGGTCGTCGCACCGGTCGAGTCCGAGGAGGCCGTCCTCTCGGGATGACGGCCGCTCCGGTCGACGTCGCCGCGTTGCGGGCGTGGCTCGTCGCGCACGCGGTCCCCGGTGTCGACACCGTGGTCACGGCCGCGGACGGCGCCAGCACCCACACGCGCCCGGTCCGCACCGCCGTGGGAGCGGCCACCCTCGAGGTGCGGTTGCCGGCCGTGGGTCCGATGTCCCTCGACGCGACCGGCGCCGGAGCCGGTGAGGCGCTCGGCGCGGGACGGCGCTGGCTCGGTCTCGACCACGACCCCGCGCCCGGCGTCGCCGCGCTCTCCGACGACCCGGTGCTCGGCCCCCTCGTGCGGGCCCGGCCGCACGTGCGCATGCCCGGCGCGCCCGACCCGTTCGAGGCGGCCGTCAACGTCGTCCTCGGCCAGCACGTCTCGCTCGCCGCCGGGCGGGTCTTCGCCGGGCGCCTCGCGGCCGCGCACCCGGTGACGCCCGAGCACCTCGCGGCGGCCGACCCCGCGCGGCTGCAGCCCGACGTCGGCATCACGGGAGCCCGGGCGCGCACCCTCGTGGCGCTCGCGGAGGCCGTGGCCGACGGGCTCGCGCTGGGGCCCACGAGCGACCCGCGGGTGCGGGCCCGCACCCGCGCCGCGCTCCTCGCGCTGCCGGGCGTCGGTCCGTGGACCGCCGACCTGGTGGCGATGCGCTGCCTGCGGGACCCGGACGTCTTCCTCCCGGGCGACCTGGTCCTGCGCAGGGCCCTCGGCGGGGTCACGGCGCGCGAGGCCGAGCGGCTCGCGGAGGCCTGGCGCCCGCACCGCTCCCTCGCCGTCGTCCACCTGTGGACCCACCATGCCCTCGACCCGGGCGGCTGACCGGCGGGGGAGCGCCCGCATGTCACTCCCAGCACCGACAATGGTCCGGTGCCCCTCTACCGCGACGAGGCGATCGTCCTGCGCACCCACAAGCTGGGTGAGGCCGACCGCATCGTCACCGTCCTCTCCCGACGCCTCGGCAAGCTCCGGGTCGTCGGCAAGGGCGTGCGCCGCACCAAGTCCCGGTTCGGCGCCCGGCTCGAGCCGGGGATGCACATCGACGTCCAGTGCTACGAAGGGCGCACCCTCGACACCGTCACCCAGGTCGAGACCCTCGACCCGTGGGGTGAGGTCATCGCCCGTGACTACCGGGGCTGGACGGCGTCCACGGCCGTCCTCGAGACCTGCGACCGGCTCACCGAGGAGCGCGAGCCCGCCCTCCAGCAGTACCTGCTGCTCGCCGGGGCGCTCCGGTCGCTCGCCCAGCGCGAGCACGACCCGAGCCTCGTCCTCGACGCCTACCTGCTGCGTGCCATGGCGATCGGCGGGTACGCCCCGAGCTTCCACGACTGCGCGAAGTGCGGTGCGCCCGGCCCGCACCGGGCCTTCCACGTCGCCGCCGGGGGCGTCGTGTGCCCCGCCTGCCGGCCCCCGGGGTCCGCGGCGCCGGCCCCCGACACCCTGCGGCTCCTCGCCTCTCTCCTCGCCGGCGACTGGGTCCTCGCGGACGAGTCCGACGAGCGGAACCGCCGCGAGGGCAGCGGCCTGACCGCCGCCTTCCTCCAGTGGCACCTCGAACGCGGCATCCGCAGCCTCCGTATGGTGGAGCGGTGAGCGCGCCGACCCGCTACGAGCCACCGTTCCCCCACCCGAGCGGCGCCCGTCCCCCCGTCGTCGACCCCCGCCGGATGCCCGGTCACGTCGCGATCGTCATGGACGGCAACGGCCGCTGGGCGAACCAGCGCGGCCTGCCGCGCACCCAGGGGCACGAGGCGGGGGAGGCGGCCCTGCTCGACGTCGTGGCCGGCGCGATCGAGGTGGGCGTCACCCACCTCTCGGCCTACGCCTTCAGCACCGAGAACTGGAAGCGCAGCCCCGACGAGGTGCGCTTCCTCATGGGCTTCAACCGCGACGTCATCCGGCGTCGCCGCGACCAGCTCCACGCGTGGGGCGTGCGGATGCGGTGGGTCGGGCGGCGTCCGCGGCTCTGGGGATCGGTCATCAAGGAGCTCGAGACCGCCCAGGAGATGACCCGCCACAACACCGGGCTCACGCTCTACTTCTGCGTCAACTACGGCGGGCGTGCCGAGATCGGGGACGCCGTCGGACGCATCGCCGGGGACGTCGCGGCCGGCCGGCTCAAGGCGTCCGCCGTCGACGAGCGGACCGTCGCGCGCTACCTGCCGGAGCCGGACATGCCCGACGTCGACCTCTTCGTCCGCTCCTCCGGCGAGCAGCGGACGAGCAACTTCCTGCTCTGGCAGAGCGCCTACGCCGAGATGGTCTTCCAGGACCGGCTGTGGCCCGACTACGACCGCCGCGACCTGTGGGCGGCCATCGAGTCCTACGTCGACCGCGAGCGCCGCTACGGCGGCGCCGTCGACACCCCGACGCCGCGCGGCTGAGGCCTCAGCGCGTTCTCGCGCACTCCGCGCACAGCCCGTCGACCTCCAGGGTGTGCCGGACCTCGGTGAAGCCGTGCTCGGCCGCGACGGCCTCGGCCCAGCGCTCGACGGCGTCCCCCGTCACCTCGACGGCGAGGCCGCACGAACGACACACGACGTGGTGGTGGTGCTGCTCGGTCGCGCACGAGCGGTAGACGGCCTCCCCGTCGGCGGTGCGGATGACGTCGACCTCGCCGTCGGCCGCCATCGCCTGGAGGTTGCGGTAGACGGTCGCGAGCCCGACGCGGGTGCCGGAGGCGGACAGCGACGCGTGGATGTCCTGCGCCGAGCGGAACTCGTCGGCCCCGGCGAGCTCGTCGGTGAGCGCCGTGCGCTGGCGGGTGGGGCGGCGTTCGGCGCGCAGCCGGCCGCTCATCGGGTCCCGACCTCCTCGGGGTCTCCGTGCTCGTCGTAGTGGCCCTCGTGGGCCGCGTGGCGGTGCCCGTCGTGCAGGTAGTCGACGTGGTCGTCGTGCTCGAGCGCCTCGTGGCCGCAGTCCGGTCCGTGCTCGTGGTCGTGCGTCTCGGCCCGCGCGTGGGCGGCGCGTCGCCACCGGTCGCGCACCGTGCGTGCCGCGCTGACGACGAGGAACGTGGCGATCGCCAGCAGCACGATGGTGCCGCCGGACGGCGTCTCGGCCTGGTAGGACAGGAGCACGCCCCCGATGCTGGAGACGATGCCGATGCCGACGGCCCACCACAGGCTCGAGCGGAAGCTGCGGGCGAGCAGCTGGGCCGTCGCGTTCGGGATGATCATCAGGGCCGAGATGAGCAGCAGCCCCACGGCGCGCATGGAGACCACGACGGTGACGGCCGTGAGCACGGCGAGCAGCAGGTTGTAGCCGAGCACCGGCATGCCCGTCGCGCGCGCGTACTCCTCGTCGTTGGCCACCGCGAAGAACCGCTGCCGGAGCACCAGGGTGACCACGAGGACGACCGCTGCGAGCGCGGCGAGGACCACGAGGTCGCCACTGCTCGTCGTGAGGATGGCTCCGAAGAGGTACGCCGTGAGGTTCGCCGGGGTTCCGGCCGTGGAGCGTGCGATGAGGACGACGCCGAGTGCGATGCCGCCGTAGAACATCACCGCGAGGGCGACGTCGCCGCTCGTGCGGCCCGAGGCGCGGATCAGCTCGATCGCCACGCCCGCGAGCACCGCCGCGATGAGCGCCGTAAACACCGGCTGCTGACCGGTGAGGATGCCGACCGCGACGCCCGCGAGGGCCACGTGCCCCATGCCGTCGCCGATGAGCGACATCCGTCGCTGGACGAGGAAGACGCCGACGAGGGGCGCGGCGATCCCGGCGAGGAGGGCGGCCAGCAGTGCCTGGCGCATGAAGTCGAGCGCGAAGATCTCACCCACGAGGTCCTCCCGGTTCGCTGCGGTCGAGGGGGGCGCCGAGCACCGGCTCCGGTGGGGCGTCGTGGGTCGGGTCGTGGTGGTGGCTCGACCCCGGCGCGTGGGAGACCGTGTGTGCGGTGTACTGCTCGGCGGTGCCGTCGAAGTCCACGCGACCGGACTCCATGCACACGACGCGGGTCACGATGTCGCGCAGGGCCTCGAGCTCATGGGTGACGACGATCATCGACGTGCCCTCCGCGGCGAGCCGCCGCAGGACCTCGGCCAGGGCTTCCTGGCTGGCGGTGTCGACGCCGGCAGTCGGCTCGTCCATGATCAGGACGTCGGGCTGGCCCGCCAGGGCACGCGCGATGAGGACCCGCCGCTGCTGGCCACCGGAGAGCCGGGCGACCTCCTCGTGGGCGCGGTCGGCCAGACCGACCGCGGCGATGGACTGCCGGACCACCTCGCGGTCGAGCCGGCTCTGCGGCCGCCACCAGGGGCGGTGCGGCAGCCGGCCCACCTCGACGACCTCGGTGATGGTCGCGCGCACGGCTGCCGTCAGGGTGTGGTGCTGCGGGACGTAGCCGATACGGGTGAAGTCGTGGAACCGGTCGCGAGGGACCCCGAAGAGCCGGATGGCCCCGCTGCGCTGCTCCACGAGTCCGAGCACGCCGCGCACGAGCGTGGACTTGCCGCAGCCGTTGGGGCCGAGCAGGGCGAGGACCTCGCCCCGGTGCACGGCGAGGTCGACGTCGTCGACGACGACGGTGTCGCCGTACCCGAAGGACGCCGACGAGAGCTCGATGAGCGGGGTCCCGCCGCTGCTCACCGGCACTGCTGGCCCTTCTCGAGGGTCGCCAGGTTGCTGCGCATCACCTCAAGGTAGTCCGTGCCCGGGGAGGCGTCGGTGATGCCGCCGATCGGGTCGAGCACCGCCGTCGTGGCACCGGTCTCGCGAGCCACCGTGTCGGCGAGGGCGGGGCTCGCCAGGGTCTCGGTGTAGATGGTCGTGATCCCCTTCTCCCGGACGAGCTCGGTGATCTGGCGCAGCGTCGTCGCACTGGGCTCGACGTCGGGGTTGACGCCGGAGATGCCTTCCTGCTGGAGGCCGTACCGCTGGGCGAGGTAGGCGAACGCGGTGTGCGAGGTCACGAGGTAGCTCTGGGTGCAGTCGGCCAGCCCCGTCCGGTACTCCCCGTCGAGCGTCGTGAGCTCCGCGACGAGCCGGTCGGCGCCCGCCGCGTAGTCGGCGGCGTGCGTCGGGTCGACGGACATGAGCCGGTCGCGGATGGCGAGCGCCACCGCCTCGAACCGCACCGGGTCGAGCCAGAAGTGGGGGTCCATCACGGCGTTGTCGACCTTGGCGCCGGGCGCTGCCTCCTCACCGGTGGCGGCGATCGTGAGGTCGGCCGTGGGCGCCACGTCGAAGCCGGTCTTCGGTGCCGCGGTGCTCACGGCGTCGTCGACGGCCGGCTGGAAGCCCGACGCGTAGACGACGAGGGCGGCGTCGCTCAGTCCGCCCACCTGCTTCGGGGTGAGCTCGAGGTCGTGCGGCTCCGCGCCGGGAGGGGTGAGGCTCGAGACGTCGACGTGGTCGCCGCCGATCTGCTGGGTGGCCCACTGCAGCGGGTAGAACGAGGCCGTCACGCGAAGCCGGCCGTCGCTGCCGGACGGGGACGTGTCCGTGGAGCCGCAGGCGGCGAGCCCGAGCAGTGAGGTGGCGGCGAGGAGGCCGACGAGACGCTTCATGACAATGATTCTCAACTAGAATGAGAACCGTTGTCAAATTGGCTGGGTCGGCGGGGCACGGCCCGGGTCGGCGGAGGAAGGCCTGGGTCAGCGGGGGAAGGCCTGGGTGACGAGGACGGCGACCATGATGCCGACGACGGCCACGCGCATGAGCCGCTCGAGGAACCCGAGCCGCGGCCAGGCCAGGGCGAGGATCCACGCGAGGAGCAGGACCACCACCCCGATGAGCAGCCAGCCGGGGGGCGGGAGGAACACCCCGGCGACCACGAGGACGAGGACGACCAGGAACGGCACGAAGCGGGGCTGACCGTTCAGCCACGTCACGGCGGGAAGGCTGGCACGCTCGAAGGACTCACGCAGGCTCGACACGATGGTCCAGCCTACGGGCGCCGGGTGGGCGCCCGCGACGCCCCCGGCGCACGCCCGCCGCGGGCCCTTATAGCCTTGCGCCCATGGCCAACCCCACCTCCGTCGTCGACACCGTCGTCTCCCTCTGCAAGCGCCGGGGGTTCGTGTTCCCGTGCGGTGAGATCTACGGCGGGACCCGCTCCGCCTGGGACTACGGTCCGCTGGGCGTCGAGCTCAAGGAGAACATCAAGCGACAGTGGTGGAAGTCGATGGTCACCGGCCGCGAGGACGTCGTCGGCCTCGACTCCTCGATCATCCTGCCCCGCCAGACCTGGGTCGCCTCCGGCCACGTCGGCGAGTTCACCGACCCGCTCACCGAGTGCCAGTCCTGCCACAAGCGCTTCCGCGTCGACCACATGCAGGAGGCGCTCGCCGAGAAGGAGGCGAAGAAGGGCAAGGAGGTCGACCCCGACTCCATCCCGCTCTCGGACATCGCCTGCCCGAACTGCGGCACCCGCGGCCAGTGGACCGAGCCGCGCGAGTTCAACATGATGCTCAAGACCTACCTCGGCGTCATCGAGGACGAGTCCGGGCTGCACTACCTGCGCCCCGAGACCGCCCAGGGCATCTTCATCAACTTCCTCAACGTCATGCAGGCCTCGCGCCGCAAGCCGCCGTTCGGCATCGCCCAGACCGGGAAGAGCTTCCGCAACGAGATCACGCCCGGCAACTTCATCTTCCGCACCCGCGAGTTCGAGCAGATGGAGATGGAGTTCTTCGTCAAGCCGGGTGAGGACGAGGAGTGGCACCAGTACTGGCTCGACGAGCGCACCCGCTGGTACACCGACCTCGGGATCGCCCCCGGCAACCTGCGGCACTACGAGCACCCGCAGGAGAAGCTCTCGCACTACAGCAAGCGCACCGTCGACATCGAGTACCGGTTCAACTTCGCCGGCGGCGAGTGGGGCGAGCTCGAGGGCATCGCGAACCGCACCGACTTCGACCTCTCGACCCACTCGACGCACTCCGGCACCGACCTCGTCTACTTCGACCAGACGACGAGCGAGAGGTACACCCCGTACGTCATCGAGCCGGCGGCGGGGCTCTCGCGCAGCCTCATGACCTTCCTCATCGACGCCTATACCGAGGACGAGGCCCCCAACACCAAGGGCGGGGTCGACAAGCGCGTCGTGCTCAAGCTCGACCCGCGCCTCGCGCCGGTGAAGGCGGCGGTGCTCCCGCTGTCGCGCAACGCGGACCTCTCGCCCAAGGCCAAGGACCTCGCGGCGACGCTGCGCCGGCACTGGAACATCGAGTTCGACGACGCCGGCGCCATCGGCCGCCGCTACCGTCGCCAGGACGAGATCGGCACCCCGTTCTGCATCACCGTGGACTTCGACACCCTCGAGGACCACGCCGTGACCATCCGGGAGCGGGACTCGATGACCCAGGAGCGGGTCGCCCTCGACCAGGTCGAGGGGTACCTGGCCCAGCGCCTCGTCGGCTGCTGAGACCCGGACGGGCGACGGCGGTCAGTCCTCGTCGCCCTCGCGGGCCCACAGCTCCTCGGCCTCGGCGCCACGCCCGGCGCGGTCGAGGGCGCGCGCCAGGGCCGCGGCGACCTCGACCCGCTCGTCGGTCATCCCCGCCCCGCGCAGCTCGGTGATCGACCGGCGCAGGCGCACCTCGGCCTCGTCGAGCCGGTCGGCCTCGGCGAGGACGACCCCGACCTCCGCGCGCAGGACGACGGCGAAGTCGCCGCCCACGAGGTCCTCGGCGCGGGTCAGCCGGGCGAGGGCCTCGTCGGTGCGGCCGGCCTCGGCGAGGACGTGCGCACCCTCGCGGAGGACGTCCGGCTCGAGCACCTCGGCGTCGAACGCCTCGTCACCCTGCCGCTCCGGCGGCAGGGTCGCCGCGAAGGCCTCGACGTCGGGCAGCACGGCGTCGAGCGCCGCGAGACCGCCGTCGACGTCGCCCGCGGCGGCCCGGACGGCGGCGCGGGAGCGGAGCGCCTCGAGGAGGACCGGGAGGGTCCCGCTGCGGCGGGCCAGGGCGACGGCGGCGTCGAGGTCCGCGGCGGCCAGGTGGAGGTCCTGAGCGTCCCAGGCCGAGGTCCCGGCCCGGTAGCGGGCGTGGGCGGCCTCCTCGATGCGCCCGGCCGCCTCGAACGACTCGGCCGCCGTGTCGAAGGCCTCGCGCGCCCGGTCCCACGCCTGCAGGGCCAGGGCCGCGTTGCCGAGCGCCCACGTCGTGGGGCCGAGCAGCTCGGGCACCTGCTCGCGGAGGACGGGGACTGCCGCCGCGAGGAGCTCGACGGCGTCGACCGGGCGCCCCTGCTCGACCCAGGCGAGGCCGAGGTGGCGCTGGGCCACGGCGAGCGCCACGGGGTCGTGCAGCCGGACCGCCAGGGCGAGCGCGTCGGCGGCGCGCGGCTCGAGGCGCTCCCACTCGGCCCGCTCGACGAGCAGGTCGCACCACGCGAAGAGCACCGCCATCCGTGAGCCGTCCGGGACGCCGCGGGCGGCCGATGCCCGGGCGTACAGCCGGTCCGCGGCGTCGAGGTCGCCCGCCGCTCGCGCGACGCGCGCCCGCAGGTCGAGGGTCTGGACGCCGAGCACCGGGTGGTCCCCGGCGATCCTCTCGGCCTCGTCGAGCAGCCCGTGCCCCTCGGCCCGGTCGGAGGCGAAGGCCGTCGGCGCGGCGTCGAGGAGGCACAGCGCCCGGCGCACCGGCTGCCCGAGCGCCGCGTAGCCGTCGGCGGCCTCGCGCAGCAGCTCGACGGCATCCGCCGGGCGGGTCGTCAGCGCGTACCACCGGCGACCTGCGGCCGCGGCCTCGGCCCAGCCCTCCCGGTCGAGGAGGTCGAGCGCCTCGAGGGCCCGCTCGCGAGCGCGCGCCACCTCGGGGGCGTCGGCCCCGAACGTCGTGGTCGCCTCCCGCACGTCGAGGACGGCGAGGTCGCAGAGGGCGTGCGCCGACCCCTCCGCGTCCCCCGCCCGCTCGGCGGCGGCCTGCGCCTCGTGGAGCCGGATCCGCTCGCGGACCGGGTCACGGAGCAGGTGCACCGACGCCCGGTCGAGGAAGGCCCCGGCGGCCCAGTGAGCGGGCTCCGTGAGCAGCGCCAGGGCGTCCTCACGCGTCTCGAGCCACCCCCGGAGCAGCCGTTCGAGAGCGGGGTCGAGGTCGCGGCGCCAGCGGCGCGCCCGCCCGGCGATCGCGACGACCTCCTCGGCGTCCTCGGGCGGCACGAGCCGTCCCGGACCCGCCTGCGGGCCCGGGAGGCGGGTGGGTGGCAGCGTCGGCCGGTCGGCGACGGCGCCGTCGTCGAACGCCGCGGCGAGCCGGGCGCGGTGGGCGCCGGGCGCGGTGGGGTCGTCGAGGGCGTCGGCGAGGGCGTGCGCGATGTCCTCGAGCTCGGACTCGGCCAGGGCGGCGTCTCGGTGCCCCACCTGCTCCGGCCCCATCCCCAACCGGGAGGCGTGGCGGAGCACCCACGCGGCGGTGCCCGCGAACCACATCCGGTCGGTCGGCACCTGTAGCGTGTCGACGCGGTCGAGGCGGGGGAGGAGCAGGTCGAGGGCTCGGTCGGTGTTGCCGAGGCGCACCAGCAGCCGCAGGCACGCCGCCACCCCGCGACCGTCCCCCTCGGAGTCGGCGACGACCGGCCAGGCACGGCGGAAGGCCGCGACGGCCGCATCGACGTCGCCGCCGGCGAGCAGCGACTCGGCCTCGAACGCCAGCCGCGACGCCTCGCCCGCCGGGGTGTCGGGGTCGGAGGGGTCCGGGGCCGGTTCGCTCATGCCCATGATGCAACCAGATCGGTGCGACGATGGCGCGAGGAGGTGGCGCGGATGACGGGCGAGGAGGCCGGACGGCCGGCGGAGGCGGAGTTCCTGGACTTCGCGCAGGCCCGCGAGGGCCTCGCGCTGCGAGCCGCGACCCTCGTCTGCGCCGACCCGCTGCGGGCGCAGGCCGTCGTCCGGGAGGCGCTCACGACGGTCGCCGGGGACTGGGCCACCGCGCGCGAGGAGGGCCCGGAGGCCGCATTGCGTGCCGAGCTGTACCGGCGCGCCCTCGACGACGCCGACGGCACGCCCGCCGGCTCCGTCCACACCGCCGTCCCCGACGTCGGCGGGAGCGCCGTCGCCGGTGGGGTCGACCTGCTCGCGGAGCAGCGACTCGCGACCCTCGCCGTCCTCGAGCGGCTCGGCCCGCGGGACCGGGCGCTCGCCTCACTCCGCTGGTTCGAGGAGCGGTCGGACCGCGAGACCGCCGCCCTGCTCGACCTCGACGCGGCGGGGCTGCACGCCGCCGTCGACGCCCTCCGCGAGAGCCTCGGCGCCGTGGTCCACGGGGACGCCGGGGTGGTCGCGGCCTCGGACGACGAGCTGCGTGGGCTGCTCGACCTCGTCACCGACGAGGTCCCCGAGCCGGCCCTCGCCGTGGCGGCGTGGGAGGCGGCGCGGGCGCGACGGCGCACCGTCCGGCGCCGTGGGCTGCTCGGCGCGGGGGTGGTCCTCGCCGGAGGAGCGGTCGCGGTGTCCGTGCTCGGCGGCGAGGACTCCGCCCCCCGGCCGCGCCCCTCGACGGTGCCGAGCGTCGCCGAGGGCCGGCTGACGGGCGTCCCGGTCGCGGGGGCGACGGTGCTGCTCGCCCCCGACCCTCGGGCCGAGCCGTTGCTGCCCCTCTACCCCGACGCGGCCGGTCTCGCCCTCCCGCAACGCCTCGGGCCCGGCCTCGACCGGCCCCTGGAGATCCTCTCGCCCGCGGGGAGCACGGCGTCCGTGCGCGCCGCCTTCCTCGTCCGGATCGGGGAGGACCGCTACCAGCCGGCCCTCTTCCTGCCGCGGCAGACGACGCGCGTCCAGCTCGTCGCGATGGCCCCGCTGCGCGGCACGGTCGACGGCGTCGGCAACCGCGGCCTCGCGCTGGGGCCGCGCACGATCGACGGTGAGCGGAGCCGGCTCGTGTTCGCGCAGCCGGGGGCGGTCGTCGTCCTCGAGGTCCGCAGCGCCCGCACCCACCGCTTCCCGGTCAAGGACGACGCCCTCCGGACCGCGGGCTGGGCGACCGACGGGCACACCGTCGTCGCGTCGAACGGGTCCGGGGGGTGGCTCGTCGACACCCGCACCGGCCGGGTGACCCGGGCGGCGAACCAGGTCAACGCCGGATGGGCGGACATCACCGTCTCCGGCGGGCGGGCGAGCATCCGCTCCTACTCCGGTGGGGGCCGGCTCGTCTCGCTGAAGTCGATGGAGGGGCCGGCCCTGGACGTCTACGGGGAGTCGGTCTCGAACACCGAGGGCTGGGCGTGCCGCGGCGCCTACTTCGGTGCCGTGGCGGCGACGAACGGGCGCATGCAGGGCCTCGTCGCGGTGCAGGGTGACCTGCGCCCCACGCCCCGGATCCTCGCCGCCCCGGCGAGCGGGCCGCACACCACCTACCGGCCGCTGGGGTGGGGACCGCGCGACACCGTGCTCCTGGAGTCGTGGTCGAGCGACGAGGCCGGCGCCCCCGTGCTGCGGGTCCTCGCCTGGGACGTGATCGCCGACCGCCTCTACCGGGTCGCGGCGGTCGACCCTCCGGGCTCCGGTGCCGACCAGGCGTTCACGGGCGTCTGGGCGCTCTGAGCGGTGCTCAGCCGGGCTCGGGGCCCGTCGCCACGGGTCGGTCCGGGTCCTCGATCCACTCGCTCCACGAACCGATGTACGGGATGGCGTCGATGCGGACCGTGTGCAGGGCGAGGGTCATCTGGGCCGCGGTGACACCGCTGCCGCAGCTCGTGCCCACGGGGGTGTCGCGGTGCACGCCGGCCGCGGCGGCACGCTCCCGGATCCGGGCGGGCGGCAGGAAGGTGCCGTCGTCGGCGAGCAGCTCGGTCATCGGGAGGTTGACCGACCCGGGGACGTGCCCGGCGACGCGGTCGATCGGCTCCACCTCACCGCGGTAGCGCTCGCCGGCGCGCACGTCGAGGAGGACCCCGGAGCGGGCCATCGTCCGCGCGGCCGCGGCGTCGAGGACGGGGACCGAGCCCGGCCGCACCGTGAGGTCGCCGCGGGCCGGCGTCGGCTCGTCGGTGGTCACGGGGTGCCCGGCCCGACGCCAGGCGGCGAGGCCGCCGTCGAGGACCCGGACCTGCGGGTGGCCGGCCCAGCGCAGCACCCACCAGGCCCGGGCGGCCGAGAGCGAGGTCTGCTGGTCGTAGACGACGACCTCGTCGTCGTCGGAGAGGCCGCAGGCGCGCAGCGCGTCCTCGAGCACGCGGGGGTCGGGGAGCGGGTGGCGCCCAGCCGCGCCGGGTGGACCCGCCAGGGCGGTGTCGAGGTCGAGGAACGGGGCCCCCGGCAGGTGCCCCGCGTCGTGGAGCTCCCGCCCCGGGGTGCCGACGAGCGCGTACTGGACGTCGACGACGCGGACCTCACCGCGCTCGCAGGCGGTCGCGAGCTCGTCGGCCGAGATCAGGGCGCTCATCCGGCCATCCAACCACCGTCCCCGGAGGGTGCGGGAGGATGGGCGGGTGCCCCGTCGCGTCCGGCTCGTCCTCGTCCACGGCTCCCAGCTGAGCCACGCGATGTGGGCGCGCTACCCGGCCCTCCTCGGCCCCCACGTCGACCTCGTGACCCCGGACCTGCCCGCCCACGGGACCCGCCGGGACGAGCCGTTCACGTGGGAGGGTGCGCTCGCGGTCATCGACGAGGCGGTCGACGGCGGCGACCCGGACGTGCCGGTCCTGCTCGCCGGGCACAGCCTCGGGGGCTACCTCGCCCTCGCGTGGGCGTCCGGCCGCCCGGACCGGCTCGCGGGGCTCGCCCTGCTCGGGGCGTCCGCGGTCCCTGCCGGACCGGGAGCACTCCTCTACCGGGCGATCGCGCGGGTCGAGCACCGGCTCGGCGCCGACCGGATGTCACGCGCGCTCGACCGCGAGTTCGACGCCCTCCTCCCGCCGGCCTTCGCCGCGCTGCTCAAGGAGGCCGGGTACGGGTTCGAGGGCATCGCCGCGGCCTGGGACGGGGTGATGGGCCGGTGCCGCCCCGAGATGCTCGCCGAGGTGACCGCCCCGGTCCTCTTCCTCAACGGGCAGCTCGACCAGCTGCGGGTCGACGTCCGCCGCTTCCGGCGCGCGGCCCGCGCGGCACCGTGGACGCGCGTCGTCACGGTGCCGCGGGGGCTGCACATCCTCCCGCTGACCCACCCCGCCGAGACGGTGGCGGCCCTCTGGGAGCTCGTCCTCTGGGCCCGCCGCGACGAGTCGGTCAGCGGCCGTCCAGCGCCCTGACCCTGCGGGCTCCGGCGGTGTTCCGGTACGAGGACTCGACGAGCTCCTCCACCTCGGACCAGTCCGCGTCCGCACCGTCGAGGTCGAGCCCCACCCAGCCGGAGGGGCCGAGGTAGGCGGGGACGAAGCACCGCGGGTCGGCGACGAGGGCCTCGCGCTCGCCGGCGTCGGGCAGGACCATGACCGCGCTGGGGTGCCGGACCCACGCGCCGTCGACCTTCACCGAGCCGCCGTAGTAGGCGAAGACCTTGGTCGTGTAGAACGCGGGGATGCCGTGGCTGACCTTCTCGGCGGCGTCCGGGAGGGCGAGCGCCACCGACCGGAGCCGCTCGAGCACGGGGTCGTCCTCGCGGAACATCTGCGGGTGCGCCATCGGGACACCGTAGCCCCGGCGCACCGCCCACGACCGGCTCGATTCACGGTCGGAGGCCGGTCCGCGCGATGATGGACGGCGCCATGACCCTCACCGCTCCCGCCGCCCCCGCCCCGGTGCTGCCGCCGCTGCGCATCGGGAAGCACGTCATCGAGTCCCCGGTCGTCCTCGCCCCGATGGCGGGGATCACCAACCGCGCCTTCCGCCGGCTGTGCCGGGAGTACGGCGCGGCCGGGCTCGCCGCCGGGGGAGCCTCCGGTGCGACGAGCCTGTACGTCGCCGAGATGGTGACCTCCCGGGCCCTCGTCGAGCGCACCCCGGAGACGATGCGGCTCATCTCGCACGACCCCGGTGAGCACCCGCGCTCGGTGCAGCTCTACTCGGTCGACCCCGCGACGGCCGGGCTGGCCGCCCGCATGCTCGCGAGCGAGGACCGCGCCGACCACATCGACCTCAACTTCGGCTGTCCCGTGCCCAAGGTCACCCGCAAGGGCGGGGGAGCGGCGCTGCCGTGGAAGACCGACCTCTTCCGGGGCATCGTGCGTGCGGTGGTCCGGGAGGCCGCTCCGTACGACGTGCCGGTGACGGTCAAGATGCGGGTCGGGATCGACGCCGACCACGTGACCTACCTCGACGCCGGCCGGATCGCCGAGGCCGAGGGGGTCGCCGCCGTGGCCCTGCACGGGCGGACCGCCGCCCAGGCCTACTCGGGCACCGCCGACTGGGAGGCCATCGCGCGCCTCAAGGAGGCCGTCACGAGCGTCCCGGTCCTCGGCAACGGGGACATCTGGTCCGCCGAGGACGCGCTCGAGATGGTCCGCCGCACGGGCTGCGACGGCGTCGTCGTCGGGCGCGGCTGCCTCGGGCGGCCCTGGCTGTTCACCGACCTCGCGGCGGCCTTCGCGGGGTCCGACGCCCGGGTGCAGCCGGGTCTGCGCGAGGTCACCTCGGTGCTGCGTCGCCACGCGGAGTACCTCGTCGACTTCTACGACGGCGACGAGCTCCGCGCCTGCCGCGACATCCGCAAGCACATCGCCTGGTACCTCAAGGGCTTCCCGGCCGGCTCCACCGTGCGCAACCAGCTCGCCCTCGTCGACTCGCTCGCGGCCCTCGACGACCTCATCGCGACGATGGACCTCGACGCCCCGTGGCCCGGCGAGCCGGCCGAGGGCCAGCGCGGGCGGGCCGGCTCACCGCGGGTCGTCGCCCTGCCCGAGAACTGGCTGCGCGGACGCGAGCTCGACGCGGCCCAGCAGGCGCAGGTCGCCCAGGCCGAGCTGAGCGTCTCCGGCGGCTGAGCCGGCTCTGCCCGCTCAGGAGGGGTGGCGCTCGTCCCGCGACCCCTCGTCGCGGCCGAACACCCCCACAGCGATCCACGCGAGCGCGACGAGGACGCCGCCGATGGCCGCATAGCCCTTGGGGGGTGAGTCGAAGACCGCGAAGCTCGCTCCGTACAGCATCGTGATCGCGAGCGCGGCGAAGGCCAGGTTCCGGCGGTTCATGTCCTCGAGTCCAGGAACCGGCCGCCGCCGGCGGGTCCACCGACCGGGGGACACCGGGGCTCGGGGGTCGGAGCCCGGGGCTGGGCGGTGTCGGTGCTGGCGGGCAGGATGGGCCCGTGAGCGGACGGATCGGGACACCCGGGGGCACCCCGGAGAAGCCGGCGCTGTTCTTCGCCGACGGCGCCGAGTTCGGGCGGTGGCTGGCGGCCCACCACGACACCGAGACCGAGCTCTGGATGGGTCTGTGGAAGAAGGGCTCGGGCCGGGTCGGCCTCACGTGGCCGGAGGCGGTCCGCGAGGCGCTCTGCTGGGGGTGGATCGACAGCCGGGCCGAGCGCATCGACGAGGACGCGCGTCGCCAGCGCTGGACCCCCCGCAAGCCGGGGAGCACCTGGTCGACGATCAACATCGAGGCCGTCGCCGAGCTCACGGCGCAGGGCCGGATGCAGCCGAGCGGCCTCGCGGCCTTCGAGCGCCGGCGGGAGGACCGGTCCGGCGTCTACGCCTACGAGACGCGCGAGCTCGAGCTCACCCCCGCCTACGCGGACCAGCTCGCCGCCGACGCCGCGGCCACCGCGTTCTGGGCGGTGGCCACGCCGGGCTACCGCAAGGTCGTCGTCAACTGGGTGATGACCGCCAAGCAGGAGAA
Source organism: uncultured Actinomycetota bacterium (assembly GCA_963843895.1). Taxonomy (GTDB): domain Bacteria; phylum Actinomycetota; class Actinomycetes; order Actinomycetales; family Dermatophilaceae; genus Phycicoccus. Next base: position 98,221 of record CAWJME010000021.1, on the reverse strand, counting down.
GACGCGGGACTCCCGGATGGCCCAGCTCGTCGAGGACTCCGCGGCCGGTCGGCTCGTGAAGTTCCAGCGCTACGGCACCCCACCCACCTGGGTCGCCCGGGCAGCCGCCGCGGCCGAGGCGGCGCGCGGGTCCTAGGCTCGGGGGGTGACGTACGCCGCGCGGGACCGGGAGCGCTGGGTCGCCGAGGATCCCGCCCAGAAGCGGTCCGACCGGGACGACTTCGCCCGCGACCGGGCCCGGGTGCTGCACTCCTCGGCGCTGCGCCGCCTGTCCGCGAAGACCCAGGTGGTCGCTCCGTCCTCGGACGACTTCGTCCGCAACCGGCTGACCCACTCCCTCGAGGTCGCCCAGATCGGCCGCGAGATCGGCGCCGCGCTCGGGTGCAGCGCCGACGTCGTCGACACCGCCTGTCTCGCGCACGACCTCGGGCACCCTCCGTTCGGGCACAACGGCGAGACCGCCCTCGACGCCGTCGCGGCCGGCATCGGCGGCTTCGAGGGCAACGCCCAGACCTTGCGACTGCTCACCCGGCTCGAGGCCAAGCGCATCCACGCCGACGGCCGCCCGGCCGGCCTCAACCTCACGCGGGCCAGCCTCGACGCCGCGACGAAGTACCCGTGGCGCCGGGGCGAGGGTCCGTACCCCACGACGAAGTTCGGCGTCTACGAGGACGACCGCGACGTCTTCGACTGGGTCCGCGAGGATGCCCCCGCCGGGCGGCGGGCGTTCGAGGCGGAGGTCATGGACTGGGCCGACGACGTCGCCTACTCCGTCCACGACGTCGAGGACGCCATCGCCTCCGGCTGGCTCGACCCCCGGCGGCTGCGGGACGGTGCCGACGTCGAGGCCGTGCTCGAGGTGGCCGCCCGGGTCTACGAGCCGGACCTCGGGGCCGACGAGCTCGGCAGCGCCCTCGAGCGGGTCCTCGCCTCCGGGGTGGTGCCCGAGGACCACGACGGGACGCGCCGCTCGCTCGCCGCGCTCAAGGACATGACCTCCCGGCTGATCGGCCGGTTCGCCGTCTCGGTCGAGACCGCCACCCGGGCCGCGAACGGCGACGGACGGCTCGTCCGCCACGAGGCGTCCCTCGTCGTCCCGGCAGAGGCCCGGGCCGAGTGCACCGTGCTCAAGGCCGTCTCCGCGCACTACGTGATGCACGCCGCCGAGCGGGTCGCCCAGTACGAGGCGCAGCGTGAGGTGGTCGCCGAGCTCGTGGCCGCCTTCGAGAGCGACCCGAGCCGACTGGACCGCGACCTGCGCGCTGATCACGCCGCCGCGCCCGACGACGCGTCGGCGCTGAGGGTCGTCATCGACCAGGTGGCCTCGCTCACCGACGTTCGCGCCCTCGATCTGCACCGCCGCTGGTGCTGGCACTCGACGAGGCGCCGGGTGTAGCGTGCCGGCCACCGGACGGAAGGGCCGGCCGGGGAGACACAACTGGGGGAAGCATGAAGAGGATCGCTGTGTTGGCGGGCGCCGCCGCGCTCGCGTTGGGTGTCGCCACGGCCGCACCGGCCGCCGCCGGAACGGGCAACCGCGACAACTGTGGGACGGTCGAGTCCGGCGTGAACGCGATGAACTCTCGGACTGGAAGCTACAAGATCGTCGCCTACCCGAAGGCGTGCTGGAAGCGGTACTTCCAAGGCAGTTACTACGTCTACTACATGCCGTGGACGAAGACCCCGCCGTTGGCCATCCAGGGGGTCACCGTCGGGAGCGACGCCACCATCGACTCCGGACCCGTCGTGGCCAAGAAGGAGAAGGACGGGGTCGGCAACGTGACCGCGGTGCGCTACGACTTCGTCGTCAAGCTGAAGACGTCCGGCGGCTCGGACTACCTGCCGTGGAAGCTCTGGGTCTACCCGTCGGGAACCCAGCTCATCCGCGTCGACCCCAACGGCTGGGTCTACGACACCTTCGACCCCTGGGACTGACCGCTTCCGCACGGGCTCGGGTGGCCCCGGCATCGCGCCGGGCCCCCCGCGCCTAGACTCGGCCGCACACGAAGGGAGGCCGAGTGCCGGGTCGGATCAGGGCCGAGGACATCACGTCGGTCAAGGAGCGGTCGTCCATCGAGGACGTCGTCCGCGACCACGTGACCCTGCGCCCGGCCGGGGTCGGCTCGCTCAAGGGCCTGTGCCCCTTCCACGACGAGAAGACGCCGAGCTTCACGGTCCGCCCGGCCGTCGGCAGCTACCACTGCTTCGGCTGCGGCGAGGGCGGCGACGTCATCAGCTTCGTCCAGCAGGTCGAGCACCTCACCTTCACCGAGGCCGTCGAGCGGCTCGCCGCCAAGGTCGGCATGGAGCTGCGCTACGAGGAGGGCGGGGGGCCGCGCGAAGGCGGTGCCTCGCTCGGCAAGCGGTCGAGGCTCATCGAGGCGCACCGGGTCGCGGAGGAGTACTACACCGGCCTTCTGCTCGACCGGGCCCGCGCCGATGCCCGCACCGGCCGCGACTTCCTCCGCGAGCGGGGCTTCGACTCCGCCGCGGTCGAGCACTTCGGGGTCGGCTTCGCACCGGCCGACGGTGACGCCCTGACCCGGCACCTGCTCCAGCGCGGGTTCACCGACGACGAGGTGACCACCGCCGGCCTGTCCGGGCGTGGCGGCCGGGGACTCTACGACCGCTTCCGCGGGCGGCTCGTCTGGCCGATCCGCGACACCACCGGCGACACCGTCGGCTTCGGGGCCCGGCGCCTCTTCGACGAGGACCGGATCGCCGCCAAGTACCTCAACACCTCCGAGACGCCCATCTACAAGAAGAGCAGCGTCCTCTACGGCCTCGACCTCGCGAAGAAGGCGATCTCCACCGACCGGCGAGCCGTCGTCGTCGAGGGCTACACCGACGTCATGGCGGCGCACCTGGCCGGGGTGGCGGGCGCGGTCGCCACCTGCGGCACCGCGTTCGGCGTCGACCACATCAAGATCCTCCGCCGCATCATGCGCGACGAGACCGACGGCCCGCCCGCCCGGGTCGTCTTCACCTTCGACGGCGACGCGGCCGGGCAGAAGGCCGCGATGAAGGCGTTCGGCGAGGACCAGCGATGGGCCGCGCAGTCGTTCGTCGCCGTCGCACCGGACGGGATGGACCCGTGCGACCTGCGGCTGGCCAAGGGCGATGCCGAGGTGCGCGCCCTCGTCGACGACGCCGTCCCGATGTTCGAGTTCGCCGTCCGCACGACGATCCGGCGCTTCGACCTCGAGAACGCCGAGGGCCGGGTGCAGGCGATGAAGGCGGTCGCCCCGATCATCGGCTCGATCCGCGACACGAGCCTGCGTCCCGAGTACACCCGCACCGTGTCGGGCTGGCTCGGGGTGGAGGTCGAGCAGGTCGCCGACGCCGTCCGCCGGGCGCCGAAGCTGCCGAGCCCGGACGAGCACGACCGCCGCCCGGCCGGCACCGACGAGGTGCCGGAGCCCGGCCCGGGGGAGGGCGGCCCGGCCCTGCCGCGCCCCGACCTGCGCGACCCGGTCGTGGCCGCCGAGCGGCAGCTGCTCCAAGCCGTCATCCAGCACCCCGCGCAGTTCCCGGACACCGTCCTCGACACCCTGGCCCCGGAGGCGCTCACCGCCCCGGCCCACCGCGCCGTGCTCGACGGCATCCGCATCGCGGCCGGGGGAGGGGCGCGCACCGGGTCCACCGCGGCCTGGGTGGCCGCGGTCGGCGACGCCGTGCCGGTGGCGGTCAAGGGCCTGGTCGCCGAGCTCTCCGTCGCCCCGCTGCCCGTCCGCTACGACAGCTCCACCGGCCTGCCGCCGAAGCGCTACCTCGACAGCCTCGTCGTCGGCATCCGCGACGCCCACCTGAGCCGCCGGATCGCCGACGCCATGGCGACCCTGCGGCGGGTCCAGAACGACCCCGACGCCGCCCAGGACGCCCTGCGCGAGCGCACCACCACCCTGCACGCCCTCGAGCTCGAGCGCGTGCGGCTGCGACAGGAGGCGTCCTCGTGAGGATCGGCTGGACCGGACTGCGGCGCCCGGGCATCCCCGACGACGTCGTGGCGGCCATCGCGCCGACCGGCCGGGAGCGCCTCCTCGCGTGGGCCACCGACGGTGCCGGCACCACCGTCGTCGCCGGACGGCACCGGCTGCACGTCGTCGCGCCCGGCCCCGAGGGCGCCGCGACCCTGCGGGTGTCCCGACCCTGGCACCTCGTCGACTCCGGCCGCTGGAGCGACGAGGGGGAGCTGCGCGTCGTGTGGGTCGACGGTGAGCCGCCGGTGCGCCTCGTGCTCGCCGAGCCCGGGGTGCTCCCCGAGACCCTGCACGAACGCGTGCAGGCCTCCGTCGTGCTCGCCGAGACCATCGACCTGGGGCAGCAGCGGACGGCCAAGGTCGTCGTCCGTCGCGACCTCGCGTCGGGCGAGCTGCTGAGCCAGGCGGTGCTGGGCCGGGGCGTGCGCTCCACCGACCCCGGGGTGCGCGAGCAGGTCCGGGCCGGCCTGGCCCAGGTGCGCGAGCAGGTCGGGCTGGGCTGAGGCGTCGGCGCCAGGGGCCGATTTCAGCCGACGGCCACGGTGTTGCTATCGTGGCCCCGCTGCTGCGGCGATCCCGTGGCGGCCCTTCCCCTGTAGCTCAACTGGCAGAGCATTCGGCTGTTAACCGGAGGGTTGTTGGTTCGAGTCCAACCGGGGGAGCGGCATCAGAGGCCCCTGACCTGCGGAGACGCCAGGTCGGGGGCCTTTGGCTTTCAGATGCAGCGGCTATGCATCGTTGGTGGCGAGCGACGCCCACGGCGACAGTCCCTTCTTGAGCCACGCCTCGTCAACGGCACCCGGCGGGCAGCAAGCCGAAAGAGAGCCACACCCGCGAAGGGTGGGCAGCCCACTTGAGAGCGTCCCGCCGGGCACCTGGACCGAGTCTGGCCAGACACCGGACCTGAGGGAATCCTCTAGTAGCCCACATAGGGCTACTCCCTGACACGGTCGCGGACCACGACCTCGGCGCCACTCAGTGCTGAGTACGCGCCCCAACACCGCCGAGTGCCGACCGGCCGTGCACTGGGCGGCCATCTGCGTGATGACCTGCTCCGACGTCCGTTGCGACGCGTGGAATCTGCTGGTGTGGAAGCGCCTGAGGCCAACGGAGGGACGTGGGCCGCTTGGCGACTTCCGGGCCGGGGGGCCAATTCGCGACGTCAGCGTTCAGACCCCGCCCATACCCCCAAATCCGCCGGGGAGGTCCGGATTCGAACCGGGCCGATCTGAGCGCTTGTAGGAAGAGATGTCCTCTTTACGCGCGTTCCCAATGGCTCCTCTGCTGCGGACCATCAACACCACCAGCACGAAGGCTGCCGCCAACATCAAGACCCACACCCACCACATGGCTAGCTCCAGTCTGCCCCGGGACTCGCCAGGGACTTGCTGACATCGTCCTCCGCGTGGTCTCTGCTGTCCATCGGTCGCGCTCTCGGCGGCGGGCGCGGGCAGCGGCCGACGGAACGCTCCATTCCGACCGGCTCCTTTACCGGCTGGCCCACTTCGCCGCGAATCGGGCTGGGGATGAAGCGGTTGGTCGTTGATGCTCAGGGCAGCAGGTCGAGGTACTTCTTGCGGGCCGGCATCGCGTGGATGATCATCTCGTCGCCGCTGCTGAAGACGAGCACGACCGTCTCGAGCAGCCGGGCCCGGGCGTCGAAGCCGAGGCGCAGTTCTCGCTCAGGGTTCTCGTCCTTGCTGAGCGGCTCGACCCATATGGCCCATTCCGCAGCCTGGATGGCGTCGGCGGTGCCGATGCCGTGTTTCAGCGCGCTGGGGTGGACCTTCACGCAGCGAAGTTCGCCAGCGCTGCCCGGATGGCTTCGGAGCGGCTCATCTCGTTCTTCGAGGCAGCAGCGTCGAGGGCCTCCAGCTCTTCCTCGGTGAGCCGGACCGCGACGACCTGCATCGGCTCGGCGCCACGTCCGGGTCGACCACGGCCGCGGCGCTTGAGCGCATCGACGTCGTAACCGGCCTCGGCCTCGTCGGCCCACTTCTTGATCTGCTCGTCGCTCACCACAAGACATATCGTATAACGAAATTCTGTCGACGGGAAGAGGGCAGGGCGTCCGCGTCGATGGAGCCCTATCCGCCGCCTGTCGACCTACATCACCCAAGCCAGCTTGGATGTCGTTCGCGTGTTGCCGCAGCCAGGGATGTCAACTACAGTTAACACATGGTGGAGGTCATCCGATCCGGAACCTTCGACCGATGGCTCAGAAGACTGAAAGATCCCCGGCGCCCGGGCGCGGGTGCTGGTCCGGATCAACCGACTGGCGGCCGGCAACCATGAAGACGTCAAACCGGTAGGCCGCGGCGTCTCCGAACTGCGGATCAGCTACGGCCCCGGCTACCGCATCTACTACCTCCAAGACGGCGACCGGGTCATCCTGCTGCTCACCGGTGGCAACAAGTCCAGCCAGGACGCCGACATCCGAGCCGCGCACCAGATCGCTGAAGAATGGAGAGGACGCCGACCATGAGCAACGAGACATTCGGCCCCTTCGACAGCGCCGACTACCTGAACAGCTTCGAGGACGTCACCGCCTACCTCGAGGCCGTCCTCGACGACGCCGACGACGACCCCAAGGTCATCGCCGCTGCCCTCGGTGCGATCGCCCGCTCCCGCAACTTCAGCCAGATCGCTCGCGAAGCGGGGATGAGTCGAGAAGGCCTGTACAAGGCCCTCTCCGCCGACGGCAACCCCTCCCTGGCCACGGTCCTGAAAGTCGCCCACGCGCTCGGGCTACGGCTGCACTTCGAAGCCACCGCCTGACGCCTCCGCGGCCACTCGAGGCCAGGACCAGGTGTCCCACGTATCAGTGGTAGTCGACGATCTCAGCGTCCCGAGCGCATGCGGGTCAGCTGGAAGAAACGGCGACGCGCCGATCTTGCATCGTTCATGCATCGGATCGTCTCCTCAGGCCTCCACGGCGGCCGGGAGCGGGGCCGCGGCGCCGGCCGAGCGCTGCTTGCGCTTCATCCGACCCTCGAGGTACCCGGCGACCTTGGTCAGCGTGTAGTTGATGACGATGAACATGATCGCGACGACGATGTAGGCGGGCACCGTGTTGGCGTAGGCCGACCCGAGCGTCTTCCCCGAGGTGAGCAGCTCGGGGTAGAGGATGATCGTGCCCAGCGCGGTGTCCTTGAGGACGACCACGAGCTGGCCGACGAGCGCCGGGAGCATCGCACGCAGCGCCTGGGGGAGCTGGATGAGCCGCAGCGTCTGGCCGTCGGTGAGGCCGATCGACAGGCCCGCCTCGGACTGTCCCATCGGCAGCGAGTGCACACCCGAGCGGACCAGCTCGGCGATGACCGACCCGTTGTAGAGCGTCAGGGCCAGGACGACGGCTGCGAACGGTGCGTACTGGTTCGGCAGCCACGAGGCGGTGGCGAACCAGCCGAAGAAGAAGAAGACCATCATCAGCAGGACCGGCACCGAGCGGAAGAACTCGACGACGACGCTGCTGGCCCAGCGCACGGACCGCAGCGGGGCGAGGCGCCCCATCCCGAAGAGGATCCCGAACGCCCCGGCGAGCACGACCGAGGCGGCAGCCGCCTTGGCCGTCTCCCAGAGGCCCGGGACGAGGTAGGAGGTCCAGACGCCGGGGTCGGTGACGAAGGGCTTCCACATGTAGCCCTCGAGCTGGTTCGCCGAGTCCATCTTGCGGTAGACGACCCACAGGATGCCGAGGACGGCGAGGGCGCCGATCCCGGTGAGGATCCGGTGCCGGAGGCGGGCCTTGGGGCCCGGGACGTCGAAGAGGACGCTGTCGGTGCTCATCGCTTCACCGACAGACGCCGCGACAGGTTCGTCGTCGCGATCCCGATCGGGAGGGTGAGGATGACGAAGCCCAGGGCGAAGATGAAGAAGGTCGGCAGGCTGGAGCCCTCGTTCTCGGTGATCTTGGCCAGCAGGCCGGCGGACTCGGCGGTGCCGAGGATGACGGCGGCGACCGTCGTGTTCTTGATGAGGGCGATGAGCGTGGATCCGAGGGGGGCGATCGCGCCGCGGAACGCCTGGGGCAGCAGCACCTCGCGCATCGACTGCGCGAAGGTCAGCCCGATCGAGCGGGAGGCCTCGGCCTGGCCGTCGGGGATGGTGTTGACGCCACTGCGGATCGCCTCGCAGACGAACGCCGCGTGGTACACGGAGAGCATGATGATCGCCCACCAGTAGGAGTTGCGCGACGCCTCCTGGGAGATCTGCAGCCCGAGGATGTAGGTGGCGCCGAGGACGCTGAACGCCATGAGGAGCGTCAGCGGGGTGTTGCGGACGAGGTTGACGTACGACGTGCCGATGAGCCGCAGGACGGCGACCGGGGAGAGCCGCAGGACGGCCACGACGGTGCCGAGGAGCAGGGAGCCGACCGCGGAGATCACCGACAGCTGGATGGTCACCCAGAAGGCACCCAGGATGTCGTAGTTGCTGAGGATGTCGCCCATCACCTCACCTTTCGGCCGGGGCGGTGGCCCTGCCCCGTGACGCCGCCCGGCCCGGGCGGGCGGGCGGCGTCACGCGGTCGGACCGTACGGTCAGGAGCAGGCGTCCGGGGTGGGCGGGTTGCCCGGCCCGGGCTTGTAGCCCGCCTTCCCGAGGTTGTCGTCGACGATGGTCTGCCACGTGCCGTCGCTGATCATCTTGTTGATGGCGTCGGTGACCTTCTGGCACAGGGCGGTGTCGCCCTTCTTGAGGCCGACGCCGTAGCGCTCCTCGGAGAAGGTCTTCCCGACGACCTTGAGCTTGCCCTCGTACTGCGGCTGGGAGGCGTAGCCGGCGAGGATGGTGTCGTCGGTGGTCAGGGCGTCGACGCCGTTGGAGATGAGCGCTGCGACGCACTCGGAGTACGTGCCGAACTCCTGGAGGTTGACGCCCGGCACCTGGTCCTTGACCTTCTGCGCCGACGTCGAGCCGGTGACGGAGCACAGCTTCTTGCCGTCGAGGGTGTCGGGGCCGGTGATCGAGGTGTCGTCGGCACGGACGAGGAGGTCCTGGCCGGCGATGAAGTACGGGCCGGCGAAGGAGACCTTCTCCTTGCGGGAGTCGGTGATCGAGTAGGTCGCGAAGATGAGCTGGACCTGCCCGGTCGAGATGAGGTTCTCGCGCTGGGCGCTCGGCGCCTGGACCCACTCGATCTTGCTCTCGTCGTAGCCGAGCTCCTTGGCGACGTACTTCGCCATGTCGATGTCCATGCCCGTGTAGTCGTTGCCCTGCTTGAGGCCGAGGCCCGGCTGGTCGAACTTGGTGCCGATCTTGATGCTGTCACCGCTGCCGCCGCCGTCGCCGGTGGAGCCGCTGTCGCTGCCGCTGTCGGAGCCGCAGGCGCTCGCGGTGAGCGCAAGGACCGCCGCTGCTGCGACGAGTCCGATCCGGGTGCTCTTCATCGGTGTTCCTCCTGGTGTTGGTCGACTCGTGTCGTCGGCTGGCCCGTTCGGCCCTCCGGGGGTCAGTGGGTCAGGATCTTCCCGAGGAAGTCCTTGGCGCGCTCGCTCTTGGGGTTGGTGAAGAACTCCTCCGGGGTGGCCTCCTCGACGACCTGCCCGTCGCTGAGGAAGACGACCCGGTTCGCGGCCTTGCGCGCGAAGCCCATCTCGTGGGTGACGACGATCATCGTCATGCCGCTCTTGGCGAGCTCGACCATGACGTCGAGGACCTCGTTGATCATCTCCGGGTCCAGCGCCGAGGTCGGCTCGTCGAAGAGCATGACCTTGGGGTCCATCGCGAGCGAGCGGGCGATGGCCACGCGCTGCTGCTGCCCGCCGGAGAGCTGCGCCGGGTACTTGTCGGCCTGGTGCGCGATGCCGACCCGGTCGAGGAGCTCGCGGGCGCGCTTCTCGGCGTCGGCCTTCTTGTGCCCACGGACCTTGATCGGCCCGAGGGTGACGTTCTCGAGGATCGTCTTGTGCGCGAAGAGGTTGAAGGACTGGAAGACCATCCCGACGTCGGCGCGCAGCGCGGCGAGGTCCTTGCCCTCCTCGGGCAGCTCCTTGCCGTCGATGGTGATCGACCCCGACTCGAAGGTCTCGAGGCGGTTGATCGTGCGGCAGAGGGTCGACTTCCCGGACCCCGACGGACCGATGAGGATGACGACCTCTCCGGCCCCGACCGTGATGTTGATGTCCTTGAGCACGTGGAGGTCACCGAAGTGCTTGTTGACGTCCTTGAGGACGACGAGGGGCTCGCTCATGCTCATGAACCTAGTCATCAGGGGTGCGTGGTGGGAAACGTCGGTCCGTGAATGGGTCCTGATCGTGACCGTTCCGAGACCTGCCGAGAGGCGCCTTCGCGGCCGCTCAGGCCACCCAGACCTTGCGCAGGCGGCGCGTGACGACCCACGTCGTGCGCTCCCCGGCGCGCAGCCGGACCGCCGTCCCGGGGCCCAGCTCGAGGCACTCGCCGTCCTCGAAGGTGACCGTCCCCTCGCCCGAGAGGACGACGAAGACCTCGTCGACCTCGGTGTCGCGGGCGGTGCCCTCGGTCATCTCCCAGACCCCCACCTCCACCCCGCCGAGGATCGCGAGGGAGGCCACCCCGGCCGTCGGCTCCCCGGCGGCGACGGCGCCGTCCGGGAGGGCCTCGTGGTCGAGGTCGAGGGCGGTGAGGTCGGGAGAGAGCAGCCGGTCGGTCATCCGCCGATGGTGCCCGATCCGGCTGCGGCATGATGCGTGCCATGCCCGTCGACCCCGCCGCAGTGCGCGCCTCGTTGGCCGACGCCGTGCCCGACGTCTTCTGGACCGACCGCCCCGCCCTGCGCCCGGAGCCGCGGCCGGCGCTCACCGGCGCGGGCCACCGGGCCGACCTCGTCGTCGTCGGGGGCGGGTTCACCGGGCTGTGGGCGGCCATCCAGGCCAAGGAGGACGACCCGTCCGCCGACGTCGTGGTCCTCGAGCGCGGCCGGTTCGGGGTCGCCGCGTCGGGCCGCAACGGCGGGTTCGTCTCGCCCTCGCTGACCCACGGGCTCGGTCAGGGCGTCGCGTGCTGGCCGGAGGAGGTGCCGACCCTGGAGCGGCTCGGCGCGGAGAACTTCGCCGGCCTCGCCGCGGCGGTGGAGCAGTACGGCATCGACTGCGACCTCCACGTGCCCGGCGAGCTGACCCTGGCCCTCGACGAGCTCCAGGTCGGCACCGTCCGGGAGGCCTACGAGCTGCACCGCGAGCACGGCGTACCCGTCGAGCTCCTCGATGCCGTGGCCGCCCGCGCGCGCGTGGACTCGCCGCGCTACCTCGGCGGGATGCTGGACCCGACCGTCGGCCTCGTCGACCCCGCCCGGCTCGTCTGGGGCCTCGCGGCCGCGGCCGAGCGCCTCGGCGTGCGCCTCCACGAGGACACCGCCGTCACGGCCCTCGACTCCGAGGGTGACGGCCTGCGCGTGGGCACCGAGTGGGGGAGCGTGCACGGGCGCCGGGTCGTCGTCGGGACGGGGGCGTTCCGCGGTGTGCTCAAGCGCCTCGCCTGGTACACGCTGCCGGTCTACGACCACGTCCTCATGACCGAGCCGCTGTCGCCGGCCCAGCTGGCCGCCGTGGGCTGGAACGGCCGGGAGGGGCTGACCGACGCCGGCAACCAGTTCCACTACTACCGGCGCACCCTCGACGACCGGGTGCTCTTCGGCGGCTACGACGCGAACTACCACTTCCCGGGTCGGATCGACCCGCGGTTGGAGCAGTCGTCCTCCCACGAGCTGCTCGCCCGGCACTTCCTCGAGATCTTCCCCCAGCTCGAGGGTGTCCGGTTCACGCATCGGTGGGCGGGCGTCATCGACACCACGTCCCGGTTCACCCCGGTGTTCGGCACGGCGTTCGGCGGGCGGTTGTCGTACGCCGTCGGCTACACCGGGCTCGGGGTGGCCTCGACCCGGTTCGGGGCGCGGGTCGCGCTCGACCTGGTCCACGGCCGTGACACCGAGGCGACCCGTCTCGGCATGGTGCGCCGCAAGCCGCTGCCGTTCCCCCCGGAGCCCTTCCGCACGCTCGGCGTCAAGGCGACCCGGGCGAGCCTGGCCGCCGAGGACCGCACCGGGCGTCGCAACCTCTGGCTCCGGGGGATGGACGCCGTCGGCATCGGCTTCGACAGCTGACCGTGCCCGCCGCGGCTACTCGACGACGAGGTCGTCCCCGTCGACGGTGACGGTGCCACGGCGAAGCGGCCACGCGCGGGTGAGGGCGACCATGGCCGCATCGAGGCCCGGCACCTTCGCGAAGACGCCCTGCGGCCCTCGCGTCATCTGGCCGGTCCTGACGTCGTAGGCGGACTGGTGCCACGGGCAGACGAGGCACCCTTCGGCGTCGATGCTGCCCTCGGCGAGGTCGGCGCGCAGGTGGCGGCACCGCCGACCGACGGCGAAGTACTCACCCGCCACGTTGCCGACGGCGTAGTCGCCGGAACCGGTGACCGCACCGGGAGGGACGTTCGCCCTGGGAATCCGTGAAGCGCTCATGGCGTGCTCCTGACCCTGGAGGATCCTCACCTCGATGGTCCCACGCCGCGGGTGCGGTGGCGAGGGGTCGCCACCCCGGTCGTCAGCCCTTGACGACCACGAGGGTGACGTCGTCGTCGTAGCGACCGGTCTCACCGGCCAGGCTCATGTCCGGGCGTGCGCCGGGGAGGACGTAGACGTCCCGGAAGGTGGTGCGGCGGAACGCCTGGAGCGCGCCCTCGATCGCCGCGGTGAGGTCGGGCTTCGCGGCGTGCAGCGGGGGAGCGAGGTCGTCGAGCACCTGCTGGGAGACGACGCCTCCCTCCACCCAGACCCACGACCGGCGGGCGTAGCCGTGGAGCCTTCCGGCGCTGTCGACGTGGAAGGCGATGTCGTAGGTGACCCGGGCCCGGTAGTCGACCCACCGGACCTCACCGAGGTCGACCTCGATGACGAAGTCGTCGCCGAACGGGTTCCAGATCTTGATCCGCTTCTTCAGGGGGATCCGCACCTGGACGGTGAGCGCCTGGTCGACGGTGACGAAGACACCGCTGGGGTCCCACGCGGGGAAGAAGGTGCCGTAGAGCCGCGGGTCGCCGTCGCGCGAGACCGGCTTGCCCCGGGTCTTGGCGTCGAACATCGAGGCGAACTGCCCGCGGACGATCGCCCCGAGCTGCACCTCGCTCTCGCGCTCGGAGGGTTCGCGGGCGACGACGAGGAGGCTGGACACCACGTCGTTGAAGTCGCCGCCGAAGTACGTCCACCACGAGGACGAGTACGCCCCACCGACGTTCACCGACTTGTAGCGACCCTGGAAGTCCGTGTGCTCGAAGGCGTAGGCGGTGCCCCGGTTGCCGTTGGCCCAGGCGCGCATCGAGGAGAACTCGTCGTTGTGGGCCGAGCCGTACTTCACCCAGCGGTAGCGCCAGGACCCGGTGTCCGCGGTGGCCGAGAAGCCGCCGAAGTTCGCGTGCTCCCACAGCGTGGAGGTGACGGACATGGTCAGGCCCCCCCGTGGCTCGCCTGGCCGCAGCGGTTCGGCCGCGGCGTCCCGGCGTCGGGGAAGATCCGCTCGAAGGTGGCGTTGCCCAGGCTGGCACGCTCCTCCGGCGTGAGGAACGGCTCGATGTCGAGCCACAGCTCGAGGAGGGTCTGTCGGGTGTCCGGCGAGGTCTTCCCCCGCCGCTCCAGGCCCGAGCGGAGCTCGTCGACCTGGGACTCGGTCGCCTCGGGGTCGCACGCGACCGGTCCGCGCGTGGCGTACGTCCCGAAGGCGGTGGGCGGATCCACGGGCGGGGCGTCGAGCAGGTCGGTGCTCGTGGACGGTGGCTGGTCGGTGCTCATGGTGGCTCCTCGGCCGGTGTGATGGGTGCACCGGAGAGGAGGCGCGGCGTCGGGGCCCTGATACCGCCCGGCCCGTCGGGTCGCGTCAGGGTCGGGCGGACAGCCTCTCGACCGTCGCCTGGAGGTCGGCGATCTGCTGCGACAGGGCCTGGACGTCGCGCCGGGTGGCGGTCCGGGAGGTCTCCTCGATCTCCTGGACGCGTTCGATGAGCCAGCTCGCGAAGGTCGCGGTGATGACGCCGATGAGGGCGATGCCGGCGAGCATCAGGCCGACCGCGACGACGCGGCCCTGGTTGGTCACCGGGTACTGGTCGCCGTAGCCGACGGTGGTCACCGTCGTGGCCGCCCACCAGAGGGCGTCGCCGAAGCCCGCGATGTTGGCGTCGGGGGAGGGGCGCTCGGCATCGAGGACGGCGAGGGCCGCGACGAACATCGTCATGACGGCGGCGCCCCCGACGTACACCGACACGCGACCCCGCAGCGAGCCCCCGGCCTTGCGGTTGAGGACCGCGAGGAGCGTGATGAGCCGAAGCAGCCGCAGCGGCCGGAGCAGGGGGAGGAGGACGACCGCGAGGTCGATGGTCAGGGGCCACTCGCCGGCCTTCTCCCAGCGGTGGCGGCGGATGTCGTCACTCATCCGGCCGTGCTCTCAGGCATTCGGGGAATCCTGGTGCGGTGCAGGGTTCCCGACGGCCGAGGCACGCTCGCGCCGTGCTCATCCCTCCAGGGGGCATTCGCAGCTCGCGAGGCGGCCTGGCTCGGTGGCTCGACGGACAGTCGTCGAGCGCACGGGGTGGCGCGTGGCTTCGGGGCGCGTGGCGCGGGGCCTGCGCGCCAGCAGGTTGTTGGCGAGCAGGGCACCGATCGTGATCGCGACCCCCAGCAGCTCACCCGTCCGTGGTGCCTCGCCGCGGACGGCCTGCACGACGAAGGTGGTGACCGGCACGAGGTTGATGAACAGGATGCCGTCCTGTGGCCCGAGCGCGCGCATGGCATGGTTCCAGCACAGGACCGCCACGACTGCCGCCAGGACGACGATGTAGAGGAGCTGTGGCGCCACGGCGGCGATGTCGTACCCCGCGGGCACCCGCGAGACACCGGCGGCCGAGAGGACGACCGTGATGGCGGCGATCGCGACGGCGCCCGCGGTCGCGCTCAACGCGGTGTAGCGCAGGGGCGACCAGTCGGGGAACCCCGCGGCGCCGGTCGTGTAGATGACCCAGCAGGTGGCGCCGAGCAGCACGAGGAGGTCACCCCGGTTCAGGCCGCCGTGCAGGAGGACCGCCGGGTCACCATCGCCGAGGACCGTGGCCACGCCGAGGAGGGCGACGGCGCTGGTGATCCACGTCGCGAGCCGTGGCGCCACCCCGGTGCGGGCCCAGAGGACGAAGGCCGTGATGAGTGGCATCGTCGAGGCGATCAGGGAGGCCTCCTGCGGGGTCGTCCAGCGAAGCCCCGCGAAGGCGAGCAGGTTGAAGCCCGCAAATCCGACGGTGCCGAGGACCGCCACGGAGCGCAGGTCGCGGCGTGGCGCGAAGGCGCGTCGGCCCTCGACGAGGGCGAGCAGCGCGAGGAAGACGACGCTTGCAGCGCCGTAGCGGATCGCGGTCTGCCAGAACGCATCGACATGCGGGAAGGCCGACGCGGCGACCACGAACATCCCGCCCCAGGAGAGGGTGGTCGTGCTGGCGGCCACGACACCCAGCGAACGTGTGGGGGACATCTGGAACCTCTCTCTCATCGGGTCCCCGACAGTGGGGCCCACCGGCATCGTGGGCTCGTCACGCCCTTCACACCAGTGGCCCAGAGGCCGATGAACGACGACTTCGGGCCATCTGAGATCTCGCCGCCCGTCCGTGGCCCGATCTGAGCGCCACATGGCCCCCGGGCCGCGGCCACTCGCGGTTGAATGGGGCTGACCTGGCCGTGCCGAGAGGAGCTTCGATGGCCGTGTTCGCCGTAGTCGCCATGGACGACACGCCGTTGTTCCATCTGGCCGTTCCGTGCGAGGTGCTGGGCGCCGACCGCGCAGACGACGGACTGCCGCGGCACGATGTGCGCGTGGCGCGCGCCGGTCGTGGCCCCCTCCACTCGAGCAACGGAGTCGTGCTGCAGGCTCCCTACGGCCTTGAGGCGCTCGATGACGCCGATGTCGTGATCGTCCCGTGGTGGGGGCGAATCGCTGGGCAGCCCCTGTCACCGCGCCTGCTGGAGGCGTTGCGCCGGGCCCGCGCGCGAGGGGCCCGGGTCGCCGGCCTGTGCGGCGGGGCGTTCGTCCTCGCCGAGGCGGGCCTGCTGGACGGCAAGCGCGCCACCACGCACTGGAAGTACGCCGCCGACCTGGCCGCGGACTACCCCCGGGTCCAGGTCGAGGCGCAGGTGCTCTATGTCGACGAGGGTGACGTCCTGACCTCGGCCGGTACGGCCGCGGCGATCGATCTGTGCCTGCACCTGCTGCGGTCGGTCAGCGGCGCGGAGGCCGCGAACGCGGTCGCGCGACGGATGGTGGTTCCGCCGCACCGGGCCGGGGGGCAGGCGCAGTACGTCGACGTGCCGGTGCCCGAGATCCACGCCGCCGATGGGGTGGCGACGGCGATGGAGTGGGCCCTGGAGCACCTCGACCGGACGATGGGCGTCGAGGAGCTCGCGGCGCACGCGGCAATGAGTCGGCGCACGTTCACGCGGCAGTTCCGGCAGCGCACCGGCACCAGCGCGCTGCAGTGGTTGCTGCAACAGCGGACCCTCCTCGCGCAGCGGCTGCTCGAGACCACCGATCTGTCTGTCGAGGTCGTGGCCCGGCGGAGCGGCTTCGGCTCCGCAGTGACGCTGCGCGCCCACTTCCAGCGGGCCCTCGGCACGACGCCCCGCGACTACCGAGCCACGTTCTCCCGAGAGGCGCACCAGGTGCTCGAACGGATCGCCGCCGACTGAGCCGACCGCGAGGCAGCGTTGCCGAGGGGCGGGGTGAGGGCGGGACCTGTGACGCCACCGCGCCTAGCTCAACAGGTCTCGGTGCTCGCGCGCGAACTGCAGGAAGCAGCGAGCGGCCGCAGAGCCGGGCCCCCTCTCCGGCCAGACGAGGATGGAGGTGCGGTGGAGCGCTGGGCGCAGGCCGAGGATGTGAACCGGCGGGCCCGGGCTCGCCAGTGATGAGCGGGGGAGGATCGTGATGCCGAGGCCGGCCGCGACGAACGCGCGCGCCGCGCTCATCTCGCCGGTCTCCAGGGCGATGCGCGGCCGGATCCCTGCCTCCGCACAGGCACGGAGGATCTGGTCACGGACGGCGGAGCCGGGCCGGTGCATGACGAACGGCTCCTCGGCGAGCTCGTCGAGCCGGACGGCCTTGCGGTGCGCCAACGCATGGGTCTCGGCGACCGCGAGGTCGTACGGCTCGGTGATGAACGGTTCGCTGGCGAGCCCCGACATCGCGACGTGCTCGCGGTGGACCACGAGGGCCGCATCCAGGGTGCCGGCACGGATGGCCTCGAGCATCACGTCGGAGACCAGCTCGTTCACGGCCACGTCCACTGCCGGGTACTCGCGCCGGAAGGCGGCGAGCAGGTCCGGAAGCCGCACCTCCATGGACTGCCACGCGCCGAGCCGAACCCGCCCGGTGACCTGGCCGGCGAAGCTGCGCACCTCGTCGACGGCGACCTCGAGCTCGTGCAGGGTGCGCGCCGCCCCGCGGAGGAGAACCTCACCCGGCGCCGTGAGCCGTACGCCGCGGCTGTTGCGCTCGAACAGCATCACGCCCAGCTCGCGTTCGAGCTGCCGGATCGCCTGGCTGAGTGCCGGCTGCGCGATCACGAGGTCCTCGGCGGCTCGGGTGAAGTTCAACCGCTGCGCGACCGCGGAGAAGTACCGCAGCTGACGAGTGTCAACCATAAGCGCAGCATATGAGAGCGAGGCACAACAAGTGTTGGACGCAATGGCTGGACCGCTCCATCGTTGCCTCATGACACTGTCCATCGACACGAGTACCGGCAGCCGCGAGCCACTGGCTCCCGTCTTCGTCCTCGTCGTCACCTATGTCGCCCCCTTGGCCGCCGTGGACGCCGCCATGCCGGCGCACCGTCGCTTCCTGGACGAGCACTTCGCCGCCGGGGACTTCCTCGTCTCGGGCCCCCGCCAGCCCCGCACCGGGGGCGTGATCCTCGCGCGCGTCCCCGACCGGGAGCAGGTGGACCGACTCATCGAGGCCGACCCGTTCACCCGTCTGGGTCTGGCGACCTACGAGGTCCACGCCTTCATCCCCACCCGCGGGCCCTGTGCGCCACCACTTCGCGACGGAGCGATCTCACTCCCTGCCCACTGACGCCACCGGCGGTTCCGTCTGAGGGGCTGGCTGGCAACACCTCCGTCACGTCAGGTCCGCGACAGCTGCCTCGATCCGTCGGAGCCGGTCCTCGTACTGGGCCACCGCCTGCATCCGCACGCGGATGCGCTCGTGCTCGCGCCGGATCTCGTCGACCAGTCGCCGCGCCTCGGCCTCCTCGGCGGGATCGGCGACGAAGCGCTCACGGCGCAGCCGCTCCTCGAACTCGCCCAGGAGCTCCTGGCATCGACCGACCTGGATCGTCAGGTTGCCGTGCTCGCGCTCCCGGTGCTCGGAGGCGAGCTCCACGACGCGGACCCGCCTGTTCAGCTCCGTGACGGTCGACCTCAGCTTGGTCACCGCAGCCTTCGTCGCGGCGACCTGCTTGGCCTGCTGGTCCACGCGCTCCTTCAGGCGCCGTTGGCGACCCCTGAGGTCGTCGGGGTCGACGACCTTGCGCCGCCAGTGACCGAAGCGCCGGCGAGCCCTCCGGTAGGCGCTGGCGGAGCCGGGCGGTGTCGCGGCGTCGGCTGCTGAACTGGTCACGTCGTCCTCCATCACGGGTGTACTCGAAGACTGCCGTCGGCGATCCAGGACCTGAGCAGGGCCCCCTCGAGATCCAGACGGTGTTGGGAGATCACGGGACTCCCTCCTCCGCCCTGGTAGCTCCAGGCCTCCTGCTGGATCCCGTCGAGGAACGAGAACCCGGTCGCGAGGAAGTCCGCGGTCGGGAACAGCTCGTGGGCGAGGTAGCAGGCGAGCGTCCCGGTGGTGGGGATCAGCTTGCCGGGCTGGTGCTCGGGGTCGAGCAGGTCCTTCAGCTCGGCGACCACCGGCGCATAGGGGATGGGGAGTGCGCCGAGGTCGGAGGGCCAGTAGAGAGGCTGCTGGATCAGGCTGGAGCGCACTCCGAACCCGGCCTGGGGGATGAGGTAGGCGCGTCGCTTGTAGTCACGGAACGTCCACGGCGTCACCCGGGCGTAGCGGGAGGTGACGAGGACGTTGCACCGGGTTCCGACGTGGGGGGGCCCGTCCGGCGCGTCGAGGGCCAGGGAGTTGACCCGGATGACGAGGTCACTGCTCTGGATGTCCTCGACGCGCGCCGGGTCGGGGAGGACCGGGGCGTTGCCGACGACGGTGACCTTGCGGATCGGTCGTCGCTCCGCGTAGGACGAGACGTAGTCGCGCAGCAGGTCCCATTTGGCCCGCTGGGTCGCGGCGAGGTCGAGGGCGGACACGGCCACATCCTGCCAGCGGCCCACGGGGCGCTCCAGGGTGACGCGCGGGTCCTGCATCGACGTGATGTCTGACCCGGGCACACGTGGGGTGGGGCGTGTCGGGCTTGAACCGACGACCGACGGATTATGAGTCCGCTGCTCTGACCGACTGAGCTAACGCCCCGGCGCGGCTCCCGCCGCGGCCCGGTGAGCCTATCGCCGGGGCGTACGGGTTTCGTGTGATCACTGGTGCCGGTGCGCCGCGTGGTGCACAATGTGACGCACAACGGCACGTGCGCGTGCCCGCAGAGCAGCACACCGGCAGTACGACCGGTCTCCCGGAGTCGACGGCGTTGGGGAAGACGTCCACCGCACCGAAGGAGACCAGGATGTCTGTCGCGATGTCGCGCACCGCCACGCGCGGGGTGGTCTATGTCCACTCCACGCCCAAGGCGCTGTGCCCCCACGTGGTCTGGGCGATCGAGGGAGTCCTCGGCGCCGAGGTCAGCGTGCACTGGACCGAGCAGCCCGCCGCCCCCGGGCTCGTGCGCACCGAGCTCAGCTGGGCCGGCCCCGCGGGCACCGGTGCTCGCATCGCCTCGGCCCTGCGCGGGTGGGACCACCTGCGCTACGAGGTCACCGAGGAGCCGAGTCCCGGCTGCGACGGCTCCCGCTGGTCGCACACCCCGCGCCTCGGCATCCACCACACGTGGACCTCCGCCAACGGGGACGCCGTCATCAACGAGGACCGGCTCCGCGAGGTCGTCGTGCTCGCCCAGGGCAGCTCGGAGGCGATGCAGGAGATGATCGAGGAGCTGCTCGGGCTGGACTGGGACGAGGAGCTCGAGTCCTTCCGTTACGCCGGTGAGGGCGCACCCGTGCGCTGGCTGCACAAGGTCGGCTGACCGGCCGGGCCGACCGCGCCGGGCCGGCCGGTCGGGCTCAGACGCTCTTGATGACCAGCGCGACGTTGTGGCCGCCGAAGCCGAACGAGTTGTTGAGGGCCGCGATGTCGCCGTCCGGCAGCGTGCGGTGCTCGCCACGGACGACGTCGAGGTCGATCGCGGGGTCGAAGTCGTCGATGTTGATGGCGGCCGGCGCGGTGCGGTGGTGCACGGCGAGGACGGTGAGCAATCCCTCGAGGGCACCGGCGGCACCGAGCAGGTGGCCGGTCATCGACTTCGTCGCGCTGACGGGCATCCCGTCGGCCGCTGCGCCGAAGGCCCGACGGATGGCGTTGGCCTCGGCGACGTCGCCCACGGGGGTCGACGTGGCGTGCGCGTTGATGTGGACGATGTCGGAGTCGGTGAGCCCGGCGCGCTCGACGGCCTCGCGCATCGCGCGGCTGGCGCCGGCGCCCTCCGGCTCCGGGGCGGTGATGTGGTGCGCGTCGGCGGACATCCCGATGGAGGCGAACTCGGCGTAGATGCGCGCGCCGCGGGCCTTGGCGTGCTCGTACTCCTCGAGCACCATGACCGCCGCCCCTTCGGCCATGACGAAGCCGTCGCGCCCGGTGTCGTAGGGCCGCGAGGCGCCGGCCGGGTCGTCGTTGCGGGTCGAGAGCGCCTGCATCTGGGAGAAGCCGGCGAAGCAGATGGGGTGCGTCGCGCACTCGGTGCCACCGGCGACGACGACGTCGGCCCGGCCGCCCCGGATCATGTCGTAGGCGGTGCCCATCGACTCCGCACCCGACGCGCAGGCCGAGACGGTGGTGTGCGCACCGGCGCGGGCGCCGAGGAGCAGCGAGACGTTCCCGGCGGACGTGTTCGGCATGAGCATCGGGACGGCGAGCGGGAAGACCCGTCGCACACCCTTCTCGCGCAGGTTGTCCCACTGGTCGAGCAGGGTCCAGACGCCGCCGATGCCGGTGCCGATCGCGACGCCGAGGCGCTCGGGATCGACCTCAGGGGAGCCGGCGTCCTCCATCGCGGCCAGCGACGCGATGACCGCGTACTGGGCGCTGGGGTCCATCCGGCGGACCTGCACCTTGGTGAGCACCTCGAGCGGGTCCTGCGCGATCGTGCACGCGAAGTGGACCGGCAGCTCGTAGCGGTCGAGCATCTCCTGGGGGAGCGGCTTGGCCCCTGACCGCCCGGCGAGGATGCCTTCCCACGTCTCGGCGATCGTGCCGCCGAGGGGCGTGGTGGCACCGAGTCCGGTGACGACGACGCGACGCTCGCTCATGGTGTCAGGTGCTCCTTGTGGGGTCGATGCGGGGACGTCCCGCGGGGGTGCTTCCCCGACTTCTCATGCTGCCAGCCGCGCGACCCGCCGCCGGGGCGGCGTGTCGGCGGACCTGAGCATGAGAAGTCGGGGAAGTGCGGGGCGGGTCAGTCCTGGTTGGACTGGATGAAGTTGACCGCGTCGCCGACCGTGGTGAGGTTCTTGACCTCGTCGTCGGGGATGCGGACGCCGAACTTCTCCTCGGCGTTGACGACGATCGTCATCATGGACAGAGAGTCGATGTCGAGGTCGTCGGTGAAGGACTTGTCCATCTGGACCTCGGCCGGGTCGAGCCCGGTCTCCTCGTTGACGATCTCCGCGAGGCCGCTGAGGATCTCCTGCTGGTCTGCCATGTGCTGGTCTCCTTCGGTGTGGTGAGGGGTGCTGCTCGGCCCGGGTGACCCGTGGGCCCACGGGAGTCGGTCAGGGGATGACGACGACCTGCGCGGCGAACGACAGGCCGGCGCCGAACCCGATCTGGAGGGCGAGCCCGCCGCTCGGGATCTCACCGTGCCGCACCATCCGCTCCATCGCCAGTGGGACCGAGGCGGCGGAGGTGTTGCCGGTGTAGGCGATGTCGCGCGCGACGGGGATGTCGGCGGGGAGCTTGAGCTGCTTGACCATCGCGTCGATGATGCGCACGTTCGCCTGGTGCGGGATGAACGCGTCGAGCTGGTCGGCGGTGACGCCCGCGGCGTCGAGCGCCCTCTGCGCGACCGGGGACATCCCCCACACCGCCCACCGGAAGACGGACTGCCCCGCCATCCCGATGTGCGGCCAGCCGAGGTTCTTCTCGTGGACGTCGATCCACGACTCGGTCTGCGAGATGGCCTCCCACTGCGCGCCGTCCGAGCCCCAGACCGTCGGACCGATGCCGACGGTGTCGGACTGGCTGACCACGGCCGCGCCGGCGCCGTCGGCGAAGATGAAGGCCGTGCCGCGGTCGTCGAGCGAGGTGAAGTCGGAGAGCCGCTCGACCCCGACGACGAGGACGTGGCGGGCGGTGCCGGTGCGGACCATGTCCGACGCGAGCGAGATGCCGTGGCAGTACCCGGCGCAGGCGGCGGAGATGTCGAAGGCGGCGGCCTTGCTGCCGAGCCGCTCGGCGAGCATCGGCGCGGCGGCCGGCGTCTGGTACGGCCAGGAGACGGTCGCGACGATGATCGCGTCGAGGTCCTCGGCGGCGACGCCGGCCATCTCGAGCGCGGGCGTCGAGGCGAAGAGGGACATGTCGATGACCGACTCGCCCTCGCCGGCGAAACGCCGCTCGATGATGCCGGAGCGCTCGCGGATCCACTCGTCGGAGGAGTCGATCCGCTCGACGAGCTCGCTGTTGGGGACGACCCGACGCGGCCGGTAGCCGCCGATGCCGGTGATGCGCGAGTTCGTGACCGGGCCGGCCGAGAGGTGGCCGGAGCCCTTGGGAGTGACGGTCATGCGGTGTGCTCCTCGATGAGGGTGCGGGCGGCGTCGAGGTCGTCCGGCGTCTTGACGGCGAGCAGCTCGACGCCCTTGAGGGCGCGCTTGGCGAGGCCGACGAGGGTGCCGGCCGGTGGCAGCTCGATGACCGCGGTGACCCCGAGGTCGGCGAACCGTTCCATGCACAGGTCCCAGCGGACCGGGTTGGACACCTGCGCGACGAGGCGGTCGAGCACCTCGCGTCCGGCCGTGACGGGCAGGCCGTCGCGGTTGGAGACGAGCGGGAGCGACGCGTCGGCGGGGGAGAGGTCGGCAGCGGCCGCGGCGAGGGCGTCGACGGCCGGCTGCATGTAGCTCGTGTGGAACGCACCCGCGACCTTGAGCGGGATGACCCGGGCCTTCGCGGGGGGATCGGCGGCGAGGGCGGCGAGGGCGTCGAGCGCGCCGGCGGCGACGACCTGGCCGGCGCCGTTGACGTTGGCCGGGGTGAGGCCGTGTCGCTCGAGGGTGGCCAGGACGTCGGCGGGGTCGCCGCCGAGGACCGCGCTCATCCCGGTGGGGGTGGCGGCGCTGGCCTCGGCCATCGCCCGGCCGCGGAGCGCCACGAGGCGCATCGCGTCGTCCTCGGGGAGCACGCCGGCCGCGGCGCCGGCCGTGATCTCACCGACCGAGTGACCCGCGAGGGCGCCGACGCCGTCGGTGCCCCCGAGGGCGCGCAGGGCCAGCAGCCCGGCCCCGACGAGCAGCGGCTGGGCGACGGCGGTGTCCTTGATGGTCTCCTCGTCCGAGGTGGTGCCGTGGGCCACGAGGTCGACCCCCGCGGCGTCGGAGAGGGCCGTGAGGTGCTCCCGCGCACCGGGCAGCTCGAGCCACGGGGCGAGGAACCCCGGGGTCTGAGAGCCCTGGCCGGGACAGACGATGACGATCACGCTCCCAGCGTGGCTGCTGGGCGGGGTCGGGATCGTGACGAGGGGGGACGAACCTCGGCCGCTCGATTTGGAGGAACCCGACAAAGCGAGCACGGCTCAGGGGCGGGACGTGGCGCGCGTCACGGGGCCGAGCCGGTGGAGTGCGAGGGCCATCCGGACCGTCTGGGCGTCGTGTGCGTCGGTGAGGTCGTAGCCGATGGCCTTGGCGATGCCCGCGAGCCGGTACCGCACGGTGTTCGGGTGGACGATGAGGGTCCGGGCGGTGCCCTCGACGCCGAGGCCGCCGTCGAGCCACGCCTCGGCGGTCTCCAGGAGCGACCCGCCGCTCGCCTCCTGGAGCGGGCGCAGGATGCGCGCGGCCAGGGCGTTGCGCGCGGGGAGGTCGCCGATCAGGGCCCGCTCGGCGAGGAGGTCGTCGGCGAGGACCGGGCGCGGCGCCGACGGCCAGGCCGGGGCGGCCGTGTGCCCCGAGATCGCCGCGCGGGCGCTCCGGCCGGCCGCGAAGAGGTGCGGGACGGTGGGCCCGACGACGAGCGGGCCGTCCCCGAGGTGCGGGTCGAGGGTGCCGGCGAACGCCATCGGGTCGGTGACGCCGCCGCCGATGCACACCACGCGGGGGCCGTGGATCGCCACGAGCAGCTCGACCCCTGTGCGACGGGCGGTGCGGTGCAGGTCGCCGAGGACCGCGCCGGTGGCGCCGCGCGGCGTGGAGCCGACGACGACCGCGACGTGGCTCACCGCTCCCCACCCGAGGGCGGCAGCGCGTGACTGCATCGACTCGTCGGCCTCGCCGCGGATGACGGCGTCGACGACGAGGGACTCGAGCCGGGCGTCCCAGGCCCCGCGTGCCTCGGCGGCCTCGGCGTACACCTCCGCGGCGGCGAAGGCCACCTCGCGGCTGTAGCGCAGGACGGCCTCGCGCGCGTGGTCGCCCTCGCCGGGCGCGGCGATCCCCGCGATGTCGCGCTCCACGACGGCGATGACGGTGCGGATGAGGTCGAGCGTCTGGGCCAGGCTGATCGACCGGGTCAGCTCGCGCGGCGCCGTGCCGAAGACGTCGGCGGTGACGGCCGCGCGGGACTGGTCGCCGCCGAACCAGTCGACGAAGCTCGTGATCCCCGCCTGGGCGACGAGCCCCACCCACGACCGGTCCTCCGCCGAGAGGGCCCGGAACCACTCGTGGTCGGCCTCCATCTGGCGCACCGCGGCGGCCCCGAGGTCACCGGCGGCGCGGGCGACGCGGGTGCGGGTCTCCGACGTGGGCATGGGCGCAGTCTATTTGTGCGCCCCGGACAAGACGGGTCCGGCGGGTCAGTCGGTGCCGAACTCCATCGCGGCGTGGTCGAGGGCCTGCTCCTCGTCGCCCCCGGCCGCCGGGTTGTCGGTGATCCGGTCGTAGCCGCCGGCGGGCAGGTCGCCGAAGAGGGTGCCGTTCTCGACGAGCAGCTGGCCCTGGGTGACCGGCTGGGCGGCGTAGAGCTCGAGCTTGGCCCGGCTGTCGGCGATGTCGAGGTTGCGCATCGTCAGCTGGCCGATCCGGTCGATCGGCCCGAAGGCGGCGTTCTCGGTGCGCTCCATCGAGAGCCGGTCCGGGTGGTACGAGAAGTTCTCGCCCCGGGTGTCGAGGACGGTGTAGTCCTCGCCGCGCCGCAACCGCAGGGTGACCTCACCGGTGACCACCGAGGCGATCCAGCGCTGGATCGACTCACGCACCATGAGCGCCTGCGGGTCCAGCCAGCGGCCCTCGTAGAGGAGCCGGCCGAGCCGCCGGCCCTCCGTGTGGTAGCTCGCGATGGTGTCCTCGTTGTGCACGGCGTTGAGCAGCCGCTCGTACGCGATGTGCAGCAGCGCCATCCCCGGGGCCTCGTAGACGCCGCGCGACTTCGCCTCGATGATCCGGTTCTCGATCTGGTCCGACATCCCGAGCCCGTGCCGGCCGCCGATGGTGTTCGCCTCGTGGACGAGCGCGACGGGGTCGAGGTCGCGGCCGTTGACGGCGACCGGGCGACCCTCGGCGAACCGGATCGTCACGTCCTCGGTCTCGATGGCGACCGCGGGGTCCCAGAACCGGACGCCCATGATCGGCTCGACGACCTCGAGCGACTCGTCGAGGTGCTCGAGGGTCTTCGCCTCGTGCGTGGCGCCCCAGATGTTCGCGTCGGTCGAGTACGCCTTCTCCTGGCTCTGCCGGTAGGGGAGGTTCCGCTCGGTGAGCCAGGCGCTCATCTCGTGCCGGCCGCCGAGCTCGTGGACGAAGTCGGCGTCCAGCCAGGGCTTGTAGATCCGCAGGTTCGGGTTCGCGAGCAGCCCGTACCGGTAGAAGCGCTCGATGTCGTTGCCCTTGAAGGTCGACCCGTCGCCCCAGATCTCGACGTCGTCGGCCTGCATCGCCCGCACGAGGAGGGTCCCGGTGACGGCTCGTCCGAGGGGGGTGGTGTTGAAGTAGGTGCGGCCCCCGCTGCGGATGTGGAAGGCGCCGCAGGCGATGGCCGACAGCCCCTCCTCGACGAGCGCGGACCGACAGTCGACGAGGCGCGCGACCTCGGCGCCGTACTGCCCCGCGCGCTCCGGGACGGTGTCGATCTCGGGCTCGTCGTACTGGCCGAGGTCGGCCGTGTACGTGCAGGGGACGGCGCCCTTCTCGCGCATCCACGCGACGGCCACGGAGGTGTCGAGACCTCCGGAGAAGGCGATGCCGACGCGCTCGCCGGCGGGCAGGGACGTGAGGACCTTGGACACGATGCAAGCATATACAGAGTCCTGCATACTTCCAAAGTCGTATCACCGGGGCCCCTGACGGCCTCCTCAGGGCGTGGCCACCGATCCGTCCTCGCCCGTCGTCCACGTCAACGGCTCGCCCGTCGTCGTCCGCGACGGCGACGCCCGTCGCGGCTCCGGCCCACGGGTCGTGCTCCGCTTCGCGGGGCCGGTCCGCTCGGCGTGGCGGCAACGACTCGAGTCCACTGGCGGCCGGATCGAGTTCTGGTGCCCCCCGACCGGCGCCTGCGTCACCCTCCCGAGCGACCGAGCGGCCACCCGGGTCGCGGCCCTTCCGTTCGTCGCCGGCTACGTCCCCTACGACGAGGCGCAGTGCGACCGCGGCCTCGGGCGACCCCACGGCGAGCCCGGCGCCTGCTGGCTCGACGTCGTCTGCTTCTCGCGCCGCCGGCGTCCCGACGTCGTCCTCCGGCTCCGCGAGCTCGGCGCCACCGTCCTCGACGAGGGCAGCAGCAAGATCCGCATCGAGTGGGCCGGGGACCCGGCCGTGATCCGCGACGTCGTCGGCGTCAAGGTGGTGGAGCGGCCGCGGCTGCCGTCCACGAGTGCGGTCGGCCTCGCCCCGGACATCGGCTGGGTCGCGGGCGACGGGGTGTGGCGCGAGGACCTCGACGGGCGGGGTGAGGTCCTCGCCGTGGCCGACACCGGCCTCGACACCGGCGACCCGGCCACCGTCGTCCCCGACCTCGGCGGGCGGGTGCGGGCCCTCCTCTCGTGGCCGCTCGGGCCCTCGTGGTCGCCGTACGTGACCAACCCCGGTGCCGACGACGGCGGCGCCGACGTCGCGAGCGGGCACGGCACCTTCGTCGCCGGCGTCGTCGCGGGGGACGGTGCCGGCAGCGGGGGAGCGAACCGCGGGGTGGCACCCGGTGCCGAGCTCGTCGTGCAGGCGATCGAGCAGTGGGTGTCGGTGGCCCCGGGGCACCCGGAGGTCGGCGCCTCCCGGTACGCGCTCGCCGGCCGGCCCACCGACCTGCGTGAGCTCTTCGTCCAGGCGCGGCGCCACGGAGCGCGGGCGCACGTGACGGCGTGGGGCACCCCCGCGGCGGGGGCCTACGACAACGACGCCTACGAGGCCGACCTCTTCCTGCGCGAGAACCCGGACGCCGTCGTCCTCGTCGCCGCGGGCAACGGTGGGAGCGACCGCACCGGCGACCGCCGGGCCGATCCCGGGTCGGTCGAGTCGCCCGCGACCGCGAAGAACGTCCTCACCGTCGGCGCGACCGAGGGCTCGGCGCCGAACGGCTTCCCGGCCACCTGGTCCCGGTTCGAGTCCGAGGGCCGGCGCTTCACCGACGCCGCCGACCGCGCCGACCCCGTCTTCGGCCAGCCCGACCGGATGGCGCCGCTCTCGGCGGCCGGTCCGACGCGGGACGGGCGGCGCAAGCCCGACCTCTGCGCCCCGGGGACCAACCTCGTCGGCCCCCGCTCCACCCGGGCCCCCGGGCGCGGCTGGGGCTACGCGTCACCGGCCCCGCACTACGTCGTCGACGGCGGCACCTCCGCGGCGGTGGCCGTCGCCGCCGGGGGCCTCGCCCTCGTGCGGCAGGGGTGGCGGCAGGTCCGCGGCGGGCACGCCCCGGCCGGGGCCACGCTCAAGGCGCTCCTCGTCGTCGGGGCCGCGCCGGTGCTCACCCGCGACGGCACCGACCTCGAGGACCCGCGCGTCTGCGGGTTCGGCAGGCTCGACGTCGACGGTGCGCTGCCCCATCCCGCCGACGGCAGCGAGGTCCGCATCCTGGAGAACGCCACGCGGTCCGGCGCCCTCGAGACCGGACGCTCGCGCCGCTTCCGCCTCCCGCTCCCGCACGGAGGCCGGCTGCGCGCCGCCCTGTGCTGGTACGACGTGCCCGGGGAGCGGCTCGTCGACGACCTCGACCTCACCCTCACCGGGCCCGGCCCGGCGCCGTCGGTCCACGGCAACCACGATCCCGGCCGGCCCGACCGTCCCGGCGAGCCCGACCGTGCCAACACGGTCGAGGTCGTCGACGTCGACGGGCTGACCGGCGGCACCTGGGTCCTCGCCGTCCACGGCGCGAACGTCCCCCAGGGGCCGCAACCCTTCGCCCTCGTCGTCCGGACCTGGGCCGCGGGCTGACGCCCACCACACCGAAGGAGAACAGCCATGGCTGAGACCAGGCGCCGTCCGAGGAAGACGGCCGCGCGAGCCCGGAAGCCCGAGCCCGCACCCACCACCACCGTGCCGGTCGTGCCGGCACCACGGGCCGCGGCGCCCGTCGTCCCGGCTCCGGCGGCGGCCCTCGCCGGCTTCGGAGGGCTGCCCGCCGGGCTCGGCGCCGGCGCCCTCGGCGCGGACGTCAGCGGGCAGCTCAAGGCCGTCGCGCCGACCTTCGGCGAGGTGCTCGGGTCGATCGGGATCGGCGTCGCCGACTCCCAGACCGCGCTCGACGAGGGCGTCATCGCCACCGTCACCGAGCTCGCCGACACCGACATCACCGTCGTCACCGACGTCATCCAGTACCTCGACGAGGACGGCCTGCCCGACCCCTCGAAGACCGAGCTCGTCAAGAGCGACCTGTCGGTGCTCAACTTCTTCACGCCGACGATCCACGAGTGGAAGCGCGTCGCGATCTCGATGGACCTGTCCTGCGGGGCGTTCTCCGAGACCGACGGGCTCTCCTTCAACGCCAGGCAGTCCGGCGGGGGCGTCGGAGGGGCCGGGCTGTTCTGGGGGTTCCTCGGCGTCAACTACGAGTACGGCTACGACAACCGGCAGGACGGCTCGCGCCAGCACGAGCAGGAGGCCAGCTGGTCCTCCGGCGAGGTGCGCCTCGACGCCATCCTCGGGCCGCGCACCACCGGCAAGCTGCCGGTCCCGAGCCAGGTCTCGGTCGGGCCGCAGATCGTCTTCTCGCAGGGGCCGGTCAAGGAGGTCGCCGTCGCCGGGGCCGGGGTCAACCGCTCCGTCGACGTGCTCGTCACCGTGCTCAAGGCGGCCGGCGACCCGAACCCGACCAAGCCGGTCAAGATCGACGCGGGTGGGCTGCGCACGAGCTTCTCGGCGACCGCGCCCTACACGGGGAACATCACCAACGCCGACGGGCAGGTCCTCGTCACGGTGATCCGCAACGTCCCCAACGCCGGCGCCTCCGGGCTGCGGCAGACCCTCGTCGCCCGTCTCGGCGCGATGAGCCAGTCCTACGACCTCACCATCTGAAGGAGATGAGCGCACCATGGCGAACACCGATGTGAGCGGCCAGCTCAACACCGCGGGCATGGCCTTCGGCGACCTCGTCCGGCTGACCGGGCAGTCCGTCGCGACCACCCAGCAGGAGCTCAACAAGACGGCGGCGGCGAGCACGTCCGCGCTCGCGGAGACGCTCGTCGACGTCATCGCCGTCCAGGAGGTCGACTACGACGACGACGGGCAGGTGACGGGGTCGCAGACCTTCACCCAGAAGCTGCCGCTCATCGACGTCATCGACCCGGTCCTCTACCAGTGGTCGCAGGTCCGGCTCCAGGGCCGGTTCACCGCGTCCCAGTTCGCGGCCAGCCAGTCGACGGACACCTACTCGCACCACAGCACGGACAGCCACGGACAGGCAGGCATCGGGCTGATCTTCGGCGGCGGGTACAACAACTTCCAGTACGACTCGTCGCAGGCGCACGTCGAGAGCGACGTCCGCGTCGAGAGCTCGGTCGGCCTGATGCGGATGAACGCGATCCTCGAGCCGCGGCACGACATCGGGGTGCCCAAGCCCCGGCAGGCGGTCGTCGGCCCGCAGATCAGCATCGACGGCGGGCCGATCACGGACGTCGGCGGGCCGCCGGCGACCTCGCGCACGATGGAGGTCGTCCTCACGTACCTGACGTCCGACGGCGACCCGATCGCCGGCAAGACGCTGGCGGTCGACAGCCAGGGGGTCGCGTGGTCCTACGTGGGCGGGGTCGACGTGACCGACGCGAACGGGCAGGTGACGATCCTGCTCACCCGCACCTTCGTCGACGACACCGCCGACCGCACCCCGGTCGACGTCGTCGTCAGCGCCCGCAAGGGCATCGTCGGCGAAGCCACGACGGTCACCTTCTGACCGTGGCCGCCGACCCCCCGTCGACCGCGGGGAGCGGCACCCGGCAGACCGAGCTGGGTGCCCTCCTCGCGGGCACGGTCACCGCCGTCGTCGAGGCGCAGGACCTCCTCGACGAGCACGCCCGCGCGCGCGCCACCGAGTACGCGGCGGCGGAGCCGGGCAGCCTCGCCCTGCCGCCGCTCTGGTACGCCTTCGACTCGGCCTCGGTCGACATCGAGCTGTCCGCCGAGGCGGTGCGGGTCACCCCCGACGACGGAGGGCCCGCCCGCACCCAGCTGCTCTGCCGGACGGTCAACCCCGTCACGGTCGGCGTCTACGGCTACCGCTCGGCGGCCGGGACCCGGGTCCGGCTCACCCTGGCCCCCCAACGCGTCGCCGCGACCCCCGTCCCGGCGTCCGAGGAAGGACCCCCCACGCCATGACCCCGCCCCCGACGACCCCGTCCCCGGCCCGCGCCGGCCTCGACGGCACGACCCTCGCCGTGGCCACCGGCCGCCTGCCCTCGCTCGAGCGGGTGGCGGTGGACCGCATCGTCACCGTCGACGGCCAGACCGGTGTCTTCACCCCCGTCACCGGCGGCGACGTCGGCACCTCGACGGACAACCTCGAGAAGATCGTCGACCTGCTCCGCAGCGAGCTGGCCGCGGCACGCTCCGAGAACGCCGCGCTGGAGGCGAGGATCGCCGACCTCCAGGACCCCCCGCGCTCCTCGGACGACCTCGCCGACGGCCTCCAGCACGCACTCGACTCCGTGTCGGAGCGGCTCGGCTCGATGACCAACGGGACGTCTGACTTCGCGGTCCGGGAGTTCGTCCTCGAGTCCAAGGTCCACGTCGACGTGACGTCCGTCGGGACCCTCGGCTTCCAGTTCGTCCGGCCGGGGGAGCAGGTGAACGCGGCGGCGCTGTCGACGGTGACGCTCACCATCGTCCCCGTGCCGAAGCCACCCCCCGAGGAGGCGCCGGCCGCCGCGGTCGTGGACCGGCCGGTCGAGGACATCGACGGGCTCAGCGACGAGCAGGTCCGGGCCCTGCGCGCGGCGCACGTGACGACGACCGGGTCCTTCGCCCGGCTCGCCACGCGTGCCACGGCGTCGGCCTCGCTCGTCAGCCTGCTCGGCGTCGACCGCGACGCCCTGGGCCGGTTCACCCTCCTCGCCGGCCTGCTCGCGGTGCCGGGGGTCGACGGGACGAACGCCGCGGTGCTCCACGACGCCGGGCTGACCGACGCCGCGACGCTCGCCGCCACGGACCCGGCCGACCTCGTCGAGGCCTACCGGGTGGCCGCGAAGCCACGCCGGGCCCTCGGGACGACCCCGAGCCTCGCCGAGGCGACCCGGTGGGTCGAGGCGGCCCGGGCGCTGACCTCGGCCTGACCCGCCTCAGCCGCGGTCGAGGACCTCGTCGATCCGGCGGACCTTCGACTCGAGCATGCCGTCGTGGCCCGGCCGGATGTCGGCCTTGACGACGAGCGAGACCCGCGGGTGCCGGGCGGTCATCGCGGAGACGCACTGCTCGATGACGCCGAACACCTCGGCCCACTCGCCCTCGAGGTTCGTGAACATCGCGTTCGTCTCGTGCGGCAGACCCGAGGCGCGGACGATGGCCACGGCCTCGGCCACCGCCTCGGCGTAGGACCCGGTGTCGTCCGGGCTCGCCGGGGCGATGCTGAACGCGGCGATCACTCCGAGCCGCCCTCGGTGCTGCCGGAGGCCCCGGCGGTCACGTCGTGCAGGCGGTACCGGGTGGTGGCCTCCTCCGGGACGGAGCGCTCGAGCTCGCCGCGGTCGGCGAGCACCTGGAGGGCGCGCACCGCCATCGACGGGCCGTCGATGTGGAAGAAGCGGCGGGCGGCGGGGCGGGTGTCGGAGAAGCCGAACCCGTCCGCCCCGAGCGACGCGAAGTCACCGGGCACCCACTGCCGGATCTGGTCCTGCACGGCGCGCATGTAGTCGGACACGGCGAGCACCGGGCCCGGGCGGTCGGCGAGCTTCTGGGTCACCCACGGCACCGGGACCTCGCCCTCGGTGCCGAGGAAGGCCGCCTCGTCGCAGCGCAGCCCGTCACGACGCAGCTCGTTCCACGACGTCACCGACCACACGTCGGCCGCGACGTGCCAGTCGTTGCGGAGCAGCTCCTGGGCCTCCAGGGCCCACGGCAGCGCGACGCCCGAGGCGAGCAGCTGCACCCGGGGGGCGTCGTCGGGAAGGCCCTCGGTGGAGCCCTCGGCGACGAGGTGCATGCCCTTGAGGATGCCCTCGCGGTCGACGTCCTCCGGCTGGGCCGGCTGGCGCATCGGCTCGTTGTAGACCGTGAGGTAGTAGATGACGTTGCGATCGTCGTCGGTGAGCGACTCGTCGGTGCCGTACATCCGGTGCAGGCCGTCCTGCACGATGTGCGCCAGCTCGTACGCGTACGCCGGGTCGTAGTGGACGACGGCCGGGTTGGTCGAGGCCAGCAGCGGGGAGTGCCCGTCGGCGTGCTGCAGGCCCTCGCCCGTGAGGGTCGTGCGGCCGGCGGTGGCGCCGATGAGGAACCCGCGGCTCATCTGGTCGGCGGCCGCCCAGATCGAGTCCCCGGTGCGCTGGAACCCGAACATCGAGTAGAAGATGTAGATGGGGATCATCGGCTCGCCGTGCGTCGCGTACGACGTCGCGGCTGCCGTGAAGGCCGCCATCGAACCCGCCTCGTTGATGCCGAGGTGGAGGATCTGGCCGTCGGTGGCCTCGCGGTAGGCGAGCATGAGGTCCGCGTCGACCGGTGTGTAGCGCTGGCCGTGCGGGTTGTAGATCTTGATCGTCGAGAAGAACGCGTCCATCCCGAAGGTGCGGGCCTCGTCCGGGATGATCGGCACGATCCGGCTGCCGAACTCCT
Organism: uncultured Actinomycetota bacterium; assembly: GCA_963843895.1. Taxonomy (GTDB): domain Bacteria; phylum Actinomycetota; class Actinomycetes; order Actinomycetales; family Dermatophilaceae; genus Phycicoccus. Next base: position 64,669 of record CAWJME010000021.1, on the reverse strand, counting down.
TGTCCCGCATGAGGTCCTTGAGGAGCCGCACGAAGGCCATCGTCGTGGCGACCTCCTGCTTGCCCGACCCCTTCTTCACCTGGGCGTAGGCCGAGTCGTCGGGCAGGTGGATCGGGACGTGCTTCGAGCGCCGCTCGGGCAGACCGCCGCCCAGCTTCTGCCGGCGTTCCATCGCGTACTGGATGACGTCGTCGTCCGGGCCCGGGTGGTAGTACGGCGCGTTGTACGGGTCCTTCTCGAGCTGCTCGTCGCTGATCGGGAGGTCGAGCGAGTCGCGGAAGCTCTTGAGGTCGTCGAGGGTGAACTTCTTCATCTGGTGGGTCGCGTTGCGCCCGGCGAAGTTCTGCCCCAGGCCGTAGCCCTTGATCGTCTTCGCGAGGATGACGGTCGGCTGGCCGGTGTGGCCCATGGCGGCCTTGTACGCCGCGTAGACCTTGCGGTAGTCGTGCCCGCCCCGCTTGAGCTTCCACCACACGTCCTCGTCGGACCAGTCCGCGACGAGCTTGCGGGTGCGCGGGTCGCGGTTGAAGAAGTGCTCCCGCACGTACGCGCCGTCGTTGGCCCGGAAGGTCTGGTAGTCGCCGTCCGACGTGGAGTTCATGAGGTGGACGAGCGCGCCGTCGCCGTCGGCGGCGAGCAGCGGGTCCCAGCCCCGGCCCCAGACGACCTTGATGACGTTCCAGCCGGCGCCGCGGAAGAACGCCTCCAGCTCCTGGACGATCTTGCCGTTGCCACGCACCGGGCCGTCGAGGCGCTGGAGGTTGCAGTTGACGACGAAGGTGAGGTTGTCGAGGTCCTCCTGCGCCGCGAGCTGGAGCAGGCCGCGGGACTCGGGCTCGTCCATCTCGCCGTCGCCGAGGAAGGCCCACGTGTGCTGCTGGCTCGTGTCCTTGAGGCCGCGGTTGTGGAGGTACTTGTCGAACTGCGCCTGGTAGATGGCGTTCATCGGGCCGATGCCCATGGACACCGTCGGGAACTCCCAGAAGTCCGGCATGAGGCGCGGGTGCGGGTAGCTCGGGAGGGCGAGCGGCTCGCCGTCGACGACGTGGCTGTGCTCCTGGCGGAAGCCGTCGAGGCGGTCCTCGCTGATCCGGCCCTCGAGGAAGGCGCGGGCGTACATGCCGGGGGAGGCGTGGCCCTGGAAGAAGACGTGGTCGCCGCCGCCCGGGTGGTCCTTGCCGCGGAAGAAGTGGTTCATCCCCACCTCGTACAGCGTCGCCGCGGACGCGTACGTGGAGATGTGCCCGCCGACGCCGACACCCGGCCGCTGGGCGCGGTGCACCACCATCGCGGCGTTCCACCGCAGGTAGGCCCGGAAGCGCCGCTCGACGTCCTCGTCGCCCGGGAACCACGGTTCCTGCTCGGGGCTGATCGTGTTGACGTAGTCGGTCGTCGTCAGGGACGGCACACCCACCTGCATGGCCCGCGCCCGCTCGAGGAGCCGGAGCATCAGGTACCGCGCCCGCGTCCGACCCGGCCCGTCGATGACCGCGTCGAGGCTGTCCAGCCACTCCTCGGTCTCGTCCGGGTCGATGTCCGGCAGGTGCGTGGGGATGCCGTTGAGGATGGGGCCGACGTCTTCGTGCAGGGCCACGCGCTCGTCCTTTCAGCGGGGTCGCGATCCGCGCCCCGGTCGGGGGCCGGGCTCCCATCTTTCACCCTCGGGAGGTGTGGGTGGCAATCCGCCCCGGCTACTGGTCGGTACGTGGAGGGTCAGGGGAGACCCGTGACCCGGTCCGGGCGGGCGTAGACGGAGAAGCCGCCGTCCCGGGTGAAGGCCGCGAGGGTGATGCCGGCGTCGACGGCGAGCTCGACGGCCAGGGACGTCGGCGCCCCCACCGCGACGACCGCCGGGATGCCGGCGACGGCCGCCTTCTGGACGATCTCGAAGGAGGCCCGGGCGCTGACCACGAGCAGGGTTCCCGCGAGAGGGAGCTCGCGCTCGCGGGCCAGTGCGCCGATCACCTTGTCGACCGCGTTGTGCCGCCCGACGTCCTCGCGGACGGCGAGCAGCGTGCCGTCCGGGGCCACGACGCCCGCGGCGTGCACCCCGCCGGTGCGGTCGAAGACCGGCTGCCGGGAGCGCAGGGCGTCGGGCACGGAGGCGAGGACCTGCGGGTCGAGGGCGACGGGGTCGGCCGCCACGTCGAAGCGGCTCGCGGTGCGGACCGCGTCGAGGGACGCCGACCCGCACACCCCGCAGGCGCTCGTCATCGACTCGGTGCGCTCGCGGGCCGGCCGCCTCAGCACACTGCCGGGGGAGAGGGCGGCCTCGACGACGTTGAAGGTCGGCGAGCCGTCGGGGCCGACGTCGGTGCAGTGCATCATCGTCGCGATGTCGTGGGTGGAGCCGACCATCCCCTCGGTGAGGAGGTGGCCGAGCGCCAGGTCGAAGTCGTCGCCGGGGGTGCGCATCGTCGTGGTCACCGCGGTGCCGTCGACCCGCACCTCGAGCGGCTCCTCGACGGCGATCGTGTCCGGGCGGTCGACGACGACGTCGCGCGTCACGTCGACCCGCGTGCGGGGTACTCGTGTCGTGACCCGGCCCATGAGCGCATCCAAACACACCGGCCGCCCGGTGCGGGTCGGCTGCACCGGGGTGCTGGGGCAGACTGGGAGGCATGACCGACCCGGCCCCGCCGAGCCAGCCCGCGCCCGCACCGTCGACGACCGCCGAGGTCACCCTGCGCGGCGGCGGCCTGGCGTGGCGCCCCGTCGCCCCGGCGCTCGCCACCGTGCGCCTCGTCACCCTCGGGGTGGTGCTCGTCGTCCCGCTGCTGGCCACGGTCGTCCTCGCGCTGCTCGTCACCGGGTGGGTGTGGATCGGCACCATCGTGCTCGCGGCCGTCGGGCTCTGGGGCGCCTGGCTCATCCGCCGCCAGGTCTCGGCGATCTCGTGGGTCGAGCTCGACGAGGAGATCGTCATCCGCAAGGGCCGGCTCTTCCGCAGCCTCGTCAGCGTGCCCTACGGCCGCCTCCAGTACGTCGACATCCAGTCCGGGCCGCTCGCCCGCGCCTTCGGGATCGCGTCGTGCGAGATCCACACCGCCTCGCCCGAGAGCGGCGGCTCGCTGCCGGGGCTGCCCACCGCCGAGGCCGAGGCGCTCCGCACGCGGCTCGCGGCCCGTGGCGAGGCGCAGCGGGCGGGCCTGTGACCGAGCCGCACCCGCTGCCCACGGAGCCCACCGACGAGGGGTGGCATCGGCTGCACCCGCTCTCACCACTCCTTCGTGGGGGCGTCGTCCTCCTCGCGGTCCTCGGCTACGCGGTGAGCCAGCTGGTCGACACCGTCCTCGGGTCGATGGAGCCCGACGCCTCGTTGCCCGATGGCATCGGGGACGAGTCCGGGTCCCAGTGGACCTTCACCTCGCACCCGCTGCTCGGGTTGGCGGTGCTCGTCCTCGTCATCGCGGTGGTCGCGGGGGTCAGCTGGGTCAGCTGGCGGTTCTCCCGCTTCCGGGTCGCGAACGGCCAGGTCGAGCTGCGTTCGGGCGTGCTCTTCCGCCAGCACCGCCAGGTGCCCCTGGAGCGGGTGCAGGCCGTCGAGACCACCCGTCCGCTCCTCGCCCGCGTCATCGGGCTGAGCCAGGTCGTCGTGCAGTCCGCCGGCGGCTCCGACTCCCACCTCACGCTCGCGTTCCTCGACGCCGGGCGGGCCGAGGAGGTCCGCGAACACCTCCTGGAGCTCGCCGGGCGCTCCGACGAGCGGGCCGCGGCCCCGGCCGCCCGGGTGGTCTCCCCGACGGGTCCCGGTGAGGTACCCGTCGTGGCCGGGTTCGGCCCCGGCGACGACACCGAGGCGCTGGTCACGGTGCCGAACGGCCGGCTCTTCGTCGCGACGATCCTCCACGGGTCGACGATCCTGCTCGGGGTGGTCCTCGTCGGCGCGGCCCTGACCGTCGGGGTCGCTCGGGCCGGGGTCACCGTGCTGGCCGGGGCGCCGGCCCTCATCCCGATCGTCTTCGGGCTCGGGGCGTCCCGGGTCAAGGAGCTGCTCGTCCACGGCAACTTCTCCATCGCGAGGTCGCGCACGGCGCTGCGGGTGCGCCACGGCCTGACCGACCTGCGCGTGGCGTCGGTGCCCCTGCACCGGGTCCAGGCGCTCGAGGTGCTCCAGCCGCTGTGGTGGCGGCCGTGGGGCTGGTGGCGGGTCCGGGTCAACGTGGCCGGGGTCGCCGGCGGGGACGGCGACGGGGACGAGACGACCCTGCTGCCCGTCGGGACGGCCGAGGAGGCGCTGCGGGTGCTGACCGCCCTCGGCGCCCACCCCGAGGACCCCGTGCTCCTCGAAGCGCTCCACGGCGACGGTGGTGAGCCCGGATGGGTCGGCCCGCCCCGGGTCGCGCGCTGGCTCGACCCGTGGTCCTGGCGCCGCACCGGCTACGCCCTCGCGGCGCAGGCCGTCTACCTGCGCACCGGCCGGTGGACCCACCGCGCCGTCGTCGTGCCCCATGCCCGGGTGCAGTCGCTCGGGCTCCAGCAGGGGCCCCTCCAGCGCCGCCTCGGCTTGTCGAGCGCCCGGGTGGTCTCGACCCCCGGCCCGGTCGACGCATCGGTCCCGCACCTCGACGCCGTCCAGGCCGAGATCTTCCTCGAGGAGGTCGGGCGGCGCGCGCGGCTGGCACGCCGTCCGGCGAGCCCCGCGGACCACCCCTTCGGGCCGTCCGGGCCCGAGCCGCTTGCACCCGACCGTGCCCCGTTGGTGGACTAGGCACGTGAAGGACATCCGATCATGAGAGGTTTGACCGCGTGAACACCCCCGTACCGCCCCCGGTGGACCCCGGGTCGACCGTCACCGGCGCCGTGGAGCGCATCGGGTTCGCCAAGGACCAGGTCGTCCAGGAGTTCGGCTACGACGACGATGTCGACGACGCCTTCCGCTTCGCCGTCGAGGACCTCTGCGGTGCCGAGATGGAGGACGACGAGTACACCGGCGTCGCCGACGCGGTGCTGCTGTGGTTCCGCGCCGAGGACGGCGACCTCGGTGACGCGCTCGTCGACATGGTCGGGGTGCTGGAGGAGGGCGGCTTCGTCGTGCTCCTCACGCCGCGCGGTGACCACGGTGAGGTGGACCCCACCGACATCGACGAGGCCGCGGTCGTCACCGGTCTCCACCTCGCCGGGACCTTCAACGCGGCGGCCGGCTGGCGCGCCCACAAGCTGGTGGCCCCGAAGGGCGCGCGTCGCTGACGACCGTGACGCACACCACGGGGGGTATGCGGACCTCGGACGCCAGGGGGCCGCGGGGGCTGGCAGGATGAGCGCATGACCTCCGCCCCGAACTCGCTCACCGTCGGGGACGTCGCACCGGACTTCACGCTGCGCGACCAGAACGGCGCCGACGTCACGCTGTCCGAGCTGACGGCCGAGAAGAACGTCGTGCTGGTCTTCTACCCGTGGGCGTTCTCCGGCATCTGCACCGGCGAGCTCGACGAGATCCGTGACCACCTCGAGCGGTTCGTCACCGACGACCTCCAGGTCCTCTGCATCTCGTGCGACGCCGTCTTCAGCATCCGGGCGTGGGCGGACATCCAGGGCTACTTCTTCCCGCTCCTGTCGGACGCGTGGCCGCACGGGGCCGTGGCCCGGGCCTACGGGGTGCTCAACGAGACGACGGGCGCGGCGCAGCGCGGCACCTTCCTCATCGGCCGGGACGGTCGCGTCGCCTGGACGCTCGTCAACGGCTCGGGGGAGCCGCGCGACTTCTCCGCCATCCCGTCCGCGGTCGCCGCCCTCGCGGGCTGACCCCGCGGCCCGGTGGGGCCGGTGTGGCCGGACCTGCCAGACTGTCCGCGGTCGGTCCGGACGCCCCCCGCGGGTGAGGGCCGCCCGGGGCCTGTAGCTCAGCTGGTAGAGCGCCGCGTTTACACCGCGTCGGTCGTCGGTTCGATCCCGGCCGGGCCCACATGAGCGAGGACACCGCACCGACCCTCCGCCGGGTGCTCGACGTCCTCGAGGGCCTCTACCCGCCGGCCACCGCCCAGTCCTGGGACCGGGTCGGGCTCGTGACCGGCGACCCCGACCAGCCGGTGCGCCGCATCCACCTCGCGGTCGACCCGACGCTCGCGGTCGTCGAGGAGGCCCGGGCGCTCGGGGCCGACCTCCTCGTGACCCACCACCCGCTGCTGCTGCGCGGGGTGCACTCCGTCGCGACGACGTCGGCCAAGGGGGCGACGGTCACCGGCCTCGTCGTCGGCGACGTCGCGCTCTACGTGGCGCACACGAACGCCGACGTCGCCGCCGAGGGCGTCTGCGAGGCGCTCGCCGAGGCGTGCGGGCTGGGGCACACCGACCCGCTGACCGTCGTCGAGGAGCAGCCCCTCGGCCGCGTCGGTGAGCTGCCCGAGGCGCTGCCCCTGCGGCGGTTCGTCGAGGACCTCGCCGTGCACCTGCCCGCCACGGCGGGCGGTCTGCGCGTGGCGGGGCCGCCGGACGCCCTCGTGCGTCGCGTCGCCGTCCTCGGTGGCGCCGGTGACGACCTCTTCGACGCGGTGCGCGCGAGCGGCGCGGACGTCTACGTCACCGCCGACCTGCGTCACCACCCGGCGCTCGAGGCGCGTGAGGAGGCCCGCGGCGGCACGCCCTACCTCGTCGACGCCGGGCACTGGGCGAGCGAGCAGGTCTGGCTCGCGCGGGCCGACCGGGCACTGCGGACGGCGCTGGGGGAGGACGCCACTAGGGTGGAGACCCACATCAGCACAGTGCGCACCGACCCCTGGACGTTCGTCATCGGTGCCGACGAGGGAGGTACCCCGTGAGAGCCGAGTCCGCCCGCCAACAGCGGCTGCTCGACCTCCAGGCCGTCGACACGCGGCTGGACCAGATCGCCCACGCGCGGCGCACCCTGCCGCAGCTCGCCGAGCTCGCCGACCTCGAGCACAAGGCTCACCTGCTCGACGACCAGCTGGTCCGCTCGCGCACCGAGATGGGGGACGTGCAGCGGGAGGTCGCCAAGGCCGAGGCGGACGTCCAGCTGGTCCGCGACCGGGCCGCCCGGGACCGGGCGCGGCTCGACGCCGGCACGGGGACGGCCAAGGATCTCCAGGCCCTCCAGCACGAGCTCGAGTCGCTCGCGCGACGCCAGGGTGAGCTCGAGGAGGTCGAGCTCGAGGTGATGGAGCGGGCCGAGAACGCCGAGCACGACGTGTCGGAGCTGGAGCGGGGGCGCGCGGAGCTGGCCGAGCGCATCACCGCCCTCGCGACCGACCGCGACGCCGCGCTGGAGCGCCTCGCGGCCGAGGAGCGCGAGGTCGGTGCACCGCGTGACGGGCTCGTGGAGGCGGTCGGCGAGGACCTCGTGGCGCTCTACGAGAAGATCCGCAGGAACTCCGGCACGGGTGCGGCGGCGCTTCGGCAGCGCCGGTGCGAGGGGTGCCAGCTCGAGCTCAACCCGGTGGACCTGCAGCGCATCCGCGACACCGACGAGGACGAGGTGGTCCGCTGCGAGGAGTGCAACCGGATCCTCGTCCGCACGCCCGAGTCCGGGCTGTGAGCCGGCGCCTCACGGTCGAGGCGGACGGCGGGTCCCGCGGCAACCCCGGGGTGGCCGGGTACGGCGCGCTGGTCCGCGACACCGCCACCGGGGCCCTGCTCGCCGAGCGGGCGGAGCCGCTCGGCAAGGCGTCGAACAACGTCGCCGAGTACCGCGGGCTCATCGCCGGGCTCGAGGCGGCGCACGCCATCGAGCCGGGTGCCGACGTGCTCGTGCGAATGGACTCCAAGCTCGTCGTCGAGCAGATGTCCGGCACCTGGAAGATCAAGCACGAGGACATGCGCCGACTCGCCCTCCAGGCCCGCGACCTCGTCACCGCGATCCGCGAGGCCGGCGGCTCGGTGCGCTACGAGTGGATCCCGCGCGCCGAGAACAAGGACGCCGACGCCCTGTCGAACGACGGGATGGACGGACTCACCATCGACCGGCGGTTCGACGGTCCGGACGGGGAGGTCCGAGAGCTCGGGGAGGTCGAGGACGCGGGGGAGGCCGCGTCCTGCGCGCCTGTTCCGCGCCGGGAGGGCACACCCGTCCGGGTCGTCCTCGTCGCCGGGGCGACCGGTGACGGGGTCGGCACGGCCTCGGCTGCCGTCCAGCGCCTCCTCGGTGGCGCGCCACGGTGCCTCCTCACGGCCCCCGCGGACGACTCCGTGGAGACCGCCGCGGACATCGGGGACGCACTCGGGGCCGACCCCGTCGTCGACGCCGGGTGGTCGGGCACTGCCGACGTCGCGGACGTCTGGGACCGCGCTGTTGCCCGCGGTGGGACGACCGTGGTCGTGTGCTCGGCCGACACGGTGCGTGCCGTCCTCGGCCACGTCCTCGGCATGCCGGCCGACCGGCTGGGCCGTCTCGCGGTGGCGCCGGGGTCGCTCGCCGGGGTCGAGGTCTGGTCCGAGGACGACGTCTCGGTCGCCTTCACCAACCGCACCTGAACGGACGCTCGACCATGTCGGTGCTGCGGCCGATGGGCCACGGTGACCTCGACTCCCTCCTCGAGGTCCAACGCGAGGGTGCCGTGGCCGGACTGGGCCACATCTTCCCTCAGGACGAGTTCCCCTTTCCCGTGGGGGAGGTACGGGCTCGCTGGTCGGTGGAGCTCGACGATCTCGAAACCCGGTGCTGGGTGATCGTGCAGGATCGGCGGCTCGCCGGCTTCGCTGCGGCTCGCCAGAACGAGTTCTTGCACTTCGGGACCGCGGTCAGCACGTGGGGGAGCGGCCTGGCGGCCCGCGCTCACGACGAGGTGCTCGGCCACATCGGTCGTCAGGGGTATCCGCTGGCAGTCCTTCGCGTCTTCGCGGAGAACCGGCGCGCCATCCGGTTCTACGAGAGACGTGGCTGGTCGGCCACGGCGCGGACGACGCGCACGACCTTTCCGCCGCACCCGGTGCTCCGGCACTACGAGATCGCGCTCGACTGACGGTCAGGGTCGATGAGGGGGCACCCGTGCCGCCAACCCGCCTTGGGTCCACCGTCTGCCGTAGACGCCGTCAGATCCGCAGAGGCTCGCGGTGTTCGGGTTCGGTGGTGCGGGTGCGGCCGGTGGTGGAGATCCAGGTGATGGTGCCGTCGGGGGTCATCGTGTAGCGCCAGCGGCCGTGCTGTTTCATCCGGTGGTGGCGTCGGCAGAGGCCGGCGAGGTTGGCGGGGGTGGTGGGGCCGTCGGGCCAGGGTCGGGTGTGGTCGAGGTCGGTGTGGTCGGCGGGTCGGGTGCAGCCCCACATGCGGCAGGTGCCGTCGCGGGTGGTGACGAGCTCGCGCATCGCTCTGGTGGCCGGTAGGCGTTGGCGGTGTGGGAGGCGAGGGTGCCGGTGTGGGCGTCGAGGACGGCGCGGGCGACGTCGAGGGGCAGGGTCTTCAGGAGTCCGGCGACGGTGTGGGGTTCGACCCAGCCGAGCCCGGCGAGCCGGGTGCCGGAGACCGCGCACCCGTCACTGACCGGGTGGACGACGGTGGCGAGGTCACCCGCGGTCTCGGGGCTCATCTCGACCCAGGACAGCTCCTCGCGGGAGGCGGGGGTGAGGTCCCCGAGGCGGACCAGCTCGCCGGTGTCGTGGTCGACGACGGTGTCGTCGTCGCCACGGTCGTACCTGATCCTCTCGACCGGCACCGGTTCGGCAGCGGGTGCCGGCTCGGGCGCACCGGTGACCACGGGCACCCCGAGGGTGACCTTCGCGGTGACGTGCACGTTGCGCAGCAGCAGGTCCCCGAACGCGTCCGCCCGGGACTCCGGCACGGACAGGTCCGGGTCGACGGCGCGGTACTCCCCGGCGAGTGACTCGACCGCGCGACCACGCGGCGGCCGGGTCGCGGTGGGCAGCGACGCGAACCACTCCGTCAACCCGTCGACGCCGGGGCGGACCTCCACGGTCCGGCACCTGCGGGTCTTCGCGGCGTGCGCGGCGACCTGGTCCGCGGCCACCCGCGCCGCCACCGCCCGTGCGGAAGACGTGACCCGGGCCGGGTCCATCGCCGCCAACCGCGGCGCGAGGTCGGCATCCACCCGCAGGCAGGCGTCGACGTCGAGCCCGGCGCACGCCTCGACCACCTTGTGCGCCGAGGACACCGGAAGGTCCCCCGACAGGACGAGGTCGCGGGTGGCCGGGAACCGCTCACCCAGCGCGGCCCCGAGCGCGGCCTTCCGACCCGGCCAGCCCCTCCGTCACCCCCGTCGCGAGACTCATCTCCGCGGCGGCCATCGCGTCGACGTACCCCACCGGGTGGACCCGCTCCCACGGACCCGACTCGTGCATCGTCGTCTCCACCCGGGCACCCCACGCCCCGAGCACCGCGACCAGACCGTCCGCGCAGTTCGCGACCGCCTGCGCCTCCCCGGCGAGCTCGAACGCCTCCACCGGACCCAACCCGCGCCCCTTCGCGGCGACCTCACGAGCCACCACCGCGCACCCCTCACGCAGCGCCGCGAGGCGGCTGCTGAGCTGGTTCCTGTCCATGCCTCATCATACCGAACACCTGTACGATCGGCAAGAGTCCGATGCAACGTGTTCGCCTACAGCAGAACCTCTTTCGTTCACGGACAGGTAGTGGCGCGTTCGGCGGTCCGGTGACGGGCCGGCGGGGCCCAGCCCTCCTGCGGGCCACCGCCCTGAGACGGCGGGCGCGGCCGCTCCGACCGCGTCCTACGCTCGTGGGCATGAGCTACGCAGGAGACGTCACGCCGCCCGAGGCCTACGCCGCGGCGACGGGGCCGGGGGAGGCCCTGCTCGTCGACGTCCGCACCACCGCCGAGTGGGCGTACGTCGGGATCCCGGATCTCACCGCGTCCGGTCGGGGGGTGGCCCTCGTCGAGTGGTCGCGCTTCCCGGGCGGCTCGGTCAACGACCGCTTCGTCGAGGAGCTCCGAGCCGCCGGCCTGCAGCCCGGACAGCCCGTGTACTTCATCTGCCGCTCCGGCGTGCGTTCGGTCGCCGCCGCGGAGGCCGCCACCGCCGCGGGCCTCGGCCCGGCCTACAACGTGCTCGAAGGCTTCGAGGGCCCGCTCGACGCGGCGGGGCACCGCAGCGTCGCGGGCTGGAAGAACAACGGCCTCCCGTGGCGGCAGCAGTGAGCCACGCCGGCACTCCCGGCACCGCCGGCACCCCCGGCGCCCCCGGCACGCCCGGCGACGCCCGGCAGCTGCGACCCCGCACCCTGGCAGTCCGGGGCGGCCTGTCGCGCAGCGGGTTCGACGAGACCGCCGAGGCGATGTACCTCACCTCCGGGTTCGTGTACGAGTCGGCGGCCCAGGCCGAGGCGGCGTTCAAGGACGAGGTCGACCACTACATCTACAGCCGCTACGGCAACCCCACGGTCTCGGTCTTCGAGGAGCGGATGCGCCTGCTCGAGGGCGCGGAGGCCTGCTTCGCGACGGCCTCCGGCATGGCGGCCGTGTTCACCACCATGGCGGCACTCTGCGGCGCCGGCGACCGGGTCGTCGCCTCACGTGCCCTCTTCGGCTCGTGCTTCGTCATCCTCGACGAGATCCTCCCGCGCTGGGGTGTCGAGACCGTCTTCGTCGACGGCGCGGACCTCGACCAGTGGCGCGAAGCGCTCTCCACCCCGACGACGGCCGTCTTCTTCGAGACCCCGAGCAACCCGATGCAGGAGCTCGTCGACATCCGGGCCGTGTCCGACCTCGCGCACGCCGCCGGGGCCACGGTCGTCGTCGACAACGTCTTCGGCACACCGGTGTTCAGCCACCCGCTCGACCACGGCGCCGACGTCGTCGTGTACTCCGCGACCAAGCACATCGACGGTCAGGGCCGGGCCCTCGGCGGTGCCGTCCTCGGCCCCCGGGACTTCATCGAGGGACCGGTCAAGAACCTCATGCGGCACACGGGGCCCTCGATGTCGCCCTTCAACGCGTGGGTGATGACCAAGGGACTGGAGACCCTCGACCTACGCGTCCGCGCGATGGCCGACGCCGCGCTCGACATCGCCCGCACCCTCGAGCAGTGGCAGGCCGACGGCCGGGGCGTCACCCGCGTCGTCCACCCGTACCTGCCGAGCCACCCACAGCACGAGCTGGCCCTGCGCCAGCTCGACGGCGGCGGGGGGACCGTGGTCACGGTCGACCTGGCCGGGGGGAAGGGCGCCGCGTTCGCCTTCCTCGACGCGCTCCGGCTCGTCGACATCTCGAACAACCTCGGCGACGCGAAGTCGCTGACGACCCACCCCGCGACGACGACGCATCGCCGCCTCTCCCCGGAGGCACGAGCCGCCGTCGGCATCACGGACGGGACGGTGCGCCTGTCGATCGGTCTCGAGGACCCCGCCGACCTCGTGGACGACGTCGACCAGGCGCTCACCGCGGCCGAGGCCACCCTGCCCTGACGCAGGTCCGGCTGTTACCGTCGCGCCCATGCCCACCCGTGACGTCGTCTCCGTCCAGCGCCTCATCCCGTCCCCGCCGGAGCCGATCTTCGACCTCCTCGTCGACCCGGACGGCCACGCGCGGATCGACGGTGGTGGCTCGGTGCAGGGCGCCCGCAGCGGTGGACGGCGGCTCGCCGTCGGGGACCGCTTCGGCATGGACATGAAGCTCGGCCTGTCGTACGCCACGAGCAACACGGTCATCGAGCTCGACGAGAACCGGCGCATCGCGTGGCAGACCACGACGACGGGGCCGCTCTCCTCGTTCCTCGGCGGTCGGATCTGGCGCTACGAGCTCGAGCCCGTCGAGGGCGGCACCCTCGTCACCGAGTCCTGGGACATCTCCCGGGAGGCGGCGGCGAGCAAGCCGTTCGTGCGACGGATGGAGGGCATGACCCGCAAGAACATGGCGACCACCCTCGAGCGCATCGAGTCGCTCGTCGCCAGCGGCGCCTGACAGGCGGCCGCCCGCCCCTCACCCGGCGTCCAGCGCCACCCGACGTTCCTCCGCGACCCCGGCCATGGCCCACCGGACGGCCTTGGTGCCCACGAGGCCCAGCGTGCCCGCGGCGCCCGCGGCCACACCCGTGAGCGGCAGCCGCAGCTGGCGACGGGCCCACGGGGGGAGCAGCGCCACCCCGCCCGAGGCGAGCAGCCCGTAGCCCGGCCGGGCCGCCCACGGCAGCGGCGGGTCGAGGAGGAGGAAGCGGGCCGCGTCCCGTGCCGCCGGCGTCGCCCGGAGTGCGGGTCGGTACCCCTCGAGGGCAGCCGTCAGCCCCGCCACGTCGACCGGCACCTCGACCGCACCCAGCTTCCGGGCCACCACTCCCGACTGCTCGACGTAGAGGTCCGCCTCCTCCGGGGTGAGCGGGGTCGTCGCGTACCGCTGGTACGCGGACAGGAAGCTCCACGCCTCGGCCACGTGCACCCACGCCAGCAGGTCCGGGTCCGACGCCCGGTACGGGGCACCCTCGTCGTCCCGGCCACGAACCCGCTCGTGGATGCTGCGCACCCGCGCGATCACGGCCTCCGCGTCCTCGACCGTGCCGAACGTCGTCGTCGCGAGGAAGTGCGAGGTTCGCTGCAGCCGCCCCCACGGGTCCCCGCGGTACCCGCTGTGCCCGGCCACTCCGGCCATCGCCGACGGGTGGAGGGACTGCAGCAGCAGCGCGGTGACGCCGCCCGGGAACATCGCGGCGTCCGCGTGGACCCGCCAGACCGGATCCTCCGGTGTGAACCACCGTGCACCCGTGCGGCCCCAGATGACGGCGGCTCGCTCCGCGGCGTCCTCGCCGGCCACCCGGGCCCGCAGCGCTCCGCCCAGCCGCCGCTGCGCGGCTCGTCCGATGTCGTCGACGACGCCCATGTTCCTCCGCTCACCGTGTCGGTCCATCACCGGCACAACGGTCGAGGTGGCCTCGGGCTTCCGGGCTGTCGAAGGTTGGGGCGTCAGTCGGCCCGGACGTCGAGCACCCACGGGGCGCCGGCACGCGGCGGCCGGTGGAGCTCGACGTCGAACCCCCGCCCGACGACCTCGGCGACCGCCGGCACGCTGCGCGCCGCGACCCCCTCGACGCACAGGTGGCGGGCGACGAGGCCGCGGGTGTGCTTGGCCTGGTGGCTCGCGCCGGGGACCCGGACCTGGACCCAGCGGTCGGCGACGTCGCGCCCGGGCCGCCAGGCCGCCGCGTAGGCCGCGGACCGGCAGTCGACGACGGCGCCGCGCCCGGCGGCCTCGGTGAGGGGGCCGTCGAGGGCCGCGCGCCAGCGCTGGGCCAGCGGCCCGGTCGAGGGCAGCGTCACCCCCATCGACAGGCGGTAGGCGGTGATCCGGTCCGTCGGGCGGACGGCGCCGTGCAGGGCCGACACGACGACGAGCCACCGGTTCGCCCGCCGCCGCGCGGCGGTGTCGAGAGAGGCGAGGTCGAGGGCGTCGTAGAGGACGCCGGTGTAGACCTGCGCCGCCGGCGTGGCCGGCAGGGTGTCGAGTGCCAGGTTGCGGGAGACCTCCCCGAGCAGGCCCTCGGAGACCCCGAGGACGGCGGCGGCGTCCGGCGCCGCGCTGGCCTCGGCGAGGGCCCTCGCCACCTCCGCGCGCACCGGGGCGAGCTCGGGGAAGGACCAGGCCGAGGGGTCGGCCGGAGCGCCGCGGGGGCGGTTCCACTTCGTCTCCGACGGGGGCAGGAGGATCAGCACCGGGACAGCCTACGGACGTTAGGTTGGGCGCCATGCCGCATCCCCGGGTCGTCCTCCGCCCCACCGACGCCGAGACCACTCGCGACGTCGAGCAGGCCCTGTGCGCCCGCTTCGCCGCGGTCCGTGCCGAGCTCGGGATCGACGGCCCGTACCCCGCCGAGGCACTCGCCGAGGCCGAGCGCGTGGCCGCCGCCCCACCGGCCGGCGGCCACCCGGACGAGACCGACGTCCCCTACGTGACGCTCGACCCGCCCGGATCGATGGACCTCGACCAGGCCCTGCACATCGCGCGCGACGGCGACGGTCACCGCATCCGCTACGCCATCGCCGACGTGCCCGCCTTCGTCGCGCTCGGTGGCGACCTCGACCGGGTGACGCGGGAACGCGGCCAGACCGTCTACTGCCCGGACGAGCGCGTCCCCCTGCACCCGCCCGTGCTCTCCGAGGCCGCCGCGAGCCTGCTCCCCGCTGAGGTGCGCCCGGCCTTCGTCTGGGACCTGCGCCTCGACGGCGCCGGCGTCCTCACGACCGCCGAGGTCCGGCGGGCCCTCGTCCGCAGCACCGCGCGGCTCGACTACGCGGCGGTGCAGGCCGCCGTCGACGCCGGGACGGCCGACGAGCTCCTCGTCCTCCTCCGCGAGGTGGGGGAGCGCCGCATCGAGCGGGAGCGGGAGCGTGGTGGTGCCAGCCTGCCGATGCCCGAGCAGCAGGTCTCGCCCCGGCCCGACGGCGGCTTCACCCTCGAGTTCCGGCCCCCCGTGGCGGCCGAGGAGTGGAACGCCCAGCTCTCGCTGCTCACCGGGATGGCCGCCGCCCGGATGATGACCGAGGGCGGCGTCGGGGTGCTGCGCACCATGCCGGCGCCCACCGAGGAGGCCGTCGCGCGGTTCCGTCGAGCGGCCCACGGTCTCGGGGTCGAGTGGCCGCACGGAGTCCCCTACGGCGACCTCGTCCGCGGCCTCGACCGCACCGACCCCCGGCACCTCGCCCTCATCCACGAGGCCACGACGCTCTTCCGGGGGGCGTCGTACACCGCCTTCGACGGCGCGGTGCCCGAGGAGCACGAGCACGCCGCGGTCGCCGCCCCCTACGCCCACGTCACCGCCCCGCTCCGCCGCCTCGTCGACCGCTTCGGGCTCGTCGTCTGCGAGGCCCTGTGCCGCGGCGCGGAGGTGCCCGAGGCGGTGCGCACGGCCCTGCCGGAGGTCCCGGGGCTGATGACCGCCTCGGACCGCACCGCCCGCGCCGCCGAGCGTGCCTGCGCCGAAGCCACCGAGGCCGCGGTCCTCACCGGCCGCGAGGGGGAGCGGTTCGCCGCCGTCGTCGTCGACCACCTCGAGAAGGGGATGGAGGTCCAGCTCGTCGACCTCCCCGTCCTGGCCAAGGTCACCGGCGACCGGGGTGCCCTCGGGTCGACCGTCTCGGTCCGGCTCGAGCGGGCCGACGTCGCCACCGGGAGCATCGTGTTCGCCCGGGCGGGCTAGGATCGGTCACGGACGAGTCGGGCGGACGGTCGCGGCGTCGGGCAACCGGCGTCGAGGAAGGTCCGGGCTCCGAAGGGCAGGATGGTGGCCAACAGCCACCCGGGGTGACCCGCGGGACAGTGCCACAGAGAACAGACCGCCCCGGTCGCGCGAGCGAGCGGGGTAAGGGTGAAACGGTGGTGTAAGAGACCACCAGCGGCCTGGGTGACCAGGTCGGCTCGGTAAACCCCATCCGGAGCAAGCCCAGACAGCGTGCGCTCGAGGGCTGCCCGCCCGAGCACGCGGGTAGGGTGCTGGAGGTGGTCGGCAACGGCCACCCGAGATGGATGACCGTCACCGCCGCGCCGGCAACGGTGTGACGGGACAGAACCCGGCCTACAGCCCGGCTCGTCCACCATCCCGCTGCATGCTCGACGACCCGCGCTTTCACGACACGGAAGCCCCCCGGACAACGGCCCCACCGCGTGACTCCCACCCCGGTGGCCCCGCCTCGAAAGGAGCACTCCGTGCCCACCCCCGATCTCGCCCACGCGCGGGAGCGCGTCCTCGCGGCGACCCGCGACCTCGACGGCACGACCGTCCGCGACACCCTCCTCGACGCCCTCATCGTCCACGGCGTCGACGCCACCGTCACGGGCGTCATCATGCCGGTGCTGCGCGCGGTCGGCGACGAGTGGGAGGCCGGCCGGCTCGGTGTCGTGCACGAGCACTTCGTCTCGAGCGCCTTCCGGGGCGTCCTCGGAGAGCTCCGGATGCCCGTGAGCGGGCCACAGACCCGCACCGTCGTCCTCGCCTGCCCGCCCCGCGAGCTCCACGACCTCCCGCTCGAGCTCTTCGGCGCCATGCTGCACGCCCGGTGGTGGCGCGTCGTCAGCCTCGGCGCCAACTCGCCGATGACCGCGGTGGCGGAGGCCGCGCGCGTGCTCGGTGCGGACGCGGTCGTCCTCGCCGGGGTCCGACGCACCGCGTTCGAGGCCCGGCTGCCGTCGCTGAGCCGGCTGGCACGCGCCGCCCCGCTGTTCATCGCGGGGGAGGGGGCCAAGGCCCTCGCCGAGCCGCCCCCCGAGCTGACGGTCCTGCCGGACGACCTCGTCGCCGCGGCCGAGCTCGTCGATGCCGTGGAGCGCTCGGCGGACGCCACCGGGCGCGTCGGCGCCGGTTCCGCGCGCCGTCCTCGGCTGACCCACCGGCTCCGCTTCACGGGCTCCCGCCGGGCCGTGATCCGGCCTAGCGTGGACCCATGCGGATCACCCACCTCGGCCACGCCTGCCTGCTGCTGGACATGGCGGACACGCGCATCCTCATCGACCCGGGGACCTTCGCCGACGACCTCACCGACGTCCGCGGGCTCGACGCGGTCCTCATCACGCACCAGCACCCCGACCACCTCGACCCGCACCGCGTCCCGGGCCTGCTCGCGGCCAACCCGACGGCCCGCGTGCTCTGCGACCCGGGCAGCGTGGAGGTGCTCGCGGGGCTGGGCCTCGAGGGCCACGCGCACGACGGCCCGTCGACGGTCGGCTCGGTCACGGTGACGCCGGTGGGGGAGATCCACGCCCTGATCCACGACGACATCCCACGCATCCCGAACGTCGGGGTGCGGCTCGACGCCGAGGGGGAGCCGTCGCTCTTCCACCCCGGCGACGCGCTCGATGCCGAGCCCGGGGCGGTCGACGTCCTCGCCTTCCCCCTCCAGGCGCCGTGGCAGCGCAGCCGGGAGATGACGGCGTTCCTGCGCCGGCTCGCCGCTCCGCACGCCGTCCCGGTCCACGACGGGCTGCTCCAGGAGCGGGGCCGCGCGCTCTACCTCGGTCAGGCCGGGAACCTCGGGTCGCCGGACACCCGCATCCACGACCTCGCGGGTCACGGTGCCGTGGAGTTCGCGGCCGGCGGCTGACCGGGACGCCGCTCACGCCGCGGCGCGCGCCCCCACGGTGAGCAGGACCGCCGCTGCGGCTTCGCCGGCGTCGTCCCCGAGGGCCCGCAGGACGAACGTCGAGAAGGTGACGAAGACCCCGGCGGTCACGGGGGTGACGACCGCTGCGGCGACCAGGAGCAGCACCCCGGGATCCGCGCTGGGCTCAGTCCGTGTGCGTGCCGTGCCGTCGCTGCGACGCCGCCGCGAGCACGGCCGCGCCGATGATGCCGGCCTTGTTCTTGAGCTCGGCCGGGACGATGGGGGTCCGTAGGTCCAGCAGCGGCAGGAACTCGTCGGCGTCCTTGGAGACGCCGCCGCCGACGACGATGAGGTCGGGCCAGAGCAGGTCCTCGAGGCGGCGGTAGTACACCTGCAACCGCTCGGCCCACTCCGGGTAGCTGAGCCCCTCGCGCGTCTTGACCGAGCTCGCGGCCCGGGTCTCGGCGTCGTACCCGTCGATCTCGAGGTGGCCGAGCTCGGAGTTGGGGACGAGCACGCCCTCGTTGAAGATCGCGGTCCCGATGCCGGTGCCGAGGGTCGTGAGGATGACGAGGCCGTCGTGGCCCTTGGCGGCGCCGAAGTTCAGCTCGCCGACGCCCGCGGCGTCGGCGTCGTTGACGACGGCGACGTCGTGCTGGAGGCGGTCCTCGAGGAGCTTCTCGATCTCGCAGCCGATCCACGACGGGTGGATGTTCGCGGCGGTCTTGACGACGCCGTGCTGGACCACGCCGGGGATCGTCACCCCGATGGGGGAGCCGCTGCGGACCTCGTCGAAGTGGTCGACGACCCGGGCGATGACGTCGCAGACGGCCTCCGGGGTGGAGACCGCCGGGGTGTCGATGCGCAGCCGCTTCCGGGCGAACTCGCCCGCGGCCAGGTCGACCGGGGCGCCCTTGATGCCGCTGCCGCCGACGTCGATCCCGAGGGGGTGTCCGGTGCTCATGCCGCGTCTCCCAGGGTGAGGATCTCGGGACCGTCCTCGGTGACGAGGAGGGTGTGCTCGAACTGTGCCGACCGCCGGCGGTCCTTCGTGACGACGGTCCACCCGTCGTCCCACATCTCCCACTCGTGCGTGCCGAGGTTGAGCATCGGCTCGACGGTGAAGGTCATCCCCGGCTCGATGACCGTGGCGTACGAGGGTGCCGCGTCGTAGTGGGGGACGATGAGGCCGCTGTGGAACGCCGTGCCGATCCCGTGCCCGGTGAAGTCGCGCACCACCCCGTACCCGAAGCGCTTGGCGTACGACTCGATGACCCGGCCGATGACGTTGATCTCCCGGCCCGGCCGCGCGGCCCGGATGCCGCGCATCATCGCCTCGTGGGTGCGCTCGACGAGCAGCCGCGACTCCTCGTCGACGTCGCCGCAGAGGTACGTGGCGTCGGTGTCGCCGTGCACGCCGTCGACGAAGGCGGTGATGTCGATGTTGACGATGTCACCGTCCTCGAGCCGCCGGTCGTCCGGGATCCCGTGGCACACCACCTCGTTGACCGACGTGCACAGCGACTTCGGGAAACCGCGGTAGCCGAGGGTGGAGGGGTACGCGTGGTGGTCCATGAGGTACTCGTGGCCCACGCGGTCGATCTCGTCGGTCGTGACCCCGGGGGCGATGACCTCGGCCGCAGCGGCCATGGCGTTCGCGGCGATGCGCCCCGCCACGCGCATCTTCGCGATGGTCTCGGCGTCCTTGACCTCCGGCCCCGTGTACTTCGCCGGGGCGGGCTGGTCGACGTACTCGGGGCGCGGGATGTCGGCGGCCACCGGGCGGCGAGGAGAGACCGCGCCCGGCGCCACGCTGGCGTAGGTCAAGGGCATAGGTTGGAGTCTAGGCAGAGCGCACCGGCGAAGGAGAACCCCCGAGATGCCGTACTGGTACAACGTCGACACCGGTCAGGTGGAGACCGACGACACCCGGAGCCAGGACGCGAACGTCCTCGGCCCCTACGACACCGAGGACGGCGCGGCCCACGCGCTGCAGACGGCCCGCGAGAAGACCGAGCAGTGGGACGCCGAGGACCGTGAGTGGGACGAGCGCGGCACCTCCGGCGACGCCTGAGCCTCAGCCGCTGAAGAGGCGGTGCACCGTCAGCGCGTAGGCGCTGTCGGCGGTGAAGCGCTGCCGGTCCCACGAGGACCACCGGCCGATGAAGGTCAGGCCGGCAGCCCGTGCCCAGCGGTCGTAGTCGGCCGCCGACACCGGTGCCGCGTTCGGCGGCAGCGAGTCACCGATCCCGAACCCCGCGACGAGGTAGCCGCCCGGGGCGAGGTGCGCCGCCAGCCGGCGGAGGACGGCCGGCAGGGTGCCGTCGGCGAGGTACGGCACGACGTTGCCGGCCATGACGACGGCGTGGAACTCCTGCTCGGTGCGCAGGTCGAGGGTCGAGAGGTCCCCGACGACGAACCGGGTGGCGGGGTCCTCGCGCGCCAGCTCGACGAGGTCCGGGTCGGCGTCGACGCCCACGACGTAGTGGCCGAGCCGGGTCAGCTCGCTGGCGACCCGTCCGTAGCCGCAGCCGGCGTCGAGGACGCGCGAGGGCGGGGGGACGAGCTCGGTGACGAAGCGGGCCTCGCCGTGCAGGTCCTGACCCTGCGCCTCGAGGTCGAGGAAGCGCTGGCGGTAGGCCCGCGCCGCCTCCGGGCCGTGCTGGAGCGCGGCCCAGCGGGTGCTCGGGCCGGGGTGTGTCGGCTGGGGGCTCATGGACCACATGTCGTTCGGACGCTCCTGCCCGCCGACGGGGTTCCCCGTCATGACTCGAAGGAGTGCTCGGTCGCGGGGAAGGAGCCGTCGGCCACCTCGGCGGCGTACGCCTCGGCCGCCCGGAGCAGGTCGCCCCTCAGGTCGGCGTACTTCTTGACGAAGCGCGGTGCGCGCCCACCGCGCAGGCCCGCCATGTCCTGCCAGACGAGGACCTGGGCGTCGCAGCCGGCCCCGGCCCCGATGCCGATGGTGGGGATCCGCAGGGCCGCCGTCACCTCGGCGGCCACGGGGGCCGGGACCATCTCCATGACGACGGCGAAGCACCCCGCGGCCTCGAGGGCGAGGGCGTCGGCCATGAGCTTGTCGGCCCCGGCGCCGCGGCCCTGCACCTTGTACCCGCCGAGCACGTGCTCGCTCTGCGGGGTGAAGCCGATGTGGCCCATCACGGGGATGCCGGCCCGGACCAGGAGCTCGACCTCCGGGACCATCGGGGCGCCGCCCTCGAGCTTCACCGCGTGGGCCAGGCCCTCCTTCATGAAGCGGGTGGCCGTGGCGAGCGCCTGCTGCGGGCTCGCCTGGTACGAGCCGAACGGGAGGTCGGCGACGACCATCGCCCGTCGGGCCGCGCTCGTCACGGCCCGCACGAGCGGGACGAGGTGGTCGACGGTGACGGGCACGGTGGTCTCGAACCCGTAGACGTTGTTGCCCGCGGAGTCGCCGACGAGGAGCACCGGGATGCCGGCCTCGTCGAAGATCTCGGCGGTGTACATGTCGTAGGCCGTGAGCATCGCCCACTTCTCGCCCCGCTCCTTCATCTGGTGCAGGTGGGGGACCCGCACCCGGCGCTGGGGCGCGGCCTGCGCACCGGTGCCGTAGGGGGCGGTGGACTCCGGGGCGGGGCCGCCGGTGCTCTGCTCGCTCATGCGCCGATCGTAGGCCCCGCCTCCCTCGCCCACCCGGCCCCGCGGGCAGCGGTCCGTGGCGTCCCCCGACCGCCCTTACCAAGAATTTACCTTCGCGGCCGGGGGTCCGCCCGGGGCTCGAAAACCCGCGCAATTCCACAGGTTCCGGCCGCCGCGACACCGCGCAGAACCCCCCGGCGGACCCCCTCGATCCGGGTGTCGTCGGAAAAAGTGCCCTCCCAACCCTCGATCCGGTGCGAATTCTGTGGTTTCGTCGGCGAGCCCCGCGCTGACAGGAGCGGGGCGAGCACCCCCCATGGAGGAAATTCGTGAAGAGACGACACGTCAGTGCAGTGTCGGGTGTGGCGGCTGCCGCCCTCGCCCTGACCCTCGCACCCTCGACGGCCCAGGCGGTTCCCAGCGCTCCGGCGACCCCGGAGCAGGGCGCGGCCAGGCAGGACAACCTGCCCAACCCCCTGGCCGAGGCCCAGGACGAGCTCCGCCAGGAGGCCGTCAAGCAGCTGGTCAACGGCGAGGCCACGACCAAGACGATCAACGGCAACCGCGTCATCGAGGTCAAGAGCAAGCACGAGGACAAGAACCGCAAGGGCAAGACCAAGGGCAAGACGAAGTACGTCAACTACCCGGTCGAGCGGGAGGAGGACATCTTCACGGTCCTCGTCGACTTCGGCGACAAGGTGAGCCCCGTGACCGGTGGCCAGCCCGGCCCGGTCCACAACCAGATCCCGCAGCCGGACCGCACCCTCGACAACACGACGAACTGGGTCCCGGACTTCGACCGTGCGCACTTCCAGGACATGATGTTCGGCTCCGGGGAGTCGTTCGCGGACTTCTACAAGAAGCAGTCCAACGGGCGCTTCCTCGCCAAGGGTGACGTCTCCGACTGGGTGCAGGTGCCCTACAACGAGGCCCGCTACGGCTCGAACGCCATCGCGAGCTCCTCCACCTACTGGCCGTTCGTCCGCGACACGGCCCAGGCCTGGTACGACGACCAGAAGGCCGCCGGCAAGACCGACGCCGAGATCAAGGCCTACCTCGCGCAGTTCGACAAGGTCGACCGCTACGACTACGACGGCGACGGGAACTTCAACGAGCCCGACGGCTACATCGACCACTTCCAGGCCATCCACGCGGGCGAGGGCGAGGAGGCCGGTGGCGGCGCGCAGGGCGCGGACGCGATCTGGTCGCACCGCTGGTACGCCTACTCCAACAACGTCGGCAAGACGGGCCCGGGGTTCAACCAGCTCGGCGGGGTGCCGCTCGGTGACTCCGGAATGTGGATCGGTGACTACACCACCGAGCCCGAGAACGGTGGCCTCGGCGTCTTCGCGCACGAGTTCGGCCACGACCTCGGCCTGCCGGACCTCTACGACACCGCCGGTGGCGACAACGGCACCGCGTTCTGGACCCTCATGAGCGGTGGCTCGTGGCTCAACCACGGCAAGGACGCCATCGGGACGACCCCCGGCTACATGGGCGCCTGGGAGAAGCTCCAGCTCGGTTGGCTCGACCCGCAGGTCGTGCCGTTCGGCCAGGACACCACCGTCAAGCTCGGGTCCGCCGACCAGGTGAGGAAGAACGAGGCCCAGGCCATCATCGTGCCGCTGCCGAAGCGCACCGTCACCACCGAGCACAACACCCCGCACTCCGGTCAGGGCGAGTGGTGGAGCGGGATCGGCAACGACCTCTCCGCCACGCTGACCCGCGACGTCGACCTGACCGGTGCCTCCAGCGCCTCGGTCAGCGCCTACATCGCCGGTGACATCGAGGAGGAGTACGACTACCTCTACGGCGAGGTGTCCACCGACGGTGGGTCCTCGTGGACCCAGGTCGGCGCCCCGATCGACGGCAGCGTCGACGGTGCCGGCAGCGCCGTCGACTGGACCAAGGTCGACTGGGACCTGTCCGCCTTCGCCGGCCAGGACGTGAAGTTCCGGTTCCGGTTCGCCACCGACGGCGGGGTCGCCAGTGAGGTCTTCGTCGACGACGTGGCCGTGACGGTCGACGGCACGACGACCACCGACGACGTCGAGAACGGCGCCGGCGCGTGGACCGCCAAGGGCGGCTTCGAGATCATCAACGGCACCACCTCCCGCGAGGTCCAGGACATGTACCTCGCCGAGAACCGCACCTACAGCGGGTACGACGCGACGCTCGAGACCGGCCCGTACAACTTCGGGTGGGCGAACACCAAGCCAGACTGGGTGGAGCGCTTCCCGTACCAGAACGGGATGCTCGTGTGGTTCGCCAACGGTGAGTACGGCGACAACAACACCAGTGCCCACCCGGGCGCCGGCCAGGTCCTCCCCGTCGACGCCCGGCCCGCGCCGGTCGCCTTCGCGGACGGGTCGCTGCTCGGCAACCGTCGTCAGCCGTTCGACGCCACCTTCGGCCTCGAGCGCACCGACCGCGTGACGTTCCACAAGAACGGCTCGCCGTCCACGGTGCCGTCCTCGAAGGGGATCCCCACCTTCGACGACCGCAACCCGGACCGCTACTGGTCCTCGCTGAACCCGTGGAGCTCGACGAAGGTGGCGGGGTCGGGGACGACCATGACCGTCACGAAGTCCAAGCGCGACGGCGACCAGCTCACGGTGAAGGTCCGCTTCCGCTGACCTGACCTGCCGTCTGCACCACGCACGAGGGCCCCGGGACGACGTCCCGGGGCCCTCGTCGCGTCGCGTCATGCCGTCGTCACATCGATGCGGCAGGATGCTGGGCATGGACCGTCAGCAGGAGTTCGTCCTCCGCACCATCGAAGAACGTGACATCAGGTTCGTCCGCCTGTGGTTCACCGACGTGCTCGGCACCCTGAAGTCGGTCGCCGTCGCCCCGGCCGAGCTCGAAGGGGCCTTCGCCGAGGGGATCGGGTTCGACGGGTCGGTCATCGAGGGCTTCGCGCGGGTCTACGAGTCCGACATGCTCGCCAAGCCCGACCCGAGCACCTTCCAGGTGCTCCCGTGGCGCGGCGAGAGCAACGGCACCGCCCGCATGTTCTGCGACATCACCCTCCCCGACGGCACCCCGAGCATGGCCGACCCCCGGCACGTCCTGCAGCGCGCGCTGGCCAAGGCGAGCGACATGGGGTTCACCTTCTACACCCACCCCGAGATCGAGTTCTTCCTCCTCAAGCAGGACTGGGTCCCCGGCCAGAGCCCGAGCCCCATCGACACCTCCGGGTACTTCGACCACACCCCGCACGGGAGCAGCGCCGACTTCCGCCGGGCGGCGATCACGATGCTCGAGGAGATGGGCATCTCGGTCGAGTTCAGCCACCACGAGGCGGCGCCGGGGCAGAACGAGATCGACCTCCGGTACGCCGACGCGCTCTCGACCGCGGACAACATCATGACCTTCCGCACGGTGGTCAAGGAGGTGGCCCTCGAGCAGGGGATCTACGCCTCGTTCATGCCCAAGCCGTTCGCCGAGCACCCCGGGTCCGGGATGCACACCCACATGTCGCTCTTCGAGGGCGACACCAACGCCTTCCACGAGCCCGGGGCGCCGTACCAGCTCTCGAAGGTGGGGCGGCAGTTCATCGCCGGCCTGCTGCGCCACGGGGCCGAGACCGCGGCGGTCACCAACCAGTGGGTCAACAGCTACAAGCGGCTCTGGGGTGGCGGCGAGGCGCCGGCCCACCTCACGTGGGGCCACAACAACCGCTCGGCCCTCGTGCGCGTCCCGATGTACAAGCCGGAGAAGGGCCAGAGCACCCGCGTCGAGGTTCGCAGCATCGACACCGCGTGCAACCCGTACCTGACCTTCGCGGTGCTGCTCGCCGCCGGCCTCAAGGGGATCGAGGAGGGCTACGAGCTGCCGCCCGAGACCGAGGACGACGTCTGGAGCCTCACCGACTCCGAGCGCCGGGCGATGGGCATCAAGCCGATGCCCGCGAGCCTCGTCGAGGCGATCGAGACGATGGAGTCCAGCGAGCTCGTCGCCGAGACGCTCGGCGAGCACACGTTCGACTTCTTCCTGCGCAACAAGCGTGCCGAGTGGGCCGACTACCGCAACCAGGTCACGCCCTTCGAGCTCGAGCGCTACCTGCCCGCCCTGTGAGGGGCAGCCGGTGAGCTCACGCAGCCCGGAGTCGGTGCCGGCCGGCACGGCGCGGCTCGGGTTCTCCGACCCGCGGCGGGCGAACACCCTCCTCGACGACCCCGCGCTCGACGGCATCGCCGGGACCCCCGACCGGATCGACCGGGGCGGGCTCAGCGAGGCGCTCTCGCGGGCGGCGGACCCCGACGGGGCCCTGCTCGGGCTCGTCCGCTTCATGGAGTCGGTGGCCGAGGTGGACGGGCTGCGCGCGACGGTCGTGGCGGCGCTGGGCGAGGACTCGGTCGCCCGTCGGCGGCTGCTCGCCGTGCTCGGGGCCTCCAGCGCGCTCGCCGACCACCTCGTGGCCCACCCCGAGCACTGGGTGGCCGTCGCCGACGCCTCCCCGGTCGCCGCGACCGACCGCGTCGCCCGCCTCGTGGCCCGCGTGTCCTCGCCCGGCGACCTCACCCCCGCGGACGCCCTGCGGATCGGCTACCGGGAGCAGCTGCTCGGGATCGCGGCGCTCGACCTCACGGCGGCGGACCCGCTCGAGGTGCTGCCGGCGACCGCCGCGGCCCTGGCCGACCTCGCCGCGGCCGCCCTCGAGGCGGCCCTCGTCGTCGCGCGTGAGGAGGTGGGGGAGGCCGCCGACCGCACCCGGTTCGCGGTCGTCGCGATGGGCAAGACCGGTGGGCGCGAGCTGAACTACATCTCCGACGTCGACGTCATCTTCGTGGCCGAACCGGCCGAGGGGGTCCCCGAGGAGGACGCGATCGCGGTCGCCACGGACCTCGCGACGCGCCTGATGCGCCTGTGCTCCGCCTCGACCGGTGCCGGGGCCCTCTGGCAGGTCGACCCGGCCCTGCGGCCCGAGGGCAAGAACGGGCCCCTGGTGCGCACGGTCGAGAGCCACCGCGCGTACTACGAGCGCTGGGCCAAGACCTGGGAGTTCCAGGCCCTGCTCAAGGCGCGCCCGGTGGCGGGCGACCCGGAGGTCGGGGCCGCCTACCTCGAGGCGGTCCAGCCGATGGTGTGGCAGGCCTCGACCCGCGAGAACTTCGTCGACGACGTGCAGGCGATGCGCCGGCGCGTCGAGGACCACATCCCCAAGGCCGAGGCCGAGCGCCAGATCAAGCTCGGGCGGGGCGGCCTGCGCGACGTCGAGTTCTCGGTGCAGCTGCTCCAGCTCGTCCACGGCCGGGCCGACGAGTCGCTCCGCACCGCCACGACGCTCGAGGGCCTCGAGGCGCTCTCGGCCGGAGGGTACGTCGGCCGCGACGACGCGGCGACACTCGGCGCGGCGTACCGGTACCTCCGGGCGCTCGAGCACCGCGTCCAGCTGTACCGGCTGCGGCGCACCCACCTCGTGCCGACGGGTACCGACGACCTGCGCCGGCTGGGTCGCTCGCTCGGGCACCGGTCGGCACCGGCGGACGCCGTCATGGAGCAGTGGCGGGCGCGGCGGCGGGAGGTGCGTCACCTCCACGAGCGCATCTTCTACCGGCCGCTGCTGTCCGCGGTGGCCCGGCTGTCCGACCAGGACGTGCGGCTCACCCCGGAGGCTGCGCGGGCACGGCTGTCCGCGCTGGGGTTCCGCGATCCCGCCGGAGCCCTCCGGCACCTGGAGGCGCTGACCGCGGGAGTGAGCCGGCGGGCATCCATCCAGCGCCAGCTGCTGCCGGTGATGCTCGGATGGTTCGCCGACGAGGCCGACCCCGACGCCGGGCTGCTCGCCTTCCGCCGGATCAGCGACGAGCTCGGGTCGACGCACTGGTACCTCCGGCTGCTCCGCGACGAGGGGTCGGCCGCCGAACGGCTCGCGCACACGCTGGCGCGGAGCCGCTTCGCGGCGGCGCTCCTCGAACAGGCCCCCGAGTGCGTGCAGTTCCTCGGCGACCCGGCGGGAACCACGCCGCGCTCGCGGGAGGACGTGCTGCGGCGCATGCGGTCCGCGGCCGGCCGCAAGGACGACGCCGAGTCGGCCGTGCTGGCGGCCCGCACGATCCGCCGCTCCGAGCTGTTCCGCATCGCCGTCGCCGACCTCGGCGGGGGCCTGTCGCTGGCGGGCGTCGGAGAGGCGATGACGGACCTCACCTCCGCCCTGCTCGAGGTGACGCTCGAGGTGTGCCTCCGCGAGGCGGCCGCGGCCACGGGGGAGGAGCCGCTGACCCGGCTGCTCGTCGTCGGGATGGGCCGGCTCGGCGGGTGCGAGCAGGGGTACGGGTCCGACGCCGACGTGCTCTTCGTCCACGACCCGGTGCCCGGCGCCGACGAGGTCGCCGCGCAGGCCCAGGCCATGGAGGTCGTCCGGCGGCTCATCGCGCTGCTCGGCCGCAACGGGCCGGACCCCGTCCTCGACGTCGACGCCTCGCTGCGCCCCGAGGGCAAGAACGGCCCGCTCGTCCGGTCCCTCGCGTCGTACCGCGAGTACTACGCCCGCTGGTCCCTCGTCTGGGAGGCCCAGGCCCTGCTCCGGGCGGCACCGGTCGCCGGGGACGAGGGCCTCGCGGAGCGGTTCCTCGAGCTCGTCGCGCCCCAGCGCTGGCCCGAGGCCGGCCTCGACGCCGGCCAGGTGCGCGAGATCCGCACCCTCAAGGCGCGGATGGAGGCCGAACGCCTGCCCCGGGGCGCGGACCGCAAGACGCACTTCAAGCTCGGCCACGGCGGCCTGTCCGACGTCGAGTGGGTCGTCCAGCTCGTCCAGCTGCGGCACGCCGGCGCGCACGAGGAGCTCCGCACGCCGTCCACCCTCGTCGCGCTCGAGGCCGCCGAGCGGCTGGGCCTGGTCACCCCGGAGCACGCGACGGCTCTCGGGGCGGCGTGGCGCCTCGCCTCGGCGATGCGCAACGCCGGGGTCCTGTTCCGTGGCAAGGCCGTCGACGCCGTCCCCACGAACGACCGGGACGCCGACGGCGTCGCCCGCATCCTCGGCATGGAGACCGGCACCGCCCAGGACCTCGCCGAGCGGTACCGCCGCGTGGCGCGGCGCTCGCGGGCGGCGTTCGAGGTGGAGTTCTACGACGAGTGACCGGGGCGCCGGCTCCTCGCCCGGGTCCCGGCGCGGGCACGGGCGAACCGAAACCTAGACTTGGCCCCATGTCCGACAGCACGCCCGGCGTCATCCCACGACTCGACCTGCGAGGCCGCCGTCCCGGCCTGCGCGAGCTGCGGGCCGCGCTGCCGCGCGCCGAGTTCGACGTCGAGGCCGCACTCGGCGCGGTGCGGCCCATCGTCGAGGACGTGCGGGACCGGGGTGCCGCGGCCCTCCTCGACGCGGCGGAGCGCTTCGACGGGGTGCGCCCGGAGTCGCTGCGCGTCCCCGCCGAGGTCGTGGCCGCCGCGGTCGAGTCCCTCGACCCCGCGGTGCGCGCCGCGCTCGAGGAGTCGATCCGCCGTGCCCGGCTCGTGCACGCCGACCAGCGCCGCACGGACACCACGACCCGCGTCGCCGACGGCGGGACGGTCACCGAACGGTGGGTCCCCGTCGACCGGGTGGGTCTCTACGTCCCGGGCGGCCTCGCGGTCTACCCGAGCAGCGTCGTGATGAACGTCGTCCCGGCGCAGATCGCCGACGTGCCGAGCCTCGCCGTCGCGAGCCCTCCGCAGCGCGACCACGGCGGCTGGCCGCACCCGACGATCCTCGCCGCCTGCCACCTCCTCGGCGTCGACGAGGTCTACGCCATGGGCGGGGCCCAGGCCGTCGCGGCCTTCGCGTACGGGTTCGACGAGGGGGGCCTCGCCTGCGAGCCGGTGTCGCTCGTCACGGGCCCGGGCAACATCTACGTCGCCGCCGCCAAGCGCCTGCTCAAGGGCCTCATCGGCATCGACGCCGAGGCCGGACCCACCGAGATCGCGGTGCTCGCCGACGCCACGGCCGACGCCGAGCACGTCGCCTCCGACCTCGTCTCGCAGGCCGAGCACGACCCGCTCGCCGCCGCCGTCCTCGTCACCGACTGCCCCGAGCTCGCGGACGCGGTCGAGCACGCCCTCGAACGCCGGGTGGCGGCGACGAAGCACACCGAGCGGGTGGCCACCGCACTCGCCGGCCGGCAGTCCGCCGTCGTCCTCGTCGACGACCTCGAGGTGGGCCTCGACGTCGTCAACGCCTACGCCGCCGAGCACCTCGAGATCCACACCAGCGACGCCGCGGCCGTCGCCGCCCGGGTCCGCAACGCGGGCGCGGTGTTCGTCGGCACCTGGGCGCCGGTGAGCCTCGGCGACTACTGCGCCGGCTCCAACCACGTCCTGCCCACCGGGGGCTGCGCCTGCCACAGCAGCGGCCTGTCCGTGCAGTCCTTCCTCCGCGGCATCCACGTCGTCGAGTACGACGAGGCCGCGCTGCGCGAGGTCGGTCGGCACGTCGTCACCCTCGCCCGCGCCGAGGACCTGCCGGGTCATGGCGAGGCCGTGCTGGCCCGCGTCCCCGAGGTCGAGCCCGGCGCCCGACCCGCCCTCGACCGATGAGTTCCGCGACTCCGGCCGGTCGGTCCTGACGGGCGGGTCCGCCGTCCACCGTCACCGCCTCGAAGGAGCGCCACCGTGATCGACCTCAGGACCGCCACCGACCGGGTGTCCCGCCTCGTCCCCCGGACCCGGCAGGACGACCTCCGCGCCCCGACCCCGATGGAGGGGGTCGACGTCACGGGGCTCCTGCACCACCTGCTGGGGCTCACCATCGCCTTCCGGGACGCGGCCGCCAAGACGCACGGGCCGACGACGGACACCCCGGCCGTCGTGGTGGAGGGCCCGCTGCCGGAGGGCTGGCGCGACGACCTCACCATCGCGCTCCGCGAGCTGGGGGAGGCCTGGACCGACCCGGCCGCGTGGGAGGGGCTGACGCGGGCCGGCGGCATCGACCTGCCCGGCGAGGTGTGCGGGCTCGTGGCCCTGGACGAGGTGCTCCTCCACGGATGGGACCTCGCGGTCGCGACGGGGCAGGAGTACGCCCCGACCGACGCCGAGGCCGAAGCGGTCCTGCCGATCGTGACGCCGGCCGAGGACCCCGAGCAGGCCGCCGCCGAACGCTCCGGGGTGTTCGGCGAGCCCGCCGAGGTCCCGGCCGGTGCCACGGTCTTCGAGCGCGCCCTCGCCCTCGCCGGGCGCGACCCCGCCTGGACGCCGTCCGGCACCTGAGGCCACCCGGCGGGCGCCGCGGCCGGTGGGCGCTCCCTCCTCCTAGACTCGTGGGCATGGACGCCCGCGGGACGATCGAGTCGATGCTGCGTGCCGACCTCCGTGGTCGGACCGCCTACGGCGCACCGCAGCTCGACGTCCCCGTGGCGCTCAACACGAACGAGAGCTCGTACGCGGTCCCCGAGGTGGTCGTCGAGGCGATGACCCGCGCGGTCGCCGAGGTCGCCGGGGGCCTCAACCGGTACCCCGACCGCGAGTTCACCGCCCTCCGCGAGGACCTCGCCGGCTACCTGTCGCGCAGCGGCACCACCGTGGCCCCCGAGCAGGTGTGGGCCGGCAACGGCTCCAACGAGGTGCTGCTGCACCTCCTCCAGGCCTTCGGGGGGCCCGGCCGCACGGCCCTCGGCTTCACCCCCGCGTACTCGATGCACCCGATCATCACGACGACGACGGGCACGGCCTGGGTCGACGGGAGGCGTGGCGTCGCGGGCGCCGGCGCGTTCGACCTCGACGTCGACTCCGCGGTGGCCCAGGTCCGGGCGCACCGCCCGGACGTGGTCTTCCTCTGCTCGCCGAACAACCCGACCGGCACCGCGCTGGGGCTCGACGTCGTCGAGGCGGTGCACGACGCGGCCGACGGTGCCCTCGTCGTCGTCGACGAGGCGTACGCGGAGTACGCCCGCCCCGGGACGCCCAGCGCCCTGACCCTCCTCGCCGGACGGCACCGGCTCGTGGTCACCCGCACGATGAGCAAGGCGTTCGCCCTCGCCGGCGGGCGGTTGGGCTACCTCGCCGCCGACCCGGCGCTCGTCGACGCGCTCCGCCTCGTGCGCATGCCCTACCACCTGTCGACGCCCACGCAGGCCGTCGCCCGCGCCGCGCTCGCGCACGCCGACCTCATGCTCGAGACGGTCGGTGCGGTCAAGGACCAGCGGGACCGCATCGTCGACGCCCTGGCCGGGATGGGCCTGGACCCCGTGCCCAGCGACGCGAACTTCGTCCTCTTCGGGGGCCTCGCGGACAGCCACGCGACGTGGCAGGCGCTGCTCGACCGGGGCGTCCTCGTCCGCGACGTCGGCATTCCGCACTATCTTCGTGTCACGGCCGGGACGCCCGGGGAGACGACAGCCTTCCTCGACGCCCTCGCCACCCTCGTCCCGACCCATGCTGGAGCTGCCCCGTGAGCACCGCCGAGACCCACCGCACCGCCACGGTGCGCCGGGCCACGTCCGAGAGCACCGTCGAGGTGAGCGTCGACCTCGACGGCACCGGGCGCGGTGAGGTGAGC
This sequence comes from uncultured Actinomycetota bacterium, assembly GCA_963843895.1. Taxonomy (GTDB): domain Bacteria; phylum Actinomycetota; class Actinomycetes; order Actinomycetales; family Dermatophilaceae; genus Phycicoccus. Next base: position 32,627 of record CAWJME010000021.1, on the reverse strand, counting down.
ACCGGGGTCCCGTTCTACGACCACATGCTCCTGTCGCTCGCCAAGCACTCCCTCATCGACCTCGTCGTGTCGGCCGACGGTGACACCCACGTCGACGCGCACCACACGGTCGAGGACGTCGCGATCGTCCTCGGTCAGGCCGTCCGCGAGGCCCTCGGCGACAAGTCCGGCATCTCCCGGTTCGGCGACGCCACGGTGCCCCTCGACGAGGCGCTCGTCCTCGCCGTCGTCGACGTCGCCGGGCGGCCCTACGTGGTCCACGAGGGCGAACCCGCCGGGCAGGAGCACGTCGTCATCGGCGGCCACTACATCGGGTCGCTGACGCGGCACGTCCTCGAGTCCTTCGCCGTCCACGCGCAGATCGCCCTCCACGTCCGGGTGCTCGCCGGCCGCGACCCGCACCACGTCGTCGAGGCCCAGTTCAAGGCGCTGGCGCGCGCCCTGCGCGCCGCCGTCGCCCGCGACCCGCGCGTCGAGGGCGTCCCGAGCGCCAAGGGTGCGCTCTAACTCCGTGGCCGTCGACGCGCGCTCGGGCACGGGGCACGGCCTGCTCCTCGTGCGCCGGTCGCCCGCGCCCGTGGGGCGGTGGCTGCGTCGCGGCCTCGTCGCGACCACGATGGCCCCGCTCGGCGGCTGGACCGGGGTCACCGTCGCCGAGCCCGAGGCCCGCAGCGCGGCCCCCTACGACGTCGGCCTCGAGGTCCTCGCCGCCCGCCCGGCACCGCGCCGCGGCCGGCCGACCATCGGCTTCTTCGACCTGCAGGGCCGGGCCGTCATCACCCTCCAGGCCACGGGCCTGCGCCACACCCACCAGTGGGTCGTGTGGGAGCCGCGCACCGGGGTCGTCGAGACGCCCTCCCTGCCCCGGCTCGGGGTCCAGGGTCTGGTCGCCGCCGCCGGTGCACGGGGACGCACCCGGGTCGAGGACGTCGTCGGCGTCCTGCGCGCCGGCGAGGGCAGCTCGCTCGACGTGCTCGTCACCGTGCTCGAGATGCTCGGGCTGCCCGGGCGCGACCTCCTCGTCCGGGGCGACTGCCCGGGGGCGAGCGACGTCGAGCCGACGATGCGGGGCGTCATGATGTTCGACCGGCTGATGGCCGACGAGGCGCAGCACCGTGCCGAGTGGGCCGCGGCCTGGGGCGGGACCCCGCCCGCCGGTCCGCAGGAGACCCGATGAGCCACACCGTCGTCGTCCTCGACTACGGGAGCGGCAACGTCCGCTCCGCGGTGCGCGCCCTCGAGCACGTCGGGGCCACCGTCTCCCTCACCGCCGACCCCGACGCCGCCCTCGCGGCGGACGGCCTGTTCGTCCCGGGCGTCGGCAACTTCCACGCGTGCATGGCCGGACTCGCCGCGGCCGGCGGTCCGCTGATCATCGACCGCCGGCTCGCCGGGGGACGCCCGGTGCTCGGGGTCTGCGTCGGGATGCAGGTGATGTTCGAGGGGTCCCGCGAGCCGAGCGCCGCCCCCGTCCCGGGCGTGGGGGAGTGGCCCGGCACCGTGTCGCGGCTCGAGGCGCCCGTCGTCCCGCACATGGGGTGGTCCGAGGTCGAGGTGGCCCCCGGCAGCACCCTGTTCGCCGGGCTCGAGGCCGAACGCTTCTACTTCGTCCACTCGTACGCGGCGCACACCTGGGAGCTGCGGACCCCCGAGGACGCCTTCGCGGCCGTCGCCCCGAAGGTCACCTGGGCCACGCACGGCGAGCGGTTCGTCGCCGCCGTCGAGAACGGACCGCTCGTGGCCACCCAGTTCCACCCGGAGAAGTCCGGCGAGGCCGGGCTCACGCTCCTGGAGAACTGGGTCCGCTCGCTCTGACCGGGCAGACTGGTCCAGCGCCGGGTGCCCGGGTGGCTGCCCGAGCGACCGCCCCGGCACCCGACCCCGAGACACCGCCCCCCCGGAGGACCCCGCGTGACCACCACCGAGCCCGCCCCGCCCCGCCTGGAGCTGCTGCCCGCCGTCGACGTCGTCGAGGGGCGTGCCGTCCAGCTCGTCCAGGGCGTCTCCGGCTCCGGGGGGGAGTTCGGCGACCCCGTCGAGGCGGCCCTGCGATGGCAGCAGGAGGGGGCCGAGTGGCTGCACCTCGTCGACCTCGACGCCGCCTTCGGGCGAGGCTCGAACGCCGCGCTCCTCGCGGAGATCGTCGGCCGGCTCGACATCGACGTCGAGATGAGCGGGGGCATCCGCGACGAGGAGTCGCTGACCCGGGCGCTGTCCACCGGCTGCCGCCGGGTCAACGTCGGCACGGCGGCCCTGGAGCACCCCGAGTGGACCGCCCGCGCCATCGCCGAGCACGGCGACCGGGTGGCCGTCGGGCTCGACGTCCGCGGCAGCACCCTCGCGGCCCGGGGCTGGACGAGCGAGGGCGGTGACCTGTGGGAGACCCTCGAGCGGCTCGACCGCGAGGGGTGCGCCCGCTACGTCGTCACCGACGTCGCCAAGGACGGGATGATGAAGGGTCCGAACCTCCAGCTGTTGCGCGACGTCTGCGCCCGCACCGACCGCCCGGTCGTCGCCTCCGGGGGCATCTCGACGATCGAGGACGTCGCCGCCGTGCGCTCGCTCGTCGGCGAGGGCGTCGAGGGCGCCATCGTCGGCTCCGCGCTCTACCGCGGCGCCTTCACCCTGCCCGAGGCGCTCGACGTCGCGGGGCGCCCGTGACCGCCGAGCGACCCGCCGACTCCGCCGGGACCCCCTGGCGGGCGCGGGAGCTCACCCCCAGCGGCTTCGAGACCGACACCGGTGCGGCCGACCCGGCACTGCTCGCGGTGCTCGCGGAATCCGGCGACGACACGGCGCTCATGGCGGCCGTGTCCGGCAGTCGCCTGCTCGTCCCCGTCGTGGCCGAGCCGGCGGAGGTCGACCGCACCGGTGACCTCGCCGTCGACCACGGCGTCGACATGGCGGTCGTCACCCTCGTCGCCCCCGACGGGCGGCGCGCGCTGCCGGTCTTCTCCGGGGCGGAGGCGCTCGCCGCCTGGGACCCGCAGGCGCGCCCGGTCCCGGTCACCCCGGCCCGGGCCGCCCAGGCCGCCGTCTCCGAGGGGTGCGACGTGCTCGTCGTCGACGTCGCCGGCCCGGCGAGCCGGGTGCTGCGCTCCTCGATGCTCTGGGCCCTGGCCCTGGAACGCGACTGGGAGCCGCCGCACACCGACCCGTTCGTCGCCCGCGGCGTCGCGGCCGCGGTGGCCGCCGAGCCCGAGGTCGTCGAGCACGCCGTCGAGGAGGGCGCGCCGGCGGGGGAGGGCGTCCTCGAGGTGGTCCTCACGCTGCGGGCCGGGCTGGACCCCGAGCAGGTCCGGGCGGTCGCCACCCGGGTCGGCGAACGCCTCGCCACGGACGGTGAGCTGCGGGCCCGCGTCGACGGCCTCGCGTTCCGCATCGTCTGAGGATTTCGGGGGAGGCGCCCCCGACTGCTAACCTCGGGTGTTGACCGACCGCCCCTCACGGGGTGGTGTGCAAGAGAAGCCCTGCTTCCACCCGCGCCGACCACTGAGGTCGCCGGGTTCCCGGTCCGCGACGAGATGTCGTGCGCACCCTCCGGGTGCCGCGCCCTCCCGTTGCCGACCGGACGGATCCAGGCTCCTCGGCACTCGGTGCGAGGAGCCTCTTCTCGTTCCCGACGGTCTCCCGCAGGTAGGACGGACGAAGGAGAAGCACATCAGCGAGCCACGCATCAACGACCGCATCCGGGTTCCCGAGGTGCGGTTGGTCGGCCCGAACGGCGAACAGGTCGGCATCGTCCGCGTCGAGGACGCGCTGCGCCTCGCGGCGGAGGCCGACCTCGACCTGGTCGAGGTCGCACCGATGGCGAAGCCGCCGGTCGCCAAGCTCATGGACTTCGGCAAGTTCAAGTACGAAGCCGCGATGAAGGCCCGTGAGGCCCGCAAGAACCAGGTCAACACGGTCATCAAGGAGATCAAGCTCCGCCCGAAGATCGACCCGCACGACTACGGCACCAAGAAGGGCCACGTCGTCCGGTTCCTCAAGGGCGGCGACAAGGTCAAGGTGACGATCATGTTCCGCGGCCGCGAGCAGTCCCGCCCCGAGCTCGGGTTCCGGTTGCTCCAGCGCCTCGCGGAGGACGTCGTCGAGCTCGGCACCGTCGAGTCGGCACCGAAGCAGGACGGCCGCAACATGGTCATGGTCATCGCGCCGACGAAGAAGAAGGCGCAGGCGATGGCCGAGCAGCGCAAGCGTCGCGACGACGCGAAGGCCGACCACGCGGCCGACGACGCCGAGGTCGACACCAGCGCCGAGCACGACGAGACCGAGGAGCTCGCGTCGACCGACCAGACCGAGTCGGCCGACCAGACCGAGTCGGCCGAGCAGGCCGAGCAGGTCGCGGCGAGCGAGACGACGGACGCGGGCTGAGCCCGTCCCCAGGCACCAGCACCACCGACAGCACACGACGCAAGGAGATCGGCACCATGCCGAAGAACAAGACGCACAGCGGCGCCAAGAAGCGCTTCCGGGTCACCGGCTCGGGCAAGGTCATGCGCGAGCAGGCCGGCCACGTCCACAAGTTCCACGAGAAGACCCCGCAGAAGGCCCGCGCTCTGTCCAAGGACGTCCTGGTCTCCAAGGGTGACCTCAAGAAGGTCAAGAAGCTCCTCGGTCGCTGAGCGACCCTCCCCACCACCCTGAACTGACGCAGAGCAAGGAGAACTCACGTGGCACGCGTGAAGCGGGCGGTCAACGCCCAGAAGAAGCGCCGGGTCGTCCTCGAGCGGGCCAGCGGTTACCGCGGGCAGCGCTCGCGGCTCTACCGCAAGGCCAAGGAGCAGGTCCAGCACAGCATGGGCTACGCCTACCGCGACCGCCGGGCGCGCAAGGGCGACTTCCGTCGGCTGTGGATCCAGCGGATCAACGCTGCGGCCCGCGCCAACGGCATGACCTACAACCGGTTCATCCAGGGCCTGAAGATCGCCGAGGTCGAGGTCGACCGGCGCATGCTCGCCGAGCTCGCGGTCAACGACGAGGCCGCGTTCACCGCGCTCGTCGAGATCGCCAAGGCGAACCAGGGCGCCGAGGCCAAGGCCTCCGCCTGAGCCACCCCCCGAGCATGCTGACCAACCCCCGGGCCGACCGGGTGCGGTCGGTCCACTCGCTCCGGAAGCGGTCGGTGCGTGAACGCACCGGCCGCTTCTGCGTCGAGGGCCCGCAGGGGGTGCGGGAGGCCGTCCGGCACGCCCCGGTGCGGGTCCGCGACGTCTACCTCACCCCCGAGGCGGCGGCGCGCTACGCGGACGACATCGTCGCCCCGGCGCGGGCCGCCGACCTCTGGGTGCACGAGGTGACCCCCGAGGTGCTCGCCGCCATGGCCGACGCCGAGGCCCCCCAGGGGGTCCTGGCGGTGGTCGACGACACGCCGGTCACGCTCGAGGACGTCCTGGCCGCCGCGCCGAGGCTCCTCGTCCTCCTGACCAACGTCCGCGACCCCGGGAACGCCGGCACCGTCATCCGGGGGGCCGACGCCGCCGGGGCGGATGCCGTCCTCGTGAGCGGGGCCTCGGTCGACGTCCACTCCCCGAAGGTGGTCCGGTCCACTGCCGGGTCGCTGTTCCACCTCCCGGTCGTCACCGGGCTCGAGGTCCCCGCCACCCTCGCGGCGCTGCGCCGCCGCGGCATCCGCACGTACGCGGCCGACGGCACGGGGACCACCGAGCTCCCCGACGCACGGCTGGACCGGCCGCACTGCTGGGTCATGGGGAACGAGGCGTGGGGGTTGCCGGAGGAGACGCGGGGGGCCTGCGACGACGTCGTCCGCGTGCCCATCCACGGGCTCGCGGAGTCCCTCAACCTCGCGATGGCGGCGACGATCTGCCTCTACGCGTCGGCGGGGGTCCTCCGCGGACGGCCCGACGCGCGGTAGGTTGCCCGCATGCCGGAGCGGTTCCTCGTGCCTGACGACCTCGCCGCCAACGGCCTCGAGTTCATTCCCGACGGTCTGGTCGCCGCCACCGGGCCCGAGCGCAAGGTCCGCTTCATGAACGGCCGGGCCGAGCAGATCACCGGCCTGCCCGCCCAGGAGGTCGTCGGCCGCGACATCGTCGACGCGCTGCCCCTGCAGGACCTCGGCGGCGACTCCTGGTGGGAGCTCGCCGACCCGTGGCAGGGCCTGCGGACCCTGACCGGTCACCGGGAACGGCTCCTCGTGATGCCGTCCGGGCGCGAGCTGCTCGTGACGGGGCGCTACCACCGCTCCGGGCGCGGGGAGCCGGTGCACTCGGTCGTGCTCGGACTGCGGGACGCAGAGGCCCGGCGTCGCGCCGAGTCCGAGAGCGCCGCGCTGCTCACCTCGGTGGCCCACGAGCTGCGCTCCCCGCTGACGGGCGTCAAGGGCTTCTCCTCGACCCTGCTGCGCAACTGGGACCGGTTCACCGACGAGCAGAAGCGGCTGATGCTCGAGACGATCGAGGCCGACGCCGACCGCGTCACCCGGCTCATCACCGAGCTGCTCGACACCTCCCGGATCGGCACCGGCCGGCTCACCGTCCACGCGATCCCGGTCCCGGTGCGCGAGCGGCTGGACGGCCAGGTCGAGCGCCGGGTGGCCGCCGGCGCGGAGCGCGACCAGTTCGAGGTGCACGTCGACGACGGCGTCGAGGTCGTCTGGGCCGACCCGGACCGTCTCGAGCAGATCCTCACCAACCTCGTCGACAACGCGATGCGGCACGGCCGCGGGCGGGTGCGGATCGCCGCCGAGCGGGCCCGCTGGGAGGGGCCCTCGGCCGTCGACGTGGTCGTCTCCGACGACGGGGACGGGATCAAGCCCCAGCACCGCGAGCTGGTCTTCTCCCGGTTCTGGCAGGCGGGGGCCAAGCACGGCACCGGGCTCGGCCTCTACCTCGTCCGTGGCCTCGTCGCGGCGCACGGCGGCGAGGTGGTCGTCGAGGACGGCCCCGGCGGCGGGGCCCGGCTGCGGGCGACCTTCCCCGACCACGAGTAGCCCCCTCGACGACGCAGGGCCCCCGCCGGTCGGCGGGGGCCCTGCGTCGCGGAAGACCTCGGGTCAGCGCGCGGGCGCGCCCTCCGGCAGCGGCTCCCGCAGCTCGGACTCGTCCTCGTCGGCGGCCCCGGGGATGGGGTCACCCCCGCCGGACCGGACCCGCTGCTCGATCCGCGCGCCGACCGTCGCGTCGACGTTCTTCCAGTAGACGAAGGCCCGCTCGAGGACGTCCTCGCGAACGCCTCCGAGGGCGCCGGCGACGGTCTCGACGAAGCGGTCGCGCTGGGCGTCGTCGAACACCTCGCGCACGAGCGTCCCGGCCTGGCCCCAGTCGTCGTCCTCGGCGTGGAGCAGGTAGGCCTGCCGGACCATCTCGCCGTCGGCCTCCCAACCCTCGGGCACCGGGCCCTGGAACGTCGAGTGCCCCCGCCCGTCGCTGTTCGGGATGTACGTGGGACCGCCCTTGACCTCGGAGTTCATCGGGCCGTCGAAGACGAGGTGGTTCGCGCGGGCCTCGACCTCGGGGATCGGGCGGTTGACCGGCAGCTGGTGGTTGTTGGCGCCGACCCGCGCCCGGTGGGCGTCCGCGTAGGAGAAGACGCGTGCGAGGAGCATCTTGTCGGGGGAGAAGCCGATCCCCGGCACGATGTTGCTCGGGGCGAACGCGGCCTGCTCGATCTGCGCGAAGTGGTTGACCGGGTTCTCGTTGAGCTCGAACGTGCCGACCTCGATGCGGGGGTAGTCGTCGTGCGGCCAGACCTTCGTGAGGTCGAACGGGTTGAACCGGTAGCTCTTCGCGTCCTCGTACGGCATCGCCTGGATGAACAGCGTCCAGCGCGGGTGGTCACCGGCCTCGATCGCCTCGAACAGGTCGCGGCGGTGGAAGTCGGAGTCGGCTCCGGCGAGGCGCTCGGCCTCCTCGTTCGTGAGGTTCTCGACGCCCTGCGCGCTCTCGAAGTGGAACTTGACCCAGTGCTTCTCGCCCGCCTCGTTGGTCATGAGGTACGTGTGCGAGCCGTAGCCGTTCATGTGCCGCCACGAGCGGGGAAGCCCCCGGTCACCCATGAGGTAGGTCACCTGGTGGGCGGACTCCGGCGAGTTGGTCCAGAAGTCCCACTGCATCGTGCCGTCCCGCAGTCCGGAGTCCGCGAGCCGCTTCTGGCTGCGGATGAAGTGCGGGAACTTCATCGGGTCGCGGAGGAAGAAGACCGGGGTGTTGTTCCCGACGAGGTCCCAGTTGCCGTCCTCGGTGTAGAAGCGGGTCGCGAAGCCGCGCACGTCCCGCCACGTGTCGGGGGAGCCGAGCTCGCCGGCCACCGTGGAGAAGCGGGCGAGGGTGCGGGTCGTCGCGCCCTGCCGGAAGACCTTGGCCTTCGTGTAGCGGGAGATGTCGTGCGTGCACGTGAAGGTCCCGAAGGCCCCGGACCCCTTGGCGTGCGGCTTGCGCTCCGGGATGTTCTCGCGGTTGAAGTGGGCGAGGGTGTCGAGCAGGTGGACGTCGTGGAGGAGGAGCGGGCCGTTCGGGGAGAGGCTCAGGCTGTGCTCGTCGCTCTCGGCCGCGGCGCCGTTGACCATGGTCGACCCGGTGGGGGTGCCGAGGTCCTCGGGGTGTGCGTACGGGTCGGTCGTCATCGCTGCTCCTTCGCTCGGGTCCCTGCGGTCCTGCCACCCTCGCACCGTGTCTGGAACGGGTCAAGAGAACTGGATGTGAACAGATGGTCCGCAGATCTTCCGCTCGAATGGCGGGGGCGCGAGGCGGATGCCAGAGTGTCCCCGTGACGACGGTGACCCTTGCGCCCTACCGGCGCGTGCTGTCCCGGGCGTCCCTTCGTAGGACCCTGCTCCTCGGCACCCTGACCCGGGCGCCGATGTTCGCCACCGGCATCCTCGTGACCGTCCACGTCGTGACGTCCCTGGGACGCAGCTACGTGATGGCGGGCCTCGTGGCCGCCGCGGTGACGACGGCCGTCGCGATCAGCGGACCGTGGCGCGGCCGCCTGCTCGACCGCCACGGCCTGCGTGCCGTCGTCGGCCCCTCCCTCGTCGTCTCCGGCACCTGCTGGGGCCTCGCGCCCTGGGTCGGGTACTGGCCGCTGCTCGGCCTCGCCACGATGGCCGGCCTCTTCGCCGTCCCGGTCTCGTCGGTCATCCGGCAGGCCGTCATCGCCGACGTCGCGGACGGCGACCGCCGCACCGCGATCTCGCTCGACTCCGCCGCCATCGAGATCTCCTTCATGATCGCCCCCGCGGCCGCGGTCTTCGCCGCCACCCGGTGGTCCACCGCCTGGGTGCTCTTCGTCGTGCAGGCGCTCGCGGTCCTCGCCGGGATCGGGCTGTGGCTCGCCGACCCGCCGCTGCGGTCCGAGGCGGACGGGACCCCGTCCGCGCCCGCGCGCGGCCGCACCCCGATGTTGCGCGGGCCCTTCCTCGCGGTCCTCGTCATGGTGCTCGCGACGGCGGTCATCCTCTCCGGCACCGACCTGTCGTTCGTCGCCGCGATGCGCGGCTTCGGCCAGACGCCGATGCTGGGCCTGGTCCTCGCGCTCTGGGGGCTCGGGTCGCTCGTCGGCGGCCTCGTCTACGGCGGCCTGCCCCGCGAGGTCCCGGCGCGCTGGCTGCTCGCGGCCCTCGCCGTCGTCACGGCGCCGATGGCGTTCGCCTCCTCGGGGGTCGTCCTCGCCGTCCTCGCGTGCGTGGCGGGGCTGCTCTGCGCCCCGACGATCACCGCGACGGTCGACGAGGCCGCCCGGATCGTCCCCGCGGAGGTGCGCGGCGAGGCGATGGGGTGGCACGGGTCGGCCCTCACGGCCGGCGGGGCCCTCGGAGCACCGTTCGCCGGGTTCGTCATCGACCAGTACGGCGGGGGTGGCGGGTTCCTCGCCGTCGCGGTCGTCGGCGGCCTCGTGGCCGTGGTGACCTTCACGACCGCCGGTGCCCGGACCAGGCGCTTCGCGGAGGCGGCGTCGTCGAGGTGACCCCGCAGGGGCTCCCCGATATGCTCGGGGGGTGACGTCCGCTCCGCGCCGATTTACCGGGCCCTCGGGCCCGACCTCGCGCGCGTCCTGAGCGCGACGTCCCCGCACCGGCCCGACGGCCGGCTGCCGCACCGCCCGGGGGCCGAACCCCGTCCAGCCCCGCGCGCGCCCCCACCTAGACTCAGCCGCGCCCCATCCCGACCCGAAGTGGAAGCGATGTCCGGACCCAACACCAGCTACGACCCCGTCGAGGTCGCCGTGCTCGACCCGCAGGCCGTCGACGCCGCCGTCGAGGACGCCCTCGCCGCCGCGGCCGCCGCCGCGACCCTCGAGGAGCTCAAGGCCGCCCGTGCCGCCCACCAGGGCGACAAGAGCCCGCTCGCGCTCGCGAACCGCGAGATCGGGGCGCTTCCCCCGAGCGCCAAGGCCGAGGCCGGCAAGCGCGTCGGCCAGGCCCGCGGCCGGGTCGGGCAGGCCTTCGCGGCCCGGCAGTCCGAGCTCGAGGCCGAGCGCGACGCCCGGATCCTCACCGAGGAGGCGGTCGACGTCACGCTGCCGGTCGGGCGACGCCCGATGGGCCGACGCCACCCCATCGAGCTGATGTCGCAGCGCATCGCCGACCTCTTCGTCGGGATGGGCTGGGACATCGCCGAGGGCCCGGAGATCGAGGCGGAGTGGTTCAACTTCGACGCCCTGAACTTCGACGCCGACCACCCGGCGCGGCAGATGCAGGACACCTTCTACGTCGATCCGCCCGACGGCGGCCTCGTCCTGCGCACGCACACCTCCCCGGTGCAGGCCCGCACCCTCCTCGAGCGGGGCGTGCCCGTGTACGTCGCCGCGATCGGGCGCGTGTTCCGCACCGACGAGCTCGACGCCACGCACATGCCGGCCTTCCACCAGGTCGAGGGGCTCGCGGTCGACGAGGGCATCACCATGGCCCACCTCAAGGGCACCCTCGACCGGCTCGCCGCGGAGCTGTTCGGCGCGGGCATCACGACCCGCCTGCGGCCCTCGTACTTCCCCTTCACCGAGCCGAGCGCCGAGATGGACCTGCGCTGCTTCGTGTGCCGCGGCGAGGACCCCGACTGCCGCACGTGCAAGGGCACCGGGTGGATCGAGTGGGGTGGCTGCGGCATGGTCAACCGCAACGTGCTCACCGCCTGCGGTGTCGACCCCGACCGCTACACCGGGTTCGCCTTCGGCATGGGCATCGACCGGGCGCTGATGTTCCGCACGGGCGTCAACGACATGCGGGACATGATCGAGGGTGACGTGCGCTTCGACGCACAGTTCGGGATGGAGATCTGATGCGCGTTCCCGTCGACTGGCTGCGCGAGTACGTCGAGGTCCCCGAGGGGACCACGGGCGCCGACGTCGCGGCGTCCCTCGTCGCCGTGGGCCTCGAGGAGGAGGGCCTGCACGGCGGGGGAGTCACCGGCCCGCTCGTCGTGGGCAAGGTGCTCTCCCTCGTGCGCGAGCCCCAGAAGAACGGCAAGACGATCTCCTGGTGCCAGGTCGACGTCGGTGCCGCCAACGGCACCGGCGAGCCCCAGGGCATCGTCTGCGGTGCGCCGAACTTCGAGGAGGGCGACCTCGTCGTCGTCATCCTCCCCGGCGGTGTCCTCACGACGCCGCAGGGCCCGCTGGAGGTGTCCGCGCGCAAGACCTACGGCCACGTCTCGGCCGGCATGATCTGCTCCGAGCGCGAGCTCGGGCTCGGCGACGACCACGACGGCATCATCGTCCTGACCCGGCGCTTCGCCGGTGACGACGAGGCCCTCGCCCGGTGCGTCCCGGGTGCGGACGCCATCACCCTCCTCGGCCTCGACCGCGAGACCGTCGAGGTCAACGTCACCCCCGACCGGGGGTACTGCTTCTCGGTCCGCGGCGTCGCGCGGGAGTACTCGCACGCCACCGGCGCCCGGTTCGCCGACCCCGCCACCGCCCTCGCGGCCACCGCGCCCGCGCCGAACGACACCGGGTACCCCGTCGAGCTCACCGACGACGCCCCGATCCGCGACCGCGCCGGGTGCGACCGCTACGTGGCGCGCGTCGTGCGTGGCCTCGACGTCACCGCGCCCAGCCCGCGCTGGATGCGGGCCCGGCTCACCGAGGCGGGGATGCGGCCCATCTCGCTCGCCGTCGACGTGACCAACTACGTGATGCTCGGCCTCGGCCAGCCGCTGCACGCCTTCGACGTCGCCTCGCTCGGCGAGCGGATCGTCGTCCGCCGGGCCCGGGCGGGGGAGCGCCTCACGACGCTCGACGACGTCGAGCGCACGCTGCACCCCGAGGACCTCCTGATCACCGACGGCGGAGAGCGGCCGATCGCCATCGCCGGGGTCATGGGCGGTGCGTCCACCGAGGTGTCCGGCACGACCACCGACGTCCTCGTCGAGGCGGCGCACTTCGACCCGGTCACCGTCGCGCGGTCCGCCCGGCGGCACCGCCTCCCCTCCGAGGCATCACGCCGCTTCGAGCGCGGCGTCGACCCCCGGCTCGCGCCGGCGGCGGCCCAGCTCGCGGTCGACCTGCTCGTCGAGTTCGGTGGCGGCACGGCCGACGCCGGGGTCACCGACGTCGGCACGCCGGCCGAGCCGGCGCCCATCGCGATGTCCGTGGCGTTCCCGTCGCGCATCGTCGGGGTCGACTACGACGCCGAGACCGTCGTCGGGGTCCTCGAGGAGATCGGCTGCGCCGTCTCGGCGGAGGGTGACGCCCTGAGCGTCACGCCCCCCTCCTGGCGTCCGGACCTCACGACCCCCGAGGACCTCGTCGAGGAGGTCGCACGGGTGCACGGGTACGACCGCATCCCCTCGGTGCTGCCCACGCCTCCCGGCGGCTCGGGGCTCACCCACGCCCAGCAGGTGCGACGGACCGTCGCGGACCTCCTCGCGGCGCAGGGCCTCTCCGAGGTCTGGAGCGCGCCCTTCGTCGGCGAGCAGCGCCTCGCCGACCTCGCCCTCGACGTCGAGGCCGAGCGTGCCCGCACCGTGCGCATCGCCAACCCGCTCTCCGACGAGCAGCCGCTGATGCGTACCAGCCTCGTCGCGACGATGGTCGACGCGTTGCGGCGCAACGTCTCCCGCGGTGCGAAGGACGTGGGCCTCTTCGAGGTCGGTCTCGTCACCGCGCTCGACGGGCCGCAGCGGCAGGCGCCGACCGAGGACGTCGGGGTCCACCCGTCGGACGAGGTGCTCGCCGCGGTGCGCGCGGCCGTGCCGCCCCAGCCGCGGCACGTGGCCCTGCTCCTCGCCGGGGACCGCGACCGGGCCGGCTGGTGGGGCGCCGGGCGGCGGGCGGAGCTCATGGACGTGCTCGAGCTCGTCGACGCCGTCGGGCAGGCGCTCGCCGTCGAGCTCGTCGTCGCGCAGGCTGACGTCGCGCCGTGGCACCCGGGGCGCTGCGCCCGGGTGACGCTCGCCGACGGCACGCTCGTCGGCCACGCCGGCGAGCTCCACCCCAAGGTCGTGGCAGCGCTCGGGCTGCCCGCGCGCACGGTGGGCGCCGAGCTCGACCTCGACGTGCTCACCGTGGCGTCCGAGCCGACGGTCGTGGCGCGCACGCTCGCCACGTACCCGATGGCCCAGAGCGACGTCGCGCTCGTCGTCGACCGGTCGGTCCCGGCGGCTCGGGTGCGGGAGTCCCTCGTGTCCGGGGGCGGCGACCTCCTCGAGGCGGTCCAGCTGTTCGACGTCTACGAGGGCGACCAGGTGGCGGAGGGGCACCGCTCCCTCGCCTACCGGCTCACCTTCCGGTCGGGCGAGCGCACCCTGACGACCGAGGAGGTCTCGCGGCTGCGGGACGAGGCGGTGGCCGCGGCGGCGCACGCCCACGGGGCGGTGCAGCGCGCGTGACCGACGCCATCGACGAGCCCGTCGACGACGACGGCGACGTGACCCCGGCCCCGGACACCGACGAGGCGGCCGGCCGCGGCGGACACCTCGTGGCCGTCGTCACCGGCGCCTCGCGCGGTATCGGGCGCGCCATCGCGCTCGCGCTCGAGGACGCCGGCTGGGTCGTCGAGCGGGGCTCCTCGACCGTCGCCCCGGTCACCGACCGCGACGCCCTCGCCGCCTGGGTCGGTGACATCGTCGAGCGGCAGGGCCGGATCGACCTGCTCGTCAACAACGCCGGGGTCATCGACACCGAGGTCGACCTCTTCGCCTCCGACCCCGACGAGTGGTGGCACACCCAGGAGGTCAACGTCCGCGGCGCCTACCTCATGACGTGGCTCGTCGCGCCGCACATGGTCGCGGCCGGCGGCGGCCGCGTCGTCAACCTCAGCTCGGGCTCGGCGCGCCGGGCCGGGGCGGTCGCCTCGGGCTACCACGCGAGCAAGACGGCGCTCTCCCGCATCACCGGGTCGACCCACCTCGCCGGGTGGGACCGCGGCATCCGGGCGTTCGACCTCATGCCCGGGGTCGTGCGCACCGACATGACCGCGTCGATGGACAGCCACGTCGGCCGGACCGAGTGGACCTCGCCCGACGAGGTGACGGCACTCGTCCTGGCCCTGGCGACGGGTGGGCTCGACGCGTTCTCGGGCCGCTTCGTGCGCGCGGGCATCGACACCCCGGACTCGCTGCGGGCGATGGCCGAGCGCGGGCTCGACCCGGGCGAGCGGATGCTCGACCTGGTCCTGCGCGGCGACGACCCCATCGCCTGACCCCTCGCCCCCGCCTTCCCGACTTTTCATGCTGGCGTCCGCCGGACACGCCGCCTGAGCGGGGTGTCGCGCGGACCGGGGCATGAAAAGTCGGGAAGGCCTGGGGGGAGCGGGCGGACGGACGGGTGTGCATGGAGTTGGCAAGGTCTGTATACTCATGCACATGCAGCAGGTTGCCGTCGCCGGAGCGAGCGGGTACGCCGGGGGAGAGGTCCTCCGGCTCCTCCTCGCACACCCCGACCTGGAGGTGGGCGCCGTCACGGCGGGCGCCAACGCCGGGCAGACCCTCGGGACGGTGCACCCCCACCTGACCCCGCTCGCCGAGCGGGTCCTCGAGGACACCACGCTCGAGGTCCTCGAGGGCCACGACGCCGTCGTGCTCGCGCTCCCGCACGGGCACTCCGCAGCCCTCGCCGCCCGGCTGGGCGACGACGTCGTCGTCATCGACTGTGGTGCCGACTTCCGGCTCCGCGACGCCGAGGCGTGGACCACCTACTACGACACCCCGCACGCGGGGTCCTGGCCGTACGGGATGCCCGAGCTCCCCACGGCCGTCGGCCCGCAGCGTGCGGCGCTCGCCGGGGCGTCGCGCATCGCGGTGCCCGGGTGCTACCCCACGGCGGTCAGCCTCGCCCTCGCGCCGGGCCTCGCTGGGGGCGTGCTCTCGCCGGACGACATCACCGTCGTCGCGGCGTCCGGCACGTCCGGCGCCGGGAGGTCGCTCAAGCCGCACCTCCTCGGGGCCGAGGTCATGGGGGGGATGTCGCCCTACGGGGTCGGCGGGGTCCACCGGCACACCCCCGAGATCGAGCAGAACCTGTCCGCCTGCGGTGCCGGCCCGGTGACCCTCTCCTTCACCCCGACGCTGGCACCGATGCCGCGCGGCATCCTCGCCACGTGCACTGCGCGCGCCGTCGACGGTGTCTCCGCCGCCGAGGTGCGCGCCGCGTGGGAGACCGCCTACCTCGACGAGCCCTTCGTCCACCTGCTGCCCGAGGGTCGCTGGCCGAGCACCGCGAGCGTCCTCGGGTCCAACGTCGTCCACCTCCAGGTCGTCCTCGACGAGCGGGTCGGCCGCGTCGTCGTCGTCGCGGCCGTGGACAACCTCACCAAGGGGACCGCCGGAGCGGCGCTCCAGTGCCTCAACCTGGCCCTCGGGCTGCCGGAGACGAGCGGGCTGCCGGTCGCGGGGGTGGCCCCGTGAGGCCCATGCCGCGGCACCTCATGGAGCACCCCGAGGACGTCTCCATCGTGCGGCTCCGGAGCGACGAGGACCCGTCCTTCGACTGGCAGCGGGGGCCGCTGGCCTCGCTGACCCGCACCGCCGACGAGACCTCGGTCGTCTGCCCCACCGACGTCGTTCCCCGCGGGGCGCGCACCGAGGGCCCGTACCGCGCGGTCGAGGTGGCCGGGCCGCTCGAGTTCTCCGCCGTCGGCGTCTTCGCCGAGATCCTCGCCCCGCTCGTCGACGCCGGCATCTCCGTCCTCGGGCTCTCCACGTTCGACACCGACTGGGTCCTCGTCCCGGTCGGACGGACCGCCGACGCCGCGCAGGCCTGGCGCCGGGCCGGCTTCGTCATCACCCCCACGACGCTCACCGGAGGACGCAGCTGATGTCGGTCACCACCCCCCGCGGCTTCCGCGCGTCCGGTGTCGTCGCCGGCCTCAAGTCCTCCGGCCGCCCCGACGTCGCCCTCGTCGTCAACGACGGGCCCGACCACCACGCCGCCGCCGTGTTCACGAGCAACCGGGTCCAGGCGGCGCCGGTCACCTGGTCGCGCACCGTGGTCGCCGACGGTCGCGCCGACGCCGTGGTCCTCAACAGCGGCGGCGCCAACGCGTGCACCGGCGCCCCCGGCTTCCAGGACACCCACCGCACCGCCGAGCACGTCGCGGGACTCCTCGGCGTGGCGGCCGGCGACGTCGTCGTCTGCTCGACCGGCCTCATCGGCGAGCGGCTCCCGATGGACCGGCTCCTCGGCGGGGTCGACGCCGCCGCGGCGGCCCTCGCGGCGGACGGCGGCCCGGTCGCGGCCGAGGCGATCATGACGACCGACAGCGTGCCGAAGACGGCCACGGCGGACCGGGAGGGCTGGTCGGTCGGAGGCATGGCCAAGGGAGCCGGGATGCTCGCCCCGGCCCTCGCGACGATGCTCGTCGTCGTGACGACCGACGCGGTCGTCGACCCCGCCCGCCTCGACGCCGTGCTGCGCGAGGCGACCCGGACGACCTTCGACCGGATCGACTCCGACGGCTGCATGTCGACCAACGACACCGTCGTCCTCCTCGCCTCCGGCGCCTCCGGTGTCGAGGCCGACGAGGCCGACCTCACCGCGGCGGTCACGGCGGTCTGTGCCGACCTCGCCCGGCAGCTCATCGCCGACGCCGAGGGCGCCCACCACGACATCGGCGTCGAGGTGCGCTCGGCGGCCTCCGAGGACGACGCGCTCGAGGTGGCCCGCTCGGTCGCCCGGAACAACCTCTTCAAGTGCGCCGTCTTCGGCAACGACCCGAACTGGGGTCGGGTGCTGGCCGCCGTGGGGACCACCGCCGCCGCCTTCGACCCGGACACCCTCGACGTCTCGGTCAACGGCGTCCAGGTCTGTCGCGCGGGCGGCGTGGGCGAGGACCGCTCCCTCGTCGACCTCACCGGGCGCGAGGTCCGCGTCGTCGTCGAGCTGCACGCGGGGGACGCCGCCGTGACCGTCTGGACCAACGACCTCACCCACGACTACGTCCACGAGAACTCCGCGTACTCCACCTGAGCACCGGCTCACCGCCGACCCCCTCCCCGACACCGAGGCCCCGATGACCCCACCCGAGCAGCAGGCGCTCCGCGGCGCGATCGACGCCGCCGCGCTGCGCGTCGCGCAGTCCAAGGCGGCCACCCTGGTCGCGGCCCTCCCGTGGCTCGAGCGGTTCCGGGGAGCCCTGGTCGTCGTCAAGTACGGCGGCAACGCGATGACCGACGACACCCTCAAGGCGGCCTTCGCCCAGGACATCGCCTTCCTGCGCTACGCCGGCCTGCGACCGGTCGTGGTCCACGGCGGCGGCCCCCAGATCAAGGCGATGCTCGACCGGCTCGGCCTGGAGTCCCAGTTCCGCGGCGGGCTGCGGGTGACGACGCCCGAGGTCATGGACGTCGTGCGGATGGTGCTCACCGGCCAGGTCGGTCGCGAGCTCGTCGGCCTGCTCAACCAGCACGGACCGGTCGCCGTCGGCCTCTCCGGGGAGGACGCGCACCTCTTCGGAGCCCGACGACGCGGCGTGACCGTCGACGGCGAGGACCACGACCTCGGGCTCGTCGGCGACGTCGTCGAGGTCAACCCCGGGGCCGTCCTCGACCTCCTCGACGCGGGCCGCATCCCGGTCGTCTCGACCATCGCGCCGGACCTCGACGAGGAGGGCCAGGTGCTCAACGTCAACGCCGACACGGCGGCGGCCGCCCTCGCCGCGGCGCTCGGGGCCCGCAAGCTCGTCATCCTCACCGACGTCGAGGGCATCTACGCGAACTGGCCGGACCGTGGCTCCCTGCTGTCGGAGCTGCGGGTCGGAGCCGCCCGCGAGCTGCTGACCCGGGTCGACGCCGGGATGATCCCGAAGCTCGAGGCGTGCATCCGTGCCGTCGACGCCGGCGTCCCGCGCGCGCACGTCGTCGACGGCCGCCAGCCCCACAGCGTCCTCCTCGAGGTCTTCACCTCGGAGGGCATCGGCACGATGGTCCTGCCGGACCACGAGGAGGACGACGATGACTGACGCCCCGACGGGTCCCGCGCCCCTGACCGAGGAGCTGCTCGGACGCTACGAGCGCTCGCTGCTCGGGGTCTTCGGCCGCCCCCAGCTCGTCCTCGAGCACGGCGACGGTGCCTGGGTCTGGGACGTCGACGGGCGTCGCTACCTCGACCTCGTCGGCGGCCTGGCCGTCAACGCGCTGGGGCACAACCACCCCGCCCTCGTCGCCGCCGTCTCGAAGCAGGTCGGGCAGCTCGTCCACGTGTCGAACTTCTACACGTCGGTACCCCAGGTCGAGCTCGCCGAGCGGATCCTGCGGGTGGCCGAGGCGCCCGAGGGCTCGGCGGTGTTCTTCTGCAACAGCGGTGCCGAGGCCATCGAGGCAGCGGTCAAGCTCGCCCGCCGCACGGGGCGCACCGGCATCCTCGCCGCGGAGGGTGCCTTCCACGGACGGACCACGGGAGCCCTGGCGCTGACCCACAAGGCCGCCTACCGGGAGCCCTTCGAGCCGCTCCTGCCCGGTGTGGTGCACGTGCCGTGGGGTGACGTCGCCGCCCTCGAGGCCGCGGTGGGGCCGGACACCTCCGCCGTCGTCCTCGAGCCGATCCAGGGCGAGGGCGGGGTCGTCCCCGCCGACCCCGAGTACCTCAGGGCGGCGCGCGCGCTGACCACCGAGGCCGGCGCCCTCCTCGTCGTCGACGAGATCCAGACCGGGGTCGGCCGCACCGGGACGTGGTTCGCCTGGCAGCAGGCCGGCGTCGTCCCGGACGCCATGACCCTGGCCAAGGGGCTCGGCGGCGGGGTCCCGATCGGGGCCCTCGTGACCTTCGGCCCCGAGGTCACGGCGCTGCTGTCGGCCGGGCAGCACGGGTCGACCTTCGGCGGCAACCCGCTGTCCTGCGCCGCCGGACTGGCGGTCCTCGACACCATCGAGTCCGAGGGGCTGCTCGAGCACGTGCGCAGTGTCGGCGACCACCTGGAGCGCCGGGTCCTCGACCTGGGCGACCCGCGCGTCACGGGCATCCGGGGCTCCGGCCTGCTGCGCGCGGTGACCCTGGCGGGGGACTGGGCCCCCGCCGTCGCGGCGCACGGGCGCGATGCCGGCCTCATCCTCAACCCGGTCGCCCCCGACGCGATCCGGCTCGCCCCACCGCTCGTCGTGACGGCCGAGCAGCTCGACCTCTTCGTCGACGCCCTGCCCGGGCTGCTCGACCTCGCCACCGAGGAGCCCCGATGACCCTGCGCCACTTCCTGCGGGACGACGACCTGAGCCCGGCCGAGCAGCGGGAGGTGCTCGACCTCGCGCTCGTGCTCAAGGAGGCGCCGTTCTCCGACCGCTGCCTCGAGGGCCCGCTGACCGTCGCGATGCTCTTCGACAAGCAGACCCTCCGCACCCAGGTGTCCTTCGTCGGCGCGGTGAGCGGCCTCGGCGGCTACCCGATGGCCGTCGACGGGCGGCTCGCCGGGGTCGGGGTCCGCGAGCCGGTGGCCGACGTGGCCCGCATCCTCGGCCCACAGTCCGCCGCCGTCGTGTGGCGCACCTTCGAGCAGGCCCGGCTCGAGGAGATGGCCGCGTACGCCGGGGTCCCGGTCGTCAACGCGCTGACCGACGACTTCCACCCGTGCCAGGTGCTCGCCGACCTGATGACCGTGCGGGAGGCCGTCGGTGACCCCGCCGGCCGCACCTTCGCCTACGTCGGTGACGGTGCGAACAACATGTCCCACTCGTACCTGCTGGGCTGCGCGACGGCCGGGATGCACGTGCGGGTCGCCACCCCCGGGTCGCACCAGCCGTCGGCCGAGGTCGTGGCCCGGGCCGAGGAGGTCGCGGCCGCGACCGGGGGGTCCGTGCTCGTCACCGACGACCCCGGGACGGCCGTGCGCGGCGCCGACGTCGTCGCCACCGACACCTGGGTCTCGATGGGCCAGGAGGCCGAGTCCGAGCAGCGCAAGGCGGAGCAGGGTCCGTTCGCGGCGTACCGGGTCGACGCGGCGCTCATGGCCCACGCGGCCGAGCACGCCGTCTTCCTCCACTGCCTGCCCGCCTACCGGGGCTCGGAGGTGACCGCGGAGGTCATCGACGGACCCCGCTCGCTCGTGTGGCAGGAGGCCGAGAACCGGCTGCACGCCCAGAAGGCGCTGCTCTCGTGGCTGCTCTCCCACGCGAGGGGGGAGCGATGACCGTCTCGACCTCGCGCGCCGCGCGGCAGCAGCGGATCGTCGAGATCCTCCAGTCCACGCCCGTCCGCAGCCAGACCGAGCTCCTCGACGTGCTCGCCGAGGACGGCATCGAGGTCACCCAGGCGACGCTGTCGCGGGACCTCGTCGACGTCGGCGCCGAACGCGTCCGGGTCGGCAAGGCCCTCGTCTACGCCGTCCCCGGCCAGGGCGGCGACCGCACCGTCCGGCCCGCGCCGGGTGCGATGGAACGCAGCTCGCGGCTCGCGTCGCGGTGCCAGGAGCTGCTGGTGTCCGCGGAGCACTCCGCGAACCTCGTGGTCCTGCGGACGCCGCCCGGGGCCGCGAACTACCTCGCCTCCGGCATCGACCACACCTCGGTCGAGGGGGTGCTGGGCACGATCGCGGGCGACGACACCATCATGGTGATCACCTCCGGCGAGGCCCGCAGCCGCGAGGTCGTCGACCGCCTCCTGTCGTACACCCGGAAGGACACCCCGTGACCCCGCCCGACCCGTCCGCCACCCCCTCCGTCAGCCTCTGGGGCGGACGCTTCTCCGGGGGCCCGGCGGACGCCCTCGCGGCGCTGTCGAAGTCGACGCACTTCGACTGGCGGCTCGCGCCGCACGACCTCGCGGGCTCGCGGGCACACGCCCGGGTGCTCCACGCGGCCGGGTTGCTCGAGGACGACGTCCTCGCGGCGATGCTCGACGCCCTCGACCGGCTCCGCGCCGACGTCGAGTCGGGTGCCTTCCTGCCCGCCGAGGGCGACGAGGACGTCCACACCGCGCTCGAGCGCGGCCTCATCGAGCGCGCCGGCCCCGACATCGGTGGCCGGCTGCGTGCCGGCCGCTCGCGCAACGACCAGGTGGCCACCCTCTTCCGGATGTACCTGCGCGAGCACGCGCGGGTGGTCGCGGGGCTCGTCCTCGACGTCGTCGACGCGCTCGTCGGCCAGGCGCGCGCACACCTCGGGGTGCCGATGCCGGGGCGCACCCACCTCCAGCACGCCCAGCCCGTCCTGCTCTCGCACCACCTGCTCGCCCACGCGTGGGCGCTGCTGCGCGACGTCGACCGGCTCCGCGACTGGGACGCCCGCACGGCCGTCTCGCCCTACGGGTCCGGGGCGCTCGCCGGCTCCTCCCTCGGTCTCGACCCGGAGGCGGTCGCCGCCGACCTCGGCTTCGGTGCCGCCGTGGAGAACTCGATCGACGGCACGGCCTCGCGGGACTTCGTCGCCGAGTTCTCGTTCGTCGCCGCGATGACCGCCGTCGACGTCTCCCGGCTCGCCGAGGAGGTGATCCTCTGGGCGACGAAGGAGTTCTCGTTCGTCACGCTCGACGACTCCTACTCGACGGGGTCGAGCATCATGCCGCAGAAGAAGAACCCCGACGTCGCCGAGCTCGCGCGCGGCAAGGCAGGCCGGCTGGTCGGCGACCTCGCCGGGCTGATGACCACGCTCAAGGCCCTCCCGCTCGCGTACAACCGTGACCTCCAGGAGGACAAGGAGCCGGTCTTCGACGCCATCGACACCCTCGAGGTGCTGCTCCCGGCGTTCTCCGGGATGGTCGCCACGCTGGTGTTCGACACCGCCCGCCTCGCGTCGCTCGCGCCGCAGGGCTTCTCGCTCGCCACCGACGTCGCCGAGTGGCTCGTCCGCGAGGGCGTGCCGTTCCGGGTGGCGCACGAGGTGGCCGGGGCGTGCGTGCGGGAGTGCGAGGCGCGGGGCATCGAGCTGTGGGACCTCACCGACGAGGACCTGGCGGGCCTCAGCGAGCACCTGACACCGGGCGTGCGCACCGTGCTGTCGGTCGAGGGGTCCCTGGCCTCCCGGTCGGCGAAGGGCGGGACGGCGCCCGTGCGGGTCGCCGAGCAGCTCGAGCGGGTCGCCGAGCGGGTCGGGGACGCCCGTGCGTGGGCCGCGGACCTTCCCGTCGTGCGCTGAGTGATGCCCTCGCTCGCCGACCTGCTGAGCCGGCCCGTCCTCGAGGTCGCACCGGCTCTGCTCGGGTCGCTCCTGACCCACGGCGGCGTCACGGTGCGGCTCACCGAGGTCGAGGCGTACGCCGGATCCGTCGACCCCGGCTCGCACGCCTACCGGGGCCCGACGCCGCGCACCCAGGTGATGTTCGGCCCGGCGGGCCGGCTCTACGTGTACTTCACCTACGGCATGCACTTCTGCGTCAACGTCGTCACCGGACCCGAGGGGGAGGCCTCGGCGGTGCTGCTGCGGGCCGGTGAGGTCGTCGACGGCCACGACGTCGCCGGGAGCCGACGGCCCGGCGTGCCGGAGCGGGACTGGGCGCGCGGCCCGGCCCGGCTGACCCGCACCCTCGGCATCGCGCGCGACGAGAACGGCCTCGACCTGCTGGCACCCCCGCCCGGGAGCGCCCTGACCCCGACGGAGGGGGAGGAGCGCCGTCGCGTGCGGACCGGACCCCGGGTCGGGGTGCGCGGGCCCGGCGGCGACGGCGCGGCCTTCCCGTGGCGGTTCTGGCTCGACGGCGAGCCGACGGTCAGCGCCTACCGGGCCGCCTCGGCATCCGGCGGTGTCACGCGGACGACACGTGGGCGGTCTACGGTGCAGCGGTGACGATCCTCGTGGCCCTCCAGCACCGGACGACCTACACCTTCGACCGGCCCGTCACGGTGCACCCCCACACCGTGCGGCTGCGTCCCGCCCCGCACTCGAGGACCCCGGTGACGGCCTACTCCCTCACCGTGCACCCGTCGAACCACTTCGTGAACTGGCAGCAGGACCCGTTCGGCAACCACCTGGCCCGCCTCGTCTTCCCCGAGCGGGTCACCGAGCTCGACGTCACGGTCGACCTCGTGGCGGACCTCACCGTCATCAACCCCTTCGACTTCTTCGTCGAGGACTACGCCGAGCACCACGGCTTCGCCTACCCGCCCGACCTGCGGGCCGACCTCGACCCGTACCTCCGCCCGGTCGACGAGGGCGGCCCCGGGAGCGGCCCCGGCGCCGCGGTCCGCGCCTTCATGGCCGAGCACGGCCTGGCCCGCGACCCGGCGCCCGGGGCCGCACCGGAGGGGATCGTCGACCTCCTCGTCCGGGTCAACGCCGCCGTCGCCGGGTCCGTCGCCTACTCGGTGCGGATGGACCCGGGGGTGCTCACCCCCGACACCACGCTGGCCCGCGCGATCGGCTCCTGCCGCGACAGCGCCTGGCTGCTCGTCGCGGTCCTGCGCGAGATGGGCCTGGCCGCCCGGTTCGTCAGCGGCTACCTCGTCCAGCTCGTGGCCGACCAGGCGCCCACCGACGGCGGGCCGTCCGGCGCGAGCGCCGACTTCACCGACCTCCACGCCTGGGCCGAGGTGTACCTCCCGGGAGCCGGCTGGATCGGGCTCGACGCCACCTCGGGGCTGCTCGCGGGGGAGGGGCACATCCCGCTCTCGGCGACCCCCACCCCGGCGTCCTCCGCGCCGATCAGCGGCGCCACCGAGCCCACCGAGGTCACCTTCTCGTTCTCGAACACCGTGACCCGGCTGCACGAGGACCCCCGCGTCACGCGGCCCTACGACGACGCGCAGTGGGCGGCGGTCGACGCCCTGGGCGAGCACGTCGACGCCCTCCTGCGCGAGGGGGACGTGCGCCTGACGATGGGCGGCGAGCCGACGTTCGTCGCGACCGACCACGCCGCGCCGGAGTGGAACACCACCGCGGACGGCCCGGCCAAGCGCGAGCGCGCGGAGGCCCTCGCCCGCCGGCTCCTCGAGCGGTGGGCGCCGGGTGGGCTGGTCCACCACGGCCAGGGCAAGTGGTACCCCGGCGAGGAGCTGCCGCGGTGGGCGGTCCAGCTGACCTGGCGACGCGACGGGGCGCCCGTCTGGCGGGACCCGGCCCTGCGCGCCTGGCCGTGGAGCCCCGCGACGCTCGACCGCGCCGCCGTCGGGGACCAGCGGGTGGCCGCCACCGTGCAGGCCGTGGCGCTCGAGGTCGCCGCCCGGCTCGGGGTGCCGGCCGAGCTCTGCCTCCCCGCCCACGAGGACCCGTTCGCGGTGCAGTGGGACCTCGCCCGGTGTCCGCCGGAGGAGGGGCAGGGCGCACCCGAGGGCGACCTCGAGCCTGCTGACACGGCGTCCGGCGGCCCCGTCCCCGCCGCCGTCGACGCCGCCGATCAGACCGCCGGCACGCCCCGAGGCTGGGTCGTCCCGCTGTTCGAGGACGCCGAGACCGGGGGGTGGGGCACCACCGCGTGGCGCCCGCGCCGTCGCCACCTCTTCCTCGTGCCGGGCACCTCCCCGCTCGGGATGCGGCTGCCCCTGGACTCCCTCGCGTGGGGCGAGCCGCCCCTCGTCCCCGACCGCTCCCCGTACGAGCCCCGCGGCCCGCTCGCCGCGCCCGACGCGGTGCTCGACACCCCGCCGGCCCCGGCGGTCGTGCACGACGTCGAGCAGGCCCCGCGCACCGCCCTCGCCGTCGAGGAGCGCGACGGCCACCTCTGCGTCTTCCTCCCACCGGTGGTCTCCCTCGACCACGGCCTCGAGCTCGTCGCCGCCGTGGAGTCCGCGGCCGCCGCCGTCGGGGTGCCGGTCGTCGTCGAGGGCTACCCGCTGCCGGGTGACGAACGCGTCACGAGCCTGTCGGTCACCCCCGACCCCGGCGTCATCGAGGTCAACGTCCAGCCGACCGCGTCCTGGGCCGAGCTGCGCGACCTCACGACCAGCCTCGACGAGGACGCCCGGGCCTGCGGCCTCGCGACGGAGAAGTTCGACCTCGACGGCAGCCACACCGGCACCGGAGGAGGCAGCCACATCACCCTCGGCGGCTCGACGCCGGCCGAGTCCCCGCTGCTGCGCCGCCCCGACCTGCTGCGCTCCCTCATCACGTACTGGCAGCACCACCCGTCCCTCTCCTACGTCTTCGCGGGCCGCTTCGTCGGACCGACGAGCCAGGCGCCCCGGGTCGACGAGGCCCGCCCGGAACGGCTCTACGAGCTCGAGACCGCGTTCGCCGAGCTGGAGCGGGTGAGCACCCCGCCCGCCGGGGCGGAGGAGGGATGGACGCCGCCGCCGTGGCTCGCGGACCGCCTGCTGCGCCACCTCCTGACCGACCTCACCGGCAACACGCACCGGTCGGAGTTCTGCATCGACAAGCTCTACGACCCCGGCACCGACCGGGGCCGCCTCGGCCTCCTCGAGCTCCGCGGGTTCGAGATGCCGCCCCACCCGCGGATGGCGCTCGTCCAGGCGCTGCTCGTGCGGGCCCTCGTCGCCCGGTTCTGGGCCGAGCCCTACTCCGGCCCGCTCGTGCGCTGGGGCACCCGGCTCCACGACCGCTTCCTCCTGCCCGCGACCGCCGAGGCCGACCTGCTCGACGTCGTCGCCGACCTCAACCGATTCCTCGAGCGCGCCGGCAGCCCGCCCGGGGCGCGCTTCGACCCCGACTGGCTCGGTCCGTTCCTCGAGTTCCGCTTCCCGCGGCTCGGCACGTGCACGGTCTCCGGTGTCGAGCTCGAGCTGCGTCAGGGGGTCGAGCCGTGGCACGTGCTCGGCGAGGAGATCGAGCTCGGCGGCACCACCCGCTACGTCGACTCCTCCGTGGAGCGCCTCCAGGTCGGTGCGGTCGGGCTCGTCCCGGGGCGTCACGTCGTGACGTGCAACGGGGTGCCGGTGCCCCTCGTCCCGTCGACCGAGCCCGGCCGGGTCGTCGGGGGCGTCCGCTACCGGGCCTGGGCGCCGTACTCCGCGCTGCACCCGACCATCGGGGTGCACGCACCGCTCGTCTTCGACCTCGTCGACACCTGGCAGTCACGCTCGCTCGGGGGGTTCACCCACCACGTCGTCCACCCCGGTGGCCGCAGCTACGAGACCCCGCCGGTCAATGCCATGGAGGCCGAGGCACGCCGCTCCGCACGGTTCCGCACCACGGGGATGACCGGGGGCCCCGTCCACGTCCCGCCGGTCCCGCCGTCGTGGGGGTCCCCGGAGGAGGACGCCGCGACACTCGACCTGCGCCGCCACTCACCGGGCCGGCAGGCCCCCGTCCGCGGTTAGGGTGCACGGAGTGAGCCTGAGCCCACCGAGCGTCCGCGACCACGTGGTCGACGGCTACCGGTCCCGCACGGTGGGTGGTGGGCGTCCCGACGAGGTCCTCGACGCGAGCGGTGCGGTGCGCTCCGGCCAGGAGACGGTCGCCTCCGCGCTCGAGGAGATGGGCACCGCCGGGCTGCGCGCCGCGGCCGCCGAGACCCGGCGCCTCGTCCGCGAGGAGGGCATCCAGTACGGCGCGGCCGGCGAGGACCGCCGCCCGCGCACCTGGTCCCTCGACCCTGTGCCCGTCGTCCTCGGCGCCCACGAGTGGGCGGCCCTGGAGCGGGGCCTGGAGCAGCGCTCGGTCCTGCTCGACCTGCTCCTCACCGACATCTACGGACCCCGCCGCCTGCTGGCCGACGGCACCCTGCCCGCCGACCTGGTCGTGGGGCACCCGGGTTTCGTGCCGCGGGCCGACGGCCTGCCGGCCCGGGGCGAACGGCGGCTCGGCGTCGTCGCCGCCGACCTCGGGCGCGACGCGGACGGCACGTGGACGGTCATCGGCGACCGCACCGCCGCCCCGTCGGGTGCCGGCTACGCGATGGCGAACCGCCGCATCACGAGCCGGGTGATGGCCGGGCTGCACCGCCGGACCCCGCTCGCCCGGCTCCGCGGGTTCTTCCACGCGATGACCGAGTCCCTCGCCGAGCTGGCCCCGGAGGGGTCCGAGACGCGCCGGGTCGTCGTGCTCAGCCCGGGCTCGGCGAGCGAGACCGCCTTCGAGCAGGCGTTCGTCGCGACGCTCATGGGCTTCCCCCTCGTCGAGGCCGACGACCTGTCGGTGCGCGGCGGCCGGGTCTGGCTGCGGGCCGGTGGCCGCCTCGAGCCGGTCGACGTCGTCCTGCGCCGGGTCGACAGCACCTACTGCGACCCGCTCGAGCTGCGCGCGGACTCCCAGCTCGGGGTGCCCGGGCTGCTCGAGGCCGGACGGCGCGGGAGCGTCGGCATCGCGAACCCCCTCGGGTCCCGCGTGCTCGAGAACCCCGGCCTGCTGGCCTACCTGCCCGCGCTCTCCCGGCTGCTGCTCGGCGAGGACCTCGTCGTCCCCTCCGTGCCGACCTGGTGGTGCGGTGACCCGGTCCAGCGCTCGCACGTCCTCACCCACCTCGACGAGCTCGTCGTCAAGCCGGTCGGCCGCGAGCTGGGCCCCTACCGGTTCCCCGGGGAGGCGTCAGCCGCGGCGGCCGAGGACCTCCGGGCCCGGATCGAGGCCGAGCCGTGGGCGTGGTGCGCCCAGGAGCACGTGGCGCTGTCCACGGCACCGGTCGTCACCCCCGGGGGGCTCGAGCCCCGCCGCCTCGTGCTGCGGACCTTCGCGGTCGCCAGCGGCGACCGGTACCGGTTCCTGCCGGGCGGCCTGGCCCGGGTGGCGGCGACCCCGGGGGCCACGAGCATCACGAACACCGCCGGCGCCCTGAGCAAGGACGTGTGGGTCCTCGACACCGGCGGCGAGCCGGGGGTCGCCGTGGTCCGCAGCGGTCGGGCCCAGGCCTTCGTGCCGGCGCCGGCGCACCGGGGTCTCGCCCCCCGGGTCGCCGACAACCTCTTCTGGCTGGGTCGGTACGCGGAGCGCGCGGAGTCGGGGGCCCGCCTGCTGCGGGTCACGGCCGACCTCGTCGAGGACCACCAGGGCCGCCCGGAATCCGCCGGCGGGGCGGCGATGACCGCGATGGTGCGCGTCGTCGAGCGGCTGACCGGGACGGCGCTGGGTCCCGCGCCGGAGGCGGAGGCCCTGCGCGGGATCCTCGTCGACCCCTCGCGCCGCGGCAGCGTCGCCTACGCGGTGCAGCGGCTGGTCCGGTGCGCCCGGGAGGTGCGTGACGTCCTGTCCGCCGACATCTGGCCGGTGCTGGAGCGCCTCGAGCGGGGGCTCGACGAGGCCGCGGCCGAGGAGGGGGTCATCCATCCCCGGCTCGACGACGTGCTCGAGTCCACCCTCGCGGTCGCCGGCGTGGTGGCCGAGAGCATGGTGCGCGACGACTCGTGGGGCTTCCTCGACGCCGGGGCCCGCATCGAACGGGTCCACCACACCCTGGCCCTGCTCGGGGAGACGCTCGTCGTGGACCTCCCCCCGGTCACCGAGGGCCAGGTGGCCGAGGCCGTCCTCGGGGCGGGCGAGAGCGGCATCACCCACCGGCGGCGCGCCGCTGCGGGGGAGGGGCCGGCGTGGCCGGTGCACTCCGCACTGACCCTCCTGCTCCTCGACCCCGGGAACCCGAGGTCGGTCGCCTTCGGGCTGCACCGGCTCGCCGAGGGGCTCGCGATCGTCGGTGACGAGGCGGGGGAGGGGCAGGCCCGCGAGCTGCTCGAGCTGTTGCGGGCCCTCGACGTCGAGGAGGCCTGCGCCGGCGACCGCGAGGTGCTGCGCGCCCTCCTGCAGGACCTGCGGACCGGGACGGCGGCGCTCTCCGACGGGCTCACCGACCGGCACTTCCGGCGCAAGCCGCCCCACCACGCGCAGGCCACGGAGTGGTCCGCCGGAAGCCCGAGGGTGTGACGTGGCGCAGGACGACGACGACTTCACCCCGCGCACCTACCGGGTGACGCACCGGACCACCTACACGTACGACGACGACGTCCGGGCCTGCTACGAGCGCGGCTACCTGCGCCCTCGGGAGACGCCGCAGCAGCGCGTCCTCGAGCACGAGCTGGTCATCGACCCCGAGCCGGACATCCTCTCCGAGCACCTCGACATCTTCGGCAACCACAGCCACTACGCCGAGCTGCGCACGCCCCACCGGACGCTGGAGATCGTCAAGCGCAGCCTCGTGGCCGTGCACTGGCCCCGGGTCGACCTCGACGCCCTCGACCGGTGGACGGTGCGGGAGGCGGCCGGCCTCACGACCGCCGGGGTCGTCGGCCTCGCCCCCGTGGAGCTCGCGATGACCCGGCTGCCCTCGGCCGTGGTCGGGTCCCACCCGGAGGTGGCCGAGTACGCCCGGAGCCTGCTGGCGCCGGACCTCCCGCTCGGGCAGGCACTGCACGCGCTGACCGTCGGGATCCGCCGGGACTTCTCGTTCACGCCGGGCGCCACCTCGGTGCGCACGACGCTCCCCGAGCTCCTCGGGCTGCGCGCCGGGGTCTGCCAGGACTTCACCCACCTCTCGCTCGGGATCCTCCGGTCCTTCGGCCTGTCCGCGCGGTACGTCAGCGGGTACATCGAGACCTTCCCCCGGCCGGGTACCCGCAAGCTCGCGGGCTCGGACGCCTCCCACGCGTGGGTGTCGGTTGCCGTGCCCGACGGCACCTGGGTCGACCTCGATCCCACGAACTCGCAGGTCGCGGACTCGCGCTACATCACCACCGGCTGGGGCCGCGACTTCGGTGACATGTCCCCGCTGCGGGGGGTGGTCTACACCGAGGCCGGCTCGTCCACCCTCGACGTCGGCGTCGACGTGGTCCGCGAGCCCGACCCGGTGCCGCTCCAGGCCTAGGGGAGCCGGACGGGCGAGCGGCCGTCGTCGGTGGGCAGCGGGCCCTCGGTGGCCGCGGTCACGGTGAGGTCGAGGAAGTCGGCTCGGCCGGAGAGCACGGTGAGGAAGGCGGTGTCGGCGGCGTCGCGGCCGGTGGCCACCCGCACCATCGCCCCGCGGGGCGCCAGGCCCGTGGCATCGACGACGACCCACCGACCCCCGACGCACGCCTCGACGACCGCGTGGAAGTCCATCGGGGTGAGCCCGGGCGCGTAGACCGAGACGAGGCGGGCCGGGACGCCGAGCGAGCGCAGGAAGGTGATGACGAGGTGCGCGGTGTCGCGGCAGACCCCGCGCCGGCCGAGGTAGGTCTCGAGGGCGCCGTCGACGTGGCCGCTGCTCCCCGGGGCGTAGAGCACGTGGCCGAGGACCCACGACCGGACGCCCTCGACCAGGTCGGCGTCGGCGAGGTGGCCGAAGTGCGTCGTCGCGAGCACGGCCAGCCGGTCGGAGTCGCAGTACCGGCTCGGCCGGGTCAGCTCGACGCGCTCGAGGGGGCTCACCGCGTCGGGGGACCGGTCGGTGGGTGGTGCGTCCTCGTCGGTCGTCGCGCGGTAGGCCACCTCGAGCCGTCCGGCCGGGGCGGTGGCCACGCGGTGCAGCCGGGTCCCGACGCCGGCCCGGACCTCCTCGACACCCACCCTGACGCCGTCCACGGACACCTCGAGCTCCTCGGACGCGAGGGCGAGGGTCGAGGCGACGGCCACGGACAGGACGAGCTCGGCCGGCTCCGTGACCTGGAGGGCCAGCGTCGCGCCCACCGACCGGGGAACGGGCGTGGGGTGGGCGGTGTCCATGCGCGCAACCTACCGGCGGTGCGGGCGCGGCCCGCGTGGACCACCGCCTGCGCGCGGCCCGCCTCGTGGCAGGCTGGGCGCGCGAGGGGCCGGGGACCGCCGGCCGACACCACCGGGAAGGACCACGACGTGACCGACATCCTCGACGAGCTGCAGTGGCGTGGGCTGGTGGCACAGACCACCGACGAGTCCGCGCTGCGCCAGGCACTCGCCGACGGGCCGATCACGGCGTACTGCGGGTTCGACCCCACCGCGCCCTCGCTGCACTTCGGCAACCTCGTCCAGCTCGTCGTCCTGCGCCACCTCCAGCGCGCCGGGCACCGGGTGATCTGCCTCGTCGGCGGCTCGACCGGCCTCATCGGTGACCCGCGGCCGACCTCGGAGCGGGTCCTGAAGACCAAGGAGCAAACGGCCGAGTGGGTGGCCCGCATCCAGGACCAGGTGCGGCCCTTCCTCGAGACGACGGGCGAGAACGCGGCGGTCTTCGTCAACAACCTCGACTGGACCGAGGGGATGTCGGCCCTGGACTTCCTGCGCGACGTCGGCAAGCACTTCCGGGTCAACCAGATGCTCAAGAAGGACGCCATCGCGGCCCGGCTCGGCAGCGACGAGGGCATCTCGTACACGGAGTTCAGCTACCAGCTGCTCCAGGGGCTGGACTACCTCGAGCTCTACCGCCAGTACGGGTGCACCCTCCAGACCGGCGGCAGCGACCAGTGGGGGAACCTCGTCGCCGGCTCCGACCTCATCCACCGCGCGGAGGGGCGGTCGGTGCACCTGCTCACGACGCCGCTGCTCACCGACAGCTCCGGGGAGAAGTTCGGCAAGAGCGCCGGCAACGCCATCTGGCTGTCCGCCGACATGACGAGCCCGTACGCCTTCTACCAGTACTGGCTCAACGTCGAGGACGCCTCGGTGCTCACCCTGCTCAAGGTGTTCACCGACCGCGGGCCGCAGGAGGTCGCCGAGCTCGAGCGGCAGGTGGAGGAGGAGCCGTGGAAGCGGGCCGCACAGCGCACCCTCGCCGCCGACGTCACGACCCTCGTCCACGGCGCCGCGGCGACCGCGGCGGTCCAGGCCGCGAGCGAGGCACTCTTCGGGAGGGGAGACCTCCGGGGCCTGGACGGGCCGACCCTGCGGGACGCGACCGCCGAGCTGCCGGGTGCGCCCGTGACGGTGGGGATGCCCGTCGTCGACGCGCTCGTCGCCGTGGGCCTGGCCGACTCCAGGAACGCGGCGCGGCGCACGATCGCGGAGGGCGGGGCCTCGGTCAACGGCGAGAAGGTGCCCGACGACGAGGCGGTGATCCGGGAGGAGGACGTGCTCGCCGGCGGGGTCGTCGTCCTGCGCCGTGGCCGCAAGAACCTCGCCGCAGGGCGGCTCCAGCCGGTTCCGGACGCCTGACAGTGCGATCTTCACGAGGAAACCCCCTGTCCTGCAGGGGGTTTCCTCGTAGCGCCACCCGACGGAGCCGGGGCGGGCCGGAGCCGATTTGTGTTCTGCGCGGAGAGTGTCCTAATGTTCTCGACGTCAGCCCGAGAGGGAGGAACGGACACCAAGCGGCAGGGCCGAACAGCCCCGCACCAAGTGGCCGGTCCCACGAGCTGGCTCCCACTCCCGAAGGGTCACCTCGGACGCGCAAGCGCCCGGGACACCGGTTGGAGGAAGCGCCCGGAAGGGTGCTAGAGTTGGGACGCACCGCAGAGATCCAAGCGTGATCAAAGCCGGCCGCTCCAGGAGCGGGTCACGGATTTGACGCCCAAGCATGGACGCGGGTAGGTTTGAACAGTTGCT
>CAWJME010000020.1:0-3244 GCA_963843895.1 uncultured Actinomycetota bacterium | reverse complement strand
AGTCCGATCGGGCGCCACGGCGCCTTGCGGGACGGCGCTCGTCACGACCCCCTTCCGCCACGGACCACGGCGGCCTACGGTGGGGGCTGAGGGCGCTGGAGCAGGAGGTGGCCGTGGCAACTCAGCCCACGCTCATCAACTCGGTGGTTCGCGCCTTGAACCTCCTCGACATGGTCGGCGCCGAGCCCGGCCCCGTCACCGCCAAGCGCCTGGCCCGCCTCGCCGAGCTCCCGCTGGCGACGACCTACCATCTCCTGCGCACCCTGCTCCACGAGGGCTATCTCGACCGGGTCGAGGGCGGCTACGTCCTCGGTGACCGGGTCTCCACGCTCGCGGGGCGCCGCGTCCTCACGGGGCCGGGGGGTCGTACCCACCGGGTCCTGCGGGCACTCCACGACGAGGTGGATGCTGCGGCCTATCTCTCGGTCCTCGACGGCACGTGCATCCGGCTCGCCGACGTCGCCGACAGCACGGACAATCCCCGAACCGACATGTGGGTGGGCTTCGAGGACGCCGCGCACGCGACCGCCCTCGGCAAGGCCGTGCTCGCCGCACTGCCCGACGAGACCCGCCGCGACTACCTCTCCAGCCATGCCCTCGTCGACCTCACGCCCCACACCCAGACCAACGGCCGGCGCCTCCTCGAGGAGCTCGCGCACAGCCCGGAGCTGACCCGCGACCGTGAGGAGTACGCCGTCGGGACGACGTGCCTGGCCGTCCCGGTCCCCTCGCACCGGCTGACCGCGGCGGTCGCCATCTCCGTGCCGGTCAGCCGGTCCGGGCAGGTCGCCGGGACCGAGCGCGCGCTCCGGCGGGCCGCTGCCCTCATCGCCCTGTCCGCGGACGCCTGAGTCCGCAGGTCCCGCCGGGGTGTCACCATCTGAAAACCCGGTGTGGCCGGCGCGCCGGGCGCGCCCGATCGTGGGGGTACAACACCCGATGAAGGGAGCCCCGATGTCGAGCGCCGACACCGGGCCGGGCGCCGAGGTGCGCCGTGGCCTCTACGACACCATGGTCCTGGTCCGGACCTACGAGGAAGCGATCCTCCGCGAGTACCACGCCGACAAGGGGCCGGGCTTCGACATCGGCAAGGGTCTCGTGCCCGGCGAGATGCACCTCTCGGCCGGGCAGGAGCCCGTGGCCGCGGGCGTCTGCGCGCACCTGAGCGCCGACGACGCGGTGACCGCGACCCACCGTCCGCACCACTTCGCCATCGCCCACGGGATGGACCTGGACGCGATGACGGCCGAGGTCTTCGGCCGGGTCGACGGGCTGGGCAAGGGGCGCGGCGGGCACATGCACCTCTTCGACCCCGCAACGCACTTCTCGTGCTCCGGGATCATCGCGGAGGGCTACCCGCCGGCGCTCGGGATGGCGTTCGCCTTCCAGCGCCGCGGGACCGACCGCATCGCCGTCGCGGTCACCGGTGAGGGCGCCGCCAACCAGGGCGCCTTCCACGAGTCGCTGAACCTCGCCGCCCTCTGGAAGCTGCCGGTCGTCTTCGTCGTCGAGGACAACGACTGGGGCATCTCGGTGCCGCGCGACAAGTCCACCTCCATCCCGTCCAATGCCGACCGTGCCGCGGCCTACGGCATGCCGGGCGAGCGGGTCGAGGACAACGACGTCGAGCGCGTCCACGCCGCGGCGGAGCGCGCCGTCGCGCGTGCCCGCGCGGGCGACGGCCCGAGCCTCATCGAGGTCCACACCCTCCGGCTGTGGGGCCACTTCGAGGGCGACGCCCAGGGGTACCGGCCCGAGCTGGCGCAGGTGCCGGAGCACGACCCCATCCCGAGGTACGAGACCCGGCTCGTCGAGGCCGGGATCCTCGACGACGCCGCGATCGGGCAGACCCGCAAGCTCGCGAGCGAGCGGGTCGAGGCCGCGGTCGCGTTCGCCAAGGCCAGTGCGCTGCCGGACCCGTCCGACGCGCTCGAGTACGTCTTCGCCTGAGGAGCCGAGATGACGATCACCGACACGACGCAGTCCACGCGCCGGCTGAACACCTCCAAGGCGATGGTCGAGGCCATCGCCCAGGAGATGCGGGCCGATCCCGAGGTGTTCTACCTCGGCGAGGACGTCGGCGCCTACGGAGGCATCTTCTCCTCGACGACCGGTCTGCTCGACGAGTTCGGGCCGACCCGGATCATCGACACCCCGATCTCCGAGTCCGCCTTCATCGGGCTCGCGGTCGGCGCGGCGACCGAGGGGATGCGCCCCATCGCCGAGCTGATGTTCGCCGACTTCCTGGGCGTCTGCCTCGACCAGATCTACAACCACATGGCCAAGATCCACTACGAGTCCGGCGGCAACGTCACCGTTCCCATGGTGCTCACCACCGCGGTCGGCGGCGGGTACTCGGACGGTGCGCAGCACTCCCAGACACTCTGGGGCACGTTCGCCCACCTGCCGGGGATGAAGGTCGTCGTCCCGGCGCTGCCGGCCGACGCCAAGGGGCTGATGACCTCCGCCATCCGCGACGACTCGCCCGTGGTCTACATGTTCCACAAGGGCATCATGGGCCTGCCGTGGATGGCCAAGAACCCGCGCTCCGTCGACGTGGTCCCGGAGGGCGAGTACACCGTGCCCATCGGCAAGGCCAACGTCGTCCGCGAGGGCACGGACGTCTCGGTCGTCACGATCTCGCTGTCGGTGCACCACGCGCTCGACGTCGCCGAGAAGCTCGAGGGTGAGGGCGTGTCCGTCGAGGTCCTCGACCTGCGCTCGCTCGTCCCGCTCGACCGGGAGGCCATCCTCGCCACGGTCGCAAAGACGGGGCGGCTGGTCGTGGTGGACGAGGACTACCGCTCCTTCGGGATGTCCGGCGAGGTCGTGGCGACCGTGGCGGACGAGGACCCGGGAATGTTCACCGCGCCGCCGCTGCGGGTGGCCCTGCCCGACGTCCCGATCCCGTACGCCCACTCCCTCGAGTACGCGGTGCTGCCGCGGCAGGACCGCATCGAGGCAGCGATCCGGACGGTCCTCGGATGACGGAGGTCCCCTTCCCGGTGATGAGCCAGGCCGACCCGACCGCTGTCGGCGTCCTCGCGACGTGGTACGTCCGGGACGGCGAGGCGGTTGCGGAGGGCCAGCTCATCGCAGAGGTCCAGATGGACAAGGTCGACCTGGACCTCTCCTCCCCGGCCGCCGGCACGATCCGGCTCTCGGTGGCGGAGGGTGACGAGGTGGCCCAGGGGACGGTGGTCGCCGTCATCGAGTGAGGACCGGTACCCGTCCGGGTCAGGCG
>CAWJME010000019.1:0-13496 GCA_963843895.1 uncultured Actinomycetota bacterium | reverse complement strand
GCCCGGACCACGACCTCGTCCTTCTCGGCGATCGGGGCGATGGTGCTCTTCATCGTCTGGGCGTACTCGGCGCGGAAGGACCCCGTGAGCAGCTCCGCGTTGGCCTGCGTCTGGGCGTCGAGGGTCTGGTAGCTGTAGGACAGCAGCTGCTCGAGGGAGGTCCGGGCCGCGGCGGTCGCGGCGCGCGCGTCACGCTCCCGGGCGTGCGGGTCGGGCAGCGAGACGGCGAGGACGAGGCCGAAGGCCGCGAGTGCCACGACGAGCGCGGCGAGCGGCCGGCCCGCCCCGGCCGGCAGCCGGCGCCGCGCGCCGGATCCGGTCTCCTCCTCGGGGCCGGCCTCCTCCTCGGGGCCGGTCACCTCCTCGGTCTCGGCGTCCTCCCTGGGCTGCACGGGCTCGGTCGCCGGGCGGCCGTGGCGGCGGCGCTGGCCGGCGACGCGAGGGCGCCCTCGCTCATCCGACGAACTCAAGGCGCTCCACCTTCCACGTGCCGCCGACCTCGCGCAGGCCGAGCTTGATCCGGTACGTCTTGGTCTCCCCGTCCGGGGCGTTGGTGTTCGAGGTGGGGGCGACGACGCCGACGATCACCTGGGCGGAGTCGCGGTCACCGGAGACCAGGGCCGCCTCGGCCCGCTCGACCCGGGAGGTCGAGTGGTTGTCGACGACGACCTTGCGCAGGTCCGCCAGGCTCGTCGTGTAGCTGTCGAGGAACTCCCCGGTGGCGCCGGACCGCACCCGCTCGGTGTCCTCGTCGACGTGCCGGTAGTCGAGGGTCGCGAAGTTCACGGCGAGCTGGCGCCCGGCCGCGAGCGCCTCGCGCTGGGCCTCCCGGACCTGTCGGGCGTCGTACCACTCACGGCCCCGGGTCGCGGCGAGCCCCACCGTCGCGACGACGACGAGGGCGACGAGCGCCCAGAGCAGGCGCGCGGTGCGCGTCATCGGGTGGCCTCCTCCATGATCCACGTCCACGACCCCGCGCCGCTGCCCGAGGGCGCGAGGGGGGCCGAGACCTGCAGGGGCCGTCCGTACGCCGTCGTGCCGAGCGGCACCGGGTCCGAACCATAGGCCATCGCGTAGCTCGCACTGCCGGCCGGGCGGGGGCCCGGCGCGTTCTGCGCGCCGCGCACGGCGGAGGCGGACCCGCGGGGCAGCGTGCACCGTGCGTCGGTGTTGACGGGCGGCAGCCCCGAGGTCTTGTTCGGGTCGGTCCGCGTCGTCCCGCCGTAGCCCTGGGTGCACGGAGCGGGCGACTGGGCGAGCTGGACCCCGAAGTGCGCGGTGCCGTCGCCGGGGACCACGGTGTAGCCACCCGCGACCACCTCCGGGTACGTGATGAGCATCTGGTCGATGCCGTCGACCCGGGCGCTCGTCACCTGCCCGATCGTCACGAGGTTCGCGATGAGCGTTCCGAGCGAGTCGCGGTTGTCGCGGACGACGGCCTCGAGCTCACGGGAGGCGACCGCCCCCCGGTCGAGGACGACCCGCAGGTCGGGGTCCGAGGTGGCGAGGGTCTGCGAGATGCGGGCGAGGTTGCTCGAGAAGGTCGTGATCTGCGACGAGGTCTCGCGCTGGGTGTCGAGGACGACCTTCCCGGACTTCAGCAGCGCGATGGTGTCCGGCAGGGCCTGGATCGCGCTGCGGGTCAGGGCGTCGCCGTTGTCGATGAGCCGGCCCAGGTCGTCGCCGGTGCCCGCGAACCCGGTCCCGAGCTCGTCGACGACCGTCGAGAGGTCGTCCTTCGGCACCGAACGGACGGTGCGGTCGACGTCGAGGAGCAGCTGGTCCACCCGGAGCGGGGTCTCGGTGTCCTGCCGCGGGATGACGTCGCCGTCGGCGAGGTACGGCGTCCCGTCCGAGCGCGGCTGGAGGTCGAGGTACTGCTCCCCCACCGCGGAGCGGTTCTCGACGACGGCGCGGGTGTCCTTCGGGACCTCGGTGCCGCGGTCGAGCCGGGCGTGGACCCGGACGCCGTCGGCGCTCAGGGTCAGCTCGGACACCCGGCCCACCCGCACGCCGCGGTACGTGACCTCGGCGCCGGCGAAGATGCCGCCGGAGCTCGCGAGGTCCGCGACGACCGTGGGGCCTGCGCCGAGGACGCGCTCGGTGAGCCCGATGTAGCTGGCCGAGAGGTAGGAGGTCGCGACCACGGTGATGACGAGGAACAGGACGAGCTGGACCTTGGTGAGCCGGCGGATCACGCGAGCCCCCCGGTGTAGAGCGTCGTCCACGAGAGGTCCTCGCCGGCGGAGGCGTTGCCGAGGCAGACCGGGGGGCAGAGCGGGCCGCCGGACCGGGTCGGCAGGGGCACGCCGGACGTCGGGATCGGGAGGCTCGGCAGCGGCACCGTGACGGTGGGGACCGGCAGGGTCGGGACGGGCAGGGTCGGCACGGGCAGCGTGGGGAGGGTCGTCGGCGCGGGGACGCCGAGGTTCCGCAGGTCGAGGTCGGCGGTGACGTGCAGGTTGGTGTAGTCGCCCTTGATCGCCTGCACCGAGGAGTCCGGGAACGGGTAGGTGAGCAGGAGCTGGAGCGACTTCGGGAGATCGTCACCCGCCGTGTTCAGCTGGGCGAGAATCGGTTTCAGGGCCGCGAGGTTGGCGAGCACGTCGTCCCGCGAGCCCTCGATGACGGTGCTGCCGACCTTCCCCAGCCGGTCGAGCGCCGTGAGCATCCCGGTGAGCTGCTCCCGCTGGTCGGCGAGGATCGCGAGCCCCTTCGGCAGCTCCTGCAGGACGCCCGCCAGCTGGTCGTCGCGTGCGGCGAGGCTCGCGCTGAGGCGGTCGATGCCGTCGATGGCCCGGACGATCTCCGCCTTCTGCTCGTCGAGGCCGCCGACGAAGGTGTCGAGCTGGGTGACCAGGCTCCTGATCTCCTCGTGGTGGCCACGCAGCGCGTTGTTCAGCTCGGACTCGATGACCTTGAGCTGGCCGACGCCGCCCCCGTTGAGCAGCATCGACAGCGCCGCGAGGACCTCCTCGACCTCGGGGTTGCGGCCGGTCCGGTCGAGGGGGATGAGGTCGCCGTCGTCGAGGCTGCCGGAGCCCCCACCGTCGGGGCGCTCGAGGGCGATGTACTTCTCCCCGAGCAGCGAGGTCTGCTTCAGCTCGGCCCGGGTGTCGTCGGGAAGCCCGGCCGACGCGGGGATCCGCATCGTCACGCGGGCGGTCCAGCCGTCGAGCTCGATGTCGGTGACCTCCCCGACGGTCACCTCGTCGACCTTGACCGAGGAGCGCGGGACGAGGTCGAGGACGTCGGCGAACTCGGCCCGGACGGTGATCTGGCGGCCCTCCGCCCGCGGGCCGCCGGGCAGGGGGAGGTCGTAGACGCTCGAGCAGCCGGTGAGCACGACGAGCACGAGCGCGCTGAGCAGCGCCGTACCGGCCGTGCGGGTGCGGGTGGTCCTCATCCGAGCAGCCCTCCCAGGGTGGGGTCGGCGCCGCGCAGCAGCCCCGACGGGGAGCCCCCGCTCGCGGACCCGGCGAGTCGGCCGAGGGCGTCGGGCAGCCTGAGGTCGAGCAGGCCGGAGCTCTTGCAGAGGTCGGTGTCGCCCGTGCCCGTGGGCCCGGTGATGATCGAGCACAGGAGCAGGCCCGGCTCGTCGGTGCCCTGGATCGTCGCGCGGGTGTCGAGGGTGCCGTTCTTCGCGTCGTACGCGAGCTGGAGGTTGGAGAGGGCCACCGGGGCGGCGTCGAGGGTCTCCGCGAGCGCCTTGCGCTCCTCGACGACCGTGCCGGTGACGTCGGTGAGCCGGGTGACGTCGTCCGTGAGGAGCGTCCGGTTGTCCTGGACGAAGCCGGTGATCTCGTCGAGGGCCACGGCGAGGTTGGCCAGGGCGGCGGACAGGTCGTCGCGCTCGTCGTCCAGTGCCGTCGACACCGACGCCAGGTTGGAGTTGAGCCGGCGGACCTGCTTGTCGTTCGCGGCGAGGGTCTCGGTGAAGGTGTTGAGGTTCTTCACCGTCGAGAACAGGTCCCCCCGGCCCTCGGAGAAGGTCTGCACCGCCCGGGAGAGGTTGACGGTCGTGTCGTGCAGCGACTGCCCGTTGCCGTCGAGGTTCGCGGCGCCGGTCTCCAGCACCCGCGAGAGGGCCCCCTCGGAGTTGGCCCCCTTCGGCCCGAGCGCCACCATGAGGTCGTCGAGGCTCTGGCTGACCCGGTCGAGCTCGACGGGGACGGCGGTGCGCTCGAGCGGGATGTGCGCGCCGCTCACCATCCGGGGCCCCTTCGTCCACACCGGGAGCAGCTGCACGTACCGGTCGCTCACGAGCGAGGGCGCGACGACCGCCGCCCGCGCGTCGGCCGGGACGGGGTGCTCGGAGGTGAACTCGAACTCGACCCGCACCGCGTCGCCCTGCGGCTCGACGGCGGTCACCTTCCCGACCCGCACCCCGAGGATGCGCACGTCCGACCCGGGGAAGAGCCCCACGGCGCGGACGAAGTCGGCCGAGACGCGCACCGGCTCCGGGCGGGGCCAGAACACGACCGCCCCGGCGACGAGGGCGACGACGAGCACCCCCGCGACGACGGCGGCCCTCCGGGGGACCGCACGCAGGCGCGCCCCGAGGTCGGTCAGCCGGGCGGGCACGCGGAGCGTCGGGCGCCTCATCGGTCCACCGTCCCGACGGGGTTCGAGAGGTTCTGGATGTAGGTGTCGAACCACGGCCCGGTGCCGAGGGTGTTGGCGAACAGGCGGGTGAACGGCGCCATCGCCGCGATCGTCTCCTTGAGGTCGGTCTCGTGCTTCTGGAGGGTCGTGAGCACAGCCTGCAGCTGCTGGAGCGCCGGCTTCAGCTCGGCGCGGTTGTCGCGGACCAGCCCGGTCACCTGCTCGGCGAGCGCGCTCGTGTTCGTGAAGAGCGTGTGGATCGCCTCCCGTCGGGTCTCGAGCTCGGCGACGAGGAGGTCGGCGTCCTTGATGAGACGGTCGACGACCGCGTTCTGCTCGGCGACGGTGCCGGTGACCGAGTCGGCGGCCCGCAGCAGCTCGCGGAGCTTGTCGTCCCGGCTGGCGATCGTCGCGGAGAGCCGGCTCAGCCCGTCGAGCGCGGTCCGGACGTTCTCCGGGGTGTCCTGGAACTCGGTCGCGAGCACGTCGAGGGACTGCGCCAGCTGGTCGGTGTCGATCCGCTCCGTCGTGCGGGTCAGGTCGGAGAAGGCGGTGATGACGTCGTAGGAGGAGACCGTCCGCTCGAGCGGGATCTGGGTGCCCTCGCGCATCTGGCCGGTGCCTCGGGGCTCGAGGGCGACGTACTTGGCCCCGAGCAGGGTCTTGATCCGCACCGAGGCGCCGGTCGAGGGCCCGAACGCGACGTCCTCGGTGATCCGGAAGTCGACCCGGACGTGGGAGCCCTCGAGGTCGACCCCGGTGACGTCCCCGACCTTGACCCCGGCGATGCGCACGTCGTCCCCC
This sequence comes from uncultured Actinomycetota bacterium, assembly GCA_963843895.1. Classification (GTDB taxonomy): domain Bacteria; phylum Actinomycetota; class Actinomycetes; order Actinomycetales; family Dermatophilaceae; genus Phycicoccus. The sequence continues at coordinate 8,087 of CAWJME010000019.1, read as the reverse complement.
TCGCGCAGGCCCCCGGCCTCGGTGAAGGCCGCGCTGTAGGAGTCGCCGCCGCCGATGAGGGGCAGGCTCGAGGCGTTGAAGGAGAGCACCATGACGAGGGCGATGAGGAGCAGCCCCACGACGCCGAGCCGCAGGGTGTCTCGCTCCTTCGGGGGAGCCGCCGGGGTGGTCGTCACCGGCACCTCGCCGCCGCGACGTCGTACCCGAGGTTGCCGGGCGTCTTGCCGGTGGGGAGCAGGAGGTTCTGGACGTCGAACCGGCACAGGTAGAAGTTGAACCAGGACCCGTAGGTGGCCGTTCGGGTGATCGTCGAGATCTTCGTCGGGGCCTGGCCGATGAACCGCTCGAACTCGCGGGTGTTCGCGGGTTCGTTGAGGGTGGCGGCGAGGTCGCCGAGGTTCGCGATGTCGGCCTTGAGGTCGGGGCGCCCGGCGGCGAGCAGGTTCGCCGTGTCGCCGGTCAGCCGGTTGATGTTCGTCAGCGAGTCCCCGATGGCGGCGCGGTCCTGGGCGAGACCGGACACGAAGCGCTGCAGCTGGGTGAGCAGGTCCTTGAAGGCGGTGTCGTTGGACTCGACGGTGGTGAGCACCGTCGTGAGGTTGTCGATGGTGCGGCCGATCACGGCGTCGCGGTCCGCGAGCGCCTGCGTGAGGGAGGCGGTCTGCCCCAGCAGGCTGTTGATGTCGCCGCCCTCACCCTGGAGGACGGAGATCAGCTGGGCGGACAGCTCGTTGACGTCGGCCGGGGACAGGGCGGCGAAGAGCGGCTTGAACCCGTTGAACAGGACCGTGAGGTCGAGCGCCGGGTGGGTCCGTTCGAGCGGGATCGTCCCGTTCTCCGGCAGCGCCGCGGCGTCTCCCGGCTCCTGGGTGAGCGCGACGTAGCGCTCACCGACCAGGTTGCGGTACTTGATCGTCGCGGCGGTGCCCCGGGTGAGGGTCGTCGAGCGGAGGACGTCGAACGTGACCTCGGCGCTGACCCGGTCCTTGGCGACGGCGATCTCCCGGACCGTGCCGACCCGAACCCCGGCGATGCGAACATCCTGGCCCTTCGCCAGCCCGGTGACGTCGCTGAACACGGCCCGGTAGGAGGCCTTGTCCCCGGGAAGGACGTTGGCGATGGTCGCCGCGAGCAGCCCGGTGGCGAGCACCGTGACGACGACGAAGGCGATGAGCTTGACGAGGCTCGGGGTGGTCTTCACTGGTTGACCACCCTCCCCCGCAGCATCGGCCCGGCGAGCAGGGTCGTCAGTGCCGACGGCTCACCCTGCCCCTCGGACGCGAGGGCGATGGCGACGACCTGCTGCTCGGCCTCGGTGCCGGCGAGGCCGGAGTCGACGTTGCCGACCGCCAGGCCGGAGGGGGCGAGCAGGGCCGAGGGCAGCGACGAGCGTGACGCGCCACCCGAGCCGTCGGCGAACCGCACCGCGCCCCGCGGGTTCGACTGGCTGCCACCGGGGTTCGGCAGGCCGCGGCAGCTGGGTCCGCGGTCGTCGTTCCAGGCGGGCTCCTGGCCGGGGCGGTACCCGTTCCGCTGCGGCGGGTTCTCCAGGGTGATGTGGAACTGGCCGCCGGAGAAGATCTCCTCGGCGCGCGGGATCCAGTCGACGAGGGCCGTCGCGAGGCACGGGTAGACGGGTGCGTGCTTGGCGAGCACCGCGAGCGTCGGTCGCTGGACGCGCCCGACCTGGATGATCCGGTCGTCGTTCTTCTCGAGGAACTCCGCCGTGGTGTTCGCGAAGCCGGCCGTGCCCGCGAGGAACCCGGCGAGCTGGTCCTTCTTCTCGACGATCGTCGCGTTCGTCGTCCGCAGCGAGTTGGCCGCCGCGAGGAGGTCCGGTGCCGCCTCCGCGTAGGTGCTGGCGAGGTCGGCGAGGCCGCTGATGTCGGCCTGGATCAGCGGCATCTGCGGGTTGAGCTGGGTGAAGTAGTCGTTGACGAGGACGAGGTTCTCCCCGAGCTTCGTGCCGCGGCCGTCCAGGGCGGTCGCGAGCGCGTTGAGGGTCGCCGCGAGCTTCTCCGGCCGCACCGTCCGCAGCAGCGGCAGCAGCTCGTCGAAGACCCGCTCGAGCTCGATGGCCACGCTGGTGCGGTCCTGCGGGATGACGTCGCCCTCGCGGATGGCGCGCCCGGGGTCCCCGGTCGGCGGGACGAGGTCGACGAACCGCTCGCCGAAGAGGGTCTTGGGGAGCAGCCGGGCGCTGACGGCAGCCGGGATGAGGTCGACCCGGTCCGGGTCGAGGGCGAGCGACAGCGTCGCACCGTCCCGGTGCGAGGTGATGGAGCGGACCTCCCCGACGATGACCCCCCGGATCTTGACGTCGGCCGCCTCCTGCATCTGGCTGCCGATGCGGTCGGTGCGCAGGGACACCGTGACGACGTCGGTGAACACCTTCTCGAAGGTCGCGACGGACAGGGTGATGCCGAGGGCCACGACGAGCAGGAACGCCACGCCGTACGCACGCTCGCGCAGGCCCGCGAGGAGACCGCCGCTCATCCCGCGATCCTCACCGTCGTCGTGGCGCCCCAGATCGCGAGGCTGAGGAAGAAGTCGATGACGTTGATCGCGACGATCGAGGTGCGGACCGCACGACCCACGGCGACCCCGACGCCCGCCGGGCCGCCGCTCGCCGTGTACCCGTAGTAGCAGTGGATGCCGATGATGACGACGGCGAAGACCAGCACCTTCGCGAAGGACCAGATGATGTCCCCCGGCGGCAGGAACAGGTGGAAGTAGTGGTCGTAGGTGCCGGTGGACTGCCCGAAGTAGCCGGTGACGATGAACCGGGTCGCCGCGTACGACGAGAGCAGGCCGAGGACGTAGAGCGGGATCACCGCGACGAAGCCGGCGATCATGCGGGTGGTCACGAGGAACGGCAGGCTCGGGATGCCCATCACCTCGAGGGCGTCGACCTCCTCGCTGATCCGCATCGCCCCGAGCTGGGCGGTGAAGCCGCAGCCGACCGTGGCGGCGAGCGCCAGGCCCGCCACGAGCGGTGCGATCTCGCGGGTGTTGAGGTACGCCGAGACGAAGCCGGCGAAGGCGCCGGTGCCGAGCTGGTCGAGCGAGCTGAACCCCTGGAGCCCGACCTGGGACCCCGTGAAGAACGCGAGGAAGGTCAGCACCCCGACCGTGCCGCCGATGACGCTCAGCGCCCCGGAGCCGAGCGAGACCTCGGCGAGCAGCCGCACGACCTCCTTGGTGTAGCGGCGGAGCGTGCGCGGCACCCAGCGGATGGACTGCACGTAGAACCGCATCTGCGCGCTGAGCTCGTCGAGGAGCCGCAGCGGCGCGCGGGTGGCGGAGGCGAGTCGGGTCATCGGCATCAGATCTTCTGGGGGACGACCTGGAAGTAGATCGCGCTGATGACGAAGTTGACGACGAACAGGAGCATGAAGGTGATGACGACGGCCTGGTTGACGGCGTCGCCCACGCCCTTGGGCCCTCCCCCGGCCGTCAGCCCCTTGTACGAGGCGACGAGGGCCGCGAGGGCACCGAAGAGCAGTGCCTTGATCTCGGACGTCACGAGGTCGGCGAGCTGCGCGAGCGCGGTGAAGGAGGCGAGGTAGGCGCCGGGCGTGCCGCCCTGGACGAGGACGTTGAAGACGTACCCTCCGGCGACGCCGACGACCGAGACGAGGCCGTTGAGCAGCGCGGCCACGAGCATCGTCGCGAGCACGCGGGGGACGACGAGACGCTGGATCGGGGAGATGCCGAGCACCTCCATCGCGTCGATCTCCTCGCGGATCTTGCGTGACCCGAGGTCGGCGCAGATCGCCGACCCGCCGGCGCCGGCGACGAGCAGGGCGGTGACGAGGGGTGAGGCCTCGCGGACCACCGCGAGCACCGAGGCCGCCCCGGTGAAGGACTGCGCCCCGAGCTGGCGGGTCAGCGTGCCGAGCTGCAGGGCGATGACCGCGCCGAACGGGATGGAGACCAGGGCCGTGGGGACGATGGTCACGGAGGCGACGAACCACGCCTGCTGGATGAGCTCCTTGAGCTGGAAGGGACGCTTCGGCAGCGCGCGTCCGACGTCGACGACGAGCCCGAAGAAGGAGCCGGCCTGCCGCAGGCCGCTGGTGACGACGGTCATGCACCCACCTCGTGGGGCACACCCGGGATCCCCGCGGTCGTCGAGGCGAAGCTGCCCGGGGGCGGCGTGACGCCGTTCGTGCGGCACCACTCCCCCGCCGGGCGCTCGGCGCGCCGGGGGGTGCGGTCACTCGTCGGCAGCTGGAGCGGGATCGGCGGCAGCGGCGGGAGCTCCTGGCCGGACTCGGCCGCGAGCTCGTCGGCGTCCTTCTCCTCCGACATCCCGATCGGGCCGACGGTCTGGGCGTTGAGGAACTGCCGGACCACCGGCTCCTCGGACGACAGGAGCATCTCGCGCGGGCCGAACATCGCGAGGTGGCGGTGGTAGAGCAGCCCGATGTTGTCCGGGACGGTCCGGGCGGTGTTGATGTCGTGGGTGACGATGAGGAAGGTCGCGTCGATCTGGGCGTTGAGGTCGACGAAGAGCTGGTTGATGTACGACGTGCGGACCGGGTCCAGGCCGGAGTCCGGCTCGTCGATGAGGAGGATCTGCGGGTCGAGGACGAGGGCCCGGGCGAGGCCGGCGCGCTTGCGCATCCCGCCGGAGATCTCCCCGGGGAGCTTGTCCTCGGCGCCCGCGAGACCGACGAGCTCCATCTTCTCGCGCACGATGGCGGCCACCTCGGACTCGCGCTTGCGGGTGTGCTCGCGCAGGGGGAAGGCGACGTTGTCGAAGAGGCTCATCGACCCGAAGAGGGCGCCGTCCTGGAAGAGCACCCCGAAGAGCTTCCGGACCTCGTAGAGGTCGTCTCCGCGGAGCTGGACGACGTCGCGGCCGTCGATGACGATCGAGCCGGCGTCGGGGCGGATCAGGCCGACCAGGGTCTTGAGGAAGACCGACTTGCCGGTGCCGGACGGGCCGAGCATCACCGAGATCTCCCCCGCGGGGAGGGTGAGGGTGACGTCGTCCCAGATGAGCTGGCTCCCGAACCGCTTGGTCAGGCCGCTCACCGCGATCTCGACACCCATGTCGACCCTTCTCGTCGTCGTGCACCCACGCGAGCCGAAGTTACCCGACGGTAGCCGCGGCGCCGGACCATGAGACCACGGGTTCCGCCTCGATGGTGGTTTGTTGTCCCAAGAAATCTCTCAGGTGGCCCCGGGGGCGCACGACGACGGGGCCCGACCACAGTGGTCGGGCCCCGTCGGGCGTGGCGTCATCCCCCCGAGGGGGACGGGCTCACTTGAGGGTGACGGTGGCGCCGGCGCCCTCGAGCTGGTCCTTGGCCTTCTCGGCCGCAGCCTTGTCGACCTTCTCGAGGACGGCCTTGGGGGCGCCGTCGACGAGGTCCTTGGCCTCCTTGAGGCCGAGGGAGGTCAGCGCGCGGACCTCCTTGATGACGGCGATCTTCTTGTCGCCGGCAGCCTCGAGGACGACGTCGAACTCGTCCTGCTCGGCGGGGGCCTCGGCGTCGCCGCCACCGGCCGGGGCGGCGGCACCGGCGACCGCGACGGGCGCGGCGGCGGTGACGTTGAAGGTGTCCTCGAACTCCTTGACGAACTCGGAGAGCTCGATCAGGGTCATCTCCTTGAAGGCCTCAAGGAGCTCGTCGGTGCTGAGCTTGGCCATGGTTGGCGTCCTTTCGTGCTGAAGTGCCGTGAGTGGCGGTTTCGGTGGTGAGCCGGCCCCGAGGGGTCAGCTCTCCCCAGCGCTACGCGCCGGGGCCCGGGTCGCCACTACCCTCGGCGACGTCGGTGGCCTCGGCGGGAGCCTCGGCGGGGGTCTCTGCGGCGGCCTCGGCCGGAGCGTCGGCGGCGGCAGCCACCGGACCCTCGGCCTCGACCTTCGCCCGCAGGGCGTCGACCGCGCGAGCGGCCTGCGACAGCGGGGCGGCGAAGAGGTAGACAGCCTGGCTGAGCGAGGCGTTCATGGCGCCGGCCAGCTTGGCGAGGAGCACCTCGCGGGACTCGAGGTCCGCGAGCTTGGTGATGTCCGCGGCGGAGAGGGCCTTGCCCTCGAACACGCCGCCCTTGATCACCAGGAGGGGGTTGGCCTTGGCGAAGTCGCGCAGACCCTTGGCCGCCTCCACCGGGTCGCCCTCGACGAAGGCGATCGCGGACGGACCCACGAGCTGACCGTCGAAAGCGGTCACCCCGGCGTCCTTGGCGGCGAGCTTGGTCAGCGTGTTCTTGACCACGGCGTAGGTCGCGTTGCCACGCAGGGAGTTGCGCAGCTCGGTGATCTGAGCCACCGAGAGTCCCCGGTACTCCGTGAGGACGGCGGCGTTCGAGCTCGTGAACTTGTCCGAGAGCTCGGCGATCGCCGCAACCTTGTCGGCACGTGACATTCGGGCCTCCTTCCGTCGGGTCGGACCGACGGGGAGGGCCCCGGGAACGAGAGAGAGCCCCGGCGCAGGGCACGGGGCTCGCACGGAGACGGGGCACGGGGCTCCGGCTCGCGATTCGTGGCCTGCGCTGGTCGCCCGCTCTCGGCGGGGCCTTCGGTCTCGTGCGGGTGCACGCGACTACCGGCGGTCTTCGGTCGGGACCCAGCGTACGGGACGCGCCGCCCCGGACCCAAATCGCGGTGTTCGGTCCGGACGATCAGCTCGTGGGCGGCTCGAACGTGCCGACGTCGCTCGCCGCGGGGGCCGCGATGTCGACCGGCTCGCCCCACGTGGAGTAGGTCATCGTGAGGGCCTGGCCGCTCGCGTCCATGCTCATCGCGACAGGGAGGTCGTCGGCGTCCAGGGACAGGTCGTAGGTGACCCCCGTGGCGGGGATCCGCTTCAGCGCCTCCGCGCCGAGACCCGGCAGGGCCTCCTTCTGCGCCGACATGGCCGCCGTGAGCTGCTCCTTGGTGAGCGTGACGGTGTAGGTCGTCACGCCGCCCTCGACCGTCTTGACGGTCGCCCTGGCCCCCTCGTACGCCGCGAGCTGCTCGGCGGGGTTGCCCATCACGGACTCCATCTGGGTCAGCACCGGCCCCATCATCTTCGACATCATGTCGTCGCCCGCGGGGTCGATCTTGATCCAGGACCTGCCGCCCGCCATCTCCGCCATCGAGGCACCGCCCATGTACATCACCGTGTCGACGTAGACCATCTCCAGCGTCTCGCCGGAGGTGGTCATCGTCATCGCCATCCGCGGGCCCGTGTCGCCGTAGTCGACGTCGGCCTCCATCGACCCCTCCGAGCCCAGGTCCATCGTCATGTGGGCGGTGCCCTTGTCCTTGACCGCGGCGCTGCTACGGGTGGCCAGCTCCACGAGGTCGACGGTGTCGCCGACCTTCGCGGAGGCGGCCGGGGCCGCAGCGCCCGCGGAGGCCCCGCTGCCGGCGGTCGTGGAGCCGCAGGCCCCCAGGACGAGGGCGCCGGAGAGGGCGAGGGCGGAGAGGATCGTGCGCGTCATCTGGTGCTTCCGTCGGTGAGGTGTGTGGCCGGTGGCCTGGTCGGCCGCCTGCTGTTCAGCGTACGGATGGGACGCGGCGCGGCGCCGGGGAGTTCCCCGGGGTGACGAAGTCGTCACCTCGATCCGGGGACGACGGAGCCCGCCGCCCCGGGAGGGTGCGGCGGGCTCCGTCGGGGGCGCGGCTCAGGCGTCGACCGTCTCCTCGGTGAGGTTCTTGGTCTTGGACGCGTCGAGCGGGATGCCCGGGCCCATCGTCGTCGACAGGGTCGCCTTCGTGATGTACCGGCCCTTGGAGGAGGCCGGCTTGAGCCGAAGGACCTCGTCGAGCGCGACGGCGTAGTTCTCGACGAGCGACTTCTCGTCGAAGGAGGCCTTGCCGATGATGAAGTGGAGGTTCGCGTGCTTGTCGACGCGGAACTCGATCTTGCCGCCCTTGATGTCGGTCACGGCCTTGGCGGTGTCCATGGTGACCGTCCCGGTCTTCGGGTTGGGCATGAGGCCACGCGGGCCGAGCACCTTGCCGAGCCGGCCGACCTTGCCCATGAGGTCCGGGGTGGCGACGACGGCGTCGAAGTCGAGCCAGCCGCCCGCGACCTTCTCGAGGAGGTCGTCGGACCCGACGTGGTCGGCGCCGGCGGCGATCG
>CAWJME010000018.1:0-399413 GCA_963843895.1 uncultured Actinomycetota bacterium | reverse complement strand
CGGCATGACAGTGCGATATCCGGGCGAAGTGATCAGGGCACACCCCGCTCAGCGCGGACGTGTTGACCGGCACGCCGTGGCGCTGCATCCTTGGTCCTTCGTCTGGGCGGAGGACTCCATGGGCAGGTTGATCTACGCGGCCAACATCTCTCTCGACGGCTACCTCGAGGACGAGGCCGGCGCCTTCGACTGGTCCGAGCCTGACGAGGCCGTGCACGCGTTCTGGAACCAGCACGAGCGGAACATCGGCACGTCGCTCTACGGGCGGCGGATGTACGAGACGATGCGTGTCTGGGAGCGCGACGACTGGTTGACCGACCAGCCCGAGGTCGTCCGTGAGTACGCCGGTATCTGGCGTGACACCGACAAGGTCGTCTACTCCTCCTCCCTCCCCGACGTCTCGACCGCGCGCACGAGGATCGAGCGGCAGTTCGATCCCGAGGCGGTGCGACGGCTCAAGGAGGCCTCCCCGACGGACGTGAGCATCGGGGGCGCGACGATCGCGGTGGAGGCCTTCCGGCACGGGCTCGTCGACGAGTGCGTGCTGCTGCTGTACCCGGTCATCGTGGGCGGCGGAAAGCCCGCGCTGCCCCGGGGCGTCCGACTCGACCTCGAGCTGCTGGACCACCGACGGTTCGACAACGGCGTGATGGCCGTCCACCACGCCGTGCGGGGGCTCGCCTGACACCACTGGAATCGGCGGTGGGTGGCCTGTCGGTGGTCCCGACTAGGTTGTGTTCATGGAGGGGAACCGCAGCGTGACGCTCGACCGGGAGCCGGTCGAGGCGTCGACGAGCGTGGTGACGCAGCGCGTCGCCGCGATGCGGACAGGGTTGTCGGAGATCGACATCGAGGTGATGTCGGACCACGAGCGGCTGCGCCTCGTGGCTGAGCTGGAGCGGCTCAAGGGTGCGGCGTCGGCGGCGCAGGCGCGGGCGGTGCACGCGGTCCGTGTAGCGCGGGAGGCGGGAGTGCCTCGGGACACCCTGCGCTCGGTCGGGTCCGAGGTCGCGCTGGCGCGCCGGGAGTCCCCGACCTCGGGTGACCGGTTCGTCGGGCTGGCCCGCGCCCTCGTCGAGGAGCTGCCCGAGACCATGGCCCGCCTGTCCGCCGGCGAGGTCGTCGAACGGCACGCGGTGGAGGTGGCCCGGGAGACCGCGACCCTGTCACGTCAGGACCGGGCAGAGGTCGACCGGCGCCTCGGGCCGGTGCTGGCCTCGCTGTCGCCTCGCGCGGTGGGGCGGGCGGCGCGGCGGGTCGCGGCCGAGCTCGACGCCGCGAGCATCGTGCGACGGATGGAGGCGGCGGTCGCGTCCCGCCGGGTGAGCGTGCGGCCGGCGCCGGACGGGATGGCCTACCTGACGGTGCTCGGGCCGCTGCGCGAGGTCGTCGGCGCCTACGCCGCCGTCACCTCGCACGCTCGCGCCGTGGTGGCCGGGCAGCGCCCCGACGAGCCGGGCAGTGGGCGGCCCGCCGGTCCGGTCGCGGCCGACACCGCGCTGCGGCTGATGGCAGGGCTCGAGCCGGGGCAGGTGCAGCCGGTCGAGGTGCAGCTGGTGGTCACGGACCGGGCCCTGCTCGGCACGGGAGACCCCGCCCGCTCGGTCCAGGAGCCGGCCCGCATCCCCGGCCACGGCACCGTCCCCTCCCCGGTGGCCAGGGCCTGGGTCCGCGAAGCCGCTGACGCCTCGGTGTGGCTGCGCCGGCTCTACGCGAGTCCGGACGGGCGCGACCTCGTCGCGATGGACTCCCGCCGCCGCCGCTTCACCGGGCTGCTGCGCCGGATGCTCGTGCTGCGCGACGACCTGTGCACCACGCCGTGGTGCGACGCGCCGATCGTGCACGCCGACCACAGCCACCCCGTCCACGCCGGCGGCCCCACCAGCTTCGACAACGGCGGCGGGAAGTGTGCCCGGTGCAACCAGGTCAAGGAGGCCCCGGGCTGGCAGGTCCGCGTCGTCCGGGGCTCACCCCTGACCCTCGACACGACCACCCCGAGCGGGCACCGCCACCGGTCCGGGTCACCGCCCCTGCTCGGCTGGGGCTCCGACCCGCCGCCCGAGCCGACACCGACGCCGGCCACCTCCGCGCTCGAACGACACCTGGAGTCACTGCTCGCCGCGTGACACCGGAGCGACGGACGCCGGGGGAGGTGGGTCAGTCGTCGTGCGTCTCGGCGGGGAGGATGAGGGCGTAGACGTTCCACGGGCGCGCACCGTCGGGGTGCTCGCGGCTGCTGCGCCCCCGGTAGCCCTGCATCACGGCGTGCAGGCGGTCGCGCAGCTCGTGTTCCTCGGCGTCGGTGAGCCACAGGCGTCCTCGTGAGGTCATGCCGTGGCTCTTGCCATCCCCGACGGCACGGGCCAGACGGTCGAGGTCGGCGTCGAGGTCGCCGAACCAGGCGTGGACCGAGGTACGGCTGGTCGTGGCCCCGGCGGCCCGGTGCGCCTCCGGGGTGATCGTGAGGCTCTCGGCCGTGGCCCGCCACGGGCGTTCGCGACCGTCGCTGCTCTCGTCGCGCTCGACGATGCCCCACTTCTCCAGGGCTCGGAGGTGGTAGCTCATCGCCGACGGCGTGAGGTCGCAGAGTCGCGCCGCCTCGGTGGCGGTGAGCACCTCGCCGGAGAACAGCTCGGTGATGACCCGTTGCCGCGCGGGGTGGGCGAGGGCGCGCAGGGCCCGGGGGTCGGTGATCCGGAGCTCGGTCCCACCGGTGCCAGCCATGGTCACGGATGCTAGTTGACGCGGCAGGCGTGAAGGACTACCTTCACGATTTGTGAAACAGATGCTTCGTAACTATGGCGAGGTGCTCCGCGTCCCGGCCGTCGGCGTGGTCCTCGCCGCCTCCGGGGTGAGCGTCGCGGGCGACGCAGCCGCCATGGTGGCCCTCCTCCTGCGGGTCCACGGGACCGGGGCCGGGCCGTGGGCGGTCTCCCTCCTCCTCCTCGCGTTCGCGCTCCCCGTGGTCCTGACGATGGGAGTGGCCGGGGCGCTCGCCGACCGGGCGGATGCGCGACGCGTTCTCGTCGTCACCGCCCTCGTCCAGGCCGGCGCGGGGGCGGGCCTGGCCCTCGTCGACGGTCTCGCGGCCACCGTCGGCCTCGTCCTCGTGCTCCAGACCGGCTTCGCCCTCGGCGCCCCGTCCTGGTCGGCGGTCGTCCCCCGGCTCGTGCGGGAGGGCGCCGCGGGACGCGTCGTCGCGCTCCAGCACGCTCTGCGCGGCGTCGCCGGACCGCTGGGGGCGGGCGCCGGCGGCGTCCTCGTCCAGTGGCGCGGACCCTCCGCGGCCCTCGCGCTCGACGCCGCCACCTTTCTCGCCCTCGCGGTCGCGGCCTCGGCCCTGCCCCGAGCCGCTCGGACGGCGGGGGTGTCCCGGCCCGCGGTGACCGGCTCGGGTCGCGGGTGGACCGGCACCCTGCTGCCCCGTGACGGCACCAGCGCCCTGCGTGCCGACCCGGTGCTCGGGGTGCTCGTCCTGGCCCTCCTGCCGCTCGTCGTGACCCTCGAGTCGGTCAACGTCGTCGAGGTCTTCCTCGTGCGGGACGTCCTCGGCGCGAGCGCGGCGCAGTTCGGGATGGCCGAGGCGGTGCACGGCGGGGCCGCGGTCGTCGGTGCCGTGCTGTCGGCGGCGGCGACGACCCGGACGGCCCGGGTGCGGGCGGTCCTGGCGGCGCTCGGGCTCATCGCGGCGGCCCAGGTGGGGCAGGGCCTGGCCCCCGGCTTCCTCGTGTTCCTCGGTGTCGGCGCCGGCGTCGGCCTGCTGCTCGGCGTGGTCAACGCCCTCGTCATGGCCCTCCTCCTCGACGAGCTCGACCCGGGCTGCCGGGGCTCGGTGGTCGCCCTCGTGAGCGGCCTCTCACGAGGCGCCTCGGCCCTGGCCCTGGCCCTCGGTGGGGCGGTCGGGACCTTCGCGGGGCCCCGCGCGGCGTACGTCGTCGCGGGCGTGGCGGGCCTCGCCGTCGCGGGCCTCGCCGCCCTGGCCGTCCACCGGTCGGTGGACGGCAGGTCCACCGCACGGGCGTCCCGCGCCGCCCCGGCATCGAGCACGCTGGGGGTATGACAGCACCGGCACTCCGCATCCGCGGCCTCACGAAGACGTACGGCAGCCACCGCGCCGTCGACGGTCTCGACCTCGACGTCGAGACCGGCGAGGTGTTCTCCCTCCTCGGTCCCAACGGTGCCGGCAAGACGACGACCGTCGAGATCCTCGAGGGCTTCCGCGACCGCGACGACGGGGAGGTCTCGGTCCTCGGCACCGATCCGCACCGGGCGCCGCTCGCCTGGCGGGACCGGATCGGCATCGTCCTCCAGACCTCCGGGGGCCTGGACCTCCTGACACCGCGCGAGGCGCTCCGCAGCACCGCGCGCTGCTACCGGACCCCCCGGGACGTCGACGAGGTCATCGAGGCGACCGGCCTCTCCGAGAAGGCGGACGACCGCATCACCGGGCTCTCCGGCGGGCAGCGCCGCCGCCTCGACGTCGCCCTCGGCATCGTCGGACGCCCGGAGCTGCTCTTCCTCGACGAGCCGACGACCGGGTTCGACCCGCAGGCCCGCCGCGACTTCTGGGGCCTCATCCGGGGCCTGGCCACCGACGGCACGACGATCCTCCTCACGACGCACTATCTCGACGAGGCCGAACAGCTCGCCGACCGGGTCGGCGTCATCGCCGCCGGGCGGCTGCTCGCCCTCGACACCCCCGCCAACCTCGGCGGGCGCCAGTCCGAGGAGGCGACGGTCTCCTGGGAGGAGGACGGGGCCCGGCGCAGCATCCGCACGTCCACGCCGACCGCCGAGGTCACCGCCCTCGCCGCCCGCTTCCCCGGCGAGGTCCCCGAGCTCACGGTGGCGCGGCCCTCCCTCGAGGACACCTACCTCGGGCTCATCGCCCCCCACGTCACCGACGACCAGACGGAGGTCCCGGCATGAACGCCCTCGCCATCGGCCTCGACCGCACCCGGGTCGAGCTGAGGATGTACTCCCGGGAGAAGGAGGCCGTCTTCTTCAGCTTCCTCTTCCCGATCCTCCTGCTCTCGCTCTTCTCCGTGATCTTCTCCGGGCAGTTCGCCGACAACGAGGCCGGGATGACCGCCGGCCACTACTTCCTGCCCGGGATGGTCGCCGCGGGTGTGCTGCTCACGAGCTTCCAGACGATGGCGCTGTCGGTGGCCACCGAGCGCGACGACGGCTCCCTGAAGCGGCTGCGCTCGACGCCGATGCCGCCAGTCGCGTACTTCCTCGGCAAGGTCGGCCTCGTCGCGGTGACCTCCGTGCTGCAGCTGACGACCCTGCTCGTCGTGGCCCGGTTCGTGTTCGACGTGCCGATGCCGGGGGAGGCGAGCCGGTGGCTGCTGCTCGCCGCCGTCTTCGGCCTCGGTCTGGTGGCGGGCACCGTGCTCGGGATCGCCTACTCGTCCCTCTCGTCCTCCCGGTCGATCGGGGCGGTCGTCATCGGCCCGATGCTCGTCCTCCAGTTCATCTCCGGTGTCTACATCGGGTGGCAGGACGTGCCCGACTGGCTCCGCCAGGTGGCCGCGCTCTTCCCGCTCAAGTGGATCGCGCAGGGGATGCGCGCGGTGTTCTACCCCGACGGCATGGCGAGCCTGGAGATGGCCGGCTCGTGGGAGTCCGGGCGCACCCTGCTCGTCCTCGCGGCGTGGGGCGTCGGCGGCCTCGTCCTCTGCGTCACGACCTTCCGCTGGTTCAAGCGCGGCACGGTGTGAGCGATCGCTGCCCGGCGGGGATGATGGGCCGCGTGGACGACGTGACGACCGCGCCGGCGCGGACCTCCCAGGAGGACTTCGTCGCCATGTGGCGGCGCCAGGAGCCCTACTGGCACGGCGTCCTCGCGGTCGTGTGGGGTGCGGCGGCGCTCGTCACGGCGCTCGACGACCCCGGGCCGCACGGGCGCGGGCCGTCCTTCGCCCTGCTCGGCGTCGTCGCGGTCGCCTACCTCACCCTGGGGGTGCGGGGGCTGCGGCACCAGGGCGAGCGGTACGGCCTCGGGTACCACCTCGTCGCGTGGGCAGCGCTGCTCGGCATCCAGTGGCTCGACCCCGGCACCGAGAGCTGGCTGCTCTTCTTCGCGCTCTTCCCGCAGATGTGGGCGATGCTCTCCACCCGGTCCGCCGTCGCGGGGACCGCCGTCGCGCTGACCTCCTTCGGCGCGGTGCGGTGGGCGCAGGTGGAGTTCACCCCGTCCGGGCTCGTCCCGATCCTCATGAGCAGCGTCATCTCGATGAGCCTCTCGCTGGCTCTCGGCCTCTTCATCAACCGCATCGTCCGTGAGGCGGAGGGCCGTGCCGCGACCATCGACGAGCTGCGCGCCACCCAGGCGCGGCTCGCCGCGGTGGAGCGCGACCGGGGCGTCCAGGACGAGCGGGAGCGCATCTCGCGCGAGATCCACGACACCCTGGCGCAGGGTTTCACCTCGGTCGTCACCCTGACCCGGGCCGCGGAGTCGGCGCTGGCCCGGGGCGACGTCGCCACGGCCCGCGAGCGGCTCTCGCTCGTCGAACGGACGGCGGTCGACAACCTCGCCGAGGCCCGCCTCATCGTCGCCGAGCTGACCCCGGGCCACCTCCAGTCGCGCACCCTCGTCGAGGCGATGCAGCGCCTCGGCGACGCCGTGAGCAGCGAGGCCGGGCTGCGCGCCGACGTCAGCGTCGACGGCGAACCGGTTCCGCTCGGCGGTGTCTCGGAGGTCGTCCTCCTGCGGACCGCGCAGGAGGCGCTCTCGAACGTCCGCCGTCACGCGGCCGCCGGCCACGTGGCGCTGTCCCTGGCCTACGAACCGGCGCGGGTCGTCCTCACCGTCACCGACGACGGCCGGGGGTTCGACCCCGACGCGGACCGCCACGGCTTCGGCCTCGACGGGGTGCGCGCCCGCGCCGCCCAGGTCGGGGGCGAGGTCGGCCTGACCAGCGCACCGGGCGCCGGGACCACGCTGCGTGTGGAGGTGCCCCGGTGATCCGGCTGCTCGTCGTCGACGACCACCCCGTCGTCCGCGCCGGGATGGTCGCGGTCCTCGGGGAGGAGCCCGACCTCGACGTCGTCGGCGAGGCGGGGAACGGCGCCGAGGCGCTCGCCCTCGTGCCGCGGCTCGCCCCCGACGTCGTCCTCATGGACCTGCGGATGCCGGTGATGGACGGCGCGGAGGCCACCGCGCGGCTGCGCTCGCTCCCGGGCGCCCCTCATGTCCTCGTGCTCACGACCTACGACACCGACGCCGACATCGTCCGGGCCGTCGAGGCGGGCGCCCGGGGCTACCTGCTCAAGGACGCCCCGACGTCCGTCCTCACGGACGCGATCCGGCGGGCGGCGCGCGGCGAGACCGTGCTCGCGCCACCCGTCGCGGCGCGGCTCGCGGACCGGCTGCGGGCGCCCGCCGCGCCCGAGCTGACGGGGCGGGAGGTCGAGGTGCTCGGGCTCGTCGCGCGCGGGATGTCGAACGCCGAGGTCGGCCGGGCCCTGTTCATCGGGGAGGCGACGGTCAAGACGCACCTCATCCGGGCCTTCGCCAAGCTCGGCGTCCAGGACCGCACCGCGGCCGTCGCGGAGGCGCACCGCCGGGGCCTCATCGACCTCGGCTGAGGCCCCGTGCGTCACCGGGCGATGTATCCGCCGTCGACGTACAGCTCGAGGCCCGTGACGTACGAGGCGTCGTCGCTCGCCAGGTAGGCGGCTGCCGCGGCGACCTCCTCGGGACGGCCCAGCCGTGCCATCGGGGTCATCGCGACCATCGCGTCCTCGAACGGGGTGCCGCGTGCCTGGTCCAGGATCGGGGTGTCGATGAAGCCCGGGTGGATCGAGTTGACCCGGACCCCCTCGGTCGCCCAGTGGAGGGCCACGTTCTTGGTCAGCGTCCGCACCGCGCCCTTGGCCGCGTGGTACGCCGGCGAGCCACCGAAACCGCCGCTCGTCCCGAAGATCGAGCTGATGTTGATGACCGAGCCGTTGCCCGAGGCCTTGAGCAGCGGTGCCGCGGTGCGCATTCCGAGGAACACCCCGGTCTGGTCGATGGCGATCGTGTGCTCCCATGCCGCCAGCGTCGTGTCCTCGATGGCGGCGAGGTCCCCCATGCCCGCGTTGTTGACGAGCACGTCGAGGCCGCCGAAGCGCTCACGGGCGGTGTCGCAGGCGAGGTCCCAGTCGGTCTCGCTCACGACGTCGTGGTGGACGAAGACCGCCTTGCCGCCCGCGCTCGCGACACGGTCGACGGTCTCGCGGCCGCCGTCGTCGTCGATGTCGGAGACGACCACGCGCGCCCCTTCCTCGGCGAGACGGAGGGCGATGGCCCGTCCGATCCCGCTCGCCGCCCCGGTCACGAGGGCGGTCCGGTCCTGGAGTCTGTTCATGGCTGTCCTTCGGTCGGTGAGCCGGGGACGAGGCGTCCCCTCCCACTCTCCTCCGGTCCGAGGGCCGTGGCGGCGACTGCTCGGTCACATGGACGGGCGGGACCGGGGTCAGTGCGGGTGGCGGTGCTCGACGTCGTCGACGACCTCGGTCGACTCCTCGAGGACCTCCTCCCGCGACATCCTCGCGTCACGCCGGTGGCGGAGGTACTCGACCCCCATCGGCACGACCGAGAGCACGACGATGAGCAGGATCGCGGCCTCGAGGTTGTCGCGGACCAGGGGGACGCCGCCGAGGAAGTACCCGGCGACCATGACGATGCCGACCCAGAGCGCAGCGCCGACGGCCGACCAGGTGAAGAAGTGGCGCCGCTCCATCCGCCCGATGCCCGCGACGATCGTGATGTACGTGCGCACGATCGGCACGAACCGGCCGAGAACCAGGGCGCGGGCGCCGTAGCGCTCGAAGAAGGCCTCGGTCTTCTCGAAGTACTCCCGTTTGACGATGCGGCCGTCGCGTTCCCGCAGCGGGGCACCGATGGCCCGACCGATCTCGTACCCGACGACGTTGCCGGCGAAGGCCGCCACGAAGAGGGCGCCCATCGCGACGAAGAGGTTGACGTTCAGCTGGTCGCCGGCGATGAAGATGCCGATCGCGAAGAGCAGCGAGTCGCCGGGCAGGATCGGGAAGAACAGCCCGCACTCGACGAAGACGATGAGCAGGGACAGCCAGAAGAAGGCGGTCCCGTACGTGTCGAAGAGGTACTGGGGGTCCATCCAGTTCGGCCCGAGCGCGTGCATCACGCGATCAGGGTAGGTGGTCGGGGCCGGGGAGGGCTGAACACGCGCTGAGCGGTGGACGGCTGGGCCGCGACGTGGGGCCGCCTAGGCTCGGCCGCGTGGAGGAGCGAGAGGTCGGCGTGGGGCCCTGGGCCGGGCCGTGGCCGGAGGGCGACCACTGGGACCCCGACCTGCTCCGCGACGGCGACCGGCGCAACGTCGTCGACCGGTACCGGTACTGGCGGATGGACGCCGTCGTCGCCGACCTCGACACCCGACGGCACCCGTTCCACGTCGCGATCGAGAACTGGTCCCACGACTTCAACATCGGCTCGGTGGTCCGCACGGCGAACGCGATGAACGCCGCGGCCTTCCACGTCGTCGGACGGCGGCGCTGGAACCGACGGGGGGCGATGGTCACCGACCGGTACCAGCACGAGCACCACCACCCGGACGTCGCCGCCCTCGTCGCCTGGGCGGCCACCGGTGGTCCGGCGGGCGAGCGGCTGCCGCTCGTCGGACTCGACAACGTGCCGGGTGCGGTGGCCCTCGAGACCCACGACCTGCCGCGGGCCTGCGTCCTCGTCCTGGGGCAGGAGGGTGCCGGGCTCACCCCGGAGATGGTCCGCGCGTGCGACGTCGTCCTCCACATCGCGCAGTTCGGCTCGACGCGGTCGATCAACGCGGGGGCGGCGGCGGCCGTCGCGATGCACGCCTGGGTCCGGCGGCACGTCTTCGACCAGCGGCCGGACGCGGCGCGCGGGGGCGCGGAATAGCGCGCGGGCCGCGTCCGCTGACCACCGGGTGAGCCCCGCATCCACCCCCGCCCTGTCCGTCCTCGACCTCGTCCCGGTCCGCGCCGACCAGACCAGCCGCGACGCCGTCGCCGCGACGCGGGCGCTCGCGCGGGTCGCCGACGAGCACGGTTACCGGCGCTACTGGCTCGCCGAACACCACAACATGCCCGCCGTCGCGGCGACGAATCCGCCGGTCCTGGTGGCCACGGTCGCCGCCGCGACCGAGCGCATCCGGGTCGGCTCCGGAGGCGTCATGCTCCCCAACCACGCACCGCTCGTCGTCGCCGAGCAGTTCGCGCTCCTCGAGGCCGCCTTCCCCGGCCGGGTCGACCTCGGGATCGGGCGGGCGCCCGGGACGGACCCGGTGACCGCCTGGGCCCTGCGGTCGGGGGCCGGTGGCGTCGAGGCCGACGCGGTCGACCGTTTCCCCGACCACGTCGACACGATCCTCGCGATGATGGCGCCGGAGGGGGCCGCGCTGCGGCTCCCCACGGGCGACCACGTCCTGCGCGCCACGCCCCACGCGGCCTCGGCCCCCACCGTGTGGCTGCTCGGGTCCTCGGACTACTCGGCCCGGCTCGCGGCCTCCCGGGGACTGCCGTACGTCTTCGCGCACCACTTCTCGGGCCGCGGCACGGCCGAGGCGCTGGCGCTCTACCGCGACGGCTACCAGCCGTCGGAGGCCCACCCGGAGCCACGCACGCTCCTGACCGTCAACGTCGTCGTCGCGGAGAGTGCCGAGGAGGCGCGCCGGCTGGCGCTGCCCAACCTGCGCTCGATGGTCGCCCTCCGTACCGGGCAGCCCCTGCGGGCCCAGCTGCTCGTCGAGGAGGCGGAGGCACAGGACGTCCCGGTCTCCCACGCCGCGCTCGCCGAGGAGATGCTGGCCCGGTGGGTCGTCGGGACCCCGGACCGGGCAGCCACGCAGGTGCGTGAGCTCGCCGCCGGCTTCGACGTCGACGAGGTGATGGTCCACCCGGTCGCCGGCGCCGTGGCGGGAACCGCCGCCGACCGCGGGCCGGCGCGCGAGGAGACCCTCCGGCTCCTCGCGGACGCCCTGTCCTGACCACCCGCGGGCCGTTGTCGCCCCCTGAGGTCAGGACGTCCGGTAGACCTGTCGATACCGCCCCGGCCCGTTCGTCATCGGGGTGAGGTCGCGCGACGGCGACCCCCGACCGAAGGAGCCACCCAATGAGCCGCCACCTCGTCCTGCTGCCCGCCCCCGAGGCCGAGTGGGCCGAGCTTCCGGCGGAGGAGCACGAGAAGGGGATGCGCTCGCACGAGCAGTTCCACCGCGACCTCGCATCGGGCGGGCACGCGGTGGTCGCGACGGGGCCACTCACCCCGTCCGCGCAGGCCGTCTCGATGCGGCCGGACGGCACGGGCGGCGCTCTGGTCACCGACGGTCCGTTCACCGAGTCCGTCGAGCAGGTCGTCGGCTTCTACCTGGTGGACACCTCCGACCGCGCGGACCTCGTGCGCATCTGTGCCGAGTTCGCGGCGCGCGGGGAGCTCATCGAGTTCCGTGACATGGTCGCGGGCGACGACACCGGGGAGGCCTCGTCGTGAGGCGCTACGTCATCCTCGTCGCCTACGCGCCGGGGGAGTGGGCGACGGCCGGGCCCGAGGCGCGCCAGGAGTACTTCGACGCCCACCACGCCTTCGAGCGGTACGTCGACGAGCACGGCACGCGGCTGGCCAGTGGTGCCCTCGGCGACGCCGACACGGCGACGACGCTGTCCGCGGGCAGGGGCGCCGAGCGGGTCGTCACGGACGGGCCGTTCGTCGAGCTCACCGAGCAGATCGGCGGCTACTACGACGTCGAGCTGCCCGACCTCGACGTCGCCGTCGCGGCCGCGCGGCTCCTGCCGCCGTCGTACACGGTGGAGATCCGTCCCGTCCTGTCGCTCGAGGGCCACGACTCGGCGTGAGCCCGCAGGAGACATTGGCCGAGGTGGTCCGGCAGGAGTGGGGGCGACTCGTCGCCCTCCTCCTCGGGCAGTTCCGTCGGCTGGACCTCGTCGAGGACGCCCTCGGGGACGCCGTCGAGTCGGCCGCCCGGCGCTGGCCGGCGGACGGCGCGCCCCACGCCCCTGCGGCATGGCTGCTCACCGCCGCCCGGCGCCGGGTGCTCGACCGGCTCCGCGCCGAGTCGATGGCGGCGCGGAAGGAACCCCTGCTCGTCGTGGACGCGGAGCGGACCACGGGAGGAGGAGCCATGGCCGACCCCGGGGACCTCGTCGAGGACGACGTGCTCCGCCTCGTCCTCCTCTGCTGCCACCCGGCGCTGGCGCCGGAGGTCGCGAGCGCCCTCGCGCTCCGGCTCGTCCTGGGGATGTCGACCGCCGACATCGCCCGGCTCTTCCTCGTCCCCGAACCGACGATGGCCGCGCGGATCACCCGGGGGAAGAAGAAGATCGTCGCCGCGGGGATCCCCTACGGCGTCCCCGGTGCCGCCGCCCTGCCGGAGCGGTTGAGGACCGTGGCCCAGACCGCGTACCTGGCCTTCACGGCGGGTTACGCGCCCGGATCCGGGCCGGACCTGCTGCGCGCCGACCTCGCGGGCAGCGCCATCCGGCTGGCGCGGGTGGCCCTCGCCCTCCGGCCCGAGGAGCCGGTGCTCCGGGCGCTGCTCGCCGTGATGCTCCTCCAGCACTCGCGGCGCGACGCCCGGGTCGACGACCGGGGGCGCCTGGTACTCCTCCCGGACCAGGACCGGGAGCGATGGCACACCGACGAGGTGGCCGAGGCGCTCGGCATCCTGGCCGCGCTCGGACCGGACCCGGACCCGCTCACCGAGTCGTACCGGTTGCAGGCGGTCGTCGCCGCGGCCCACGCGACGGCGCTCACCGCCGCCGACACGCGGTGGGACGTCGTGTGCGACGCCTATGACGCACTCCTGCAGGTCAACCCGTCCCCCGCCGTTCGCCTGGCCGCCGCGGTGGCCGTCGCCGAGCGCGACGGTCCCGCCGCAGGGCTGGTGGCCCTCGACGGGCTCGACGCCGAGCTGCCGACGAGTCATCGGGTGCCGGCGGTACGCGGTGAGCTGCTGGCCCGCCTCGGGGAGGCTGCGGCTGCGGTGGACGCCCTGCAGGTGGCGATCGAGCGGTGCCGCAACGACGTCGAGCGCGCCCACCTCACGGCGCGTCGGGACGAGCTCGTCGCTCCGGTCCGCCCACGCTGACGAGGGCGACACCGGCCACGGGGAGGGCCGCCCACCACCAGCTGAGCCCGCCGGCGTCGACGAGCCCACGGGCGGCCATGACCCCGAGGCCGCCGCAGCCGAGCGCGGTGGCGAGCACCGGGCGCCACGCGGGGACGTGGCCCGACGCCGGACGGACCTGCTCGACCCGCCCCACGACCGCGACCACGGCGACCGTGGCGAGCCCGAGGCCGGCCCACCAGAGGGGACGGGTGAGCCACCACCGCGCGGACAAGGGCTCCGGGCCGAGGCCGACCCCGTCGAGCAGCAGGGAGCCGCCGATGACGAGGACCATCACGGTGAGGTGCCACAGGTAGACGCTCATCATCCGGGACCCGAGCCGGACCGTGACGGCCCACGGACGGTCCCGTGCGAGCCAGCGGGAGAGGGCCGGCTCGAGGGCCAGGACGACCCCGGCCTGCAGCAGCCCGAGGAAGCCGAGCGTGACGCGGGTCGGGAACGAGTTGTTCACCGCGGCACCGTCGAGGCCGATCATCGAGACCGGGTACGGGCCCAGGGCGACGAGCGCGAGGAGGCCGGCGCCGCCGATCGCCGCCATCCCGAGTCGACGTGCGGTGCCGTCGAGGCGCCCGTCCAGCCACGCGTAGCCGAGCTGGTGGACCGAGCACCACACCACCACGTAGTTGGCGAAGCCGACCCACCACGGCCCGGTCGTCAGGCTCACGAGGTCGATCAGGCCGCCGAGCAGCAGCCCGCCCGCGACGCTGGCCCAGCCGAAGCGCTCCCAGAGCCGCAGCGTGACCGGGGCGAGTGCACACACGACGACGTACGCGGCGAGGAACCAGGTGGGGACCAGTGCCACCTGCGAGGCGGTGCGCAGGGCGCCCCGGTCCACCCCGGCCGCGTCGGCCACGGCGAGGATCGCCACCCACGAGAGGAGCAGCGGGACGACCGGCACGAGCAGCCGCCGGAGCCGCCCGCGCAACCACACCGGCCAGGTCGCACCACGTTCGCGGGACCGCCTCCAGGACACCGCGTTCGCGTAACCGCCGACGAGGAAGAACACCGGCATCACCTGGAAGACCCACGTCAGCGGATGCGTCCAGGGGGCGAGGTCGAGCACCGCCCCGGTGGCCAGCGTCCCGTCGTGGACGGTGACGGCCGCGACGAGCCAGTGACCGAGGACGACGACGCCCAGGGCGGCCACCCGCAGCAGGTCGACGGCGCGATGGCGTGAGGCGGGCGTCGCGGCGGCGATGGCGCGGGCGTCGAGCGGGGCGCGGGTCTCCATGGCCCCAGCGTGGCCGCGGCGGGCCGGGGGCGCCTGAGCACTGCTACCCAACCGGGGGCGAAGGGCTGCGCGGCGTGTCCCACCGGCCCCACCCGATGACACCGGTCACGCCGCGGGGGCGCGACAACGATGTCTCCGTCGACCGAGTTCGTCGAAACCGCTGGTCTGGTCCATGATTGCCCTGATCAGACACGGAAACCGCGGTGACCGGTGCGCTGATGGCAGTCGGTCCCCGGAGGGCCGGCTGGTCGACCGCCCCCGGTTGTAGGGGCCGGGAGGTCGCGGACGGGGCGGCGCACAGCGCCGCCCCGTCCCCGCGTCCGCGCGCTACTCGCGGGTACGGACAGCCCCGCGACGCCGCAGCGGGTCCGTGGAAGGATCGGTGGCGTACGGCACATTTCACGTCACGAGGAGAACATCGTGCCCATCGCAACGCCCGAGGTCTACGCCGACATGCTCGACCGGGCCAAGAACGGCTCGTTCGCCTACCCCGCCATCAACATCACGTCGAGCCAGACCGTGACGGCCGCGATCCGCGGCTTCGCCGAGGCCGGTTCCGACGGCATCATCCAGGTCTCCACCGGTGGCGGTGAGTACGCCTCCGGTTCGACCATCAAGGACATGGTCACCGGCGCCAAGGCCCTCGCCGCGTACGCCGAGGAGGTTGCGAAGAACTACCCGGTGAACATCGCGCTCCACACCGACCACTGCCCGAAGGACAAGCTCGACACCTTCGTGCGCCCGCTGCTCGCCGCCTCGGCCGAGCGGGTCAAGGCCGGAGGCCTGCCCATCTTCCAGTCGCACATGTGGGACGGCTCGGCCACCCCGCTCGACGAGAACCTGCAGATCGCCGAGGAGCTCCTCGCCCAGTGCAGGGCGGCGAACGTCATCCTCGAGATCGAGGTCGGTGTCGTCGGCGGCGAGGAGGACGGCGTCGCCAACGAGATCAACGACAAGCTCTACTCCACGCCGGAGGACGCCATCGCCACGGCCCGCGCGCTCGGCACGGGGGAGAACGGCTACTACATGACCGCGCTCACCTTCGGCAACGTCCACGGGGCCTACAAGCCCGGGGCGGTCAAGCTCCGGCCCGAGGTCCTCAAGGCGGCGCAGGACGCAGTGCACGCGGAGTTCGGCACGGCGAACGACAAGCCCTTCCACCTCGTGTTCCACGGTGGCTCCGGCTCGCTGCCCGAGGAGATCTCGGCCGCCGTCGACTACGGCGTCGTGAAGATGAACGTCGACACCGACACCCAGTACGCGTTCACCCGCCCGGTCGCCGGCTGGATGTTCGAGCACTACAGCGGCGTCCTGAAGATCGACGGCGAGGTGGGCAACAAGAAGCAGTACGACCCGCGCGCCTGGGGCAAGGCGGCCGAGGCCGCGATGGCCCAGCGCGTCGTCGAGGCGTGCCAGAACCTCCGCTCGGCCGGGACCCACCAGGGCTGAGCAGCACCACCGTCGGCCCCGGCCGACGCCGAACGCGCCGTGCGCCCACCGAGGTGCGCGGCGCGTTCTCTACGCTCGGGGCATGACCAACGACCTGCTCGGCATCCCGCCCACCCACCTGCCCGAGGACCCCGCCGCAGCGGCGCTCGACCGCGGGGTGGCCCCCGACCAGGTGGCGGCCGCGCAGCCGGCCTCCTCCCTCGCCTGGGCGGTGCTCGCCGAGGACGCGCTCGCCGACGACCGGGCCGTCGAGGCCTACGCCTACGCCCGGACCGGCTACCACCGGGGCCTCGACGCCCTCCGGCGCGCCGGGTGGCGCGGGCAGGGCCCGGTCCCGTGGGAGCACGAGCCCAACCGCGGCTTCCTCCGCGCCCTCGCGGCGCTCTCGACGGCCGCCGGCGCCATCGGTGAGGAGGAGGAACGGCACCGCTGCGCCGAGTTCCTCCGCGCCTCGAGCGCCACGGGGGCGCGCGCGCTCGGGCTGTGACCCCGGAGGCGGAGCCGGCACGCACTGCGCCGTTTCGTGCGACACTTGTCGGCCACTGACAGCAACCGGCCACGCCGGGGTCGCGCGCGGGCGAGGGGGTCGACGGATGGGCGGCGGAGCCCCGGACCCCGACGGCGGGGTGCTGCTCGTCCTCGAGGAGCAGCTGCGGCGCGAGCGCGACCGCATCGACGAGCGGCGCCGTGACCTCGACGAGGCCACCGAGATGCTCGCCCGGGCGACGAGCCGGAGCCTCGGGGCCCGGGACACCCGTGCCGAGGAGCTGCCCGGGACGGTCACCGGGTCGGTCGTCAACCAGCTGCTCACCGAGAGCCGCGGGATGGTGCGCAACTTCGTCCTCACCGTCGAGCAGGGGCCGGCGCTCGACGCGGCGACGGTCCGGGCGAACCGGGAGCGGATGGAGCGTGGCGACGCCCAGCGCGCCGTGTACCCGGCCGAGGTGCTCACGACCCCCAGCGGGCAGCGCTGGCTCCACACGTGGGCCGAGGCCGGTGAGGACCAGCGCGTGCTCCCCGCCACCGCCACCGAGTTCGCCGTCTTCGGCGACACCGCCGTCGTCGCCCTCGGCGCCTGGGACGACCTCGACGCCGGGTACGTCCTGCTCCGGGACCCGCTCGTCATCCGGCTGTACACGGCCTACTTCGACCTCGCCTGGCGGCACGCGGTGCCGGTGCCGTCGGCCGACGCGGGAGGGGAGGACGACCCCCGGCTCGTCGAGCTGCTCGAGCTCGGCCTCAAGGACGAGGCGATCGCGCGGCACCTCGGCGTCAGCCTGCGGACCGTGCGCCGGCGGGTGGCACGGCTCATGGCCGTCAACGGGGTCGACACCCGCTTCCAGCTCGGCTGGGTCCTCTCGGGTCGGCGCCACTGACGCCCGTGCCCGGGGTGCGGCCGCCCGGGCGGGGCCCCCGGCGCGGCGCGGTAGGGTGAGGTGGACCAGGCCCCGGCGCGATCCGCGAGGGGCCTTCGCCACGCCGGGGCACCGACGTCCCGGCGCACGCTGCGGAAGGAGCCGGGATGCCGGCGATCGTGCTGGTCGGCGCCCAGTGGGGCGACGAGGGCAAGGGCAAGGCCACCGACCTCATGGGTACCGACGTCGACTACGTCGTGAAGTTCAACGGGGGCAACAACGCGGGGCACACCGTCGTCATCGAGGGTGAGGACGGGACGCGCGAGAAGTACGCGCTGCACCTGTTGCCCTCGGGCATCCTCACGCCCTCGGTCACCCCCGTCATCGGCAACGGGGTGGTCATCGACCTCGAGGTGCTCTTCCAGGAGCTCGACGGGCTCGAGGCCCGCGGCGTCGACACCTCCAAGCTCGTGGTCTCGGCGAGTGCCCACGTCATCGCGCCGTACAACCGGACCCTCGACAAGGTCACCGAGCGCTTCCTCGGCAAGCGGAAGATCGGGACGACCGGCCGGGGCATCGGCCCCACGTACGCCGACAAGATGAACCGGATCGGCATCCGTGTCCAGGACCTCTTCGACGAGGGGATCCTGCGGCAGAAGGTCGAGGCGGCGCTGGGGTTCAAGAACCAGGTGCTCGTGAAGATCTACAACACCCGCGCCGTCGACGTCGACCTCGTCGTCGAGGAGCTGCTGGGATACGCGGAGCGGCTGCGGCCGATGGTCGCGGACACCTCGCTCGTGCTCGAGAAGGCGCTCGACGCCGGCGAGAACGTGCTGCTCGAGGCGGGCCAGGCGACCCTGCTCGACGTCGACCACGGCACGTACCCGTTCGTCACGTCGTCGTCGGCCACGGCCGGTGGCGCGTGCACCGGGTCCGGCATCCCGCCGACGCGCGTGTCGAGGGTCATCGCGATCCTCAAGGCGTACACGACCCGCGTCGGCGAGGGTCCGTTCCCCACCGAGCTCTTCGACGCCGACGGGGAGACGCTGCGCAAGACCGGCGCCGAGTTCGGCACGACGACCGGGCGGCCGCGGCGCTGCGGCTGGATGGACACCGTCATCGGGCGGTACGCCACGCGCGTCAACGGCGTCACCGACTTCGTCATCACCAAGCTCGACGTGCTGACCGGCTTCGAGCAGGTGCCGGTCTGCGTCGCCTACGAGGTCGACGGCGTGCGGCACGAGGAGATGCCGGTGAGCCAGACCGACTTCCACCACGCGAAGCCCGTCTACGAGATGCTCGACGGCTGGTGGGAGGACATCTCTGGGTGCCGTGAGTTCGACGACCTGCCGGAGGCCGCCCAGCGGTACGTGCTGCGCGTCGAGGAGCTCATCGGGGCGCGGGTGTCGGCGATCGGCGTCGGCCCCGGTCGGCACGAGATCATCCAGCGCCACACCCTGCTCGACTGAGCCCCCGCCGGACGGTGGCTTGACCCCGGCACGGCGGGCGGCGGGGTCAGGCGGTGCGCAGCACGTGCATCCGGTGCGCCGCCCGGGTGAGCACGACGTAGAGGACCCGCACCCCACCCGGGGACTCCTCGGCGATGGCGTCCGGGTCGACGACGACCGTCGCGTCCCACTCGAGGCCCTTGGTCGACATCGGGTCGATGAGCCGGACGCGGCCGTCCCCGGCGCCGTCGAGCGACGCGAGCCGCTCGGCCCAGCGCCGCGGCGTGACGACCGCCACCGAGCCGTCGACCTCGCCGAGCACCTGCTCGACCGCGTCCGACACCTCGTGGACCAGGGGACCCTCGACCACGCGGTCGACCGGGTGGACCCCCGTCTCCCGCACCGCCACCGGGATGTCCGCGTCCGGCACGAGGGGCAGGATGACGTCGCGCGCGTGGTCGAAGATCTCCCGGGCGTTGCGGTAGTTCGTGTCCATGTGGAACTGCCGGCGCTCGAGCCCCGCGAACGCCTCCTCCCGGGCGCGCGTGGCCTCGGCGAGGTCCGGCCACGAGGCCTGGGCGGCGTCGCCGACGACCGTCCACGAGGCGGACCGGCCGCGCCGTGCCACCATCCGCCACTGCATCGGCGAGAGGTCCTGGGCCTCGTCGACGAGGACGTGGGCGTACCCCGAGGCCCGCTCGATCCGGCCGGCGAGCAGCCGGGCCCGGGCGTCGGTGGGGGTCACCTCGGCCCGGCGCGAGTCCGCGGGGGCCCGCCGGTCGGAGAAGGCCCGGACGTCGCTCACGCCGTACGCGGTGAGGTCGTCCAGCTCCTCGATGTCGTAGAACCCGCTCTCCTCGCGCTCGGCGTCCTGGACGGGGCCGAGGCGGGCGAGCAGGTCGTCGACGAGCGCCACGTCGGAGGCCGACCAGGTGGCGGTCTCGAGGGCCTCCCGGTACGACTCGGCGACGGCCGCCGCCTCGTCGTGGTCGAGGATGCCGCGTGACACCGCGTACGCGTGGTCGGTGTCGGCGAGGGTGAGGAGCAGCTCGCGCGGGTCGAGCTGGCGCCACCAGGAGGCCAGGAAGTCGTCGACGTCACGGGAGTCCTCGAACGCGTCGAGGAAGTCGTCGCGCTCGCCCTGGCGCACCGACCGCCACGCGGCCTCGGCGAGCGCCGACCGGGCGGCCGCGGTGGCGAGGTTGTGCTGGTGCCCGCGGAGCACCTCGGCCCGGACCCGCCGCAGCACGTCGACGTCGAGGCGAACGGCCTGACCGGAGATGAAGGCCCGGAACACCGTCGGCGCACCCTCCGGCGCGCGCGAGGCGATGCGCGAGAGGAGCCGCCGGATGCGCAGTGAGCCCTTGACCGCGGCCACCTCCGGGGTGTCGGCCCGGGCCGCGGTCATCCCGTCGACGACGTCGCCGAGCGCGCGCAGCGCCACCGACTCCTCGCCGAGGCTGGGCAGGACCCGCTCGATGTACGCGGTGTAGGCGGCCGACGGGCCGATGACGAGGATGCCGCCGTGCTCGAAGCGGCGGCGCTCGGCGTAGAGCAGGTAGGCGGCCCGGTGCAGGGCGACGACGGTCTTGCCGGTGCCGGGCCCGCCGGTGATCTCCGTGACGCCGCGCGAGGGGGCGCGGATCGCCTCGTCCTGGTGGCGCTGGATCGTCGCGACGATGTCGCGCATCTGCCGGCCGCGGCTGCGCGTGAGCGCCGCCATGAGCGCCCCGTCGCCCACGACGACGATGTCGTCCGGCGCCTCGGGCACCATGAGGTCGTCCTCGACGCCGATGACGCGGGCCCCGGTGCAGCGCAGCACGCGGCGGCGCACGACCCCCATCGGGTCGACGGGCGTGGCCCGGTAGAAGGCCGCGGCGGCGGGGGCCCGCCAGTCGACGACGAGCGGCTCGTAGTCGTCGTCGCGCACCCCGAGCCGGCCGATGTGCCGGACCTCGCGCTCGGCCGCCGTGGAGTCCTCGGTGCCGAGGTCGAGCCGGCCGAAGACGAGACCCTCGTACTGGTTGTCGATGGTCGCCCGGCGCCGGGCCGCCGCGAAGACCAGGGCGTCGCGTTCGAAGAGGCCGGTCATCTCCTCGTCACGGACGTCGCCCGTGCGGTCGGTGCGCCCCCGCGCGAGCCCGTCCGCCTCGACGTCGGCCGCCCGGAGGCTGGCCTTCTCGAGCTCCGCGTAGACCCGGTCGACGTGCGCCTGCTCGACGGCGACCTCTGCGGCGACCTCGGTCGAGGCCTCGGTGGGGCCGGGGTGGTGGGCGGTCACGGAAGGGCTGTCTCCTGGCTCGTCGGCGCCGGTCACGGAACGCACCAGTCTAGACCCGGGCGGATGCGGGTCGTGGACGGGTTCGCGCGGCCGGACGAACCCGCGGGTGCGGCGGCGACGCCCACAGCCACGGGGAAGGGCAGACGGCTCGGGGGGTCGTCTGATAGACCTATAGACCCCCGGCCGCGCTCAGGCGCACGGTGTGGTCGGTTCTCCACCTCCAGAGGGAAGAGACCACGTGGACGGCATCACCAGCTGGTTCGACTTCGTCGCCGGACGGTACGACGACATCCTCGCGACGACCTGGGAGCACGCGAAGATCACCCTGACGGCGGTCGTCGCGGCGACGATCTTCTCCGTGCTGCTCGGCATCTTCGTCCAGCGGCGGCCCACGCTGCGGGCCTTCGCCCTGAGCGGGAGCGGCATCTTCCTGACCATCCCCTCGCTGGCGCTCTTCGCGATCTTCATCCCCCTCGTGGGGATCGGCAACCCCCCGGCGATCATCGCGCTCTTCCTCTACTCGATCCTCCCGGTCCTGCGGAACACGGTGACCGGCCTCGACTCGGTGCCGCCCGCCGTCGTCGAGTCCGCGCGGGGGATGGGGATGAGCACGACGCGCCAGCTCGTGCAGATCCGGCTCCCCCTCGCGTGGCCGATCATCATGGCGGGCGTGCGCATCGCCACCCTGATCACGGTGGGCATCGCGGCGATCGCGGTGCTCGTCGGGGGCGACGGGCTCGGCACGTACATCCAGAGCGGGCTCACCCGCCTGGGCCTGCCGAACAGCCTCGAGTCGGTCTGGACCGGGACGGTGTTCACGGTCCTGCTCGGGCTCGTGCTCGACGCCGTCCTCGCCGGCTTCCAGCGCCTCACCACCTCGAAGGGGCTGCGGATGTAGCCGGTCGCGCCGCCCCGGCGCCCGCCACACCGCCGCCCACCACACCGCCGCCCCCGGCACCGACGAACCGCCTCGCACCGACGACACGACACCCGACCGGTACCGAACGAGAGACCGACCATGAGCCAGGACGCGAAGATCAGACTCGACCACGTCGAGAAGAAGTACCTCGGCACGAAGGAGCCCGCCGTCGCGAGCCTCTCCCTCGAGGTACCGGAGGGCGAGATCCTCGTCCTCGTCGGCCCGTCCGGGTGCGGCAAGAGCACGACGCTGCGCCTCATCAACCGGATGATCGAGCCGTCCGGCGGGAAGATCTACCTCGACGAGGAGGACGTGACGACCGTCAACCCCGACAAGCTGCGGCGCCGCATCGGGTACGTCATCCAGCAGATCGGCCTCTTCCCCCACCAGACGATCGCGCAGAACATCGCGACCGTCCCGAAGATGCTCAAGTGGGACAAGCAGCGGATCGCCGAGCGCGTCGACGAGCTCCTCGAGGTCGTCGGGCTCGACCCGGAGACCTACCGGGACCGCTATCCCAGCGAGCTCTCCGGCGGGCAGGCCCAGCGCGTCGGCGTCGCCCGGGCGCTGGGGGCCGACCCCGAGATCATGCTCATGGACGAGCCGTTCGGCGCCATCGACCCGATCACCCGCGACCGGCTCCAGAACGAGTTCCTCCGCGTCCAGGAGGTGCTGCGCAAGACGATCGTCTTCGTCACGCACGACATCGACGAGGCGATCAAGATGGGCGACCGCATCGCGATCCTCGGCGAGCAGAGCCACATCCGCCAGATCGACACCCCCGAGAGGATCCTCGCCTTCCCGGTCGACGACTTCGTGCGCGACTTCATCGGCAGCGGCTCGACGCTCAAGGGGCTGCACTTCGAGGTCGTCGACGACAACATCGAGCTCGACCCCTATCCGACGATGACGGTCGACGACGACGTCGCGGGCGTCCTCGAGCACGCCGGTGTCGCGAACGCGCAGTGGGTGCTGCTCCTGGACCAGCAGCGGCGCCCGCTGCGCTGGATCACCGTCGAGGAGCTGCGGTCGGGGGAGCCGGTCACCGAGACGTCGGGGACCGACGTGCTCGCCAAGGTCGAGCTCGGGGCGACGCTGTTCCAGGCGCTGGAGCAGATGCTCATCAGCGCCGCGGCCGTGGCGTGCGTGGTGCGCGATGACGGCTCCTTCCACGGCGTCGTGCGCCTCACCTACCTCAACCGGGTGATCCGCCGGGCCCGCCTCGAGGCGCGCGAGCACTACGAGCGGCTGGGGGCGTCGTCGTGAGCCAGATCTCACCGGCGCAGGCCCGGCCGGGTGAGAAGGGCACGACGACCGACGGCCGCCAGCCCGACCAGCCGGACGCCGAAACGCCCCACGAGGCCGGCTGGCTCGTCCGGGCCCGCGCCAACCACCTCGGGCTCAAGACGGCCCCGCTCGGCATCCTCGGGCTCGCGGGACTGGTGTTCTGGTACTACCAGAGCCTCGGCCTCGCCGACCGGCGGATCCAGCTCGCGTCCCCGCTCGCCTGGGGCACCAAGCTGTGGCCGCAGACCATCCAGCACCTGACCATCGCGTTCTGGTCCACGGTGCTCGTCGTCGTCATCGCCATCCCGCTCGGGATCGCGCTGACCCGCCCCCCGCTGCGCCGCGTCGCACCGGGGATCGTGGCCGTCGCGAACTCGGGGCAGGCGCTCCCGGCGTACGGCCTGCTCATCATCTTCCTGTCGATCATGGGGCAGGGGCTGCAGACGGTCGTCGTCGGGCTCGTGCTGTACGCCCTGCTGCCGGTCCTGCGCAACACGATGGTCGGCCTCGACGGGGTCGAGCGGAGCGTCATCGAGGCCGGCCGCGGGATGGGGATGACCCGGTGGCGGGTGCTCACCCGGATCGAGCTGCCGCTCGCCGTGCCGGTGATCCTCGCCGGCGTCCGGGTCGCGATGATCCTCAACATCGGCATGGCCACGCTGGCCTACCTCATCGGCGGTGGGGGCCTCGGGGTGACCATCGCGGTGGGGCTGAAGCTCCAGCAGGACCCGGTGCTCATCATCGGCGCCTCGATGGTCGCCCTCGTGGCGCTCACCTTCGACTGGATCGGGGCGCTGGCCGAGACCTACCTGCGGCCCAAGGGCGTCTGACCGAGCAGGCCCGACACGACGAACGGCGGCGGCCCCCACCGGGGCCGCCGCCGTTCGTCGGGTGGCGGAGGGTCGGGCGTCAGAGGACGCCGATCTCCTTGAGGTAGTCCTCGGCGACCGTGGAGGCCTCCTCGCCGTCGACGTCGACCTTCGCGTTGAGCTCGGCCATCTTCTCCTCGGTGAGCGGCTCGAGGATCTTGGTCGTCAGCGCGTCGTAGGTCTCGGCGTTCTTCTGGTAGACGTCGTCCTGGAAGGTGTAGGAGACGTTGTAGAGGATCATGACGCCGGGGTCCTTGACGAGCTCGAGGTTGAGCGCGGTGATCCGGCCGTCCGTCGTGAAGACCTCACCGAACTGGCAGGCCCCCTTGGCGGTCTCGGTGTAGATCAGGCCGGTGTCGAGGATGTTGATCTGGCTCTGCGGGACCTCGTAGCCGGTCGCCTTCTCGAAGAGGACGAGGCCGTCGGGGCGGTCGGGGAACTCGGTCTCGAGGCAGAGCTTCGCGGACGGGTTGGCCTTGAGGTAGTCGGCCATCTTCTGGAAGTCGAAGCCGCCCTGCTCCTTGGCGAGGTCGCCGTACGCCGCGAAGCCGTAGGTGTCGTTGAAGGGGGAGCGGCCGACCCACTTGATCTTGTTGTCGGCGAGGTCCTTCTCGGAGGTGACCTTGAACAGCTCCTCGGGGTCCTGGCTCGGGGCCTCCTGGCCGAGGTGCACCGTCCAGCCCGTGCCGTTGTACTCGGGGTAGACGTTGATGTCGCCGCTGAGGAGTGCCTGGCGGTTGACCGAGGTCCCGCCGAGGTTGACCTTGTTGCTGACGTCGGCGCCGTCGTTCGCCATCGCCTGGGCGAGCATCTCACCGAGGAGGATGTTCTCGGTGAAGTCCTTGGAGCCGACGGTGATGGACACGCCGTCGAGGGCCTTGCCACCCCCGGAGCCGTCTCCGGATGCGGAGCCGCTGTCGTCGCTGCCACAGGCCGTGAGGGTCAGGCCGGCGGTGAGTCCCACTGCTGCCAGAGCGAGAGAGGTTCTGCGCAGTCGCATGTGTAGCCACCTTCGTGTCGTCGGGAGTCGTCTCGTTACGAGCGAGTTCGTTGCGTGCGGATCAGGGGCCCCCGGAGCGGTGCGGTCACGCTCGCGAGGTGCTCACGACGGCATGACCGGCCCGCCCGGCGGGGACCGACCGCTTCTCACCCTCGTCCGTCGGGACCCCCCGGGGCCAATCTGGGGCGAGGTCGTGACCCAACCGTGACCCGCGGGCCGCGAGACGTCCCGCATGTTGGGACCCTGTGTCCGGGGGGTGGGATGGCCGCGGCTCACCCTAGGCTGGGTGCCGTGAAGGTCCTCGTCATCGGGTCCGGTGCTCGCGAGCACGCCATCGTCCGTGCGCTGTCGCTCGACCCCACCGTCGACGCGGTGCTCGCGGCCCCCGGCAACCCGGGCATCGAGGCGGTCGCCCGGTGCGAGCCACTGCCCGGCGGGCCGGCGGACGCCGAGGGCGTCGTGGCCCTCGCCCGCCGTCATGGCGTGGGGCTCGTCGTCGTCGGCCCCGAGGCCCCGCTCGTCGCGGGGGTCGCGGACGCCGTGCGCAACGCCGGCATCCCGTGCTTCGGGCCCTCGGCCCGCGCGGCGCGGCTCGAGGGCAGCAAGGCCTTCGCGAAGGAGGTCATGTCCGCGGCCGACGTGCCGACGGGCATGGCGCACGTCTGCACGACGCTCGAGGAGGTCGAGGACGCGGTCGACGCGCTCGGCGCCCCCCACGTGGTGAAGGACGACGGCCTCGCCGCAGGCAAGGGCGTCGTCGTCACCGACGACCGGGCCGAGGCCCTCGACCACGCCCGGGCCTGCCTGGCCAAGACCGACGGCCGGGTCGTCGTCGAGGAGTTCCTCGACGGGCCGGAGGTGTCCCTGTTCTGCCTGTGTGACGGTGAGCGGGTCGTCGCGCTCAGCCCGGCCCAGGACTTCAAGCGCGTCGGGGACGGCGACCTCGGGCCCAACACCGGGGGAATGGGGGCGTACAGCCCGCTCGAGTGGGCACCCGAGGGCCTCGTCGAGGACGTCGTCGCTCGCATCGCGCAACCGGTCGTCGACGAGATGGGGCGGCGGGGGACGCCGTTCGTCGGCGTGCTCTACGTGGGTCTGGCGCTCACCTCGCGCGGCCCGCGCGTCATCGAGTTCAACGTCCGCTTCGGCGACCCCGAGACCCAGGTCGTCCTCGACCGCCTGCGGACGCCGCTCGGCCGGGTCCTGCTCGCCGCGGCCACCGGTGGGCTCGAGGAGCTCGAGCCGCTGCGCTGGGCCCCGGAGCACGCGGTGACGGTCGTCGTCGCCGCGCACGACTACCCCGCGACGCCGCGCACCGGCGACCCGGTGACCGGCGTCGAGGACGTCCCCGGGGCGCCCGATGCGTACGTCCTGCACGCCGGCACGGCCCGGGACGCCGACGGCCTGCTCGTCTCCTCCGGCGGGCGGGTGCTCTCGGTCGTCGGTCGCGGGGCGTCGCTCGCCGAGGCCCGCGCGCGGGTCTACGCGGCGGTGGACGCCGTCGACCTCCCCGGCTCGCACCACCGGCGCGACATCGCCGAGCGCGCCGAGCGCGGCGAGGTCACCGTCGCGGTCTGAGCCGGGTCGACCGGGTCAGCCGGCCAGGGCGGCGTGGGCGTCGGCGAGGTGGTCGAGGTCCGCGAGGTCGAGGACCTGGAGGTAGAGCCGGCTCGCCCCGGCCTCCGCGAGGCGACCGACCCGGTCCCGGACCTCCTCCGGGGTGCCGGCGAGCCCGTTGGCCCGCAGCTCCGCGGCGTCGCGGCCGATCGCCTCGGCCCGGCGGCGCACCACCGCGTCGTCCTTCCCGAGGCAGAGCACCTGGGCGGCGCTGTGCACGAGGCTCAGGGGGTCGCGACCGTGCTCCGCGCACACCTCGTCGACCCGGGCGAACAGGTCCCGGGTCTCGTCGGGGGAGGAGAACGGCGCGTTGAACTCGGCGGCGTAGCGGGCGGCGAGCGCAGGGGTGCGGCGCTTGCCCGCCCCACCGATGATCACCGGCACGCCACCGGGCTGCACCGGCTTGGCGAGGGCCGGGGAGTCGCTGACGGAGTAGTGCGAGCCGTCGTGCTCGTAGCCGCCGCCCGCCGGCGCGGACCACAGCCCGGTGATGACGGCGAGCTGCTCCTCGAGGCGGTCGAACCGCTCCCTGAGCGGCGGGAAGGGAATGCCGTAGGCGGCGTGCTCGGCCGCGAACC
Source organism: uncultured Actinomycetota bacterium (assembly GCA_963843895.1). Lineage (GTDB taxonomy): Bacteria > Actinomycetota > Actinomycetes > Actinomycetales > Dermatophilaceae > Phycicoccus. The sequence goes on along the minus strand of CAWJME010000018.1, from coordinate 372,225 downwards.
AGCCTGCGCCGAGCCCCAGCTCGACACGGCCCCCGCTCATCTGGTCGACGTTCGCCACGGTGACCGCGAGGGGACCGGGCAGCCGGAAGGTGGCCGAGGAGACGAGGGTGCCCAGGCGGATGCGGGAGGTGTCGCGCGCCAGTCCCGCGAGGGTGGTCCACGCGTCGGTGGGGCCGGGCATCCCGTCGCCGGACATGTGCAGGTAGTGGTCGGACCGGAAGAAGGCGTCGAACCCGAGGTCCTCGGCGGCTCGGGCGACCGCGAGGAGGTCGTCATAGATGGCGCCCTGCTGCGGCTCGGTGAAGATGCGGAGGTCCATGACCCCCACGCTACGGAACGAGCGCCCCGCCGTCCCCCGACTGCACCGGCTCGAGGGCGTCGACCCGCCCGGCGCCGGCCGCGATGACGAGGGCGGTGGCCCCACCGGCGGCCATGAGCGCCGCGAACCGGGGGCCGTCCATCGTGGCCCCGAACCACGCGACGACCCCTCCGACGAGCGCGGTCTGCAGGGCGACCCCGGTGGAGACGGCGAGCCCCTGGGCGGCGCTGGCCCGGCCCCGCGCCGCGACCGGGGCCAGGGCGAGCAGCTGGGTCGAGAGGGTGGGGGAGAGGATGCCCATGCCGGTGGCCGCGGCGGCCCACCCGAGGAGGCCGGGGACGAGGCCGACGACGTCGAGGGAGAGCAGGACCGGCCCGAGCGACCCGGTGGCGATGAGCAGGCCACCCACCCGGGTCCGCGTGGCCGGGCCCACCCGGTCCTGGACGACGTCGGTGCTGTTGAGCCACGAGCCGACGGCCCAGAGCACGCCGGTGACCGACAGGGAGACGCCCGCGACCGCCGTCGAGACGTGGCGGGTGGTCACGAGCATCAGGGGGAGCACGGCGCCGACCCCCGTGAAGGCCGCGGAGGTGACCAGCCGGAGCCCGATGACCGCCGGTACGCCCCGGGCGAGCCGCGCGGTGCCGGACGGGAGGACGCGTGAGGCGGCGACGAGGACGACGAGGGCTCCTGCTCCGACGACGAGCAGTCCCGCGTCGCGGGAGGTCCGTGACGCCAGCAGCGGCGCCGCGAAGGTGGTGACGGCGAGCCCGGCGGCCAGCAGGGCGGCGGCGACCAGCCGGCGGCGCCCCCCGGCATCCGCCGCGGGCGGGGTGGCGGGGCGGCCACCCTGCGACAGGGCACCGCGGAGGAGGAGCACCGCCGGCACGGCGACGAGGAGGGGGCCGAGGAAGACGAACCGCCACCCGGCGAGTGCCTCGACGCCGCCGGCCACGCCGGGACCGAGCAGCGACGGGAGGATCCACGCCGCAGCGAACGTCGCGAACACCTTGGCGCGCAACGACTCCGGCAGGGCCTGAGCGACGAGGACGAGCAGCGTGGTGTCCATCAGGGCCTCCGCGCCGCCGGACAGCGCCCGGCCCGCGACGAAGACCTCCATCGTCGGGGCGGACGCCGAGACCCCTTGGGCCACGACGAAGAGCGCGAGGCCGCCCAGCAGGACCGGGCGGGCGCCCCAGCGATCGGTCCACCCTCCCGCCCCCGCCGTCGCGAGCGTGAACGCGACGAGGGAGGCGCCCGTCGAGGCGCCGAAGAGGGCCCAGCCGTCGAGGTCGCGCACGACGACGGGGAGGATCGTCGCGACGGCCCGGTTCTCGAACGCCCCGAGGGTCACGAGGGCGATGACGCCCACGACCACCGGCAGGTGGCGTCGGTCGAGCAGGCGCTCCCGGGAGGCGCTGGCGGGGGCGGTGGTGGGTTCGGTCGTCGTCACCCGAGGAGCGTGACACCTCAAGTGCACTTCAGGTCAACTGGGTTAGCCTGAGCCGGTGGACCGACACGACCTGCTCCCGATCGGCGAGGTGGCGGCCCGGTCCGGCGTCAGCGTCCCGACCGTCCGGTTCTACGAGGAGCGGGGGCTCATCACCTCGGTCCGGACCGCCGGGAACCAGCGGAGGTTCGAGCGCCACGTGCTGCGCCGCATCGCCGTGGTGCGCGCGGGCCAGCGGTTCGGCCTGGGCCTGGCCGAGATCGGCGAGGCGCTCGCGACCCTCCCGCACGACCGGCCGCCCACCAAGCGGGACTGGGAGCGGATGTCGCGTGGCTGGCACGAGACCCTCACCGCCCGGATCGAGGCGATGGAGCGGGTCCGCGACGGGCTGTCGTCGTGCATCGGGTGCGGCTGCCTCTCGCTCCGCTCGTGCCCGGTCTACAACCACGACGACGAGCTCGGGGCGCAGGGGCCCGGGCCGCGACGCTGGCCCCCGGACGCCCGCGACGGGTGACCTCCCCGCCGCGGGCGCGCCGTCAGGCGGAGCCGAGGGTGACGGCCTCCGCCTCGACCTCGGAGTCCATGGGCTCGGCGCCGTGGTCGGGCTGGGCGTCGATGCGCCGCACGAAGGAGTGGCCCGAGGTGAGCACGGCCACCGCGACGAGGACGGCACCGGCCCCCACCCAGAACGGGAGGTGGACCGACCGCTCGCCGAGGGTGCCGGCGAGCCACGGGGCGACCGCCCCGCCGCTGAAGCGGACGAAGCTGTACGCGGCCGAGGCGACACCACGCTCGACCGGGGCCACCTTCATGACCGTCTCGGTGATGAGCGTGTTGTTGATGCCGAGGAACCCACCGGCGAGGACCACCCCGACGACCAGGGCCGTGCGGTTCTCGGTCCAGGTCGCCATCATCGCGAGGATCGCGGCGAAGCCCACGAGGGCACCGATGATCCCGGTGAAGGTGCCGAACCGGCGCTGGACCCAGGGGGCGACGGCCACCGAGGTGACGGCGAGCAGCGCACCCCAGCCGAAGAAGACCAGGCCCACCCCGTGGGCGTCCATGTCGAGGGGGAAGGGCGTGAACGCGAGGAGCGTGAAGAAGCCGAAGTTGTAGAACAGGGCGGTGACCCCGACCGTGAGCAGCCCGCGGTGGCGCAGGGCCCTGAGCGGGGCGGAGATGGGGGTGGGCGTGACCGCCTCGCGCTCGTCGGGGAGCGTGAGCCACGTCGAGACGAGGGCGATGACCATGAGCGCGCTGACGCCGAAGAAGGGGTAGCGCCAGGAGATCCCGCCGAGGGCCCCGCCGACGAGGGGCCCGGCCGCGATGCCGAGGCCCAGCGCCGCCTCGTAGAGGATGATCGCCTGCGCGACGGAGCCCTTCGAGGCCCGCACGATCGTCGCGAGGGCGGTCGCGATGAACAGGGCGTTGCCGAGGCCCCAGACGGCACGGAAGCCGACGATGGCGCCGACGGTGTCCTGCATCCCCGCGAGCCCGGCCCCGACGATGATGATCGCCAGACCGACGAGCAGGGTGCGCTTGGGGCCGATCCGGCTCGAGACCCAGCCGGTGATGAGCATCGCGACTCCCATGACCCCCATGTAGCTCGTGAAGAGCAGGGAGACCTGGGAGGGCGAGGCGCCGAGCTCGTCGGCGATGGGCTTGAGGATGGGGTCGACGAGGCCGATCCCCATGAACGCGACGACGCAGGCGAACGCCACGCTCCAGACGGTCTTCGGTTGACGCCACATGGGCTGGTGGTTCCTCTCTCGGGGGATGGTCAGGCGGTGGGGCGGACGGTTCCGGGCGCGGCTGCGTCCCGGGTCGCCTCGACGAGGTCGACGAGGAGCGAGACCGCGGCGCGGACCTGCTCGGGATCGGCGGCGAGCCCGTCGAGCACCGGCCCGAGGGCTCGGGCCCGGGCGCGCCGGGCGCGCGAGAGGGCCGCGGCGCCCGCTGCGCTGAGGCTCAGCAGGCTGGCCCGGGCGTCCGCCGGGTCGGCGGTGCGGGTGACCCAGCCCTCGGCCTCGAGGCGCTGCACCTGCGACGTCATCGTCGGCTGGCTCGTGTCGTCGGCGGCGGCCAGGGTGGTCACCCGGGCCGGGCCGAGCTCCTCGATGAGGGACAGGACCCGGGCCTGTGCGGCCGGAGGGTCGAGCTCCGCGTGGCGGCTGGCCCAGCGGGAGAGGCGGGCCGCCGACCGCAGCAGGTCCTCGGCGAGGTCGTCCGTCGTCATGCCGAGAGGATTACATAGTTAAACTATCTATCGCAACATCCCCCCGCCCCGCCCCGCCCCGCCCCGCTCCCCGCTCCCGCCCCGGCCCGGCGGCTTTCTCGGGTCACCCGATACACCCGCGCTTCACCCGGGAAGCCTTCCGGGGTGAAGCGGGGGCTTCCTGGGGGAAGCGGGCGGCGCGAGAGGCGGGGGCTGCCCGGGGGTGCCACGGCCCGGACGAGCATCGGCCCTGAACCCCTGGCCCCGCTCCTCGCCGCGACTGGAAGAATCCGACCATGGCCGATGCCCCCGCGCCCCCGCCGTCCGACGCCGCGCCCGAGCTGGAGGGCTACACCCACGTCTACTCCGGCAAGGTCCGCGACCTCTACGCCCCGCTCGACCCCGCCACCGGCAGCCCCCGCGGGGACCAGCTGCTCCTCGTCGCCTCGGACCGCATCTCGGCCTTCGACTTCGTCCTCGAGACCCCGGTCCCGGACAAGGGCGAGGTCCTGACCCGGATGTCGCTCTGGTGGTTCGAGCAGCTCGTCGACATCGTGCCGAACCACGTCGTGTCCACCGACGTCCCGGATGCCGTGCGCGGACGCGGGGTGCTCGTGCGCCGGCTCGAGATGCTGCCCGTCGAGTGCGTCGCCCGCGCCTACCTCACCGGCGGTGGCCTGCGCGAGTACCGGGCCGACGGCACGGTGAGCGGGCTGCACCTGCCCGAGGGCCTGACCGACGGCTCACGCTTCCCCGAGCCGCTCTTCACCCCCTCGACCAAGGCGCCGAGCGGTGAGCACGACGAGCCGATGACGTACGCCGAGGTCGAGGCCGCCGTGGGGCCGGACCTCGCCGCCCGCGCTCGCGACCTCACCACCCGCATCCTGGCCCGCGGCAACGAGATCGCCGCCGAGCGCGGCATCCTCATCGCCGACACCAAGGTCGAGTTCGGTCTCGAGGACGGCGCGCTCGTCCTCGCGGACGAGGTGCTCACCCCCGACTCCTCCCGGTTCTGGCCCGCAGACCAGTGGGAGCCCGGCCACCCGCAGCCGAGCTACGACAAGGAGTTCGTCCGCGAGTGGCTGATGTCGCCCGCGAGCGGCTGGGACAAGGCCTCCGGTGAGGCGCCGCCGCCGCTCCCGCAGGACGTGCTCGAGCGCACCCGGGCGAAGTACGTCGAGGCGTACGAGCGGCTCACCGGCCGGAGCTTCTGAGCCAGTCCTCGAAGCGGCGCTCGTCGACCGGCACGTCGGGTCCCGGCAGCAGTCCCGAGCGCATGCCCCTGGGTGCCGGCACCGCGAGCACCCGGACGCCCGGGTGCCACCGCGAGGCGACGGCCCGCGCCATCGTCACGGCGTCCACCTCGTCCGGGCCCGCCAGCTCGCGCACCGACCCGCCCCCCTCGGCCGGGGGCCCGGCGGCCGCGACCTCGGTGAGCAGGGCCGCCACGGCAGCGGGGTGCACCGGGCGCAGGCGGGACCTCGGGACGACGGCGACGGGTCCCAGCCGGATCTGGGAGAGGAAGGTCTCGGCGAGCGTGAACCAGGCGGTGGTCCGGACCAGGGTCACCGGCACCGCCGACATCGAGTAGGCCTCCTCCTGGGCGGCCTTGCCGGCGTAGTACCCCGTGGCGCCGCGGACGTCGTCGTCGGCGACGTTGACGATGGACAGCACGACGAGGTGCCCGACCCCGGCGCGCGCGGCCGCGTCCCGGACCCTGACGGCGGCGCCGCCGAAGAACTCGACCGCCCGGCGGCGGGAGATGGTCATGTGGTTGAGGCAGTCGAGGACCGTGTCGGCCCCCGTCAGCACCTCCGCGAGCCCCATCCCGGACTCCACGTCGACCCCGCTGGCCCGGGACGCCCGGACCACGTCGTGGCCCGCGTCCTCGAGGCCGGAGGCGACCTCGGACCCCATCGCACCGGTGCCGCCCAGTACCACGATCCTCATCGCGCCTCCTCGAGCTCGCGCCGCACCATCGCGGTCCAGCCTGCCATCGCAGCGTCCGCCGCCGCGCGGTCACCGGTGACGGCGACCTCGAAGAGCAGCCCGCGAGCCATCGCCAGGGACTGGAGGGCGAGGGTGCCCGCGCGGTCCGGGGGCAGGCCGCTCCGAGCGTAGACCGCGCGCAGGGCCTCCGACCAGCCCTCGGAGAGCCAGCGCCGCAGGGGCTCGGCGTGGGGCTCCCCGCGCATCGCATGGGTCGAGAGCTCGAAGAACAGCGGGGCGAAGACGGCGGCCCGGTCGGCGACGCGTGTCCAGAACAGTGCCCCGGCCTCGACGAGGTCGTCGTGCGCCTCGACGAGCTCGACGAGCGCGTCCTGCTCGGCCCGCTCGACCGCCTCGACGACCGCGCCGAGCAGCCCGTCGCGGGAGCCGAAGTGGTAGTTGAGCATCCGGTGGCTCGTCCCGATGCCGGCCGCCAGCGTCCGTAGGCTCGTGTCGCCGACGCCGTGGGCGGCGAACCATGCGACGGCGCGGGCGAGCAGGTCCTCGCGCGGCGAGACGGCAGCGCTCACGCGCCGCGGGACCGGGCGCCGGCCGTGGCCTCCAGCGCCTCCGCCTCGCGGGCCACGTACGCGCGGCTGCGCCCGCCCAGCAGCAGCCCGACGACCCCGGCGAGCGGGCCGGTCCAGTCGAGGGAGAGCCCGATGGTCGTGCCGTCGGGCCCCCGGACGAGCTCGTGCCGCCCCGTGCTGACGATGCCCGGCGAGCGGGACACCCACGTGAACGCCGTGCCGGGGCGCCAGTCGGTGATGGTCCACGTCGCCCGCGGCAGGCCCGGCTGGTGCAGGACGTACGAGGCGCCCACCTCCTCGGGGCGGTCGGGCTCGAGCGGCCGGACGGCATCGACCGTGGGCAGCCAGTCGGCCCAGCGGCGGACGTCGCCGAGGACGGGCCAGAGGGCCTCCGCGGCGAGGGGGGTGGGGCGGGTCACCTCGATCATGTACCGAATGGTACACCCAGGGGCCGGTGGTCGGCGGCGAGGGGAAGGCGCCGACGCCGGTAGCCTGAGCACCGGCAGAACGCCACCGCGCCGCACCCCTCGGGAGACCCGCACCATGGCCTCGTCGCACGACCTCGTGCTGACCACCGTCCCCGGGGGCGCCGCCCTCTCGAGCTTCCGCGCGGCGGGGGTGCTCGCCCGGCTCCGGGTCGTCGCGCCGCAGGTGACCGCGGTCGACGCGCGGCACGTCCACTGGGTCGCGAGCGACGAGCCGCTCGAGGACGACACGGCGGCCACCGTCAGCCGCCTGCTGACCTACGGCGAACCCGCCACGGGCAAGGAGCCCGAGGGCGAGCACACGGCCCTGGTCGTCGTCGCGCCGCGTCTCGGGACGCTCTCGCCGTGGGCCTCCAAGGCCACCGACATCGCCCACAGCTGCGGCGTCGGCGTCCGCCGCGTCGAGCGCGTCACCGAGTACCGCATCACCGCCGACGCGCCCCTCACCGACGCACAGTGGGCGGCCTGCGCAGACCTCCTCCACGACCGGATGACCGAGTCCGCCCTCCCGAGCCGGGAGGCGGCCGCCCGGCTCTTCGACGAGCGCGACCCCGACCCGATGGTGCACGTCGACGTGCTCGACCGAGGCCGGCAGGCCATCGAGGAGGCCGACCGCGACTTCGGTCTCGCCCTCTCCGACGACGAGGTCGACTACCTCGTCGACGCGTTCACCGGCCTGCGGCGCAACCCCACCGACGTCGAGCTGATGATGTTCGCGCAGGCCAACTCCGAGCACTGCCGACACAAGATCTTCAACGCCGACTTCGTCGTCGACGGTGAGCCGCAGCCGCGCTCGCTGTTCGGGATGATCCGGCACACCGAGGAGGTCGCCGGCGCCGGGACCGTCGTCGCGTACTCGGACAACGCCTCGGTGATGGAGGGCGGGCGCCGGGTGCGCTGGCTCCCCGAGGACGCCGACGGGCCGAGCGTCTACCGCGGCCGTGAGGGCGAGGTCCACGTCCTCATGAAGGTCGAGACGCACAACCACCCCACGGCGATCAGCCCGTTCCCCGGCGCGGCGACGGGCGCGGGCGGCGAGATCCGCGACGAGGGGGCCACCGGCCGCGGATCGCAGCCCAAGGCCGGGCTCACCGGCTTCGCCGTCTCCAACCTGCACCTGCCGGGCACCCACGAGCCCTGGGAGGGCGAGGAGTACGGAGCGCCCGCGCACATCGCCAGCCCGCTCGACATCATGGTCGAGGGGCCGATCGGCGCCGCGGCCTTCAACAACGAGTTCGGCCGCCCCGGGCTGGGGGGCTTCTTCCGGGTCTACGAGCAGACCGTCGACGGGGTCCGCCGCGGCTTCCACAAGCCGATCATGAGCGCGGGTGGGCTCGGCACGATCGACGCCGACCTCACCGAGAAGATCCCCTTCCCGGCGGGGACCCTGCTCGTCCAGCTCGGCGGGCCGGGCATGCGGATCGGGATGGGCGGCGGCGCGGCCTCCTCGATGGCGGCCGGGGCCAACGCCGCCGACCTCGACTTCGACTCCGTCCAGCGGGGCAACCCCGAGATCGAGCGGCGCGCCCAGGAGGTCATCACCCACTGCGTGAGCCTCGGCCCGGACGAGAACCCGATCCTCGCCATCCACGACGTGGGTGCCGGCGGGCTCTCGAACGCCTTCCCGGAGCTCGTCGACGGTGCCGGGCTCGGCGCCCGGTTCGACCTCTCGGCCGTGCCCCTCGAGGAGTCGGGCCTGGCCCCGAAGGAGGTGTGGTGCAACGAGTCCCAGGAGCGGTACGTCGTCGCCATCGCCCCCGAGTCGCTGGCCCGCTTCGCCGCGCTGTGTGAGCGCGAGCGCTGCCCCCACGCCGTCGTCGGCGTCGCCCGGGACGACGGGCGGCTCGTCCTCGCCGACGGTCCGGAGGACGTCGAGGGCGAGGACCGCCCGATCGACATGCCGATGGAGACGCTGCTCGGGAAGCCGCCGCGGATGACGCGTGACGTCCGGCGCGTCGCGCGACAGGGCGACGAGCTCGACCTGGGCGGCCTCGACGTGCGCGACGCCGCCTACGCCGTCCTGCGCCATCCGACGGTGGCGAGCAAGCGCTTCCTCGTGACGATCGCCGACCGCACGGTCGGTGGCCTCACCCACCGCGACCAGATGGTCGGTCCGTGGCAGGTGCCCGTCGCCGATGTCGCCGTCACCCTCGCCGACCACGTCGGGTTCGCGGGCGAGGCGATGGCCAGCGGTGAGCGGATGCCGCTCGCGTCCGTCGACGCCCCGGCCTCGGGTCGGATGGCGGTGGGCGAGGCGCTGACCAACCTGCTGGCCGCCCCTGTCGCCGACCTCACGCGGGTCAAGCTCTCCTGCAACTGGATGGCGGCCTGCGGCGAGGAGGGCGAGGACGCCGCGCTGTACGACACCGTGCACGCCGTGGGGATGGAGCTGTGCCCGGCGCTGGGGATCTCGGTGCCCGTGGGCAAGGACTCGCTCTCGATGCGGACGCGGTGGACCGACGTGCACGGTGAGGTCCGCCAGGTCACCTCGCCGGTCTCGCTCGTCGTCACGGCGTTCGCGTCCCTGCCGGACGTCCGGGGCACGTGGACGCCGCAGCTGCGCGACGGGTCCGTGCTCGTCCTCGTCGACCTCGCCGGCGGGCGCGACCGGCTCGGCGGCTCGATGCTGGCCCAGGTGTCCGGCGTCTTCGGCCGCGAGGTGCCCGACCTCGACGACCCGCAGCGTCTCGTCGCGCTCGCCGCGGCCCTGCGCGAGGTGCGTGAGCGCGGCATCGACGCCGCGTACCACGACCGGTCCGACGGGGGGTTGTGGGCGGCCCTGTGCGAGATGGCTTTCGCCGGTGGGATGGGCCTCGACGTCCACGTGCCGTCGGTCGCGAGCCTGTTCGCCGAGGAGCTCGGGGTGGTGCTCGGGGTCCGCGAGGAGGCGGCCGACGAGCTGCGGGAGGTGCTGGCCGCCCACGACCTCGGCGGCCTCGTGTCGGTCGTGGGCCGCACCGTCAGTGAGCGCCGGGTCCGCGTGGCCGCCGACGGCGAGCGGGTGCTCGACGAGTCGGTCCGAGACCTCGCGCAGGCGTGGGACGAGGTGTCGTGGCGCATCTCCGTCCTCCGGGACAACCCGGGCAGCGCCGACGAGGAGCACCGGGCGGTCGGTGCCGACGACGACCCCGGGCTCGTCGTCGAACCGACCTTCGACCCGACGGACGACGTCGCCCTGCCGTACCTCTCCACGGGGGTGCGTCCCACGGTCGCCGTGCTGCGCGAGCAGGGCGTCAACTCGCACGTCGAGACCGCCTTCATGCTCGACCGGGCCGGCTTCGACGCCTACGACGTCCACATGACCGACCTCCAGTCCGGGCGGGCCGACCTCGCCGACGTCCAGGGGCTCGTGGCTGCCGGCGGCTTCTCCTACGGCGACACGCTCGGCGCGGGGGAGGGCTGGGCGCGCTCGGTCCTGTTCTCGGAGAGGCTCACCGAGTCGTTCCACGACTTCTTCCACCGCGACGGGACGTTCGGCCTCGGCATCTGCAACGGGTGCCAGATGTTCGCGGCCCTCGCCGACCTCGTGCCCGGGGCGGACGCCTGGCCCCGGTTCACCCGCAACCGCTCCGAGCAGTACGAGGCGCGGTTGACCCTCGTCGAGGTGCTCGACTCGCCGTCGGTGCTCATGACGGGGATGGCCGGCAGCAGGCTTCCCATCGCAGTTGCGCACGGTGAGGGCTTCGCCGACTTCTCGGCCCGTGGGGACGCCGACTCGGTGCACCGGGTCGCCCGCTTCGTCGACCACCACGGGGTCCCGGCGACGACGCACCCGTTCAACCCGAACGGCTCTCCCGGGGGCCTCACCGCGGTGACGACGGACGACGGTCGGTTCACGGCGATGATGCCGCACCCGGAGCGCGTGTCCCGCAACATCCAGATGTCCTGGACGACGGGTGCCGCGGAGGACGAGAGCCCGTGGCTGAGGATGTTCCGCAACGCCCGCGTCTTCGTGGGCTGACCGGGGTGCGGGTGCTCGACGACCGCGCGATCGCACGCTGGCGCTTCCGGGCCCAGCTGCTCGACGGTGCCTCGGCTCCCGACGCCCCTGCGGCCGTGCGCTCGCTCCTGGGGGTGCAGGCGGAGAACCTCGACCAGACCGCGTGGGCCCTGGCGTCACGCACCGGCGGTGCGCTGACGCCCGCGGGGCTGGCCGGCCTCATCGGGGCCGGTGAGCTGGTCCGCACCCACGTGCTGCGCCCGACGTGGCACCTCGTGCACCGTGAGGACCTCGCCTGGTTGCTGGAGCTGACCGGCCCACGGGTGCGCCGACAGCTCGGCCGCCAGCTGGACCGCGACCTCGGCCTCGATGCCCGCGCGGTGGCTGCACGCACCGACGTCGTGCTCGACACCTTGGCCGCCACGCCGGACCTCACGCGGGAGGAGCTCTTCGCGGCCCTGGAGCGAGCAGGCCTCCCGCTGACCGGGATGCAGCTGATGGTCCTGCTCGCGCACGCCGAGATGGGTCTGCTCGTCGGCAGCGGGGTGCCACGGCCGGACGGGGGCACAGGGACGCAGACGTACGCACTGCTCGCCGACCGGTTCCCTCCCTCACCGCACGCCGACCGGCCGGCCGCCCTCGCCGAGCTCGCCCATCGCTACGTCGTCGGCCACGGTCCGGCCACGGAGCGGGACCTCGCCTACTGGGCCACCCTGACCCTCACCGACGCCCGCGCGGGGCTGGCGGCGGTGCGCGACCGGCTCGAGTCCTTCGAGCACGACGGGAGGGAGTTCTGGCACGCGCCGGATGAGTCGCCCCCGCCCCCACCGCGGTCGCCGCGGGTCCACCTGTTGCACATCCTCGACGAGTGGTACCGCGGCCACCAGGACTCCCGCCGGGTCGTGGATGCAGCCGGCCTGCATCCGGTCGGCCGGGAGCCATCGATCGGGGTGCTCGTCGTGGACGCCCAGGTCACCGGCACGGTCCGGCGCACCGTGCGCCCGGCGTCGGTGACCTTCGAGGTCGCGCCCTACCGCCCGCTCACCGCGACCGAGCGCACCGCGCTCGATGCCGAGGCCGACCGCTACGGCGCGCACCTCGCGCGTGCCGGACGGGTGGCCCGGACCACCGGGTGAGCGCCTCGGCTCAGGAGATCGAGGTCAGCTCCCTGGCCGGGGAGGCCGGCCGTGCCGAGGCGCGGGTGCGGGCCAGCGCCTGCTCGAGGTCGGCGATGAGGTCCCCGGCGTCCTCGAGGCCGATCGAGAGCCGCACGACGCTGGCCGCGGGCCTCGCCTCGGCCGCGACGGGCCGGTGCGTGAGTGCCGCGGGGTGCTGGATGAGCGAGTCGACCCCGCCGAGCGAGACCGCGTGCGTGAAGAGCTCGACGGCCGAGGTCACCGTCGCAGCGGCCTCGTAGCCCCCGCGGAGAGCGACCGCGATCATCGCCCCGGTCCCGTGGAGCTGTCGGCCGAGCACTCCGCGCGGGTCGCTGTCGGGAGATGGGTAGTGCACCTGCTCGACGGCCGGGTGGGTGCGCAGCCACTCGACCACCTGACGCGCCGTCGCCTGCTGGGCGCGGACACGCAGCGGCAGGGTGGTCAGCCCGCGGTGCAGGAGATAGGCGCCCAGGGGGTGCAGCAGCCCGCCCGTGACGGCTCGGACCTGCCGCAGGGACCTGGCCATGTCCTCGCCGCAGGCGATGACTCCCGCCACGACGTCCCCGTGCCCGCCCAGGTACTTCGTCGCGCTGTGCAGGCTCATCGCGGCGCCGTGGTCGAGCGGGTTCTGCAGCACCGGAGTCGCGAAGGTGTTGTCCACCAGCACCGGGACGGACCCGGCCTGGGCCGCCACCCAGGCGATGTCCACCAGCTCCAGCGTCGGGTTGGCCGGCGTCTCGACCACGACCAACGCCGTGTCGGGGCGGACCGTTGCCTCGACCTCGTGCTGCTCGCAGTAGGTCACCTCGACCCCGAGCAGCCCCGACGCCAGGAGGTGGTCCGTGCCGCCGTAGAGCGGGCGGACCGCCACGACGTGGCGCCGACCGGTCGGCGCCGAGGTCGCCAGGACCGCCGCCGTCATCGCCGCCATGCCGGACCCGAACGCGACCGCCGTCTCGGCGTGCTCCAACCGGGCCAGGGCGCTCTCGAACCGCGCCACCGTCGGGTTCCACAGCCGCGCGTACACCGCGCCGCCGTCCTGGTGCGGGTGGCCCCCGGTGGCCATCGACTCGTAGGAGTCGCCCCCGCGCTCGATGTCGGGCAGCGGGTTCGTCGTCGACAGGTCGATCGGGAGGGCGTGCACGCCGAGGTCCTGAAGATCCTCGCGACCGGCGTGCACGGCCGCGGTGTCCGGGTGGAGGCGAGTGAAGTCCATGTCCGCGATGATGAGCGCAACCACAGAGATGCGCCAGCACCTCTGTTCTGTCCGTTGCAGAAACGGTAGGATCTGCGATTTCGAGCAAGATCGAGGGCGGTCGAAGGAGATCACGTTGCGGAAGCCACAACCGGCCGGCTCGTCCCCGGAGTCACGGATGGACGACCTGGACCGAGAGATCCTCCAGGCCCTCTACACGGACGCCAGCACCACGAACAAGGCCCTCGCGCGTCGGTTGGGGATCGCCGAGTCGACCTGCGCGTACCGCATCCGCGCACTCCGTGAGAACGGCACGATCCGCGGCATCCACGCCGACCCCGACCTCGACGCGTTGGGCTTCCCCCTCCAGGCGATCATCAAGGTCCGTCTCGGCAGCCACAACCGCGACCTGGTCACCAGGCTCTACGACGACCTGGTCGCGGCGCCGGGGGTCCTGCGCGCCTACCACGTCGCCGGCGCCGACGACTTCCATCTCCACGTGGCCGTCGAGAACTCCCAGGCGCTGCGTGACCTCGTCCTCAACCACGTCACCATCCACCGGGTGGTCCGCGGCACCGAGACCCAGCTGGTCTTCGAGCTCCGCCCGGGCGCCGGCGTCCTGTCAGGAGCCGCGCGGGGCTGACCGGTCAGCGACGACGCCAGGAGCGCGGGTCCGGCGGTTCGGGGGAGTCGAGCCCGCCGTCGGCGGCCCGGAGGGGCCGGGCCCCCGGGACCTTCCGGGCGAGGTCCGCGCCCGGCAGCACCCCCGTCGGCAGCACGGCCGAGGCCGCGGCCCGGCGCAGCGTGTAGAGGTCGAGGGGCGACGCCGACGCCACGAGGACGAGGTTGCCGAAGCGTCGTCCCTTGAGCACCTCGTGCAGCCCGACGACGGCGGTGTGCCCGAACACCTCCTGTGCCCCGGCGGCCACCCGTGCGGCGTAGCGCATGCCCGGCTCGTCGGTGACGTTGGCGAGGAAGAGGCCGGACCCGACGAGCACGCGTCGCACGTCGGCGAGCCACTCGACGGTGGTGAGCCCGGCCGGCACCCTCCCGTCGACGAAGGCGTCGAGCACCACGACGTCGGCGCTGGCGTCCGCGAGGGCCGCGACGCCCTCCTCCCCGGTGACCGGACGCACCCGGATGCGGTGCCCCCGCGGGAGCGGCAGCTCGCGGCGCACCGCCTCGGTGAGCGGACCGTCCGGCTCGAGGACGATCTGCGGCGACCCCGGGCGGGTGTGGTGCACCCAGCGGGGCAGGGTCAGCCCGGCTCCGCCGACGTGGGTGACCCGCAGCGGTCCGCTCGCGGCGAGGGCATCGACCGCGAGGGCGAGGTGCTGGACGTACTCGAAGGCCAGCACGCCCGGGTCGTCGAGGTCGACGGCCGACTGCGGGAGACCGTCGACGAGGACGGTGGCCACCCCGCCGTCGACCTCGAACCGCGCCTCGCCCATCCGAGGAGGCTACGGGGCGCGCGCCGCGGGTAGCGTCGGGGACATGCCTCCCCGTCGTCGCACCGACCCCGCCGCCGGCCGCGCGGCGCTGCGCGCCTGGCACGCAGACCCCGAGGGCACCGACCGGGCCACCCGGGCCACGGCCGTCCGGCACACCCTCGAGGAGCTCTCCGCGCGTGCCCCCGGCAACAGCGTCGAGGTGCGCGTCCCGCCCTTCGGCGTCGTCCAGTGCGTCGAGGGTCCACGGCACACCCGGGGGACCCCGCCGAACGTCGTGGAGACCGATGCCGAGACGTGGCTGTGCCTCGCGACGGGGTCGATGGCGTGGGCGCAGGCCCTCGCCGAGGGAGTGCTCCGTGTCAGCGGCACGCGCGCCGACCTCTCCGCGCTGCTGCCCCTCACCGGGCAGGCGGCCCGATGAGCGCCCCGCGCCACGGCCTGGTCCTCCTCACCGACGAGCCCTGGCGCGAGATGGCGCCGCGGTGGCGCGCCGCCGAGGAGATGGGGTTCGACCACGCGTGGACCTACGACCACCTCGTCTGGGGCGGCCTACCCGACAGCGCGTGGTTCAGCGCCGTGCCGACGCTGGCGGCGGCCGCCGGGGTCACCGAGCGCATCGGCCTGGGCACCTTCGTGTCGTCGCCGAACCAGAACCACCCCTATACCTACGCCCGCGACGTCATCACGCTCGACGACCTCACCGGTGGCCGGTTCCTCTGCGGCGTCGGGACCGGCGGCGACCTCGACGCCCGCCTCCTCGGCGCGGACCTCGCGCTGCGCCAGCGGGTCGACCGGTTCCACGAGTTCGTGCCCCTGCTCGACCGGCTGCTCCGGGAGGACCACGTCGACCACGACGGCGAGTGGTACCGGACGCAGGACGCCCGGACGCTGCCCGGCCCGGTCCGGCACCGCGTGCCGCTCCTCGTCGCGGCGAACGGCCCGCGCTCGATCCGGCTGGCGGCCACGCACGGGGACGGCTGGATCACCTACGGCGGGACGGGCGACACCGTGGAGGCGTGGTTCGCCCACGTGTCCGACCTCGTCGACCGCTTCGACGAGGCCGTGGACGCGGCGGGCCGTGCGGGGCTCGACCGCTACCTCTCGCTCGACTCCTCTCCGCGGTTCTCGCTCGAGTCCGCGGCGCTGCACGCCGAGATGACCGGCCGCGCCGCCGAGCTCGGCTTCACCGACGTCGTGAGCCACTGGCCGCGGGCCGAGGGCCCGTACGCGGGCGACCCCGCCGTCCTCGAGGAGGTGGCGGGGTCGCTCGGCGGCTGACGCGGCCGGTGCGGCCGGTGTGGCCGCGGGCGGTCAGGCGACCGCCATCACCATGATCGGGTCGGTCGTCGGGCTGCTGGAGCCCCCGGCCGGCTCGACCGTGACACCGACCGCCGCGGCGCCGCCGAGGCGGCCGTCGAGGGCGGCCTCGGCGCGGCCGTCGCCGGCCGGAGTGATGAAGCCGGCGGAGCGAGCGACCTCGTCGGAGCCGACGTACCAGAGCTGGTAGGTCTTGCCGTCCGGGGCGGGCGGCATCCCGGTGACCGTGATGGCGGAGCGGTCCAGGGTCCGGCTGTACGCGAGCGTCGCCGTCACCTGGCCCTTCTGGTTCGTGACGAGGGCCGCGTCGGGGGCCTGCTCGACCGCCTGGACGGCCGTGAGCGTCGGCTGGTCGGACGTCCACGGGCTCCACGCGACGCCGCCCACCGCGAGGAGTACCGCGGCGGCCGCGGCGGCGAACCACGTGCTGGTCCGCCGCAGGAGCGGGATGACGCGGGCGCCCTCGGTGGCGAGGTCGGGCCCGGCATCCGTGGCGGTGTCGTCGACGAGCGGCGGCAGCGGCCGGACCTGGGAGATGCCGGCGAGGACGGAGGCGCGGAGCGAGGCGGGGGGTGCGCTGTCGGTGAGCCCGCCGAGCGAGTGGGCGGCGTGCGAGAGCTCGGCGACCTCCGACTGGCAGGCGGGGCACATCGACAGGTGCTGCTCGAAGGCCGAGCGCTCGTCGCCGTCGAGGGCGTCGACCGCGTACGCACCGCTGAGGTGGTGCAGATCGGGGCTCATGCCGGTACTCCCAACGTGTCCCGGAGACGGATCAAGCCGTCCCGGATCCTGGTCTTTGCGGTGCCGAGGGGCAGGCCGAGGAGCGTGGCGACCTCGGTGTGCGTGTAGCCGCCCAGGTAGGCGAGCTCCACGGCGCTGCGCTGCGCCTCGGTGAGGGTGCTGAGGGCCGTGCGGACCCGTTGGGCCTCCAGCGACGTCTGGACCGCGTCGGCGGTCACGTCGAAGTCGACCTCCTGCGTGGCGGCCGCGTGTGCGTCGTCCCGGCGCCGCGAGGCCTCGCTCGAGCGGACCCGGTCGACGGCCGCCCGGTGGGCGATCGTCATGAGCCACCCGATGGCGCTGCCGCGGGTGGAGTCGAAGCGGGCGCTGGTGCGCCACACGTCGAGGTAGACCTCCTGGGTGACCTCCTCGGACATCGAGGGGTCCCGGACGATCCGCAGGACGAGACCGTAGACCCGACGAGAGGTCGCGTCGTAGAGCTCGGCGAAGGCGGCCTCGTCCCCGCGGGCGGACCGGCGGAGCAGCTCCGCCGGCTCCGCGGCCGAGGCCGCCGCCCCCTCGGATCCGGTGACGACGGGGTCCGAGGAGGCGGCTGGCATGAGGTACATCATCGCTGACTGGTCAGCTCGCGGGGACGAGGACCTGGTCGACGATGTAGACCGTGGCGTTCGCGGTCTGGACGTTGCCGCAGATGACCGTGGCGTCGCCGGGGGTGACCGTGAAGTCCTCGCCCGAGCCCATGACGTTGATGGTCTTGCCGGAGAGGGTCTTGTGCTCACCCGCGAGCTGGTCCGGGGAGAGCCGGCCCTCGACGACGTGGTTCGTGAGCACGGTCGTGAGGAGGCCCTTCGGGTCGGCCATCGCCGCGTCGAGGGTGGCCTTCGGCAGCGCGGCGAAGGCGTCGTTCGTCGGGGCGAAGACGGTGATGTCCTGCGCCGAGTTCAGGGTGTCGCCGAGGCCGGCCTCGCCGACCGCGGTCACGAGGGTGGACAGCAGCGGGTTGTTGCTCGCCGCGGTCGCGACCGGGTCCTTGGACATGCCGTCGAACGAGCCCGCACCGTCGGTCGGCACCGCGCCGCAGGCGGAGCCGAAGGGAGCGTCCATCGAGGCACTCATCGTCTCGGACGGGCTCGCCGCCGGTGAGGAGGTCATCGTGTCGCTCGAACCGGACGCGCTCGTGGTGTCGTCCGAGCCACAGGCGGCGAGGGTCAGGGGGAGGGCGAGCGCCAGGGCGGCGACCGTCATTCGGGTGGTACGCATCGGAGGTGCTCCTTGCGGAAGGGGGGCGTTCTTCGTACACGGGTAGTTCGGTGCACCCACCGCAATGGATTGGTTGTCCCGCAGAGTCTTTCGCGGCTCCGCTCGCACGACCTCGCGACGGGGTCCGCACCCCGCAACGCCGAGTCCGCCGCGACCTCGGAGGAGGCGGCGGCGGACTCGGGACAGGGGGAGGGCCGGTCACTCGACCGTGACGACCACCGAGTGCCAGCCGGTGGCGCCCTTGGGGAAGGGGGTCTGCCGGGCGTCGGTCTGGGTCTGGCCGGTCTCGTCGGTCGCGCGGACCAGCAGGGTGTGCCGGCCGGGCGCGGCGTCCCACGGCAGGTACCACTGGCGCCAGTAGTCGATCCCGGCATCCGGGCCGAGCGTCGCCTCCTGCCAGCCCGCGTCGTCGATCTTCACCTCGACCTTGGCGATGCCCCGCTGCTGGGCCCACGCGACGCCGCCGATGGTCACCTGCCCGGCCGGTTGCGTCGACAGCGGCTTCGGGGTGTCGATCCGGCTCTCGGTGTAGATCGGTGCGTCGATGGCCCACTCGCGCTCGGTCCAGTAGGCCCGCTTCGCGGCGTACGTCGTCGCGGTCATCCGGGTGAGCCACTTCGTGGCGCCGACGAAGCCGTAGAGGCCGGGTGTCACGAGCCGGGCGGGGAAGCCGTGGGCCACGGGCAGCGGCTCGCCGTTCATGCCGACCGCGACGAGGGCGTCGCGGTCGTCGGTGAGTGCCTGGAGCGGGGTCGAGATCGTCATGCCGTCGGTGGACCGGCTGAAGATCTGGTCGACGCCGTCGCGGACCCCGGCCCGCTCGAGCAGGTCGCGGACGCGCACCCCGAGCCACCGGGCGCCGCCGACGTACTGGCCGCCGACCTCGTTGGACACGCAGGTGAGGGTGATGTCCCGCTCGACCATCGGCATCGCCAGGAGGTCCTGGTAGCCGAGCGTGAAGGGGTTGTCCACGTCGCCGTCGATGGTCAGCTCCCAGGAGCCGGCGTCGACCCGGGGGAGGACGAGGGCGGTGTCGATCCGGTAGAAGGAGGAGTTCGGCGTGCGAAACGACGCGACGCCACGCACCGTCTCCTCCAGCCCCCGGGGGAGCGGCTCGAGCGGGGTGGCCGGAGTGGGGAGCACGATGTCGCGGGCCGAGCCCCGACCGGCGAGCGACTGCCCGAGGCCGCCCCCGGTGGCGGCGACGGCACCGAGGCCGGCGGCCGCGACGAGGACCCCGCGGCGCCCGCTCGTCCCGTCTCCCGTGGCGGTCCGGCCGGGGGTGGCGCCCGAGGCGGGGTCGGCGTCGTCCGCGCCCCACTGGTCGAGGGCGGCGAGCAGCCACGAGGCGCCGAGCACGCCGACGACGGCGGTGAGGAAGCCGGGGACGAGGTCGACCGACTGCGCCGTGGGCCGCAGCGCGGCCGCCACGACGGCGAGCAGCGCGAGCGCCCCGATCAGCGCGAGTCCGAGGGTGCGTCGCGACCGGGCGACCAGTCCGATCCCGGCGGCGACGAGGAGGGTGACGACGGCGACGGACGCGATGAGGATCGGCTTGTCGTTGGTGCCGAAGGTCGACACCGCCCACTCCTTGACCGGGGTGGGGGTCGCGTCGATGACGGTGGACCCCACCGCGAGGACCGGGGAGGACTCCGGCGAGACCAGGCCCGCCGCGAGGTGACCGACACCGGCGCCGGCCGCGGTGGCGAGCAGCGTGCCGGCGGCGTACCAGCCCCGACGGGGACGTCGGGCGGCGGTGGGCTGCGGAGTCGTGGTCATGACCGGTGTTCGGAACGGGAGGAGGGGGCGGATGGTCCGAGGGCTCTCACCCCACCATCGTGGGGGTCCGGCGTCGGTGCCGGGGTCGCGGGTCGCCTACCGTAAGGACCGTGACACCTGCACGCCGCCCCCGCTTCCTCCCGTTCATCCTCACGGGCGCGGTCATCGGGTTCGTCCTCGGTGCCGCCGTCGCCGACTTCGGGTGGTTCGAGGACACCGACTCCGCGCTCGTCCAGGGCTCGTACACGCCGACGGCCGCCATCGGCTACCTCGGCCTCCTCGGGGCCTCGCTGTGCGCGCTGCTCGCGGCCCTCCTCGCGCTGTTCGTCGACGGACGGTCCCGCCGGTCCTGAGCGTCGCTCCGTGAGAGGATGGAGCACGTGCCACGCGGAGACGGACGCCTCAGCCACGACCTCCTTCCCGGCGAGAAGGGGCCCCAGGACGCCTGCGGCGTCTTCGGCGTCTGGGCCCCCGGCGAGGACGTCGCCAAGCTGACGTACTACGGGTTGTACGCCCTCCAGCACCGCGGCCAGGAGTCGGCGGGCATCGCCACCTCCGACGGCAAGCGCCTCCTCGTCTACAAGGACATGGGGCTGGTGTCCCAGGTCTTCGACGAGCGGTCGCTCGCGTCGCTGCGGGGTCACCTGGCGGTCGGGCACTGCCGCTACTCGACGACCGGCGGCTCCACGTGGGAGAACGCCCAGCCGACCCTCGGTGGTCACGTCGGCGGCACCGTCGCGCTCGCCCACAACGGCAACCTCACGAACTCCGCCGAGCTGCGGGACCTCGTCGAGGGGCGTCGAGGCGATGACGCCCACCGCGGCGAGCTCGCCCGCGGCAACACCACGGACACCGCGCTGGTCACCGCCCTCCTCGCCGACGACCCCGACCGGACCCTCGAGGCGGCCGCCCTCGAGGTGCTGCCCCGCGTGCGCGGCGCCTTCTGCTTCGTCTTCATGGACGAGCAGACCCTCTACGCGGCCCGTGACCCCCAGGGGTTCCGCCCACTCGTCATCGGGCGCCTCGACCGGGGCTGGGTCATCGCCTCGGAGACCGCGGCGCTCGACATCGTCGGGGCCTCCTTCGTCCGCGAGGTCGAGCCCGGCGAGCTCATCGCCATCGACGAGGACGGCCTGCGCTCGCAGCGGTTCGCGGAGGCCTCGCCCAAGGGCTGCGTCTTCGAGTACGTCTACCTCGCCCGCCCGGACACCACGATCAGCGGCCGGGGCATCCACGAGGCCCGGGTCGAGATGGGTCGCACGCTCGCGCGGGAGCACCCGGTCGAGGCGGACATGGTGATGCCGACCCCGGAGTCGGGGACACCGGCGGCCATCGGCTACGCCCAGGAGTCCGGCATCCCGTACGGCCAGGGGCTCGTGAAGAACTCCTACGTCGGGCGCACCTTCATCGCCCCCTCGCAGACGATCCGCCAGCTCGGGATCCGGCTCAAGCTCAACCCGCTGCGCGAGGTCATCAAGGGCAAGCGGCTCGTCGTCGTCGACGACACCATCGTCCGCGGCAACACCCAGCGCGCTCTCGTGCGGATGCTCCGCGAGGCGGGGGCCGCCGAGGTGCACGTGCGCATCTCGGCGCCGCCCGTGAAGTGGCCGTGCTTCTTCGGCATCGACTTCCCCACCCGGGCCGAGCTGATCGCCACCGGCATCGGTGTCGAGGAGGTCTGCTCCTCGATCGGGGCCGACACCCTGGGCTACATCTCCGAGGCGGGGATGGTCGCGGCCACCGAGCAGCCCCCGGAGCGTCTCTGCACGGCCTGCTTCACCGGCTCCTACCCGGTCGCGCTCCCCGACGACGGCCGGCACGGCGCGGTCTTCGAGCTGGAGCTGCCGATCGACGCCCTCGAGCCCGGTCGCCCGACCGGGGAGCGCCATCCGCAGCGCCAGCCCGTGCTCGACGTGCCGGTCCACGGCGTGCCCGTCGACGTCGACGGCGTGTCGACCTCGGCCGCCGGCGGAGCCTCCGAGGCCCTGCTGCGTCCCTGACCCGCAGGCCCGGCGGCCCGGCAGGCCGTGAGGCCTAGGAGCGGTCGACCCACTCGCGCGGCGGGTAGAGCGGGATCTCGCGGACGCGGTCGTCGGCGGACGCCGTGTCGTCCCCCGCGGCGGCGGGAGCCGCCTCGTCCTGGTCGAACGGCAGCGCGTCCCGCGGGGTCGCCGGCGGCTCGCCGGCGCGCACGACGGGGATCTCCCCGGTGTCGCCCAGGCGGCTCGGCGGCCGCAGGTTCGAGCTGCGGTACCAGGTCTGCGGGCTGCTGCGCGGCATCCGGGGGTGGCCGGAGGAGGAGACCTCCACCCCACCGGAACCGGACGGGTTCTCGTCACGCGGCCCGCCGTCATCGGGTCCGCCGCCCCGGGGCCCGCCACCGCCGGGACCGTCGTCGTCCGGCGGGTCCCCGCGTCGTCGTCGCGGCAGCGTGGGCCAGGACCGGTCCCCGCGTCGGCGCCGCTTCTGGCGCGGCTTCTCCCCGAAGATCTCCGAGTTGAGCGCGGCGTTGACCTCGTCCGGGTCCGGGATGTACGACAGCTCGCGGATCGCCTGCTGCTGGCCGGCGCTCTCGATGATGATCTCGCCGTACCCGAGCAGCTCGCCGATGATGGTGTGGCGGTACGTCATGTCGGTGACCTTGGTCAGCCGCATCATGGGGACGCTCACGTCGAACACGCCCTCGTGCTTGAGGATCCGCTTGTTCGTCACGACGATCCATCGGAAGCGGCGCTGCACCTCACCCCACAGCAGGCGGAGCACCGTCACGGCCAGCGCCGCGAAGGCGAGCCTGAGCAGGGGCTCGGAGACGTGGAGGCCGGCGTCGAGCCACAGGTACAGGGCGAGCATCCCGGCCGCCCACGCGAACTGCCGTGCGAGCACCCACGGGTGCTGCGGCGTGCGGATGACGATCCGCTCACCCTCGGCGAGCTGCTGCAGCAGGCTGTTGCGGACCCGTCGGGGCATGACGCCCAGGTCCTCCTCGACGCTCTCCGGGGTCCCGTCCGTGACGGCGTGAACCCGCGGCACGCGTCAGCCTCTGAGCAGCGTGTCGAAGAACTGCGCGATGTTGGTGACGCCGTTGGCGATGACGTCCCAGGCCGATCCGAAGATCGAGGCGGCCGACTCGGGCGAGGTGAGGATGGCGTAGAGCAGGAAGATGACGACGAGCCACATCACGATCTTCTTGACCGGGGGCATGGTGTCGTCCTCCTGCGTGCGGGCGCACGGGGTGCACGCCTCGGTTCGATGGTCCCAGATGTGACTCGTGTGACGGATGATGCCGACTGCCGGGCGTGTCGGGCGGTTCCGGCCGCGGCGGGTCGTGGGGCTACTGGGCGACGCCGTAGAGGCGGTCCCCGGCGTCGCCGAGCCCCGGGACGATGTAGCCGACCTCGTTGAGCCGCTCGTCGATGGCCCCGGTCACGAGGGTGACCGGGCAGTCGAGGCCGCCGACCGACTCCTCGAGATGGGCGACGCCCTCCGGGGCGCTCAGGAGGCAGACGGCCGTGACGTCGTCGGCGCCGCGGTCGACGAGGTAGTGGATGGCGTCGGCCATCGAACCGCCGGTCGCGAGCATCGGGTCGAGGACGTACACCTGCCGTCCGGAGAGGTCCTCGGGGAGCCGGTTGGCGTACGTGATCGCCTCGAGGGTCTTCTCGTCGCGCTGCATCCCGAGGAAGCCCACCTCGGCGCTCGGCAGCAGGCGCACCATCCCCTCGAGCATGCCCAGGCCCGCGCGCAGGATCGGGACGACGAGGGGCTTGGGGTTGGAGAGCTTGATGCCGACGGTCGGCGCGACGGGGGTCTCGATCTCGAACGGCTCGATCCGCACGTCGCGGGTCGCCTCGTAGGCGAGGAGGGTCATCAGCTCCTCGGCGAGGCGGCGGAACGTCGGGGAGTCGGTCCGCTGGTCCCGGAGGTAGGTCAGCTTGTGGGCGATGAGCCTGTGGTCCGGGTTGATGACGCGCATGGGTGAAACTTATCGCGTGAGTGCACCCGCCGACCCCGTCGACCTGGCCCGGATGCGGCGCGCGCTCACGCTGGCTGGGCGGGCCGCCGCCGCCGGCGACGTGCCCGTCGGGGCGGTCGTCGTGGGCCCCGACGGCGCGGTGCTCGGCGAGGGGTGGAACGTGCGCGAGGCCGACGGCGACCCGACCGGGCACGCAGAGGTCGTCGCGCTCCGGGCGGCGGCACGGGCGGTGGGGTCGTGGCGGCTCGAGGGGTGCGACCTCGTCGTGACGATGGAGCCGTGCCCGATGTGTGCCGGCGCGCTCGTCCTCGCCCGGGTGGCCCGCGTCGTCCTCGGGGCCTGGGACCCCAAGCTCGGGGCGTGCGGGTCGGTCTGGGACGTGCCGCGCGACAGGCGGGTCACGCACCGCGTCGAGGTCGTCGGTGGCGTCCTCGAGGACGAGTGCGCCGAGGTCGTCCGCCGGTTCTTCGCGCACCATAGGTGAAACATCGCTGACGTGCAACGTTGAAGGTCTGTCGAGACTTCCGTTAGGTTCGAGGGTGAGCGGCTGCCCGACCGGGCGGCCGCGTTTCGACGGAAGGAACACTCATGGGCTTCATCGCCTGGATCATCATCGGCGGGCTCGCCGGCTGGGTCGCGAGCAAGATCATGAACACCGACGCGCAGCAGGGGATCATCCTCAACATCGTCGTCGGGATCGTGGGCGCCCTCATCGGCGGCTTCCTGCTCGGGGCCTTCGGGATGGACATGGCCGGGGCCGGGCTCGTCGCGAGCTTCCTCACCGCGCTGCTCGGCGCCGTGCTCCTCCTGTTCGTCGTCAAGGCCGTCACGAAGCGCGCCTGACGCCACGCCTCACCGGCCATGCCGGTGCCGACGCCGCCCGGCTCCACCGGGCGGCGTCGTCGCGTCCGGGGGAGTCCGCAGCCGATTTTCGGGCGCGGGCGGCCCTCGGGTAGCCTCTCCGGCGGTGGCGTGTCCGAGCGGCCTAAGGAGCACGCCTCGAAAGCGTGTGAGGGTTCACGCCCTCCGTGGGTTCAAATCCCACCGCCACCGCCACGCCGAGAATCGCCCCGCGTCAGCGGGGCGATTCTTGCGTGGCGGCGAGGGCTGCAGGTGGCGGACCGGTCCGCCACCATCGTCACGGCGCGCAAGGCCGGCCTCGGGGGCGTCGACATCCGAGCCGGCGGGACATCCACGGGGGGCTCAGCACCGAACCACAGGGCGTCCACAGCCTCCACCGGAAGGGTCGCTCCCGTGACCACGGTCCTCGCCTCGCTCCTCGCCCAGCCGGTGTGGGTCGTCTACGCCGTGGTCTTCGTCGTCGTGCTGCTCGAGGGTGCGGTGCCCGCCGGGCTGCTCGTCCCGGGCGAGGCGACGGCCCTGGCCGGGGGCGCCACCGTCGCGCTCGGTGTCACCGACCTCGTGCCGATGGCCCTGGCGGTCGTCGCGGGCGCCGTGCTGGGTGACGGCCTCGGCTTCCTGCTGGGGCGCACCGCCGGCCCGCGGGTGCTGCGCTGGAGGGTGCTGGCGTCCCGCCGCGACCGGGTGCTCCGGGTGCAGACCCGGATCGCCGAGCGCGGCGGTGCTGCTCTCGTCGCGGCCCGCTGGACCGCCTTCGTCCGCACCATGGCCCCGGCCCTGGCGGGCGCCTCCGGGATGCCGTACCGGCGCTTCGCGGGCTGGAACGCGCTCGGTGCGCTGACCTGGGGTGTCACGAGCGTGGCCGTCGGCGCCGTCGCCGGGCGCTCGGCCGCGGACGTGCAGGGCTGGGTGGGCGCGGCCGGTGTGTTCCTGGCCGTCGTGGTGGTCCTCGCCGTGCTGCGGGCCGCCCACCGGCGGCGCCCGGCGCCCGGTGTCCCGTCCCGCGGCGAGGTGGTGCTCGCGGCCTGAGCCGGACCGCCGGCCGGTCGCACAGCGGCCGCTCATCCGCCCACGCGATGATGGGCGCGTGACCAGCCTCCTCGAGCAGATCCTCGGGCAGCCCGCCTGGGTCGTGTACCTCGTCGTCGGCCTGCTCGTCTTCGCCGAGGACGCACTCTTCGTCGGCTTCGTCGTCCCGGGGGAGACGGCCGCCATCCTCGGGGGCGTCACCGCCGTGCTCGGCCACACCTCGCTGACCGGGGTCGCGGTCGTCGTCGTCCTCGCCGCCGTCGTCGGTGACAGCGTCGGCTACGAGGTCGGCCGGGTCCTGGGCCCGCGCCTCGTCGAGCTCAGGATGCTGCGTCGGGCCCGCCCGCGCGTCGAGGCCGCGCAGGCCTTCCTCGTGCGCCGGGGCGCCGTGTCGGTGTTCCTCGCCCGCTGGACCGCCTTCCTGCGGGCGGTCGTCCCCGCCCTCGCCGGCTCGTCGCGGCTGCCCTATCCGACCTTCCTCCTGTGGAACTCGCTCGGCGGACTCGCGTGGGGCCTGACGTGCGTCGTCGGGGGGTACCTCGCGGGGCACTCCTACAAGCGGCTCGAGTCGTGGCTCGGCACCTGGTCGCTGGTCGTGGTCGGACTCGTCGTGGTGGTGGGGGTGGTCGTGCACCTGCGCCGGCGGCGGGCGGGTGGCCGGACCGCCTGACGGGTCACGGCCCGGACGGGCTCAGGAGACCGTGGGTGCCGGGCACATCGGGGCGCCGGTGGGCTCCGTCGCGGGCAGGAGGGTCTTGAACGTCGTCCCGAGGGCGATGTCGACCGTGGCGTCCTTGCGCTTGTCGGCGACGACCGTGGTCCCCTTGGGCATGACCGCCGCCACGAGCTCGGCCGCGGCCGCGCCCTTCGGTCCGTGGCGGACCTCGGCGACGGGCGGCGTCTTGCGCTTCGACGGGTCGTTCGCGACCTTGCCGACGAGGAACCCGCGGTCGGCGACCAGCCTCGAGGTGCTCCCCGCGAGGCCGGTGCGGCTCGTGGCGTTGTAGACGTTGACCGTGACGTCACCGGGCGTGAGCACCTCCGGGTCGTACGGACGACACGTGGGGGTCGGCGGCACCTTGGCCGCCCGGGCCTCCTGGTCGGCCTCGTAGTACGACAGGCCGTACCAGAAGGCGAAGAACAGGCCGAGGAGGACGACCCCGATCGTCAACAGCGACCGTCGGCGCCGCTGCCGTGCGGCCACCGAGGCGGGGGACTCCGTCGTGTACTCGCTCATCGTCGACCCCTCAGAGCACGAGCACCCGGGCGTGGAGGGTGGGCCGCTGCTGGAGGGCCGCGCGCAGGGCCCGGTGCAACCCGTCCTCGAGGTAGAGGGTGCCCTCCCACTCGACGACGTGGGCGAAGAGGTCGCCGTAGAAGGTGGAGTCCTCGGCGAGCAGCTGGTGGAGGTCGAGCTCGCGCTTGGTCGTCACGAGCTCGTCGAGCCGCACCAGCCGCGGGGGCACGCTCGACCACTGCCGCCCCGTGTACCCGTGGTCCGGGTAGGGGCGCGAGTCGCCGACGGCCTTGAAGATCACGTGGCCACTCTAGGGCGAGCGCGCCGGGAGTCCCGGGTGCGAAACCCGACAGGCCACTAGATTGGCGACCGTGAGCGACGACGACACCAGCAGCCTCATCGACGAGATCCGTGCCGGCTACGGGTTCGAGGGCCCGGCGCTCGAGTTCGGGGCGGCGGTTCTCGACGGTGCCGCCCACCCGGATGCTCCGGTGCGCATCCCGCTCTCGGCGATGAACCGCCACGGCCTCGTCGCGGGCGCCACCGGCACGGGCAAGACCAAGACGCTCCAGCTGATGGCCGAGCAGCTCGTCGAGCAGGGCGTGCCGGTGTTCCTCGCCGACGTCAAGGGCGACCTCTCCGGCATGGCCAGCCCCGGCGCCCCCAACGACAAGATCACCGCGCGCTCGCAGGACGTCGGGATGACGTGGGAGCCGACGGCCTACCCGGTCGACTTCTACGCCCTCGGCGGCCAGGGCAAGGGCGTGCCCGTCCGTGCCTCGGTCTCGACGTTCGGGCCCACCCTCCTCTCGAAGGTCCTGGGCCTCAACGACACCCAGGAGTCGAGCCTCGGGCTCGTCTTCCACTACGCCGACGCCCGCGGGCTGTGGCTCGACACCATCGCCGACCTGCGCGCCGTCGTCCAGCACCTGACCTCGGACGAGGGCAAGGCCGACCTCAAGGAGCTGGGGGGCCTGTCGTCGTCGACGGCGGGCGTCATCCTCCGCGAGCTCATCACCTTCTCCGACCAGGGCGCCGACGCGTTCTTCGGCCTCCCGGAGTTCGACACCAGCCACCTGCTGCGCACGGCGGCGGACGGGCGGGGCGTCGTCTCGATGCTCGAGCTGCCGGCGGTGCAGGACCGGCCACAGCTGTTCTCGACGTTCCTCATGTGGCTGCTCGCGGACCTCTTCCACGACCTGCCCGAGGTCGGCGACCTCGACAAGCCGAAGCTCGTGTTCTTCTTCGACGAGGCGCACCTGCTGTTCGACGACGCGAGCAAGGACTTCCTCGACGCCATCCAGCTGACCGTGCGGCTCATCCGCTCCAAGGGCGTCGGCGTCTTCTTCGTGACGCAGTCGCCGAAGGACGTCCCGGGCGACGTGCTGGCCCAGCTCGGGAACCGGGTCCAGCACGCGCTGCGCGCGTTCACCCCCGACGACGCCGCAGCACTCAAGGCGGCGGTCAAGACCTACCCGCACACGGGGTACGACCTCGAGGAGCTGCTCACCACCCTCGGCACCGGTGAGGCGGTCGTCACGGTCCTCAGCGAGAAGGGCGCGCCGACCCCGGTCGCGTGGACCCGGATGCGGGCGCCGGAGTCGCTGATGGCACCGTCCCCGGACGCCGTCGTCGACGCGGCCGTCGCCGCGTCACCGCTCATGGCGCAGTACGGCGAGGCGGTCGAGCGCGAGTCCGCCCTCGAGATGCTCGGCAAGGCGACCGAGGAGCGGACGGCCGCGGAGGCCGCGGCCGCGGAGGCCGAGGAGCAGGCGAAGCAGGACGCCGCTGCCGCGAAGGAGGCCGAGAAGGCCCGCGCCGCCGCGGAGAAGGCGGCGGAGAAGGAGCGTGCCGCCGCCGAGAAGGCCGCCGCCGCGCAGGCGCAGAAGGAGGCGTCCGAGCCCGGGATGGTCGAGCAGGTCGTGAAGTCCTCGGCGTTCAAGTCGATGCTCCGCTCGGCCGGCACCGTGCTCGGCCGTGAGATCACCCGCTCGGTCTTCGGCACCAGCCGCAAGAGCTGACTCGGATGTGTGTGGACTCGCCGGCGATCCCCGGCGAGTCCACACACATCCCGGATCGGGGGCCGGCTGCCGTCAGAGGGTGAGCAGGGCCCGCGCGTAGGCGCACTCGAGGTCGGGGTCGGTCACCGACTGGACGTAGCCGGGCCGCACGGCGTAGGTGACCTCCCACCCGGACTCGGTGCGGCGCACCGTCTCGAGCCGGTTGCCGAGCAGCTCGCGGAGCTGGTCCTCGCGGGGCAGCCAGAGGGCCTGGTCGAGCGTCACCGAGTCCAGCGCCCACTCCGTGGTGCCGTTGAAGCCCAGGAGGGACTGGTCGCGGTAGGTCTGGACCTCCACGGTGAGGTCGGAGATCCAGAACACCTCGCCGGTCAGGAGCTCGGCGTCGATGACGAAGCGGTCCCCCGCGGCGGGCTCCCAGAGCACCCCGGCGGCGACCAGCGAGCGGGCGAGGTCTGCGGAGATCACGCCCCATCCTCACCCGGATGGGCGCGCCGTGACGAGGGCCGTGCCGGACCAGCCCGGGAGCGATACCCTTGGGGGTATCAGAACACCCACTCACCGGAGGCACTCATGAGTCACTCCCACGGCGGCGACGTCCTCGACGGGCTGCGTGAGCCCGCGAAGGCCCTGCGCACCGCCATCCCCGACGTCTACGCCGGCTACAGCGCCGTCCACCAGGCGGCGCTGGAGGACGGCGCCCTCGACGCCGTGACGAAGGAGCTCATCGCGCTGGGCATCGCGGTCTCCGAGCAGTGCGACGGCTGCATCGCCTCGCACGCCCGGGGGGCCGCCCGCAAGGGCGCGACCCCGCAGCAGGTCGCCGAGACGCTCGGGGTCTGCATCCTCATGGGCGGCGGCCCCGCCACGGTCTACGGGCCGCGCGCGTACGACGCCTTCCTCGAGTTCCACGAGCGGTACGCCAGCGCCTGAGGCGACCTCCCGCGCCGGGTCAGCCGCCCGGGCGCAGGACGTCGGCGAGCGCGTCGAGGACGGAGACGTCCTCGATCGTGCCGGGGACGTTCGGGGTCCTCCCGTCGGCGAGCTCGCGCATCGTCTTGCGCAGGATCTTCCCGGAGCGGGTCTTCGGCAGGCCGCCGACGATGTCGACCTGGCGGAGGCTCGCCACCGCCCCCACCTCGTCGCGCACCCGCTGGATGAGCTCGGCGCGGATGCGTTCGCCGTCGGCCTCGACGTCGACGTCGCCCTTGACGACGACGAGCCCCCGCGGCACCTGGCCCTTGAAGTCGTCCGCGACACCGATGACGGCGCACTCGGCCACGGCCGGGTGACCGGCGAGGGCCGCCTCGATCGACCCGGTCGAGAGCCGGTGGCCGGCCACGTTGAGGACGTCGTCGGTGCGGCCCATGACGTAGACGTACCCGTCCTCGTCGATCATCCCGCCGTCGCCGGTGAGGTAGTAGCCGTCGTAGACCGACAGGTAGCTCGCGACGTACCGCTCGTCGTCACCCCAGAGCGTGGGGAGCGTGCCGGGGGGCAGGGGCAGCCGGATGGCGATGGCCCCCTCGGTGCCCGGCGGCACGGACTCGGCGTGCTCGTCGAGGATCCGGACGTCGTAGCCCGGCACCGCGACCGACGGGGACCCGGCCTTGATCGGCATCGGCTCCAGGCCCCGGAGGTTCGCGGCGATCGGCCAGCCCGTCTCGGTCTGCCACCAGTTGTCGACGACCGGGACCCCGAGGACCGTCCTGGCCCACTCGTAGGTGTCGGGGTCGAGGCGCTCACCGGCGAGGAAGACGCACTCGAGCGAGGAGAGGTCGTACTGCTTCATCAGCTCGCCGGCCGAGTCCTCGCGCTTGATGGCGCGGTAGGCCGTCGGGGCGGTGAACATCGCCTTGCAGCCATAGGTGCTGACGATCCGCCAGAACGCGCCGGCGTCCGGCGTGCCGACCGGCTTGCCCTCGTAGAGCACGGTGGTCGCACCGGTGAGCAGCGGGGCGTAGACGATGTACGAGTGGCCGACGACCCACCCGACGTCGGACGCCGTGAACCACACGTCGCCCGGCCCGATGTCGTAGACGTTCTCCATCGACCAGCGGAGTGCGACGGCGTGGCCGCCGTTGTCGCGGACGATGCCCTTGGGGCGCCCGGTCGTGCCCGAGGTGTAGAGGACGTAGAGGGGGTCGGTGGCCTCCACCTCGACGCAGTCGGCCGGCTCGGCGTCGGCGACGAGCTCGTCCCAGGTCATCTCCTGCCACTCCGTGTCGCGCACGCCGACGGCCGCCGGCGCCTGCTCGCGCTGGAGCACGACGACCGACTCGGGCTTGTGGCTGCTGCGGTCGAGCGCGCCGTCGAGCATCGGCTTGTACTCGACGACGCGGCTCGGCTCGATGCCGCACGAGGCGGAGACGATGACCTTGGGCTCGGCGTCCTCGATGCGCGCCGCCAGCTCGGCGGGGGCGAAGCCGCCGAAGACGACGGAGTGGATGGCGCCCAGCCGGGCGCACGCGAGCATCGCGACGACGGCCTCGGGCACCATCGGCATGTAGACGATGACGCGGTCGCCCTTCTCGACCCCGAGCGAGGCGAGCGCGCCGGCGAAGGTCGCGACCCGATCGAGCAGCTCGGAGTACGTGAAGGTCCGCGAGGTGCCGGTGACCGGGCTGTCGTAGATCAGGGCGGCCTGCTCGCCGCGGCCGTCGCGGACGTGCCGGTCGAGCGCGTTGAAGCAGGTGTTGAGGGTGCCGCCGCGGAACCACCGGTAGAACGGCGGGTTCGAGTCGTCGAGGACGGTGGTCGGCTCGGTGATCCAGTCGACGGCCGAGGCCGCCTCGCCCCAGAAGGTCGTGGGGTCGCTGATCGACTGGGCGTGTGCCGCTGCGTAGGCGCCGGTGCTCATGGAGCCCATCGTGGGTCGACGCGACCCGAGCCGTCCACGGATCGTGGCGAAACTCTCCGTGGGCGGCCGCTGCCCTGCGACGAGCGGAGGTGCCGGCCGCTCAGCCCCAGTTGGCGGCCCGGGTGAGGCAGAACGGGTGGCCGCTCGGGTCGAGCAGCACCCGCCACGTCTCGCCGGGTTGCTCGTCCGGGAGGGTTCCGCCGAGCGAGACGACGTCCTGCGCGGCGGCGTCGAGGTCGTCGACGGCGAGGTCGAGGTGGAACTGCTTGCTGCCGTTCTCGTTCGGCCACCCCGGGGGGACGTGCCCCTCGACGAGCCCCAGCCCGAGGGCGATGCCGCCGGGCCCCGAGAGCATCGCGTACTCGTCCTGGGAGTGGACCACCTCCCAGCCGAGGACGGCGGACCAGAACGCGGCGTCGCGGCGGACGTCGGAGCTGTCGAGCGTGACCATCTTGAGGCTCGCGAGGGCCATCGGTGTTCCTCTCCCTGGGTGTCGTGTCCGAGCAGCCTCCTACGCTGGCGCCGTGCCGGATAGGACGAACGCGACGGCGACCACCGCCGGGGTGCTGCGCCCCGACGAGTTCGCCCGCCACGTCGACCTCGTCCGCGACCCCGCGGGGGAGGCAGTGGCCCCCTGGGTCGAGAACCACTGGTCGCTGCGGTGGGACCTCCCGGAGGGCAGGTTCTTCACCAGCGAGGTGCTGCCGCACCCCACCTGCTCGCTCACCCTCGAGCTGGGCACCCATCCCCGGCCCGGCCTGCCCCCGGGGGAGCGCCTCGTCGTCACCGGCGTGTGCACGCGCCGCTTCGACGTCGAGGTGCAAGGCCACGGCCGGGTCCTCGGGGTCCGGTTCCGGCCGGGTGGCCTCGCGGCGCTGACGGGTCTGCCGGCGACCGGCTGGGCTGACCGGTCGGTCCCCGCCCGTGGCCTGCTGCCCGACCCCCTGGCCGTCCGGCTGGCCGACCCGGCGCTCGCCGCCGACCCCCCGCTCTGGCGGGCCGAGGCGGAGGCGGGCCTCGCGGCCCTCGACCGCGGGCCGGACGCCCGGTACGACGAGCTCCTGGGTGTCGTCGGTGCGATGCTCGAGGACCGGTCGCTCGTCAGCGTGGCCGACGTGGCGCAGCGGTACTCGACGTCGGTCCGCAGCCTCCAGCGACTGTTCGCCCGGTACGTCGGCGTGGGGCCCAAGTGGGTGCTCGCCCGGTACCGGATGCACGACGTCATCGAGGCGCTCGACGGCGGGTACGAGGGGACCCTGACCGACCTCGCGCAACGGTTCGGCTGGTACGACCAGGCCCACTTCACCCGCGACTTCACCGCCCTCGTGGGGGTCACGCCCGGCGCGTACCGCCGGCCCGCAGGCTGACCGCGGGACGGCGGCCCCCGCGGGTTCCGGTCGGTGCCGGGCCCCTCCGGTTGCCGGATCGCGAGTGCGTAACTAAGTTTCGTTCTGTCCCACAATGACGTGAACGAGTTACGCACCTGGAGGATCCCGTGACCTGGACGCTCTCCCGCCGCACCGCCCTCACCGGAGCGATGGCCGTCGCCCTCGCGGGCGCCGGTGTCCCCATCGCCGAGGCCGGGGGCCGGGGCCCCGACCATGGCCGCCACCATGGCTGGGTGACCTCGACGCTGGCTCGGATGACCTTGCGCGAGAAGGTCGGCCAGCTCTTCGTCCAGCAGGTCTACGGCAGCGACGCGACGACGGCCGACCCGCGCAACCTCCCGCTCTACGGGGTCGGGTCCCCCGCCGAGGTGGTGCAGAAGTACGCCCTCGGGGGTGTCATCTACTTCGCGTGGACCGACAGCGTGCGGGACCCGGACCAGATCACGGCCCTGAGCAACGGCCTCCAGCAGGCCGCGCTCGGCCGGCGCTCGAAGGTCCGGGTGCCCCTCCAGATCGGCATCGACCAGGAACAGGGCGTCGTCACGCGCATCGGGCCACCGGCGACCCAGTTCCCCGGGTCCATGGCCCTCGGTGCCGGACGCAGCACGGAGGACGCCCGCACCGCCGCCGCCGTCACCGGCCAGGAGCTGCGCGCGATGGGCGTCACGACGAACTTCGCCCCGGTCGCCGACACCAACGTCAACCCGCTCAACCCCGTCATCGGGACCCGCTCGTTCTCCTCGAGCCCCGACCTGGCCGCGGACCTGGTGGCGGCCCAGGTCGTCGGGTACCAGCGGGACGGCGGGGTGATGGCCGCGGCCAAGCACTTCCCGGGCCACGGCGACACCGCCACCGACAGCCACGTGGCGTTCCCCGTCATCACCCACACCCGGCAGCAGTGGGAGACGATCGACGCCCCGCCGTTCCGGGCCGCGGTGCGGGAGGGCATCGACATGGTGATGACGGCGCACCTCGCCTTCCCGGCCCTCGACGACAGCGGCGACCCGGCGACGCTCAGCCACCCGATCCTCACCGGGCTGCTCCGCGAGGAGCTCGGCTTCGAGGGCGTCATCATCACCGACTCCCTCGAGATGCAGGGGGTCCGGGACCGCTACGGCGACGCCGAGGTGGCGGTGCGCGCCCTGCTCGCCGGCGCCGACCAGCTGCTCATGAGCCCCGCCCTCGACGAGGCCTTCGAGGCGGTCGTCGACGCCGTCGAGTCGGGCCGGATCCCCCGGCGCGACCTCGACGCCAAGGTGCGTCGCGTCCTCGCCCTCAAGGCGGAGCGGGGCGTCGTGGCCCACCCGTGGGCCGACCCCCGACGCGTCGACGACGTCGTCGGGACGGCCGCTCACCTCGCGGTGGCCGACGCCGTGTCGAACCGCACGACGACCCTGGTCCGCAACGACGACGGCGTGCTCCCGCTGGCGGCGTCCGGCGCCGACCTCCTCGTCACGGGCTACGGCGTCACGACGACGCGGACGCTCGCCGACGCGCTCGCGGAGCAGGGCGCCACGACGACCGTGCTCTCGACGGGTTCCTCCCCGACCGACGCCCAGGTCTCCGCTGCCGTGGCCGCCGCGCAGGGCCGCGACGCCGTCGTCGTGACGACGATGAAGGCCTGGGACACCACCGTCACCGACCCCCGGGCCGGCCAGCAGCGGCTCGTCGCCGACCTGCGCGCCACCGGTGTCCCCGTCGTCGTCGTCGCCACCCGCGACCCCTACGACGTGGCGTACCTCGGCGACGTCGAGACCTACCTCGCGACCTACAGCTACAGCCCGGTCGCCCTGCGTGCCGCCGCCCGGGTCATCG
This sequence comes from uncultured Actinomycetota bacterium, assembly GCA_963843895.1. Classification (GTDB taxonomy): domain Bacteria; phylum Actinomycetota; class Actinomycetes; order Actinomycetales; family Dermatophilaceae; genus Phycicoccus. Next base: position 337,216 of record CAWJME010000018.1, on the reverse strand, counting down.
CCGGTGCGGTCTCGCCGACCGGGAAGCTCCCGGTCGACATCCCGGTGGCGGGGGACCCCGACACCGTGCTCCACCCGTTCGGCTTCGGCCTCGGCTACTGACCCCGCCTGCCAGGAGAGAAGAGACCATGACCTCGATGGACCGCCGCACCCTCTTCGCGGCCACCGCCCTGGGCGCCGCCGCCACCGCGGCGGGCGCCCCGTCCGCCCTCGCCTCGACCGGTTCCGACCACCACGGCCGAGGCGTGACCCCGGGCGCCGACCGGGCGGCCGCAGCGCGGTGGAAGGTCCTGAGTGGCCGGAAGGTCGGGGTGGTCACCAACCCCACCGGCATCCTCGGCAACCTCCGCAGCATCGTCGACGAGATGCACGAGTCGGGGCACGTCGACCTGCGGGCGGTGTTCGGACCCGAGCACGGCTTCCGGGGCACCGCGCAGGCGGGCGACTCCGAGGGCACCCACCCCGACCCGCGCACCGGCGTCACCGTCTACGACGCCTACGGAGCCTCGGTCGACGCGCTGACCACCATGGTCCGGGAGGCCGGGGTCGACACCGTCGTCTTCGACATCCAGGACGTCGGCGCCCGGTTCTACACCTACATCTGGACGATGTACACGGCGATGCGTGCCGCCGTGCGGGCCGGGGCGACGTTCGTCGTCCTCGACCGGCCGAACCCCGTCGGAGGCACCGCACACGGGCCGATGATGACGCCGACCTACACCTCCGGGGTGGGGGCCAAGGAGATCGTCCAGGCGCACGGGATGACCGTCGGCGAGCTGGCCCGCTTCTTCGACGGCGAGTTCCTCGAGGCCGACGAGGGGGCCCCGCTCGAGCACCTCGAGGTCGTGGAGGTCTCCGGCTGGCGGCGCGACACCGTCTTCGCCGGCACCGGTCTGCCCTGGGTCATGCCGAGCCCCAACATGCCCACACCCGACACCGCCCTCGTCTACCCCGGCACCTGCCTCTTCGAGGGGACCAACCTCTCCGAGGGGCGCGGGACGACGCGGCCCTTCGAGCTCGTCGGCGCGCCCTTCGTCGACCACCGCTGGGCGGAACGGCTCGTCGCCCGCGACGTGCCGGGCGTCGAGTTCCGGGAGGCGTACTTCAGCCCGACCTTCAGCAAGCACGTCGGGGAGGTGTGCGGCGGCGTGCAGGTGCACCTCGGCGACCCCTCGCGGCTCGACGGTCCGCGGCTCGGGGCCGAGATGCTCGTCGCCGCCAAGGCCCTCTACCCGGACTTCGCGTGGCGCAAGGACTCCTGGGACGCCGCGCGCCCCTACTGGGTCGACAAGCTGACCGGCTCGACCCGGCTGCGTGAGATGGTCGACGCCGGTGCGGACGCCGACGAGGTGGTCGGCGCCTGGCGTGCGGAGCTCGCCGCCTTCGAGCGCCGACGCGCGCCCTACCTGCTCTACCGCGGCGGGCGCCGGTGATGCGGCGCGTCTGGTCCGCCCTCGTCGTCCCGGGGCTGCTGGCCGCCTCCGTCGCCGCTGCGTCCCCGGCCACCGCCCACGACCTCGACCGGCCCGAGAAGGGGTTCATGCCTGCGAACACCGTCCTGCGCGACCGGTCCCCGCAGCGGGTCGGCCTGGACCCGGAGCCCATCGCCGAGGCCGAGCGACTCGTCGCCTCCCACGAGGAGGCCCCGGCGGGCGGGCACCCGATGTACGCGGGCGCGGTCGGCGTCATGGGCCACGACGGAGCGGTCGTCGCCCGGCACGCGAGCGGCTGGGCCCTGCGGTGGCAGGACGCCGGCACCGAGCTGCCCCGCGACCAGTGGGTCCCGATGCGTGACGACACCGTCTTCGACCTCGCCTCGGTGAGCAAGCTCTTCACCTCGCTCGTGACCGTCCAGCTCGTGGAGCGGGGCGACGTCGAGCTCGAGGCCCCGGTGGCCCGGTACCTCCCCGAGTTCGCGGCGAACGGCAAGGAGGCCGTCACCGTCCGGCAGCTCCTGACCCACACCTCCGGCTTCACCGCATGGCTGCCACTCTGGTCGCGGTACCCGGACGAGGCGTCGCGGATCGCCGCCGTCATGGAGCAGCCACTGACCGATCCCCCGGGGTCGACCTACCGCTACAGCGACCTCAACCTCATCACGCTCGGCGTGCTCGTCGAGCGAGTCACGGGCAAGGGCCTCGACGAGGTCGTCCACGACCGGATCACCGCGCCCCTCGGGATGGACGACACGGGCTACAACCCGACCGACCGCGAGCGCACGGCGGCCACCGAGTACCAGTCCTCGCCGCCCCGCGGGCTGGTGTGGGGCGAGGTGCACGACGAGAACGCGTGGTCGCTCGGCGGCGTCGCGGGGCACGCGGGCGTGTTCTCGACGGCCGACGACCTCGCGGTCCTCGCCCAGACCCTGCTCAACGGCGGGACCTACCGGGGTCACCGCATCCTCGACCGCTCGAGCGTCGAGCAGCTCATCCACAACTTCACGCCCGAGTTCCCCGGCGACGCCCACGGGCTCGGCTTCGAGCTCGACCAGCGGTGGTACATGGACGCCCTGGCCGGGCCACGGACCGCCGGGCACACGGGGTACACGGGGACCTCCATCGTCATCGACTTCGACTCCCGGTCCTTCGCGGTGCTGCTCACCAACCGGGTGCACCCCTCGCGGGCGTGGGGGAGCAACAACCAGGCCCGGCGCGAGTGGGCCCGGGGCCTCGCCCTGGCGATGCCCGTCGAGCCCCGGCGGGGTCGGTCCGCGTGGGAGGCGGGCACCGTCGACGCGACCGAGGCGACGCTGACCGCACCGGTGCGGGTGCCCGCGGGCGGGGCGCGCCTGGCGTTCGACCTCTTCGTCGACACCGAGGACTCCGACGTGCTGGCCCTCGAGACCTCGGCGGACGGCGGATCCACCTGGGTCCCGCTGCCCTTCGCCATGCGCGACCGCGGCCCGGCCGAGCAGACGGACGGGACGGTGTCCGGTGAGCACGGCCGGCGGTGGGCCCAGGCCCGGGCCGACCTCCCGCCCGGCGACCGGCTCCTCCGGTGGCGGATGACCACCGACGCCTCGCAGCTGGGTCGCGGGGTCCTCGTCGACGGGGTGCGGGCCACCGCCGGCCACCACGTGCTGCTCGACGGCGAACGCCATGCCGAGGTGTTCGACGCGGCCGGGTGGAGTGTCGTGGGCCGCGACGCCTAGGTTGTGGCCATGGCCTCCCCGCCCGCCGACGGTTCACCCTCGCTCCTGGTCCGCCTCCGCGGCGTGCGGCCCTCGCTGTCGCCCGCCGAGGACCGGGTCGCCGAGAAGGTGCTCGCCGACCCCCGGGCCGCCGCGGACCTGACGATCAGCGAGCTCGCCGTCGCGGCCTCGACGTCGGAGACCACGGTGCTCCGGTTCTGCAAGCGCCTCGGCCTGCGCGGGTACCCGCAGCTGCGGCTCGCGCTCGCGGAGGGCTCCACGAGTGGTCGCGGCCCGACCGCCCCGATGACCGACATCAGCGCCGACGACACCGTCGACGACGTCATCGCGAAGGTCGCGCACGCCGACGCGAGCGCGGTCGAGGAGACGGCCCAGACGATCGACCGTGACGCCCTGACCGCGGCCGCCGAGGCGATCGCCGCGGCGAAGCGTGTCGATGTCTACGGCATCGGCGCGAGTGCGCTCGTGGGGATGGACCTTCAGCAGAAGCTGCACCGCATCGGCTCGATGGTCTTCTGCTGGAACGACCCCCACATCGCCCTGACGAGCGCGACGCTGCTCGCGCCGGGCGACGTCGCCATCGGCATCTCGCACTCGGGCACGACCACGGAGACGGTGGAGGCCCTCGAGCTGGCCCGGAGCCGGGGAGCGACGACGGTCGCCATCACGAACTTCCCGGTGTCCCGGCTGGCCGCGGGCGCCGACCACGTCCTCGCGACGGCGGCCCGCGAGTCGAGCCTGCGCTCCGGGGCGACGGCCAGCCGGATCGCCGCGCTCACGGTCGTCGACTGCCTCTACATCGCGGTCGCCCAGCGCGACCTGTCGCGGGCCCAGTCGGCGGTCGAGCACACCCGTCAGGCCGTCGCCGGCCACCATGTTCGTTACTGATTGACGGTATTGACGGCCTGAACGTAGGAAAGTAACATCGGCGCGTGAGCACCGAGGCCACCGTCATCGCCCCCACCGAGGAGCGGCATCCCGGCACCGCGGGCATCGACGCCCTCGGCACGCTCGACGTGCTCCGGCTCGTCAACGCCGAGGACGCCCTCGTGGCCCCGGCGGTCGCGAGGGTGCTGCCGGCGCTCGCGGCCCTCGTCGACGCGGCCGTCGAGGCGGTCCGTGCCGGCGGCAGCGTGCACTACGTCGGTGCCGGGACCTCCGGTCGGCTCGCGGTGCTCGACGCGGCCGAGCTGCTCCCGACCTTCAACGCCCCTCCCGGGCTCGTCGTGGCCCACCACGCGGGGGGAGCGGACGCCCTGCTGCGGGCGGTGGAGAACGTCGAGGACGACGCCGGGAGGGGGCGGGCCGACCTCCGGGCGATCGCCCCGGGCGACGTCGTGGTGGGGCTCACCGCGTCCGGACGCACGCCCTACGTCCGCGGGGCGCTCGCCCTCGCCCGCGAGCGCGGGGCCCTGACCGCCCTCGTCACCGCGAACCCGCAGTCCGAGCTCGCCGGCCTGGCCGACCACTGTCTGGCCGTGGAGACCGGGCCCGAGGTGATCACCGGCTCGACACGGCTCAAGGCGGGCACCGCGCAGAAGCTCGTCCTCAACGCCTTCTCGACGGCGCTGATGATCCGCCTCGGCCGGACGTGGTCCAACCTCATGGTCGACGTCGTCGCGACGAACGCCAAGCTCCGCGGCCGGGTGGTCCGCATCCTCCGGGACGCGAGCGGCGCGACCGAGGCCGAGGCCCGCGAGGCCCTCGACGCGACCGGCGGCGAGCTCAAGCCGGCCCTCGTCACCCTCCTCGCCGGCGTCGACGCCGGCGCGGCCCGAGCGGCCCTCGACGCGCACGACGGCTCCGTCGCCCGCGCCCTGGCCACCCTCGACGGCGCGCCCGCCCCGGCCGCCACCCCCGACTCCAGCACCTCCCCGACCCCCGTCCCGACAGGAGACCACGCATGACCTCACGTTCCCACCGGACCCGCCTCGGCCTCGCGCTCGGCGCGGGCGTGCTCGCCCTCGCGGCGTGCGCGCCCTCGTCCTCGGGCGGGGGCTCGGGCGACGGCGACGGCACCACCCTCACGGTGTGGTCGTGGCGCGTCGAGGACAAGGCCGCCTACGAGAAGATCTTCGACGCCTACGAGGCCTCGCATCCGGGGGTCACCGTCGACTTCAAGCCGTTCAAGGCCACCGAGTACAACAAGATCCTCGCCACCGGCCTCGCCGGGTCGGACGGGCCCGACGTGCCGCAGGTGCGGTCGTACGGCGGCCTGCAGACCACCGTGGCCTCCGGTGCGCTCGAGCCCCTCGACGACGCGGTCGACCTGTCGTCGTGGGACGAGGGCATCGTCGCGGGAGCCCGCGGCAAGGAGGACGGGAAGCTCTACTCGGTGCCGCTCGCACGTCAGGCGACGGTGCTCTTCTACGACAAGAAGCTGTTCTCCGAGAACGGTGTCGAGGTCCCGACCACCTGGGACGACTTCATCGCCGCGAACGAGACCTTCCTCGCGAAGGGGATCACCCCGCTGGCCGTCGGCGCCAAGGACGACTGGACCCTGCCGATCGTGCACGAGGTCCTCGCGGCGCCGCGGTTCGGCGGGAACCGGTTCCAGGACTCGGTCGAGTCCGGGGCCACCGACTTCACCGACCCCGACTGGGTCGCGTCGGTCGGGGTGCTCGGTGACCTCGAGAAGTACATGCCGAAGAGCGTCACCGGCGTCGCCGTCACCGACGCGATGACCCTCTTCAGCTCGGGGAAGGCGGCGATGTACCCGGGTGGCTCGTTCGACCTCGCGACCCTCCAGAGCGCCAACCCGGAGATGGACCTCGGGGTCTTCCAGGTGCCGCCGCCGCCCGGGTCCCCGAGCGGATCCACCGCCACGACCGCCGGCTGGGCCGACGGCAACTTCGCCGTCAACGCGAAGTCCCCCCGCAAGGAGGCGGCGACCGAGCTGGTGCAGTGGATGGCGACCCCGGAGTTCGGCCAGATGGTGGCCGACGAGATCAAGCAGATCTCCGCGGTGCCGGGCGTCACGTACTCCGACCCGGTGCTCGCCGACGTCGCCTCCGACCTCGACGACAGCGGGTCGTCCTACCTGCTGCTCACCGACTTCCGCTACGGCTCGCCGTCGGGCACGGACCTGCTCGGCAAGGGCGTCCAGGAGCTCTTCCTCGGCAGCAAGGACGCGAAGGCGGTCAGTGCCGACCTCAACGAGGGCGTCATGAGCTGGTTCACGCCGGCGAGCTGACCCCGCCGACCACCCCGGCGGCCGGTGCGTCACGGCCGGCCGCCGGGGGACCGGTCGCTCCACCGACCCCGACCCCGGAAGCCCCATGAACCGACGCACCGGACTCCTCTTCGTCACCCCGGCCCTCGCGCTGTTCGGGGTCTTCGTGCTCTACCCGATGCTCTCGGCCTTCTCGTACGCCTTCTACGAGTGGTCGGGGACCGCCCGCGGGGGCTTCGCGGGGCTGGACAACTTCACCGCGCTGTTCACCCGGCCGCCGTTCACGACCGACCTCCCGCGGGCGCTCTGGCACAACGCCCTGTTCTTCCTCGGGACGATGCTCGTGCAGAACACCGTCGGCCTGACCATCGCGTTCCTGCTCCACCGGCGGGCGCGGACCCGCAGGGCCCTCCAGACGCTCTACGCGATGCCCTACCTCGTGAGCCCGATCGTCATCGGCTACCTCTGGACGCTGCTCCTGTCGCCCACCTTCGGTCCGGTCAACACCCTGCTCACGAGGATCGGCCTCGAGTCGTGGGCGCTGCCGTGGCTCGGCGACCCCGACACCGCCCTGTGGGTGGTCATCCTCGTCAGCGTGTGGCAGTGGATCGGCTTTCCCGTCCTGCTGTACGGCGCGGCCCTCGGCGGGGTGCCCGAGGAGCTCACCGAGGCCGCCCGCGTCGACGGGGCGTCCCACGGCCAGACCTTCCGACGGGTCACGCTGCCGCTGCTCGTCCCGGCGATCGGCACCGTGAGCGTGCTCACCTTCATCTTCGCGATGGAGGCCTTCGCGCTCCCGTACGCCTTCGGCGGCTCGACGGGCAACCCCGCGGGCTCGACCGACTTCATCTCGCTGCTCTTCTACCGGACGGCCTTCGACTCCGGCTCGACCGATGCGATCGGCACGTCATCGGCCCTGGCGACGCTGTTGTTCGTCCTGATCTTCGGGGGTGCGTACGCCGCCACCGCCGTGCTGCGCCGCCACGAACGGCGGATCACGGCATGAGCGTCGTCCCGGCCGGTGTCGGCACCGCGGAGGAGGCCACGAACGTCGCGGCCGACGCGGGGGCCGTGGGCTCGCCGCCGAGCGGTCCGCGCCCCCGCACCCGCGGGCGCCAGCGTCCCGTCGGAGGTCGCAGCGCGAGCGTCCTGCTGTGGGTGTACGCCGGGTTCGCCCTCGTCCCGCTGCTGCTCATGCTCAGCAGCTCGTTCCGCAGCAACGGCGACCTCATCTCGGACCCGCTGGGCGCGCCGTGGCCGCTCTCCCTCGACTCCTACCGGGAGGCCTGGACCGCCGGTCACTTCGCGACGTACTTCGGCAACAGCCTCGCCGTGACCCTCGGGGCGGTCGTGCTGTCCACCTCCGTCGCCACGATGGCCTCGTACGCGCTGGCCCGCGGGCGGTCGCGCATCTTCCGGTGGCTGGAGTCGCTCTTCCTCTCCGGCCTGATGCTGCCGATCCACCTGGCGATCCTGCCGATCTTCTACCTCTTCGACGGCCTCGGCCTCATCGACAGCCGGCTCGGGCTCGCCCTCATGTACGGCGCCTCGGGGGTGCCCTTCTCGATCTTCGTCCTCACGACGTTCTTCCGGCAGCTCCCCGAGGAGCTCGAGGAGGCGGCGACCCTCGACGGTGCCAGTGCCTGGCAGACCTTCTCCACGATCATGGTGCCGCTCGTGCGGCCGGCCCTCGCGACGGTGGCCGTCTTCCGGTTCGTCCCGATCTGGAACGACTTCCTCTTCCCGCTCGTGCTGCTGCGCGACGACGCGAAGTACACGCTGCCGGTGGGCCTCACCCAGTTCTTCGGGGAGAACGCGACGAACTTCTCCGCCGTGTTCGCCGGGCTCGTCATCACCACCGTGCCGCTCATCGTGCTGTTCCTCCTCGCGACGAAGCAGATCGTGGCGGGCTTGACCGCCGGCATGTCGAAGTGATCGGCTCACGGCCGTGAGCACGGTCGTGGCGGTCGACGTCGGGGGGAGCGGGCTGCGGCTCGTCGTGTCCCGTGACGGCGTCGCGGGGTCGCCGCGGACGGCGGAAGGAGCGCGGGTCGGCGCCGGTGGCCTCGACGTCGCGCCGCTCGCGGCGGACGCCCGCGCACTGCTCGACGCCGAGGGTCTGGGCCGACCCGACGCCGTCTGCTGGTCCACCCGTGGACTGCTCTTCCTCACCGACCCGGCGACCGTGCTCGACGGCGTCGCGACGGCCCTGCGCGCGCGGCGGACGGCGGTGGTCAGCGATGCCGTCGCGAACCTCGTCGGGGCCCTCGGGGAGGTCGTGCCCGGTGCCGTGGTGGCGGCCGGCACCGGGGCGGTGGCGTTCGGGTCGGACTTCGCGGGGCACTGGACGCGGGTGGACGGCTGGGGCCACGTCCTCGGGGACCGTGGCTCGGCCGCCTGGGTGGGCCTCGAGGGGCTCCGGGCGGCGCTGCGGGCGCGGGACGGGGTGGACGGTGGCTCGCCGGGGCTGCTCGTGGCGGCCGAGGGGGTGCTCGGCCCGTGTCGCACGTGGCCGCTCCGGGTGATGACCGCACCGGATGCCCCTGAGGTGCTGGCCTCGGTCGCGCCGCTCGTCACGGCGGCGGCTGCGGAGGGCGACGTCGTCGCGGCCGCCGTGTGCGTCGCGGCGGGCCACGCGCTCGGGGAGTCGCTGCTCGCCGCGGCCGACGGGCTGGCGGCGCCCCGGCTCGTCGCCACGGGTGGCCTGCTCGCGGCGGACGCGGTCCGGGCGTCCCTCGAGGGCGTCGTCCGCCGGGCCGGGCGGACGCTCGACGCCCCGGGCGGCGGTGCGCTCGACGGAGCCCTCCTGCTCGCGCTCCGGCTCGACGCGACGGGAGCCCTGCCGCACCACCCCGACTACGTGCACGTCACCGCCTCGGTCGGCTGACAGACTCTGCGGCCATGGAGCTCCCCCAGCACTGGGTCTCGGTCCACGGGTTCAGCCCGCACCTCGGTCGCCGCGGCGGCTCGATCTCGGTGTGGGGCTGGTCGACCGAGTCCGACGCGGACGCCGAGCGGGTCGCGCGGGAGCGGCTGGCCGAGACGCTGGCGCGGATCGAGCGGGAGGGTCGGCTGCCCGACGGCCGCGGCTACTACCCCCGGATGCCGCTGCGCGAGCCCGTCCTCGAGGAGGTGCGCGGTGAGGGCGACCGGGTCATCGGGGCGGTGACCCGGAACCGCATGGGCTGCGAGGTGCTCTGTACCGACCTGCTCCTCATCGCCGACGTCGACGTGGCCGAGCTGGAGGAGGAACGGCACACGGCCGTCCGCCGGGCTCCGACGGCGGACCACGGGCGCGGCGTCGCGGGCTTCCTGCGTCGTCTCGTCCTCGGGCGCCCGGACCCCACGCCGATGGCGCCGGCCGGTGAGGACGCCGCGGGCCTCGACGAGCCCGCGGCCGTGCCGGAGCCCGTCCCCTCCTCGACCGGCTACGAGGCGTACCCCACGGACCCCGACGAGGGCACGCGCGTCACGGCCATCGGCCCGGGCGGCCCGTCGGTGGCCGAGTGCCTCGCGGCGGAGCCGGCCTGGGAGTTCGCCCGGCGCCACCCCGACCTGGGCGTGCGCGTCTACCGGACCTCCGCCGGGCTCCGGGTCGTCGTCACCGGGGCGGGGGTGCCGCCGTCGTCGCCGCGCGCCCGCGAGATCCTCACCGAGCTGCAGTCGGACCCGCTGTACGTCGAGCTGTGCGCCACCCACGACAGCTACCGGGCCCGGTTGACGCCCAAGCCGTTCCGTATCGAGCAGCCGCCGCTCGGGGTGCGCTGGCCGTGCGCCGACGAGGCCGCGGAACGGGCGTTCCTGCACTGGGTCGACGACTACGACAGGAGGGCCGTCGACTTCTCGACGTGCCGCCTCGTCAGTGCCTCGGGGCCGGTGCCGGGGGCGGACGAGCAGGCGCTCGTCGAGCTCCACGACGAGCGCACCGGGGTCGGCGAGCGGCTGCCGCTCGGCTGACCGCCGCCCGGGAAGGGTGCCGGGCAACAGGAAACCCCCGGTCGCATGCTCCCGGGGGTTCCAGCTGGCGGAGGATGGGGGATTTGAACCCCCGAGGGTTTTATCCCAACACGATTTCCAATCGTGCGCACTAGGCCACTATGCGAATCCTCCGCCGAGGAGGCTACCCGAGCCGGGCCCCGCACCTGAAATCGCCGTCGACCGCTCCACGCGACGAGCACGGTGCGAGTCCTCGCAGCAGCCCTCGACAGCCCGCCGGCGCGGTGCCAGCATCTGTCCATGGACGAGGGGGTGCCGCGACGAGCGAGAGGTTGGGCCGGCTTCCTCCTGGCGGTGTGCGCCTCCCTCGTCGTCGGCGGCCTGCTCCGCGGGCTCTCGGAGACCACCCACTGGCTGTGGCCGGTGCGGCCGTGAGCGAGCCCGTGCTGGAGGCCGCCCCGGACCCGGCGCCGATGCGGCCCCGCCGACGCCTCCGGCGGCCACCGGAGGGCACGGGCGGCCTCGTCACGGGAGTGGTGCTGCTCGTCCTCGCCGCGGCGTGGGCCGCCCTGTCGTGGGCGTCCGCCGTGCGTCAGGTCGACGTCGGCCAGTTCCGGACCGACCTCGCGAGCCACCGGGTCATCGCCGTCGAACTCGTGGAGGGCGTGCGGTCCGACCCCACCGGGGCCGGGATCCCGGCGTGGGACGACGTGACCTGGGACGTCCTCGGCGCCGGGGGCGACGGGAGCGGGCCGCCCCGCCCGGACGCCGCCCTCGTCTACCGCACGGTGGACGCCGTCGGCGCACTGCGGCTCGTCGGGCCCGTCGAGGCGCCGGTGCCGGGGCAGCCGCTGCTCGACGAGGCGCGCTCCACGCAGCCGCCCGTCGCCGGGGACCGCGTCGGCCACCCGTCCCTGGAGCCCGGCCCGATCGCGCTCCTCGTCGTGCTCGGCACCTTCCTCGCCGTGGTGGGCGGCCCGGCGCCGCGCTGGGGCACCCGGTGGTTCTGGTTCTGGGTCCTGTACCTCGCCGCCCCGGTCGGGCTGGTGGCCTTCGTGTCGCTGGAGCTGCTCACCCGCCGCCGCGTCGACGGTGTCGGGACGGCCCCACCGCGTCGGCCGGGGGGCTGGCGCGGCATCGGGCTCGGCATCCTGCTGGGGTTCGCGCTGGCGCTGTCCCTCGACGGCCTCCGCGCGCTGTTCGGCGCCGACGTCGTCCCGTAGGCCCGGCGGGTCAGGCCCCGGGGGCGCCCCCCGGCGGGCCCACCGCGAGCAGGACCGCGGTGGCGAGCAGCACCGCGGACGCGCCGACCGCCGCCGCCAGGACCGGCCGCGCCAGCGCCCGCGCGAGGACGTGCTCGGCCGGGTGCCCGGGCTGCTCGCCGTCGGGGGCCAGGCGCCACCGGTGGGCGAGCCTGCCTCCACGCTCGAGCCGGCGCTCGACCCAGACCGTCGCGAACGGAGGAAGGGCAGCCGCCATCGCCGTCAGCCCGACGCGGGCCGGCCATCGCTGGTCGACCCACACCAGGGCCGTGACGAGCAGGTAGGCGAGGAAGACCACGCCGTGCGCCGTGCCGAACACCCGGACCCCGAGGTCGGTGGTCCCGGTGACGTGCTCGAGGACCATCCCGAGCAGGAGCAGGCTCCACGTCACCGCCTCGGCACGGGCGAGGGCGGGGTAGAGCGTGCGGGGTGTCATCAGGTCCTCCGGGTCGGGGACTCCATCATCGGTGAGCCCCCGCGGACGGCCCACACCGGCCGCCGGTCGGCGGGCACGACCAGGTGGTCGTGCCCGCCGGCTCGTCAGCGGTGCACCGACCCCTCCCAGTGGGTGCGTCCGCCGCTGATCCGCACGATGGTGCCGGGTGCCGGTGGGTCCTCGTTGCCCAGCGTGGCGGCCCAGACGTCACCGGAGGGCCCGGTCTCGACGGCCACGACACCGGGGAGGCTGACCAGGGGCGTCGACCGCCCGTGGCGCACGACCGACACCTGCCCGGCGAACAGCTCGGCGACGTAGATCTCGCCGTGCCGTCCGAGGGCGAGGTTGGTGGCCCCGAGGAAGCCTCCGGCGATCTTGCGGGCCGACCCGGACCGGGGGTCGACCTTCCACACCGCGCCGCGGGCGCCGAGCACCGGCGACTCCGGCCCGCCGGGGAGGGTCGTCACGTAGAGCGACCCGTTCCGGCCGACCTCGACGTCGGTCGGCACCGCCTCGAAGGCGTAGGTGGTCCCGACCACGCAGTCCGGGAGTCCGAGGCCTGCCGCCATCTCCGCCGTGATCGTCGTGGGCTGCGGCGGCAGCACCGCGAGGGTCCTGACCGACCCGTCGTTACCGATGCGCCACAGGGCGTTGGCGCCCGCGTCGGCGACGACCCAGCCGTCGCGGTACGCCGCGACCGAGTAGGCGTGCGAGTCCACGGCGCCGTCGTAGTCGTAGGGGAACCCGGCCGCCGTGAACGCGTCGACGACGCACTGGCTCGGGTTGTCGACGCCGTAGTGGTTCACGGAGTCCGGGTTGTGCGCGGTCTCGTACGCGTGCGTGTCGGCGTAGACGGTCCGTCCGCGTGGCCCTCGGATGGTCAGCCCGCTCGCGGAGTTCTCGAACGTCGTGTAGTCGGTGACCGTCGTCGTCCAGGCCAGCCGCTTGCCGTCCTCGGAACGGGCGATGCCGGAGGCGCCCGGCTGGTCGGCGGCGATGGTGGTGATCGAGCCGTCCCGGGCCAGGCGGCCGACGAGGTTCAGCCCGCCGTCGGCGACCAGGACCGAGTGGTCCGAGACGTCGAGGTTGAACGGGGCGCCGAGCTGGTCGGACCGGACGACGGGCGTCGGCGGCCGGGACGGGTGCCCGCCGCCGGCGGACGCGGTGGTCGGGGGGATGAGGAGCAGCGCGGTGGCGACACCGCACACGGCGAGCAGCCGTGGTCGTCGTGACATGAGGGACTCCCTGCACGTGCGGCCCGAGGGGCAGCGACGGATGTGAGGCGACGTCGGGTTTCTCGTCGGGGACCCCCGGCGCCGCAGATGTGACCTGCATCACGTGAAGCACCGAGGGTCAGTGTGACGACGCACGGCCGCCGGGTCAATGGCCCGGCGCCACCGAACGGCGACGGCCGGCCCCCGTCTCCGGGGGCCGGCCGTCGCCGTCGGCGCGATGGGTCAGTCGCGGGTGCCCGCGACGACGCGGTCGTGCCGCAGGGACGAGGCCCGGGTCTCCCGGGCGAAGAGCACCGAGACGACCGTGATCGCCGCGGCCACCGCGAGGTAGATGCCCACGGCCGTGGTGTTCCGGGTCTCGACGGACCCGAGCAGGGCCACCGCGATGATCGGCGCCAGCGCGCCCGCGAAGATCGACGCGAGCTGGTAGCCCACCGAGGCGCCGGTGTACCGCACCGAGGTGCCGAACAGCTCCGAGAAGAACGCCGCCTGGGGGGCGTACATCAGCGAGTGGAAGAACAGGCCGACGAGAACGGCGAGGAGGATCTTCGGGCCGCTCAGGGTGTCGACGAGGCCGAAGAAGACGAAGCCCCAGACCCCGACGCCCACGGCGCCGACGAGGTAGAGGGGCCGCCGCCCGACGCGGTCGGAGAGCGCGCCGACGAGCGGGATGAGGACCGACTGCATCGCCGCCCCACCGAGCAGGGCGCCGAGCACGACGCCCTTCGTCGCGTCGAGGTAGGTCGTGACGTAGGTGATGACGACGATCGTGAAGATGTAGTACGAGATGTTCTCGGCCATCCGCATCCCCATCGCGAGGAGGACCTCCTTCGGGTACCGCCGGACGACCTCGAGGATCGGCACGTGGGACTCCCCGGCGGCGTCCATCTCGGCCTTGGCCTCGGCGAAGACGGGGGAGTCCTCGAGGCTGACCCGCACCCACAGGCCGATGCCCACCATGACGGCGGAGAGCAGGAACGGGATGCGCCAGCCCCACGCCTCGAACGCGGACTCGGACTGGAAGAGGGCGAGGACCCAGAGGACGCCCGTCGCGAGGAGGTTGCCGAACGGCACGCCGGCCTGCGGCCAGCTCGACCAGAACCCGCGGTGCTCGTCCTTGCCGTGCTCGGCGACCATGAGGACGGCCCCGCCCCACTCGCCGCCGACCGCGAAGCCCTGGATGAGCCGCAGGACGAGGAGCAGGATCGGCGCCGCGACGCCGATCGTCGCGTAGGTCGGCAGCAGGCCGATGCCGACGGTGGCGGCTCCCATCATGAGCAGCGACACGACGAGCATCTTCTTGCGGCCCACGCGGTCGCCGTAGTGGCCGAAGACCACGCCCCCGAGGGGCCGGGCGACGAAGCCGAGCGCGTAGGTGCCGAAGGCGAGGAGGGTGGCGGTCAGCGGCTCGGAGTCGGGGAAGAAGAGCGTCCCGAAGACGAGGGCGGCCGCGGAGCCGTAGAGGAAGAAGTCGTACCACTCGACGGCGGTGCCGACGACGCTGGCGAAGACGATCTTGACGATGTGGGACCGGCCCGGCGCTGAGGGCGCGGGGTCGGTCTGCGGGTTGGCGACGGTGCTGGACATGGGGTGTGACCGTAGGACCCGACGGCGTCCCGGTGGGTGTCAGATGCCGCCACATCCGGACGGCGGACGTGGTGCCGGCTCACACAGGTCGGGGCCGGTCGCGCCCGGCCGGGCGGTCCGGGGGGCCGAATTTCCCCCCGCGGGCGGACCACCCGTACCATCGTCAGCGGCACCCCGCGTGGTGGTACCCCGCCGAACTCCCCCAGGGCAGGAATGCAGCAAGGGCAGGTGGGCTCTTCCAGGTACGCGGGGTGTCCTCGCGTCCGGGGGGCCCGCGCTCAGCGCGAGGAGGTCACCGGTTCGTCGGCGGACTCCGGCCCGCAGACCCCGCCGCAGCCGCCGGCGCCGCAGCCGCAGCCCGCCTCGGTGCCCGCAGCCTCGGCCGTGGGCTCCTCGGCCCCATCGGACCCGCACGCCCCGCCGCAGCAGCCGCCCCCGCAGCCGCCGCCGGCCGCGGGCATCTCCGGCTCGGTGCCCTGGAGGTCCCAGACCTGCCGGATCGCCTGGAGCATCGCGTCGACCGGCTGGGCGCCGGTGACGCCGTACTTCTGGTCGAGGACGAAGGTCGGAACGGAGGTGATGCCGATCTGGGTGGCGAGCGCCTCGTCGGTGCGGACGTCGATGCCGAAGTCGTCCCCCTCGAGCATCGTGCGCACGGTCTCCTCCTCGAGGCCGCCCTCCACCGCGAGGCGCACGAGCGTCTCCCGGTCGCCGATGGCCGCACCCTCGGAGTACCAGGCGCGCATCACCCGCTCGGTCACCGGCTCCTCGCGGTCGAGCGAGCGCGCGAGGTGCACCAGCCGGTGGGCGTCGTAGGAGTTGCCCCCGAGGAGCCGCTCCCACTGGAAGTCGAGGCCGACGGCGGCGGCGTCCTCGGCCATCCGCTCGTGCTGCGCGACCATCTGCTCGCGCGTCGTGCCGTACTTCTCGGCGACCCGTTCGACCTGGGGGGTGTCGACGACGGCCGGGGCGTTGCGGTCGAGCTGGAAGCTGTGCCAGACCACGCCCACCTCGTCGGCGTGCTCGAACTGCTCGAGGGCGAGCTCGAGGTGGCGCCGCCCCAGGTGGCAGAACGGGCAGAGGATGTCGGACCAGACGTCTATACGCACCTCACGAGCGTACGTGGCGCCCCGGAGTGCCGACGACCTGCGGGGCCCCGACGGCCGACGAGGCCGGGGCGCGCGCCCCGGCCTCGTCGGCTCCGCGAGTCAGGCGAGGCAGCGGTTGCTCGCGTGCCGGACCACCGTGTAGTAGAGGTTCGGCTCGTAGACCCAGCCGCGCGTGCCGGTGCCGAGGTGCTTGACGTGCCACCAGACGTTGCCGGCGGTGTTGCGGGTCCAGCAGTCCAGATGCACTGCGCTCGACGTGCCGCTCTGTGAGTACTTGTTCGTGCAGCCCTGGTGCGGACCGGACCTGATCGGCGCTCCCTGGTTGAGGCTGTTGCTGCCCGCGTCGCGGTTCTGCCACGCGGTGGAGCAGTCGACGGCCGACGCCGACGGCGCCGAGAACAGCGCCATCCCGCCCACGAGCGCCGCGGCGACCGTGGCTCCCCGGACCCGACGAGACATGGAAGTAAACTTCATTGTTTCCCCTCTTCTCGTAACTATTTCACTTGCGCGGGCGACGCTACCCCTGGGACCGGTCGGTCGCACCCCGAGAAGCCGGGCCGGTCAGGCGCGGTGCGCCCCGGCGGCCGACCGCAGCGCCCCACGGGCCCAGGCCCAGGCCATGACGACGACGAGCGCGGCCGGGGCGAGGGCCGTCGTGGCCCGGCCGCCGGTGGACGTCGTGATCGTCAGCACGACCATGCCGCCCACACCGGTGAGCAGCGGCGCCAGCGCGAGCCAGCCGAGGAGGATGACGGGTCCGCCCTCCGGGATGAAGGCCCAGGACGGCGGCTGGACGCGGAAGGCCGCCACCCAGTGCGCCGCGAGCGCCACCCCCGCGACGCCGACCATCCCGAGGGCCGCAGCCGTCGCTGCCCCCGCCCCGCCACCCCGCGCGGCCACGGTCACGGCGACCGGCAGCCCGGCGACGGCGAGCACCGCAGCGGGAGTGACGGTGTGCGCAAGCGCCTCCTGCTCCACCGAGCCGCCGAGGAGGCGGGGAGCGCCGAGCGTGTCACCGAGCAGCCGGAGCCCCTCGCTCACGAGCCCGGTCCCGAGGTGGAGGGCCAGCGCGACGAGCAGCGCCGGGACGAGGTTGCCGGGTCGCCCGGCGCTGACCGCCCCGAGCCCGACCGCGCCGAGGCCGACGAGGAGCACCCCGCCGACGACGAGCAGCGGCTGGCGGCGCAGCCCGAGGACGTCGCGCGCGACCACGGTGGCCACCGGCCCGCGCGAGCGCAGCCGGAGGTGGCGCCCCCGGCGCACCGGGGAGGCGGCCTCGAGCCGGGCGGCGCGGGGGTCCCCCGCGAGGGCGGCGCCCCCGAGCCGCGAGGACCGTGCGCTGTGCGCGCGCAGCCCCTCCAGCCCGAGGGAGCGCAGGGCCCGCCGTGGTGTGACGGAGCGGCCGAGCGCGGCGCCGACGGAGGTGGAGGCCGCCGGGTCGGCGACGAGCTGACCGGCGAGCCAGCCGATGACCAGCGCGGAGGAGCCGAGCAGGCCCGCTGCGAGGCCCGCCGCACCCGCGGCCGGGCCGGCGGCGCCGCCACCCCAGACCGCCGCCCCGAGCACGCCGCCGACGAGCGTCCCACCGGCGACGATCCCCGTGGCGGGGAGGCGCCAGGCGTCGCGGAGGGTCAGGGCGCGGTCGAGCGGGCCGGCGACGACGTGGTCGAGCCAGGGCACCGGTGGGGTGACCGGCCCGCGCCGCCGGCCGGTCAGGTGGGCCAGCACGGCGGTGGTGCCCAGCCCGGCGACGAGGCCCGCGAGGACGGTCGCGCCCGCGGCGTCGGTCGGCCCGAGCCGCCAGCCGCGGGCCGGGAGGTCGAGCGCCTCGACGACGGCGCGGAGCACGGTGAACCCGTAGAGCCCGGTGAGCATCCCGACGAGGTAGAGCCCGTAGAGGAGGCTCTTCCAGGATCCGCTGCCGTCCGGGCCGTGCAGCACGTGCTGGACGTCCGCGAGGCGGGCGCGGTCCTCGGCCGGAGGCCGGCCGCTCACGCGTCCCCCGGGTCGACGTCGACGACGGCGTCGGCCACCGCGTCGGTGACGGCGGGGTCGTGGCAGGCCATGACGACGGTCGTGCCGGCATCGCGCCGGGCCCGGACGAGGTCGGCGAGCAGGGCCCGACGGTCGGTGTCGAGGCGCTGTTCCGGCTCGTCGAGGACGAGGAGCCGGGACGGACGGAACCACGTGAGCGCCAGGTGGAACAGCTGGCTCTGCCCGGAGGAGAGCTCGTGCGGGAAGCGGTCCTCGAGGTGCTCGATGCCCACCTCGGCCAGCGCGGCGGCGACCCGTTCCCGGCACGTCTCGGGCTCCCGCCCCCAGGTCGCGTCGACGAGGGTGAGGTGGTCGACGAGGGTGAGGTCGCGGTAGCCCGCCGGGACGCCGACGAGGGCGGCGACGGCCTCGCGGGTGGCGGACTCGCGCTCGTCGGCCGGTGCGCCGTCGAGGGTGACCGTGCCCGAGGACGGCGCGGTGAGCCCCGCGACGAGCCGGAGCAGCGTCGTCTTGCCCGCTCCGTTCGGGCCGCGGAGGACGACGCACGAGCCGGGCTCGGCGACGAATGAGGTGGGGTGCAGGAGGACTGCGCCGTCGATCTCCTTGACGGCGTCCTGGGCCTCGACGCGGGTGCCGGTCACGAGCGTCACCCTCTCATCCCGGGGGTGGTCCACAGCGGGCGGGACGGGCGTGCCGGGTGTCCGTCACGGCGACTAGGGTCGGGGAGGTGAGCACCGCGCTGTACCGCCGCTACCGCCCCGAGACGTTCAACGACGTCATCGGGCAGGAGCACGTCACGGAACCGCTCATGCAGGCGCTGCGCACCGGGCGGATCGGGCACGCGTACCTGTTCTCCGGGCCCCGGGGCTGTGGCAAGACCACGAGCGCCCGCATCCTCGCGCGCTGCCTCAACTGCGAGCAGGGCCCCACCCCCGACCCGTGCGGCACCTGCGACTCCTGCGTCGCGCTCGCCCGCGGCGGCGCCGGCACCGTCGACGTCATCGAGATCGACGCCGCGAGCCACGGCGGTGTCGACGACGCGCGCGACCTGCGCGAGCGGGCGTCCTACGGCCCGGCCCAGAGCCGCTACAAGGTCTACATCATCGACGAGGCGCACATGGTGACGCCGCAGGGCTTCAACGCCCTGCTCAAGATCGTCGAGGAGCCGCCCGAGCACGTGAAGTTCGTCTTCGCGACGACCGAGCCCGAGAAGGTCATCGGCACGATCCGCTCGCGCACCCACCACTACCCGTTCCGGCTCGTGCCGCCCGCGCGCCTCCAGGCCTACATGGAGGAGCTCTGCGTCAAGGAGGGTGTGCCGGTCGCCCCCGGCGTGCTCTCCTTCGTCGTCCGCGCCGGTGGTGGCTCGGTCCGCGACTCGCTCTCGGTCCTCGACCAGCTGATGGCCGGGGCGCACGAGAACGGCCTCACCTACGAGTCCGCCGCCGCGCTCCTCGGCTTCACCGACGGCGAGCTGCTCGACGCCACCGTCGACGCGTTCGCCGCGGGGGATGCCGCCGCGGTGTTCCGGGCGATCGACCGCGTCGTCGAGACCGGTCTGGACCCCCGCCGCTTCGTCGAGGACCTCCTCGAGCGGCTGCGTGACCTCATCGTCGTCGCCGCGGTCCGGGAGGGCGCCGGCCAGGTGCTGCGCCACGTCCCCGAGGACCAGCTCGAGCGGATGCGTCGCCAGGCCGCGGCCTTCGGGGCCGGGGCGCTGTCCCGCGCGGCCGACGTCGTCAACGCCGGGCTCACCGAGATGACCGGCGCCACCGCTCCGCGCCTGCAGCTCGAGCTCATCGCGGCCCGCATCCTCCTGCCCGGCGCCGCCGGGGAGGCGGGGTACGCCGCCCGCCTCGACCGGCTCGAGCGTCGGCTCGACGTCGGCGGGACCCCCACCCCGGCCGTGGCCCCGCGCGCCCCGGCGCCGACCGCCCAGCCCACGCAGACGGCCCAGACCGCCCAGCCGCCGGCCGCGTCCGTCGAGCCGCCCCGGCCGGTGGCGGAGGCGCCCGAGCCGGAGCCCCGGCCCGAGCCGGTCACCGCACGGCAGCCCGACTCGGCGCCGACTCCCGCGCCCGCGCCCCAGTCGGTCACCCCCGAGCCCGAGCCCCCATCGGTCACCCCCGAGCCCGCTCCTGCTCCTGCCCCCGCTGCCCCCAAGGGTCCCGGCGGGCTCGACACCGACGCGCTGCGCCGGTCCTGGCCCGACGTCCTCGAGTGGCTCAGCCGGCACAAGCGCGTCACCTGGACCTTCGTCGCGCAGAACGCGCAGATCGCCGAGTACGACGGCCAGCGCGTCGTCCTCGCCATCTCCACCACCGGGCTCGCCGAGACCTTCCGCCGCGGGGCGCACGCCGAGTACGTGCGACAGGCGCTCATCGACGTCCTCGGGGTCGACGCGCGGGTCGAGGGCGTCCCGGGTGACGTCGCCCCGGCCCCCGAGCCCGCCACCCCGACGGCGGCCGCGCCGAGTGGTGACCCCGGACCACCCGCCGCCCACGAGCCGCCCCACGCCGCGCCGCACGACGTCGGGGTCGCCCCCGCCTCCCCCCGCGCAGAGGCCCCGAGCTGGTCGGACGCCCCCCCGCCGCCCGAGAGCGCCCCGGCCTGGGCGAGCCCGCTCGAGCAGGCCAGGGCCGCCGTCGCCGCCGAGAGCGAGGAGGAGGTGCGGCACGAGGAGCGCGTCGTCGACGACACCGCCATCAGCGACGACGACGAGTCGATCGAGGACCTCTCGGACGTCGGCGTCCCCGTCGTCGAGCGGATCCTCGGCGGCACGGTCATCCAGGAGGACCCTCGGTGAGCCGGTTGGCCTACCGGGCCGGGCACCTCGCGGTGGCCCCGGCGTCCAAGCTCCTCTGGCGGCCGACCGTCACCGGCACCGAGAACGTCCCGCGCACCGGCGGGGTCATCCTCGCGAGCAACCACCTGTCGTTCATCGACTCCTTCGCCATCCCGATCGTCGCCCCGCGGCCGGTCAGCTTCCTCGCGAAGTCCGACTACTTCACCGGCAGGGGCGTGGGGGGTGCGGTGCGGCGCTGGTTCTTCGTGGCCACCGAGGCGATCCCCGTCGACCGGCACTCCTCGCGGGCGGCTCAGGAGTCGCTCGACGCCGCCCTCGAGGTGCTCCGTGCGGGGCGCGCGTTCGGCATCTACCCCGAGGGCACCCGCTCCCGCGACGGTCGGCTGTACCGCGGGCGCACCGGCGTCGCCTGGCTGGCGCTCACCGCGGGGGTCCCGGTCGTCCCGGTCGGGCTGGTCGGCACCGACGAGGTCCAGCCCGTCGGCAGCAGCTTCCCGCGGAGGGCCCGGGTCCGGGTCTCCTTCGGCACCCCCATCCGCCCCGAGCCCTACGCCGACCTGCCCGCCGGGAAGGCGCGGCGGCAGCTCACCGACGAGGTGATGGACGCCATCGCCGCGCTCTCCGGGCAGGAGCGGGCCGAGGGCCACAACGAGCTTCCGCCGGACTCGACCGGGGCCGCCGTCGGCATCTGAGGCGGCGCGCCGGATACTGGGAGGACCATCCCGACGACGAGAGGACCCTCGATGGCGACCACCCAGCAGTTCCACGCGACCGGGCTCACCTGCGACCACTGCGCGCACGCCGTGCGGGAGGAGCTCCTGGCCCTCCAGGGGGTGCACGCCGTCGACGTCGAGGTGCTCTCCGGCGGGGAGTCCACGGTCACCGTCACCACCGACCACGAGCTCTCCGACCCGGAGATCTCGACCGCCCTCGACGAGGCCGGCAGCTACGCCCTCGTCCGGCCGTGACCGGACGCGCCGAGCCGGGCGGCCCGGCCCGGCCCCGCAGGCCGTAGGCTCGGGGGCGTGTACGAAGGCGCGGTCCAGGACCTCATCGACGAGCTCGGCAGGCTGCCGGGCGTCGGTCCGAAGAGCGCGCAGCGAATCGCCTTCCACCTGCTCCAGGCCGACCCCGCCGACGTCGAGCGCCTGACCCACGCCCTCGCGGAGGTCAAGGCCCGCGTCCGGTTCTGCGAGGTGTGCTTCAACGTCGCCGAGGCCGAGCGCTGCCGGATCTGCGCCGACCCGCGTCGCGACACCTCCGCGATCTGCGTCGTCGAGGAGCCCAAGGACGTCGTCGCCATCGAGCGCACCCGGGAGTTCCGGGGCCGCTACCACGTCCTCGGCGGGGCGATCAGCCCGATCGACGGCATCGGCCCCGAGGACCTCAAGGTCCGTGAGCTGCTGGCCCGGCTCGGCGACTCCACCGTCACCGAGGTCATCATCGCCACCGACCCCAACCTCGAGGGGGAGGCGACGGCCAGCTACCTCTCCCGGATGCTCCGAGACATCGGGGTGCCCCGCGTCACCCGGCTCGCGTCCGGCCTGCCCGTCGGCGGTGACCTCGAGTACGCCGACGAGGTCACCCTCGGGCGGGCCTTCGAGGGACGGAGGCTGCTCGATGCCTGAGGCCACCCCCCACGTCGCCGCCGACTGGGCCGTCCTCGCGGAGGAGACGGCGATGGACGCCCGCACCTACCTCGCGACGATCCGAGAGGTCGCCGCGGGGGAGGCACCCGACGCCGCGCTCCCGATGCTCCTGCTCGCGCTCTCCCAGGTCCTCGTCACCGGCGCCCGGCTCGGCGCGGTCGAGGACGTCGTGCCGGAGGAGCGCTTCGAGCCCGACACCCCCGACCCCGAGCTCGCCCCGCTCCGCGAGTCGCTCGCCAACCTCTTCGAGGGGCTCGACGAGTACGCCGACGTCGTCGACCCGCTGACCACCCCCGAGCTCGGGGTCGGGTCGGTGTCCAACGACCTCGCGGACGTCGCCGCGGCGCTCGCCCACGGGCTCGAGCACCACGACGCCGGCCGCCCGCTCGAGGCCCTCTGGTGGTGGCAGTTCAGCTACCTGTCGCACTGGGGTGAGCGAGCCGCCTCGGGGCTGCGGGTCGTGCAGACCCTGCTCGCGCACGTCCGGCTCGACGCCGACGAGGAGATCGTCGCCGAGGCCGAGTTCGACGCCCTGCACCCCTGAGCCGCATCGCGGCCCGGGCTCAGGCGCCGCCTCGCCCCCGGCCGCCGCGGGCGGCCAGCGCGACACCGACGAGTGCCACGACCGGCCCGACCACGGCCCACAGCGTGACGCCGGTCATCGGGCTGCCGCCGATCCAGCCGAGGCCCTGACCGGTCCAGAGCAGGCCGATGAGCACGAGGACGCCGCCGAGGACGAGGGAGACCGACCGGGTCATCAGTCAGCCCTCCGTCGGGACCTCGCCGGTGCGAACGGCCTCCTTGATGACGTCGCCGGCGTCCCAGTCGTTGGCGTGCATCGCCGCGACGACGGCACCGTCACGCAGCCAGAACGCCCGGAACACCTTGTCCTCGAGGCTGCCGTGCACGACGACCTCGTCGTCGGCGCCCGCGTGCCCGACGTACTCCATCCCGAGGTCGTACTGGTCGGTGAAGAAGTACGGCTGCGCGTCGTACTCCTCCTCGGCCCCGGCCAGGTTGTGCGCGGCGACCTTGGCCTGCTTGATCGCGGTGTCCCAGTGCTCGACCCGGATGCGCCGGCCGAGGCGCGGGTGGGCGTGGTTCGCGATGTCGCCGACGGCGTAGACGGAGGGCACGGACGTGCGGAGCCGGGCGTCGACGAGCACCCCGTTGTCGACGTCGAGCCCACCCGAGCGGGCCAGCTCGACCCGGGGCTGCACCCCGATGCCGGCGACGACGAGGTCGGCGCCCTCGAGGTCGGCCGCCGTGACCTCGGCGCCGAGACGGAGGTCCACCCCGTGCTCGCGGTGGAGGTCGGCGAAGACCTCGGCGACGGTCGGGCCGAGCACGCGCAGCAGCGGAAGCTCCGCGGTCTCGAACACGGTGACGTCCGACCCGGCCCCGCGGGCTGCCGCGGCCACCTCCAGCCCGATCCACCCCGCCCCGACGACGACGACCCGACGGCCCTCGCCGAAGGCCTCCCGGAGCCGGTCGGAGTCCTCCACGGTGCGGAGGTAGGCCACCGGGACGTCGGCCTCCTCGGCGAGGCCGAGGACGCGCGGCTCGGCCCCGGTGGCCAGGAGGAGCTTCTCGTAGGTGAGGTCACCCGCGGACGTGGTGAGGACGTGGCCGTCGGTGTCGAGCCCGGTGGCGGTCACCCCCAGCCGCAGGTCGACGTCGTGCTCGGCATACCACTCGGCAGGGTGGACGAGCGCCTTCTCGAAGGGATCCTCCCCGAGGAGGTAGGCCTTGGACAGCGGCGGCCGCTCGTACGGGGGGTGGTTCTCCGCCCCGACGAGCACGATGCTCCCCTCGTACCCCTGGTCCCTCAGCTCGGTGGCGGCGGTCGCGCCGGCGAGCCCTGCTCCCACGATGACGATCGACATGGGACCGACGCTACGCCCGTCGACGGTCATCCGGGGCTTCCGGGATGTGGGCTGGACGTCCGGTCCGTGGACCGCTGGCTAGAGTTGGGTCGACCCAGCACCACCGTCCCGGGAGATCCAGCGTGGCCATCGTCGTCCAGAAGTACGGTGGGTCCTCCCTCGCCGACGCCGAGAGCATCAAGCGGGTCGCGAAGCGGATCTCGGAGACGAAGAAGGCCGGCCACGACGTCGTCGTCGCCGTGTCCGCGATGGGTGACACCACCGACGAGCTGCTCGACCTCGCCCAGGAGGTCAGCCCGATGCCACCGCCGCGCGAGCTCGACATGCTCATGACCGCGGGGGAGCGGATCTCGATGGCGCTCGTCGCGATGGCGATCAGCGACCTCGGCCACACGGCCCGCTCGTTCACCGGGAGCCAGGCCGGGGTGATCACCGACGGCAGCCACGGCAAGGCGAAGATCATCGACGTCACGCCGGGCCGGATCACCGAGGCGCTCGGCAAGGGCCACGTCGTCATCGTCGCCGGGTTCCAGGGCGTCAGCCAGGACACCAAGGAGATCACCACGCTCGGCCGGGGAGGCACCGACACCACCGCCGTGGCGCTCGCGGCCGCCCTCGAGGCGAGCGTGTGCGAGATCTACACCGACGTCGACGGCGTCTTCACCGCAGACCCCCGCATCGTCCCGACCGCCCGCAAGATCGACCGGATCTCCGCCGAGGAGATGCTCGAGCTCGCGGCCTGCGGCTCCAAGGTGCTCCACCTGCGCAGCGTCGAGTACGCCCGCCGTTTCGACATCCCGATCCACGTCCGGTCCTCGTTCTCGCAGAAGACCGGGACCACCGTCACCGACCAGCCCGCCCCCGAAGGAGAGCCCGTGGAAGCCCCGATCATCGCCGGCGTCGCCCACGACCGCAGCGAGGCCAAGGTCACCGTCGTCGGCGTCCCCGACCGCACCGGCATGGCCGCCCGGATCTTCGAGGCGGTCGCGGCCGCCGAGATCAACATCGACATGATCGTCCAGAACGTGTCGGCCACCGAGACCGGCCTCACCGACATCTCGTTCACGCTGCCCAAGGCCGAGGGGCCCGCCGCGGTCCAGGCCCTCCAGCGGATCCAGGACGAGGTGGGCTTCACGCAGATCCAGTACGACGACCAGATCGGCAAGCTGAGCCTCGTCGGGGCCGGGATGCGCTCGAATCCCGGTGTCTCGGCGACCTTCTTCAGCGCCCTCGCGCAGGCCGGGGTCAACATCGAGATGATCTCGACCTCGGAGATCCGGATCTCGGTCGTCACCCGCGACGAGCTGCTCGACGACGCCGTGCGTGCGGTGCACAGCGCGTTCGGGCTCGACTCCGCCGAGGGCGAGGCCGTCGTCTACGGGGGCACCGGCCGCTGACGATGTCGCCCAACCAGCCCCTCGACCCCGCGCCGAGCCTCGGGATCATCGGGGCGACCGGCGCGGTCGGACGGGTCGTGCTCTCGGTCCTGCCGATGCGCCGGCACCGCTGGGGTCGGCTCCGGGTCGCCGCCGGGACCGAGGACGTCGGCAGCATCGTGCGCATCGGCGACGAGGAGGTGACGGTCGAGGCCGTCAGTGCCGAGTTCTTCGACGGGATCGACGTCGCCATCTTCGACATCCCCCCCGGCATCGCCCGCGAGTGGGTCGAGCTCGCGGCGGCGCGCGGGGTCGTCTGCATCGACAACAGCACCATCTTCCGCACCGAGCCCGACGTCCCGCTCGTCGTCCCGGAGGTCAACCCGCACAAGGTCACCGAGCGGCCGCGGGGCATCATCGCCAACCCCGGGGCCACGGTGATGACGATGATCGACGTGCTCGCCGTCCTCCACGGCGGCTGGGAGCTGACCGACCTCGTCGTCACGACGTTGCAGGCGGCCTCCGGCCTCGGCCGGGCAGGGATGACCCGGCTGCACGACGAGATGGCGGTCGTCCACGGCGACCGCGAGCTCGGCACCCGTCCCGGCGACGTGCGCCGGCTCGTCGAGCACGAGCTCGGGACCGACTCGCCCTTCCCGGCGCCGCTGGCCCTCAACCTCGTCCCGTTCGTCGGGCACCACGTCGGGGACGGGTGGACGTCCGAGGAGGCCAAGGTCCGCGACGAGACCCGCAAGATCCTCGACCTCCCCGACCTGCCGGTGTCGGCGACGTGCGTCCGCGTCCCGGTCGTGTCGTCGCACTCCGTGACGGTGCACGCGACGTTCGCCCGCCGCATCAGGGTGCAGGATGCCCGGCAGGCGCTGATCGAGGCCCCGGCCGTCGTCGTCCTCGACGACCCCGACGAGCCCGAGTTCCCGACCCCCAACGACGTCGTCGGTGCCGACCCGCGCTTCGTCGGCCGGATCCGGCAGGCCCCGGATGCACCGACGACGCTCGACCTCTTCGTCTGCGGTGACAACCTGCGCAAGGGGGCCGCGCTCAACATGCTCCAGACCGCCGAGCTCGTGGGCGCGGATCTCGTCCGGTAGGTGACCGCCGTCGAGTGAGCAGAACACGCCGTCTGGGGCGACTCGCAGACGGCGCGTCCCACTCACTCGACTCGACGGTTCAGCGGCACTTCGCCGCCTGTCGACCTACCGCACGGCGGCGGTCTCGTCCGCCTACTTGTAGTGGAAGCGGGCCTGCAGGATCACGCGGTCGTCGCCGTCGAGGAGGTAGACGAGCCGGTGCTCCTCGGTGATCCGTCGCGACCACGTCCCCGCGAGCATGTGGCGCAGAGGCGACGAACGCAACGTCCTCCTGACGCTCGCTCGGATCCTCTTCACGCTGCGCACCGGCGTCATCGCCCCGAAGGACGTCGCGGCGGCCGAGGAGCGTTCGACCCTCGCACCAGCCCAAGCGCACATCCTGGACCTGGCCGCGCAGGCATGTCGTGGCGAGGTTCAGGTCGACTGGACCGACCTATGCCACGAAGCATCTGCCGCAGCCACAGCCCTGACCGATCGCATCAATGCGCTCCGGCCCTGACGCTCCATCGTCGGCGACAGTCGCCGATCCGCACCTGCCCCACATCGCCGCCTCCCGGGCTGACTGTGAGGTCGCTGGTGAATGGCTCCCGAGGCAGGAGGTCGAGGTACTTCTTGCGAGCCGGGACTGCATGGATGGCCAACTTCTCGCGGCTGGCCGCGAGCCGGGAGTGGGTGACTGCCAGATCACACCTTGAGGGTGACCCACGTCCTAATGACGGCGGGACGTCGGGAGGATGCTGGAGACATCTCCGGTCGGGGCGTCTCGTTCCGGGCCGGACACGGACCCGCCACCCGGGACCTGCTGAATCCGCCTGTCCGGGGAGCGGGTTGGCGTCCATCGCCTCGTAGAGCGCGGCCTCTGATCGCCACCACGGCGTTAGGAGCGCAGTGTCAGCAACCACGACGGCCCTCCCCGCCGCCACCGCGCGCCGGGCCCCGGCTCGACCTCTCCCGTCGGCCGTGGCCGCACTGGCCGTCGCGGTCTGGGCGGTGCTCTCGTCGTGGTGGATGCCGCGAGGCCCCACCTCGACCGCCGAGTCCCTGACCTGTGTGGCCGCCGGGCTC
The DNA here is from genome assembly GCA_963843895.1 of uncultured Actinomycetota bacterium. Taxonomy (GTDB): domain Bacteria; phylum Actinomycetota; class Actinomycetes; order Actinomycetales; family Dermatophilaceae; genus Phycicoccus. Next base: position 309,443 of record CAWJME010000018.1, on the reverse strand, counting down.
GCTCTCGGTCTCGCCGGGGGCTGGGCCACCCGATCCCGCTGGGCGGTGGTCGTGCTCCCGATGGTGTTCGTCGGGGTCTACGAGGTCGCGAGGCTGCGCGTCGACGGCCCCACGGTCGACGGTGTGGGGCTGTCGACGTACGGCGTCATCGCCCTCGTCACGGGTCGGCTGTTTCACGGACTGGTCGCCCTGGCCCCCCTTGCGTGGGGTGCCGCCGCCGGAGCTGCTGCGTGGCGGCGCACGGCGCGCTCCGACCGCGAGCCGGGTCGCCGCGCCGGCCGCTGGGGGCGCCGGGCCGCGCTGGCCACCTCGGGGCTGGCGCTCGTCGCCCTCACCGCGGTCCTGGCCCGGCCGGCGTCGACCGCCCCGGTGACCGGAGCCGACGGGAGCCTGCTCCCGAACAGCGTCGCCGAGCTGAGCACCGTCCGCGTGGGAGGGCACGACCTGGGGCTCATGGTCCGTGGCGCCGACCGAGGCAACCCCGTCCTGCTGTTCCTCGCGGGCGGCCCCGGCGGCAGTGAGCTCGGTGCGATGCGCCGGCACCTGCCGGCCCTCGAGGAGCACTTCACCGTCGTGACGTGGGACCAGCGGGGCACCGGTCGGAGCTACGGAGAGCTCGACCCCGTCGAGACCCTGACCCTCCAGTCCGCCGTCGCCGACACCATCGCCGTGACCGACGTCCTGCGGGACCGCTTCCAGCAGGAGCGCATCTATCTCGTCGGGCAGTCGTGGGGCTCGACCCTCGGGGTCCTCGCCGTCCAGGAGGCGCCCGAGCGCTACGCGGCCTTCGTCGGAGTCGGTCAGATGGTCAGCCAGCGCGCCACCGACGCGATCTACTACACGGACACCCTGGGCTGGGCGGAGGCGACCGGGCGGGACGACCTCGCCGCCACGCTGCGGGAGATCGGTCCTCCGCCGTACGCCGACCCGCGACACTACGAGACGGTCCTCTCGCACGAGATGGAGATCTACCCCTACGACCACGCCGCCAACAGCGAGGGCGCCGGGCAGATGTCGGAGAACCTCTTCGTCCCCGAGTACTCGCTCACCGAACAGGTGCGCCTGCTCTCGGGGACCCTCGACACGTTCGCCGCCCTCTACCCCAGACTCCAGGACATCGACTTCCGGCGGACGGCCACGCACTTCGAGGTGCCGGTCTTCTTCGTCCAGGGCGCCCACGAGGCCCCGGGCCGGGCGGACCTGTTCGCCGACTGGTACCCGCGTATCCAGGCCCCGGTCAAGGACCAGGTGGTCCTGGAGACCTCCGGGCACCGGCCGCTCTTCGAGCAGCCGGACGCCTTCGTGGCGTACCTGTCCGATGTCGTGCTCCCGCGCACGGCCACGGCGGCCGAGACCTCGCCCGCCCCCGCTGCGTCCTGACCACCACCGTCCCCGAAGGAGGAACCATGAACACCACACCCACGACCCCCGCACCCTCGCCGGAACGTTCCCGCTCGAGGTCCAGCCGCGCGGCATCCCTCGTCGTCGGGGTCCTGCTCGCCCTGGTCGGCCTCCCCCTCCTGCTCGGCGGTCTCGGCCTCGGGTGGGCGAATGCGACCCGCACCGACGACCAGGGCTTCTTCGCCACCCCCACGACACGGGTCTCCACGGTCACGCCCGCCCTGACCAGCGGGGTCCTCGACCTCGCCGGGTCCGGCGCCGACGTCGCGTGGGCGGACCGCACCCTGGCCACCGTGCGCCTCACGGTCACGGCCCGCGACGGCGCGGACGTCTTCGTCGGCATCGCCCCCACGACGGACCTCGAGGGCTACCTCGCGGGGATCTCCTCCGACCGGGTCACGGCGCTCCGCGCCGACCCCCTGAGGTACGTGCTGACCCGTCAGGGAACCGCGACCGGATCCGCGCAACCCCCCGCGGAGCAGACGTTCTGGACCGCGTCCGCGACCGGTCCGGGTCCCCAGACGCTGCAGTGGGACCTCCAACCGGGCACGTACAGCGCCGTCGTGATGAACGGCGACGGCTCGCCCGGCGTGGACGTCGGCCTCGTGGCCGCCGGCCGCGCCGGCTTCCTGGGCCCGCTCGCGGTGGCCCTGGGTCTGACCGGCCTGCTCCTCGTCGTCGGCGGTGCACTGCTCGTCGTGTACGGCGCAGGGTCGGCCACCCCGGTCGCGACACACCACGAGGCCCAGGTCACCGGGTCGGCGGCACCGCCGTCGCCGGTGACCCTCACCGGGTACCAGGACGCCCACCTGAGCCGCGGCCTGTGGCTCGTGAAGTGGCTGCTGGCCATCCCCCACTGGATCGTGCTGGCGCTGCTCTGGGTGGTCTTCGCGGTGCTGACGGTGGTGGCCTTCTTCGCCATCCTCGTCACCGGCCGCTACCCGCGTCCGCTGTTCGACCTCAACGTGGGCATCCTGCGGTGGGCCTGGCGGGTGCAGTTCTACGCCACCTCGGCCCTGGGCACCGACCGGTACCCGCCGTTCACGCTCGAGCACGCCGACTACCCGGCCGACCTGGACATCGCCTACCCCGAGCGGCTCTCCCGCGGGCTCGTCCTCGTGAAGTCCTGGCTCCTCGCCCTGCCGCACCTCGTCATCGTGGCGATCATCGCCGGGACGTGGCGCTGGGACATCGGGGACCGGGGCGGTGTGGAGCTCACCGTCGGCGGTCTCATCGGGGCACTGGCCCTGGCCGCCGGGCTGCTGCTGCTGTTCACGGGCCGCTACCCCGCCCCACTGTTCGACCTGCTCGTCGGACTCAACCGGTGGGTCCTGCGCGTGGTCGCGTACGTCGCGCTGATGACCGACACGTACCCGCCGTTCCGCCTCGACCAGGGGCCCGAGGAACCGGACCCGACACCCCGGCTCCCGGACCTCCCCCCGATGGCTCCGACGGCCACGACCGCACCGCCGGACGACCCCGTCGCGGCGGCGAGCCCCGCCGGCGGACGCCGGCTCGTGGGGTGAGGACGATGACGACCACCGCGCCGTCCGGCCTGAGGCGACGCGCGACGGCCCCGGCCAACCGGCCACTGAGCGTGGTGCTGGCCCTGCTCGGGCTGGGCGCCGCGACCGTCTCCCTGCTGGGTCCGCTCGGGACCGGAGTGCTCGAGTACCACGTGTCCTCCGGTGCGAGGGACCAGGTCCGCGGCGGTGACCTCGCCGCCCTGGTCCTCGTGGCACCGGTGTGCCTCGTCGCCGCCTGGCTCGTCCACCGCGGGCGAGCCGGAGCGGAGGCACTCGCGCTGGCCCCGGCCTCGTACGGCCTGTACATGTGGAGCCAGCTCGCGATGACGGGGGACATCACCCGCTACCGCGGGACCAGCGAGGTGTGGTTCCCGCTCTTCTGGGCGCTCGTCACGCTCTCCGGCGCGGGGATCGTCCTCGCGGGCCGGCGGCTCGTGCGGGCCCCCGAGCCGCGCCCGAGGCGGCGGCTCGAGGTGATCACCGGCTGGTACCTGCTCACCGTCGCCGCGTTCCTCACCGTCGGGCTGCACCTCCCCGGGCTGGTGGACGCCTGGCGCGACCAGCCCACGAGCGCCGAGTACCTGGCGGACCCGGGCGTCTTCTGGACCGTGAAGCTCATGGACCTCGCCTTCGTCGTCCCCGTCGTCGTCGCGGTGGGTGTCGGGCTGCTCACCGGGCACCGCTGGGCCCGACGCCTACTGGCGCCGGTCGCCGGCTGGTGCGCCCTGCTCGCAGCCTCCGTGGCGGGGATGGGCGTCACGATGGTCCTCGCCGACTCCCCGGGCGCGTCCGTCCCCCTCGCAGGGGGCTTCACCCTGGTCGCGGCCGCCGCGCTCGCCCTGGCGGTGACGGCGTACCGGCCGCTGTTGGGCCCTCACGACACGGGGACGTGGTGAGCGTCCACCCGGCTCGAGTCGACCTGTACTGGCTCCCCCTGGGCGCCGGCGGTCACTGCATCCGCCTCAACGGCCGCGTCTACGAGGCCGTTCTGTCCCGGGCGCAGCGGCGAACGTCCCGGGACCTCTTCCACGCGGCCCTCGTGGTCGAGGTGGACGGGACCACCACGGTCGTCGAGGTCGGGCCGGAGTGGGACCGCGTCGCCGACCGCTCCGACCGCGGCGCCGTGGTCTCCGGGCCCGTGGGCCTGCGGTTCCTCGGGCGGTGGAAGGCCTTCCGCTACGAGGTCCGCCGCTGGCGCGACGGAGTGATCCCCGACATCGCCGAGGCCGTCGACAGCCCCCGCCGGCTGTCCGACGACGACGCCGTCGCCCGGCGCGTCCTCGACCTCGTCCCGGGCGTCCCGGCGCTGACCTGGGGCCGCGACGAGCTCGGCCTCGGGGAGATGTGGAACTCCAACTCCGTCATCGCCTGGATCCTCGTGCTCGGCGGGGCCCCCGTGGACCAGATGCACCCCCCGGCCGGCGGGCGAGCACCGGGCTTCGACGCCGGGGTGGCTGCTGCCGCATCGCGCCTGACCGCACCACACCCCGGAGATCGAGCCCAGCCCCGAATAAGGGAGCCATGACGATCGACGACGGTCACGGCGCCCGCCGTGCGTCGGGTCTCTCATGATGCGCGTGGATGGGCTCGGGGCAGGTCGATCCGCGACGGACACGACTCGGTGGCGGGGCACGGCGCCGGGACCAGGGGTCCTGGCCCCTGGGTGACCGACCAGACACCCGATCGGGCTGACGCGCCCTGTCCAACGCGGGGGCCCGCTGGGAGGATGGGAGTGGACATGACCCGCCCTCAGGGAGGTCGTCGTGGCACGGACCGGGCAGCGCTCGCTGTACCCCTTCGCTGCCGGCGTCGGGGCCGTGTTCCTCCTGGGGATTTGGGGATATGCCCTGGCCGTGGACGGGACGCTCCTGGACCACGCCTACCGTTCCCTGCAGTTGTTCGTGCTCGAGGCGGGCGACCCCGTCGCGAACCCGATCCCCTGGCAGCTGGAGATCGCCCGGCTCGCGGCCCCCGCGGTGACGGTCGCCGGCACGCTCCTCGCGGCGGCCTCGCTGTCGCGGCAGCGGGTCGACGTCTGGCGGGCCCGTCGGTCCAGCGGCCACGTCGTGGTGTGCGGGCTCGGGGAGCACGGCTCGGCGGCCGCCGTCAGCCTGCGCGACGCGGGGTACCGCGTGACCGCGGTCGACGCCGACGCGGCCTGCCCGGGAGCGCGCCGGTGTCGCCACGCACGCATCCCCGTCGTCGTGGGCGATGCCCGAGACCCCTTCGTGCTCGCATCGGCAGGCATCCGGCGCGCCGAGCACCTCGTTGCCCTCACCCCTTCGCTCGAGTTCACGGGGCAGGTGGCCCTGTCAGCCATCGACCTCGTGGAGGGACGCGATGGCCCACCGCTGGCGATCCACATCGAGGTCGCGGACCCCGCTCTGGCGATCCTGATGCGTGCCTTCAAGCTGACGGAGCACCATTCCCCCAGTTGGCGCATCGAGGAGCTGGACCTCGCGGGTGCCGGCGCTGCGCACGTCCTCGACGAGTTGCCCCCGGCGCCACCTGAGACGTCCGCCGGCCACGTGCTCGTCGTGGGCGACACGGTCCTCGCGACGGCGGTCACCGCCGAGGTCAGACGCCGTTGGCGCCGCTCAGGGCGTCCAGACGCCACGCTCCGGGTCACGGCCGCCCTGCCCGCCACGTGCCTCCCCACCGATGGGCCCTCGCCGACGGCTGCGTACGTCTGCGTTCGCGACGAGACCCAGGCGCTCACGACCGCACTCGCGCTCGTCCGTGCGCTCCCCGGCACCCCGATCCTGCTCCTGCTCGAACGCGCGACAGCCTTCGGCGAGCTGGTCCACCGCGATACACCCGACCTGCGCGTCCTGTCACTCGACCAGCGGATTCTCACCCCCGAGGTACTCCTGGACAGCACCGTCGAGCGGATCGCGCGAGCCCTGCACGAGGACTATCGCGGGCACACCCCGTCGGAAGACCCCTCCGCCGCGCCGTGGGCGCACCTCCCGGAGGTGCTGCGGGCATCCAGCCGCGCGCAGGCGAGCGACGTCGCGACGAAGATCCGAGCCACCCAGCGGGTGCTCGTGCCGGATGACGGACAGCCGCCGGACGTGTTCACCGAGGCCGAGGTCGACCACCTCGGGCACCTCGAGCACGACCGGTGGACCAGTGAGCGGCTCGCAGCCGGGTGGACACCCGGACCTCGGGACGCCCAGGACAGGACCAGCCCGTTCCTCGTGCCGTGGGAGGAGCTCGACGAGGACGTCCGCGAGGTCGACCGGCGGTTCGTCCGGGCGCTACCGGCCGTGCTGGCCGACGCGGGCCTGCTGCTGCGGCGCGCTCCGCCGGCCCCGTCCTCGATCACCGACCGGTCCACGAGGAGTGGGACATGAGCCACGACGTCTTCATCTGCCACTCGTCGAAGGACCGCACCCTCGCGACCGCCATCTGCGCCAAGCTCGAGGCCAACCGGATCCGGTGCTGGATGGCACCACGGGACGTGGTGCCCGGGAGTGACTATGGCCAGTCGATCGTGGAAGCGATCGCGGGGACCCGGATCACGCTGCTCGTCTTCTCCAACAGCTCGAACCACTCCCCTCACGTGAAACGCGAGATCGAGCGAAGCGTCAGCCACGGCATCCTGGTCCTCCCGTTCCGGGTGGAGGACGTGGTGCCTTCCCCGTCGCTGGAGTACTTCATCTCCGATGCGCACTGGCTCGACGCCATCACCCCGCCGATGGAGGAACACCTCACCTACCTCGCGGGGACGCTCCGGATGCTGCTGGACCGCGATGCTGCCGCCGGGGCCAGCGAAGGGGCCGGGTCGCCGTCGGCCGCCCCGTCGCTGGATACCGTGCCGGCCCCCGTTCCGGTTCCACCGGCGGAGCGCACGCCGCTGCCCACCCGGCCGCGCTGGGTCCCACTCGCCGCCGTCGCCGGACTCGTGATCGTAGCGGCCGTGGTAGGCGTGGTCCTCGCGCTCGGCGGGCGCGACGAACCGGAAGCCGAAACGCCCACCATGATCAAGCTCACGGCGCTCAACACCGGGGACTGTCTCGCCACACCAACAGGCCACACCTCAGAGACCACGAGCTATTGGGGGACAATGGATTTCTGGCCTGACTACGTTCCCGTGGTTCCCTGCGGCGCGAACCACTCGGCGGAGGTCGTCTTCGTCGGCACCCTTCAGCTCGAGGACGCCGTGGAACCGGGACAGCAGGCGATCGACGACAGCGTCTTTGACCGGTGCATGAGCGAGTTCGAAACGTATGTCGGTCTCCCGTATGACTACTCTCGTTTCGAGTATCAGTCCTGGGGCCCAGGGGAACAGGAGTGGGATCAGGGTGAAAGACAGGTCGGCTGCATCGCCTTCTACTCCGACGGACAGAAGCTCGAACGAAGCATCAAGGGCCTGCGGCAATGACCATCCGGCTTCACCACCGTTCCTGGGCTCCTCCGGGGGCGAACATCCGGCTCCGGTACTGAGATCCGACGGGCCAGCGGTGACCTCGGGCCCTGCTGTCGGATGAGGCTGGTACGAAAGAGCCGCAACGCCACTCCGTCGACTGCTTTCGAGGAGATGCTGATGTCCGACACGACCTGCCACATGTCGATCTCGCTCGACGGCTTCGTCGCCGGGCCGGACCAGAGCCGGGACAACCCACTGGGTGTGCGCGGCCGTGAACTGCACGGCTGGCACATCGGCGACCCCCGCGCGACCGAAGCCGACAAGGCAGCCAACCAGTGGCTGATGCGCCCTCGCGGCGCCTACGTCATGGGCAGGAACATGTTCGGGCCGATCCGCGGTGAGTGGAACGAGGCGTGGGACGGATGGTGGGGATCTGAGCCGCCCTACCACGCACCGGTCTTCGTGCTCACCCACCACGCTCGCGAACCGATCGAGATGGAGGGCGGGACCACCTTCCACTTCGTCACCGAGGGCTTCGACGCCGCCTATGCGCAGGCGCTCGCAACCGCCGACGGAAACGGCGTTGACATCGCCGGCGGCGCTTCGGCAGTTCGACAAGCACTCAACGCGGGCGTGATCGACGAACTCGTCCTCGATGTCGCACCCGTGCTACTGGGCAGCGGTGAACGGCTGTTCCACGGTGTCCAGACCTTCGGCTTCGAGCCCGTCGAGGTACTCCACTCGCCGCTGAGCACCCACATCCGGTACCGACGGCACACCGCCGGCTGAGCAGCAGTGACCGTGCGCGTTCGAGTCGGCCTCGAGCTGCTGGACCACCGACGATTCGACAGCGGCGTGGTCCACGTCCGCCACGCGGTGCGGAACCCGGCCTGACACCTGCCACGCCGGACGCGTGGTCCCTGAGTGATCTGCGGTCGAGGGTGGACTGCGCCCGGGGTGGTGCACTGGAGTCCGTCCCCATGGTGACCTGCGCCACGCGAACCGCCCGGCTCTTGCCAGAATGGGTGGCGCTGCACCGTCCGCCCACGAAGGAGCCCCTGCCATGACCGTCCGCACCGTCGCCATGCTCACCGCCGGTGGTCTGGCCCCTTGCCTGTCCTCGGCCGTCGGCGGGCTCATCGAGCGGTACACCGAGATCGCCCCCGACGTGCGGATCATCGCCTACCTCGGCGGCTACGCGGGCCTGCTCAAGGGCGACCACGTCGAGGTCACGCCGGAGGTCCGCGAGCGCGCCCACCTGCTGCACCGCTTCGGCGGCAGCCCGATCGGCAACAGCCGGGTCAAGCTGACCAACGTCGCCGACTGCGTGCGCCGCGGGCTCGTGCAGGAGGGCCAGGACCCGCTCCACGTCGCGGCCGAGCGGCTCACCGCCGACGGTGTCGACGTGCTGCACACCATCGGTGGCGACGACACCAACACCACCGCGGCCGACCTCGCTGCGTACCTCCACGAGAACGACTACGAGCTGACGGTGGTCGGCCTGCCCAAGACCGTCGACAACGACATCATCCCGATCCGCCAGTCCCTCGGCGCGTGGACCGCCGCCGAGCAGGGAAGCCGGTTCGCGCAGAACATCATCGCCGAGCACTCCTCGAACCCCCGGATGCTCATCGTCCACGAGGTGATGGGTCGTCACTGCGGCTGGCTCACCGCGGCGACCGCTGCCGAGTACCACCGCTGGGTCGGCGAGCAGGAGTACGTCCCGGCCATCGGCAACGACCAGCGCGGGTGGGACGTCCACGCGGTGTTCGTCCCCGAGCAGCACATCGACATCAAGGGTGAGGGCGAGCGTCTCCGCGCGGTGATGGACGAGGTCGGGTGCGTCAACATCTTCCTGTCCGAGGGGGCGGGGGTCGCCGAGGTCGTCGCCGAGCTCGAGGCCGCCGGCCAGGAGGTCCCGAAGGACCCGTTCGGCCACGTCCAGCTCGACAAGGTCAACCCCGGTGCGTGGTTCGCCAAGCAGTTCGCCGAGGTCCTCGGGGCCGAGAAGACGATGGTGCAGAAGTCGGGCTACTTCTCCCGCTCCGCCCCGGCCAACGACCGCGACCTCGCTCTCATCAAGGAGTGCACCGACCTCGCCGTCGACGCCGCGCTGCGCGGTGAGCCGGGCGTCATCGGCCACGACGAGGAGCGCGGCGACGAGCTGCGTCCCATCGAGTTCCCGCGGATCCGCGGCGGCAAGGCGTTCGACGCCTCGGTGCCGTGGTTCGCGGAGCTCCTGGGGTCCATCGGCCAGGCATGAGCCCCGGGCGGTGAGGGAGACCACGGGGTACCTCGACGCCTGGTGGGTCGCGGTCGCCGTCTACGCCCTCCTCCTCGTCGGCCAGCGCCTCTGGCGGGCCCGGCGCTGGGTCCCGCCCGAGTGGCCCGAGGCCGACTACGGCTGGAAGGTGACCCACCTGCACTGGGTGCCGTTCCACGTGCTCGACGTGGTCTTCGGCGTCCCGCTGGTCTTCGCGGTCGTCATCGCGCTGCTCGCGGTGTGAGACCCCCAGCGGTGGGCCCCGCTGAATGCGCCAGAAGGACCCACCGCGAACACGGGAGCACGTGGCGCTCGACCGTGCGGAGGTGTGAAACCGTCCCCTGCGACGGCCACGGCTCCAGCATGCCGCCGCGGACGGGCGAGGTCGGTAGCGTCCGCCCCCCTTCTCGGGGTGGTGCTGGCACCACCACCGGCCACGCGGAACCCACCTGGGGAGGGCTCAGGTCGGGTCGGCAGTGCCCGGGCCGAACCATCCCTCGACGGTCGTCCCGCCCGCCGGGCGCGACCGGATGGTGAGCGTGCCCCCGGCTGACTGGATGCGGTCGCGCATCCCGGTCAGCCCGTGCGCGCCGGGGTGGGCCGCGACGTCGAAGCCGGTGCCGTCGTCCGACACCGAGAACCTCAGGTCGCCCTCGGCGCCCGTGTCGGTGAGCCGGACCGTGATGAGCGACCCTCGCGAGTGCCGGTCCGCGTTCTGCATCGCCTCGAGGCAGCAGAAGTAGACGGCGGCCTCGACGTCGGCGGGGTACCGCTGGAAGTCGGCGCCGACGTCGACGACGCACGGCAGGGTGGTGCGCCGCGAGGCGGCCGGGAGTGCGCCGGCGAGCCCCCGCTCCTCGAGGAGCGGGGGGTAGATGCCGTGGGCGAGGTCCCGCAGCTCACGCATCGCCTCCTCGAGCTGGCCCTGGAGGCCGGCCGCGAGGGCGCGCGCGCGGTCGAGGTCGGCGTCGAGGGCCCGGGTGAGGCGGCCGATGTCCACGGCGAGGCTGGTCAGCCGCTGCTGCGCCCCGTCGTGCAGGTCGCGCTCGATGGAGCGTCGGGCGTCGAGGTTGGCGACCGCGAGCCGGGCCCGGGACGCCTCGAGCTCCCGTCGGCTGCGGGCGAGCCGGAGCACGGCGTCGCGGATGCCGAGGACGAGGACCGCCGCCACGACCACGGTGAACACCCCGACGAGCGGGGCGAGGGCCGGGATGTCGGGGTGGTCGGCATCCCACACGCTGCGACGGGACTCCCCGACGACGACGAGCACCCCCGTGAGGACGACGGTCGTCCCGAGCAGGACGGTCCGGGTCCGGACCCGGAACATGTCGGTGAGGATGAGCAGGGGGACGTGGAGGACGAGCAGGCTGACGGGGGTCGTGAACGGGGTGGCCCAGGCGAGCGAGAACGCCACGAGCCACGTGGCGGCGATCGCGAGCACCGCCGCGGGCCGGGCCCGGTGCCGCGTCGTGAGGGCGTACGCCAGCCCGTAGGCCGTGCCGGCCGCCGCGAGCGCGGCGATGTCGACGGCCAGCGAGGTCGACGGTCCCATCCACTCGTTGAGGGCCGCCAGGGCGACGACCGACACCCAGATCGCCACGAGGTTGACGAGCAGGTACGTGCGCACCCGCAGGACGGTCGACCCGGTGAGCGGCGCGGCGTGCATCGCGTCCAGCACGCGGGGGAGGACCACCTCAGCCGCCGGCCGGGGCGGCGCCCGCGGACCGGCTGTCCCCCAGGTACAGCAGGACGGCCGCCACGCGCCGGTGCGTGCGGTCCCCCGCGGGGAGGTCGAGCTTCGTGAAGATCGAGTTGATGTGCTTCTCGACGGCCCGCGAGGTGACGTGCAGCCGCTCGGCGATCGCGGGGTTGGCCGCCCCCGTCGCGATGAGCCCGAGGACCTCGCGCTCGCGAGCGGTGAGCCGCGCCACGGGCCCCGTCGCGAAACGGAGCCGGTGCCGCATCAGGGCGTCGACGACGTGGGGGTCGATGACGCTCTCACCGCGCCGGACCGCCCCCAGCGCGGCCACGAGCTGCTCGACGTCGGAGACGCGTTCCTTGAGCAGGTAGGCCCGGCCGGTGCTGCCACCCGCCACGAGGGCGAGGGCCCCCTCCGCGTCGGCGTGCTGGGAGAGGACCACGACGCCGAGACCGGGGTGGGTGTGCCGGAAGCGTTCTGCGGCCCGGACCCCCTCGTCCCGGTGCGTGGGGGGCATCCGGATGTCCGCGAGGACGACGTCCGGGTCGACGCGGTCGACCACCTCCAGGAGCTGGTCGAGGTGCTCGGCCTCGACCACCTCCGCGACGGCGTCGTGCTCGGCGAGGAGCGCGGCGAGGCCCTGCCGGAGGAGCGCGCTGTCCTCGGCGAGGACCACTCGCATGCCTGCCATGCCGGCATCGTAGGCAGGAACGGCCCACCCTCACCGGCGCATCCGACAATCGGTGGCTTCCGCCGTGGTCCGTGGACGGGCAGGATGGGCCCGATGCTCTCGGACCTCTTCCTCCTTCCCGAGGAACGCGCGAACCCGCATGCCCGGGTCGATGCGACCCACCCGCCCGGTGTCGCGTGGAGCACCGGCAACTCGGTGCGCCCTCTCGTCCACGGCGCCACGTACTTCGCCGAGCTCCACGACCGGATCGAGGCGACCGGCCCCGGCGACCTCGTCCTCTTCGCCGACTGGCGCGCCGACCCGGATGAGCGGCTCACCGACGACCCGGGCCGGACGCTCGGCGCGACGCTGACGGCGGCTGCGCGGCGCGGCGTCATGGTGCGCGGCCTCCTCTGGCGCTCGCACGACCGGGCGCTCGGCTTCCACGCCGAGCGCTCACGCCAGCTCGGGCTCGAGATCGAGGAGGCGGGCGGTGAGTGCCTGCGCGACATGCGGGTCGCACCCGGGGGCTCGCACCACCAGAAGTTCGTGGTCATCCGGCACGCCGACGACCCCTCGCGCGACATCGCCTACGTCGGCGGAATCGACCTGTGCCACAGCCGACGTGACACGGCCGAACACGACGGGGACCCGCAGCCGATCACCATGCCCCAGGTCTTCGGGCCCACTCCGGCCTGGCACGACGTGCACTGTGCGGTCCAGGGGCCCGCGGTCCACGACATCGAGACGACCTTCCGGGAACGGTGGGAGGACTCGACGCCCCTGACGCTCAACCCCGGCCGCTTCGCCTCGAGCCTCCTCCAGCGCGAGGACCTCGACCCCGGACCGCTGCCCGACCAGCAGCCCCCGCCGCCGTCGCCCCCCGACGCGCACGAGGCCGTGCAGGTCCTGCGCACCTACCCGGCGCTCCTGGCCAAGGGCTTCGACTTCGCACCCGACGGCGAGCAGAGCGTCGCGCGAGGGAACGACAAGGCGGTGCGCGGTGCCCGCCGGCTGATCTACCTCGAGGACCAGTACCTCTGGTCCGAGGAGGTGGGTCGGCACTTCGGCGAGGCGCTGCGGGCCAACCCCGGGCTGCGCCTCGTCGCCGTCATCCCCATCGTCCCGGACGTCGACGGCGCGGTGTCGTTGCCGCCCCAGCTCTACGGCCGGATGCTCGCGATGGACCTGCTCCTCGAGGCCGGCGGGGATCGGGTGGCCCTCTACGGGCTGACCAGCCCGCGTGGGTACCCGGTCTACGTGCACTCCAAGGTGTGCATCATCGACGACCGCTGGGCGAGCGTCGGCTCGGACAACTTCAACCGACGCTCGTGGACCTACGACTCGGAGCTCTCGGTCGCCGTCCAGGACGACCGGGCCACGGGTGCCGACGACGACGTGCCGCGGGATGCGTTCACGCTCCGGCTCCGGCGCGAGCTCGTCGGCGAGCACGTCGGCATCGACCCGGACGAGGTCCCCGACGACCCCGACCGGGTCTGGGACCTCATGGGCGAGGCCGCCGACGCGCTCGATGCCTGGTACGGCGACGCGGGGCCGTCCCGGGGCCGGGTCCACGTGCCGCGGCCCAAGGCTCCGCTGCGTGGCACGGCCGTCCGCTGGCGGCGCCGGGCTCGTCCTGCCAGCGGCGCGACGGGGGCGGAGAAGCCTCCCGGTCGGCTCCGCCGGATCGGCCCACCGGAGCTCACGCGGTTCCAACGTCTCTGGGCGCCGCGGGTCTACGACATGATCGACCCGGACGGCACGCTGGGCCTCGAGAACGGCCTCGACGACCTCGACTGAGCCCGGTTGTGGCGCACCAGTGCCGGATCGTTGCTGGTCAGAACGGGTGGGGGCTGTTAGCGTCACGGTCAGCAGAACACGGGTGGCCCGGCTCTCTCCAACCCTCGGGACCCCGTTGACAACGGCGATTCCCGTCCAGTGCGCTCTCGACACCACCTCGCCTCCATGCACGACCTAGACACGCTGCACTCCGCAGGGGCGACGAGTGCAACGGCCATGGCGCCTCCCGGCGATGCTGCGGCCGTGATCGTCGCTGCGGTTGTGTCGCAGGGGGGTCCGCGGTGACTCCACTACTCGACAGCCCTCCCCGCCCGGCGCCCGGCGACGCCCTGGTCGCCACCGAGTCCGCCGAAGCCTCCCGTCCCGGGCGGTTCGGCGACGCGCTCCGTCGGGTGGCCCGGTTCCTCGTCGACCGACGCCGCGACATCGCGGTGCTGGTGCCGCTCCTCGTGCTCGCCGGTGTCGTCCAGGGTGCCGGCCTCTTCGACGCGCCGGCCCGGACCTCGGGCGAGGGCGTCCTCGTGGGCCGGGCCTGGGCCCTGCTGCACCCCGGGGAGGCGACCCAGCCGCTGCCCACGCTCGACGGCTCGCCGCTCGGGCCCCTGGCGGTCGCGGCCTGGGCCGGTGTCACGGGTGCCTTCGACCGGGCGCCGACCGCCGTCGCCGCCGGCCGTGAGCTCGTCCTCCTGGGGACCCTCGTCACCGCCGTGCTCCTCTGGGTACTCGCCCGGCGGCTGCGCTCTCCGCGATGGGCCGCTGCCACCGCCGTCGTCCTCGCGACGCTGTCCCCGCTGGCGCTGGAACTGCACCGACCGGTGACGCCCGAGAACCTCGCCGCCCCCTGGGTCCTCGCCGCCGTGGTCCTCGTGCTCGGGACCCGGGGTCGCGCCGCCCCATTGGCCGCCGCCGCGGGGTGCCTGCTGGTCGGGGCCCTCACCGCGGAGTCGACCCTCCTCGTGCTACCGGCCCTCTCCGCCGTGGCCTGGCGGCGGCGGCCGGCGGGTCGTCACCGCACCTCCGTGGCACTCGGGGCCACGCTCCTGGCGGCGGTGGGGGTCTCCTACCTCGCGGCCGTCGCCCTCGGGGCCGGCTCGGGCTCCCGGGCCGTGGTGGCGCACTGGCTCGACGTCGACCCCGTCCTCGTCGCCGCGGTGCTCGGCGCGACCCCGCTCGCCCTGCTCCTGCGTCGCGTGCGTGCGGTCGCGGTCGGCACCCTCGTCCTGCTCGGACTGCTCGCCCTCGCGGCCTACCCACCCCAGGCCCTCGGGGTCCTGCTCGTCGCGGCCGGGGCGATCCTCGTCCCCGCGGTCGCGACCTCCGTCCACGGCAACCGGCCGACGCGCCTCGCCGGTCGCGAGGTCGGTCTCGCCGGTGGGCTGCTCGCCACGGGGGTCGCGGGGGTGCTCGTCGGTGCGGCCGCGTCCGGCTGGGGCCCGCCGCTGCGCCTGCTCATGACCGCACCGCAGGACACGCCGATGGCCGACGCCACCGTCTGGGTCGCCGAGAACGTCGCCGGCCGGGACCGGCTGCTCGTCGACGACGCCCTGTGGGTCGAGGTGCTCCGCCAGGGGCGCGACCCCGGGACGGTCGCCCCCCTCTCGGCCGCTCTCGACGCGGCGGAGGGGTCGGCCGCCGCGCCTCCCTACGCCTGGGTCGTCTCGACCGCTGCGGTCCGGGACGCGGCCCCCACCCGCCCGGCGCTCGCGGCCGTCCTCACGGATGCCGTGCCGGTCGCGTCCTTCGGCGCCGGAGCCGCCCTGGTGGAGGTGCTCTCACTCCCGGCAGCGGCGCCGGACTCGCCGGCGCCCGGCGGGGAGGACCTCGACGGCGGCGAAGTCCCGGAAGACCGCTCGGTCGCCGTGGCGGCGGGCCAGCAGCTGCTCGCCAACCCGGCCATCACGACGTCCGAGGACGCTGCCGGGGCGCTGATCTCCGGAGGCGTCGACGAGCGGATGCTCCTCGTCCTCGCGATCCTCGCGGCCGACCACGACCTCACCGTCTCCGACTTCCCCGGCAGCGACCAGTGCCCCGCGGACGGGCCGCTCTGCTCGGTGCGGATCACGGAGGTCGACGGACGGCCCGCTGTCCGAGGGGCTCCGGGCGTCGACCGGCTCGTCGCCGTCCTCGGCGTGCAGACCGCACGGTTCCGGCCCACCGTCTCGTACGTCGCCGGAGCCGGGCAGCCGCCGGCCGTCGACCTCACCCTCGGCGTGAGCGCCCCCTAGGCGTTGTCCCGACCCCAGGTCGCCGCCGCAGGGGGTGGCGACCGCTCTCGAAAGAAGGCCCCGATGACCATCACCCCACTTCCCGGGAGGGTGACGCGGTTCCTCGCGCTGCTCACGACCGTCACCCCCCTCGTGCTCGGGGGAGCACTCGCCGCACCGGCGAGCGCGGCCCCCACCGTGGTCCCCAAGGCCGTCGTGTGGGTGCGCGCCGCCCACCTCGTCCCGGAGGTCGGGACGATGACGATCCGGCTCGTGCCCTTCTCCGGCTCGGCGCTCGAGGACATCCCGTCGAGCGGGATCCCCGAGGCGCAGTCCGACGGCGCGACCCGGGTCCTCGAGCCGGCCGTCGGGTACGGCGGAGTGGGCGAGTACCGACAGGTCCCGGCGGGGCTGTACGCGGTGACGGTCCGCCCGGTGGGGGCCTCGACCGACACCCCGCCGGTCGTCACCGGCACGTTCATGGCCGACCCGGCCACCGCCGTCACCCTCGCCGCGGTCGGGTCGAAGACGGATCCCCGCGTCCAGGCCATCATCGACGACTGCGGCCCGCCCCCCTCGGGGCAGGCCGCCGTGCGCCTCGTCCCCGCGGTCCCGGACGCCCCCGCGATGACCGTCGTCGCGAAGGGCGGGCCGACCATCGGGACGGACGTGGCCTTCGCCCAGCCGACGGAGTACGCGACCGTCCCGATGGGTCCGTGGACCCTCGTCGTGACGACGAGCGCGGGCGACACGGCCGGGATGCCGGCCACCGCCTCGGTCGACGTCGCGGACGGTGGCGTCTACACCGTGTTCGTCCTCGCGGACGGTGCGGGCGGGGTCACCCTCAAGGCGGTGGCGGACGCGCAGGGCGCCGCCGGACCACCCCGGGCCGGCGTGCAGACCGGTGGGGGTGGGCTGGCCGAGCGGCCGGTCGACCCCGTCGTCCTCGGCGGGCTGGCCCTCGCCGCACTCGGGGCGAGCGTGCTGCTCGCCCTCGGGGTGCGTCGGCGTCCGGTGGGCGTCGTCGCACGGTGATGCCCCCGAGCCGCGTGCTCGCCGTCGCCGCGACCCTCGCGGTCGTCGGCGGGCTCACCGTGGCCGTCGTCGCCGGGGCGAACCCCGAGGCGCCCCGCCTGCCCGGAGGGGGCGTCGTGGTGGGGTCCAGCCCCGAACCGGAGGCCGGCCCGTCGCGCCCGCCCACCCCGCAGGCATCCGGCTTCACGACCCTGGCACCGGAGGACCTGCCCACCCCGGACGTCCCCGACGCCGAGGCCGTGCGCCGGGTGGGTCCCAACGACGCGTCGATCCCGGTGCCGGTCTCCGGGGCCGAGGCGCCCCCGGGGGACCGGCCGGTGGAGGTGCGCATCCCCGTGATCGGTGTCGACTCGCGCCTCGTCGACCTGGGGATCTCCGAGGACGGGACGATGGAGGTGCCGTCGGACTTCTCGCGGGCCGGGTGGCTGACGGCCGCGCCGGCGCCGGGGCAGCGGGGCCCGGCGGTGATCGCGGGGCACGTCGACTCCCGCGACGGGCCGGCCGTCTTCCACCGGCTCCGCGAGCTGGTCCCGGGGGACACCGTGGAGGTCGTGCAGCGGGACGGCGACGTCGTGACGTTCACGGTCCGCTCGCTGCGGCAGTTCGCGAAGGACGAGTTCCCGACCGACCTCGTGTACGGCCCGGTGGCCGGGCCGGTGCTGCGCCTCATCACGTGCAGCGGGGAGATCGACCGGGTCACCGGGCACTACACCGACAACACCGTCGTCTTCGCGTCCTGAGCACGGTTCGGTCCCGACGCCGGGGTGTGGGATTCTGGGTGGTCGAGTCCGCCGCCCCCGACCTCGCCGGAGGAACCCCGCGTGCCCCCTGTCGCATCCGCTCCCGACGTCCGTCCGGTGATCCTCGGCGGTGACATCACGGCCTACACCCTCGTGCGGACCTTCCACGAGGCGTACGGCGTGCGCCCACTCGTCGTCAACATGACCCAGGGTGGGCCGGTCGGTCTCTCCCGACTGTGCGACCACGAGTTCGTCGAGGGCTTCGAGGACCCCGAGGTGTTCGTCGAGTCCCTCGAGCGGGTGGGCCGCGAGCACGGCGGCCCCGACCGCCCGCCGCTGCTGCTGGTCGCCGCGGGGGACTGGTACGTACGCATGATCATCGAGCACAAGGCTCGCCTCGCCCAGTGGTTCACCATCCCGTACATCGACCTCGAGCTGCTCGACCGCATCGTCCGCAAGGACGTCTTCTACGAGATCCTCGACGAGGTCGGCGTCCCCCACCCGGCGACCGTGGTCGTCGACATGTCCACCGACGGCGGCGAGGAGGACGGCCTGCCCTTCGAGTTCCCCGTCGTGGCCAAGCCGGCCGACAGCTCGCTCTACCACTACGCGGACTTCGACGGGAAGAAGAAGGTCTACATCTGCGAGGACGCCGCGGAGCTCGCCGACACCCTCCGGCGGGTCCGGGGGAGCAGCTACGACGGCAACTTCCTGCTGCAGGAGTTCGTGCCCGGCGACGACACGAACATGCGGGTCCTCACCTGCTACTCGGACCGCGACGGCACGGTCCGCTTCGGCTCGGTCGGCCACGTCCTGCTCGAGGAGCACCACCCGCTCGCCATCGGCAACCCCTGCGTCATCATCACGACGGAGGCCGACGAGGTCATCGAGCAGGCCCGGCGCTTCCTCGAGCACATCGGGTACGTCGGCTTCTCCAACTTCGACCTCAAGTACGACCGGCGCGACGGCACGTACAAGTTCTTCGAGATCAACGTCCGCCTCGGGCGCTCGAACTTCTACGTGACCGCCGGGGGCCACAACGTCTCCGAGTGGTACGTGCGCGACTGGGTGCGCCACGAGCCGATGGAGGGCCTCGAGATCGCCCGCGGGGAGCGCCTCTTCGCGTTCGTCCCGAAGCACGTCGTCAAGCACTACGTCCTCGACGAGGCGCTGCGCGACAAGGCACTCGGCCTGATGACCGACCGCTGTGCCAGCGACCCGAACTGGTACGCCCCCGACCTCACGCTCAAGCGGCGGGCGTACAACCTCGTCTACCACCTCAACCACGTCCGCAAGTTCCGCCAGTACTTCACGGACCGGCGATGACCGACCAGCAGCCGCCGGTCCACGGCGAGCCCGCCGGGGTGCTCGGCGGGCTCGGCCCCGCCGCCACCGTCCACTTCCTGCGCCGGGTGGTCGAGCTGACCGACGCGCAGCGGGACCAGGACCACGTCGACCTGCTCGTGTGGCAGCACGGATCGATCCCCGACCGCACCGGTTTCCTGCGCGGCGAGAACGAGAGCCCGGAGCCGGCGCTCGTCGCCGACGTCATGGCGCTGGAGCGGGCCGGCGCGACCTTCGTCGCGATCCCGTGCAACACCGCCCTCGTGTGGGTCGAGCAGATGCGGGCCGCCGTCGGCATCGAGGTCCTCGACACCGTCGACGAGACGGTCGCCGCGGCGCGCGCCGCCGTGCCAGGGCTCACCCGTCTCGGCGTGCTCGCCACCGACGGGACGCTCGCGGCCGGCACCTACGCCGCAGCCACCGAGCGGGCGGGGGTGGAGCTCGTCGTGCCCGACCCGGACGTCCAGCGCGAGGTGATGTCCGTCATCTACGAGGGCGTCAAGGCCGGAGTCCCGGTGTCGCAGAGCCGGTTCGAGGCCCTCGTCGCGCACCTGCGCGGCAAGGGTGCGGACGTGGTGGCCCTCGGGTGCACCGAGCTCTCGGTGCTCCGGGGCGACCTCGGCGTCGAGGACCCCACGGTCGTCGACTCCCTCGACGCCGTCGCCCGGGCGACCATCCTGCGTGCCGGAGGTCGTCTCGGGGGCTGACCTCGGTGTGGGCAGGCTCACGCCCGCGGAAATCTCCCGTCCGGTGGCGGCGGCTGGGCGCTCGTCCTAGTGTCGTAGGGGCGGACCCGGTCATCCGACCGGTGTGCGTGCCAACCTGAAAGCACCATCTCGTGCCCTCCGTCATGCTGCGCACCCTGCTCGCTCTGTGTCTGGCCGTCACCGGCGCTGGAGCCGCGGTGCTGGCCACGGCGCCCGAGGCGGTGGCGGCGGGGACGCCGGACATCGCCCTCGCGAAGGAGATGCCCACCGAGTCCCTGTACGGGGACCCGATCCCGGTGACGGTGACCGCGACGAACCCGTCGGGCACCGACGGGTACAACCTCTCGTTCACCGACGTCCTCCCGTCGGACGTCACCGTGTCCGATGCGAAGCCCGCCCCCGACCGCGTCCTGCCCCAGACGGATGGCACGACGGTGCTCGTCTGGGACAACGTCGCCGACCTCCTGAGTGGCACGACCGTGTCGGTGACCTACGACCTGGTCGCCGACCCCGACGTCTACGGCATCTCCTCGGTCGTGACGAACTCGGCGAGCGCCTACGTCAACAGCAACGCCCGGCTCGCGCCGTCGTTCGCGGCCACCGGTGAGGTCGTCGACGGCAGCGCGACCGGCAGCGCGACCGCCGAGGCCTCGACCACGCTCATCCCGTTCCGGATCACGAAGGCCGAGCCGAGCCCCGAGGCCGAGCTCCTGCGCGGGGTCCACGACCACAAGACGGTCTACTCGTTGACGGTCGAGAACAACCGCCTGCTCGCGAGCTCCGGTTTCGCCCTCGTCGACCACCTCCCGGCGGGTCTGGAGTTCCTCGGCTGCTCCGCCGTCGACAACACCACGGGAGCCGACGTCGAGTACCCCGATGCCGGGCGCATCGACGACACCGCGCACCCCGCGTTCACCCATCCCTGCGCCGAGCCGACGAGCGTCACCACCGTGACGACCGACCCCGACGGCGACGGTCCGATGCCGGACGCGGTGTACACGCGCGTCGCGTGGAGCAGCGCGTCACTGGCCGCTGCCCTCGGGTCCTCCGGGCTCGCCGCCGGGGGCGAGTTCACCATCGACTACGCGGCGGCGGTGCCGCTGCGCAGCAACGTCCAGGCCGACCTCGCCGAGCCGACGGCGAACCTCGACAACAACACGGGTCCGCTGACCACCGACGAGCAGGAGCTGCGCAACATCGCAGCCGTCACCGGCACCACCGTCGGTGACGACTACGCGGACAGTGACATCAAGACCGTCACCGCCGAGGACGTCGCGATCCAGAAGTCCGTGGTCGAGGAGAAGGTCGTCCAGGGGTCCTCCTCGAGCTGGACGCTGAACCTGCAGACGAGCGAGTACGCCCTCTCGACGGGGACGTTCACCGTGATCGACACCCTCCCCGCGAGCCTGGACCTCACGGGGTCCACGCCTTCGACCGAGTCGGTCACGACCAACGACGACGGCACGCAGACGCTCACCTGGGTGCTCCCGGCCGCGACCGCGCCGAGCCACAGCCCGCAGATCACGTTCACGACGCAGGTGCGCACCACCTACCGCACGGTCGGGGGCCCGATCGCGGCGAACGACCGCTGGACGAACCGGGTCTCGGTGTCCACGCCCGTCGAGCTCCTGGTCGACGGGGACGGCACGACGAGCACCCCGACCATCGAGGACGAGTCGTCGGCGTCGCAGTACACGGCCGGCGTCACCCTGTCCAAGGAGGTCTCGAACCCCGTCGCGGGGGCGATGACGTGCAGCGACTCGGCCCTGACCTTCGACCCGGACGTCAGCAGCGGGCCCTACCGCACCGGGGACCGCGTCTGCTGGCGGCTGACCGTCTCCTTCCCGGGAAGGCTCGACACCGTCTCGCCCGTCGTGCGCGACTTCCTGCCCGCGGGGTTCCTCTACGAGGGGTTCGACTTCACGTCGTCGAACTCCATCGACGAGGGAGGCGTGGTCTTCTCCGCCGCCGACGAGCCGGTCCTGCGGTGGACCCTGCCCGACGCCGGGCCGGGCCAGACCTTCCAGGTCGTCGTGTCGTCACGGATCGACGCGCCCGATGCCGCGGCCTCGGGCGACATCCTGTCCAACCTCCTGAAGTTCGGCTACCAGAACACGGCCGGCGACCAGTTCCAGCTCCGCGACAAGGCCGACGCGCCGTACGTCGAGCCGCAGCTGACCCTGGCGAAGTCCGCGTCGGCCACGACGGCCAACGGGGGCGCGGACGTGACCTACACCCTCGACGTCGTGAACGGCGGCGGGCTGCAGGCGGACGACGTCTCCGTCCGCGACCTGCTGCCCACTGGGGTCTCGTGCACGGACGTCGTCGACCTCGGCGGTGCGGCGTGCACCCCTGCGTCCGGTGACGCCCCGGCCCACCTGCAGTGGGACGGGCTCACCGTCCCGGCGGACGACCAGATCAGCCTCGACTACACGGTGACGATCCCGGCGAGCTTCGCCCCGGGCACGCAGCTGACCAACACCGCCGGGGTTCGCAGCTACACCAACGCGACCAACAGCGGGGTGGAGTCCACGCTCGTCCCGTCCGACAACATCGACCCGGACCTCACGCCGAACACCGGCCCGGCCCGTGACGACGCGGTGGTCCGGGTGGCGGCCGCCGGGCTGACCAAGACCAGGACGACCGGCGTCGACGAGGCCGGCAACACGGCAGCGGACGAGGCCACGGTCGGGGAGATCGTGACCTACACGGTCGAGGCCACCGTCCCCGGCGGCACGACCCTCACCGACGGTGTGGTCCGCGACGCGCTGCCCGCCGGGCTGACGCTCGTCGGCACCCCCACCTACACCCTCGACGGGGCCGCGCTCCCGGGCACGTTCCAGGCCGGAGCGGTCGACGACGTCATCACCGTGCAGTTCCCGACCCCCTACACGACCGCGGACGACGCCGACGAGGTCGTGGGCATCACCTTCACCGCCAGGGTGACCGACGTCGCGTCGAACCTCCGCGGTGAGGTGGTCGTGAACTCCGCGACGTTCGGGTGGGACGGCGGCAGCACGCAGAAGACGGTCGACACCACGGTCGTGGAGCCCGACCTCTCCGTGACGAAGGCCTCCGACGACCCCGACGGCGACGTCGGGCCCGGCCAGCCGGTCACCTACACCGTCACCGTGCGCAACGGGGCCGGCACTGACGTGAGCACCGCCCACGACCTCACGGTGACCGACGTGGTGCCGGCGTCCGTGGCCCCGCTCGACACGAACGGGGACCCGGCCGCCGACGGCGCGAGCGTCGGGAGCGGCGGTGTCTGGGACGCGGACACGCGGACCATCACCTGGCAGGTGACGAGCCTGGCACCCGGCGCCTCGAGCGTCCTGGCGTACGACACCACCATCGCCGACCCCATCATCGGCGGGTCCAGCATCCGCAACACCGTGACGGCCGTCGGCTCCTCCCTGGACGGCAACGTCACGGGGGAGCGAACGGCCGCCAGCGGGTACCCGGGGTACGAGGCGCGGGACTCCGTCGAGCTGCACGGTCCGGTCTTCTCGGTGGCGAAGTCCGCGTCCCCCGGCGCGGCGACCATCGGGGAGCCCGTGACCTACACGGTCGACGTGACGATCCCGAGCGGGGTGGAGGGCCATGACGTCACCGTCCTCGACGCCCTCCCCGCGGGGATCGCCTTCGACCGGCTCGTGGCGGTGACGTGCGCCGGGTGCTCGCCCGACGTCAGCGCGACCGCACTCTCGCAGCGCGGCGACACGGGAACGGTCGGCTTCTTCCTCGGCGACCTGACCAGCTCCGCCGTCGAGCGGCTGGTCCGGCTCACCTACCTCGCCTACCCCGACGGCACCGTCCGCGAGAACCCGGCGGACAACTCGGACCGCGTCACGAACACGGCTCGCCTGCACTTCAACGCCACCGACAAGATCACCGGCACGCCGCCGGCGCCGCCGGCCGCCGACGACTTCGACGGCAGCTCGGACCCCTCCTCGGCGACCGTCGAGATCGATGAGCCCCGCCTCGTGCTCGACAAGTCCGTGGACGGCCAGGTCGACGACGCCGACGCGCGCCGGGCCACCCCGGGCACGACGCTCACCTACACGGTCATCGTCCGCAACACCGGCACCTCGTCCGCCTACGACGTCGTCGTCGGCGACGCCCCGGACGGCCGGCTCGTCGACTACGTCGATGCGACGGACCTCACCCAGGCGGGCGGGATCACCCCCGTCGACGCCGACCCGTCCGACGGGTCGCTGCGCTGGACGGTCGCCGGCCCCGTCGCACCGGGTTCCTCCGTCACGGTGAGCTACCGGCTCACGGTGCCGACCACCCTCGACGAGACCGATGAGGTCCTCGGCGGTCCCGAGGTGTCGAACACCGTCCGCGTCCCCGCCTACTTCGGCCTCCCCGCGGCAGAGCGTGACCAGCCGGGGCGGTCCTACCCGCAGTACCAGGACGTCGTGCCGGACACGGTCGACGTCGAGCTCGACCTCGCATCGATCGGTGACCTCGTCTGGCACGACGTCAACGGGGACGGCGTCAAGGACGACGACGAGCCCGTGCTCCCGGGCGTGCGGGTCACCGTCACCTACCTCGGACCGGACGGCCGGCCGGGCGGCGGGGACGACGAGCCCCACGTCGCCACGACGGGCTCCGACGGCACGTACGTGGTCGACCACCTCCCCGGTGGCCAGTACTCCGTCGTCGTCGACCCGACGTCGGCACCCCTCGTCGACCAGGGCCTGTCCCCGGCGTACGACCTCGACGGCGGCACCACCACCGCGAACGGGTCGTGGCAGGGCGAGCTCGCCGGCGATGCCGCGAAGCGAGACGTCGACTTCGGGTACCGGGGCACCGGCCGGATCGGTGACACGGTCTACGTCGACCAGGACCTCAGCGGAGCCCAGGACGGCACCGAGCCCGGGATCCCCGCCGTGGGGGTCACCCTCGTGTGGGCCGGTCCCGACAACGACCCCGACACGGCCGGGGACAACCTCACGTGGACGACGACGACCGACGCCGCCGGGCGCTACGACTTCCCGAACCTCCCGGTGGGTGACTTCCAGGTCACCGTCGACACCTCGACCCTCGACGCGTCCTACCGCAACGTCGACGACCCCGACGGCGGCGGGGACTCCACCTCGTCGGTCACGCTCGGGACCGGTGGCCAGGACCTCGACCAGGACTTCGGGTACGCAGGCACCGGTGCCGTCGGCGACACCGTCTACCTCGACCGCAACGGCAACGGGACGCAGGACGCCGGCGAGCCCGGGCTCTCCGGTGTCACGGTCGCGGTGACCCTGGACGGCGCCAACGGAGAGACGGCGACCTTCACGACGACCACCGACACGAACGGCGGGTACCTCGTCGACAACCTGCCCGCAGGCGACTACACCGTCGAGGTCCGGACCGGCCTGCCCGCCGGCGTCGCCAACACCGGCGACCCCGACGGCGGCGGCGACTCCACGTCCGCGCTGATCCTCGGTGCGGGCGATCGCGACCTCGACCAGGACTTCGGCTACCGGGCACGATCCGTGCTCGGCGACCGGGTGTGGCTCGACCTCGACGCCGACGGGGTGCAGGAGGCCGGTGAGCCCGGCATCCCCGGCGTGGCGGTCCGGGCAGAGGGTCCCAACGGCACGGTCTTCGACACGACCACCGGCCCCGACGGTCGGTACTCCTTCGTCGACATCCCGAACGGCGCGTACACGGTCACCGTGCTGTCCGGACTCCCCGGTGGGGTGTCGGCGACGTATGACGCCGCCGGCACGCCGGACGGGGTGTCGACGACCGTGCTCGACGGCTCGGACCTCGACCAGGACTTCGGGTACCGCGGGTCGGCCTCCCTCGGTGACGTCGTGTGGCTCGACCGCGACGGCAACGGCGGCGGGGCCCTGGGCGCGGGCGAGCCCGGTCTCCCGGGCGTGCGCGTGAGCGCCACCCACCCGGGACCGGACGGCGACCCGTCGACGACGGCGGACAACATCACCGTCACGACGACGACGGACGCGGACGGACGGTACCTCTTCGAACACCTCCCGGCCGGCCGCTACACCGTGGCGGTGGACACCACGACGCTGCCCGAGGGTGTCGTCGCCACCCATGACCTCGACGGCGCGAACGACTCGACCAGCGTCGTCGACCTCGCCGCCGGGGAGGCCCGTCGGGACGTGGACTTCGGCTACCGCGGCACGGCCGCCATCGGTGACACCGTCTGGTGGGACCGCGACGGCGACGGTCGCCAGGACACCGCAGGCGCGGGTGCGGAGCCCGGCCTGGCCGGGGTCGCGGTGAACGTGACCTGGGCGGGGGCGGACGGAGACCTCACGACGACGGACGACAACGAGACCTTCACGGCCATCACGGACGCCGACGGTCGCTACCTCGTCGACGGGCTGCCGGCCGGGACCTACGACGTCCGGGTCGACACCACCACCGTGCCGCCGGGCATGGTGGCCACGTACGACGAGGACGGTGGCCTCGACTCCTCCTCGGAGGTGTCGCTCTCCGCCGGCGAGGAGCACCGAGGCGCGGACTTCGGGTACCGCGGCAGCGGCACCGTCGGTGACGCGGTGTACCTCGACCTCGACGGCGACGGCTCCCAGGGGCCGGGCGAGCCGGGAGTGCCCGGCCAGCGCGTCGACCTCATCTGGGCCGGACCCGACGGTGACCTCGGGACCGACGACGACCTCGTCCTGACCACGACGACCGGCCCGGACGGTGGGTACCTCTTCACCGACCTGCCGGCCGGCGACGTCCGGGTCCAGGTCGTCGGTGGGGTGGCCGACGTCGCCGTCAACTCCGGCGACCCCGACGCCGGGACGGCCTCACGGTCGGACCTCACCCTCGGAACCGGGACGACCGACCTCGACCAGGACTTCGGCTATCGCGGTCCCAACGCCGTCGGCGACACCATCTGGTGGGACCTGAACGGCAACGGCGCCGACGACGGAGCCGCGACCGAGCCGCGCCTCCCGGGGGTCACGACCCGAGTCACGTGGTTCGGCCCGGACGGTGACCTCGGCACCGACGACGATGTCGTCGTCCCGAGTCCGGTCACCGACGCCGACGGCCGGTACCGCGTCGACGGCCTCCCCGACGGGAGCTACGAGGTGCGGGTCGTCTCGGGTGTCCCGGCTGGACTCGCGCCGAGCTATGACGCCGATGGCGGCACGACCGACCCGAACGGGGTCTCGGTCACCGAGCTGTCCAGCACGGAGGGTCCGGACATCGACCTGGACCAGGACTTCGGGTACACCGGGTCCGCACGGCTCGGCGACCAGGTGTGGCTCGACCGCAACCGCGACGGGGTCCGCGACGAGGGCGAACCGGGGCTGACCGGGGTCACCGTCACGGTGACCTGGGCCGGGCCGGACGGCGACCTCGCGACGACCGATGACAACCGGGTCTACCCGACGACGGTCGACGCGGACGGCGGCTGGATGGTCGACCGCCTCCCGGCCGGGACGTTCGAGGTCGTGCTCGGCGGCCTGCCCGCCGGGCTCACCCCGACCGCCGATCCCGACGGTGGCGACGACAGCAGGTCCGTCGTGACGCTCACCCCCGGCGCGTCGGACCTCGACCAGGACTTCGGCTACGTCGGGTCGGCCTCGGTCGGCGACACGGTGTGGCTCGACGTCGACGGCGACGGGGCCCAGGGCCCGGGTGAGCCGGGTGTCGCCGACGTGCGAGTTCGCGTCGCCTCCCCGGGCTCCGACGGGGTGCCGGGCACCGCCGACGACATCGTCATCGAGACGACGACCGACGCCGACGGCCACTACCTCGTCGCGGGCTTGCCGTCCGGTCCGACGACCGTCAGCTACCTCGAGACGAGCCTCCCGGACGGGCTGGCTCCCGGGAGCGACCTCGACGGCGGGGACGCGACCTCGGCGCTGGCGACGGTGGACCCGGGCCAGGAGCGACTCGACGTCGACTTCGCGGTCCGGGGCACCGCCACCCTCACCGGTGACGTGTGGCTCGACCTCGACGGTGACGGCAGCCGTGACCCCTCCGAGCGCGGGATCGAGGGCGTGACCGTCACGATCACCTGGGACGGCCCCGACGGTCCGGTGACCCGTGAGGTCGTGACGGACGCCGAGGGCCGCTGGGCGCTCGACGAGATCCCCGCCGGTCGCTGGGACGCCGTCGTCGACACGGCCACCCTTCCTGCGGGCCTCGTTCCCACCTCCCCGGCCCGAGACACCGTGGACGTCCCCACCAACGGCACCGGTCACCTGCTCCACGGCTTCGCCCCGGCCGGCTCGATCGGCGACACGGTCTGGAACGACGTGGACCGGGACGGCGTGCAGGACCCCGGCGAGCGGGGCGTACCGGGTGTGGTCGTCGAGCTGCTCGACGGCGACGGCACCGTCATCCACACGGTGCGGACCGACGCGAACGGCACCTACCACTTCGAGGACCTGCCCCCCGGCACCTACACGGTGCGCCTGGACGGCGACTCCTTCCCGGACGGCCTCCGGCTCGTCACGGGCGACGGCACCCTCTCCGTGGACCTCGCGGCCGGAGCCGACGTCCTGACCGCCGACTTCGGGCTCGCGGTTCCCCCCGGCGGTGGGGGCGGCCCCTTGGCGCAGACGGGCGCGCAGATCGGGCTCGCGGCGCTGCTCGGGAGCCTGCTGCTCGCCGCGGGCGCGGCGCTCGTCGCCGCGGCCCGAAGGCGCCGCCTCGGCTGAGGCCCGCAGGCCGGCGACGCCGGGATCAGCAGGCGGTGTCGAGCATCCCGGTCAGGGCGGACTTCTCCGCGCTGTCGACCTCGAGGTCGTACTGGTACTTGACCTCGATCCACGAGCGGGCGTACTCGCAGTGCCAGGCGGTGCTCGGCGGCTGCCACTCGCCGGGGTCGCGGTCGCCCTTGGACCGGTTGCTCGACGCGGAGACGGCGATGAGCTGGGGGATCGTGAGGTCGTTCGCGAAGTCCTCGCGCTCGGCGTCGGTCCAGAGGTTCGCGCCGGAGCCCCACGCCTCGGCCAGCGGCACCAGGTGGTCGATGTCGAGGTCCGAGCCGTTCGTGAAGGTCGCGCCGTCGTAGACGCTCGTCCACCGGCCGCCGGTGGCGTGGCAGGAGGAGTCGGTCGTGACGTTCGTGCCGTCCCGCTTCAGGACGGTCTCGCGGGTGTCGCACGCGCCGCTGATGGTGATCCAGTGATGGAACCGGCTCCGGTCGTAGCCCGCGTTGTCCTCGTAGCCCACGTGGAGCGAGGCCAGCATCGTGCGCGCCTCCGCGACGCCGGGAGGCGGTGGCGGCAGCGCGTGGGCGGCCGTCGCGGCGACGGGCGTCGCGACCACGGCGAGGGCGCCCGCGGTGAGCAGGCGGCGGAGGTGGCCCAGGGCGCCGGTGCGGACCCGGGTGCGGCGAGGCTCGGACGAGGACGATGCGGTGTGTGTGCTCACGAGCGCCGAGCCTGCCGCCGGACCGGTCGGCCGTGGCCCAACTGCGGGTGAAGTCCTCGTTCGGGTCCGGTCAGCGCCGGCTCAGGAAGGTCTACCGCAGGTCAGGTGGCGAGCTCGCGCAGGCGGGCGGCCACCGTCTCCGGGCGGGTGTCGTTGACCCACCCGCCGACCGCGCTCTCGGACCCGGCGAGGTACTTGAGCTTCCCGGGCCCGCGGAGCACCGTCATCAGCTGGAGGAAGAGCCGGGACGCCTCGCGGCCGGTGCGCGCGGGGGCCTGGTGCCACGCGGCGATGTACGGCAGCCGGACGGGCTCGCCGTCGGCCTCGTGGTAGCGGTCGAGTCGGGCCAGCAGCTCGAGGTAGACCGTCGCGAGCTCGTCCCGCTCGGCGTCACCGAGGGCGACGAGGTCCGGGACGTCGCGGTGCGGCGCGAGGTGGACCTCGAGGGGCCAGCGCGCGGCGTACGGCACGTAGGCCGTCCAGTGCTCCCCGCTGAGGACCACCCGTGAGCCGTCGGCCCGTTCGGCGGCGAGCAGGTCGGCACCGAGCAGGCGTCCCGTGCGGTCGTGGTGCTCCGTCGCGCGGGCGAGGATCTCGGCGGTGCGGGCGGGGACGTACGGGTAGCCGTAGATCTGGCCGTGGGGGTGGTGGAGCGTGACGCCGATCTCCTGGCCGCGGTTCTCGAAGCAGAAGACGTGGGCGACGTCCGGGTGGGCTCCGAGCTCGGCCGTGCGGTCCGCCCAGACGTCGATGACGGTGCGGACCCGGTGCGGCGGCAGCGCCGCGAAGGTCGACTCGTGGTCGCTCGTGAAGCAGACCACCTCGGTGCGGCCCAGTGCGGGGTCGTGGAGGAAGCCCTCCGGGGCGGTGACGTCGTCGTGCGCGACCGGGGCGTACGAGGGGAAGCGGTTCTCGAACACGACGACGTCGTACTCGGCGTCCGGCACCTCCGACGGGACGCTGCCGCGGCCGGTGGGGCACAGCGGGCACTCGTCCTTCGGGGGGAGGAAGGTGCGGTTCATCCGGTGGCCGGCGACGGCCACCCAGTCGCCGACGAGGGCGTCGTAGCGGATGTGGCCGGCGGCCGCGCGAGGCCCGAGCTCACGCTCGTCGACAGCCGTGCGGGCCGGGGCGCCGGGGGTGTCGTCGAAGTAGATGATCTGCCGCCCGTCGGCGAGCTGCCGCACCGTGCGCCGCACCTCGTGGGCGACCCTCATCCCGCAACCTCGGCCCGGGCGGCGCGCCCGCGCGGGGCGACCGGCTCGGCGAGGACGAGGTGACCGACCGACTCCTCGAGAACCCCCCGGGCCCGGGCCGGGATGCCCGAGTCGGTGATGAGGGTGTCGACGGCGTCGAGGTCCATGAACGTCGAGAGGCCGACGATGCCGATCTTGCTGCGGTCGGCGAGGACGCACACGGAGCGGCTGGAGCGCACGAGCGCGCGGTTCGTCTCGGCCTCGACGAGGTTGGGGGTGGTCAGCCCGGCGTCCCGGTCGATGCCGTGGGCGCCGAGGAAGAGGCGGTCGACGTGCAGCCCCTGGAGGGCGGTGACGGCCACCGGGCCGACGAGCGCGTCCGAGGGGGTGCGCACGCCGCCGGTCAGCACGACGACGTGGCCCGCGGCCTGCGACTCGTGGAGCAGCTGGGCGACCGGCACCGAGTTGGTGACGACCGTCAGCTGCGGCACGGTCCGGATGGCGAGGGCCAGCTCGTAGGTCGTCGTACCGGCGGAGATGCCGATGGTCGCGCCGGGGTGGACCAGCCGCGCGGCCTCCTGGGCGATGGCCTGCTTCTCGGCCGTCATGAGGGTCGACTTCGCGGTGAACCCCGGCTCGTCGGTGGCCCGGGGCTGCACCGCGACGGCACCCCCGTGCACCCGCTCGAGGAGGCCTTCCCGGTCGAGCCGCTCGATGTCGCGGCGCACCGTCATGTCGGAGACCTCGAGCTGGTCGACGAGCTCGGAGACCCGGGCCGCGCCCTTCTCCTCGACCGTGGCGAGGATGATCGCCCGGCGCTGGCTGGCGAGCACCTCAGCCCTCCCGCACGACGGCGGCGGTGCGGCCCGCAACGGTGGCGAGGGGGCCGACGTCGACCCCGGCGAGGAGGTCGTGGCCCGTGACGCGCACCGCGCAGTCGTCGGGGGTGTGGTTGAGCACGAACAGCCACGACCCCGAGTCGCTGCGCCTGCGGACGACCTCGACGCCCGTGGGGACCTCGGCCGCCGGTGAGACGGCGCCGTCCGCGACGACCCGGTCCAGGATCGAGCCGAGGGTCGCGTCGTCGGGGAGCGTGCCGAGGTACCAGGCGGTGCCGCTGCCGACCGACCGGCGGGTGACGGCCGGGCGGCCGGCGAGGGGACCGTCGGCGTACGTGGCGACGACCTCGGCGTCGACGACCCGGGCGTCCTCGCTCCACACCGTGCCGTGGCCGGCGAGGGAGTCGCCGGAGAGGGCGACCTGCTCCCCGACCCGGAGGGGGAAGAACTCCTCCACGCGGATGCCCAGCAGGTCACGGAAGGCGCCCGGGTAGCCGCCGAGCCGGACGTGGTCGTCGGGGTCGGAGATGCCGGAGAAGTAGGTGACGAGAACCTGGGCGCCGGCGTCCGCGGCGGCGGCGACCGCCAGGGCCTGCGCGTCCGAGACGAGGTAGAGCGTCGGCACGACGACGACCCGGTACGCGGAGAGGTCGTCGTCCGGGTGGACGACGTCGCAGGTGATGCCCCGGTCGCGCAGCAGGCGGTGCACGGTGTGTGCCGCGGTCGCGTAGTCGAGCTCCCCCGAGGGCATGCACGGACCCGAGGCGGCCCACAGCGACTGGTAGTCCCAGAGGACGGCGACCTCGGCCTCGACCCGCGAGCCGACGACCTCGCCGAGGCGGGCGGCCATCCCACCGAGCTCGCAGACCTCGCGGAACCGGTCGCTGTCCTCGCCGGCGTGGGGCACCAGCGCGGAGTGGAACTTCTCCGATCCCGAGCGGGACTGGCGCCACTGGAAGAAGCCGAGGCCGTCGGCGCCGCGGGCGACGTGGGTGAGGGAGTCGAGGACGGTCGTCCCGGGGTCCTTCGCGGGGTTGACGGGCTGCCAGTTGACGGCGCTCGTCGAGTGCTCCATGAGCAGCCACGGCCGCCCGCCGGCGATGCCCCGGGTGAGGTCGCCGCAGAACGACAGCTCGGCGCGGGGGTGCTCGAGCGCGTCGACGACGTAGTGGTCGGTGCTCACGACGTCCTGGAACGGGGCCCAGTCGTGGTAGTCGAGCTCCCGGAAGTGGTTCATGGTCATGAAGTTCGTGGTCACCGGCACGTCCGCCGAGTGGCGGTGGATGACCTCCTTCTCGGCGCGGTAGAAGTCGAGCAGGGTGTCCGACCCGAACCGGTGGTAGTCGAGGACCTGGGTCGGGTTGTTGAAGGCCGTCGAGGCGCGCGGCGGGAGGATCTCGTCCCAGGTGCCGTAGCGCTGGCTCCAGAACGCGGTGCCCCAGGCGTCGTTGAGCGCGTCGAGGGTGTCGTACCGGCGCTCGAGCCAGGTGCGGAACGCCGCGGCACAGGTGTCGCAGTAACAGGGCAGGTTGTGGCAGGCGTACTCGTTCGAGACGTGCCACATCGCCAGCGCCGGGTGGTCGTGGTACCGCGCGGCCATCCGGTCGGTGAGCGCGAGGGCGAAGTCGCGGTAGAGGGGCGAGGAGGGGCACCAGGTCTGCCGGCTGCCGGGCCAGAGGGTGTGGCCCTCGCGGTCGACCGGGTAGATCTCGGGGTAGGCGGCGCTGAGCCACGGCGGGGGCGTGGCCGTCGCCGTGGCGAGGTCGACGGCGATGCCGTGGTCGTGGAGCATCCCCATGACCTCGTCGAGCCAGCCGAACTCGTACTGGCCCTTCGTCGGCTCGAGCCAGGACCACGAGAAGACCCCGAGCGTCACGAAGCTGACCCCCGCCTCGCGCATGAGGCGCATGTCCTCGTCCCACACCTCGCGGGGCCACTGCTCCGGGTTGTAGTCACCGCCGAAGGCGATCCGGTCGTCTGGCCATTGACGCATGGGCGACAGTGTGTTCCGCGAGTCAACATCTGTCAACAGATACCAACAGAGGGGTCCCGCGGGGCAGAACTCCCTCACGTCACGCCCAGAAGGCTTGTGCTGTGCGAAATCGTGACCTTTCTGCGGCGGACGACCTCTTGACAGCCCGGCGCGGGCTGGACACACTCTCGGGCATTGGATGTTCGTTTCTGATCGAAGTTGTCAGAAGCGTCATGTTCGTCAAAGGAGACAACCCATGGCACGTCCGGCCCCGCGCGACCCCTCGCTCGCCACCACCGTTCCCGCGTCCTTCCGGGCGGTCGACCGCCGGAGCCTCCTGCTCGGCGCGGGCGCCGTCCTCGGGGGGTCGACGCTGCTCGCCGCCTGCGGAGGGGACACCTCCTCGTCCACCGGTGGCTCGGGTGGCGGAGCCGCCAAGGCCGGGAACGTCAAGTTCGGCATGAACGAGGCCAAGGGGTCCGGCCCCGCGTACGAGCGGCTCCAGGGCATGGCCGACGCCTACGCCAAGAAGGAGGGTGTGACGGTCTCGACGAACGCCGTCGACCACAACACCTTCCAGGAGAGCATCACCACCTACCTCCAGGGCACGCCCGACGACGTCTTCACGTGGTTCGCCGGGTACCGGATGGCCCAGTTCGCCGACAACGGCGTGATCGCCGACATCAGCGACGTGTGGCCCATCGACGGCCTCGGGGACGCGTTCAAGCAGGCGGCGACGGCGCCCGACGGCAAGCAGTACTTCGTGCCCGTCAGCTACTACCCCTGGGCCGTCTTCTACCGCAAGTCGGTCTTCGAGAAGAACGGCTGGACCGAGCCCAAGACCCTCGACGAGCTCAACGCCCTCATGAAGGACATGCAGGGCAAGAAGATCACCCCCTTCGCCTTCGCGGCCAAGGACGCCTGGGCCCCGATGGGCACCTTCGACATCCTCAACATGCGTCTCAACGGGTACGACTTCCACATGGCTCTGACCAAGGGCGAGCAGAAGTGGGACAGCCCGGAGGTCCGGAACGTGTTCCAGACGTGGAAGACGCTGCTGCCCTACCACCAGGAGAACGCCCTGGGGCGCACCTGGCAGGAGGCGGCGACCTCGATGGCCAACGGCGAGTGCGGGATGTACCTCCTCGGCACCTTCGTCGTCGACGGCGTCCCCGCCGACGCCCAGGAGGACCTCGACTTCTTCACCTTCCCCGAGCTGGACCCGGCCATCGGCTCCGATGCCCTCGATGCCCCCATCGACGGGTTCTGCGTCGCCTCGGGCGCCTCGGACGAGGAGGCCGCCAAGGCGTTCATCGGGTGGCTGGGTACGGCGGAGGCCGCCGATGCCGCGAACAACGCCGCGTCCGCGCCGTTCATCGCGGCCAACTCGAACGCGAGCACCGAGAAGTACGGGGCGCTCCAGAAGAAGTCCGTCGAGGTCGTCCAGAACGCGAAGTCGATCGCGCAGTTCCTCGACCGCGACACCAACGCGGACCTCGCGAACACCGTGATCACGGCGTCGCTGCAGGACTTCATCAAGAACCCGGACAACATCGACTCCATCACCACGTCCATCCAGCAGCAGGCCGCGTCGATCCTCGGCTGACCCGAGGGTCGCGGAGGCAACCCATGAGTACCGAGACGGCACAGCGGACGAAGAAGGTCTCGACCCGGCGGGTCGAGAAGCGACGAGGGACGAAGGACCGTCTCATCATCGGTGCGATGATCGGGGTCCCGACCCTGCTGGTGGTCTGGCTGGTGTGGCTGCCGGCCCTCGCGTCGGTGGCACTCTCCTTCGCGCGGTGGAACGGGTTCAAGTTCAGCAGCCTCGAGTGGGTCGGCACCCAGAACTACGTCGACATCACGACGATCTACCCGCCCTTCTGGCCGGCGATCCAGAACAACCTGATCTGGCTGGTCTTCCTGTTCGTCTTCCCGACGGTCCTGGGGATCTTCCTCGCGGTCATCCTCGACCGGGAGATGTGGGGGAGCCGCTTCTACCAGACGGCGTTCTACCTCCCGGTGGTCCTGTCGATGGCGCTCGTCGGGTTCATCTGGCAGCTCTTCTACTCGACGGACCAGGGCCTCATCAACCAGGTCTTCGGGTCCAACATCGACTGGTACGGAGACCCCGACGTCAACCTCTGGGCGGTGCTCGTCGCCACCGCGTGGCGGCACACCGGCTACGTCATGCTGCTCTACCTCGCCGGGCTCAAGGGCGTCGACGCGTCGCTGCGTGAGGCGGCCTCCGTCGACGGTGCCAGCGAGGTGAAGACGTTCTTCCACGTCATCTTCCCGGTGATGCGGCCGATCAACCTGATCGTGCTCGTGATCGTCGTCATCGAGTCGCTCCGGGCGTTCGACCTCGTGTGGATCATCAACAAGGGCCGCAACGGGCTGGAGCTCATCTCGGCGCTCGTCTCGCAGAACGTCATCGGCGAGGCCACCCGCTACGGCTTCGGATCCGCCCTCGCCGTGATCATGATGGTCATCTCGTCGGTGTTCATCACCATCTACCTTCGGATCGTCTTCCGGGAGGAGCGCCGATGAGCGCCACCACGGCCCCGTCGACCACGGTCGGCACGACCAAGACCAAGGAGCGCGGCCCCAGCGGCGGGGTGATCAACCGGCGCCGCGGCACGGTGGCCACCGTGGCCATGCTCGTGCTGGCGATCGTGTGGCTGTTCCCGCTCCTGTGGTCGCTCTACAACTCGTTCCGCGACTACTCCTACACCCAGACCAACGGCTACCTGTCCTTCGGCGGATGGACGTTGAGCAACTACCAGGAGGCGTGGACCCGGGGCAACTTCGGTCTGCACCTGCGGAACTCGCTCCTCATCACGGTCCCGGCGGTCGCGCTCACGCTCTTCCTGTCCTCGCTCGTCGCGTTCGTGCTCGCGCGGTTCTCCTACCGCTTCAACCTCACCCTGCTCGGCGTCTTCCTCGCCGCCAACCTGTTGCCGCCGCAGGCCCTGCTCATCCCCGTGTTCCGGATGTTCAAGGAGATCCCGCTGCCGGAGTTCATGAGCTCGGGCGGGACGATGCTCAACAGCTTCTGGGCCCTGATCCTGGTCAACACGGCGTTCCAGATGGGGTTCTGCACGTTCGTGCTGAGCAACTACATGAAGACGCTCCCCTACGAGATCTACGAGTCGGCCGAGATGGACGGGGCGGGGGTCTGGCGCCAGTACTGGCAGCTGACCATGCCGCTCGTGCGGCCGGCGCTCGCGGCCCTCGCGACGCTCCAGGTGACCTGGATCTACAACGAGTTCTTCTGGGCCACCGTGCTGTTGTCCCGGGGTGACAAGTACCCCGTCACCAGTGCGCTCAACAACCTGCGCGGGCAGTTCTTCTCGGACACCAACCTCGTGGCGGCTGGGTCGATCATCGTCGCGCTCCCCGTCCTCGTCGTGTTCTTCGCGCTGCAGAAGCAGTTCGTGTCCGGTCTCACCCTGGGGTCGACCAAGGGGTGAACGAGACGACGACCGTCCTGCGCGGCGGTGGTGCCTGCCTGGTCCTGGTGCAGGACGGTGACTCCCTCCCCGCCGTCCTGCACTGGGGCGCCGACCTGTCGGACGGCGCGCTGCCGGACCTCCTCCTCGTGCGGGACGGCCCAGCGGCCCACAACGCGCTCGACGACCCGTGGGACCTGACCGTCCTGCCGACCTCCGGCGACGGCTGGCTCGGCACACCGGGCTTCGTGGCTCACCGTGCGGGTGGGTCCACCGCACCGCGGTGGACCGCGACGGTGGGGGTCGACGGGCACCGTGCGGTCGTCCGCGCCGAGTCCTCGGCGGTGCAGGTGGTCGTCGAGCTGGGCTACGCCCTGGACGCCCACGGCGTCCTCACCGTCTCGGCCGCGGTGACCTCGACGGCCGGCCCGGACCAGCCCCCGCTGGAGCTCGGCGCGCTGCGCACGCTCCTGCCGCTGCCGACGCGGGCCGACGAGGTGCTCGACCTCACGGGGCGCTGGATGCACGAGCGCGTCCCGCAGCGGCACCGGGTCACCGACGGGTCCTTCGTGCGCACCGGTCGCCGGGGCCGGACCGGGGCGGACGCCACGCTCCTCCTCACGGTGGGCGAGGCCGGCTTCGGCTTCCGCCACGGCGAGGTCTGGTCCGTCCACGTCGCCTGGAGCGGTAACCACGAGCACCTCGTCGAGCGCCTTCCCGAGCGGGCGGGGGCGCACACGGCGGTCGTCGGTGGGGGTGAGGCGCTCGCGCCGGGGGAGGTCCGGCTCGGACCGGGGGAGACGTACACGGCGCCCGCCCTGGTCGCCGCCTGGTCCCCGGCCGGCCTGGACGGGGTGACCAACGCCCTCGTGCGCCATCAGCGATCCGGGCCCGACTACCGGGCGAGCACCCCGCGACCGCTCGTGCTCAACACGTGGGAGGCGGTGTACTTCCGGACCGACCTGGACCAGCTGACCCGTCTGGCCGATGCGGCCGCCTCCATCGGGGTCGAGCGGTTCGTCCTCGACGACGGCTGGTTCGGATCGCGCCGCGACCAGTCCCGGGGGCTCGGCGACTGGCAGGTCTCGCCCGCCGTGTGGCCGGACGGGCTGGGGCCGCTCGTCGACCACGTCAAGGGCCTCGGGATGGAGTTCGGCCTGTGGTTCGAGCCCGAGATGGTCAACCTCGACTCCGACGTCGTCCGCGCCCACCCGGACTGGGTGATGGGGCCGGTCGCCGGGCCGACCGCGACCTCGCGGCGCCAGCACGTCCTCGACCTGGCGAACCCGGACGCGTTCGAGGACGTCCTCGAGGCCATGAGCCGGCTCGTCACGGAGTACGGCATCGACTACATCAAGTGGGACCACAACCGCGACCTCCACGAGGCGGTGCGCACCGACGGGTCGGGCGTGGACCGACCGGCGGTGCGCGCGCAGACCCTGGCCACGTACCGGCTGCTCGACGAGCTGCGCCGGCGCCACCCGCTCCTCGAGATCGAGTCGTGCTCGAGCGGAGGCGCCCGGGTGGACCTCGGGGTCCTCGCCCGCACCGACCGGGTGTGGCCCTCCGACTGCAACGACGCGCTCGAGCGGGTCGCCATCCAGCGCTGGACCGGCCTGCTCGTCCCACCGGAACGGATGGGGAGCCACATCGGCCCGCCGCGGGCCCACACGACGCACCGGGACCTGGACCTGTCGCTGCGCATGCTCGTCGCCCTCGGCGGCCACGCGGGTCTCGAGTGGGACATCTCCCAGTGCTCCGAGGCCGAGCTGGACGCGCTGCGGCTCTGGTCGGCCCTCTACCGCGAGCTGCGCCCCCTGGTGCACGGCGGGGACATCGTGCGCTCGGACCACCCGGACCCCTCGCTCACCCTCGACGGGGTCGTCGCGCCCGACCGCTCCGAGGCGGTCTTCACGGTCGTCCAGACCGCGTCCGGCCGAGGGGTCACCCCGGGGCTGCTCCCGCTGCCGGGCCTGGACCCGGCACGCCGGTACCGCGTCCGTGTCCGGCCCGAGGCCGGGCTTCCCGAGACGGTCCAGAACCGGGGCCCGCACTGGTTCCACGAGGCCTGCGGGGAGGGCATCGACGTCTCCGGCGAGCTCCTCGGGACCGTCGGCCTGCCGCTGCCGGTGCTGGCGCCCGCCCAGGGCTTCCTGCTGCACGTCACCGCGCAGGGCTGACCGGGACCCTCGCCCACGGCGTGGCCCGGGGACTAGCGTCGGCCTCCCACGGCTCGCCTCCGGACGAGGCGACCCTCGAGGCCCCAGGAGCCCCCATGAGCCGACTGTCGTCCACCCGGCCACGCCACCCGGCCGTCGCCGCCCAGCTGGAGCACCGCGCGACCGACTTCCAGCTGCGCATCGCCGACGCGATCACCGCCTTCGCCGGGTCGATGCCCTTCGTCTACATCCACGCGGGGGTCTTCGTCCTGTGGATGCTCTTCGCCGAGCAGAGCCCGTGGCCGACCCTGACCCTCGTGGTCTCCCTCGAGGCGATCTTCCTGTCGACCTTCGTGATGATCGGGCAGAACCGGCAGGCGGCGTTCCAGCAGGCCAAGGCCGAGCACGACTTCGTCGAGTCCGAGCTGGAGCTCAAGACCAACACCGAGCTGACCCGCCAGATCCACGCGCTGACCAGCGAGCTCCACCGGCGGTGGGTGACCGCCTCGTCGGACGGCCCGGCGGGCCCGACCTGCTGACCGCTCAGCGGACCTCGAGGACGTGCTCCCGGCGCACGACCAGCTCGCCGATGACCGGGTGGCCGGGGACCTCGCCCGCCACGAGCAGGCCCCCCGAGGTCTGGGCGTCGGCGAGGAGCAGCAGCTCGTCCTCGTCCACACGAGCGGCCAGGTGCGGGCGGACCCAGTCGAGGTTCCGGCGGCTCCCGCCGGGGACGAACCCCGCGGCCAGCGACTGCCGGGCGCCGCCGAGGTACGGGACCGCGGCGGCGTCGACCACGGCCGAGAGCCCGCTGGCCCGGCAGAGCTTGAAGAGGTGGCCCAGCAGGCCGAAGCCCGTGACGTCCGTGGCGCAGCGCGCCCCGGCGGCCAGCGCGCCCCGGGAGGCGTCGCGGTTGAGCGTCGTCATCACCGCGACGGCCTCGGGGAAGACCTCCCCGGTGGCCTTGTGCCGGTTGTTCAGGACCCCGAGGCCGAGCGGCTTGGTCAGGGTGAGGGGCACACCTGCCTCCCCGGCATCGTTGCGCAGCAACCGGTCCGGGTCCGCGAGGCCGGTGACGGCCAGGCCGTACTTCGGCTCGACGTCGTCGACGCTGTGGCCGCCCGCGAGGTGGCAGCCGGCGGCCCGGGCGACGTCGGCGCCGCCGCGGAGCACGTCCGCGGCGACGTCGAACGGGATGCGGTCCCGCGGCCAGGCGAGGAGGTTGACCGCCACGAGGGGCTCGCCGCCCATCGCGTACACGTCCGACAGCGCGTTGGCGGCCGCGATGCGGCCCCAGTCGTACGGGTCGTCGACGACCGGCGTGAAGAAGTCCGTGGTGACGACGACCGCGCGCCCACCGTCGAGTCGGACGACTGCCGCGTCGTCCCCGTGCTCGACGCCGACGAGGAGGTCGTCCCCGGTCGCGGGGACGAGGCCACCGAGGACGCGTTCGAGCTCGCCGGGCGGCACCTTGCAGGCGCAGCCGCCTCCGGAGGCGTACTGCGTGAGTCGCTGCGGCGCGGTCGGGGCACTGGGGGCTGCTGCGGTCACCCGGCCATTGTGCGTGCTGCCTCGGCCTCACGGGCCCGGAGCCGCTCGCGTTGCGGGACGACGGTGTACTTCGGGTCGGCCGCGGACGCCATGCCGGCCTCGAACACGCCGAAGCGGGTCAGGACCGAGGCCGCGACGCACGCGACGCCCCCGACGACCGAGACGATGCGCGACCGGCCACCCCCGAGGAGGGCGGCGCCGCCGCCGACCGCGGTGAGGACCCGGGCCGCCCGCATCAGGCGCCCCGGGCGACCCTGCCGGTACGGCTCGCCGACCATGCCGAGCCGACGGGTCAGCCGCTCCGAGGCGGCGAGCTCCATCACGGCGCCGGCGGCGAGCATCCGTCGTGCGGGGCCTGCCTGCTCCCGGGGGACGAGGGCGCACGCGAGGCCGCCCGCCGCCGTCGCCCCGGACCCCGCGAAGACGAACGGGAGCTCGCGGTAGGCGTCGTGCCAGGCGGGCACGGCGGTGTTGGAGAGCAGGGCCGCGGTGTACGTGGCGAGCGGCGGGCCGAGGACCCCCGCGGCGACACCGGCGGTGCGGCCCAGCCTCGGCAGGATCCCGGTGAGCTCGGAGGCCGCGGCGGCCGCGGAGAGGCCGCTGAACGGGGCGAGGATCCACGATCCGACCGACAGCGGCGACGTGGGCTTGAGGACGCGGAGCATGTGGAGGAAGCGCTCCGGCCGGTGGAGGTCGTGGATCAGGGCGACCGTCCCGAGGCCCGCGCCGGCGCTCGCGGCCACCCGGGCCACCCGCTCGAGGTCGGGTCGGTCGGTGAGCGCGGCCCCCTCGGCGAGCACCGCGGAGGCGCCGGCCAGCCCGCCGAGGAAGAGGTACAGCGGGACGTCGGGCGTCTTCCACGTCGGCGACTTGATGATGGGGCGGCCGTAGTAGGAGTCGAACTCCGCCGACGGCACCATCCGCTGCTCCTTCACCGGCGCCTCCCGAGGAACGACGCGACGCCCATCCCGACCAGACCGAGCGCCGCCGCACCGACGTGGCCCCACATCGAGGGCAGGTCGCGGGTCGTGACGACCGGGTCCGGCGGCAGGCCGTACACCTCCGGCTCGTCGAGCAGCAGGAAGAAGGCACCGTCGCCGCCGACGCCGTCGTCGGGATCGGCGCCGTACAGCCGGGCTCCGTCGACCCCCTGCTCGCGCAGCTCGGCGACCCGGTGCCCGGCCCGCTCGCGCAGCTCGTCGAGCTCGCCGTACTGGATCGACTCGGTCGGGCAGGCCTGCGCGCAGGCGGGGGTCATGCCCTCGCCGATCCGGTCGTAGCACAGGGTGCACTTGAAGGCCCTGCCGTCACCCTCGCGGATGTCGATGACGCCGTACGGGCAGGCCGGGACGCAGTAGCCGCAGCCGTTGCAGATGTCCTCCTGCACCACGACCGTCCCGAACTCGGTGCGGAACAGCGACCCGGTGGGGCACACGTCGAGGCACGCGGCGTGGGTGCAGTGCTTGCACACGTCGGAGGACATGAGCCATCGGACACCGCCCTCGCCGGACCCGCTCTCCTGTCCGGGGCCGGCGGGAGCCCCCGGGGGAGGGCCGATCCCGGGCATGCCGAGGTCGGTGCGGGTGGTCCGGCCGGTGGGCTGCTCGATGAACGCGACGTGCCGCCAGGTGTCGGCGCCGAGCGCCTGGGTGTTGTCGTAGGACATCCCGGTGAAGTCCAGGCCGTCCTCGGGGACGGCGTTCCACTCCTTGCACGCCACCTCGCAGGCCTTGCACCCGATGCAGACCGAGGTGTCGGTGAAGAACCCCATCCGCGGCGGGTGGTCGGTGTGGCCGGCGTCGCCGGCGACGTCGTGGAGCGGGCCGGACAGGGAGTGGGTCACGAGGTCTCCTCCTCCGCGGGTCGGGCGCCGGAGCGCCGACGGTACTCGGCGACGAGCTCGAGCAGGGCGGGACCGCGCGGCCGTCGTCCGGGCCGGATGTCGCAGGTTCCCACCTTGTCCTGGATGTGGACGTTCGGGTCGAGGGCGATGCCGACGAGGTCGTTGGCGGAGTCGCCCCGGGAGAGGCCGTTGGGGCCCCAGTGGTACGGCAGCCCGACGTGCTCGACCCACCGGTCGCCGAGCCGGAGCGAGCGCATCCGCGCGGTGACCATGACCCGCGCCTCGATGGCCGATCGGGACGTGATGATCGTGGCCCAGCCGCCGTGCTCGAGGCCGCACTCCTCGGCGAGCCGGGGGGAGACCTCGCAGAACATCTCGGGTTGCAGCTCGCTGAGGTAGGGCAGGGTCCGCGACATCCCGCCGGCCGTGTGGTGCTCGGTGAGGCGGTAGCTCGTGAACACATGGGGGAAGACCACGCTGAGGGCCGGGTTGAGCGGGTTCGCCGGCTCCGCGACGTCCTCGAGGGCCGGGTTGTGCTGCCGACCGTGCACCGCGTTGCGCACCGGGGACTCCACCGGCTCGTAGAAGGCGGGCAGGGGGCCGTCCGCCAGGCCGGTGGGCACGTAGAGCCATGCCTTGCCGTCGGTCTGCATGATGAACGGGTCGCGCCCGCCGAGCGCGTCCGGGCCGGTGGCCCCGTCCGCCGGGACGTGGTCCGGCGGCCGGTCGGCGATGAAGTCGGGGACGTCCTCGCCGGTCCAGGACCCCTGCTCGGCGTCCCACCACACGTAGCGCTTCCGCTCGCTCCACGGGTTGCCGTCCGGGTCGGCGGACGCCCGGTTGTAGAGGATCCGGCGGTTGGCCGGCCACGCCCAGCCCCACTCCGGCGCGACCGCAGACTGCTCCCAGTGGGGGGTGCGGCGGGCCGCCTGGTTGACCTCGTCGGCGTAGACGCCGCAGTAGATCCAGCAGCCGCAGGCGGTGGACCCGTCGGCGGCGAGCTGGGTGTAGGAGGACAGGGCCGAGCCGTCCGCGTCCCAGCCGTTGATCTCGCGCAGCACCGCCTCGGCGCTGGGTTCACCGAGCGGACCCTCGGTGGGGTAGTCCCACGTGAGGTCGAGCAGCGGGCGGTCCATCTCGTCCGTGGAGCCGGCGAGCCGCTCGCGGATCCGCTTCCCGAGGTCGTGGTAGAACTGCAGGTCGCTGCGGGCGTCGCCCGGGGGCTGGACGGCCTGGTGCCGCCACTGGAGCATCCGCTGGGTGTTCGTGAAGCTCCCCGACTTCTCGACGTGCGACGCGGCCGGCAGGAAGAAGATCTCGGTGCCGATGTCCTCGGTGACCATCTCGCCGGTCTCGATCTCCGGGCCGTCCTTCCAGAACGTCGCGGTCTCGATCATCGTGAGGTCGCGGACGACGAGCCAGTCGAGGTTCGCGAGCCCGAGGCGCTGCATCTTGCCGTTGGCGGACCCGACGGCCGGGTTCTCCCCGACGACGAAGTAGCCGCGGCAGGTGCCCTCGATCTGGTTCACGACGGTGTCGTACGTGCCGTGGTGGCCGGTGAGGCGCGGCAGGTAGTCGAAGCAGTAGTCGGAGTCCTCGGTGGCGGCCTCGCCCCACCACGCCTTGAGCAGGCTCACCGTGTAGGCGTCCATGTTCCCCCAGAACCCCGTGGAGCCGGCATCCTCCGCGACGAAGTCGGCGAGGCTCTCGTCGCGGCGCGCGTGGGGCATCGGGATGTACCCGGGGAGGATGTTGTAGAGGGTCGGGATGTCCGTGGAACCCTGGATGCTGGCGTGACCGCGCAGCGCCAGGATGCCGCCGCCGGGCCGGCCGATGTTGCCCAGGAGCAGCTGGAGGATCGAGGCGGCGCGGATGATCTGGACCCCGGTCGAGTGGTGCGTCCAGCCCACCGCGTAGCAGAACGCGCTCGTGCGTTCCCGCCCCGAGTTCTCGGTGAGCGCCCGGGCCAGCTGCTCGAACTGATCGACCTCGACGCCACAGACCTCCGCGACCATCTCGGGGGTGTAGCGCGCGAAGTGCCGCCGGAGGATCTGGTAGACGCACCGGGGGTGTTGCAGCGTCTCGTCGCGCTCCGGCTTGGCCGACACCGTGGGACCCCCGGAGCCGGACGTCTCGGACCGCCCGGCCTCGTGCTCCTCACCCTCGCTGGCGCCCTGCCCGCGCTGCGGACCACCCGGCTGGTTGGGGTCGCGTTGCCCCGCCGCCGGGGACTGGGGCGAGTTCTCGTACTGCCACGTCGAGGGGTCGTACTGCCCGGACTCGGGGTCGTACCCGGAGAACAGGCCGTCCAGGTCCTCGGTGTCGCGGAACTCCTCACCGATGATCGCGGCCGCGTTGGTGTAGTGCACGACGTACTCCCGGAAGTCGAGCTCGTTCTGGAGCACGTGGTTGACGAGCGCCCCGAGCAGCACGATGTCGGTGCCCGCACGCAGCGGGACGTGCAGGTCGGC
The DNA here is from genome assembly GCA_963843895.1 of uncultured Actinomycetota bacterium. GTDB lineage: Bacteria > Actinomycetota > Actinomycetes > Actinomycetales > Dermatophilaceae > Phycicoccus. The sequence continues at coordinate 264,824 of CAWJME010000018.1, read as the reverse complement.
GACCGCGGAGGTCCGGGTGAAGCGGGGGTCGACGTGGATGACGGTCGCGCCCTTGCGCTTGGCCTCCATGACCCACTGGAACCCGACCGGGTGGCACTCGGCCATGTTCGAGCCCTGGATGACGATGCAGTCCGCGTTCGCGAGGTCCTGCTGGAAGGTGGTGGCCCCTCCCCGGCCGAAGCTCGTCCCCAGACCGGGGACGGTGGAGGAGTGTCAAATACGCGCCTGGTTCTCGATCTGGATCGCCCCCATCGCCGTGTACAGCTTCTTCATGAGGTAGTTCTCCTCGTTGTCGAGGGTCGCTCCTCCGAGGCTGGCGATGCCGAGGGTCCGGCGCAGCCGGGTGCCCTTCTCGTCGGCCCACTCCCAGTACCTGCGCCGGGTCTCGACGACGCGGTCGGCGATCATGTCCATCGCCGTGTCGAGGTCGAGGTCTTCCCACTCGGTGCCGTGGGGCCGGCGGTAGCGGACCTTCGTCACCCGGTGGTCGCTCGTCACCAGCTGCGTGCTGGCACTTCCCTTGGGGCACAAGCGACCTCGCGACACCGGGCTCGCGGGGTCGCCCTCGATCTGGGTGACCTTCTCGTCGGTGACGTACACCTTCTGGCCGCACCCGACGGCGCAGAACGGGCAGACGGAGTCGACGACGCGGTCGGCGCGGCTGGTGCGCGGCGTGATGGCCCGGGTGGTGGGCGAGATCGCCGCCGATCCCCGGCCGAGGGGGTCCGTGCCGCGGAGCTGGCGCAGCAGCGGCCACTCCAGTGGCGTCCGCACGTCTCGCCCTCCCGTCGTCCTCGTCCAGGCCCTCCCGGGGCCTCTTCCAGCACCGTAGCGAGAAGGTGCTCGGCGTGGGGGAATCGGTGCACGCCCGAGCACCCCGCCCGCCGCGTCGGAGGCTAGGGTCGGTCGCGGAGGCGTTCCTCGTCTGGTGACGGGCGCGGTCTTCAACACCGACGTGACCGGGGATCCCGGTCAGGCGGGTTCGATTCCCGTCCGCCTCCGCCACACGTGTACCCGCGAGGGAGAGGACGCAGCGCGTGGACCCACGCCGGCTCGTGCCACGCACCGACAGCGTGCTCGCCGATGCGCGGGTGGAGGCCGCGGCGCGGCGGCTCGGCCGCGCGCGGGTCAAGGCCGTCGCCGTGGAGGTCCTCGAGGAGTGCCGCCAGGGCGACCTCGCACCGGACGCCGTGGTCGACCGCCTCCTCGAGCGCCTGCCCGCCTCGAGCACCTCCCTGCGGCGGGTGGTCAACGCCACCGGGGTCGTGGTCCACACGAACCTCGGACGCGCGCCGTTGTCCCCGGCAGCGGTCGAGGCGGTCGTCACCGCGTCCGGCCCCACCGACGTCGAGCTCGACCTCGCCACCGGACGACGTGGACCCCGCGGGGCCGGGACCCTCACGGCGCTGCGGGCGGCTGTCCCCGCGGCCGGCGACGTCCACGTCGTCACGAACGGGGCCGCGGCGCTGGCCCTGGCCGCCAGGGGCCTGGCCGCGGACCGTGAGGTCGTGGTCGCCCGGGGTGAGATGGTCGAGATCGGGGACGGCTTCCGCATCCCCGAGCTCGTGGAGTCCCTGGGGGTCCGGCTGCGCGAGGTCGGGACGACCAACCGGGTCCGCGTCGAGGACTACGCGGAGGCGCTCGGGGAGCGCACCGCATTCGTGCTCAAGGTGCACCCGTCGAACTTCCGTGTCCAGGGGTTCACCTCCAGCGTGCCGGTCCGTTCGCTCGCCGGTCTCGGGGTCCCGGTCGTCGCCGACATCGGGTCCGGGCTGCTCCGCCCGCACCCGCGCCTCCCCGATGAGCCCGACGCGGACTCGGTGCTGCGCGAGGGCGCGGCGCTGGTCACCGCCTCCGGCGACAAGCTGCTCGGGGGCCCCCAGTGCGGCCTGCTCCTCGGAGACGCCACGGTGGTGCACCGGCTGCGACGGCACCCGATGGCGCGGGCCGTGCGGGTCGACAAGCTGACGCTGGCGGCGCTCGAGGCGACCCTCACCGGCCCGCCGCCCCCCGTGGCCCGTGCCCTCGCGGCCGACCCGGACGTCCTGCTGCGCCGGGCCCGACGGATCGCGGAGGCGCTGGGCCCGTCGGCCGAGGCGGTCCCCTCCGAGGGCCGGGTCGGTGGCGGGGGCGCTCCCGGGGTCCCGCTCGCGAGCGCGGCCGTGGCGCTGCCGGCACGATGCGCGGAACCGCTGCGGCAGGGGGAGCCCCCGGTGGTCGGCCACGTCCACGGGGGTCGGTTCCTCCTGGACCTGCTGACCGTCGAGGAGGAGCTCGACGACGTCCTCGTCGCGGCGGTGCGCGCGCTCGACGGGCCGGCGGCGGTGGGCTGACGTGCACGTCGTCGCGACCGCCGGCCACGTCGACCACGGCAAGTCCACCCTCGTGCGCGCCCTGACCGGGCAGGACCCCGACCGGCTGGCCGACGAGCGCCGTCGCGGGCTGTCGATCGAGCTCGGCTACTGCTGGACCGAGCTGCCCCCGCTCGGCGAGGTCGCCCTCGTCGACGTCCCGGGTCACGAGCGCTTCCTCGCCACCACGCTCTCCGGGCTCGGACCCTCGCCCGCCGTGGTGTTCGTCGTGGCGGCCGACGACCCGTGGATGCCGCAGGCCGCCGAGCACCTCGCCGCGCTCGACGCGCTCGGGGTGCGGCACGGGGTGCTCGTCGTCACCCGCTCCGACCTGGCCGACCCCGCCCCCGCGCTGGCCCGGGCCCGCGCCGAGCTCGACCGGACCTCGCTGGCGGGGGTTCCCGCCGTCGTCGTGAGCGGCCGGACCGGCGCCGGACTCGAGGAGCTGCGCTCGACCCTGGCCGACGTCCTCGCGGCGGTACCGGCGCCGGACCCCGACGCCGACGTGCGGCTCTGGGTCGACCGGCGGTTCCACGTCACGGGGGTGGGCACGGTGGTCACCGGCACCCTGGTCTCCGGGTTCGTCGCGGTCGGCGACGTGCTCGAGGTGGAGGGAGAACAGGTCCGCGTGCGCGGCCTGGAGGCGCTGGGCGCCCCGCGGGAGCAGGTCCGGGCGACCGCCCGCGTGGCGCTCTGCCTCGGCGGGCGCGTGCCGCCCGGCCTGGGGCGGGGGAGTGCCCTGCTCACCCCGGACGCGTTCCTCGACGTCCGGACCGTCGATGTCGCAGTCTCCGGGGCGGAGGCCGTCCCCGCCCAGCCGGTCCTGCACTGCGGGACCGCGCTGGTGGGCGCGCGTGCGCGCCCCCTCGGGGAGGGCATCTGGCGCCTGACGCTGGAGCGAGCCCTTCCGCTCCGGGTCGGCGACCGCGCCGTCCTGCGTGACCCCGGGAGCCGGCGGCTGTGGGGTGTCGAGGTGCTCGACCCCCTGCCGCCCGTCTTGCGCCGCCGGGGGGCGGCGGCGGCCCGGGCGGCCGTCCTGGCGACCGGCGACCGCTCGGTCGCGGGCGAGCTCGCGCGCCGGGGGGTGGTGCGCCTCACCGAGCTGCGCCGCATGGGGGTGCGGGTCGACCCCCTGCCCGACGGGTCGGTCGTCGCGGGCGACTGGGTGCTCACCCCCGACCGCGCGGCGGAGCTTCGACCGCGGCTCGTGGCCCTCGTCGAGGAGGCCGAGGCGGCCGCCGCGGACGGGGTCGCGCCCTCCGCGGCGGCTCGTGCCCTCGGCCTGCCCGACGCCGCGCTCGTCGAGGGCCTGCTCTCCGGACGGCTCGAGAGCCACGGCGGGCGGGTGAGGACCGCCCGGAGCTCGCCCGCGCTCCCGGACGAGGCCGCTCGTGCCGTCGAGGCGCTGCGTGCCGAGCTGGCGGACCACCCCTTCGCCGCTCCCGAGGCCGGCCGTCTCGCGGAGCTCGGGCTCGACGGTGCGCGGGTCGCGGCCCTCCACCGGGCCGGCGCCGTCCTGCGCATCGGGCCCGGGATCGTCCTCCTGCCGGACGCGGCGGGCGAGGCGGTGGAGCGGCTGCGCTCGCTGCCGCAGCCCTTCACCGCGAGCGAGGCACGACGGGCCCTCGGCACGACGCGGCGGGTCGTGCTCCCCCTGCTCGGCCACCTCGACGGCCGCGGCCTCACCGTGCGCCTGCCCGACGACCGACGCCGCGTGCGTGCGAGCAGCCGCTGAGCGCCGGGCGCTAGGTTCGTCTGCACCGGGAACCCATCCGGAGGCCCCCCGCACCCAGGAGTCCCCATGCGCATCGCCGTCACCGCCGCCAGCGGCAAGCTCGGGTCCGCGATCGTCGAGGCCACCGCGGCCGAGGTCGGGCCCGAGAACGTCGTCGCCCTCGCCCGGACGCCGGCCCACGCCGAGCACCTCGGGGTCGAGGTGCGCCCGGGCAGCTACGACCACCCCGACGAGCTCGAGCGGTCCCTGGCCGGCATCGACCACGTCCTGCTCGTCTCCGGGATGGACGCCCCCGAGCGGCGCGTCGGCCAGCACCGCAACGTCATCGAGGCCGCCCGCGCCAACGGCGTCAGCAAGATCGTCTACACCAGTGTGCAGGGGCCCGAGACCGGCACCGCCTTCTCGCCCGTCGTGCAGAGCAACCGCCGGACGGAGCAGGATGTCAAGGCCAGCGGCCTCGCCTGGGCCATCGGTCGCAACGGCATCTACATCGAACCGGACGTCGAGTACCTCGCGACGTACGTGGAACGGGGGGAGGTCGCCAACTGCGCGGGGGTCGGGCGCTGCGCGTACACGACGCGCGCCGAGCTGGCCCTCGCGTACACCGCGCTGCTCACCACCCCGGAGCACGACGGCAGGACCTACGACCTCAGCGGTGAGCCGATCACCCAGACCCGGCTGGCGGCCCTGCTCGGACGCGCCGCCGGCGCCGAGATCGGCTACCGCTCGATGGGCGTCGAGGAGTTCCGCCGCGACCGGGTCGAGGAGCTCGGCGAGTTCATGGGCACGGTCATCGCCGGCATCTACGAAGGCATCCGCGAGGGCGCCTACGACGTGCCCGGCGACATCGAGGCCGTCCTGGGGCGGCCCCACCAGTCGTGGGACGACTACATCGACGGGTTGGCGGCCACCCTCTCCCCCTGAGCCCGGCGGCGCGGTCTACCGTCGGAGGGATGACCGACTCGACACCTGACACCGTCTTCCGCAACGGCCACGTCTTCGACGGCCACCGACGACGAGCCGGGCAGTGCGTCGTGGTGCGCGACGGACGCGTGCTGGCCACCGGCAGCGACGCCGAGGTCTCGGAGCACGTCCGTCCGGGCGCGGAGGAGGTCGACCTCGCGGGCGGGTTGCTCCTGCCCGGCTTCCACGACGCCCACATGCACCCCATGGTCGGCGGGCTCGAGCGGCTCCGCTGCGAGATGAGCTCGCTCTCCGAGCCGCAGGAGTACCTGTCCGCGGTCGCCGAGGTCGCGCGGCGGCGGCCCGACGACGCCTGGGTGCGCGGTGGAGGCTGGTCCGTCGACGCCTTCGACCGGCACGGGCCGACGGCGGCCCTCCTCGACGCGGTCGTCCCCGACCGGCCGGTCTTCCTGCCGAGCACCGACCACCACGACGCCTGGGTCAACAGCCGCGCGCTGGAGGTCGCCGGCGTCACCCGCGACACCCCCGACCCGCGGGACGGCTGGATCGAGCGGGACGCCGACGGCCACCCCACCGGGACCCTGCGCGAGGGGGCGATGGCGCTCGTGTGGGACCACGTCGAGACCACGCGGGAGCAGTACGCCGACGCGCTGCGGGAGGCCCAGCGGCACCTGCACGGCTGGGGCGTCACCGGCTGGCACGACGCGCTCATCGGTGGGTACGCCGGGCTCGACGACCCGACGCAGGCCTACCTCGACCTCATCGCCGCCGGTGAGCTCACCGCGCGGGTCCGCTGCTCGCAGTGGTGGGACCGCTCGCGCACCGACACCGACGCCCAGGTCGCCGAGCTCGTCGCGACCCGGGACGCACTGGCCGGGCAGGGCCTGGACGCGGGGTCGGTCAAGGTGATGATGGACGGCATCGCCGAGACGTTCACCGCGACCCTCACCGAGGGGTACCGCGACCTGCAGGGCTGCCCGTGCGGTGACCACGGTCTGCCGTTCCTCAGCCACGACCAGGCCGTCGAGGTGGTCTGCGCGCTCGACGCCGCCGGGCTCCAGGTGCACTTCCACGCCATCGGCGACGCCGCCGTCCACGACGCGCTCGACGCCCTCGAGGAGGCCCGCCGTCGGAACGGGATGAACGCGCTGCGCCACCAGCTGGCCCACCTGCAGCTCGTCCGGCCCGAGGACCGGCACCGCTTCGGGGACCTCCAGGTCGTCGCGAACCTCCAGGGCATGTGGGCGCACCGCGCGACACCGGCCGTGGCGATGCTCGAGCCCCACCTCGACGCGGAGCAGTGGTCGTGGCACTACCCCTTCCGCGACATCCTCGACGGCCGGGCCCGGTTCTCCGGGGGCAGCGACTGGCCGGTCAACCCGCCGGAGCCGATCGCCGCCGTGCACGTCCTCGTCAACCGTCGTCCGTGGACCCCGGACCCCTCGCAGGCGGTGGAGCCGCTCGTCCCCGCCCAGGCGATCACCCTGTCGGAGGCGCTGTCGGCCTACACGCGGGGCTCGGCCTGGGCCGACCACCAGCCCGACGCCGGGTTCGTCCACGTCGGCGCCCGTGCGGACCTCGTCGTGCTCGACCGCGACCCGTTCGTCCTGCCGCCGGAGGAGGTCGGCGCGTGCGAGGTGGTCTCCACCTGGGCCGCGGGGCGGCTGGTCCACCACCGCTGACCGGCATCCCGTCCCCGAACGCAGAGAGCGGTTGGCCCGACTCCGTCGGCCAACCGCTCTCGTGCGTCGGGGTGACAGTGTCGAGTCTCAGGACATAGGCAAGGGATGTCTCAAGACATAGGCAACACCTCGACGGTGCGATGCGGGGGTGTCGAAAGCCAGGCTGGTCATCACTGCCGTCACCGTCCAGGGCCTCTCCCAAGCCGAGGCCGCCCGCCGGTACGGGCTCTCTCAGGCCTGGGTCTCACGGCTGATGGCGCGCTGGCGGGCCGAGGGCCAGGCCGCGTTCGAGCCCCGCTCCCGCCGCCCGCACACCTCGCCGCGGGCGGTGCCCGACGGTGTGGTCGCGGCGGTGCTGACGGAGCGAGACCGGCTGGTGGCCTCGGGTCACGATGCCGGCCCGGAGACCATCGGCTGGCACCTGGAGCAGGCCGGTGTCCAGGCGCCGTCGCGGGCCACGATCGCCCGGATCCTGCACCAGCACGGACGGGTGGTCCCGGCCCCGAAGAAGAAGCCCAAGTCCGCCTACCGGCGGTTCGAAGCCGCGATGCCGAACGAGTGCTGGCAGTCCGACTTCACCCACGTGCGCCTCGCCGACGGCACCGACGTCGAGGTCATCACCTGGCTCGATGACCACTCCCGCATGGCCCTGCACATCAGCGCCCACCCCCGAATCACCGGCCCGATCGTGCTCGCCACCTTCCGCGCCTGCGTCGCCGAGCACGGCTGCCCCGCATCGACCCTGACCGACAACGGCATGGTGTACACCGTCCGGCACTCCGCCGTCGGAGTCCGCGGCGGACGCAACGCGTTCGAGAGCGAGCTCGCCACCCTCGGGGTCACCCAGAAGAACGGCCGCGGCAACCACCCCCAGACCCAAGGCAAGGTCGAACGCTTCCAACAGACCCTCAAGACCTGGCTGGCCCGGCAAGGACCCGCCCCCGCCACCTTGGCCGACCTCCACACCCTGCTGGACCGCTTCCGACGCGAGTACAACCATCAGCGGCCCCACCGCTCCCTCGGTCGCCGGACCCCGGCCGCGGCCTACACCGCCCGACCCAAAGCCGCCCCCACCGGCGAACCCCCGGACCGGACCCACGCCCGGGTCCGCCACGACAAGGTCAACAACGGCAAGATCACCCTGCGCCACGGCGGCACCCTGTACTCCATCGGCCTCGGCCGGCACCTCAACGCCCGTCCCGTCACCGCCCTGGTCCACGGCCCCGACATCACCGTCATCGACGCCACCACCGGCGAGGTCCTACGCCAGCTCACCCTCGACACCAGCCGCCGGTACCAGCCACAGGACAGCAAAAAGCCCGAACCCTGAGGGTTCGGGCCTTGCCGATGTCCTGAGACATCACAAGCGTCGGGGTGACAGGATTTGAACCTGCGGCCTCGTCGTCCCGAACGACGCGCGCTACCAAGCTGCGCCACACCCCGTGGCATGTCGCCGAGGCCCGGGGCCGCAGCGACACCCGAGGATAGCCGACCGCGTCGGCGCACCCGAAATCGGTCCGCCCGGACCCCTCAGGCCTCGCGGGCGACGAGGGTGAGCAGCGTGGCCTCCGGCCGGCACGCGAAGCGCACGGGGGCGTAGGGGGAGGTGCCGAGGCCGGCGGACACGTGCAGCCACGCGGCGTCCTCCGGGGCGTGGGAGGACGGCTGGTGCCCGCCCCGCCGGCCGGTGCCGCCGGCGCCGGGCCACCAGCGTGAGACGCCCTTCGCGCGGCCGGTGTCGAGGTCGCAGTTCGTGACGAGCGCGCCGTAGAAGGGCACGGCGAGCTGGCCGCCGTGCGTGTGACCGGCGAGCACGAGCCCGGCGCCGTCGGCGACCATCGCGTCGAGGACGCGCTGGTACGGGGCGTGGACCAGCCCCAGCGTCAGGGCGACGTCGTCGCGGGCCGGCCCGGCCACCTCGTCGTACCGGTCGAAGTCGACGTGGGGGTCGTTGACCCCGACGAGCTCGACCCGGTGACCACCCATCCCGACGACCGTCCGCGCGTTGTCGAGGTCGTCCCAGCCGCCGGACCGCAGCCCGTCGACGAGCTCGCCGGTGGGCAGGTCGCCCCGGGTGCGGGGGGTCAGGGCGTAGTTCCGCGTGAGGTAGCGCGCGGGGTTCTTCGGGACCGGGGCGAAGTAGTCGTTCGAGCCGAGGACGAAGGCCCCCGGGAACTCCATGAGGGGCTCCATCGCGCGCAGCAGCGGCGGGACCGCCTCCCGGTGGGAGAGGTTGTCGCCGGAGTTCACGACGAAGTCGGGGCGCAGCTCGGCGAGCGATCGCACCCACTCGATCTTCTTCCGCTGGCCCGGGGTCAGGTGCAGGTCGGAGACCTGGAGGACACGGACCGGCTCGGACCCGGCGGGCAGCACGGGCACGGTGAACCGGCGCAGGGTGAACCAGGTGCGCTCCACGAGTGCGGCGTACCCGACCGCCGCCACCCCGGCACCGACGAGGCCACCGACCGAGCGCAGGACGGTGCGGGTGGTGGGGTCCATCCCGTCATCCTCGCAAACGGGAAGGCCTGTCGAGGAATCCCGGGTCAACCGGTCCGGCCGCGGGTGGGAGACTGGGGCCATGAACGCCACGAGCCTCAAGGCGCAGCTCCAGAGCGACCTGCACGACGCGATGCGCGCGCGTGACAAGGTCCGCTCCGCGACCCTGCGGATGACCCTCACCTCGGTGACCACCGCGGAGGTCGCCGGGGACGAGGCCCGCGAGCTGGACGACGACGAGGTGCTCAAGGTCATCGCCAAGGAGGCCAAGATGCGGCGCGAGTCCGCCACCGCCTACCGCGACGCCCAGCGCCCCGAGCTCGCCGAGGCCGAGGAGGCCGAGCTGGTCGTCCTCGAGGGCTACCTCCCGGCGCAGCTGGGCGACGAGGACCTGCGCGGCATCGTCGCGCGGGCCGTCGAGTCGACCGGCGCCTCCGGGATGGCCGACATGGGCCGGGTCATGAAGACCGCGCAGGCCGAGGTCGCCGGCCGCGCCGACGGTGGACGGGTCGCCGCTGCCGTCAAGGACCTGCTCGCCGGCCGCTGAGGCGCGAGGGCCCCGGAGGTGCCGGTCAGCCGTTGCCCGGCGGCGGGACGGTGGGCTTGCCGCCACCCCGGCCGGGCTTGGTGGCCTGCGGAGCGGGCTTGGCAGCCGCCTGGGCGGGACCCGACGAGATGAGCAGGACCACCGTCGAGCCCGGGAGTGCCTGCTTCGACGGGGACGTCCCGCCCACCGTGCCCCTCGGCGCATTGCTCGAGATGGTGCCGCCGACCCTGCTGTTGAAGCCGGCGTCCTTGAGGATCGCGGCGGCGGAGTCCGGGTTGCGGGCGTAGACGTTGGGGATCGACTCGAGGTTGCCGCGGCGGGCCTTGTCGCTCGGCGCGGGGAAGTCCTTGGCGGGCATCCCCGCCGTGAGCTTCTTCATCGTCGCCGCCCAGACGGGGGCCGAGACCGTGCCACCGAAGACCTGGCTGAAGCACCCGTACGAGCCGAAGCACTTGCCGTTGAGCGAGTAGAGGTTCCCGTTCTTGTCCGACACCTTGACGTTGCCGATCCACACCGCCGTCGCGAGCTGTGGGGTGTAGCCGACGAACCAGCCCTGGTTGTGCTTCTCGGTGGTGCCGGTCTTGCCGGCCGCCGGCCGCTGGTCGACGTTCCAGTTGCCGCCGGCCGTGCCCCCGGGCCGCAGCGTGCCCTTGAGGAGGTAGGACGCGGCGTTGGCGGTGTCCTCGGAGATGACCTGGGTGCACTCGGCCTTCGGGACCTTGATCTCCTTCTTGTCCGGGGTCGTGATCGAGACGATCGGGCTCGGCTCGCAGTGCTTGCCACCGGCAGCAAGGGTGGCGTAGGCGCTCGCGAGGTCGAGCGGGGTGGTCGTGCCCGACCCGAGCGTGGCGTTCGAGATGGTCCGCGGGATGTCCTGGCCATCGGCCTGGTGGACACCCATCTTCTTCATCGTGTCGAGGACGTTGCACGGCCCGACGTCGATGGTCAGCTGCGCGGCCCAGGTGTTGATCGACTTCGAGATGCCCTCGGCGAGGGTCATCTGCCGACCGCCGATCGCGTAGTCGTTGCCGACCTCCCAGGGCTTGTTCGCACCGCACTCGGCGCCGACGACCTTCGGGCCGTCGAAGACGTGGTCCTGCTTGTTCGAGGCGAACGGCACGTTGATCGTGCCCCCCATCGGCATGCCCTGCTCGAGCGCCGTGACGAGGGCGAAGACCTTCGCCGTCGAGCCGAACTGGTAGCCGTACGGGCCGCCGCCGTAGATCTTGTCGACGTTGAGGTTGGTCTGGGTCTTCTCGAAGTCGGACGCCTGCGCCATCGCGAGGACCTTGCCGGTGCCCGGCTCGACGACGGAGATCGCCCCACCGAGGTTGCTCTTGTTCCCGATCGGGACCGCCTTGACGATCTCGGCCTGGGCGTCCTTCTGCATCTTCGGGTTGAGCGTGGTCCGGATGGTCAGGCCGCCCTGGTTGATCCGCTTGAGCCGCTCCTCCGGGGTCTTGCCGAGGACCGCCATCTGCGGGGAGTTCTGGAGGTAGGCCATGACGTAGGCGCAGAAGTAGGGCTGCGGCGAGCGGTGGCACACGCCCTTGGCCGGCGTCTTCTTGATCATCTTCTTCACGTCGAGCTTCTTCGCGGCGGCGACGTCCTTCGCCGAAGCCATGCCGAGCTCCCCCATCCGGGTCAGCACGACGTCGCGGCGGGCCTGGGCCTGCTCCGGGTTGAGGACCGGGTTGTAGGCCGTGGGCTGCTGGACGATGCCCGCCAGCAGCGCCGACTGGGCCAGCGTCAGCTTGTTGGCATGGACGCCGAAGTAGTTGAGCGCGGCCGCCTCGACGCCGTACGCCTGGTCGCCGTAGTAGACGAGGTTGAGGTAGCCCGTGAGGATCTGGTCCTTGGTGAAGTTCTCCTCGACGTTGATCGCGTACTTGAGCTCCTGGACCTTGCGGGCGTACGACTTCTGGACGGCCGCCCTCGCCGCCTCCTCGTCTCCCGCGCGCAGCGCCTGCTCCTGCAGCGTGATCTTCACGTACTGCTGGGTGAGGGTGGAGGCGCCCTGCACGTCGCCGCCCTGGGCGTTCGAGACCAGGGCGCGCGTGAAGCCGCGCAGGTCGAGCCCGCCGTGCTCGTAGAACCGGGCGTCCTCGATCGCGATCTGCGCGTTGCGCATGTTCTTCGAGATCTTGTCGAGGGGGACGATGATGCGGTTCTCGTCGTACGGGTTCGCGATGAGCTTGCCGTCGGCGTCCACGATCTTGGACTGCTGCGCGAGCGGGGAGATCGTGAACTCGCTCGGCAGGTCGTTGAAGAAGTCGACGCCGCTCTTGGCCGCCTGCCCGCTCGCCCCGATGGCCGGCACCGCGATCCCGGCCACGAGCAGCCCGGCGACCGTGCTCAGCACCACGAATCCGAGGAGGAGCCTGAGCACGGCGGGAATGTTCTGGGCACGACCGTCCATGCTCGACAGGGTAACCCGGGGACCTTGTGGTATCGGACTCGCGCACCCCGCCGTCCGGCCCTCGGAGTGCGGAGGGCGGGCCCGGCGGGCATCGGCTGTTCGGAGGAGGGGTGGGCCGTTCGGCCACCCGCTCGACCGGTTCGGACGATACCCGCTGGTCACGGGCCTGCCTACGGTTTCCATATGTCCTCATCCACGACCGGGGGGCGAGGACCGGATCAGCGAAGAGAGGTGGACATGAGCATTTCTCCCGCGGTGCAGACCAGCACCGAAGGACAGTGGGTCACGGAGTGGGCGCCGCTCGGGCGGTGCGCCGGCAGTGACCCGGACGCGCTCTTCGTCCAGGGGAAGGCGCAGCGCGCCGCCAAGGTCGTGTGCAAGGGGTGCCCGGTCGTGGCCGAGTGCCTCGCCGACGCGCTCGACAACCGTACGGAGTTCGGTGTCTGGGGAGGGATGACCGAACGAGAGCGACGCGCCCTGCTGCGTCGTCGTCCCGATGTCAGGTCATGGACGGCCCTGCTGTCCATGGCGAAGGCCCGTGGCGCCGAGGGTGCCATCGCCTGATCCCCCAAGCTCCCCCGGCGGGGCCGACCACCCCCTGCAGTCATGCGCGGCACCCCCTGCAGCCACGCGTGACCCGGTCGGCCCCCCGGGGGTTTCTCATGCCCGAGGGATGCGGCCGCCCCGGAGGGCCCTGCGCCCTCGGCGGCGCGGTCAGGGCCCGGCGAGGGCCTCCCCGACCGCCCGGAGGCCGTCGAGGTCGTGGATGTCGGTCGCGCTCGCCGGGACGGTCGAGACCGGGACGCCCGGGTGGGAGGCGACGAAACGCTTCACGTGGCCCTCGTGCCGGGCGGCCACCTCGGCCAGGGCCGCGTGCAGCCGCAGCAGCGCCGGGGTGAGCCCCGCGCCGGGCGTGCTCGGGGCGTCCTCGTCGGAGCGGTCCTCGAGCTGCTCGGCCGCCGCCGACGCGCGGGAGCCGCTGAGTCCCGCCGCCGCGAGCACCTGCATCCGGTTGACGATGACCCCCGCGAGCGGCATCGACTCGGCCTCGAGCCGCTCGACGAAGTAGGCCGCCTCGCGCAGGGCGTCCCGCTCGGGCGCCGCCACGACGACGAAGGAGGTCGAGGGCTCCTTGAGGAGGGCGTACGTGACGTCGGCGCGCTCGCGGAAGCCCCCGAACATCGTGTCGAGCGCGGCGACGAAGGTCTGGACGTCGGTGAGGAACTGGCCGCCGAGGACCTTGGACAGGGTCAGCGCCGCGAGGTTGGCCCCGAACGAGAAGACCTTGAGGTAGGCCCGGCTGCCGGCCTTCGCGGGGGCCATGAGCAGGCGGATGAAGCGTCCGTCGAGGAAGGACCCGAGGCGTTTCGGGGCGTCGAGGAAGTCCAGGGCCGAGCGCGACGGCGGGGTGTCGACGATCACGAGGTCCCACGTGCCCTCGCGGTCGGCCTGCGCGCGCAGCTGGCCGAGCTTCTCCATCGCCATGTACTCCTGGGTGCCGGCGAAGGAGCTGGAGACCGCCTGGTAGAAGGGGTTCTCGAGGATCTGGGCGGCCTTGTCGGGGGTCGAGTGCGCGAGCACGACCTCGTCGAAGGTCCGCTTCATGTCGAGCATCATCGCGTCGAGGGAACCCCCGGCCTGCGTGCCGACGCCGGCGACGGGGCGAGGGGTGTTGTCGAGCTCGGTGAGCCCCAGGGACTGCGCGAGACGGCGTGCCGGGTCGATGGTCAGCACCACGACCCTGCGGCCGGTCTCCGCCGCGCGCACGCCGAGGGCCGCGGCGGTGGTCGTCTTGCCGACGCCGCCGGAGCCGCAGCAGACCACGATGCCGGTGCCGGGGTCGGCGAGCAGGTGGTCGATGTCGACCGGGGTGGGCGCCGGACGCGGAGCCATCAGCGCACCCCCTGGTCGGTCAGCTCGTCGGCGAGGACCGAGAAACCGCCCTCGTCGGTGCCGGCGACCAGCGCGGGCAGGGAGAGGGTCGGGAGCCCGAGGGCGTCGACCTCGGCGGTGAGCTCGCGCTCGAGGGCGAGCCGCTCGGCGTGGTCCCGGCCCTGGGCGAGCAGGCCGCCGACGGTCTTCGGGCCCGCGCGTACGCCCACCGCCGCGAGGTCGGCGCGGACGTGCTCCTCCGCATCGGCGTCGTGGAGCCGGGCCAGGAGGGCGTCGGGCACGAGCGGCTCGCGGACCTGGTTGACGACCACCGTGCCGAGCCCGAACCCCGCGGCCGACAGCTCGGCGACGGCGTCGGCGGTCTCCTGCACCGGCATCTCCTCGAGGAGGGTGACGACGTGGACGACGCTGCGGCGGTCGCGGAGCATCCGGGTGATCGACTCGGCCTGCGAGTGGATCGGCCCGATCCGCGCGAGGTCGGCCACCTGTTCGTTGACGCCGAGGAAGCGCGCGATCCGCCCCGTCGGCGGGGCGTCGAGGACGACGGCGTCCCACGCCAATGCGCCGTGACCGCGCCTGGCCCCGGTCGTGCGTCCGACGGCCTCGTAGACCTTGCCGATGAGCAGGACGTCGCGCACCCCCGGGGCGATGGTCGTCGCGAAGTCGACGACGCCCATCCGCTCCAGCGCCCCGCCGGCTCGTCCGAGCTTGTAGAACGTCTGGAGGTACTCCATGAGAGCGGCCGTGGCGTCGACCGAGAGCCCCCACAGCTCCCCGCCCGACGGGTCCTGGACGAGACGCACCTCCTCGGTGCCGAGTGGCGGGACCCCGAAGGTCTGGCTGATGCCCTGGCGACCCTCGACCTCGACCAGGAGCACGCGGCGCCCCTGCCGGGTCAGGGCCAGGCCCAGCGCACTCGCGACCGTCGTCTTCCCGACGCCGCCCTTGCCGGTGACGACGTGGAGGCGGACACCGTCGAGGACGCGTGCGAGGGGAGGGGCCGCCATGCCGCCAGCCTAGGTCTCGAGCCGCGGCGGGGTCAGTGCAGGGTGAGCTCCTCGATCTCGGCGAGCACGAGGAGGTAGGCCGAGTGGGTCGGGTCGACGAGGTCGAAGTGGTCGGCGCCGCGGGCCACAGCGGTGCTCGCCGGCTCGTCCGCGCCCCGGGTCGCGGCGTAGGCCTCGGCCACCGCGGTCGGGACGACGTCGTCGAGCTCGCCGGACACCAGCGCCACCGGGGCGGTCAGCCGCTGCCGCGCCGGGTCGGCCTGGGCCCAGGCGTCGGGCACCTCGTCGGGGGCCCCGCCGAGGAAGTCGCGTGCGGCGTCGTCGCCGAGGTGGAGCCGGTCCGCCTCCCCGAGGTCCGCGACCGGCGCGAGCGCCACGGCGCCCCGCAGGTGCGGGACGCGGTCCTCGGACGCGAGCCAGGTGACGAGGTGCCCCCCGGCGGAGTGCCCGACGAGGACGAGGGCGTCGGGCAGGTCGGTGTCGGCCCGGACCGCCTCGACCCGTGCCAGCAGGCTCTCGGCGGTGCCCGGCCAGCCGCCCCCGGGCATCCCCGTGCGCGGGTACTCGAGGTTGGCGACGTGGAAGCCGTCCCGGCAGAGGGCCTCGGCGAGCGGCCCGAGGTGGGTCCGGTCGTACCGCTCGCGCCAGAAGCCGCCGTGGACGAGGGCGACGGTGACCCCCCGGGCGCGGTGGCTGTCCGGCTCGTAGACGTCGTAGACGTCGGTCTGCTCCGGCCCGGTGACCTCGGTGCGGTCCGGCTGTCGGGCGGAACGGGTCATGACCTCGGGCTCGTCGCTCATCACCGCCACCGTAGCCCCCGGCGCCCGCCGGTAGGGTGGCGCGCATGCAGACGTGGGAGTACGCGACCGTTCCGCTCATCGTCCACGCGACGAAGCAGATCCTCGACCAGTGGGGAGAGGACGGCTGGGAGCTCGTCCAGGTGCTGGCGATGCCCGAGGGCAACCTCGTGGCCTACCTCAAGCGCCCCAAGGCCTGACCGTGGGGGCGGTCGAGGACCGGATCGCCGAGCTCGGGCTGACCCTGCCCGAGGTCGCCCCGCCGGTGGCGGCGTACGTGCCGGCGGTGCTCGACGGCTCGCGCGTCTACGTGTCGGGGCAGGTCCCCTTCGTCGACGGCGTGCTCGTCGAGACCGGCCAGGTCGGTGAGCTCATCGGGCTGGTCACGCCCGCCCGGGCCAAGGAGCTCGCCGCGGTGTGCGCGCTCAACGCCATCGCCGCGGTCAAGTCCGTCGTCGAGGACCTCGACCGCGTCGAGCGGATCGTCAAGGTGACCGGCTTCGTGGCCTCCGACCCGTCCTTCACCGGGCAGCCGGGCGTCGTCAACGGCGCCAGTGAGCTGTTCGGGCAGGTGTTCGGGGAGGCCGGCGTGCACTCGCGCTCGGCGGTCGGGGTCGCCGCGCTGCCGCTCGGGGCGCCGGTCGAGGTCGAGGTGATCGTCCACGTCCGCGACTGACGGGCGTGGCCGGGTGCTGCGGCAGCCGCTGCGCGACGACGGGCTGCTGACCCGGGCCCGGGCGTGGTTCGCCGCGGGTGCCGCGGAGGTCGCGGCGCCCCGCCCCGCCGCCACCGTGATGCTCGTGCGGGACGGCGCGTCCGGACCCGAGGTGTACGTGCAGCGGCGGGTGGCCACGATGGCGTTCGCCGCGTCGATGGTCGTGTTCCCCGGGGGCCGGGTGGACCCGGCCGACCACACCCTGGATCCGGCGACGCCCGGGCTCGCGGACCTCGCCGCCCACCTCGGCGTGCCGGTGGGCGAGGCGGCGCCCTACGCGGCGGCAGCGGTGCGCGAGGTCGAGGAGGAGTGCGGGGTTCGGGTGTCGGTGACGGACCTGCGCGGCCGCGGGCACTGGGTGACTCCGGCCTTCGAGCCGCGCCGCTACGACACCTGGATCCTCGCCGCGGGCATGCCCGAGGGCCAGCACGCGCGGGAGACCAGCACCGAGTCCGACGGGGGCGGCTGGGGCCGGCCCGCGGTGCTGCTCGACCGGGCAGCGGCGGGCGAGGTGCGGATGATGCCGCCGCAGGTGTGGGCGCTCGAGGCGCTGGCGGCGTTCGACGACGCCGCGTCCTTCCTCGCCGACCGTCCCCGCATCGCCCGAGTGGTCCCGGTGCTCGAGCAGGACCCCGACGGCACGCTCGTCCTGCGCACCGAGCTGCCCTGATCGGCGGCGCCGCCCCTCGACGTGGGACGGACAGGGGGTGGCCGGGTGGCGGCGCGGCAAAGCCGCGCCCCGGCTCGGCTCGTGGGCCCGGCCTAGGGTGAGGGGGTGAGCAGCGCCCAGCCTCCGCCGTCGGTGCGCGACCCCTGGGCCGGCGGCCCCGTCGGCGCGCGGGCGCACTGCCTGCTCGCCCCGAACCCCGGGCCGATGACGCTCGACGGCACGAACACCTGGGTGCTCCTCGAGCCCGGCTCCACCGAGGCCGTCGTCATCGACCCCGGCCCCCACGGCGACCCCCACCTGCGGGCCGTCGTCGAGCACGTCGCGTCCCGCGGCGCCCGGGTCGTCCTGACCCTGCTCACCCACGGCCACCACGACCACGCCGAGGCGGCCCCCCGGTTCGCGGAGCTGACCGGCGCCCCCACCCGGGCCGTCGGCACCGGCCACGACGACCTCGGCGACGGCGACGTCGTCCGCGTCGGCGGTCTCGAGCTGCGCGTGGTCGCCACCCCGGGGCACACGGCCGACTCCCTCTCGTTCGCGCTCCCCGCGGACCACGCGCTGCTGACCGGCGACACCGTCCTCGGGCGCGGCACCACCGTCGTGGCCCATCCGGACGGGGAGCTGGGTGCCTACCTCGACAGCCTCGAGCGGATCGCCGGCCTGACCGGAGGCGGCGACGTCACGGCCATCCTCCCCGGTCACGGCCCGGTCGTGCCGGATGCCGCGGCGATGGTCGGCTTCTACCGGACCCACCGCGCCGAGCGCCTGGAGCAGGTCCGCCAGGCGCTGGCCGACGGCGCCGCCGCCGAGGTCGACCCCGTCGAGGGGGTGCTCCAGCGGGTGTACGCGGACGTCCCCCCGGAGGTGTGGCCCGCAGCCCGGATGTCGATCCGCGCGCAGCTGGACCACCTCGGCGTCCGCTGGTGAGCGAGGCCCGCTGACGCGAGCGGGCCCCGGCCCCGCGGGTTCAGCGGGCGCGCCGACGCAGCCGCTCGACGTCCATCACGAGCACGGCGCGCGCCTCGAGGCGCAGCCACCCCCGGGACGCGAAGTCCGCGAGGGCCTTGTTGACGGTCTCGCGGGAGGCGCCGACGAGCTGCGCGAGCTCCTCCTGGGTGAGGTCGTGCGCGACCATGATGCCCTCGTCGACCGGCCGGCCGAAGCGCTTGGCGAGGTCGAGCAGCGCCTTGGCGACCCGACCGGGGACGTCGGTGAAGACGAGGTCGGCCAGCACGTCGTTGGTCTTCCGCAGCCGGCGGGCGAGCGCGCTGAGCAGGGTCAGGGCGACGCCGGGCCGCTGCGAGAGGAAGTCCTTGAGCTGCTCGTGGCTCATCGAGACCACCTGGGTCTCGGCGACCGCCGTGGCCGTGGCGGTGCGCGGGCCGGGGTCGAAGAGGGAGAGCTCGCCGAACATCTCGCCGGGGCCGAGGATCGCGAGGAGGTTCTCGCGGCCGTCGGTGCTCGAGCGGCCGAGCTTGATCTTGCCCTCGGCGATGACGTAGAGCCGGTCGCCCTGGTCGCCCTCGTGGAAGAGGACGTCGCCGCGCTCGAGGCGGGACGCGCTCATCGTCGCGATGAGCGTCTCCGCCGCCTGGTCGTCGAGGGGGGAGAAGAGCGGGGCTTTCCGCACGACGTCGTGGTCCACGACGCACAGTGTGCCAGAACGGTCGGGGCACACCGGGGTCAAGCCGGAGCCGCAGCGCGGCGGGGTGTCGGGACCGGACCGTAGGCTGTCGCCGTGCCCGCCCGACCCACTCCCGCCGTTCGTCGCGCGGCCTCCGGCGAGGAGTCGCCGGTCGCCCGCACCCGCCGCGCGCGGCGCACGTACAAGGCGCTCCTCGAGCGCTACCCCTACGCGCACTGCGAGCTCGACTTCGAGACACCCCTGCAGCTGCTCGTGGCCACCGTGCTCTCGGCGCAGACCACCGACGTCATGGTCAACACGGTCACGCCCACGCTGTTCTCCCGGTGGCCCACCGCCGAGGCGCTCGCGGGGGCCGACCGTGAGGAGATGGAGGCGGTCCTGCGGCCCACGGGCTTCTTCCGCGCCAAGACGAACTCGACGATCACCCTCGCCCAGGCGATCGTCGAGCGGTTCGGCGGCGAGGTGCCGAACCGGCTGGAGGACCTCGTCACCCTGCCCGGGGTGGGCCGCAAGACCGCGAACGTCGTCCTGGGCAACGCGTTCGGCGTGCCGGGCATCACCGTCGACACGCACTTCGGTCGGCTCGTGCGCCGGTGGGGGTGGACGCAGGAGACCGACCCGGTCAAGGTCGAGGCCGACGTCGCCGCCATCATCCCGAAGAGCGAGTGGACGATGCTCAGCCACGTCGTGATCTTCCACGGCCGCCGCACCTGCTTCGCCCGCAAGCCCGCCTGCGGCGCCTGCCCGGTCACCCGCTGGTGCCCGTCGTACGGCGAGGGCGAGACCGACCCCGAGAAGGCCCGGGCGCTGCTGAAGTTCGAGCTCGCCCCGGGGGCAGTGCTCCCGGACCCCCCGCCCGGCCCCCTGCCCGACGAGGCCTGACCGGGTCGAGGTCGGCGCGGCAGTCCCGGGTCCGCCGTCCAGCCGTGATGCCTACGATGACCCGCATGACCCCGGCCCCCGAGTGGCTGACCCGGCTCGCCGCTCGCGCGGACGTCGGGGAGCACCCCTGGTTCTCGGCGCACCCCGCGCCGGGGTCCGGCGTGTCCCACTCGGCGGTCCTCGTGCTGTTCGGTCCCGGGTCGCGTCCCGGGTCCGGGTCCGGGGGCGAGGTCGAGGTCGTCCTCACCGAGCGGGCCCACACACTGCGCTCGCACCCCGGCCAGGTCTCCTTCCCGGGGGGACGGCTCGACCCGGGTGACGGGGGCCCCGTCGAGGCGGCGCTGCGGGAGGCCGAGGAGGAGATCGGGCTCGACGCGGCCGGGGTCGAGGTCCTCGCCGCCCTCCCCGCCCTGCACCTGGCGCCGAGCGGCCACGCCGTGACCCCCGTCCTCGCCTGGTGGGCCGAGCCCGCCCCGGTCCGGGTCGTCGACCACGCCGAGGTGGCCCGCGTGGACCGCGTCCCGCTCACCGAGCTGCTCGCCGCCGAGCGCCGCTTCACCGCCGTCTTCGGGCCCTACCGCGGACCGGGGTTCGAGGTGGGGGACCTCTTCGTCTGGGGCTTCACGGCGACGCTCCTCGACGCACTGCTCGACCTCGCCGGCCTCACAGAGCCGTGGGACCGCGACACCGAGCGCCCCCTGCCCGCCCGCGTGCTCTCGCCGTGGATGCGGGGCTCGGACGAGTCGCAGGACTCGGCATGACGGGCTCCGGCGTCGTCGACGTCCTCCTCCTGGTCATCCTCACCGCCTACGCCTGGAGCGGGTGGCGGCAGGGCCTCGTCGCCGCGGCCCTGGGCCTCGTCGGGCTCGTCGCCGGCGCCTTCCTCGGGGCCCGGATCGCGCCGGGGCTGCTCGAGCAGCACGCGGGCATCGACCTCGCCACGCCCGTCGGCACCCTCGTCGTCCTCGGGGTCCTGCTCCTCCTCGCGACGTTGGGGCAGGGGGTCATGCTGCTCCTCGCCGCCCGGGTCCGCACGGTCATCCGGAGCCAGGGGTTCTCCCTCCTCGACAACCTGCTCGGCGCCATCGCGGTCTTCGTCGCCGCGAGCGTCGTCGTCTGGGTCGTGGCCGGGGCGATGCGGACGGGAGGCCCCCAACCGCTGCGGACGGCCATCGCGCAGTCGACGGTCGTGCGGGCGGTGGACTCCGTCATGCCGACCTCGGCGGGCCGGCTCGTCGACGGGGTGACCAGCGCCCTCGACCGCGGCGGCTTCCCGCGGGTCTTCGAGGGGCTGGGCCCCGAGCCGATCGCGTCGGTCCCCGCCCCGGACAGTGCCCTCGCCCGGGACCCCCAGGTCGCCGCCGCGCTCCGCTCCGTCATCCACGTCCGGGCCGACGCCCCAGGGTGCGGGCAGACCCAGGTCGGCAGCGGCTGGGTGGCCTCGCCCGGTCTCGTGGTCACGAACGCCCACGTCGTGGCCGGATCGCGGGCCATCCGGCTCAGCGTCGACGGCGAGGGCCCCGAGGTGCCCGCACGGATCGTCGCCTTCGACCCCGAGCGTGACGTCGCGGTGCTGGCGGCCCCCGCGCTCCGGGCTCCGGCCCTCGTCCCCGGGGAGCAGCTGTCCCGCGGAGACGACGCCGCGCTCGCGGGCTTCCCCGGCGACCAGGGCCTCTGGGTCGGTGCCGCCCGCGTGCGTGCGGTGCTCGACGCCCGGGGCGCCGACATCTACGGCGACTACGGCGCGATGCGCGAGACCTACTCGCTGCGGGCCACGGTGCGCCGGGGCGCCTCCGGCGGACCGATGGTCGACCCGGACGGGCACGTCGTCGGGATGGTCTTCGCCACCTCCCTGGACGACCCGCAGACGGGCTACGCGATGACCATCGACGAGGTCTCGGCCGTCCTCACCGGCGTGACGGCCGGCGACCGGGCGGTCTCCTCGGGCCGGTGCACCCACGAGTGAGCCGGACGGCTCAGTCGTGTTCGCGCTTGAGCGTGGCGATGGTCTCCTTGCCCTGCTCGATCGCGCGCTCGGGAGCCGGCTTCGCGCGCTGCATCGCGTTCTTGCCCAGCAGGGCCAGGACCGCAGCCACCACGAAGAGCAGCACGGTGACGATGAGGTAACCGGCCCAGACGGGCAGCCAGATCGCGACGACCTGGGCGAGGGTGTGGAAGAGGAAGATCACGCCGAGCAGGCCGACGAAGGCGGCGCCCGCCAACATCCCGGCGCCGAGGCCGAGGACCTTCGCGCCCTGGGTCACCTCGGCCTTGGCGAGCGCGATCTCACCCCGGACGATGCCCTGGAGGTCGTGCGTGGCGTCGGCGACCAGCTGGCCGATGGTGCGCTCGCTGCTCTCGGGTGCCATCCGTCATCGCCTCACTGCTCGTCGTCCCACCACGGGGCGGTCCTGTACGACCTTACCGAGTGGTGGCCGTGGCGGGGCCCGGCTGGTCCTCGAAGCAGTCCGGCACGCCGTCCCCGTCGTCGTCGCGCGACTCCAGGGCCTCGATCCGTCGGTACACGGTGTTGCGTCGACGCAGGACGACCGAGGCGAGCACGGCGGCGAGGAGCGAGCCCGCGAGGACCGCGACCTTGACGTGGTCGTCACGGTCGGACCCGGCCCCGAAGGCGAGCTCGCCGACGAGCAGCGAGACGGTGAAGCCGACCCCCGTGAGCAGGGAGAGCCCCGCGACGTCCGCCCACGACAGGTCGTCATCGAGCTCGGCGTGCGTGAAGCGGGCCATGAGGTAGGTGGCCCCGAAGACGCCGACGAGCTTCCCCACGACGAGGCCGAGGACGATCCCGATGGCCACCGGGTCGGCCACGGTGGCGCCGAGACCGCCCCCGACGACGGTGACCCCCGAGGCGAAGAACGCGAACACCGGGACCGCGAAGCCGGCCGAGAGCGGACGGAGGCGGTGCTCGAAGCGGTGCGCGACATCCGCATCCGGCGGCATCGTGCTCGCGGAGGGGACCCGTGCCCGTGCACGGACCGGCACGACGAGGCCGAGCAGCACGCCGGCGACCGTGGCGTGCACCCCGGACGCGTGGACGAAGCCCCACGTGAGCGCGGCGAGGGGGACCAGCAGCCACCACTGCCCGAACCGGCGCTGGACGAGGAACGTGAACGCCGCGAGCGGAAGGAGGGCCAGGAGCAGCGGGGTGACCTGCAGGTCGGAGGTGAAGAAGACCGCGATGATCGTGATCGCGATGAGGTCGTCGACGACGGCGAGGGTCAGGAGGAAGGACCGCAGGGCGGACGGCAGGTGCGAGCCGATGACCGCGAGCACGGCGAGGGCGAACGCGATGTCGGTGGCCGTCGGGACGGCCCAGCCGCGCGAGGCGCCGTCGCCGGCGTCCATCAGCCGCACCGTGCCGAGGAAGACCAGCGCCGGGACCACGACGCCGGCAACGGCCGCGACGACCGGAACGGCCGCCTTCGCGGGGCTCCGCAGCTCGCCGACGAGGAACTCGCGCTTGAGCTCCAGGCCCGCGACGAAGAAGAAGATCGCGAGGAGCCCGTCGGCGGACCAGTGCCCGAGGGTGAGGCGCAGGTGGCCCCAGTCGGTGCCGACGTAGGTGTCGCGCAGGCTCGAGTACGCCTCCCGCCAGGGGCTGTTCGCCAGGACGAGGGCGAGCACGGCCGCCCCGAGCAGGAGGGCGCCGCCGATGGTCTCGGTGCGCAGCGCGTTCGCGACGTGCTGGGCCTCGGTCCACGAGGGTCGGGGGAGGAGGCGGGGGCGCTCTCGGGTGCCCTCGGAAGGGCGCGGCGGGGTCGGGGGTGCGGAGGCGGGGGGCATCGAGGCTCCTCGGCGTGGTGGGCGGTAGCGCGGCCCACCGGGGCGCGCGCAGGTGTCGTGCCGACCAGGCTTCCCGGCGCTCCTCGCGCCATGCTACCGGCGGTGGACCCGGCCGCAGCGACCGCCCTCGCCCCGTGACGTGCCGACGGGGGGCGCCACCGGTCGTGGCACCCCCCGTCGTCGACGGGCTCAGTCGGCGGAGCTGCTCGACATCCCCTGCTGGATGAGGTTCATCACCGAGGAGTCGGCGAGGGTCGTGACATCCCCGACCTCGCGGTTCTCGGCGACGTCCTTGAGGAGGCGACGCATGATCTTGCCGGAGCGCGTCTTCGGCAGCTCGGCGACGACCATCACCTGGCGCGGCTTGGCGATCGGGCCGATCTCCTTGGCCACGTGGTTGCGCAGCTCCTGGATCGTCTCCTCGCCCTTGTCGGTGGCGTCGCCCCGGAGGATGACGAAGGCGCAGACGGCCTGGCCGGTCGTCTCGTCGGTGGCCCCGACGACCGCGGCCTCGGCCACCGACGGGTGCGACACCAGGGCCGACTCGATCTCGGCGGTCGAGAGCCGGTGGCCGGAGACGTTCATGACGTCGTCGACCCGGCCCAGCAGCCAGATGTTGCCCTTGGCGTCGTACTTCGCGCCGTCGCCGGCGAAGTAGTACTCCGGCCCGAACCGGCTCCAGTACGTCTCCTTGTACCGCTCCGGGTCGCCCCAGATGCCGCGGAGCATCGCGGGCCACGGCTTGGTGAGGACGAGGTAGCCGACCTTCTCGGCCTCGGTGAAGGGCTGGCCGTCGTCGTCGAGGATCTCGGCGGAGATGCCGGGGATGGCCTTCTGCGCCGAGCCGGGCTCGAGGGTCGTGACGCCCGGGAGCGGGCTGATCATGATCGCGCCCGTCTCGGTCTGCCACCACGTGTCGACGATCGGGGCCGTGCCCCCGCCGACGTTCTTGCGGTACCAGAGCCACGCCTCGGGGTTGATGGGCTCGCCGACGCTGCCGAGGACCCGGACGCTCGACAGGTCGAACTTCGCGGGGATGTCGTCGCCCCACTTCATGAACGTGCGGATCGCCGTCGGTGCGGTGTAGAGGATCGAGACCTTGTACTTCTCGATGATCTCCCACCACCGGCCCTGGTGCGGGGTGTCGGGCGTGCCCTCGTACATCACCTGGGTCGCGCCGTTGGCGAGCGGCCCGTAGACGATGTAGGAGTGCCCGGTGACCCAGCCGACGTCGGCCGTGCACCAGTACACGTCGGTCCCGGGGTGCACGTCGTGGACCACCGCGCTCGTGTACGCCGCCTGCGTCAGGTACCCGCCGCTCGTGTGGAAGATGCCCTTCGGCTTCCCGGTGGTGCCGCTCGTGTAGAGGATGAACAGCGGGTGCTCGCTGTCGTGGGGCTGCGCCTCGTGGACGTCGGACTGGCGGTCGACGACGTCGTGCCACCACACGTCCCGCCCCTCGACCCACTCGACGTCGGTCTCGGTGCGCCGGACGACGAGGACCTTCTCGACCGGGTTGTCGTGGCGCAGCGCGTCGTCGACGGCGGCCTTGAGCGGTGCCGGCTTGCCGCGTCGGAACTGGCCGTCGGTGGTGACGACGACCGTGCAGCGGGCGTCGTCGATCCGGGTGTGCAGGGCCTCGGCGGAGAACCCGCCGAAGATCACGGAGTGGGGGGCGCCGAGGCGGGCGCAGGCCAGCATCGTGAAGACGGTCTCGGGGATCATCGGCATGTAGATCGCGACGGTGTCGCCGGTGCCGACGCCGAGCTCGGTCAGGGCGTTCGCCGTCTTGCAGACCTCGCGCTGGAGGTCGGCGTAGGTGATGGTGCGCGTGTCGCCGCCCTCGCCCTCGAAGTGGATCGCCACGCGGTCGCCGTTGCCCGCCTCGACGTGCCGGTCGACGCAGTTGTACGCGACGTTCAGCCGGCCGCCGACGAACCACTTCGCGAACGGTGCGTCGTCCCAGTCGAGGGTGCGCTCGAAGTCCGTGGACCAGGTGATGCGCTCACGGGCCTGCCGGGCCCAGAAGCCCTCGTGGTCGGCCGCGGCCTCGTCGTACAGGGCGGCGGTGCCGTTGGCCTGCGCCGTGAAGGCCGGGTCGGGGCTCAGGTCCATCTCGTGCAGATGGCTCGACAGACTGTCGTCGGTCACGGCAGGGTCCTCCTCGTCGTTGAGACTCTTGGTTCCAACCCAACCCGACAGCGCGGCCGCTGGCAACCGTCCGCGGCCGGGGGACCCGCCGAGCGGACCGCCACTGCGACGAGTGGTGGGAACGGTCAGAGGAGCAGCGAGGAGAAGATCTGCCACCCGGAGCCGACCTGGAGGCGGGGGGAGCGCCAGCCGCCGGTGCCGTTGCCGCGGTAGAGGTAGAGGCGGCCGGTGCGCGCGTCGCGGGCGAGGACGTCGGCGGAGCCGTCGCCGTCGAAGTCTCCGACCGAGGTCAGGGCGGAGAAGACCTGCCAGCCGGTGCCGATGGTGGTCCGGCCCCTCCAGCCCCCGGTCCCGTCACCCCGGTAGAGGTACAGGGTGCCGCGACTTGTGCGGGCGACGAGGTCGACCGCTCCGTCACCGTCGAAGTCGCCGGGGCTGAAGATCGCGGTGAAGCCGGCCCAGCCGGTTCCGATGACGCGGGACGCGGGACTCGCGAAGCCGCCCTGCCCGTTGCCGCGGTAGAGGTGGAGGGTGCCGGTGCCGGCCCGGCGCGCGATGAGGTCCGCGGTGCCGTCGCCGTCGAAGTCGCCCGTGGGGAGGACGAGGTCGTGCACGCCCCACCCCGAGCCGATCCGCACGGACCGGGCGAAGGTCCCGTCACCGTTCCCCCGTCGCAGGTAGAGGCCGCCGGCCCGGGTCTGGACGAGGACGTCGCTCACGGCGTCGGCGTCCCAGGTGCCGGCGGTGAGGACCTTGGCGTAGCCGGTCCACCCGGATCCCTGCCGGATCGGCGCCCGCCAGCTGCCGCTGCCGGAGGTCGGGTAGACCCGCAGGGCGCCCCCGCGCGCCTCGACCGCGAGGACGTCCGGCGCCCGGTCGCCGGTCACGTCACGGGGCCACGACGACGCGGGTGGCACGCCGAGAGCGACGGTGCCCAGGGGGTAGGAGCCGTCGGCCGCGCGCGAGGCGTTGGCCAGCCGCATCGGCGCCGAGTAGTCGGCGGGGTCCCGGACCTCGACCGAGACCCGGTAGTCCCCCGGGGCCACGGCCGGGGCGGTCAGGGTGCGGGTGAAGGTCTGGGTCCCGGGCAGGGCGGTCCGCAGGTCGACGCCCAGCGGGAGGGCGGCGACCCGGGCGCCGGCGGAGTCGGCGAGGACGAGCCGGACGTCCCACGGGTCGTACGTCGGCGCCGAGCCGCTGTTCGCGACGGCGAGGTCGACCTGGAAGGGCTGCCCGGGCGAGACGGCCGAGACCGTCGCGCTGGTCACGGCGTACCGGTACCCGGCCGAGCGCACGGCCTCCTCGTAGGCGGCCTTCTGCGAGGTCGACATCTGGTCGTACGTCAGGCGCATGTTGTGGCTCGAGGTCGTCGAGACGTGGTGGGCCCGCACCTGGTCCCGGCCGGTTGCGGGGTCGGCGCCCGTGCACCACTCCGTGAAGAACGGACGGGTCTTCCACAGGTTCTCGAAGCCGGCCTCGGGCACCTGCATCGCGGTCTGGCCGAGACAGTCGCTGCGCAGCCCGAGGGTGGCCCAGCGGTCCACGGCCCGGCGCAGCACCGTCGGCTGGGTGTACACCGCGACGGCGCTCATGAGCACGTGGTGGTGGGGGAAGGCCGCGGCCACGGCGTCGATCATCCGGAGGGCGTTCGCGTCGGTGACCCGCTCCCCGGCGTCGGCCCACTCGCCGTAGGCGCCGAACCCCCCGACGTCGACGTAACCGAGGCGGGGGTCGGCGTCGTAGCGCGCCCCGAGGGCGGTCATCAGGTCCTCCCAGGCGCGCAGGAAGGACTCGTCGTTCCACGCGGGAATCGCCGTGCCGGGCTGGCGCGGCATCCACGAGGGGACGACGGGCGGCAGGTCCGGACGGGACTCCATCCAGCAGCCGGGGCAGTACGCCATCACCCGGAAGCCGAACTTGGCCCGGGTCGCGCCGACGTCGGCGAGGCCGGCGTCGAGGGTGCTGAAGTCGTAGGCCCCGCGGGTCGGTTCGAGGCGGCCCCAGTAGGACCGGTCCCGCTCGTAGAGGTCCGTGGCCGGCCAGGACGCCGGCTGCGGGCCGTAGCCCATCCAGCGGTACTGGCCGCGGAGCGGGTTCGCGAGGTCCGGTCCGGTGGCCGGCAGGACGTCCGGGGTCAGGACGGTGGTCCCGGCGGCGGAGGTGGCCACGGCGGTGGAGGTGGCGCGTGCCGGGCCGGTGGCCGAGGCGGTGCCGACCGACCCCGCCAGCAGCGCGGCGGCACCGGCGACCAGCGCGACGGCGGCGCGGACGCGCGGACGGGTGGAACTGCGCACGGAGCTGCTCTCCTGGGGTGGCCGGGTTCGGGGCGACGCTAGGCGCGAACGCCGGGCAGGAAGGGGCGAACGGTGCAAGAGCGACCGATGGGCCGATGGCGGCGCCGGGCGACGGGCGCGAGTGGGGTGCCGGCCGAGGCCGCTCGTGAAGTGGTCAGACTGTGCACCTTGAGCGCGCAGGGGGTGGCCAAAGTGTGCGCGCATTGACCAGACGACACGCCATCGGTTCCATCCTGCGCAGTCTCGTGCTTCCGTTGGGGGTCCGGCCCACGAGGCCACGACCACTCACGAGGAGGTGAGCGCGGTGTTCGAGGAGGGACAGCTCTACTCGGCCGTCACGACCGACGCCGACGGAACGGTGCAGGTGCACCTGTCGGACAACCACCCGGGGCTCCACGACCCGGCCTACCGGGCCCGACGCGGCGAGATCGCCGGCGCGGCCCTGGCCCACCGGCCCGGGGAGCCGCTGCCGGTCATCGACTACACCGACGACGAGCACGGGATCTGGCGCACCGTGTGCGCCGAGCTGGCGCCGAAGCACGAGCGCTACGCGCACCCCGAGTTCCTCGCGGGCAAGGCCGCGCTCGGCCTCCCGACGGACCACGTGCCGCAGCTGCACGAGGTCACCGAGCTGCTCGAGCCGGTCACGGGGTGGACCTACACCGCGGCCCCCGGCCTCGTGCCGTTGCGCGACTTCTACGGCGACCTCGGGCGTCGCACCTTCAACTCCACGCAGTACCTGCGCCACGGCAGCCAGCCGCTGTACACCCCGGAGCCGGACATCATCCACGAGGTGGTCGGCCACGGGAACCAGCTGGCGAGCCCCCGGTTCGCCGCCATCACCGAGGCGGCGGGGCAGGCGAGCCTGCGGCTGGAGTCCGACGACGCCGTGAAGTTCGTCGCCGACGTCTTCTGGTTCTCGATGGAGTTCGGGGTGATGGCCGAGGGCGACGAGCTCAAGGCCTACGGCGCCGGCATCCTCAGCAGCTACGGCGAGATGGACGAGTTCCGGTCGATGGACATCCGCCCGCTCGACCTGCACGCGATGGGGACGCTCAACTACGACATCACCGCGTACCAGCCGATCCTCTTCCGGGCCGAGAGCGTCGACCACCTCGAGGACGTCGTCGGGCAGTTCTTCGCCACCGTCGACGACGACCTCGCGGCGCGGCTGCGGGCGGAGGCGGGCGCCAGCGTCTGACCGACCCGCTGCCCAGCCGCCCCGGCCCCGTCGTGCCCCGGCAGCTGTGCGCCGCCGGGGTGCCGTGGCACCCCGGCTCGGCGAGGTGACCGGGGCGTGGCGAGGTCACCGGGGCGCGACGGCCGGGCTCACCAGTGGTGCGCGACGTCGACGACGAGGCGGCTGCGCCCGGTCGCCCGGTCGTCGAGCGTGAACACCCGGAACGGCAGTCGCGCCCGCACCCCGAGGGCGAGCGTCGTGTACCCCTCGAACGACCCGCCCCAGCGGACCTGGCGGAACGTGGAGTAGCCGGCGACCGACGGCATCGCGGGAATGCTCGTGGCGCCCTTGTGCACCGACACCGCGAGCCGGGCGCCGCCGGCGACGGGCACGGGGTTCCCGGAGCCCTCGGCGTGGACGGTCCTCACGTAGCGCACGTCGTAGCCGGGCGGACGGCCGGTCATGTCGAGCACCAGCCGGTCGTAGCAGGCGTGGCGGCCGCTGCGGACCCCGGTGATGCGCCCGGTCGCCAGCGGTGCGGACGTCTTGGCGAGCGAGCCCCAGACGACCGAGCACGCGGTGGCGCTGGCGGGAGCGGCTCCGACCGGCGCAGCGCCGGTGGCTGCCGGCACGGCGACCAGGGCAGCCGCGGCGGCGAGCGTCGCCGCCGCCGAACGGCGGCCGCGGCGTCGCGGGCGGGTGGGTGCGCCGTGAGCGGTGGGGTGGGTCGTGGACATGGACATGGTGGCCTCCTCGTGCCTGTCTCCCCTGTCAGGAGGGGCGCGAGACGCGCCCGATACATGGACGCGCAGCGGCCGCGGAGGGTTGACCCGCTCCGCGGCCGCTGCCGTGTCCTGCCCGGCCGGGGGACGTCGTCCTCCGGCCGGACCGTCTCAGTGGTCGATCGCCTCGCCCACGCCGTGGCCGGTGAGGCTGCGGACCTCCATCTCGGCGTACTTGCGGGCGTTGTGCTCCTTGCTCGTCACCGAGCCGAGCCAGCCGAGGAAGAACGCGAGCGGGATGGAGATCAGCCCGGGGTTGTCCAACGGGAACAGGTGGAAGTCGATCCCGGTGTCGGTGATCATCGACGGGCTCGGGCCGCCCTCGACGAGCGGGGCCTTGCCGGAGACGACCGGGCTGAACGCGATGAGCACGATCGAGCTGACGAGTCCGCCGTAGATCGAGAACAGCGCTCCGCGGGTGTTGAAGCCCTTCCAGAACAGCGAGTACAGGATCGTCGGCAGGTTCGCGCTCGCGGCGACGGCGAAGGCGAGGGCGACGAGGAACGCGATGTTCTGGTTCTTCGCGAAGATGCCACCGATGATCGCGACGGCCCCGATGACGATGGCGGCGATCCGGGCGACCCGGACCTCCTGGTCCTGGGTCGTGTTGCCCCGCTTGAAGACCTCCTTGTAGAGGTCGTGGGCGAAGGTGGCCGAGGTCGTGATGGTCAGGCCCGCCACGACCGCGAGGATCGTCGCGAACGCGACACCCGAGATGAGGCCGAGGAGCACCGATCCCCCGAGCTCGAACGCGAGCAGCGGTGCGGCCGCGTTGGCCTTGCCGGGTGCGGCGAGGATCGTGTCCGGGCCGACGAGGGCGGCGGCGCCGTAGCCGACGACCAGGGTGAGCAGGTAGAAGCCGCCGATGAGCCAGATCGCCCACTCGACCGAGCGACGGGCCGCCTGGCTCGTGGGGACGGTGTAGAACCGCTGCAGCACGTGGGGGAGCCCGGCGGTGCCGAGGACGAGGGCCATCGACAGCGAGATGAAGTCGATCTTCGTCGTGAGGTTCTTGCCGTACTTCAGCCCCGGCTCGAAGAGCGTCTCACCGGCCTTGGGGGAGTTGTCGGCCGCGGCCTGGAACAGGCTGGAGATGTTGAAGCCGTACTTGCCGAGGACCCAGACCGTCATGACGAAGGTGCCGGCGATGAGCAGCACCGCCTTGATGATCTGGACCCAGGTCGTGCCCTTCATCCCGCCGATGAGCACGTAGGCGATCATGATGATGCCGACGACTGCGATGACGCCGTTCTGGGCCGCCTCGCCGCTCACGCCGAGGAGCAGGGAGACCAGGCCGCCGGCGCCGGCCATCTGGGCGAGCAGGTAGAAGAACGAGACGCAGATGACCGAGATGGCCGTCGCGACGCGCACCGGGCGCTGCTTGAGGCGGTAGGACAGGACGTCGGCCATCGTGAACCGGCCCGTGTTGCGCAGCAGCTCGGCGACGAGCAGGAGCGCGACGAGCCACGCGACGAGGAAGCCGATCGAGTAGAGGAAGCCGTCGTAGCCCTGGAGCGCGATGGCTCCGGCGATGCCGAGGAAGGACGCGGCCGAGAGGTAGTCGCCGGCGATGGCGATGCCGTTCTGGCGGCCGGTGAACGCGCCCGCGGCGGTGTAGTACTGCTCGGCCGTCTTCTTGCCCGAGGCCACCTTGATGACGATGACGAGGGTGAAGACGACGAACGCGGCGAAGATGCCGATGTTGAGCGCCGGGGTTCCGACGGAGATCGCGTCGGCGGCGGGGAGCAGGTGTGCCATGGGTCAGCCCTCCCTGGTCGCGTCGAGCCGGGCGCCGAGCTGCTCGGCCATCGGGTCGAACTCGCGGTTGGCCCAGCGGGCGTAGATGAACGTGATGGCGAACGTCGTGACGAACTGCCCGAGGCCGAAGATCAGCCCGAGCGTGATGGTGCCGACGACCCGCTGGCCCATGAAGCCGGGCGCGAAGATCGACAGCAGGACGTAGAGGAAGTACCAGGCGAGGAAGAAGCCGGTCATCGGGAAGACGAACCCGCGGAACTTCTTGCGCAGTGCCTGGAACTCCTCGGTGGACTGCAGGTCGAGGTAGGCGTCCTCGGGCTGCTTGCGAGCGTCGTTGCTCACGGTCACCTCCATGGTCGGGGCCGGACGGGTGCGCCCGGGGTCGGCTCAAGGGTGGGGGCGCGACGGGGGCGTGGGCGAGCCCTGCCGGCTCCCGCCGCGCCGGGCGGCGCCCTGCCGCGCCGGACGGGACCGTGCCTCTCCGGAGCACGGCCGGCGGTGCGCCCAACGGGCCCCGTGGTGCGCCGGACGGCGGGAGCGGCATGATGGGCGCCGTGCGTGCGCTGAGGAAGGTCTCTGCCGGTCCGGGTCTCGAGCTCGTCGACATCCCGGAGCCGGAGTGTGGCCCGAAGGACGTCAAGGTGCGGGTGCTGCGGGCGGGGCTCTGCGGCACGGACCTCCACCTCGAGCAGTGGGACGAGTGGGCGGCCGCGACCGTGCGGGCGCCGATGACGATCGGCCACGAGTTCTTCGGCGAGGTCGTGGAGGTCGGGGCCGATGTCGACCACGTCGCCGTCGGCGACCGCGTCTCCGGGGAGGGCCACATCGTCTGCGGCACCTGTCGCAACTGCCGGGCCGGGCGGCGCCACCTGTGCATCAACACCATCGGCATCGGGGTCAACCGCGACGGTGCCTTCGCCGACCACGTCGTGCTGCCGGCGACGAACGCCTGGGTGCAGCCCGCCGACCTCGACCCCGACCTCGGCGCCGTCTTCGACCCGCTCGGCAACGCGACCCACACGGCGCTGCAGTGGCCGGTCGTCGGGGAGGACGTCGTCGTCACCGGGGCCGGCCCGATCGGCGTCATGGCCACGGCGATCGTGCGGCACGCCGGCGCGCGGCGCATCGCGGTCACCGACCTGTCGCCCGAGCGGCTCGCGCTGGCGCGCGCGGCGGGGGCCGACCACGTCGTCGACGTCTCGCGCGGGGAGTCCCTGCGCGACGCCCAGGTGGCGCTCGGCATGGCCGAGGGCTTCGACATCGGGCTCGAGATGTCGGGGTCGCCCGCCGCGGTCGAGGACCTGCTCGACAACATGAACCACGGCGGCCGGGTGGCGCTGCTCGGGCTGCCGCAGGACCGCTACGCCATCGACTGGGGCCGGGTCATCACGCACATGATCACGCTGCGGGGCATCTACGGGCGGGAGATGTTCGAGACCTGGTACCTCATGGGCTCGATGCTCGCGACCTCGCAGCGGCTACGGGAAGCGGTGTCGTCGGTCATCACCGGTCGGTACCCCGCAGAGCAGTGGCAGCAGGCCTTCGCCGAGACCCGCTCCGGGCACGGCGGCAAGGTCGTCCTCGACTGGAGCTGAAGCACCCCGACGAGAAGGAGCACCACGTGTACGGAACGGTCAAGGACGAGCTCGCGGCGACCCTGCGGGAGATCGAGGACGCCGGGCTCTACAAGCGCGAGCGCGAGATCACCACCCCGCAGGCGGCGCACGTCGGGACGACCGCGGGCGAGTCGCTGAACTTCTGCGCCAACAACTACCTCGGCCTCGCGGACCACCCCACGGTCGTCGGCGCCTCGAAGGAGGCCCTCGACACGTGGGGCTTCGGGATGGCCTCGGTCCGGTTCATCTGCGGGACCCAGACCCAGCACACGGCGCTCGAGGAGCGGCTCTCGGAGTTCCTCGGCACCGAGGCCACGATCCTCTACTCGTCGTGCTTCGACGCGAACGGCGGGGTCTTCGAGGTGCTCTTCGGCGCCGAGGACGCCATCGTGTCCGACGCGCTCAACCACGCCTCGATCATCGACGGCATCCGGCTGTCGAAGGCGGCGCGGTACCGGTACGCGAACGCCGACATGTCCGACCTGCGCGCGCAGCTCACCGCGGCGCGCGAGGCCGGGGCACGGCGGGTCTGCGTCGTCACGGACGGGGTGTTCTCGATGGACGGCTCGTACGCACCGCTCGACGAGATCTGCGACCTGGCCGACGAGTTCGAGGCGATGGTGCTCGTCGACGACTCGCACGCCGTCGGCTTCGTCGGCGAGTCCGGCCGCGGGACCCCCGAGATGTTCGGGGTGGCCGACCGCGTCGACATCCTCACCGGGACGCTCGGCAAGGCGCTCGGCGGGGCGTCCGGCGGGTACGTCGCGAGCCACCGCGAGGTCGTCGACCTGCTGCGCCAGCGCTCGCGGCCCTACCTCTTCTCGAACTCGGTCGCGCCGGCCGTCGTCGCCGGGTCGCTCGCAGCCCTCGAGCTCGTGTCGTCGACCGCGGACGGGCGGGAGGCGTTGCGGCGCAACGCCTCCCTCTTCCGCGAGCTGATGGACGAGGCGGGGTTCGACCTGCTCCCGGGCTCGCACCCGATCGTGCCGGTGATGTTCCCGGGCGAGGACGGTGCCCGGCAGGCCACCGAGATCGCCGACCACATGCTCGCGCACGGCGTCTACGTCATCGCGTTCAGCTACCCGGTCGTGCCGAAGGGGAAGGCCCGGATCCGGGTGCAGCTCTCGGCCGCCCACTCCGAGGACGACGTGCGGCGCTGCGTCGAGGCCTTCGTCGACGCCCGGGACGCCGTCGCCTGACGGGGCGGTCCGTCAGTCGCGGACCTGGCTGCGCGCCAAGCTGACCCGCTCCGGGGTGTGCAGCCGCACGAGCGTGCGCATCGTCGAGGCCGGGACGCGCGACGGCGTGGCGAGGGAGACGACGGTCGCCGTCGCGAAGGCGAGGGGCACGGCCCACAGTGCGGGGTTGGCGAGCAGGGCCCCGGTCCAGCCGCTGAGGCCGGCCGTCGTCATCGTCGTGCCGAGTGACCCGACCGTGGCCCCGCCGCCGACGAGCAGCCCCGCCATCGCCCCGGTCGTCGACAGCCGTCGCCACCACACGCCGAGGATGATGAGCGGGGCGAACGTCGCGGCCGCCACCGCGAAGGCCAGGCCGACCGTCGTCGCCACCCCGAGGGGCTCGGTGACCCGGCTGAGCACGTACGGGATGAGCACCGCGGCGACCGCCGCGAAGCGGAACCCCCGCACGCCGGGCGCGTCGCCGCCGGTGAGCCGGGCGAGCCGGGGGCGCAGCACCTCCTGGTCGAT
Organism: uncultured Actinomycetota bacterium; assembly: GCA_963843895.1. Taxonomy (GTDB): domain Bacteria; phylum Actinomycetota; class Actinomycetes; order Actinomycetales; family Dermatophilaceae; genus Phycicoccus. The sequence continues at coordinate 229,770 of CAWJME010000018.1, read as the reverse complement.
GACGCCGGTCACCGACATCGCGAGCCCCGACGCCGTCGACAGGAAGGCCGCGAACGCCCCGCCGGCGAGCATCGCGGTGAGCAGGTTCCCCCCGAGCCCGCCGAGCATCTCCCCGGGCAGCCGGAGCACGACGGAGTCCGAGCGCACCCCGTCGGGCAGCACGGGGAAGGCGACCCGGCCGAGCGCTCCGTAGACCGGCGGCAGGAGGTAGAACACCCCGAGCAGCGCGATGACGGTGACGGTCGTCCGCCGGGCGCCGACGCCGTCCGGGTTCGTGTAGTACCGGACGAGGACGTGGGGTAGGCCCATGGTCCCGAGGCACAGGGCGAGCACCGTGGAGGCCGTCCGGTAGACGGGGTGGTCGCCCGCCCCGGTGGGCGCCAGCGGGACGCTCCAGTCGGGCGGGACGACCGGTGCCGGGTGGCCGTTCCGGAACCACACGAGGAGCAGCACGAACGCCGGCACGGCGAGCGCGGTGAGCTTGATCCAGTACTGGACGGCCTGGACGAAGGTGATCGAGCGCATCCCGCCCGCGCCCACGGCGGCCGCGATGACCGTCATGACGACGAACCCCCCGACCCACGACGGTGCCCCGGTGACGAGGGTGAGGGTGAGGCTCGCCCCCTGGAACTGCGGCACGAGGTAGAGCCACCCGATCGCGACGACGAGCACCGACGAGACGAGTCGCACTGCGCGCGAGCCGAGCCGGGCCTCCGCGAAGTCGGGGAGCGTGTAGGCCCCCGAGCGCCGCATCGGTGCCGCGACCATGACGAGGAGCACGAGGTACCCGAGGGTGTAGCCGACGGGCAGCCAGAGCATGTCGACCCCGACGCCGTAGACGAGCCCGGCCACGCCGAGGAAGCTGGCCGCGGAGAGGTACTCGCCGCTGATCGCCGACGCGTTGAGCCGCGGGGAGACGGTCCGGCCGGCGACGTAGAAGTCGCTCGTCCTGCGCGAGAGGCGCAGCCCGAGGCCGCCGACGGCGAGTGTCGTGAGGCAGACGAGGACGACGGCGGCGAGCGACAGGGGGTGGGTCACGGCGTGTCGACGACCTCGGCGAAGTCGGCCTCGATGCGCTCGCTCTGCCGGGTGTACCAGCGGGCGAGGACCCAGGCCGCGGGGTAGACCGCCACCCCGAGGGCCAGCCAGGGGAACGGCAGCCCGAACACGGTCGTGGCCCGGGTCGCCGGGACCAGGGCGAGCACGACGGGCAGGGCAGCGAGACCCACGACGGTCAGCGCGAGGATCGCCACCGCGAGGCGCAGCTGGGCCCGCATCAGCCCGTCGAGGAAGACGTCGCCGAGCTCGGTCTGCTCGTCGATCTCGTGGGTGACGGAACGGGAGCGGTGGCGCACGGCGCCGCGGCGTGAGCTGGTGACCCGGACGCGCTCGGGCGGTGGCGCGGGGGTGCTCACGGCTCAGCCCCCGGACGGGCGGCGGTCGCCGAGCGGGCGGCGCAGGAGGGTGTCGCGCAGCTCCTTGGTGTGCCGGCGGCTCACCTGGAGCTCGATCCGCCCGACGACCACCGAGCACCGCCCGTGGTCCATCCGCACCTCGCTCACGTGGGGGAGGGCGACGAGGGTGCTGCGGTGGATGCGGACGAAACCGAACTCCGCCCACCGCTCCTCGAGCACGCTGAGCGGCACGCGGACGAGGTGGGAGCCGGTGTCGGTGTGCAGCCGCGCGTAGTCGCCGTGCGCCTGGGCGTAGCGGATCTGGCTCCGGGTGATGAAGCGGGTCACGCCGCCGAGCTCGACGGGGATCGTCTCGTCCTCGACCGGGGGGGCGCCCGGTGCGGCACCCTCGGGGGCCGGCCGGGTCGCGGAGCCGTGCTCGCGGAGCTCGACGACCCGCCGCACCGCCTCGGCGATCCGCTCGTCGCGGACCGGCTTCATGACGTAGTCGGTGACGTCGAGGGCGAAGGCGTCCACCGCGTGCCGTTCGTGGGCCGTGACGAAGACGACCTGCGGCCGGACCGCGAACCGGGAGATGACCCGGGCCAGGGCCATCCCGTCCAGGCCGGGCATCGAGATGTCGCTGAAGACGACGTCGACGTCACGGGCGTCGAGCAGCTGGAGGGCGTCGGTGCCGTTCGAGGCGGTGAGGACCTCGGCGACCCGCTCGTCGCGGCCCAGGAGGTAGCCGAGCTCGGACAGCGCAGGGAGCTCGTCGTCGACGACGAGCACCACCAGACCCCGGTCCGTGGACATGGCGGGCAGCCTACGGCGCGCGGTCAGGGTTGCGCATGCACGCCGGGCGCGAACTTGGGCACACGGAAGGTCACCTTCGTCCCCGCGCCGGGGGCGGTCTCGACGACGAGTCCGAACTCGTCGCCGTAGACCTGGCGCAGCCGGGCGTCGACGTTGCCGAGCCCCACCGAGTCGCCGGCCCGGGCCCCGTCGAGGATGGTCCGCACGCGTTCCGGGTCCGTGCCCACCCCGTCGTCCTCGATCGCGATCTCCGCCTCGGAGCCGAGGTCGGTGGCCGTGATCGTCACGTGCCCGACCCCCTCCTTGCGCGCGAGCCCGTGACGGACGGCGTTCTCCACGAGCGGCTGGACCGCGAGGTAGGGGAGGGAGACCGGCAGCACCTCGGGGGCGACGAGCAGCGAGACGCGCAGCCGGTCACCGAAGCGCGCCTGCTCGAGGACGAGGTAGCGCTCGACGTTGCGCAGCTCCTCGGCGAGTGTCGTGAAGGTGCCGCCCGCACGCAGGGCGTAGCGGGTGAAGTCGGCGAAGTCGAGCAGCAGCTCGCGGGCGCGGTCGGGGTCGGTCCGCACGAACGAGGCGATCGCGGCGAGGCTGTTGTAGATGAAGTGCGGGCTGATCTGCGCGCGCAGGGCCCGCAGCTCGGCCTCGACGACCTGGTTTCGGGTGCGCGCGAGCTCCGCGAGGGCGAGCTGGCTCGAGACCCACGCGGCGACCTCCTCGGTGGCCCGGGTCAGGCCGGGGGAGGAGTGCTCGGTCCACGCCGTGAGTGTCCCGATGACGAGGTCGTCGGAGACGAGCGGCGCGGTGACCGCCGTCTGCACGGGGCAGTCGGGGTCGCCGCAGGCAACCTCCTCGGCGTTGTGGGCGACGGTGCGCCCGGTGGCCAGGGTCTTCTCCCCGAGCGGGACGACGAGCCGCCGGTGGTGGTCGCCGGTCCCGGTCCACGAGAGCACGCTCCCGGGGGTGGCCAGGGAGACGGCGTGCGCGCCGAGGATCGAGAGCAGGTGGCGCCCGGCCCGCTCCGCCGCGTCGGGGGTCAGCCCGTCGCCGAGGTGGCGGGAGGCCAGCGACGCGGTGTGCAGGGTCGCGTAGGTCGCGCGGTCGGTCTCGGAGATGAACCCGCGCCGTCGGCTGCGCCGGAGCAGCAGGACCGCGAGCCACACCAGCAGCAGCGTCGCCGCGACGAGCACCGCCGTCGGCCAGTGGAAGCTGCCCGTCATGGGCACACCCTAGGCTCACCGTCGACGGGACGGCGGAGGCCGCGACGGGTACGGGAGGCCGAGGATGGGCGAGCTCGACGACGCGCTGGCGGTGCGCTGGGCCGACGGCCCCGCGCTGCCCGGTGGCGGCGAGGCGGTCGGCACCGGGACGCTCGGCGCCGGGTGGGTGGTCGGCGCCGCCGTCAACGGGGGTGTGCTCATGGCCCTCGGGGTCCACGCGCTCGCGGACGGCCTCGTCGCCGCGGGCCACCCGGACGTGCTCACGTGGAGCACCGTCTTCCTCACGGCCGCGCAGCCGGGGCCGGTCGAGGTGCGGGCCGAGGTGCTGCGCTCCGGGCGCAGCGTGTCGACCGGGCAGGTCCGGGTGCTCCAGGAGGGCCCGACCGGGCCGGTGGAACGGACCCGGCTCACCGCGGTCCTCGGCCACCTCGAGCGGTCCGCCGAGCCCGCGCACCGCGCGCCGGCGCCCCCGTCCATGCCCTCTCCGAAGGGGTGCGTCCCTGCGCGGCGCGACGGCGAGCCCTCCGGGGCGATCGCCCTCCTCGACCGGCTCGACGTGCGCGTCGACCCCGCGACCGCGGGGTTCGCCGTCGGGCGGCCGAGCGGTCGCGGCGCGATCCGGGCCTGGGTGCGGATGGCCGACGGCCGCGAGCCCGACGTCGAGATGCTGCCGTTCGTCGTCGACTGCCTCATGCCGGTCGCCTTCGACCTCGGTGTCGTCGGGTGGGCGCCGACGTTCGAGCTGACCGGCCAGGTGCTCGGCCGCCCGGCGCCGGGCTGGCTGCAGGTGTCCCTCCACGCGGACGCCGTCGCCGGCTCCCTCTACGTCGAGGACGCCGACGTCTGGGACTCCACGGGTCGGCTCGTCGCGCGGGCCCGGCAGCTCGCCGGCATCCGGGTGCCCGAGGGCGGGCTCATCGCGGCCGCTGACTAGGCTGCGCGGGTGCCTGACGCCCCGTCCCCGGCCGTCGACGCGGTCGCCCGCCTCGCCGAGCTGCCCGGCATCCCGGAGCAGGTCGAGGCGGCCCGCGAGGCCTGCACCCGGCTGCGCTGGCACCAGGCCCTCCGCAACCGGATCCCCGAGGCCGCGGCCGAGTCCCGGGTCCGGGGCGCGGTGGCCAGCGCCGAGCTCGAGGGGGCCTCGATGCCCCTCGACGCGGTGCGCGACGTCGTCCGGGGGGCCGCGACGTGGTCCGAGGCCCCGGACCCCGTCGAGCGCGTCGTGCGGGGCGTCGTCGGTGCGACGACCGAGAGCGAGCACGTGCGGGGGCTCGTCCTGCGGGCCCCCCTCCAGGCGCTCGCCCGGCTGCACACCGTGTCGAGCGCGGGCCTCGTGCCGGACGCCGCCCTCGGCCGGCCCCGCGTCGAGGGCGAGGACTGCCCCGAGCTGACCGACCTCGGCCCGGCCCCGTCGGCGGCCCACGTCGCCGAGCGGTTGCGCGGGGTGGTCGCCGTCCTCGGTGCCGTGCCGCGGCTGCCCGTGGTCGTCGCCGCCGCGGTCGTCCACGCGGAGATCGCGACGGTCCGGCCCTTCGTCCGGGGCAACCCGGTCGTCGCGCGCGCCCTCGACCGTGCCCTCACCCAGGCCGGCGGCCTCGACCCCACCGGGGTGGCCGTCACCGAGGCCGGCCACGGCGCGCAGGGGAGCGCCCCGTACGTCGGGGCCCTCGCCGCCTACGGCCGGGGCGATGCCGCGGGCGTCGGCCTGTGGATCTCGCACTGCTGCACGGCTGTCCGTGCCGCCGCCGCCGAGGGGGAGGCCGTGGCCGACGCGGTCCTCGCCGGGCGGCTCGGCTAGTCCGGGGCCCCCGCCCGAGGTCGTGTGTCGTTCCGGTTGTCGGCGGCCCACGGGAGGAGTAGAAACGGGGGTGAGGAGACCTCGGTCCCCTCGTGCACGACCTACCGCGAGACGACGGGTACCCACGCGCGGGCAGTCCACTGATGGACCGACCGTGGTGGGCTGGTCCCACTGCGGCGACGGCATGGAGCACGCCTGGTCGCCCGGAGCCCGCGGCAGGACGACGCCCCCGCCTCGCGGCGGGGGCGTCGTCACGTCCGGCGGCGGGGGCGTCGTCACGTCCGGCGGGTGGCGAGGACGTCGCCGAGGTGCCTTTTCGGTGTCGTCAAGCGTTCAACTTTTTGCGCGAGGACGACGGATTCCATCGTCCTGAGCGGGTTCACAGGACGATTTCAGCAGGAGTCGCGACGGGCTTGCGGACGGGGCCACCCATGGGACACGATTGACCTACTCGCTCCCCCTTGGGGTAGAGCGACCGGCGAACCGGCTTCTCCCCCCCGGAGCTCGGCTCGCCGACGGCCCCGGTTGTCCCCCCGACCGGGGCCGTCCCATGTCCGGACCCGGTCGGTCCGTCGGGCGGTCCGCCGGCTTCGTCCACAGGGTGGTCCGGGGCGTGCCGTCGTCCACAGATCCGGCGCCGGGGCTCGTGCGCGCCGCCGCCCGCCGCGCACGCTGACCCGCATGTCCACCCCCTCGCGGCCCCCGCCCACGCCCCGGCCCGGGGCCGCGCGGCTCGTCGCCGTCATCGGTGCGGCCGGCGGCCTCGGCGCGAGCACCCTGGCGCTGGCCGTCGGGCGCCGACTCTCCGCCGCGGGGCCGCCCGTCACGGTCGTCGACCTCGACCTCACCCGCGGGGGGCTCGACGTCACGGCCGGCGTCGAGCACCTCCCCGGCCGGCGGTGGGCCTCCCTCGCAGCCGTGCGCGGACGGGTGCCGCCGGAGCTGCTCCTCGGATCGTTGCCCGTCGAGGACGGCTGCCGCGTCCTCTCCGCCGGCGGGCCGGGGCCCGGCGGCGTCCCGGTCGAGGCCGTCGGCGACGTCCTCGACTCGGTCCTCGAGGCCGGGGACCCGGTCGTCCTCGACCTCCCGAGCACCTCGCCGACCCTGTCGGCCGTCCTCCACGGCGGGCCGCTCGTCGTGGTCCTCGTCGGGCTGCGCACCCGCGGCCTCGCCGATGCCGACGCGCTCGTCGACCGGCTCCTCGGCGTCGCGGAGGGTGCCTCCGTGCCGCCGGACCTCCGGTTCGTCACCCGGGGAGCACGGCCCACGGCCGGGGTCCTCGACGATGTCGTCGCGCACCTCGGCATCGCGCACCTGCACCACCTCGGCGACGACCCGCGGGTGGTCCGCGACGCCGAGCGTGGCCTCTGGCCGGGCAGCTCGGGCGATGCCGTCCGTGGCTGCGCCGAGCGGGTCGTCGAGGTCCTCCTCGGTGGGTCCCGCTCCCTCGGGCGGGCCTCGTGACGCAGGCCGAGGTCGTGCGGCAGGGCGTCGAACGGTCGATCCGGGCCGGGGTCGGGCCCTCGCGCGCCGCGATCGCCCGGATCGCCGACGACCAGGTCCCGCTGCTCGGCAGCCGTGGCCGCGACCTCACGGCCGAGGAGCTGGCGCAGCGCCTCGTGGGCCTCGGCCCGCTCGCGCCGCTCGTCCGGGATCCCGAGGTCACCGACGTGCTCGTCACCGGCGACGGTGCCGTGTGGGTCGACCGCGGCCGCGGGGTCGAGCGGTCCACGGTGGAGGTCCCGGCCCCGGAGCTGCGGCCCCTCGCGGTGCGGCTCGCGGGCGTCGCGGGGCGCCGCCTCGACGACGCGCAGCCGTGGGTCGACGGCCTGCTGCCCGGTGGGGTGCGGCTGCACGCGGTGCTGCCGCCGCTCGTCGAGGGCGGCCCGCACGTCAGCCTCCGGGTCGCCCGGCGGCGGTTTCGCGGCGTCGACGGGCTCGTGGCGGCAGGGGGTGCCAGCGAGGGCACCGGGTCGGTCCTGCGAGGCCTGGTCCGCGCACGTCGCAGCCTCCTCGTCACCGGCGGCACGGGCGCGGGCAAGACCACCGTGCTGGGCGCGCTGCTCGCCGAGTGCGGCCCGCGCGAGCGGGTCGTCGTCGTCGAGGACGTCCGCGAGCTCGACCCCGACCACCCCCACGTGGTGCGGCTCCAGGGCCGCGCCGCCAACGTCGAAGGGGTCGGCGAGGTGACGATGGCCGTCCTCGTGCGCCAGGCGCTGCGGATGCGGCCGGACCGGCTCGTCGTCGGGGAGGTGCGGGGCGGGGAGGTCCGCGAGCTGCTCGCGGCGCTGAACACGGGCCACGAGGGCGGCGCGGGCACGCTGCACGCCAACGGCCCCGAGGAGGTCCCGGCACGCCTCGAGGCGCTCGGCGCCCTGGCCGGCCTGCCTCGCGCGGCGGTGCACGCCCAGCTGCGGGGCGCGCTGCACGCCGTCGTCCACGTCGTGCGCGACGGACCGCGGCGGCGGGTCGAGCGGGTCGGGGTGCCGCGGGCCGGGGCCGCCGGCCTCGTCGAGGTGCGCACGGCCCTCTCGGACGACGGCTCCGGCCCGCGACCCGGTGCGGCGTGGGCCGACCTGTGCGCTCTCCTGCCACCCGAGGACCGGGCCCGAGGGGTGCCGTGAGCGCCCGGGTGGCCCTCCTCGTGGTCGCGGCGGTGCTGCTGTGGCCCGGGCAGGCAGGGCGGGCCGGGCGGGCCGGGCAGGCCGCGCCCGCAGGGGCCGGCTCGGTGGCGGGGTCACTCCGCCGGGTCGTGGCGGCGCGCGTCCGGTGGCGGCGGCACCCCGACGCGGACTGGGTCGCCGAGCTCGCCGAGGTGGCGGCGGTCGGGCTGGGTGCCGGTCTCGACCTCCCGTCCGCCGCCGTCGTCGCAGCCAGGTCCCCGGCGGTGGTCGCGGCCGCGCCGTGGCTCGCCCCGCGCCTCGACCGGGCCGCGCTCCACGGGTCGGGGCCGTCCGCGTGCCTCACCGAGCCGCGTTCCGCGCCGGTCGGGGGCGGGGAGGCCGACCTCCAGCTGCTCGTGCGGGCCTGGCGACTGTCCGAGGAGACCGGGGCCGCGGCATCGCACACGACGGCCGCCGCCGCGGCCGCGATCCGGGCGCGCACCGCCGCCCGGGAACGCACCGAGTCCGCGCTCGCCGGCCCGCGGGCGTCGATGCGGCTCCTCACCGCGCTCCCGCTCGCAGGGCCCCTCGTCGGGCTGATGCTCGGGGTCACTCCCGCCGACCTCTACGGGTCGGTCGCCGCGCAGGCGGCGGCGGGGGCCGGGCTGGTGCTCACGGTGGTGGGATGGGCGTGGGCGTGCCAGATGATCCATCGGGCCGGACGCCCCGGACGCACCGACGGGGGCCCCTGATGCTCGTGGTCGCGCTCCTCGTGGCGGCCGCCGTGCTGCTCGCTCCGCGCGGCGGGCCGGCCCGCCCCCCGCGACCCGGCGCGGTGGCACGTCCGGCCCGGGCAGCGAGCGTCGACGACGCGGCGAGCGCCCTGACGCTGCTCGCCGCGGTGCTCCGGAGTGGTGCGGGGGCGGTCGAGTGCCTCGAGGCGGTCGTGGCGGTCGACACCGGGCCGGCCGGTCGTGAGCTGGCCGTGGTCGCGGCCGGGCACCGGTGGGGCGACCCGCCCGGGCGCGCCTGGGACCGGGTCGGGCCGGGATGGGCGCCCGCGGGCGCGGCCTGGCACGCGGCGCTGGCCGCGGGCGCCGCACCGGCCGGGCTGGTCGACGCCGCGGCGGGGCGGATGCGTGCGGAGGAGTCCCGGCGGGTGGAGGCCGCCGTCCATCGGGCGGGGGTCCTCCTCGTGCTTCCCCTGGGCCTGTGCTTCCTGCCGGGGTTCGTCGCCACGACCGTCGTCCCGGTCGTGCTCCTGCTGCTCGGGACCCTCGGCTGAGGGCTCCGAGCGCGCCCGGCGCACCGTCCACAGGGCCGGTCCCGGGCGCCCCCCGTCCACAGATCCCGACGGGCCCCTCGACCGGTCGTCGCCCGCGGCCGACGGTGGACCGAGGGCGCGGACCACCGCGTCCACGAGCTGGAGGAGGAACCCATGACCCGACGAGTGACGTCCCGAGTGCGCCGCGGAGCGGCACGGCTGCGCCGGCTGGGCGAGGAGGGCATGACGACCGCGGAGTACGCCGTGGGCACGGTCGCGGCCGTGGCCTTCGCCGCCCTGCTCCTCGCGGTGGTGCGGTCCGGACCGGTCAAGAGCGCGTTGACGAAGATCATCGTCTCCGCGCTCGGGACGTGACCCGCCCCGGGTCCCGGGAGCACGGGGCGGCCACCGCCGAGCTGGCGGTGGCCCTCCCCGCCCTGCTGGCCGTCCTCGCGGTGGCCCTCGCCGCGGTGCAGCTCGGGATCGACCGGGTGCGCTGCCTCGACGCCGCGCAGGTCGCGGTCCGGATGCTCGCGCGCGGTGAACCCGAGGACGAGGTGCGGGCCGAGGCCGTGGCGAGGGCCCCGGGAGGCGCCGCCGTCACCCTCGCCGTGGGGGACCGGACGGTGAGCGTCACGGTCCGCGCCCGGCCCCCCGGGGTCCTCGAGCCCCTCGGGGTCGGCGTGCGGCCGGAGGCGGAGGCCACGGCCCGGCGAGAGGCCGCCCCGTGACGTGGTTGCGCGGCGGCGTGCGTCCCGAGTGCGGGAGCGCGACCGTGCTCGTCGTGGGGGCGGTGGGCGTGGTCACGGTCGTCCTCGGGGCGGCCCTGCTCGTCGTCGCCGCCGTGCGCGACGTGCGCGCGGCGGCCGGTGCGGCCGACCTCGCGGCGCTGGCGGCGGCGGCCCCGCTCGCCGCCGGGGGGTGGCCCGACTGCGCCGCCGCGGCCGGTACGGCCGGCGCGAACGGCGCCCGGGTCGTGCGCTGCACGGTGGTGGCCGACGGCAGCGTGGTCGTCGACGTCCGGGTCGTGCGTCGGGCCGTCTCGTGGTGGCCGGGCCTGCCGACCACCGTCACCGCCCGGGCGCGCGCCGGTCTCGGGACGCCGGGACGGTCACTGCCCGGTGTCGGGCCCCGGGTGCTGGGTCCGGGCCTTGGCCTCGGCCTCGGCCACCTCGGCCCGACGACGCGCGGTCTCGGTCGAGACGTGCTGCTCGGCGACCCGCTCGTCCGCCTGTCGGCGCAGCGCAGCGGTCTCCTCGTCGTGGCGTCGTCGCTCCTCCTCGAGCTGGCGCTCACGAGCGGCGACCTCGTCCTGCATCCGCGCCTGGTCGGCGAGCCGCTGCTCCTCGGCCGTGCGCTCGGCCTCCCGGGCCTGGACGCGCCGGCGGTGGCCCCGCTTGAGCGCGGTCCGCAGCACCACCCACCCGAGCCAGAAGACGGTCATGACCACCATCCCGCTCACGAGGAACACGACCGGCGGCAGGTTGACCGAGCCGCCCAGGACGTCGATGACGACCGGGTCCTCGAGGCGGACCGACCCGGCGATGAGGAGGAACCCGCCCCCGAGGGCCAGGAGGACCAGGATGACGCCGAGGAGGACCATGGCCCTGAGGCTACTCCGCTGACCAGTAGCGATGCCTCCCGAACGCGCCGGTGTCACCGGCGCACCGACCCCGGTGTGGTGGACGGCGGCTCAGCCGGCGGAGGCCAGGGCGAGCTCGAGCACGGTCACCGCACCGGCCTTGTCGAGCGGCTCGTTGCCGTTGCCGCACTTGGGCGACTGCACGCAGGCCGGGCACCCGGTGCGGCACCCGCACCCGAGCACCGCGTCCCGGGTCGCGCGCACCCACGCCTCGAAGGCCGTGAACGCCCGCTCCGCGAAGCCGGCACCCCCCGGGTAGCCGTCGAACACCATCACCGTGGGGAGCCCGGTGTCCGGGTGGAGTGCGGTCGAGACACCCCCGACGTCCCAGCGGTCCGAGGTCGCGACGAGCGGCAGCATGCCGATGGCCGCGTGCTCGGCGGCGTGCAGGGCCCCGGGCACGTCCGCCTCGGCGACCCCCGCGACCGCGAGGACCTCGGGGTCCAGGGTCCACCACACCGCCTTGGTCGTGAGGGACTGCTCGGGCAGGTCGAGCGGGTGCCGGCCGAGGACCTCCCCACTCGGGAGCCGGCGGGTGAAGCCGGTGACCCGGCTGGTCACCCGCACGGTCCCGAACGAGGTCCGCACCCGGGCCCGCTGGGCCACCCGGTCGGTCGAGAGGATGTCGAAGCGGCTCACCGACTGGGTCTGGGTCGACCACCCCGGGTCCCCGCGGACGACGTGGGCGGCGCGCGCGTCGAGGTCGAGGTCGGTGACCACCCAGGTCTCGCCCTGGTGCAGGTGCACGGCTCCGGTGTGCACCTGCGCGTGGGCGGACGCCCCGTCGACGGTGCCGATGACCCGTCCGGTCCGGGTCTCGACCACCGCGACGACGTCGCTCGCTCCGCGCAGCGAGATGTGGTCGGCGGGGCGGTCCTCGCGGGCCCAGAACCAGCCGGTCGGTCGCCGCCGGAGGATGCCTCGCTCCACGAGCACGTCGAGCAGCCGCCCGGTGGTGGGCCCGAAGAGCTCGAGGTCGGTCTCGCCGAGGGGGAGCTCGGCCGCCGCCGCGGCCAGGTGGGGCGCGAGGACGTGGGGGTTCTCGGGGTCGACGACGGTGCTCTCGACGGCGGCTCCGAAGATCGCCTCGGGGTGCCGCACGAGGTAGGTGTCGAGCGGGTCGTCGGCCGCGACGAGCACCGCGAGGGACGCCTCGCCCGAGCGGCCGGCGCGGCCCGCCTGCTGCCACAGGCTCGCGCGCCGCCCCGGCCAGCCCGCCATGACGACGGCGTCGAGACCGCTGACGTCGATGCCGAGCTCGAGGGCGTTCGTGGCGGCCAGCCCGCGCACCGTGCCGGCGCGCAGCCCGCGCTCCAGCTCGCGGCGGTCCTGGGGGAGGTAGCCCCCGCGGTACGCCGCGACCGTGCGGGCCGCCTCCGGGTCGGACGCCTCCAACCGGCGACGAGCCCCGCTCGCCAGCGCCTCGGCGCCGGCGCGGCTGCGCGCGAAGGCCACCGTCTGCACCCCGCGCTCGACGAGGTCGGCGAGCAGGTCGGCGGCCTCCGTCGTCGCCGACCGTCGCTCACCGTCCGCGGTGGTCACCGGCTCCCACAGGGCGAAGGTCATCGGCCCCCGTGGGGAGCCGTCGACCGTCACCGCGCGGACCGGCAGACCGGTGAGCCGGGAGGCGTGCCCTGCGGGGTCGCTGACCGTCGCCGACGCGAGGACCACCGTGGGCGTCGCGCCGTAGCGCCCCGCGACGCGCCGCAGCCTCCGCAGGACGGCGGACACGTGTGCACCGAAGACGCCCCGGTAGACGTGGCACTCGTCGACCACGACGTACTCCAGCCCGCGCAGGAACCGCGACCAGCGCGCGTGGCCCGGGAGGAGCGAGTGGTGGAGCAGGTCCGGGTTGGTGAGCACGACGTTCGCGTGCTCGCGCACCCAGCGCCGCTCGTCCGGGGGCGTGTCCCCGTCGTAGGTGGCGGCCCGCACGCCGGGGACGGCGAGGGCGTCGATCCGCGCGAGCTGGTCGGCGGCCAGCGCCTTGGTCGGTGAGAGGTAGAGGGCGGTGGGCCCGCGCAGAGCCCCCTGTTCGCGTCCGCGGGCGACCGCCCCGAGGACGGGCACGAGGTACCCGAGGCTCTTCCCGGACGCCGTGCCGGTGGCGAGGACGACGTGCTGCCCGGCGGTGGCGAGGTCGATCGCCTCCCGCTGGTGGGACCACGGACGCTCGACGCCGGCCCCGAGCAGCGCCGCCAGGACCGCCGGGTCGACCCCCGCGGGCCACTCCGCGAGACGGGCCGGTCGGGCCGGCACCTCCTCGACGTGGAGCAGCCGTTCGGCCCGCGACCCACCCGCCAGGCGGGCGAGGTGCTGGGCTGGGCTGGACACGGCCGTTACGGTAATCCTTGGTCCCGACGGCGCCACCGCCGTGACCAGCACGATCCGTCCCCCACGGCACCTGAGGAGCCTGACGCGTGGAGCTCTCCGTCACGACGTCCCACCACGACGACGTCAGCGTCGTCACGGTCGAGGGCGAGGTCGACGTCTACACGGCGGCCCAGCTCCGGCAGACCCTCGACCAGGAGATCGCCGAGGGCCGGACCCGGCTCGTCGTCGACCTCGACGCCGTCTCCTTCCTGGACTCCACCGGCCTCGGCGTCCTCGTCGGCCGGCTCAAGCTCGTCCGCAACAGCTCCGGATGGCTCCGGATCGTCTGCTCGAGCGAGCGCATCCTGCGCGTCTTCCGGATCACCGGCCTCGACAAGGTCTTCGGGATCCACGGCAGCCTCGACGAGGCGCTCGACGCCTGACGCCGCGGCCCCGGTGGCCCGGGCGCGGCGTGACCGGGACGGCCCCGAGTGTGAACCGCGTCACCCCGACCCGGGCGGGCGGCATCCGCGACCTGACCGGTACAGTCCACCCGACCGTCCCTCTCATCGGCGCTGACAGCGCCCGGGGGCGAACGACGCCGTCAAGGAGGATGGAATGGCACCCCTCGCACTCGCGACCGCCGAGCCGGGCGCCCTGGACCTGACCGGAACGAACCAGACGCTGGTCATCACGGTCGCGGCCATCGCGCTCGTGGCCCTCGTCATGGGCTTCGTGTTCCGTGGTCAGGTCCTGGCCGCAGACCCGGGCACCGAGAAGATGCAGGAGATCGGCGCAGCCGTCGAGGAGGGTGCGCAGGCCTACCTGACGCGCCAGTTCAAGACCCTCGCCATCTTCGTCGTCCTCGTCTTCGGGCTCCTGCTCCTCCTTCCCGCCGACACCGACGGCGTCCGTTGGGGCCGGTCCGGGTTCTTCATCCTCGGCGCGGTCTTCTCCGGCGCCATCGGGTTCCTCGGCATGAGCCTCGCCGTCAAGGCGAACGTGCGCGTCGCCTCCGCGGCCCGGCACGAGGGTGGCCGTGACCTCGGCATGAAGATCGCCTTCCGCACCGGGGGCGTCGTCGGCATGGCCACCGTCGGCCTCGGTCTGCTCGGCGCCTCCATCGTCGTCCTGCTCTACAAGGGCGACGCCCCCAAGGTGCTCGAGGGCTTCGGCTTCGGTGCCGCCCTGCTCGCGATGTTCATGCGGGTCGGCGGCGGCATCTTCACCAAGGCCGCCGACGTCGGCGCCGACCTGGTCGGCAAGGTCGAGGCGGGCATCCCCGAGGACGACCCGCGCAACGCCGCGACGATCGCCGACAACGTCGGCGACAACGTCGGCGACTGCGCCGGCATGGCCGCGGACCTCTTCGAGTCCTACGCGGTCATGCTCGTCGCCGCGCTGATCCTCGGGTCGGTCGCGTTCGGTGCCTACGGTCTCGTCTTCCCGCTGCTCGTCCCCGCGATCGGTGCGCTCACCGCCCTCCTCGGTGTCTTCATCACCAAGGCCCGGCCGGGCGAGAACCCGCTCCACGCGATCAACCGCGGCTTCTACATCGCGGCCGGCATCTCCGCCGTCCTCTCGGCGGCGCTCGCCTACGCCTACCTCCCCTCGACCTACGCCGAGCTCGGCTCGAGCAACCAGGAGATCGCCGCGCTCAGCGGTGACCCCCGCCTCGCAGCCCTCCTCGCGGTGATCATCGGGATCGTGCTCGCGGGCGTCATCCTGTGGCTCACCGGTCACTTCACCGGCACCGACAAGCGCCCCACCCAGGACGTCGCCCGCACCTCGCTCACGGGCCCGGCGACGGTCGTGCTCTCCGGCATCGGCGTCGGTCTCGAGTCGGCGGTGTACACGGCGGCGATCATCGCCGGTGCCGTGTACCTCGCGTACCTGCTCGGCGGCGGCGCGGTCGCGCTCTCGCTGTTCCTCATCGCGCTCGCCGGCTGCGGCCTGCTCACCACGGTCGGCGTCATCGTCGCGATGGACACCTTCGGTCCGGTCTCCGACAACGCCCAGGGCATCGCCGAGATGTCGGGTGACGTCGACGGCGAGGGCGCGCAGATCCTCACCGAGCTCGACGCGGTCGGCAACACGACCAAGGCGATCACCAAGGGCATCGCGATCGCGACGGCCGTCCTCGCGGCGACCGCGCTGTTCGGCTCGTACACCGACGCCTGGCGGAGCACCAAGGTCGAGGGCCTCACGCCCGCCGACGTCGAGAAGTTCGTCGCGGAGGCCAACGCCTACGTCACCTCGCCGAACACCCTCGTCGGGCTGATCATCGGTGCCTGCGTCGTGTTCCTCTTCTCCGGCCTCGCGATCAACGCGGTCACCCGCGCCGCGGGCGCCATCGTCTTCGAGGTGCGCCGTCAGTTCCGGGAGCACCCCGGCATCATGGACGGCACCGAGAAGCCCGAGTACGGCCGCGTCGTCGACATCTGCACCAAGGACTCGCTGCGCGAGCTGACGACGCCGGGCCTCCTGGCGGCGCTCATGCCGGTGGCCGTCGGCTTCGGTCTCGGCATCGGCGCCCTCGCGGGCTTCCTCGCCGGCGCGATCGGCACCGGCGCGCTCATGGCCGTGTTCCTCGCGAACTCCGGTGGGGCGTGGGACAACGCGAAGAAGATCGTCGAGGACGGCCACCACGGTGGCAAGGGCACCCCGGCGCACGAGGCGACGATCATCGGCGACACCGTCGGCGACCCGTTCAAGGACACCGCGGGTCCGGCGATCAACCCCCTCATCAAGGTGATGAACCTCGTCTCCGTGCTCATCGCGCCGGCGATCGTCACCCTGTCGATCGGGTCCGGCGCCTCGGCCCCGATCCGCTACGGCATCGCCGGGGTCGCGTTCGCGATCGTCGTCGGGGCCGTCGCCTGGTCCAAGAGCAAGGACATCGCCATCGGCGGCGACGACCTGGACCCCGACGTCCAGGCCACCGAGGACGACCCCGCTCCGGCCCTGGTCTGAGCGAGCACCGCACGGCCGACGGGGTCGGGTCCCACGAGGACCCGGCCCCGTCGGCCGTCCGGGCGGCGGCCGCCTCAGAGCAGGTCGACGAGAAGGTCGGCGGCCCGGGCGGCGCCGTCGGTCTCGACGGGCGCCGAGGTCACCGGTCGCGCGAGCGTGGTGAGGAGCTCGGCGCACAGCGCGTCGGGCTCGACGAGCCGCTCGTACGACAGCAAGGTCCCGGCGCCGTACCGCTCGAGGCGGTGCCGGACGTGGTGGTTCTGCTCGAAGTGGTTGCGCAGCGGCACGTAGAGGAACGGACGCCGGGCCGCGGTGAGCTCCATGCAGGTCGTGAGTCCCCCCTGGACCACCGCGACGTCGCACGCGGCGAGGTGCCGCCACAGGTCGGGGACGTAGCCGAGCACCGTGGCCCCCTCACGCTGCGGGAGCGAGCGCGGGTCGATCCTGGGACCGGCCACGACGACGAACCGCAGGTCCGCGCGGCTCCTCCGCGCGGCGGGGACGGCGTCGAGGACCCGGTGGAGGAGCCCGCTGCCGACGGCGGTCCCACCGACCGCGACGAGGCAGACCGTCTCGTCCTCCTCGAACCCGAGCGTGTCGCGGAGGCGTGAGCGTTCCTCGTCGCTCGGCGGGGTGAAGCCGGAGACGTAGCCGGCGAAGTCGAACTCGCGCTCGGTCCACTCCCGGATCGACGGCAGGTCGGGTCCGAAGGTGCCGGGCACCACGTCTTCGGGCGACCCGACGAAGACCGACCGGTCGCGCACCCAGGGGAAGCGTTCCCGGTGCTCGATCATCTCGGCGTTGTAGTCGGCCGTGAGCAGGGCCTGCCGCTCGCCCCCGGCCGGCATGGGCAGCCACCCGACGAAGTCGGTGAGCCAGGCGAACGCCCCCCGCTTCAGCTCGGGGTTCTCGTGCAGGAAGTGGTCGGTCTCCCAGGACTCGTCGGCGACGACGAGGTCGACGGGCTCGTCGTCGAGCACGTCCGACAGCACCATGAAGTTGTTGACGAGGATGTCGTCCATCCGTCGGATCGCCTCGAACGCGTCCAGCTCGTGCTCACCGCACTCGGCCTCGAGGTGGGTCGACTCGTTGGCCAGCCACGCCGAGGCGGGATGGACCTCCTCCCCGGCCCCCTCCAGCGCCCGGGTCACCGGGTCCTGGGCGAGCCAGCGGATCCTGATGTCGGGGCGCCGCTCCCGCAGCGACCTGGCGATCGCCAGGTCGCGCCGGGCATGGCCCAGACCGATGGGGGAGGACAGGACCACGACCTCCCGCGGGCGTGCCAGCGCGCGTGACCACCGACGGGTCGGCGGGGCCGCGCCGGAGGCCCGGGCCACGAACCGCCCGATCTCGCGGTTGGCCAGGACGGGCTCCCGAGCCGGGAGCCCGTGCCCGCCGCCCTCGACGAGCAGCAGTGACCCGCCGGTGTGCTCGGCGAACGCTCGGCCGTCCTCGGGGGAGCGGACCCGGTCCTCGGCCCCGTGCACGACCAGCACGGGACAGCGCACGCCGCCCAGGACGGTCGCCAGGTCGGTGGGCGCCGCGCCGTCGAGCCCGAGCCGTCCCGACGTGCAGTCGACGAGGGTCACGGGACCCACCTCCCGGGCCCATGCGGCGGACTCCTCGCGCTGACGGGTGGAGTGCGGCTCGCTGTACATCTGGGCGAAGAAGAAGTCGACGAACTCGTCGTAGCCCCCGCCCACCCAGTGGTGCCGGTTGTACATGGCCCACCCCTGCGGCGCCACCGGCGGGTCGGTGTACACGGCCAGCTCGCGGTGGGCCCGGGGACTCAGGCTGCCTGCGGGCGGGCCGAAGACCACCAGACCCTCGACCCGGTCCCCGTGCTCGGCAGCCACCTGGGCCGCCCAGACCGCCCCGCTGGACAGGCCGACGAGGACAGCGCGTTCCACCCCCACCGCGTCCATGACGGCGAGGACGTCGGCGGCGTACTCGGCGTTGCCGTACGCGGCCGCCCCGGTCGGACGGTCCGAGTCGCCGCTGCCCCGGCCGTCGAAGGTGACGACCCGGTGGTGCCGTGCGAGGTGCGGGACCTGGGCCTTCCACATGCGGGAGCGGACGATCGACCAGGTCGGCAGCAGGACGACGGTGGCCGGCCCGGACCCGTGCACGGTGTAGCGAAGGCGGACACCATCGCGGACGGTGTCGCCCTCCGCGACCGCACGGGTCCAGGCCGGCCAGCTCACGGCCGGACCTCGAAGACGTTGTTGAACGGGGTCGAGGCCGCGAGCCGGAAGCCGGTGAACCCGGCGGCCACGGTGACGTCGCGGATCCGGGCGGGGCCGGCCTGCGTGCCGAGTGCGGCGCCGACCGGCTGGGAGAGCGACGCCGGGGTGCAGAGCAGGGTCGAGAACCCGTAGTAGGCCCGGCCCACGGGGTTGAGGTTGTCCTCGACCTGGTCACCGGCCGCCGGCTCGACGAGGAGCCACACGCCGTCGTCGCGCAGCGACTCGCGCACCCGCGTGGCGGCCCCGACCGGGTCGCCCATGTCGTGGAGGGCGTCGAAGGTGGTCACGAGGTCGTAGCCCGACCCCCCGAAGGAGGTCGCCGGGGCCACCTCGAACGTCACGCGGTCGGCCACACCGCCCGCCGCCGCCCGCTGGGTCGCCGTCTCGATCGAGGCGGCGTGGTAGTCCGACCCGAGGAACCGCGAGGCCGGGAAGGCCTGCGCCATGAGCACGGTCGAGGCGCCGTGGCCGCAGCCGATGTCGGCGACGGCCGCGCCGGCGGTGAGCCGCTCGACGAGGCCGTCGACGGCGGGGAGCCACTCCGCGACGAGGTGGGCGTTGTAGCCGGGTCGGAAGAAGCGCTCGCAGCCGACGTGCACATCGGTGTTGTGCTCGTGCCAGCCCACGCCGTCGCCGTCGGGGGCGACCGCGAGGACCCGGTCGGCATCCCGCACGGTTCCGTGCGCGATCTGGAAGAAGCCGGGCAGGAACGCGGGGCTGGTCTCGTCGGTGAGCGCGACGGCGTGCTCGGGCGGGAGTGCGTAGGTCCCGTCCTCCGGCTCGTAGGTGACGAAGGCGCCCGCAGCCTGGGCGTTGAGCCACTCCCGGGCGTACGGTTCGGCCGTCCCGGTGGCGCGGGCGAGCTCGCTCGGTGTCAGGGGCCCGTCGGCGGCGAGGGCCCGGTAGTAGCCGAGCCGGTCCCCCATCACGACGAGCGCGCAGTTGAGGGCCGCGCCGACCTCGTCGACGGCCCGGAAGACGAACGACATGAGGGTGTCGGCGTCGACGGTGGATGTCTGGCTGTGTGGCATGGGAGTCCTCCCGGTCATGATCCCGGCTCGATGCGCCGGGGTCGATGCCCTCGACGATCCGGCGCCAGCGGTCCGCGCCGCATCAGGGTGCCCCCCTGGTTCCTACACTTCTCCCATGGTCGTCGGGCGCGAGACCGAGCTGCGGCACCTCGCCGGTCGGGTCGCCGCGGCCCGTCTGAAGCGCGGCGGGGTCCTCGTCGTCTCCGGGGAGGCCGGCGTCGGCAAGTCCACCCTGCTCGCCGAGTGCGCCGCGATGGCCGCCGGGGCGCAGGTCGTGCGGGTGCTCGGGACCTCGGCCGAGCAGGAAGTGCCGTACTCGGCGCTCGGCCTGGTCCTGGGCGACCTCACCGACGACCTCCCGCCGCTCCCGGTCCCGCAGGCACAGGCCCTCGGGGTGGCGCTCGCGGTGCGCGAGGGAGAGCCGCCGTCCGCGTTCGCCGTGGGCGCGGCCACCCTCGGGGTGCTGACCCGCCGGGCGGACGCACGGCCCCTCGTCCTCCTCCTCGACGACGCCCACCTCCTCGACCTCCCCTCGGCCCGGGCCCTGGCCTTCGCGGGACGACGTCTCGCGTCGGACCCCGTCCTCGTCGTCGCGGCGGTGCGCAGCAACGAGCACGGCCCGTGGGCGCACGCGGGCTTTCCCGAGCTGGTGCTCGCCGGTCTGGACGACGAGGCGGTGGGCGCCCTCCTCCGGGAGCTGGGGGTCACGGCCGGCCCCGAGTACGCGTCCCGCGCCCGAGCCGCCACCGGGGGCAACCCGCTCGCCGTCACCGAGCTGCTCGCGCGACCGGACGCTCCGGCCCTGGTGGCGCTGGACGGGCCCGTCCCGCTGCCGGAGAGCCTGGTGGGGGCCTTCAGCGAGCGGGCCCGAGCGCTGGGACCCGACGTGCAGCTCGTCGTGGCCCTCGCCGCTCTCTCGGGAACCGCGGCGTCCGTGGCGACCCGCGCCGCCTCCGTGCTCGGACTGCCCTCCGACGCGCTGTACCGGGCGGAGCGCTCCGGGCTGGTCCGGCTCGAGGGCGGACGGCTCAGCCCGTCCCACCCGCTCGTGGGGTCCGCCGTCTACTCGAGCCTGGCGCCCGCAGACCGCCGCCGGGTGCACGCCGCCGTCGCCCGGGTCCTGCCCCCGGGGAGGGTTGAGGAGCGTGTTCGGCACCTGGCGGCCGCGACGGCGGGTCCCGACGAGGCGCTCGCGGCCTCCCTCGAGGAGGTCGCCGTCCGGGCCGCGCGGCGCGGGGCGGACGCCGTCGCCGCGTCGGGCCTCGAGCGCGCGGCGGGCATCACGCCCGGTCAGGACCGCCGGGTGGAGCGGCTGCTCGCCGCGGCCGGGCACGCGTGGGCCGCGGGCGACGCTCCGTGGGCGAGTCGCCTCTGCCGGACGGTGGTGCGCGAGTCGCCCGCCTCCGCCTGGCGCGCGGAGGCCCTCATGGGCACGATCGCGGCGCGGACCGGGTCACTGGACCGTGCGCGCGGCTTCCTCCTCGCCTCGTCGGCGCGCGCCATGGAGGAGGACCCGGAGGCGGCGAGCCGGATCGCTGCCGAGCTCGTCAACGCCGCCTACTACCTCGCTGACGTGGGGACGGCCCGGGCCGCGGCGGACCTCGCCGCCGGGGTGCTGACCCGAGGCGCCAGCGGCGCGGCGCGAGGACGGTGCCTCATGGCGACGGGGATGGTGGAGGTGCTCACCGGAACCTCGGGTGAGGAGGCGCTGCGGGGGGCGCTCGGCGAGCTGGCCGCGAGCGGTCGGCGTGGCCCGACGACCGCCACCGCGTCGGGGGAGCCGGACGACGACACCATGTGGACGCTGCTCACGCTGCTGTGGCTGCGGGGCGCCGAAGTGGCCGACGAGCTCGCCGCCGCGATCGAGGCCCGGCGTGCTGCCTGGTCGGTGGGCTCCCTGCCCCGGCTCCTGTTCCACCTCGGCCGCGACGCGGCGACACGGGACCGGTGGACACAGGCTCGCTCCGCCTACGCCGAGGCGATCGAGCTCTCCCACGAGCTCGGTCACGTGACGGACGAGGCGACGGCCCTGGCCGGACTGGCATGGCTCGAGGCCCGGCTGGGGTCGGCCACGGAGTGCGTGGGGCACGCCGAGGCGGCCCTGGGCCTGGCGCGTCCGCGCGCCAACCGCATCGCGGAGGTGTGGGCGTCCTTCGCGCTCGGTGAGGTGGCGCTGTCCGCGGGCCGGGTCGAGGAGGCGCTCGGGGACTTCTCGAGGCTCGGCGAGCTGCTCGACCGGATCGGCCTCGCCGACGTCGACGTGTCCCCGGCCCCAGAGCTCGCGGAGTGCCTCGTCGCGCTGGGACGCACGGACGAGGCGTTCGAGGTCGTCGACCGTTTCGAACGCCGCGCGGGTGCCAAGGGTCGGCCGTGGGCCATGGCCCGGGCCCTGCGCGGCCGCGGTCTGCTCGTCGTCGCGGACGAGGTCGACGAGATCTTCGCAGAGGCCGCGCGCCTGCACGCCCGGACCGCCGACACCTTCGAGGCCGCTCGGACCGCGCTGCTCCACGGACAGCGGTTGCGCCGGGCCCGGCGCCGGGCCGACGCGCGACGACCGCTGCGCGCGGCGCTGGACTCGTTCGAGCGGCTCGGGGCCCGGCCGTGGGCGGAACGGGCCGCCGAGGAGCTCGCGGCGACCGGGGAGAGCGTCGTCCGCCGCGGGGACGGGGTCCTGGACGCGCTGACCCCGCGTGAGCGCCAGATCGTGGCGCTCGTGACGCGGGGGCTCACGACGCGCGAGACCGCTCTGCGCCTGTTCCTCAGCCCCAAGACGGTCGAGTACCACCTGCGCAACGTCTACGCGCGGCTCGGCATCACGTCACGAACCGAGCTCACCACCCTGGCCCGGTCCGACGGGTGAGGTCCCTTGCCCGGCGGACGGCCTAGGCTCGTCCCGATGACCGCCAACCCGCCCCGTGTCGACGCCGGCCTCGTGGCGCGCCTGCGCGCCGACCTCACCGCCTCCGGCTTCACCGTCGGTGGGGTGACCGACCTCCTCGGGCCGATGGCCGCCGCCGCCCTCGACCGTGACCAGGCCCTGCCGGCGCAGCGGGCCACCGTCGCCTCCGAGGACCCCCGCGCGGCGCTCGTCCGGCTCTTCACGCTCGGGGACCCGGTCGACGCCACCGAGGTCGAGGCCGCGCTGCGGACGCTCGGGATCGCCGGCGCCGTCGAGCTCGGGCTCGTCGCCCCGGAGGGCGACGCGGTCGTGGCTCTCTGCGACGTGCGGCCGTACGCCGCGGACGGCCGGGACTGGTGGGTGGCCTCCGACCTCGGCGAGCTGGCCACGGGTCGCCCGCTGACCCCCGACCACGTCCTCGGGGTCGGCGGCGCCTCCGCCACCCTCGCGTCGTGGACCCCTCGACCGGAGGTGTCCCGCGCCCTCGACCTCGGCACCGGGTGCGGCGTGCAGGCGCTCCACCTCGGCGCGCACGCCGGGGAGGTCGTCGTCACCGACCTGTCCGAGCGGGCCCTCGCGTACGCCCGGTTCAACGCCGCGCTCAACGAGCTCACGTGGGACGTCCGCTCCGGCTCCATGCTCGACCCGGTCCGGGGCGAGCGCTTCGACCTCGTCGTGTCCAACCCGCCGTTCGTCATCACGCCGCGCTCCGGCGCCATGCCGCTCTTCGAGTACCGGGACGGCGGGGCGCCCGGGGACGACGTCGTCCGCGACCTCGTCCGGAGCATCGGCGCCCACCTCGAGCCCGGCGGCATCGCCCAGCTGCTCGGCAACTGGGAGGTGCCGCGCGGTGCGACGTGGACCGACCGCGTGGGGGAGTGGCTCGACGGCACCGGGCTCGACGCGTGGGTGGTGCAGCGAGAGGTCCAGGACCCCGCCGAGTACGCCGAGACCTGGGCCCGCGACGGTGGGCACCACCCCGGGACGGCCGACTTCAACGCCATGTACACCGCGTGGCTCGACGACTTCGCCGCGCGCGACGTCGAGGCCATCGGGTTCGGCGTCGTCACCCTGCAGCGCCCGGCCGACGGCCGCACCCCCTTCCGCGACCTCGTCGACGTCCCGGGCATGGTCGAGCAGCCGATGGGTCCGACCGTCCTCGCCGGGTTGCGGGCGCGGACCTGGCTCGCCGAGCACGACGACGACGCGGTCCTCGACACCGCGTGGCGCCGTGCCGAGGACGTCACCGAGGACCGGCACAGCGTTCCGGGAGAGCCGGACCCGCGGGTCATCGTGCTCCGGCAGGGCGGGGGCCTCCGTCGGCACCTGCCGCTCTCGACCGTCACGGCCGCCCTCGTCTCGGTCTGCGACGGCGAGCTCACCGCCCGGGCGGCCGCGGCCGCCATCGGCGGGCTGCTCGACCTCGAGGACGCCGACGTCCGGGCCGAGGTGGTCCCGTTCCTGCGGGCCGCCGTCCGCGACGGGCTCCTCGTCCGCGAGGGCTGACCTGCCGGAGCGGCCCGTCTGTGACGCGGGTCACATCGACGCGCCGACGGGGGTGTGTCGCGCCGCGGTCCGTGCTCGACAGGATGTGCACGCCGTGGATCGGAACCCTGCTGGGGCGAGACCCCATCCGCCCTGCGGCGCCGGCCCCGCTCCCCCACCCTGCATCGGGGGGCGGGGCCGCCTCACGTCCGGGCCGGAAACCCGCTTGTGAGTGAGTGCTCACTCATTTACTCTGGTCCTCGTGTCTCCCCGCGCCCCGGCCATGAGCCCCGAGGACCGCCGCACGGCGATCGTCGAGGTGACGATCCCCCTCCTGCGCGAACACGGCGCCCTGCTGACCACCAAGCAGGTGGCCGAGGCCGCGGGGATCGCCGAGGGCACCGTCTTCCGGGCGTTCGGGACCAAGGACGACCTCGTCCTCGCCTGCGCCACCGCGGTGTTCGACAGCACGGGCGTCGTCGAGAGGCTCCGGGGGGTCTCCCTCGACCTGCCGCTCGACGAGCGCCTCGTCCAGGGCGTCACCGCGACCCTCGAGTACCTCGACCGCGCCATCGGGCTGATGGCCGCGCTCCACGCCGGCGGTGCCCACCCGTTCCCCTCGGAGGGCGGGGCGCCGCCGCGCCGCCGCCCGCTCAGCGACCCCGACGTCGACGAGGCGTTCGTGGCCCTGGTCGGCCCGGACGCCGGCACCCTGAGGTTCCCGCCGGAGGACGTCGTGAACTTCCTCGCGCACCTCACCCTCGCCAGTGCGCACCCGATGCTCCCGGTGCGCGCGCTCACCCCGGAGGAGATCGTCTCGGTCGTCCTCGACGGCACCCGAAAGGCCCGCTGATGCTGCTCCGCCTCGTCCGCACCCACCTGCGGCCGTACGCCGGCCCGCTCGCCCTCCTGCTCACCCTCCAGCTGGCCGGCACCCTCGCCTCGCTCTACCTCCCCAGCCTCAACGGCCGGATCATCGACGAAGGGGTCGCGGTGGGGGACACCGGCTTCATCGCCCGAGCGGGCATGTGGATGCTCGGCGTCTCGTTCGTCCAGATCCTCGCGACGATCCTCGCGACGCGCATCGCGGCCCTCACCGCCGCCTCGCTCGGCCGGGACGTCCGGGGTGCCGTCTTCCACCGGGTCGGCACGTTCTCGGCGCAGGAGCTCTCCCACTTCGGAGCCCCCACCCTGATCAGCCGCACGACGAACGACGTCACCCAGGTGCAGCAGGTCGTCTACATGGGCCTCGCGCTCATGGTCTCCGCGCCGATCATGATGGTCGGCGGCATCGTCATGGCCCTGCGCGAGGACATCGGGCTGTCCTGGCTCGTCGCCGTGGCCGTCCCGCTGCTCGGCGGCTCGGTCGGTGTCGTCATCAGCCGGATGATCCCGCACTTCCGCTCGATGCAGAAGGCCGTCGACACCGTCAACCGGATCCTGCGCGAGCAGATCACCGGCATCCGCGTCGTGCGCGCCTTCGTCCGCGAGGACGTCGAGCGCGAGCGGTTCGCCGAGGCGAACCGCACCTACACCGGGACCGCGCTGGCCGTGGGCCGGCTCATGGCGCTCGCGTTCCCGATCGTCATGGTCATCTTCAACGCCTCGACGGTGGCCGTCCTCTGGTTCGGTGCGATGCGCGTGGACTCCGGGCAGATGCAGATCGGGGCGCTCACCGCGTTCATGGCCTACCTCATCCAGATCCTCATGTCGGTGATGATGGCGACCTTCATGTCGATGATGATCCCGCGGGCCTCGGTCTCGGCCGGTCGCATCGTCGAGGTCCTCGACACCGAGTCGTCGGTGCACCCGCCGGTCGAGCCGGTCGCCATCCCCGCCGGGCCGGTCGAGGTCGAGCTGCGGGGAGCCGGCTTCGCCTACCCCGGCGCGGAGGCGCCGGTCCTGCGCGAGGTGACCTTCACCGCCCGGCCCGGCACGACGACCGCCGTGGTCGGGTCGACGGGTTCGGGCAAGACCACCCTCGTGGGGCTCCTGCCGCGGCTGTACGACGCGACCGGGGGCGCGGTGCTCCTCGGCGGGGTCGACGTCCGCGACGCCGACCCCCAGGACCTGTGGTCGCGCATCGGGCTCGTTCCGCAGCGTCCGTACCTCTTCAGCGGCACGGTCGCGAGCAACCTCCGGCAGGGTGACGCCGACGCCACCGACGACGAGCTGTGGGAGGCGCTGCGGATCGCCCAGGCCGAGGACTTCGTGCGCGCCATGCCCGAGGGTCTCGACGCCCCGATCGCCCAGGGCGGCACCAACGTCAGCGGCGGGCAGCGTCAGCGGCTCGCCATCGCCCGGGCCCTGGTCCGGCGACCGGCGGTGTACCTCTTCGACGACGCGTTCTCCGCGCTCGACGTCGCCACCGACTCCCGGCTGCGGGCGGCGCTGCGGCCGGTGACCCGCGAGTCGACCGTCATCCTCGTCGCCCAACGGGTGTCGAGCATCCTCCACGCCGACCAGGTCGTCGTGCTCGAGGACGGCGCCCTGGTCGGCGTCGGCACCCACGAGGAGCTGCTCGCTTCCTGTCCCACCTACGTCGAGATCGTCGAGAGCCAGCAGGCGATGGAGGAGGTCGCATGAGCGAGCTCAAGTCAGCCGAGGAGAAGGCCGCCGAGGCGCGCCGCGGACCCGCGGGCGTCCGTCGCGGCGGACCGCCGCACGCCCAGCTCGGCATGCCGACCGAGAAGTCGCAGAACTTCGGTCCCTCGGCCAAGCGGGTGCTCCGGCTGCTGCGCCCCGAGCGGGTCGTCGTCGGCGGGGCCCTCGGGCTCGCGCTCGGCAGCGTCGTGCTCAACGCGATCGGGCCCAAGATCCTCGGCGGGGCCACCGACCTCGTCTTCGCCGGGGTGTTCGGGCGCCAGATCCCGGCCGGTGTCACCCAGGAGCAGGCCGTCGCCTCGCTCCGGGCCCGTGGGCAGGGTCAGGTGGCCGACGTCCTCGCCGCCATGCAGGGCGTCGTGCCGGGCCAGGGCATCGACTTCTCGGCGCTGGGGCGGGTCCTGCTCCTGGTCCTCGGGATCTACGTCGTGGCCGCGGGGCTCCAGCTGATCCAGGGCCGGCTGCTCACCGGCGCGGTGAACCGCACCGTCTACCGGCTGCGCCGCGACGTCGAGGACAAGCTCAACCGGCTGCCGCTGCCGTACTTCGACGCCCAGCCGCGCGGTGAGCTGCTGAGCCGGGTGACGAACGACATCGACAACATGGCCCAGAGCCTCCAGCAGACGCTCAGCCAGCTCGTCACCTCGCTGCTGACGGTCGTCGCCATGATCGCGATGATGGTCTACATCTCGCCGACGCTGGCGCTCATCGCGCTCGTGACGATCCCCGTGACGATGGTCGTGACCGCCGTGATCGGCAAGCGCTCGCAGCGGCACTTCGTCCAGCAGTGGAAGAGCACCGGCGAGGTCAACTCGGTCGTCGAGGAGACCTTCACCGGGCACGAGCTCGTCAAGGTCTTCGGCCGGCAGGCCGAGGCCGACCGCGAGTTCGCCGTGCGCAACGACGCCCTCCACCACGCGACCTTCCGCGCGCAGTTCATCAGCGGCATCATCATGCCGACGCTGATGTTCATCGGGAACCTCAACTACGTCGTCATCGCGGTCGTCGGCGGCCTGCGCGTCGCCTCGGGCACGATGAGCCTCGGCGACGTCCAGGCCTTCATCCAGTACTCGCGCCAGTTCACCCAGCCGCTGACCCAGGTGGCCTCGATGGCCAACCTCATGCAGAGCGGGGTCGCCTCCGCGGAGCGGGTGTTCGAGGTCCTCGACGCCCCCGAGCAGGAGGCCGAGGCGGGCACCCCCGCTCGCATCGACGACCCCCGTGGCCGGGTCGCGTTCGAGGACGTCTCGTTCTCCTACAGCCCCGACACCCCGCTCATCGAGCACCTCGACCTCGTCGTCGAGCCCGGGCAGACGGTCGCCATCGTCGGCCCGACCGGCGCCGGCAAGACCACGCTCGTCAACCTCGTGATGCGCTTCTACGAGCTCGACGGCGGCCGGATCACCCTCGACGGCGCGGACATCCGCGACCTCACCCGGCACGACCTGCGCTCGCGGACGGGGATGGTGCTCCAGGACACCTGGTTGTTCGCCGGGACGATCCGGGACAACATCGCCTACGGGCGCCCCGGGGCCACGGAGGAGGAGATCCTCGAGGCCGCCCGCGCCACCTACGTCGACCGGTTCGTGCACTCGCTCCCCGACGGCTACGACACGGTGCTCAACGCCGAGGCCGACAACATCAGCGCCGGCGAGCGCCAGCTCGTGACGATCGCCCGGGCCTTCCTGGCGAACCCGTCTCTGCTCATCCTCGACGAGGCGACGAGCTCGGTCGACACCCGCACCGAGCTGCTCGTCCAGCACGCGATGGCCGCGCTGCGCAGCGACCGGACGAGCTTCGTCATCGCGCACCGGCTCTCGACCATCCGGGACGCCGACCTCATCCTGGTCATGGAGGGCGGCCGCATCGTCGAGCGCGGGTCGCACGCGGGGCTGCTCGCCGCGGGCGGGGCCTTCGCGCGGCTGCACGCCGCCCAGTTCGAGGGTGCCGTGGCCGACCCCGACGACGAGGCCGCGGCACCCGCCGGGCCACCCGCGATGGCCGGTCCGCGTCCCTGACCTCGGACGTCGTCGGGAACCGCCTGACACGCCGGGGTGAACCGAGCGGCGTCAGCAGTTAGCGTGTCGGGCGGTGTCGACGACGGCACCGTCCGTCGACGGGGAGCTGGTGGTGGTCGTGGTCTCTGGAGGAGCACAGGCGGTGGCCGGGGGGATGCCGACGATGGTGCCCGCGGCGGACACGCTCATCGACGCGGGGCCGGTCGACTACCTCATCCTCGTCGTCTACTTCGCGTTCGTCCTCGGGATCGGGCTGATGGCCCGGCGCTCGGTGTCGGACTCGATCGACTTCTTCCTCTCCGGGCGGTCCCTGCCGGCGTGGGTCACCGGTCTCGCGTTCATCTCGGCCAACCTCGGCGCCGTCGAGATCATGGGCATGTCCGCGAACGGGGCGCAGTTCGGCATCTCGACGGTCCACTACTTCTGGGTCGGCGCCATCCCCGCGATGCTCTTCCTCGGCATCGTCATGATGCCCTTCTACTACGGCTCCAAGGTGCGCTCGGTGCCCGAGTTCATGCTCCGCCGGTTCGACAAGCGGGCCCACCTCGTCAACGCGATCTCGTTCGCCGTCGCGCAGCTGCTCATCGCGGGGGTCAACCTCTACCTGCTCGGCGCGATCGTCCACGCGCTGCTCGGCTGGCCGCTGTGGATCGCGCTCGCCGTCGCTGCGGCGATCGTGCTCTCCTACATCACCCTCGGTGGCCTGTCTGCGGCGATCTACAACGAGGTCCTCCAGTTCTTCGTCATCGTCGCCTCGCTGCTGCCCCTCGTGATCATCGGCCTCAACCGGGTCGGCGGATGGGGCGGCCTGACGGACAAGATCACGGCCGCGGCGGCGGCGGCCCCCGCGGACGCCGGCGTGCCCCCGGCCGAGCAGCAGCTCAGCTCCTGGCCCGGCCAGGCGCTCACCGGCTTCGACAGCGGGGTCTGGTCGGTCGTCGGCATCGTCTTCGGGCTCGGCTTCGTCCTGTCCTTCGGGTACTGGACGACCAACTTCGTCGAGGTGCAGCGCGCGATGGCCTCGGACTCGATCTCCGCGGCCCGCAAGACGCCGGTCATCGGCGCCTTCCCGAAGATGTTCGTCCCGTTCATCACCATCGTCCCCGGCATGATCGCGGCCGTCCTCGTCCCCGAGATCGTCGACCTCAAGAACGGCGGGAGCCCGCCCGGCGGGGCGTCGGGGAAGGGTGTGGCGTACAACGACTCGCTGCTCTACCTCATGCGCGACGTGCTGCCGAACGGTCTGCTCGGACTGGCGCTGACGGGTCTGCTCGCCGCGTTCATGGCCGGCATGGCGGCGAACATCTCGGCGTTCAACACGGTGTTCAGCTACGACCTGTGGGAGCGCTACATCCGCCAGGACCGCTCCGATGACTACTACCTGCGGATCGGCCGGCTCGCCACCGTCGGCGCCACGGTCATCGCGATCTTCACGGCACTCATCGCGAGCTCGTTCTCGAACATCATGAACTACCTGCAGACGCTGTTCGGGTTCTTCAACGCGCCGCTGTTCGCGACCTTCATCCTCGGGATGTTCTGGAAGCGGATGACGCCCGCGGCGGGGTGGTCGGGCCTGGTCTCGGGCACCGTCTCGGCCGTGCTCGTCGCGTTTCTCAGCCGGGACGCGTTCGGCTCGCTCAGCCTCGGGGTGATCCCGCTCGGTGGCCAGGGTGCCGCCTTCGTCGCGGCGTCGACCGCCTTCGTCGTCGACATCGCGGTGTCGGTGGCCGTGACGATGCGGACCGAGCCGAAACCCGTCGAGGAGCTCGTCGGGCTCGTCTACTCGGAGACGCCGGTCGAGACCCGGACCGACCCCCACGAGGCGGGCTACCCCTGGTACCGCCGCACCGCACCGCTCGCCGGGGTCGCGCTCGGCATGGTCATCGTCCTCAACATCCTCTTCTGACCGGGAGACGTCATGGCAGAGAAGCACACCGCGGGCGCGTTCGACATCCGCAACATCATCGGCTCGCTGCTGGCGATCTACGGCGTGATCCTCACTCTCATGGGGCTGTTCGCTGATCCCGCGACCGAGAAGACTGGTGGGATCAACGCCAACCTCTACGCCGGGATCGCCCTGCTCGTCGTGGGCACCGGGTTCATCGTGTGGTCCCGGGTCAGGCCCGTGGTCGTCCCCGACGACGTGCCCCACGTCGAGGACGACCCGGTCCGGCCGGCGCCCAAGAAGCGCCGCCGCGAGGGCAGCTGACCCGGTGGCCCCCGGTGCGGAGGTCCGGGTCGCAGACCTCGACGGCTACCTCGCGACGCCGGACGGCGACGGTCCGTGGCCCGCGCTGGTGCTCGTCCACGAGGCCTTCGGGCTCGACGACAACATGCGGGCCCTCACGGAGCGGATGGCGGGCGCCGGGTTCCTGACCCTGGCCCCGGACCTCTTCTCGAGGGGGCGGAGGATCGCCTGCCTCCGAGCGACGTTCGCCGCGCTCCGTCGTGGCAGCGGGCCGGCGTTCGACGACGTCGAGGCTGCCCGCGAGCAGCTCGTGGCCGACGAGCGGTGCACGGGCCGGGTCGGGGTCATCGGGTTCTGCATGGGCGGCTCGTTCGCGCTGGCGCTGGCGCCTCGCCCCGGGTGGGCCGCGGCCGCCGTGAACTACGGGATGCTCCCCGACGAGCCGGGCGCGCTCGACGGTGCCTGCCCCGTCGTCGCCAGCTATGGCGGGCGGGACGTCTCGCTGCGTGGCGCCGCGGCCCGCCTCGAGGGGGCGCTCGCCGACCGCGGTGTGCCGCACGACGTGGCGGAGTACCCGCGAGCCGGGCACTCCTTCCTCAACCCCCGCGACCTCACCCCGTGGTGGATGGCGCCCGTCGCGAGGTTCGCGCTCCATGCAGGGCCCGAACCGGCGTCGGCGCGCGAGGCCTGGCCCCGGATCGACGCCTTCCTCGCCGAGCACCTCGCGGCCCCCGACGCCACCTGAGACCGGCTTCGGGTCAGACGACGCCGGCAGCCGCCCACCGGGGGAGGAGTCCGGTCGGGTCCTCGGGCGCCCCGCCCCGGTTCCACAGCGCGAGGTGGATGTCGCAGGGGGGTCCCGACAGCACGTGCGCGTCGGCGGGGACGGTGTCGTCCGCGCCGAGGCGGGTCGTGACGGGCGCCTCGGGGCCGATGTCGAGGCGCCAGCGACGACCGCCGGTCTCGACCACGGCGACGTACGGGCCGTCCGCGCGGGGGCCCTTGGTGCGGCGCGGCCAGAACCCCACGAGCAGCTCGTCGACGGCGTCGAGCGAGACGTCCGGGCCGAACCACACGTCGCCCGGCGTGACCGGCCGGGCGTCGCGGGCCGCGAGGGCGTCGAGGGCGTGCATCGCGGTCTCGTGGTGCTGCCGCCGGGCCCAGAAGAGCCGGGGCGACGGGGCCTCGCGGAGGAAGGTGAAGACCCTCTCCTCGTCGAGGACCGCACTGAGTGTCGTCAGCAGGTTCTCGACCCCGTCGAGCAGCCACGCCCCGGCGTCGGGCGTCCACACGACGGTCGCGGCCTCGCCGGCGTACGAGTCGATCCCGACGGTGCGGTGGTCGGCACCCTCGAGCATGGCCGTCGCCCACCGGTGCACCATGCCCTGGTGTGCCACGAGGTCGCCGACGGTCCAGCCCGGGCAGGTGGGGACGGACGCGTCGAACCCGGCGTCGTCGGCCCACGTCACGAGCCGGTCCGCGGCTGCCGCGATGCCGTCGACGTGACGCGCGAGGGGGAGGAGGACCTCGGTCATGCATCCAGTGTGGCCGGTCCTCGCGCGCCAGCGTCAGGCGAACTGCCAGGACCGCTTGCTCAGGCCGTACCAGAAGCCGTCGATGACGCTCTCGCCCGCGACGTCACCCGTGGCCGAGGCCGCGCCGAGCGCGACGTACAGGGGCGCCCAGTGCTCCGTGCGGGGGTGGGCCTCGCGGGCGGCGGGGGCCGTGGTCAGGAAGTCGAGCACGGCGTCGACGTCGCCGGCGCCCACCGCCTCGGCCGCCCAGTGGTCGAACTCCGCGGAGGGCGTGGGCGGCGGGCCGTCCGGGCCGTCGGCCGGGTGGAACCAGCCGAGGTTGTGCGTCGTGAACCCCGAGCCGACGACGAGCACGCCCTCGTCGCGCAGCGGGGCCAGCCGCCGTCCGAGGTCGAAGAGGCGTTGCGGGTCGAGGGTCGGCATCGAGAGCTGGAGGACCGGGACGTCGGCGTCGGGGAACATCTCGACGAGCGGGACGTAGGCACCGTGGTCGAGCCCACGGGTGGGGTCCTGGTGCAGCGTCTCGCCCGCGCCGGCGAGCAGCCCGGCGACCGAGCGGGCCAGCCCGGGCGCACCCGGCGCGTCGTAGGTCACGTCGTAGTAGCGCCGGGGGAAGCCCCAGAAGTCGTAGGTCAGCGGGACCTCGCCCGACGTCGCGGACACCGCGACCGGCGCCTGCTCCCAGTGCGCGGAGACCATGAGGATGGACTCGGGGCGGCGCAGGCCCGCGGACCACGCGGCGAGCTCGGCGGTCCAGCGCTCGTCGTCGGCGAGGGGTGGCGCACCGTGGCTCAGGTAGAGGACCGGCATCCGCGCGGACGAAGGCATGGGCGTCTCCTCGCTGTCGTCGAGCATCCACACCCGCACGTCGGGTCGGAGCCCGGCTCGGATGGGTCGTTGCGAATTCTCGCACTTCGCGGGGGAGTGCGGTCCCGGCGACGGCTAGGGTTCCGCCGCCGGGGGGCCGACGGCGCCTCCCCCTGTCCGAGGAGACCCGCACGTGCCCGAACCCATCCGACCCACGAAGGCCGACGGGGCCGGGCGCTCCCTCGGGCCGAGCGGCCCGCCCACCGTCTGGACCGGTGCGCTCGCCGTCCCGGTGGCGGGGCCGGCCTCGCCCCTCACCTCACCCATGGGCGTCGCTCCGGACGAGCGCGTGGCGCGCGGTCTCGCCGTCGCCGTGCTCGCGGTCCTCGCGGCCGGCGCGCTCGCCGTCGTCGTGTGGAACCTCGGGTTCGTCGCGTCGATCACGTCTGCACTGCTCGCCATCGGGGCCTCCGTCGGCTACACGAGGGCCGCCGGGGCGGCTCCGCGCCGCGGCCTCGCGCCGCTCGTCGTCCTCATCGCGCTCGGCGTCGTCGGGACCGCCCTCGCCTTCGTCGGCTGGGACGCCTCGCAGTACTACAGCGCGCACGCCGCCGAGGCCGCGTCGGCCGGCGTCACGCGCTCGAGCTTCGTCTGGCAGAACGTCACCGACGGACAGGTGCTCTCGAGCTACGCCGGTGACCTCGCGTTCTACTTCGTCTTCGCCGTCCTCGGGACCTTCGGGGTGCTCCGGCGCCTGCTCCAGGCGCGGGACTGAGCCGACGACCACCGGGTCCGTGGAGCGGCGCACGAGGGCCGCTCCACGGACCCGAGTTGCGCTCCGAGCGCCTTCGGGCGCTACCGTCGGCCCTGTCTCCACGTCGGAGCAGCGACGAATCCGCTGCACGTGGCGGACGGAACAGGCAGGTTGACCATGGCCACAGGCCGCAAGCTCGTCATCGTGGAGTCGCCGGCGAAGGCGAAGACCATCGCCGGGTACCTCGGCGCCGACTGGGACGTCGAGGCGTCCGTCGGCCACATCCGCGACATCCCCACGCCGAGCGAGATGCCGGCGGACATCAAGAAGGGCCCGTTCGGCAGGTTCGGCGTCAACGTCGACGACGACTTCGACCCCTACTACGTGGTCGACGCGGACAAGAAGAAGAAGGTCCGCGAGCTCAAGGCCCTCCTGAAGAACGCCGACGAGCTCTACCTCGCCACGGATGAGGACCGCGAGGGCGAGGCCATCGCGTGGCACCTGTACGAGACCCTCCAGCCCAAGGTCCCCGTCAAGCGGATGGTCTTCCACGAGATCACGCGCGAGGCCATCCAGCGCGCCGCGACCCAGACCCGTGACATCGACACCTCGCTCGTCGACGCCCAGGAGACCCGCCGCATCCTCGACCGCCTCTACGGGTACGAGGTGAGCCCGGTCCTCTGGCGCAAGGTCAAGGCGGGCCTGTCCGCCGGCCGGGTGCAGTCCGTCGCGACCCGGATGGTCGTCGAGCGTGAGCGCGAGCGGATGGCGTTCGTCCGCGCCGCCTACTGGGACGTCGACGCCGACGTGACGCCCGCCGGCGACGAGGACCTCTTCACCGCCCGGCTCACCGGTGTCGACGGCAAGCGGGTCGCCACCGGCCGCGACTTCGCCGACGACGGCACCCTCAAGGGCGACAAGGCGGTCCAGCTCGTCGAGGAGCAGGCCACCGGCATCGCCGAGGCGCTGCGCAGCGCCGAGGTGACCGTCGCCGAGGTCTCCGAGAAGCCGTACACGCGCCGCCCGAGTGCGCCGTTCACCACGAGCACGCTCCAGCAGGAGGCCTCGCGCAAGCTGCGGCTCAACTCCCGCAACGCGATGCGGGTCGCCCAGCGCCTCTACGAGAACGGCTACATCACCTACATGCGGACCGACAGCACGGCGCTGTCGGACGCCGCACTGTCCGCCGCCCGCCAGCAGGCCCGCGAGATGTACGGCGGCGACTCCGTGCCCGACGCGCCGCGCCGGTACGAGAAGAAGGTCAAGAACGCCCAGGAGGCGCACGAGGCGATCCGCCCCGCCGGGGACCGCTTCCGCACGCCGAAGCAGGTCGCCGGTGAGCTGCGCGGCGAGGAGTTCCGCCTCTACGAGCTGATTTGGATGCGCACCATCGCCTCCCAGATGGCCGACGCCCGCGGCTCGACCGCCTCGGTGAAGATCGCCGCGACGCTGCGCGAGGGTGCCCCCGCCCGTGAGGTCGAGCTCTCCGCGAGCGGCACCGTCATCACCTTCCGCGGCTTCCTCGCCGCCTACGAGGAGGGCCGCGACGACGCCCGCGCCGGGCGGGACGACGAGGAGCGCCGCCTGCCCAAGCTGGGTGCCGGCCGTCCGCTCACCGTCCGCCGGGCCGAGGCCGGGGGTCACGAGACCTCCCCGCCCGCCCGGTACACGGAGGCCACGCTCGTCAAGGCGATGGAGGAGCGCGGCATCGGCCGCCCGTCCACGTACGCCTCGACGATCGGCACGATCCAGGACCGCGGGTACGTGAGCAACCGCGGCTCGGCCCTCATCCCGAGCTGGCTGGCCTTCGCCGTCACCCGGCTCATGGAGGAGCACTTCGGGCGGCTCGTCGACTACGACTTCACCGCCTCGATGGAGGAGGACCTCGACGCCATCGCCCGCGGCGACGCCCAGCGGTCGGTCTGGCTCAAGCGTTTCTACTTCGGTGACGAGGCGACCTCGTCGGAGGGGCTGCGCTCGCTCGTCGAGGACCTCGGCGACATCGACGCCCGCGCGATCTCCACCATCGACATCGGCGACGGCATCGTCGTCCGGGTCGGTCGCTACGGGCCGTACGTCGAGGAGGTCGTGCCCGCCGGGATCGACCCTCGCACCGGCGAGGTCACCGACGCCGCGGCCGCCGAGCGCGGCGACACCCAGCCGCGCCGCGCCACGATCACCGACGACGTGGCGCCGGACGAGATGACCCCGGCGATCGCGCGCGAGCTGCTGGACCGCGCCGCCGACGACGGGCGCGTCGTCGGCCAGGACCCGGAGACCGGCCGCGACATCGTCGCCAAGTCCGGCCGGTACGGCCCCTACGTCACCG
Source organism: uncultured Actinomycetota bacterium (assembly GCA_963843895.1). GTDB lineage: Bacteria > Actinomycetota > Actinomycetes > Actinomycetales > Dermatophilaceae > Phycicoccus. The sequence goes on along the minus strand of CAWJME010000018.1, from coordinate 193,851 downwards.
AGGTGCTCCCCGAGGAGGAGGCCGCCAAGAAGGGCAAGGCGAAGGTCAAGCCCCGCACGGCGTCGCTCTTCAAGGACATGGACCTCGGGACCATCGAGCTCGAGACGGCGCTGCGTCTGCTCTCGCTGCCGCGCGTCGTGGGCACGGACCCCGAGTCCGGCGACGACATCACCGCGCAGAACGGGCGGTACGGGCCGTACCTCAAGAAGGGGACCGACTCCCGGTCGCTGACGAGCGAGCAGCAGCTCTTCGACATCACCCTCGAGGAGGCGCTCGCGATCTACGCGCAGCCCAAGCAGCGGGGCCGGGCGGCCGCCAAGCCGCCGCTCGCCGAGCTCGGGACGGACCCGGTCTCGGGCAAGCCGGTCGTGGTCAAGGACGGCCGGTTCGGTCCGTACGTCACCGACGGCGAGACCAACGCCACCCTGCGCAAGGACGACGACCCGGAGCAGATCTCGCCGGAGCGTGGCTTCGAGCTGCTCGCGGACAAGCGGGCCAAGGGTCCGGCGAAGAAGGCCACGCGCAAGAAGACGGCGAAGAAGGCACCCGCCAAGAAGACCGCCGCGAAGAAGACGGCGGCGAAGAAGACGACGAAGAAGGCGGCGGCGAAGAAGGCCTGACCCGGCGGCCCACCGCGTGCTGCGAGTTTCCGCAACACGCGGTGCCATCCTCCGTGCTGCCTGCTACGTTCCTCCCGCCCGTGGTGGACGGGTGTGGTGTCGCCGGTGCGTCCGGTGTGGCTGAGGGGGAGCGCCGGGATGCGTGGTCGTCGGGTCGTCCTGGGGATCGTCGTCGCCGCAGCGGGGGTGCTCGGGCTCCTGCCGGCGAGCGCCTCGGCGGCCGAGGCGGACACGACGCCTCCGGTCCTGCGGTCGGTGGCGTTCTCGACCTCCGCGCTGACGGCAGCGGGCTCAGTGACCCTGATCCTCGACGCCACGGACGACGTGGCGGTGACGAGAGCCTCGGTCACCTTCCTCGAGGACTCCTCCCACCGGTACGTCTACGTGCAGGACTCCGAGACGCCCCTGACACTGGGGACGTACTTCGGGCAGAACGCCGCGAACGGCATCTACCGGGCCTATCAGGTGCGGCTCACCGACGCCGCCGGCAACTACGCCGACTACCGCCTCGACGGCCGCTACCGCAGCTCGCCGGCGTCGGCGGAGAGCACGCACGAGGTCGATCTCGCCGGGCCGTCGGTCACCCTGTCCGGGGCCTCCGACGGGACGGCACCCGTCCTCACCGCGCTACGCCCGGTCACCGAGGCGACGCGAGTTGGCGAGACGAGTACGTACGCCTGGGCGGCCACCGACAGCGAGCACTCCGTGGCCAGCATCGAGGCCCGATTCCTGAACCCTCACATGGGTGTCACCGTGGGGTCCGGAGTGGTCCCGGCAGGCGAGGGTGCCGGGACCCTGTCGATCGTCCCGAGCGAGTTCGGGCCGTGGGAGCTCTACATGGTCGAGGTCGTGGACTCCGTGGGCAACCGGGTCTTCTACTACCCGGACGGCCAAGCCGTGATGGAAGGGGCCCTGTTCCCGCGCACCCACGGCCTGCCGCTGGCCACCCTCGGCTCGACGGTCGCGCCCGGAGACTTCAGCGCCACCGTGGTCGAGCGTCCCGGACGCCTGACGGTCGCGCTCTCGACCGACGTCGACCCGACCCACCTCTCCTCGATCCGGGTGGAGGCATCACCGTCAGGCATGGTCCGGGAGGCGCCTCTGGGGCGGGGCGGGGCCTTGCTCGTCGACCTCCCGGACCTGCGGAACGGCGTCGCGCAGACCCTGCGGGTCACCCTGCGGAGCCAGTGGGGAGACAGCCCCACACTGGTCCTCGAGGGGCGCCCCGCCCTGTCCCGCAACGTGACCGGAAGCGTGGACGTCACCGGCGACCGCCGGACCGACGTCCTCGCGACCCGTCAACCCGGCCTCGGGGACGACCCGCGAGTGTGGGCCTACGCCGGCACGGGGACGGGCCGTGTGCGTGCCGGCGAGACGTGGCTGTACTCCAACGAGGTGGGGTGCACCACCGTTGCCGCCGTGGACGTGGGCACCGTGGGTGGCGGTGAGCTGCTCTGCCGCAACGACGATCTCGTGGCCCTCGCAGCCGGTGGCGTCCGCACGGTGCTGGGCTCCCGCGGCTGGGGCGCGATGCGCTGGGTCGACGGCGGGTTCTCGCTCAACGCCGACGCCTACCCCGACGTCATCGCGATGAACTCGAAGGGTGAGCTGCTGCTCTACCCGAAGACCTCGAAGGACCGGCTGCTCGCACCGACGCGCATCGGGACTGGGTGGCAGTCGATGATCTCGGTCATCTCGGCGGGTGACCTCACCGGTGACCGGAAGAACGACATCGCCGCGGTCGATGCCGCGGGCCGGCTCTGGCTGTACCCGGGCAACGGCAAGGGTGGCGTGACCGGTCGCAAGCAGATCGGTGCGGGGTGGCAGTCGATGGGTGCGCTGCTGCCGCTGCGTGACTTCGACGGCGACGGGAAGACCGACCTCGGGGGCATCACCCCGGGCGGCGACCTGCGCCTGTACCGGGGCACAGGCTCGGGAGGAGTCCGGAACGGCGTGGCCATCGGCACCGGCTGGGACCGCTACCTCTGACCTGTTGCCGTCGCGGTTACCCATTAGTAGGTTCTAGGGCATGGCCCTCGATGCGCAGACCCTGTCCACCGCCTCGCCCGCGGAGTTCGTCGCGACCGTCAAGAAGGCGTCCGACAGCGAGATCCGCGACGCCTTCGCCGGCGAGCACCGGGAGGCGCTCCTCGACGCCATCTTCGAGCGCTTTCCCGGGCAGTTCCGGGCGGACAAGGCCGGCGACCGGACGGCCCGGATCGACTTCAGGGTCACGGGGGGGCCCGGGGGTTCCAGCGACACCTACGCCGTCATCGTCGACCACGGCACGTGCACCGTCGAGAAGGCGCCCACCGTCGAGCCGCAGCTGTCGCTCATGGCGGGTCCTGCCGAGTTCCTCAAGCTCATCGCCGGCACCGGCAACGCGGCGATGATGTTCATGATGGGCAAGATCAAGGCCCGGGGCGACCTCGGCCTCGCCTCGGCCCTCGCGAACTGGTTCGAGACGCCCCAGGCCTGACCGGCCGCACGGCATCCGCGCAGTTCCCCGCCGCACCCGCGAGCTTCCCCCGGGAACCCCGCACCTCACCCGAGAAGCCTTCCGGGGTGAAGCGCGGGGTTATCGGGTCACCCGAGAAACCCCCCGGGGGCCGGGGCCGGCGCGCGGGGGCTTGACCCTCACGCGGCGTGAGGCGCCATCGTGGGTGACATGACCACGACGAGCCAGCACACTGCCCGGATGGAGCTGACGGTCGGCCAGGTCGCCGAGACCTTCGGTGTCACGGTGCGCACGCTGCACCACTACGACGCCATCGGCCTCGTCGTCCCGTCCGACCGCACCCCCGCCGGGTACCGCCTCTACACGGACGCGGACCTGGCGCGGCTCGCCACGGTCGTCACGTACCGCCGGCTCGACCTGCCCCTCGACGAGGTGCGGGCGCTGCTCGACGGAGACGGGTCGGCCGAGGAGCACCTGCGGCGGCAGCGCGCCGTGGTCGAGACCCGGCTGGGCGAGCTCGAGGAGCTCGTCACGGCCATCGACCGAGCACTGGAGCGAGAGATGAGCGAGCAACCCGCCACGACCGAGGACCTCAAGGAGCTCTTCGGGGACGGCTTCGGCGACGAGTACGCCGCCGAGGCCGAGGAGCGCTGGGGCGAGAGCGACCCCTGGAAGCAGTCGGTCTCGCGGACGAAGGGCCACACCAGGGCGGACTGGGCCGAGGTCAAGGCCGACCAGGACCGCGTCAACGAGGCCCTCGTCGAGGCCCTGCGCTCCGGCGCCCCCGCCACCTCGGAGCGCGCGATGGACGCCGCCGAGGCCCACCGGCTGCACATCCACGAGCGGTTCTACGACCTCGACCACGCGTTCCACCGCGGCCTCGCCGACATGTACCTCGCCGACCCCCGGTTCACCGCCACCTACGAGGACCTCGCCCCTGGCCTCGCGCAGTACGTCCACGACGCCATCCACGCGAACGCCGACCGGCACGACCCGACCCGACCGGCCGAGCAGCCCCTCGAGTGAACAGAACACGCCGTCTCCGCTGAGGTGGACGCGGCGTGTTCTGTTCACTCGACGGGGTGGAGCACTGGCGGACGCCCGACGGCCGCCCCCCGCGCCGGGACGCCCGTCACCCCGCTGGCCTAGGCTCGCTGGCGTGAGCGGACGGGACGGGGTCTTCATCGCCTTCGAGGGCGGCGACGGCGCGGGCAAGTCGACGCAGGTGCGGCTCCTCGCCGAGGCTCTGCGCGCCCGGGGCCGCGAGGTGCTGCTCACCCGTCAGCCCGGCGGCACCGCGCTCGGCGCGAGCATCCGCGACCTCGTCCTCCACGGCGACCACGTCTCGCCGCGGGCCGAGGCGCTGCTCTTCGCCGCCGACAAGGCCCACCACGTCGACCTCGTCGTCCGGCCGGCCCTCGCGGCCGGCCAGGTCGTCCTCACCGACCGCTACACCGACTCCTCGGTCGCCTACCAGGGCGCCGGGCGCGACCTCGGCGCCGACGAGGTCCACGACCTCCAGATGTGGGCGGTCGGCGGGCTCGTCCCCGACCTCACCGTCGTCGTCGACGTCCCCCCCGAGGAGGGCCGCCGTCGCCGGGGGGAGGTGCACGACCGGCTCGAGGCCGAGGCCGACGCCTTCCACGCCTCGATCCGCGAGCACTTCCTCGCGATGGCCCGCGGCAACCCCGAGCGGTACGTCGTCCTCGACGGCACCCGGCCCGCCGAGGAGCTGCACGCCGCGGTCCTCGACCGCGTCGAGGCGATGGCGCTCGTCGACCCGGCGCCGGGGGGTGCCCCGTGACCGTCTGGCGCGACGTCATCGGTCAGGAGCGAGCCGTCGCGACCCTCGAGCAGGCCGTCCGCGACCCCACGGCGATGACCCACGCCTGGCTGTTCACCGGCCCGCCCGGCTCGGGGCGCTCGGTGGCCGCCCGCGCCTTCGCCGCCGCCCTGCTCTGCCCCCAGGGCGGGTGCGGGGAGTGCCGGGAGTGCCGCACCGCCCTCGACGCCACCCATGCCGACGTCGACGTCATCGCCACCGAGGGCCTCTCGATCAAGGTCGAGCAGGCCCGCGACCTCGTCGCCCTCGCCGCCCACCGGCCCAGCGTGGGGCGCTACCGGGTCATCATCGTCGAGGACGCCGACCGCCTCACCGAGCGCGCCGCCGACGCCCTCCTCAAGGCCCTCGAGGAGCCCACCCCGCGCACCGTGTGGATGCTCTGCGCGCCCTCGGTCGAGGACGTCATCATCACCATCCGCTCGCGGTCCCGGCACGTCCGGCTCCGCACCCCCTCGGTCGAGGCGGTCGCCGACCTGCTCGTCCGGCGCGACGGCGTCGACCACGCGATGGCGCTCTACGCCGCGCGCGCAGCGCAGTCCCACGTCGGCCTGGCCCGCCGTCTCGCCCGCGACGAGCACGCCCGCATCCGCCGCCACGACGTCGTGTCGATGGCGACGAAGATCGTCTCGGTCGGCGAGGCCGTCGGTGCCGCGCAGGACATCATGACGATCGCCCAGGAGGAGTCGGCCGCCGCCTCGGGGGAGCGCGACGCCGCCGAGAAGGCGCGCCTCCTCGAGATCCTCGGGGCCGACACCACGGCCCGTACCCAGCCACCACACGTGCGCTCGCAGGTCACCGCGCTGGAGCGGGAGCAGAAGGCCAGGGCCACCCGGTTCACCCGCGACGTCGTCGACCGGGCGCTCATCGACCTCCTGTCGGTCTACCGCGACGCCCTCGTCCTGCGCACCGGCGCCGGCACCTCCCTCGTCAACGAGGACGCCCGCCAGGTCGTGACCCGGGTCGCGGAGGTGCTCACCGCCGAGCAGGTCCTCGGGGCGATGGACGCCATCGGCACGGCCCGCGAGCGGATCGACGCCAACGTCGCCCCCCTGCTCGCGCTCGAGGCGATGGCCCTCGACCTGCGGCTGCCGCGCTGACCCGCGGCGATCTCTGCCGGATCGTGACCTCCCCGGCGCGAGGGGTCACATCCTGCTCGCCTATCGTGCCGCGCATGACCCAGCGCCCCCTCCGCCTCGCCGCGGGTGTCGTCGCCGTCGCGACCGTCCTCTCGGGATGCTCGGTCCTCAGCGGGATCGGCGGCGACGGAGGGGCTCGGCCATCGGTCTCGGTGTCCCCCCAGACCCCGCCCGCCGGGTCCACGGGTCTGGACCGCTTCTACGCCCAGCAGCTCTCCTGGAGCGACTGCTCCGGTGCGGAGTGCGCCGACCTCACCGTCCCCGTCGACTACGCCGACCCGGGGGGTCGCACGATCCAGATCTCGGTGCTCAAGGTGCCGGCCAAGAAGTCCTCCCGGCGCATCGGCTCGCTCGTGGTCAACCCGGGCGGGCCGGGCGGCTCCGGGGTCGACTACGCCCGCGCGGCGGACTTCATCGTCGGCCCGTCCGTGCGCGACCGGTACGACATCGTCGGCTTCGACCCGCGCGGAGTCGGGCGCTCGGCGCCGATCGACTGCCTCACCGACACCCAGCTCGACGGTTTCCTCGGCTCCGACCCCACACCGGACGACGCGGCCGAGGAGCGGACCTTCGCGCAGGGCTCGGCGGACTTCGCGCGCTCCTGTGCCACGAACGCCGGGGCCCTCCTGCCGCACGTCTCCACCGAGGACGCCGCCCGCGACATGGACGTCCTGCGCGCGGCCCTCGGCGAGGAGAAGCTCACTTACCTCGGCAAGTCCTACGGCACCTACCTCGGGTCGACCTATGCGGACCTGTTCCCGCAGCAGGTCGGCCGGTTCGTGCTCGACGGCGTGGTGGCCCCCGACCTGACGTCGCAGGAGATCAACCTCGGTCAGGCCAAGGGCTTCGAGCTCGCGACGAGGGCATGGGCGAAGTACTGCGTCGCCGAGAAGAACTGCCCCCTGGGCGACTCGGTCGACGTCGTGATGGAGAACCTGCGGGGCTTCCTCGCGGACGTCGACGCCAACCCCCTCCCGCGCACCGGGGACGGCTCGGTCCCGCAGCTCACCGAGGGATGGGCCTCGCTCGGCATCGCGGCGGCGATGTACGACCAAGGCGCCTGGCGCACGCTCGTCGACGCGATGACCGAGGCGCTGGCCGGCGACGGCACCGCCCTGATGCAGCTCGCGGACCAGTACGCCGACCGCAACCCCGGGGGCGGCTACGCCGGCAACATCATGGAGGTCATCTACGCCGTCAACTGCCTCGACAAGCCGGAGTCCGCCTCGGTGCCGGAGCACGAGGCGCTGGCCGACGCCGCCGCGAAGGAGGCGCCGACCTGGGGGCGCTACCTCGTCTGGAGCTCGCTCGTCTGCGGGTACTGGCCGGTGCCCGCGACGGGGGTCCCGCACACCGTGAGCGCCAAGGGGGCGGAGCCGATCGTCGTCATCGGCACGACCCGCGACCCGGCGACGCCGTACGAGTGGTCGGTCCGGCTGCGCGACCAGCTCGCGAAGGCCGCGCTCATCACCTTCGACGGCGACGGCCACACCGCCTACACCCGCTCCAACGCGTGCGTCGACGACGCCGTGGACTCCTGGTACGTCGACGGGACGCTGCCCAAGGACGGCCTCCGCTGCTGACCCGGGGGCCGGATTCGCGAACGCGGCAGGTCGCTCCCTATACTCGTGCGACGTGTTCGGCCCCGGCCGGGCGCACGCCGCCTTAGCTCAGTCGGCCAGAGCGATTCACTCGTAATGAATAGGTCATCGGTTCGATTCCGATAGGCGGCTCCACGCAGTACCGCAGGTCAGGCCCCTTCGGCGCCCGTCGAGGGGGCCTGTCCGTTGCCGTTCACGGTCTCGCGTACCCCCGGTGCGCCCCTTGCGGCCATCGTGACGGTCACGGCACATGGCCGCTTCGCATGGGTCACGTGCCGCGACGAATGCCCCCTCTGCGCGGTTCGACCGTGCGTCGATCTGGGCAGTCAGCTCGCGGCGTACTGACGCAACTGGACTTCGCCAGGTCCACGAGCCGGCCCGCACCCGTTCCCCTCCAGGGGACCGCTCATGTGAGCCGGCGGCGCGGATCTTGCGCTGGCGCAGGAGGAACGCGTGCTCGTCCGAACTCCTGCGTCGTCGGCAGGACGTGCCCGTGCCGTGGCACGTGCTCGCGTTGCTGCCGCCTACGGGTTCGGCGAAGTCGAAGGCAGCAACTCGTGCAGACACAAGACGTTGCCGTCAGGGTCCTGAAACCACGCCGCCCTCTCCGAGCCGAGGACGCAGACGTGCTCCACCGTCTTCAAACCCGGCAAGTCGTAGTCAGCGAAGGTGACGCCGCGCTCTCCGAGGGCCTCGATCTCCGCACCGATGTCGGAGACCTCGAAGGACATCTCGGTGCGACCCGTCGGGGTCGCATCCGGATCAGGCATGAGCGCCAGGCTCGCCCCTCCGCCCAGGGCGAAGATCTCCTGCCCCTCGCTGTTGGGGCCCACGTAGTCCAGCCCGAGCCGGTCGCGGTAGAACTCGACTGCAAGCGCAGCCTCCGACACCTGGAGAATCGTCGTAACGACACTTCCTGAGAGCATGCCGACCTCCCAACGTTGATCCCGCTCACGCCAGCGTCCTCCAGCACGGACGACCACACAAGGGACCGACATCGGAGAGTGCCGAGTCGACGGGGTGGAGCCGGGGTAGCTCTCTGGTGCCGATATGCCGCAGGTCCACCAGCTCGCGAACTCGCAGCGGGCGACGACGGCCGCGCCGCGTGCCATTGACCACCCGGACGCCGGAGGATCCCGCAGCCAAGCGGCCCGTCGAGGGGCCTTTCCGCTGCCCCGGCCGTATCGAGAGTGCAGGACATGCGGAGCATCGGCGACGGCCATTCGGCATGTCCTGCCCTCTCGATGGCTCCGGGCTGCACGGTCGCCGGGTCGCCTACGCTCACTGGATGACACGGACCTTCGTCGAGCTGGTGGGCATCTACGACGCCGACGGTGGGGTGCGCGGGGAGCTGGGCTACGTCGTGCAGCACCTGCTCGGCCGGGCGGAGTGCGCCCTCTGCGACGTCACCCACGGCGGCATCCGTCGCAAGCCGGCCTGGGACGCGATGGTGGCCGGTCTCGGGGTGCCCGTCCGGCTCGTCCACCGCAACGAGACGGATGCCGCGGAGCGGGCCGCTGCCGCGGGCACGGGGCTGCCGGTCGTCATCGGGCGACGGGTCGACGGCGGCCACCGCACCCTGCTGACCCCCGCCGAGCTCGCCGCCGCGAGCGGGTCGGTCGAGGCGTTCGGGGTGGCGTTGCGCGCTGCCCTCGCCCACGAGGAGGTCACGCCGTGAACCGGCCGCAGCCGCAGCGCCCCGGGCCGGGCCAGGAGTCGGTGTGGGACTACCCGCGACCGCCAGCCGTCGACCCGAGCCGGGAGTCGGTCGAGGTGTGGCTCGGCGGTGTGCGCGTCGCGGCGAGCACCCGGACGCTCCGCGTGCTCGAGACGAGCCACCCGCCGACCTACTACCTGCCGACCGAGGACTTCGCGCCCGGCGCCCTGCGCCCCACCTCGGGGTCGTCGACTTGCGAGTGGAAGGGCGAGGCCGCCTACTTCGACGTCCTCGGTGGCGGCGTCGTGGCGGAGCGGGCCGCCTGGACCTACCCCAGGCCCACCCCCGGTTTCGAGGCACTGCGTGAGCACGTCGCGGTGATGCCCGGGATGGTGGAGCGGTGCGTCGTCGACGGCGAGGTCGTCTCCCCTCAGGCCGGCGGCTTCTACGGCGGCTGGGTGACGCACCGGGTCGTCGGCCCGTTCAAGGGCGAGCCCGGCACCTGGGGCTGGTGAACCCGCTCAGTCGTCGCTGAGCGGCTTGTCCTTGGTCGCGAGCTCGGCGCGGGCCTTCTCGGCGGCCTCGAGGAGCTCCTCCGGGGTGTGTGCCGAGCTCACCGCGCCACCGTTCATGTCCTCGTCGTGCGACGGGAAGCGCCAGCGCGCGGTGGTCAGACCCGCGGCCCTGGCGCGCTCCAGCGCCTCGCGGATGCACTTCTCGGCCTCCTCGCGGCCGGCCCAGTGGGCGCCCTCGACCGACTTGCCGGGCTCGAGGTCCTTGTAGGTCTCGAAGAAGTGCTGGATCTCGAGCTGGTCGAACTCGGTGACGTCACTCAGCTCGGCGATGTGCGCCTTGCGCGGGTCGCCGGCGGGGATGCAGAGGATCTTGTCGTCGCCGCCGGCCTCGTCGCGCATGTGGAACATGCCGATCGGACGGGCCCGCACGAGGCAGCCGGGGAAGGTCGGCTCGTCGAGGAGGACCAGCGCGTCGAGCGGGTCGCCGTCCTCGCCGAGGGAGTCTTCGATGTACCCGTAGTCGGAGGGGTAGGACATCGAGGTGAACAGCATCCGGTCGAGCCGGATGCGCCCGGTCTCGTGGTCGACCTCGTACTTGTTGCGGTGCCCCTTGGGGATCTCGATGGTGACGTCGAACTCCACGGTGGACCGCTCCCTCTGGTGTGTGACCTACGCTCGACCGACAGTCTGGCGCATCGAGGGGTCCACGCACGAAGGGAGGCAGGGTGAGACGTGTCATGGTGGCCGGCGCCGCCGCACTCTCCCTCCTCGCGGTGAGCGGCTACGCCACGGCCGACGTGCTCGACGTCGTTCCCGGGATCCTCACCCTCGACCGGCCGGTCAGCGTCCCGACGCCGACGGTCTCCGGCACCCCGGCCCCCGTGCTGCTGCCCACCGCGGCTCCGCCGGGTGGCCTGCTGGCACCGGACGCGGCCGACGCCCCGGTCCCCACCGCCGCGGGGCTCGAGCAGGCCGTCACCACCGCCTCCGACGACCCCGCCCTGGCGAAGGGCCTCGGGGTGAGCGTGCGCGACGGCGTCACCGGCGAGGAGCTGTGGGCGCTCGCCGCGGACACGCCCCGGCCGCCCGCCTCGACGGCCAAGCTGCTCGCGGCCCTCGCGGTGTCCCAGACCCTCGACCTCGGCGCCCGCATCCCCACCACCGTCGTCGCCGAAGGCGGCACGGACGCGCTCGTCCTCGTCGCCCGCGGCGACATGCTGCTCGCGCCGGGTGCCGGCGACCCCGACGCGGTGGCGGGTCGCGCGGGCCTCGCAGACCTCGCCGACCAGGTCGCCGGCACGCTGACGGCCTCGGGGCGGACGACCGTGACGCTGCGCCTCGACCTGTCCTTCGCGCCGGGGCCCCGGGTCCCGCCGACGTGGAACCCGAACGACGTCCGCGACGGGTTCGCCGGCCCGGTCGTGATGGCGGGTCTCTCGACCCGGCGCGCGCTCCCCGGGGAGCCGGCGCCGGCCAGCCCCGCGTCCGCGGTGGCGACGACCTTCGCGAAGCTCCTCTCGCAGCGCGGCGTCACCGCGACCCTGCGCCCCGCCTCGACGTGGACCGCCCCGGCGCCGGCAGGAGCCGAGGAGCTGGGGTCCGTCGAGTCCGCCACCTACGGCGAGCTGCTCACGCTCGCGCTCGACGAGAGCGACAACTCCCTCGCGGAGAGCCTCGTCCGCCAGGCCGCCGCCACGGCGGGGGAGCCGACGACCGGGGGCGGGGACAACGCGGCGTTCATCCGGGCCCGCCTCGAGGCCGCCGGTGTGCCGACGACCGGCATGGTCCTCGAGGACGCCAGCGGGCTCAGCCCGGGGCAGGTCGTGGCCCCCGAGACGCTCTCGTCCGTGCTGGCCCTGGCGGTCACGGGCGAGGCCGAGCAGTACCGCGACGTGGTGGCCGCCCTCCCGGTGTCGGGCCTGTCCGGCACGCTGCGCGACCGGTTCGCCGAGAAGGCCACGCAGGACGTGCTCGGGGTCCCCCGGGCCAAGACCGGCACCCTGCGGGCCGGCTCCGCGCTCGCCGGGACGACGGTCGACGCCGACGGCCGCCCGCTCACCTTCGTCGTCCAGGTCGACGGCTTCCCGCAGACCGACGCCGGAACCCTCCGGGCGCGCGCCGCGTTGGACCTCATCGTCGCCGCGCTCACCCGGTGTGGCTGCGGGGCCACCGCCCGATGACCGTGATGAGAGGCTGACCCCGTGGGATACGTCGACTGGGAGTTCGCGAAGACGACGGGCCGCACGCTCGTCCCGGCCGGGCCGGTGGTCTCGCCGTCCGAGGCGAGGACGGAGGTCGAGGCGATCCGCGAGGCCGCGCGGGCCGCCCGCGAACCCGTCGCGCACACCGCGCAGCTGCAGACGCCGCCCGACGCGCCCGCCGCCCTCGTCGTCGACCGGGCCACGTGGATCGCCGTCAACGCCGACTCGATGTCGGCGCTGCTCGACCCGGCGGTCGACGCCATCGTCGAGAAGCGGGGCGTCGTGCCGGGCCCTGCGGCGCAGGTCGTCGGCGGCAAGGTCACCGGCGCCGAGGCCGGCGCCCTCCTCGCGTTCATGGCGAGCAAGGTGCTCGGGCAGTACGACATCGCCCCCGGCGGCAGCCCGAGCCTGCTCCTCGTGGCCCCGAACATCATGTCGACGGCCCGCGAGCTCGACGTCGACCCGGCCGACTTCCGGGCCTGGGTCTGCATGCACGAGGAGACGCACCGGGTGCAGTTCACGGCCAACCCGTGGCTGCGTGAGCACCTCATCGAGCAGGCGCGGCGGCTCGCCGTCGACCTCGCGCCCGACCAGGAGCGGCTCGCGGAGATCGCCTCCCGGGTCACCGAGCGCCTTCCGGAGCTGTTCACCGAGGGCGGCACCGGGATCGCCGACCTGTTCGCCACCCCCGAGCAGCGCGAGCAGCTGGCTCGGCTCACCGCCGTGATGTCCCTCCTCGAGGGGCACGCGGACGTCGTGATGGATGACGTGGGTCCCGCGCACATCCCGAGCGTCGCCCGCATCCGGCAGCGGTTCACCGAGCGCCGTAGGGGCGCAGGTGCCTCCGACCGGCTGCTGCGCCGGCTGCTCGGCCTCGAGGCGAAGATGCGCCAGTACCGCGACGGTGCCCTCTTCGTGCGCGGCGTGCAGGACGAGGTGGGGGTCGAGGGCTTCAACGCCGTGTGGACCTCCCCCGAGACGCTCCCGCTCCCCCGGGAGATCGAGGACCCGAAGGCCTGGGTCCGCCGCGTCCACGCCTGAGCCCCGGCGCGTGCTCATCACGTCGTGCGACCTTCGGGCGGTTTCGGCCGCCGGGTGCCGCGTCGACGAGCCCGCAGCCCGCACGAAGTGGGGATGATCGGGGGGTGGCGGTGAGCGAGGACGCGGCGGGGCGGCGCTGGGGGCGGCCGCACCCGGCCGTCGCCGCCGTGCGCTCGGCGGTCCGCCGCACGCTCGCCGAGTGCGACGCCGGCGACCTCGTCCTCGTCGCGTGCAGCGGGGGAGCGGACTCCCTCGCCCTGGCCGACGCCGCGCGGTTCGAGGGAGCGGCGCGGGGGCTGCGGGTCGGTGCGGTCGTCGTCGACCACGGGCTCCAGGAGGGGTCGGACGAGGTCGCCGCGACGGTCGGCGCCCGACTGCGCGCGCTGGGGCTGGACCCCGTGCACGTCGTCGCGACCTGGGCGATGGTGTTCGGCGGCGGCAGCCTCGAGGCCGTCGCCCGGGAGGCGCGCTACCGCGAGCTCGACGCCGCCGCCGAACACCACGGCGCCCGCCTCGTCCTCCTCGGCCACACCCTCGACGACCAGGCCGAGCAGGTGCTCCTCGGGCTGGCCCGCGGCTCCGGGGCCCGCAGCCTCGCCGGGATGCCGCCCACCCGCGGCCGCTACCACCGCCCGCTGCTGGGGGTCACCCGCGAGCAGACCCGGGCCGCGTGCACCGCCGAGGGCCTCACCTGGTGGGACGACCCGATGAACGAGGACCCGGCCTTCGCCCGGGTCCGGGCCCGCCGGGCGCTCGCCGACCTCGAGCGCGACCTCGGCCCCGGCCTGGCCCCCGCGCTCGCCCGCAGCGCCGGCCAGCTCCGCGAGGACGCCGACCACCTCGACGCCCTCGCCGACGCCGCGACCGACGCGCTGGGGGCCGGTCCCTGGGACGCCGCGACACTGGCCGCCCTGCCGCGGCCGGTCCGCACCCGGGTCTGGCGGCGCCTGCTGGCGGCCGCCGGCGCCCCGGCCTCCCGGGTGTCCAGCCGCCACACCGACGCCTGTGACCGCCTCCTCACCCACTGGCACGGCCAGGGCGCGGTGCACGCGCCCGGCGGCCTGCGCGTCACCCGATCCGACGGCCGGCTGTCCATCGGGCCGCTCCCTCGGGTTGAATAGCCCCGACCACCCGCCCCCCCACCCAGGAGCCGCAGTGGACGCCGCCCACATGGGAGCAGACCTCGAACGAGTCCTCGTCACCGAGGAGGAGATCCTCGCCAAGCTCGACGAGCTGGCGCAGTTCATCGCCACCGAGTACGAGGGCAAGGACCTCCTGCTCGTGGGGGTGCTCAAGGGCGCCGTCATGGTGATGGCCGACCTGATGCGGGCGATGCCCTACAGCGTCCCCGTCGAGTGGATGGCCGTCTCCTCCTACGGCTCGGGCACCAAGAGCAGCGGCGTGGTCCGCATCCTCAAGGACCTCGACACCGACATCACCGACCGGCACGTCCTCATCGTCGAGGACATCATCGACTCCGGGCTGACCCTGTCCTGGATCCGGTCCAACCTCGAGTCGCGCAGCCCGGCCTCGGTCGAGATCTGCACCCTGCTGCGCAAGCCCGACGCCGCCAAGGTCGAGGTCGACGTGCAGTGGGTCGGGTTCGACATCCCCAACGAGTTCGTCGTCGGGTACGGACTCGACTACGCGGAGGCCTACCGCGGGCTCCGGGTCGTCGGCACCCTGGCGCCGCACGTGTACAGCTGACGGAACGGACGATCCGCCCCTCGGGTCGAAGGTCGGATCTCCCCGCGGAACACGAGCCCCACCGGGCTCGTTGCTAGCGTGTAGTCCCGGGTCGGAGGTCTCCGGCCGGGCGAGCGACGACGAGCAGGAGGGTGGGGCCGCGGCCCCGCAGCCAGATGGACTTCAAACGCATTCTCCGGGCCCCGGTGTTCTGGGTGCTCGCTGCCCTCGTGCTCCTGCTGCTCGTGTTCACGGTCGGTGGCGACGGCGGCTACACGACCATCACGACCTCCCAGGCCGAGAAGCTCATCACCGAGAAGAAGGTCGAGAGCGCCGTGATGGGGACGGACAACGTCCTCACGCTCGACCTCAAGAAGGGCCAGACCTTCTCCGACCCCGCCGCGAAGATCTCCGACGCCACCAAGGTGCGCGCCGAGTACGTCGACGCGCGGGCCGAGCAGCTGGTCGACGAGCTGCGGACCAACCTCCCCGACGGGTACAACGACAAGGTCCAGGGGGACAGCACGTTCTGGACCCTCTTCATCAGCTTCTTCCCCGTGCTCCTGCTCGTCGGGCTGTTCTGGTTCCTCATGACCCAGGCCCAGGGTGGCGGCTCGCGCGTCATGCAGTTCGGCAAGTCCAAGGCCAAGCTCATGACCAAGGACACCCCCAAGGTCACCTTCGACGACGTCGCGGGCGCGGACGAGGCGGTCGAGGAGCTCCAGGAGATCGTCGAGTTCCTCCGCGAGCCGGCCAAGTTCCTCGCCGTCGGCGCGAAGATCCCCAAGGGCGTGCTGCTCTACGGCCAGCCCGGTACCGGCAAGACGCTGCTCGCCCGGGCCGTCGCCGGTGAGGCGGGGGTCCCGTTCTACTCGATCTCCGGCTCGGACTTCGTCGAGATGTTCGTCGGTGTCGGCGCCTCGCGCGTCCGTGACCTGTTCGAGCAGGCCAAGTCCAACGCGCCGGCCATCGTGTTCGTCGACGAGATCGACGCCGTCGGTCGCCACCGTGGCGCCGGCATGGGCGGCGGGCACGACGAGCGCGAGCAGACGCTCAACCAGCTGCTCGTCGAGATGGACGGCTTCGACGTCAAGACCAACGTCATCCTCATCGCGGCCACGAACCGGCCCGACATCCTCGACCCCGCGCTGCTGCGCCCGGGCCGCTTCGACCGCCAGATCTCCGTCGAGAACCCCGACATGATCGGCCGGCACAAGATCCTCCAGGTCCACGCGCAGGGCAAGCCGATGGCGGCCGGCGTCGACCTGCTCGCCGTGGCGCGGCGCACTCCCGGCTTCACCGGCGCCGACCTCGCGAACGTCCTCAACGAGGCCGCGCTGCTCACCGCGCGCACGAGCAAGAAGCTCATCGACGACGACGTCCTCGACGAGGCGATCGACCGGGTCATCGCCGGCCCGCAGAAGCGCACGCGCATCATGTCGGCCAAGGAGCGCAAGATCACGGCGTACCACGAGGGCGGTCACGCGCTCGTCGCCACCGGGATGAACCACCTCGACCCGGTCACGAAGGTGACCATCCTGCCGCGCGGTCGGGCCCTCGGCTACACGATGGTGATGCCGCTCGACGACAAGTACTCGACGACCCGCAACGAGATCCTCGACCAGCTCGCCTACGCCCTCGGCGGGCGCGTCGCGGAGGAGATCATCTTCCACGACCCGACCACCGGGGCCGCGAACGACATCGAGAAGGCCACCGCGATGGCCCGGAAGATGGTCACCGAGTACGGGATGAGCGAGCGGGTCGGCGCGATCAAGCTCGGCCAGTCCCAGGGCGAGCCGTTCATGGGGCGCGACCTGGGCCACGAGCGCGACTACTCCGAGCAGGTCGCCGCGGTCGTCGACGAGGAGGTCCGCAAGCTCATCGACGCGGCCCACGACGAGGCCTGGCACGTCGTCAACGACAACCGGAAGATCCTCGACCGCCTCGTCCTCGAGCTCCTCGAGCGGGAGACGCTCAACGCGGCCGAGCTCGCGGAGATCTTCAAGGACGTCGTCAAGCGCCCCGTCCGCCCGACCTGGCTCTCCAGCGAGCACCGGACCCTCTCGGACATCCCGCCGGTCCTCACCCCGGCCGAGGAGGCCGCGATGTCGCACCGCAACGGCTCGGGCGCGCCCGAGGGCGCCTCCGTGACCCCGGGTGACCCGGACACCCAGGCCCGGATCGACGCCCGCGCCTCGGACGGCGCCCGGCCGGAGGAGAACCCGCCGACCGAGGTCGTCGAGGTGCCGGACGGTGGTCGTGTCGAGCCCTGAGCCCGACGCCGCCGAGCCCACGGCGGCGCGGCCGTCCGTCGACGTCCCGCGCGCCGAGGCGGCGGTGCGGGAGTTCCTGTTCGCGATCGGGGAGGACCCCGACCGCCACGGGCTCGCCGAGACCCCGGCCCGGGTGGCCCAGGCCGCCCACGAGCTCTACGCCGGGCTCTGGCAGGACCCCGCGGAGGTGCTGGCCACGACCTTCCCGATCGAGCACGAGGAGCTCGTGATCGTCCGGGACATCCCGATGTACTCCACGTGCGAGCACCACCTGTTGCCGTTCCACGGGGTCGCGCACATCGGGTACATCCCCGGTGAGGACGGCCGGGTCACCGGGCTGTCCAAGCTCGGGCGGCTCCTGGAGGTGTTCGCCCGCCGCCCCCAGGTGCAGGAGCAGATCACGACGCAGGTCGCCGACGCGCTCGTGACGCACCTCGGCGTGCAGGGCGTCATCGTCGTCATCGAGGCCGAGCACCTCTGCATGTCGATGCGCGGGGTGCAGAAGCCCGGCTCGCGGACCATCACGTCCGCCGTGCGCGGCCAGCTCCGCGACCCGGCCACCCGGGCGGAGGCGATGGCGCTCCTGCTGGGCGGGAAGCGGTGAGCACGGCCGGGGTGCTGCCCACAGGGCGGCCGGGTCGGCCGGTCGTCATGGGCGTCGTCAACGTCACGCCCGACTCCTTCAGCGACGGTGGCGAGTGGTTCCAGCCGGAGGAGGCGGTGGCCCACGGCCGCGAGCTGCGGGCCCAGGGGGCCGATGTCCTCGACGTGGGCGGTGAGTCGACCCGGCCGGGCGCCGAGCGCCCCTCGGAGGCCGAGGAGCTGCGCCGGGTGCTGCCGGTCGTCGAGGCCCTCGCCGCGGACGGGCCGGTCTCGATCGACACGATGCGCGCCGCGGTGGCCGCCGCCGCCCTCGACGCCGGAGCCGACCTCGTCAACGACGTCTCCGGCGGGCTCGCCGACCCGGAGATGGCGCCGCTCGTCGCCGAGCGCGCCGTCCCGTTCGTCGCGATGCACTGGCGCGGCCACAGCGTCGGGATGCAGTCGCGCGCGGTGTACGACGACGTCGTCACCGACGTGTGCCGTGAGCTGGCCGAGCGGGCCGAGGCCGTCCTCGCCGCGGGCGTGGCCCCCGAGCGCCTCGTCCTCGACCCGGGGTTCGGGTTCGCCAAGACCGCCGAGCACAACTGGGAGCTGCTTCGCCGGCTCGACGAGGTGCTCGGGCTCGGGCACCCGGTGCTCGTCGGCACCTCGCGCAAGACCTTCCTCGGGAAGGTCGGGCGTGCCCCCGGCGACGAGCGCCCACCGCTGGAGCGCGACGTCGCGACGGCGGTCACGACCGTCCACGCCGCCCGCGCCGGTGCGTGGTGCGTCCGGGTCCACGACGTCGTCGCCGCGGTCGACGCCCTCGACGTCGCGCAGGCCCTCGCGCCCCAGGTCGGCGAGGGACGCCGGTGAGCGCGGCCGGGACCGCGCGCGACCGCATCACCCTCGCCGGGGTGCGCGGACGGGGGTTCCACGGTGTCTTCGCGCACGAGAGGCGCGAGGGCCAGGACTTCGTCGTCGACGTCGAGCTGGCGGTCGACCTCGGCCCGGCCGGCCGCAGCGACGACCTCGCGGACACCGTCAACTACGGGGAGATCGGGGCCGCGGTCCTCGCCCGGATCGAGGGTGAGCCGTTCGACCTCGTCGAGCGCCTCGCCGAGGTCGTCGCCGACGACGCGCTGGCCCACGGCGCCGTCGACGAGGTGGTCGTCACCGTGCACAAGCCGCAGGCGCCGGTCGGGGTGCCGTTCGAGGACGTCACCGTCCGGGTCGTCCGCCAGCGCCCGCCCGTGCCCGTCGTCGTGGCGGTCGGGGCGAACCTGCCGCGGGGAGAGAGCGCGCCGGCCGAGACGGTCCGCGGTGCCGTGGAGGCCCTCGCGCACCATCCCGCGATCCACGGGGCGCGGTCCTCGGCGCTCTTCGGGACCGACCCGGTGGGTGGGCCCGAACAGCCGCGCTACGTCAACGCCGTCGTCCTCGCGCACACCGCCCTCTCGCCGACGTCGCTGCTGCGCGAGCTGCACGCGCTGGAGGCCGCCTTCGACCGCACCCGGGAGGTCCGGTGGGGCGCCCGGACCCTCGACCTCGACCTCGTCCAGTACGGCGACGCCGCGACCGGCTCGGACGTCGTCTCGGACCGGGAGCGACTCACCCTGCCGCACCCGCGCGCCCACGAGCGAGGGTTCGTCCTCGTCCCCTGGCTCGACGCGGACCCGGCGGCGACCCTGCGGCACGCCGGCGAGACGGTCCGCGTGGCCGACCTCGTCTCCGGGCTCGACACGGACGACATCCGCCCACTGCCGTCGGCTGAGAAGGACAAGTCTTGAACCGCAACGGAATCCGCGCGCAGACCCTCCTGCTCGTCGCGGCGGTCACGACCGTGATCGGCTTCGGTGTCGCGGTGCTCATCACCCGTGACGGGACGCTGCTCCAGCGGCCCCCGTGGGCGGCCGGCATCCTGCTCGTGGTCATGGCCGGTCTCGTGCTGTGGCTGGCGCGCCCGGTCCGTGCGCACCTCCGCTCCGGACGGCGGACCTCGGTCGACGCGCTCCGGGCGGCCCGCACCGTCGTCCTGGCCCAGGCGGCGGCCCTCACCGGCGCGGCGGCCGCCGGGTGGTACCTCGGGCAGGTCGTGCACCTCCTGACCGACCTGTCGCTCGTCGCGAACCAGCAGCGCCTCGTGCCGTTCGGGCTGGTGTTCCTGGCGTCCGTGGTCCTGCTCGTGGCGGGCATGGTGGCGCAGGCGTGGTGCCGCATCGACCCCGACGACGACGAGCGCCCCCGCGACGACGACGCCTGAAGGACGGCGACCGGCCGGAGGCTGATCCGAGGCGTGCACGAATCGTCGAATGTGTCAGTTCGTGTACGCGGGGTGCCCGCCGGGCGTGCACGAATCGTCGAATGTGTCAGTTCGTGTACGCGGGGTGCCCGCCGGGCGTGCACGAATCGTCGAATGTGTCAGTTCGTGTACGCGGGGTGCCCGCCGGGCGTGCACGAATCGTCGAATGTGTCAGTTCGTGTACGAGCCCGGCCCGGCCCGACAGCCCTACTTGTCGACGTCGCCGACGACGAAGAACATCGAGCCGAGCACCGCGACCATGTCCGCGACGAGGCAGCCCGGCAACACCTCGGTGAGGACCTGGACGTTGCCGAACGACGCCGAACGCAGCTTGAGCCGCCACGGCGTCTTCTCGCCGCGGGAGACGAGGTAGTACCCGTTGAGCCCCAGCGGGTTCTCCGTCGCCGTGTACCGCTCGCCCTCGGGCACCTTGAGGACCTTCGGCAGCCGCTGGTTGACCGGCCCCGCCGGCAGCGACCGCAGCCGGTCGGTGCACGCGTCGGCGAGGTCCAGGCTGACGTGCACCTGCTCGAGCAGCACCTCGAGGCGGGCGAGGCAGTCGCCCTCGGTGCGGGTGACGACGCGACCCGGGCCGCCGGGGGCGAACAGCTCTGCGTAGGCGAGGTAGGGGTCGTCGCGGCGCAGGTCGAGGTCGACACCGCTCGCCCGCGCGATGGGGCCCGAGACGCCGTAGGCCAGGCAGGTGGCCTCGTCGAGCACCCCGACCCCGCGCGTGCGGGCCAGCAGGATCTCGTTGCCGACGAGCAGCGACTCGAGGTCGGGGAGGCGGCGGCGCACCCCGGCCAGGGCCTCGTCGACGCGGCCGAGCCAGCCGGCCGGGACGTCCTCCTTGAGGCCGCCGACCCGGTTGAACATGTAGTGCATCCGGCCGCCGGAGGCCTCCTCCATGACCGCTTGGAGCTCTTCGCGCTCGCGGAACGCGTAGAACACCGGCGTGATGGCGCCGAGCTCGAGCGGGTAGGAGCCGAGGAACATCAGGTGCGACAGGATGCGGTTGAGCTCGGCGAGCAGGGTCCGCAGCCAGACCGCCCGCTCCGGCACCTCCATCCCGAGCATCGCCTCGACGCCGAGGACCACGCCGAGCTCGCTGGAGAACGCCGAGAGCCAGTCGTGCCGGTTGGCCAGCACGGTGATCTGTCGGTAGTCGCGAACCTCGAACAGCTTCTCGGCGCCCCGGTGCATGTAGCCGACCACCGGCTCGGCCGTGACGATCCGCTCGCCGTCGAGGACCACCTTGAGCCGGAGGACGCCGTGGGTCGCCGGGTGCTGGGGCCCGATGTTGAGGACCATGTCGGCCGTCGCGAGCCCGCCGGCACCGACGGCGACGTCGAGGGCGCGCGGCTCGGTGGGGGCGTCGGAGGTCACCCGGTCAGTCTGCCGCACCGGCGGAGCACCCAGTGGAAGCCGCCGAGGCCGCCGGGCGCCGTGAGGGCGCGCACGGCCGAGGCGCGGGCGAGCGCCGCGAGGTAGCCGGCGGGGTCGGTGCGCGCGGTCGCGTGGGCAGGGTCGGTCGGGGTCACCCCGAGCTCGCGGAGGGCCTGCGCCTGGGGGAGCCGCCGGTCGTGCTCGAGGGAGTCGACGGCGACGTGGGCGGTGACGTCGCACGAGCCGTCGGGCACCGGGGGGACCTGCGCGCCGGCGCGGTAGCCGACGAGGGTGCCGTGCGGTGGCCGCTCGGTCCGGGTGTGGCCGTAGTCGACGGCGAGCGCCGTGCCGGTGCGGATGCGGGCGAGCAGGCCGGACCAGGCGTGGTCGCGCGTCAGGCCCACCTCCACCCGGCAGCCGAAGGTGAGGTCGGCGGCGGGCCAGTGGGCCTCGCACCAGGCGTGGTCGTCCGGGTCCAGGGGGCCGCCGAGCGACTCCTCGCCGGTCGCCGGGTCGACGAGGACGGCGCGCAGCCGCCCCCGGTCGTCCACCTCGGCGACGGTGCACGGGACGACGTCGAGCCACTCGTGCGCCACGACGAGCACGTCGTCCAGTCGGTCGAGGTCGTCGGGGAGGGCCGCCCCGCCCGGCGAGGGCATCCACTCGACGGCGTCCGGGAGGCCGGCAGGACGGTCGAGGACGTCGACGCCGGTGAGCCGCAGGTCCGGGCGCCGCCGGTGCAGGGCGGCGAGGAGCTCACCCCGGCCGGCACCGACGTCGAGGACCCACCGCGCGCCCCCGGCGTCCGCGAGCGCCGCGATCCCCTCGGCGAACACCGCGCCGAGGGGGCCGTGGGTGGAGGTGCTGAAGTGGGCCGCCGGCCCGGGACCCACGCGGTAGAACCCCGTCGGGCCGTAGAGCGCCTCGTGCCAGGCCGCGGGCCAGGGGACCGGGTCCATCCGGGCAGGCTACCCGCGGCCGCCGTCGTCGCCGGGTGGCAGGTGGAACAGGTCCTCGACCGGGGTGCCGAAGTAGCGGCCGAGCAGCAGGGCGAGGGGGAGGGACGGGTCGTACCGACCGGCCTCGAGGGAGTTGACGGTCTGCCGGGAGACGCCGAGGGCCTCGCCCAGGGCGGCCTGCGAGAGCCCGCGCTCGGTGCGCAGTCGGCGGATCTCGTTGTCCACGGCTCAGGCCCGCCGGACCGCGGCCTTGATGCCGACGGCCCAGACGAGGGCGAGCGCGATGAGGGGCCCGGCGACGAGGAGGTCGACCCGGCCGTCGTGCGTGGCGGCCTGCACGACGAGGAGGGCGGTCAGGCCGATGATCGCGAACTGCCCGACGAGGGCGAGCGCCCAGGTCGAGGCCGCGCGCTCCCGTTCGTCGTAGGGCTGGACGGCGTTGATCCGGCTCGTGTCCGTCCCCGCGCCGCGGGCGGCCCGCCAGATGCTCACGACGAGGAACGCCGCGGCGAGGACCAGGATGACGGCCATCCCCCAGACGCCCGCGACGGCGCACCAGGCGGCGCCGGCGACGAGCACGGTGAGGTTGATCCGGTTGAACCAGGTGAGGTGTCGAAGAGTCGTCATGGCCCGACTATGACAAGCACCCTTGTCATATGTCAAGTCTCCTTGTCATCTGGGGCGAGTCGCCGGGGTCCGGGCCCACCCGCTCGCCCGGGGCAGGGAGGGGGCGGGCCGCGTGGCGCGGTAGCGTCACGCCCGTGGACGGCCTGGAGCACCCCGCCCGCCTGACCGTCGGAGTCGTCGGGGCGGGCCGGGTCGGCGCGGTCCTCGGTGCGGCGTTGGCGCGCGCCGGGCACCGTGTCACCGGCGCCTACGCGGTCTCCGACGCCAGCCGGGAGCGTGCCGACCGGCTCCTGCCGGGCGTCCCCGTCGCCGATGTCCCGACCGTCGTCGCGGGCGCCGAGCTCGTGGTCCTCGCGGTTCCGGACGACGCCCTCGCCGACCTCGTCGCGGGGCTGGCGGCCACCGGGGCGTGGCAGGCCGGCCAGATCGTCGTGCACACGAGCGGCCGGCACGGCACGCGCGTCCTCGCCCCGGTGCGCGACCACCACGCCCTCCCCCTGGCGCTGCACCCTGCGATGACCTTCACCGGCACCTCCATGGACCTCGACCGCCTCGCCGACTGCGCGTTCGGCATCACCGCGGACGAACCGTTGCGGCCGGTCGCGGAGGCGCTCGTCCTCGAGATGGGCGGGACCCCCGTCTGGGTGGCCGAGGCCGACCGCGTCGCCTACCACTGCGGCCTCGCCCACGGCGCGAACCACCTCGTGACGCTGACCGCCGAGGCGATGGAGGTGCTCGCCCGGGCCGGCGTCGAGGAGCCCCGGCGGCTGCTCGGCCCGTTGATGCACGCCGCCCTCGACAACGCGCTGCGGATGGGTGACGCGGCGCTCACCGGTCCCGTCGCCCGCGGCGACGTCGGTACGGTGGGGGACCACCTGCGCGAGCTGGACCGGCTCGCACCCGAGATCCGGAGGACCTACGTGGCGCTCGCCCGGGCCACCGCGCTGCGCGCCCTCGACGACGGCCGGCTCCGCCCCGCCGCGGTCGAACCCCTCCTCGACATCCTCGCCGACCAGGAGCACGAGTGACCCCCGCTGCCACCACCCCGGTCGTCGCGCACACGCGAGAGGAGCTCAAGGCCGCCCGCGAGGCGCTGCCGAGCCGCGACGTCGCCGTCGTCATGACGATGGGCGCCCTCCACGACGGGCACGCGCAGCTCATCCGTGCCGCGCGACAACGCCACGACCACGTCGTCGTGACGATCTTCCTCAACCCGCTCCAGTTCGGACCCAAGGAGGACCTCTCCCGCTACCCGCGCACCTTCGACGACGACATGCTGATCTGCTCGCAGGCGGGTGTCGACGTCGTCTTCGCGCCGACCCCCGACGTCGTCTACCCCGAGGGCGACCCGGGGGTGCGGGTGTCCGCAGGGCCGCTCGGCGAGGTGCTCGAGGGGGCGTCCCGACCGGGCCACT
Source organism: uncultured Actinomycetota bacterium (assembly GCA_963843895.1). Lineage (GTDB taxonomy): Bacteria > Actinomycetota > Actinomycetes > Actinomycetales > Dermatophilaceae > Phycicoccus. The sequence goes on along the minus strand of CAWJME010000018.1, from coordinate 169,549 downwards.
TCGACGGCGTGCTCACCGTGGTCGGCAAGCTCCTCCACCTCACGGCCGCCCGGAGCGCGTACTTCGGTCAGAAGGACGCCCAGCAGCTCCTCCTCATCCGGCGGATGGTGCGCGACATCGACTTTCCCGTCGACGTCGTCTCCGTCCCCACCGTGCGTGAGCCCGACGGCCTCGCGATGAGCAGCCGCAACACCTACCTCACCGACTCCGACCGCGAGGTGGCGCTCTGCCTGAGCCGCGCGCTGCGCGCGGGGGCCGAGGCGGCGCCGCACGGGCCCTCCGCCGTGCGCCGCGCCGCGCGCGAGGTGCTCGTCGAGGAGCCGCTCGCCCTTGTCGACTACCTCGTTCTCGTGCACCCGAACACGCTCGCCGACGTGCCCGAGTGGTACCGCGGTGAGGCCCTCCTCGCGGTCGCCGCCCGGATCGGGACCACCCGCCTCATCGACAACACGCCGCTCGTCCTCGGGCCCGGTGGGGGTGCCGTCGACGTGTTCCCGTCCGTGTCGCACGCCAGGGCGGAGGTCTGAGCCCGTGCGCGCCACCACCGTGACCGTGCCGCGCCGCCTCGCCGCCGCCGCCCCGGGCTGGACCGCCGAGGCCGACGTCATCGTCGTCGGTTCCGGGATCGCCGGCCTCACCTGCGCGTTGCGGCTGCGGGAGCGGGTGGACCGGGTGCTGCTCGTCACCAAGACGGTGCTGTCGGCCGGGTCCACCGGGTGGGCCCAGGGCGGGATCGCCGCGGCGCTCGACCCCGAGGACACCCCGCAGGAGCACCTCGACGACACCCTCGTCGCCGGGGTCGGGCTGTGCGACGTCGAGGCGGTGCGCACCCTGGTCACCGAGGGGCCGGAGCGCGTTCGCGAGCTGGTCGAGCTCGGCGCGCACTTCGACCTCGACGACGGCGGCGAGATCAAGCTGACGCGCGAGGGCGGGCACCACCGCGACCGCATCGCCCACGCCGGTGGCGACGCGACCGGCGCGGAGATCTCGCGCGCGCTCATCGCCGCCCTCCAGCGGGTGCTCGAGGACCCGGGCATCGAGGTCATCGAGCACGCTCTCGTCGTGGACGTGCTCACCGCCCACGACGGCTCGGCCTGCGGCGTCACGCTGCACGTCATCGGCGAGGGCCAGGTCGACGGGGTCGGGGCCGCGCACGCCCGCGCCGTCGTCCTCGCGACGGGGGGGCTGGGCCAGATCTACACCTCGACGACGAACCCCGCCGTGGCGACGGGGGACGGCATGGCGGCGGCCCTGCGGGCGGGCGCCCGGGTCTCGGACCTGGAGTTCGTCCAGTTCCACCCGACCGTGCTCTACCTCGGCGAGGGGTCCACCGGGCAGCAGCCGCTCATCTCCGAGGCGGTGCGCGGCGAGGGCGCCTTCCTCGTCGACGACCGCGGGGAGCGCTTCATGGTCGGGCGGCACGAGCTCGCCGACCTCGCGCCGCGGGACGTGGTGGCCCGCGGCATCCTCGACGTCATGGCGGAGCGCGGGCTCGACCACGTCTGGCTCGACGCCCGCCACCTCGGGGCCGCGTTCCTCGAGGAGCGCTTTCCGTCGATCGTCGCCCGCTGCCGCGAGCTGGGGTTCGACCCGGCGCACGAGCTGCTCCCGGTGGCGCCGGCCCAGCACTACGCCTCGGGCGGCGTCGAGACCGATCTCCTCGGCCGCACGTCGCTCGAGGGGCTCTACGCGTGCGGCGAGGTGTCCTGCACCGGGGTCCACGGCGCGAACCGGCTGGCGTCCAACTCGCTGCTCGAGGGGCTGGTCTTCGCGCACCGCATCGCCGACGACGTCAGCGCCCGGCTGTCCGCGGGCGAGCTGCCGGCCCGCCCGGCGATGGCGCCCGAGGGGGAGCCGGCCGACCTGCTCGACTCCTCGCACCGGATCGGGTTGCAGCGCACGATGACCCGTGGCTGCGGGCCAGTGCGGACGGCCGACTCCACAGCGCGCGCCGAGCTCGAGCTGGAGGCGCTCGCGGCCCTGCCGACGGGTGCCGCCGAGCCCGGGCCGCGGACCTGGGAGACCACCAACCTGCTGCACCTCGGCCAGGCGCTGGCGGTGCTGGCGAACCGTCGCGAGGAGACCCGCGGCGGTCACGTGCGCTCGGACCACCCCCAGCGTGACGACGCGCGGTGGCTGGTCCACCAGGGCCTGACCCGCGGTGCGGACGGAGTGCTCGTGCTCAGCGAGCGACCCGTCTCCGAACCGATGGGAGGCCCACGGTGACCGATCACGGGTTCCCGGAGGCCGACGCCCTGCTCGTCGTCGAGCGCGCGCTCGACGAGGACCTCGGGACGGTCGGCGCGGGCGGCCGCGACGTGACGACGCTCGCGACCATCCCGGCCGACCAGCAGTCGGTCTCCCACGTCGTGGCCCGGGCCGACGGAGTCGTCGCCGGGCTGCCCGTGGCCGAGCTCGTGCTGGCGGCCGTGGCACGCCGGCTGGGGACCGGGCCGGTGGAGGTCGAGCTGCACGTCGCCGACGGCCGACGGGTCGCGCGGGGCGACCACCTCGCCACGCTGCGGGGCGCGGCACGCACGACCCTCGTGGCGGAGCGCACGGTCCTGAACATCCTGTCCCGCACCTCCGGGGTGGCCACGCACACCCGGCGCTGGGCCGACGTCCTCGAGGGCACCGGCGCCACCGTCCTCGACACCCGCAAGACGACACCCGGCCTGCGCGCGCTCGAGAAGTACGCGGTGCGCTGCGGCGGGGGGACGAACAAGCGGATGGGCCTCTACGACGTCGCGATGATCAAGGACAACCACAAGCTCGCAGCGGGGGGGCTGACCGCCGCGTACGAGGCCGTCCGGCGTGCCTACCCGGACGTCGACATCCAGGTCGAGGTGACGACGACCGGTGAGGCGCTGGAGTCCGTGGCCGTCGGTGCGCGGTTCCTGCTGTGCGACAACATGTCTCCGTCGCTGCTGCGCGAGACGGTCGATGCCGTGCGGGCGACGGGGGAGTCCGTCGAGCTCGAGGCGACGGGCGGGCTCGGCCTCGAGGTCGCGCGTGAGTACGCGGAGACCGGGGTCGACTACCTGTCCGTCGGCGGGCTCACCCACTCCTCACCCATCGTCGACATCGCGCTCGACCTCGACCCCGGCGGGGCCCCGTGACGGTCGACGTCACGACGGACGTCGTCGTGGACCGCCCGGTGGAGGAGGTCGCGGCGTACACGAGCGACCCCCGCAACGCCCCCGAGTGGTACGCGAACATCCGGTCCGTCGAGGTCCTCGACCCCGGGCCGCTGCGGGTGGGCAGCCGTGCCCGCTTCGTCGCGGGCTTCCTCGGGCGCAGGCTCGAGTACACCTACGAGGTCCTCGAGCTCGTGGCCGGCGAACGGCTCGTCATGAGCACCGCACAGGGGCCCTTCCCGATGACCACGACCTACGCCTTCGAGGCCGCCGGGGAGGGGCGCACCCTCGTCACGCTCCGGAACCACGGTGAACCGAGCGGGTTCGGCTCGGTCGCTGCGCCGGTGCTGCGGTCGGCGATGGCCCGCGCGAACGCCAAGGACCTCGCGGCGCTCAAGGCGCTGCTGGAGTCGCGGGGCTGACGGCGCGAGGGCCGGCATCGGGGCGGGGGCGCGACCGTAGGGTCGTGCCATGCGCCACGAGCTCGCGATCCAGCACGGCCCCGACGACGAGCGGATGGCGTCGGGGCCGGCGTACCGGCTGCTCACGGCATCGGTGGTGCCCCGCCCCATCGCGTGGGTCAGCAGCCGCTCGGCGGACGGTGTCGACAACCTCGCACCCCACTCGTTCTTCACCGTGGCGAGCACCGACCCCGCGATGCTGTCGTTCACCTCGGTCGGGCGCAAGGACACCCTGCGCAACATCGAGGCCACCGGCGAGTTCGTCGTCAACGTGGCACCCGAGCCGCTCTTCGAGGTCGTCAACGCCACGAGCGCCGAGTACCCCGCGGCGGTCGGCGAGTTCGACGCGGAGGGGGTCGAGCGAGAGCCCTCGCTCACGGTGGCTCCACCGCGCGTGGCGAGCTCGCCCATCGCGTTCGAGTGCCGGCTGCACGAGGTGCGACCCACGGGCAACTGCTTCGTCGTCGTGGGGCTCGTGCTGCACGCCGCGGTGTCCGACACCGTGGCCGTCGGGGACGCCGCGGCGATGCGGTCGCGGCCCCACGTCGAGATCCGCGCCCTCGACCCGCTCTCGCGGCTCGGCGCCGACGAGTGGGGGCTGCTCGGCGAGATCCGGCGGATCGCGCGCCCCCGGTACGAGGGCTGAGCCGCGGCCACGCGGCCGCTGCCTAGGGTGGGGGGATGGCGACCCCCGACTTCATCCTGCGCCTGCGCGAGTCGGTCGGCCACGCGCTGCTGTGGCTGCCCGGGACGACCGCGGTGGTGCTCCGGGGCGACGACGTGCTGCTCGTGCGGCGCGCCGACTCGGGGGAGTGGACGCCGGTGACGGGCATCTGCGACCCCGGTGAGCACCCTGCCGAGACGGCCGTGCGGGAGTGCCTGGAGGAGACCGGGGTCCGGTGCGAGGTCGAGGGGCTCGCGTGGGTCAACGTCACGGGGGTCATCGAGTACCCGAACGGCGACCGCTCCCAGTACGTCGACCACACGTTCCGGTGCCGGTACGTCGGGGGCGAGGCGCACGTCGCCGACGACGAGTCGGTGGACGTCCGGTGGTGGCCCGTGGACGCGCTGCCGCCGATGGCCTCGGTGCACACCGAGCGGATCGCGACGGCGGTCGCGCACCTGGGGCCCGCGCGGCTGACATCGGCGGGGTCGTAGCGCCCCTCCCGGGTGCTCGAACGGCTGCCCCGGCGCCCAGCTGGGCGCCCGACCTCGGGACGGCCACCGCTGCGCGCGAGGAGCCCGGGGCCGCCCCGACCGGGCTGGGTGGGCTGCACACGGCGATGCCGACCCCGGAGCTGGACGCCCACCGGGCGCAGGTGGTCGCGTACGAGCTGGAGGAGGTCCCGGCCGAGGTCGCTGCGACGGTCGTGCACGCCGTCAGTGCGCACTTCGCGGTCGATGACGCACCCCGGCTGCGGCGCCGCGTCCGGCGCGTGGTGGCGACGGTGTCACCGGACCCGCTCCGGCAGCGCGGTCCGGGCGCGGTCACCCTGCCGGTTGGAGCGGTGGGTCGACGAACCGGTGTCGACACCTGGCACGGCACCTTCCCCTCGGAGGACGCCGCACCGGCCTGGTCGGCCGTCGACGCCCTGGCGCAGCAGTACGTCGCCGACGGACGGTGTGACCGCATCGACCGCGCGTGGGCGAACGCCCTGACCCGGTGCGACGTCGCCACGGCACTCGACCACCGGGCTCAGGCGCGGCGCCAGCGCAGGGCGACGGCGTAGTCGACCGTCAGTCCGTGGTGCCCGGCCAGCACCACATCGGCAGCTGCGGGCGGCAGCTCGATCCGCACCACCGCCTCGAGGTCCTCGCGCCGCTCGAACGTCCACACGATGGTCAGCGCCTCCGTGGTGAACCCCTGCCGGTCCCAGAACCGCTGCACCGCAACGGGGTCGTACGCCGGGTAGGCCCGTGAGAACCACGCGCCGAAGGTCGACCGGGTGGCGTCGTTGTCGATGAGACAGGCGACCCCGCCGGGGCGCAGCACGCGCGCCAGCTCGGCGAGACCCGGCTCGCACCCCGGCCCGAAGAAGTACGCCCACCGGGCGTGGACGACGTCGACGGAGGCGTCGGCCAGCGGCAGCGACTCCGCCGAGCCGGCCAGGACCTGACCTGCAGATCCGTTCTCCCGCAACCGGTCGGCCGCCAGCCGCACCAGCGGCAGGTGCGGCTCCACGCCCACCACCCGCGCGCCGCGCGTCGCGAACCGGGGGAGGTGGAACCCCGAGCCGCAGCCGACGTCGAGCAGGTCGGCCCCCCGCAGCGGGTGCAGCGCCTCGATGGCGTCGTCGATGACCCCGGCCCGGTCCGAGGCCAGGTTCTCGAGCTCGTAGACCTCCGGGGTGTCCCAGATGTTCGGGCTGCGGATCACGGCGCGCGGTGGCGGGTCAGCCGTGCGGGCTCAGCGGTGCGGGCGCACCGGGTGCGCCGGCTCGTTCGCCCCGTCCGCGTCGGCCGCACCGGGCAGCGCGGTCGTCCCCCGGCGCCGCTTGACCTTCTCGCGCCGCCCGCCGATCGTGCCCGCCTCCTCGGTGGCCGGGTGGACGAGGAGGGGGATGAGCTTGCGGGCCCCGGCGGAGCGGGCGTGGCCCACCATCGCGAGGTGTGCCTCGCAGCGCACCACGAGCTCCTGGTACGCGGCCTCACCCATGAGTGCGACGAGCTCGGCGCGGCTGCCGCGGTAGACCGGCTCCCGCCCGACGTGCGCCTCCGGGTTCGACGAGCAGTACCAGTCGAGGTCGTGCCCGCCCGGTCCCCAGCCGCGCCGGGTGTACTCGGCGATCGTCACCTCGAGGTAGGAGGTGTCGTCGGGTCGCTCGACGGTCCGGTACGACCGGCGGATCGGCAGCTGCCAGCAGACGTCGGGCTTCGCCTCGTGCGGCGGGGTCCCGGTGAGCACGGCGTGCTGGTGCAGGGCGCACCCGGCCCCGGCGGGGAACCCCGGCCGGTTGAGGAAGATGCACGCGCCGTCCACGACCTTGGTCTTGCGGTCGCCGTCCTCGTCGACCTCGGTCCACGCACCCCGACGGGCCGGGTCCTTGTCGCCGTTCCTGCCGTACCCGGGGTGGTGCTCCCACTCGTCCTCACCGAGCTCCGCGACGACCGCGCGCACCCGTTCGAGGTCGTCGTCGTCGGTGAAGTGCGCGCCGAGGGTGCAGCAGCCGTCGTCCGGCCGGTCGGCGTAGATGCCCTTGCACCCGGACCCGAAGATGCACGTCCAGCTCGAGGTGAGCCAGGTGAGGTCCACCCGGAACCGCTGGCCGGCGTCCGCGGGGTCGGCGAACTCGGCCCAGGTGCGCGGGATGTCGAGGGAGGCTTCTGGCACGCGCCCACCCTATGCACGGCGAGGGCCACGAGCGGGTGGCCCCACGCCGCACCCACTAGGTTTGGCGCATGCGCCTCGGTGTCGTCGACGTCGGATCGAACACGGTCCACCTCCTCGTCGTCGATGCCCACCCCGGCGCCCAGCCGCTCCCGGCGAGCAAGCACAAGATCGAGCTGCGGCTCTCCGAGCACGTGGCCGACGGTGGCCTCATCGGCGCCGAGGGCCGCGACCGGCTCACCGACTTCGTCGCCGAGTGCCTCGCGGTCGCCGAGGACCAGGGCGTCGAGGACCTCCGGGGCTTCGTCACGAGCGCCATCCGCGAGGCCCCCAACGGTGGCGAGGTCCTCGACCACGTCGCCGAGCGCACCGGCGTCCGGCTCGACGTCCTCACCGGCGAGGAGGAGGCCCGGCTCACCTTCCTCGCGGTGCGCCGCTGGTTCGGCTGGTCGGCCGGCCGGCTGCTCGTCGCCGACATCGGCGGCGGCTCCCTCGAGATCGCGCTCGGCCTCGACGAGGACCCCGACGTCGCGATCTCGGTCCCGCTCGGCGCCGGGCGGGTCACCCGCGACCTGCTCCCCGGTGACCCGCCCTCGGCCGAGGACGTGCGCGAGGCCCGCCGCCGGGTCCGCGCGACGATCGCCGCCGAGCTCCGCCCGCTGGCCAAGGCCGGCACCCCCGACCTCGCCGTCGGCACCTCCAAGACGATGCGCTCCCTGGCCCGGATCTGCGGCGCGGCGCCGAGCTCGGAGGGGATGTACGCGGAGCGGCTGCTGCCCCGCGACCGCCTCCTCGAGCGACTGCCCGAGATCGCCGCGATGACGACCGGCGAGCGGGCCGCCATGCCGGGGGTCTCCGCCTCCCGGGCCCGGCAGCTGCTCGCCGGGGCGATCGTGGCCGACGCGGCGATGGACCTCCTCGGGCTCGACCAGCTGGAGATCTGCCCGTGGGCGCTGCGGGAGGGCATCCTGCTGCGCCACCTCGACCGGATGGGATGAGCGTGCCGGCCCGGCCCGCGGCCTCGCCGGCACGCGTCACGCTCTCCACCGCCTCGGTCTACCCCGAGGGCTGCGCCTCGGCGTTCGCCACGGCGGCACGGCTGGGCTACGACGGCGTCGAGGTGATGGTCTGGACCGACCCGCTGACGCGCGAGGCCGGCGCGCTGCGCCGCCTCGCGGAGCACCACGGCGTGCCGGTGCTGTCGGTCCACGCCCCGACGCTGCTCGTCACCCAGCGCGTCTGGGGCACCGACCCGTGGCAGAAGGTCGACCGCTCCGTCGGGCTCGCCCAGGAGCTCGGGGCCGACACCGTCGTCCTCCACCCACCCTTCCGTTGGCAGCGCGAGTACGCCCGGGGGTTCACCGACGGGGTCGCCCTCCGCGAGCGCGACTCCGGCACCCGCCTCGCCGTCGAGAACATGTACCCGTGGCGGGCCGCGTCGCGCTCCCGCGAGGTCGAGGCCTACCTGCCGCACTGGGACCCGGTGCCGCAGGCGTACGACCACGTCACGGTCGACCTGTCGCACACCGCGGCGGCCGGCTCGGACGCGATGGAGATGGTGCGGCGCCTCGGGTCGCGGCTCACCCACCTGCACCTCGCCGACGGCTCCGGGGCGCCCCGGGACGAGCACCTCGTCCCCGGCCGCGGGACCCAGCCGTGCGGCGAGGTCCTCGAGACCCTCGCGGGGGCCGGCTACTCCGGGAACGTCGTCGTCGAGGTCTCCACCCGCCGGGCGGACCCGCTGCAGCGGGAGCTCGACCTCGCCGAGGCGCTCGCCTTCGCGCGGCTCCACCTGGCGCCCGTCGCCGCCTGACGCGCACGAGGGCACGGACGGCGTCCGACCCGTGGTCCTCGACATCACCGTCCGGCGGTGCCAAGGTCGGTCCATGCCGAGCGATGCGATCGTCGTCGAGGACCTGCGGGTGGTTCGCGGCGGGCGCGAGGTGCTCCCCTCCCTGTCGGTCCGGGTCCCCCAGGGCCAGGTGGTCGGCCTGCTCGGCCCGAGCGGTGGCGGCAAGTCCACCCTCATGCGGTCCCTCGTCGGGGTCCAGGTCGTCGAGAGCGGCACGGTCACCGTCCTCGGCGAGCCCGCCGGGTCGCCGGCCCTGCGCCACCGTGTCGGCTACCTCACCCAGGCGCCCAGCGTCTACGGCGACCTCAGCGTGCGCACCAACGTGCGGTACTTCGGCCGCGTCGTCGGGGTCGACCCCGACGAGGCCGAGCGGGCCATCGACGCGGTCGACCTCGCGGACCACGCCGACGACCGCGTCGACGCACTGTCCGGCGGCCAGCTCACGCGGGCGAGCCTGGCCTGCACCCTCGTCGGCGACCCCGAGGTGCTCGTCCTCGACGAGCCCACCGTCGGTCTGGACCCGGTGCTCCGCCGCGACCTCTGGGAGATGTTCCGCGACCTCGCCGCCCACGGGCGCACGCTGGTCGTCTCGAGCCACGTCATGGACGAGGCGGTCCGCTGCGACCGGCTGGTCCTGCTGCGCGACGGCCGCATCCTCAGCGACTCCACGCTCCCCGAGCTGCTCGACCGCACGGGCGCCGCCGACGCCGAGGAGGCCTTCCTCTCCCTCGTCGACGCGGCGTCCGGCCGGGCGGACCCCACCGGGTCGCGGCCCGGCAGCGGGTACCGGGGTCGCCACGTCCCGGGCGCGGGGGGTGGGGGCTCGTGACTGCGCGGATCACGCTCGCCACCGCGGTCCGCATCCTGCGCCAGCTCCGCGGCGACCACCGCACCGTCGCCCTGATGATCGTCGTCCCCTGCGTCCTGCTCGGTCTCCTCGCGTGGGTCTACGTCGACTCGCCGGGTCAGGTCTTCAACCGGATCGGGCCCTCGCTGCTCGGGGTCTTCCCCTTCGTCGTGATGTTCATCGTCACGAGCATCGCGACCCTGCGCGAGCGGACCTCCGGCACCCTGGAACGGCTCCTCACGACCCCGCTCGGCAAGGGCGACCTCATGCTCGGGTACGCCCTCGCGTTCGGCGCGATGGCGGTCCTCCAGGCGCTCGTCGCCACCGCGTTCGCGGTGTGGGTGTGCGGGCTCGACATCGCCGGGCCGGTCTGGGCCCTCGTCGTCGTGGCGCTCGTCGACGCCCTGCTCGGGACGGCCCTCGGCCTGCTCGCCAGCGGGTTCGCGCGCACCGAGTTCCAGGCGGTGCAGTTCATGCCCGCGTTCGTCTTCCCGCAGTTCCTGCTGTGCGGGCTGCTCCTGCCGCGCGACGCGATGCCCCGTCCGCTCGAGCTCGTGTCCGACGTCCTCCCGCTCTCGTACGCCGTCGACGCCATGCAGGAGGTGACGACGAACCCCGACCCGGTCGCCGGCATCCTGCCGAGCCTCGGGGTGATCGTCCTGTGGATCGCCTTCGCGCTCGTGCTCGGCAGCCTGACCCTCCCCCGCCGCACACCGTGACCCCCCGGCTAACCTGCTGACCGTGGACGCCTCCGACCTGCTCCGTGGAGCCCTGCTCCAGCTGTCCGACTCCGACCTCGTGCGCTCCGCCGTCGTCACGGCGCCCGTGAGCCGGAACGTGGTCTCCCGGTACGTCGCCGGGGACAGCGTGCCCGAGGCGGTCGGAGTCGCCGAGGAGCTGCGGGCCACGAACCGGCTCGTCACCGTCGACCACCTCGGCGAGGACGTCACCGACCGCGCCCAGGCCGAGGCCACCCGCGACACCTACCTGGCGCTCCTCGCCGCCCTCGAGGAGGCCGGGCTCGCCGAGTACGGCGCGGCCGAGGTGAGCATCAAGCTGAGCGCCGTCGGACAGGCCCTCCCGGGCGACGGCGACGCCATCGCCCTCGAGAACGCCCGGGCCATCTGCGAGGCCGCCGACCGGATCGGCACGACGGTCACCCTCGACATGGAGGACCACACGACGACCGACCGCACGCTCGAGGCCGTGCGGGCACTGCGTGAGGACTTCCCGTGGGTCGGCGCCGTGGTCCAGGCCTACCTCCACCGCACCGAGGCCGACTGCAAGGACCTCGCCGGGCAGGGCAGCCGGGTCCGCCTCTGCAAGGGCGCCTACAAGGAGCCGGCCTCGGTGGCGTTCCAGGACGGTGGCGACGTCGACCTCTCGTACGTCCGCTGCCTCAAGGCGCTCATGGCCGGCGACGGCTACCCGATGGTCGCCACCCACGACCCGCGGCTCGTCGAGATCGCCCAGGCGCTCGCGAACCACCACGGGCGGGACCCCGACTCCTACGAGTTCCAGATGCTCCTCGGCGTGCGCTCCGGCGAACAGAAGCGCATCGCCGACCGCGGCCACCAGATGCGGGTCTACCTGCCGTTCGGGGAGGACTGGTACGGCTACCTCGTGCGCCGGCTCGCGGAGCGCCCCGCCAACGTCCGCTTCTTCCTGCGCTCCCTCGTCTCCAGCGGCTGACGGCTAGGGTCGGCGCATGGGAACGGTCGCGATCTTCGGTGCCGGCGTCATGGGCGAGACCCTCCTCTCGGGGCTGCTGCGGGCCGGGCGACCGGCCGACGCGCTGCTCATCACCGAGCGGCGCCCCGAGCGGGCCGCCGAGCTCACCGAGAAGTACGGGGTCCGCGTCCTCGAGAACGCCGAGGCCGCGGCGGCGGCCGACACCCTCGTCCTCGTCGTCAAGCCGCAGGACATGGCAGCCCTCCTCGAGGAGATCGCGCCGCACGTCGCGCCGGGCAACCTCGTCGTCAGCCTCGCCGCCGGCATCACGACGGCCTTCGTCGAGTCCCGGCTGCCCGAGGGGCGCTCGGTCGTCCGGGTGATGCCGAACACGCCCGCGCTCGTCGACCAGGGCATGGCCGCGGTGTCCGGCGGCGCCCACTGCCCGCCCGAGCACGTGGCCGAGGCCCAGGAGCTGCTCGCGGCCACCGGCAAGGTGCTCGAGGTGCCCGAGCACCTCCAGGACGCCGTCACGGCGATCTCCGGGAGCGGGCCCGCGTACATCTTCTACGTCGTCGAGGCGATGATCGAGGCCGGCGTCGTCCTCGGGATGCCCCGGTCGACGGCCACCGAGCTCGTCGTCCAGACTCTGTTCGGGGCCGCGACGATGATCAAGGAGACCGGCCAGCACCCCACCGTGCTGCGCGAACAGGTCACCTCGCCCGGCGGCACCACGGCGGCCGCGCTGCGGATGCTCGACGACCACAAGGTGCGGGCCGCGTTCATCAGCGCGATGGAGGCCGCGGCGACCCGCAGCCGCGAGCTCGCGGGTGGCTGAGCCGGGGCTCGCGCCGGCACTGCGGGTCGAGCGGGTCACCGACGCGACGTGGCGCAGCTACCGCGACGTCCGCCTCGCCGCGCTGATCGACAGCCCGCGGGCCTTCTGGACGACGTACGCCGAGGCGGCGACCCGCAGCGACGAAGAGTGGCGGGCGATGGTCGCCGGCGGCCCCTCGTTCTGGCTCGCGTGGGACGGCGACCGGCCGACGGGCACCATCGGGCTGTGGCGCGGCGAGGACCAGCCCGCCCACGAGGTGCACCTCGTCGGCATGTGGGTGACGGGCTCGGCCCGGGGGAGCGGGGCGGCCGTGGCGCTCCTCGCCGCCGCGCTGGAGCACGCCCGACGGGAGGGCCTGGCCCGGGTCAGCCTGGACGTGGCCCGCGAGAACATCCGGGCCCGCCGCTTCTACCTGCGCCAGGGCTTCACCCCCACCGGGGAGACCGGCACGATGCCGTGGGACCCCACCTGTGTCGAGGAGCGGATGGTCCGCGACCTCGACCACTGATCTTCACCCGCCCCGGTTGTCGGACCCCCGGGGTTCCGTGGGAGAGTGACGTGCCATGAGCGACATCACCGTGCGTCCCCTCGACGCGGATGCCTGGGACGAGTACCGCGCGATGCGGCTCACCGCCCTCGCGGAGTCGCCGGAGGCGTTCGTCGCCGCGCACGCCGACGAGGAGGCCGAGCCGGAGGAGTTCTGGCGGGCCCGGATGGAGCGCTCCACCCGGCTGCTCGCCGAGCGGGACGGCGAGGCGGTCGGCATCGCGAGCGTCGGCGAGGTCGGCCCGGACAAGCCCGAGGCCGCCCAGCTCTTCGGCCTCTGGGTGCGCCCCGAGGCCCGGGGTGGCGGTGTGGCCGCCGCACTCGTGCGGGCGGGGGCCCGGGTCGCCGCCGAGCAGGGCCGCAGCCAGCTCTACTACTGGGTGGGCACCGACAACGGCCGCGCCGTCGCGTTCGCGAGCAGCTTCGGCTTCCGTCCCACCGGGAGCCGACGGCCGATGCGCGTGGTCTCCGAGGACGACGGCGAGGAGGAGATCGCGATGACCCTCCCGCTCTCCGGCGACCGGGGCGGCATCCCCGACCTCTGAGCCGCCGCGCTACGGCCGGGCCGCGAGCCGCTCGATGAGCGTCGTCGGCCCGCTGACGATCAACGTGTCGTGGGCCGAGACCTTCGTCGACGGCACGGCGTAGGTGAAGTCCTCGCCGGGTGACTTGACGCCGACGACGGTGACGCCGTACCGGCTGCGGATCTGGCTCTGCTCGAGGGTGAAGCCGATGCTCTCGGTCGGGGGGCGCATCTTGACGATGGCGAACCCGTCGTCGAACTCGATGTAGTCCTGCATCCGGCCACCGACGAGGTGCGCGACCCGCCGCCCGGTGTCGGCCTCGGGCCGCACGATGTGGTGGACCCCGATCCGGTCGAGGATCCGGGCGTGCTCGGGGGAGAGCGCCTTGGCCCAGATCGCCGGGATCCCCGCGTCGACGAGGTTGGCCGCGGCGAGCACCGACGCCTCCACGGAGGAGCCGATCGCGACGACGGCGATGCGGAACCGGTTCGCCTTGGCGTCCCGGATGACGCCGACGTCGCTCGCGTCGCCGTGGACGATGTGGCTGATCCGGCCGAGGAACTTCTCGGCGAGGAAGCCGTCCTTCTCGATCGCGGTCACCTTGTGGCCGAGCCGCCGCAGCTCGATCGAGGCCGCGGCGCCGAACCGGCCCAGACCGATGACGAGGACCTCGTCGTCGCTTGCCGAGCTCTTGCCCATGGTCGTTCCTCCCGGTCGGCGGTCGGCGGTCGGTGCGGGCCCAGCCTGCCACGGCCGACCACCGGGTAGCGTGCAGTCATGGCCCTACGCACGAGCGTCGTCTGGGACGACGTCTTCACGGCGTACGACTTCGGGCCCGACCACCCGATGGGACCGGTCCGCCTCGACCTCACGACCCGGCTCGCCCGCGCCCTCGGGGTCCTCGACCACGTCGACCTCATCAGCCCGAGCATCGCGGACGACCACCTCCTCGCGACCGTGCACGACCCGGAGTACGTCGAGGCCGTCAAGGCCGCCTCCGCGGACCCGGCGCACGCCGACGCCCGGCGCGGGCTCGGGACCGAGGACGACCCGGCCTTCGCGGGGATGCACGAGGCCTCGGCGCGGATCGTCCAGGGCACCGTCGACGTCTGCCGGCGGGTGTGGGAGGGCGAGGCCGAGCACGGCGTCAACTACTGCGGCGGCCTGCACCACGCGATGCGCACCCACGCGAGCGGCTTCTGCATCTACAACGACATCGCCGTCGGTATCCAGTGGCTGCTCGACCACGGGGTCCAGAAGGTGGCCTACGTCGACATCGACGTGCACCACGGCGACGGCGTCGAGCGGATCTTCTGGAACGACCCCCGCGTCCTCACGGTCTCGGTCCACGAGAGCGGCCAGCACCTCTTCCCCGGCACCGGGTGGCCCGGTGACGTCGGCGGGCCGCAGGCCCGGGGCAGCGTCGCGAACGTCGCCGTGCCCCCCGGGACGACCGACGCGTCCTGGCTGCGGGCCATCGACGCGACCGTGCCGCCCCTGGTGCGGGCCTTCGCGCCCGACGTGCTGGTCACCCAGCACGGCTGTGACACCCACCTCGAGGACCCCTTGGCCCACCTGGCGATCACGGTCGACGCCCAGCGCCGGGCCCACGACGAGCTCCACTCCCTCGCCCACGAGGTGTGCGGCGGCCGCTGGGTCGCCCTCGGCGGGGGCGGCTACGAGCTCGTCGACGTCGTCCCGCGCTCCTGGACCCACCTGACGGCGATCGCCGCGCACCACCCCGTCGACGTGATGACCGAGGTCCCCGCGGAGTGGCGCGACCACGTCCAGCGGCTGCTCGGCCGGCCCGGGCCCCGCCGGATGGGCGACCTGCCCGCCGACCGGCTGCCGATCTGGGTCCAGCCGTGGTCGATGGGTCACAACCCCGAGAGCGCCCTCGACCGCGCCGTCTTCGCGACCCGGCAGGCGGTCTTCCCGTTCCACGGTCTCGACCCCTGGTTCGACTGACCCCGGTCGGCCGGCGCGGGACCGGCGGGGCGGAAGGGTCCGGACACGCCGCAATTCATGCGGTTCCCGCGGCGTGTCGGCTGGACATTCTCGACCAATTCGTGCGGTTCCCCTTCACAGTGGTCACAACTGCCCCTATGGTTGCGACAGCACGACGCAGTGAGCCAAGCCGGGGCGTGTTCCGGCGCTGCGGAGCGCAGAAGAACGAGGTCAGGATGTCCACGGAGCGCCAGCTCGGCGAGGTGCGGTTCCTCACCGTCGCCGAGGTCGCCACGATCATGCGCGTCTCGAAGATGACGGTCTACCGCATGGTCCACGCCGGGGAGCTCCCGGCGATCCGGGTCGGTCGGTCGTTCCGCGTCCCGGAGGACGAGGTGCACACCTACCTCCGCAGCTCGTTCGTCGACACGGCCTGACCCTCGGGTCTCCCCGTCGCGAAGGGGCGGTCCGCCGGCAGGCGGGCCGCCCCTCGCGGCGTCCCGGCCGCCATCGGTTTGGGACGGGCCGGTCCCGCCGGTAGGGTGGGCGGTCGCACCCCCCGTACCACTCACGAGGACATCCCATGGGTTCAGTCATCAAGAAGCGGCGCAAGCGGATGGCGAAGAAGAAGCACCGCAAGCTGCTCCGCAAGACGCGCCACCAGCGTCGTAACAAGAAGTGACCACGCGTCACCTCTGAGCGCCGAAGGTCCCCGGCCGTTGCCGGGGGCCTTTGTCGTCCCCGGGGCCGCGGGGTGGCCGGGTCCCGGCGTCCGCGGGCCACTGGGTAGTGTCGGACCTGTCGGACCCGCACATGAAGGAGCTGGCACATGGCGAGGGTGGTGCTCGTGACCGGGGTGTCCCGGTTCCTCGGCGGCCTCCTGGCGCGCCGGCTCGCCGCCGAGCCCGGCATCGAGCGGGTCGTCGGGGTCGACGTCATCCCGCCGCCGCACGACATCGGCGACGTCGAGTTCGTCCGGGCCGACATCCGCAACCCGATGATCTCGCGGGTCATCGAGTCGGCGGGGGTCGACACCGTCGTGCACATGAACGTCATCGCGACGCCGACCTTCGTCGGGGGCCGCACCCCGCAGAAGGAGATCAACGTCATCGGGACGATGCAGCTCCTCGCGGCGTGCCAGAAGTCGCGGACCGTCGAGCGCCTCGTCGTGAAGTCCTCGGCCGCCGTCTACGGCTCGACCCCGGCCGACCCCGCGATGTTCACCGAGGACATGGGGGCCCGACGCAGCCCGTCCGGGGGCTTCGGCAAGGACTCGATCGAGGTCGAGGGCTACGTCCGGGGCTTCGCCCGGCGCCGCCCCGACACCGAGATCCTCATGCTCCGGTTCGCCAACGTCATCGGGCCCCGGATCCGCACCGCGATCACCGACTACTTCTCGCTCCCGGTCCTGCCGGTCCCGCTCGGGTACGACGCGCGCATGCAGTTCGTCCACGAGGACGACGCCATCGACGCGCTCGTCCTCGCCGGCGCCGGGTCGACGACGGGTGTGGTCAACGTGGCCGGCGACGGCGTCATCACCGTGCTCCAGGCCGCGGCGCTCGCCCGCCGCCCGGTCCTGCCGATGCCGCTCCAGAGTGCCGGTGTCGTCGGTGGCATGGCCCGGCGCCTCGGCCTCGCCGACTTCTCGCCGGACCAGATGTCCTTCCTCGCGTTCGGGCGTGGCCTCGACACGACCCGGATGCGCGCCCAGCTCGGCTTCGAGCCGGCGCACACGAGCCGGGACGCGTTCGCCGCGTTCGCCGCGACCCTCGGGTCCGCGGTGCCCGGCGGCAGCATCCTCGGCGACGCCGTGAGCGGGGTCGCCGGCACCGCCAGCCAGGTGGTCCTGCGGGCCCTCGGCGCCGGGAGTGGTCGCTGATGGCCCGCGGCGGGGCCCTGGCGGCGGGGGCGGCACGGGCCGGGGGCGAGCGCGCCCGGCGCCGGTCGACCCCCCTCCTCGGCGCGGACCCGGTGACCCCGGTCGACGACGTGCTCCCGACGCCGACGACCAAGGCACCGGCGAAGCAGGCCGCCTCGGCGAAGAAGGCCGCGCCCCCGAAGAAGGCCGCGCCCCCGAAGAAGGCTGCGCCTGCGAAGAAGGCCGCGCTCCCGAAGAAGGCCGCGCCTGCGAAGAAGGCCGCGCCGCCGGCGGAGCCCGCGCCCGTGACGCCGGCCCCCGGGGCGGCGGAGGTGCCCGTCGCGCCGCCGGTTCGGCGCAAGCACCGGCCGGCCCCCCGCGTCACCTCGGCGCCGTCGGCCCGCGCGACCCGCCAGACGGGCGAGCGCACGGGCCGTGCCCGGATCTCACCGCGGGAGAAGGCCCGCCGCGACGAGGCGGCCCGTCGTCCCCACCTGCGCCTCGCGGAGGCGCCGAGCGCAGCGCGTGCCCCCCGCGCGGCGGCCACGGCGAGCCCGACCGACACCGTCGCCCCACCGCTCGACCCCACCCTCGCCGCGGCGCCGGCCCGGTCCGGGCTCTCGGTCCCCGAGCTTCCGGACCTCGTCGAGGCGCTCGTGGCGGGCCTCCGGCTCGCCGCGCAGGCCGCCGGCGTGGCCCCCGAGGACGTCGAGCGGCGGGTCGCCGAGGTCATCGCCTACCTGCGCCGGCGCGTCGACGGCGACTACACCGTCGACGACTTCGGCTACGACCGGCACTTCACCGAGAACGTCTTCTACCCGATGCTCCGGCCGCTGTACCGGCACTGGTTCCGGGTCGAGGTGCGCGGGATCGAGAACATCCCCGCCGAGGGGGGCGCCCTCGTGGTGTCGAACCACTCGGGCACGGTGGCGGTCGACTCGCTCATGGTGCAGCTCGCCATCCACGACGAGCACCCGGCGCACCGCACGATGCGCGCGCTCGGGGCCGACCTCGTGTTCCAGACCCCGTTCATCGGGACGATGGCCCGCCGCTCCGGGTCCACGCTCGCGACGAACGAGGATGCCGAACGCCTCTTCGAGCGGGGTGAGCTCGTCGGGGTCTTCCCGGAGGGGTTCAAGGGCACCGGGAAGCCGTTCAGCGAGCGCTACAAGCTCCAGCGCTTCGGCCGGGGCGGGTTCGTCTCCGCCGCGCTCGCCGCGGGCGTGCCGATCATCCCGTGCTCGGTCGTCGGCGCCGAGGAGATCTACCCGGTCCTCGGGAACATGGGCACGCTCGCACGGGTGCTCGGGCTCCCGTACGCGCCGGTCACCCCGACGTTCCCGTGGCTGGGGCCGCTCGGGATGGTGCCCCTGCCGAGCAAGTGGATCATCGAGTTCGGTGCGCCGATCGAGACCGAGACCCACGAGACCGGCGCCGCCGAGGACCCCATGCTCGTGTTCGACCTCACCGACCAGGTGCGCGAGACGATCCAGCAGACCCTCTACACGCTGCTCATGCAGCGCCGCTCGGTCTTCTTCTGAGGCGCCGATGACCGCGCACCCCGTCCGCGTCACCCTCGTCGGCCGCGAGGGCTGCCACCTGTGCGCGGTCGCCCGCGAGGTGGTGGCCCGCGTCTGCGCCGACCTCGAGGTCGGCTGGGAGGAGGTCGACGTCGACGCCGACGACGCCCTCCTGCAGCGCTGGTCCGAGGAGGTGCCGGTCACCCTCGTGGACGGGCGCCAGCACGACTTCTGGCGGGTGGACGAGGTGCGGCTGCGTGCCGCGCTCGCCCGGCCGGCCCGGCCGGCGCCCGGGGGGTCGCTCGCCGGCGCCTAGCACATCCGCTCCGTGACCAGTGTCACGGGGTCCGGTGTCACTTTGTGCCGCCCTTCACAAAGTCGTAGGCTGACGTGGTTTCCGCCGGGTGCACGCGGGCCGTCGACCGCCCGCCACCGAGCCGAGCCCGCGGACCGCGAAAGGAGTCGGTGACCACTCGTGTCCACCGCAGCAGCCACCCGCCGGGGCATCCCGGAGGCATCGGTGGCCCGTCTGCCGGGGTACCTGCGAGCGCTCACCGCCCTCGCCGGGGACGGCGTCGTCTCGGTCAGCTCCGAGGAGCTCGCGGCCGCCGCCGGCGTCAGCTCGGCCATGCTCCGCAAGGACCTCTCCCACCTCGGCAGCTACGGCGTCCGGGGCGTGGGCTACGACGTCGACCGGCTCGCCTCCGAGATCGCCGCTGTCCTGGGGCTCACCCAGGACTGGCCGGTGGCGATCGTCGGGATGGGCAACCTCGGCCGGGCCCTGGCCGCCTACCGCGGCTTCGCCGAGCGCGGCTTCCGGGTCATCGCCCTCGTCGACCACGACGAGCAGGTGGTCGGCGAGGAGGTCGCCGGGACGCGCGTGCGGCCCACGACCGACCTGCCGGACCTCGTGGCCAGCGAGGGGCTGGCCATCGGGGTCATCGCGACCCCGCCCGAGGGCGCCCAGGAGGCGTGCGACGTGCTCGTCGCCGCCGGCGTCCGGTCGGTCCTCAACTTCGCCCCGGTCGTCCTCGCCGTCCCCGACGACGTCGTCGTCCGCTCGGTCGACCTCTCCACCGAGCTGCAGATCCTCGCGTTCCACGGGCAGCGGCTCGCTGTCGCCGAGGCGGTGGCGCAGTGAGCCTCGTCGTCCTCGGCCTCTCCCACCACGAGGCCCCGCTCTCCCTCCTGGAGTCCGTGTCGCTCGACGGTGCGGCAGCCACGACGCTCGAGGAGGCGGTCCTCGGCTCGGAGCACGTCACCGAGGCGGTCGTCCTCAGCACGTGCAACCGCACCGAGGTGTACGCCGAGGCGCTCACCTTCCACGGCGCGCTCGTCGACGTCACGAACGCGCTCGCGGCGGCGTGCGGGGTCGACCGTGCCGCCCTCCAGCCCCACCTCTACGTCCACTACGAGGAGCGCGGCATCGCCCACGCGTTCACCGTGGCGGCCGGGCTCGACTCGATGGCCGTCGGCGAGGCCCAGATCCTCGGGCAGGTGCGGCGCAGCCTCGCGCGCGCCCAGGACCACGGTCACGTCGGCCCGGCGCTCAACGCGCTGCTCCAGCAGGCGCTGCGCGTCGCCAAGCGGGTCCACGCCGAGACCGACATCGACCTCGTGAGCGGCTCGCTCGTCCAGGCCGGGCTGGCTCGGGCGGAGGCCCTGCTCGGCAGGCTCGGCGACCTGTCCGTCCTCGTCGTCGGCGCCGGTGGCATGGGCGCGCTCGCGGCCGCCACCGTCGCGCGGCAGGGAGCGGGCACCGTCGTCGTCGCGAACCGCAACAGCGACCGGGCGCGGTCCGTGGCGGAACGGGTCGGTGGCGCTGCTCGCCCCCTCCACGAGCTCGGGGAGGCCCTGGCGGGTGCCGACCTCGTCGTCTCCTCCACCGGTGCCCGCGGCCAGGTCGTCACGGCCGACCACGTCGCGGCCGCGCTCGCGGCCCGGGGCGGGCGACCGCAGGTGTACGTCGACCTCGCCCTCCCGCACGACATCGACCTCGCCGTCGCCGACCTCGACGGCGCGACCCGGGTCGGCCTCGCCGAGCTCGGGGAGGACCTCGCCACGGCCGGCACCGCGCCCCAGGTCACCGTCGCCGGTGAGCTCGTCACCGCCGAGGTGGCCGGCTACCTCGTCCAGCGCTCGGCCGAGGCCGTGGCGCCCACGGTCACGGCCCTGCGGACCCGGGCCGGCCAGCTCGTCGACGCCGAGCTGGCCCGCCTCGAGCGGCGCACGCCGGGCATGGGCGAGGCCGAGCGCGCCGAGGTGCGCCGGGCCGTCGAGCGGGTCGTCGACAAGCTCCTCCACACCCCGACCGTCCGGGTCAAGGAGCTTGCGCAGGACGGTCAGGGCGGCAGCTACGCCCGGGCGCTCTCGGAGCTGTTCGACCTCGACCCCCGGGACGTCTCCCTCGTCTCGGCGCCCCCGACGATGCCGGGGGAGGAGTCGTGACCGCGCTGCGCCTCGGCACCCGCCGCTCCGCCCTCGCGAGGACCCAGTCGACGTGGGTGGCCGACCGGCTGCGTGCCCTCGGCCACGACGTCGAGCTCGTCGAGGTGAGCACCGAGGGTGACCGCGACCGGACCACCCCCCTGGCCCAGCTGGGCGGCACCGGCGTCTTCGTCTCCGCGCTCCGCGACGCCCTCGCGGGCGGTCGGGTCGACCTCGCCGTCCACTCCCTCAAGGACCTCCCGACCGCCCGCGACCCGCGGACCACCGTGGCCGCCGTGCCCGTCCGCGAGGACGTCCGGGACGCGCTCGTGGCCCGCGACGGGCTCACCCTCGGCGAGCTGCCGGCCGGAGCCACCGTCGGCACCGGGTCGCCGCGCCGTCGGGCCCAGCTCGCGGCGCTCGGCCTGGGCCTGGAGATCACCGACCTGCGCGGCAACGTCGACACCCGGCTCCGCGCCGTCAGCGAGGGTCGGCTCGACGCCGTCGTCCTCGCGGCGGCCGGGCTGCGCCGGCTGGGTCGCGCGGCCGAGGTCACCGAGCTGCTCGACCCGCTCCAGGTGCTCCCGGCCCCCGGCCAGGGTGCCCTCGCGGTCGAGGTCCGCGCCGACGACGAGGCCACCCTCGCCGCCGTCGCCCCGCTCGACGACCCGGACTCCCGGGCCTGCACCACCGCGGAGCGGGCCCTTCTCGCCGAGCTCGAGGCCGGGTGCTCGGCACCCGTCGGCGCGCTCGCCGAGGTCGTCGAGGGGGTCGATGCCGCGGAGCTCTCGCTCCGTGCCGTCGTCGCGGCCCCCGACGGCTCCTCCGAACTGCGCCGGTCCCTGACCGGTGACCCGGCCGAGGCCGCCGCCCTCGGCCGGAGGCTGGCCCGCCTCCTCCTCGAGGACGGCGCCGCCGACCTCATGACCACGACCATCGACCCCACCGTCACGGAGCGTGCACTGTGAGCCCCACGCGCTCATCCACCCGACCCACCTCCCGCGTCCCCGCGCGCGTCGCCTTCGTCGGCGGCGGGCCCGGCGACCCCGGCCTGCTCACGGTCCGCGCGGCCGAGCTGCTGGCGGCCGCCGACGCGGTCGTCATCGACCAGGTCGCCCGCGAGGACCTCGCCCTGCGCCACGCCCGTGCCGACGTCGACGTCGTCGACGCCGGCCACGGCGACCAGGGCGAGCGGCTCACGCAGGCCTCGCGCGCCAAGCTCGTCGTCCGTGCCGCCAAGGCCCACCCGGGCGGGCTCGTCGTCCGCCTCATGGACGGCGACCCGGCCGTGTTCAACGGGCTCGCCGAGGAGGCGCAGGCGCTCGTCAAGGCCGGCATCTCCTTCGAGATCGTCCCCGGGGTCAGCAGCCTGACCGCCGTGCCGGCCTACGCCGGGGTGCCGCTCACGTCGAAGTCCTCGACCGCGCTGCACGTCGTCGTCGCCGGTCCGTCGTCCCCGGACGTCTCGGGCGGCGTCGACGCCTCGGTCACCGTCGTCGTCCTGGGTACCCCCGACCGGGCCGCGGTGGCGCTTCAGGCGCTCGCAGCCGCCGGTCGCGACGCCGCCACCCCGGTGGCGGTCACCGAGCGGGGCACCACCACCGAGCAGCGCACCGTCGTCACCACCCTCGGCGAGGCTCCCGACGCGATGGCGGCCGGGCACTTCCCGGTGCTCGCGGTCGTCGGAGACACCGTCGCGATGCGTGACGCGCTGTCCTGGTTCGAGACCAAGCCGCTCTACGGCTGGTCGGTCCTCGTGCCCCGCACCAAGGAGCAGTCGGGTTCGATGACGGCGCGGCTGGAGCACCACGGTGCGCACGCCGAGGTCGTCCCGACCATCTCCGTCGAGCCGCCGCGCACCCCGCAGCAGCTCGAGCGCGCCGTCAAGGGCATGGTCACCGGCCGCTACGAGTGGGTGGGCTTCACATCGGTCAACGCCGTGCGGGCCATCCGCGAGAAGTTCGACGAGTTCGGCCTCGACGCCAGGTCGTTCGCCGGGCTCAAGGTCGCGGCCGTCGGCGGGGTCACCGCGGACGCGTTGCGCGAGTGGGGGATCAACCCCGACCTCGTGCCCACCGAGGAGCAGTCCGCGCACGGGCTCCTCGAGGCCTGGCCGCCGTTCGACGCCGACCTCGACCCCATCAACCGGGTCTTCCTGCCGCGCGCCGACATCGCCACCGACACCCTCGTCGCGGGGCTCCAGGAGTCCGGCTGGGAGGTCGACGACGTCACGGCCTACCGCACCGTCCGGGCCGCGCCACCGGCCGCTCCGGTGCGCGACGCCATCAAGTCGGGCGCCTTCGACGCGGTCCTGTTCACCTCGTCCTCGACGGTGCGCAACCTCGTCGGCATCGCGGGCAAGCCGCACCCGAGCACCGTCATCGCGTGCATCGGGCCGGCGACGGCGAAGACCGCCGAGGAGCACGGGCTGCGGGTCGACGTCCTCGCGCCCGAGCCCAGCGCGACCTCGCTCGTCGACGCGCTCGCCGACCACGGCCGCTCGCTCGCCCTCGACGCCTCCGAGGCCGGCGAGCAGGTCGTGCGGCCGAGCCAGCGCCGCGCGGGTGGTCGGAAGCGCGCGACGTGACCGCCGGGGTGCCGTTCCCCAACGCCGCGTTCCCGGCAGGACGGCCGCGCCGGCTCCGGCGCACCCCGGCGCTGCGGCGGCTCGTCGCCGAGACCCGGCTGCACCCCGCCGAGCTCGTCCTCCCCGTGTTCGTCCGCGAGGGCGCCGAGGCGCCGGTGCCGATCTCGGCGATGCCCGGGGTGGTCCAGCACACCCTCGACAGCCTCGTCGAGGAGGCCCGGCGCTGCGTCGATGCCGGCCTCGGCGGGATCATGCTCTTCGGGGTGCCGGGGACCAAGGACGGCCGCGGTTCCGGGGCCGACGACCCCGACGGCATCCTCAACGTCGCGCTGCGGCGGGTGGTCGACGCCGTCGGCGACGACCTCGTCGTGATGACCGACCTCTGCCTCGACGAGTTCACCGACCACGGGCACTGCGGCGTGCTCGCCGGCGACGGGTCGGTCGACAACGACGCCACCCTCGAGCGCTATGCCTCGATGGCGCTGGCACAGGCCGCCACCGGGGCGCCGGTGCTCGGGCTCTCCGGGATGATGGACGGCCAGGTCGGCCACGTCCGGGCCGCGCTCGACCGCGCCGGGTACACCGACACCGCGATCCTCGCCTACGCCGCGAAGTACACCTCGGGGCTCTACGGGCCGTTCCGCGAGGCGGTGCAGTCCTCGCTCGTGGGCGACCGCGCCACCTACCAGCAGGACCCCGCGAACGGCCGGGAGGCGCTGCGCGAGATCGAGACCGACGTCGCCGAGGGCGCGGACATCGTCATGGTCAAGCCCGCGGGGCCGCACCTCGACGTCGTGGCGGCCGCTGCCGCCGTGTCCCCGGTGCCGGTCGCGGCGTACCAGATCTCGGGGGAGTACGCCCAGATCGAGGCGGCCGCCGAGCGCGGCTGGATCGACCGCGACCGCGTGATGATGGAGGCGCTGACCGGCATCCGTCGCGCCGGGGCCCAGATCGTCCTCACCTACCACGCGCTCGAGGCCGCCGCCCGCCTCTGAGGGCCGGGCGTTCCGCCCGGTGGCGACCTCGCCGGCCCAGTGACCGAGCGGTCGACCTGCGCTACCGTTGAGCGACGGGTCCGGCACCGGGCGATTGGGGAATGGGTCCGCTGCGGGAGGAGGGTGCCATGGAGGCAGCCACGCTGGTCGCAGGGGTGTGCCTGGTCGCGGGCCTCGCACTCATGGCCGGGGGCGTCTACACCGGCCTGTCGACGCGCTTCGCGTCCACGGTCGCGACCCGCCAGGAGCTGACCACGACCCGAGAGCGCCTGGCCCAGGTCAGCTCCGAGGTCGATCGCACCGCCGCCGAGCTCGAGCGGGTCCGGGCCGTGCTCTCCGGTCGGGGTGGCCTGGAGTCGAGCGGGGACGCCGGTCAGGTGATCGAGGACGCCGCCACGGCGGCGGCGGAGTCGACGAGTCGGGCCAGGTCGGCCCTCGAGCAGGTGGGCAGCATCGTCGGCTCGTTGCCGGAGGACCTGCGCTTCCCCGGGTTGCTCGTCCTCGTGGGCACGGTGCTGACCAGCGTCGCGACCATCCAGTTCGGCGGGACCTCCCTCTTCTAGCCATGGCCGTCGAGCTGACCTCCGCCGAGCACGAGCAGCTCCACGGCGCGCTCCTGAGGTCGACCACCGGGTACGACGACCTGGGACGCATCGTCCGCAAGGCGGGACCACGGATCCAGGACGTCACTGCGCCGGCGGCGATGCCCAAGGTCGTCACCGACGTCATCGAGTACTTCGAGTCGCGCGACCAGGTGTCCGCGCTCGTCGCGGCCGCGCGCGCGGCCAACCCGCACAACGGCACCCTGTTCACCGTCGCCCTGGCGCTGGGTGTCGAACCCGGGTTCCCCGGCATCTCGCGGGGCGGGGCCGACGAGGCCCTCGGCCAGGTCACCGGGCGCCTCGAACGGATGGTGGACCGGGAGCGAGGGATCGCCGACCTGGGTGTCTTCGCGGCCCGTTCGCAGGAGTGGCTGCGGCAGGTGTGCCGGATCGAGATCGGGTCACACCGCGGGACCGGCTTCCTCATCGGGCCGTCGACGGTGCTCACGAACTTCCATGTCGTCGAGAAGCTCGTCGAGGGAGAGCTCGCGCCGGGGGAGGTCGAGCTCCGCTTCGACCACCACCGGCTCCGCGACGGGGTCGGCGTCTCCAGCGGGGTCGTCCACCACCTCGCCCACGACTGGCTGGTCTGCTCCAGTCGCTACAGCGCACGGGACGAGCAGACCTACGACGACTCCCGCCCCCCCGCTCCCGACGAGCTCGACTACGCCATCCTCCGGCTCGACGGCTCCGCGGGCGAGGAGATGGTGACCCGCACGGGGTCGCGCCGGGGATGGCTCGTCCCCCGTCGAGCACCGTGGCAGTTCGAGCCCGACACCTTCCTGCTCGTGGCCCAGCACCCGTGCGGAGATCCGATCGCCTTCGACTCCGCGCCGGACGCGGTCCTCCGGCTGGCGTCCAACGGCACGCGCGTCCACTACCGCATCAACACGCTGCCCGGCTCGTCCGGGTCCCCGGTCTTCAACCGAGCCCTCGAGCTCGTGGCCCTGCACCACAGCGGCGAACCCGGGGCACCCGACCACTTCCTGCCCTGCCACAGCCAGGTCTCGCTGGCCGACTACAACGAGGGCATCCCCATCGGGGCCATCGTGACCCACGCCCGCCAGCAGGGGGCGGGGTGGGCGTTCGCGGACGTGGAGGGGGCCGCGCACACCGGCAGCGACGAGAGACGGCTGGCGCCCGGCGCCGAGAACGAGGCGGTCACGGTCGGGTCCCGCCAGCCCAGTCTCAAGGACCCGAGGGCGACGAACCGCCCTCCGTCCCGGCTCGGACCCGTCGCGGCCTCGCATCCCCAAGCCGCCCTCGGCCACGCCCCTCCCCCCACGGCACCGCTGCAGCCGAATGCGCCGTCCACGCCGGGCGCGGTGCGGGCGCGGTTCGAGCGGAAGGTCGAGCCGGACCCGCTCCGGGGGTCGCGGCCACCTGCCGACGCGGCGCGCAGGGCCGCCCTCCTGGATGTCCAACGCAGCGCGGTGCAGGTCCTCAAGGAGCTCCGCGAGCTCATGGACCGCGCCCTGGACGAGTTCGCCAGTGCCGATGCGGCGGACCAGTCGGCGATCAGCCGTGACCTCACTCCGGAGGCCTACGTCAACGAGGTGAACTCGTTGGCCCAGGACATCGAGGAGGAGGTGTGGGGCGACGCGGACGCGCAGCGGCTGCTCGACCTGCTGCACGTCGTCGTGGCGAACGTCATGGTGGGGATCGAGGTGTCGGAGCGGGCGGGCGCCCTCGGAGTGGTCGCCGACCTCTCGAAGAAGGCAGGCGACGCCTACTCGACGGTGGGCGAGCAGCTCCAGGGAGAGCTGGGGGGCGTTCTCGTCCGGGTCGCACCGTACTGGCGGATGAAGAGCGCCTTCGCGCTACACCAGCGGAACGAGCAGAAGCAGCGCCAGCGACTGGCGCAGCAACGCGCGGGAGCCGACCGGGCCCCGGGCGGCCGGAACCCCTCGAGGAGGACAGGATGACAGAGACACCCGTCGAGGCGAGCGCGGACGTCGAGGACGTCGAGGACGAGACACTGTCCAACGCCCGCAGCCTCGCCGCCATCGCACCACGGCTCGGGGACCCCCGGTTCGAGGCGTTGTTCGGGGACATCGCCGAGAGGGCGCTGGCCGACGGTGGCGACGCGCTCTCGTCGATGCGCGCGCTCGTGGACGACCTGTCCCGGCTCATCGGGGACAGGGACGAGGCGACCTTCTTCGTGACGCTCCTCGCCTACTGGAACGACGAGGACTACGCCCGGAAGATCCTCGACCTCCTCCCGGACGACGACCGCGAACCGTTCACGCAGGACTTCTCCCGGCTCTCGGCCCGATGGGGACGCGAGGTGCGGGTCCGCTACGACCTGACCAGCAGGGATCCCAAGGACTGGCAGTACATCGACACGCGGGTCCAGTTCGAGCTCGACCGCCGCCAGTGGACGATCGACGCCACCGTGCAGACCTTCGACCAGCGCGAGTTCACCACCAGCGGTCCCACGCTGTCCTTCCTGCGCATGGTCAACCGTCTGCTCGACCCCATCCTCCAGGTCCACGAGGTCGGCGGCGCCGACCCCAGCCGGGAGCTCGACGCCGAGGCGGTCGGGACGTTCCTCGACCTCGCCGGACGCTTCGCGGACCTCCTCTCCGATTCGGACTCGGACGAGGAGGTCGACCCGGACGCGACCGTCGACCCCGACGCACCGGATCGTCCCGGGATCGACGGGACGACCCGAGACACCTGACGGGCCACCCGACGCAACCGCCCGCCACCGGGGAGGTGACGGGCGGTCCGGGGGCGGCGGGACGAGCAGGCTCAGGCCTGCTTGGCGAGCTGGACGTCGATGACGACCGCGATCTTCTCGGAGACGAGGACGCCGCCCTTCTCCAGGGCCGCGTTCCAGGTGAGGCCCCAGTCGGTGCGGTTGATCTCGCCCTCGGCCTCGAACGCGGCCTTCTCGTTGCCCCACGGGTCGGTGGCGACGCCGCCGAACTCGACGTCGAGGGTGACCGGCCGGGAGACGCCCTTGATGGTGAGGTCGCCGGTGAGGGTGGCGCCGTCGAAGGAGGTGGAGCGGAAGGTCATCTCCGGGTGGGTGTCCACGTCGAAGAAGTCCTCGCCGCGCAGGTGGGCGTCCCGGTCGGGGGTGCCGGTGGCCACGGAGGCGGTGCCGATGGTGACCTCGGCGGTCGAGTCGGTGAGGTCGTCACCGACGACGACGGTGCCGCTGACGTCGGTGAAGGCGCCACGCACCTTGCTCACCATGAGGTGGCGGGCGACGAAGCCGACCTCGGTGTGGGTGGAGTCGATGGTCCAGGTGCCGGTGCTGAGGCCGGTCAGGGTGGCGGTGCTCATGGGTTCTCCTCGGGAGGGGTCGTGGGTTGGTAGTTGATGCTTCAACTATAAGCGACCGGCCAGTTGTTCCGCATCGGGCGGACCGGTCTCCGGGATCCGGCTCCTCCCGCCGCGACGGCCCCGCCACGCGACGGTGGCGACATGCGACGATGGCCGGATGGCAGAGGACCCGCGCTGGCTCGGCGCCGAGGAGCAGCACTGGTGGCGGTCGTACCTGCGCGCCACGCGCGAGCTCGACGCCGCCCTCGACCGTGACCTCCAGTGCGACGGCCTCAGCCTGCCCGAGTACGAGCTGCTCTCGATGCTCTCCGAGGCCGACGGCAGCCGGCTGCGGATGTCGGCGCTCGCCGAGCTCATCGTCCAGTCCCGCAGCCGGGTCACGCACACCGCGGCCCGCCTCGAGCGGCGCGGGTGGGTCCGCCGGACCCCGGCGCCCGACGACGGTCGCGGGGTCGTCCTCGCGCTGACCGACGAGGGCCGAGAGGCGCTCCAGGGCTTCGCGGTGACCCACGTGCGGAGCGTGCGCCGCCACCTCGTCGACGTCCTCACCCCCGAGCAGTTCCGCGCCCTCGGCGAGGCGATGGACGCCGTCCGCGACGCCTACGCCTCCGACCCGACGACCCCCGAGACGCCGGTCGCCCCCGCCTGACCCGACAATGGGGCGGTGACCGAGATCCCCGCAGCCCCCTCCCACGGTGACGACGCCCCCGCCTCCGCCGCCCTCCTCGCCCGTGCCCGGGCGGTGACCCCGGGTGGGGTCAACTCCCCGGTCCGGGCGTTCCGCTCGGTCGGCGGCACCCCGCGCTTCATGGTCCGGGGGTCCGGCCCGTACCTCACCGACGCCGACGGCCGCGAGTACGTCGACCTCGTGGGCAGCTGGGGGCCGATGATCCTCGGCCACGCCCACCCGGCCGTCCTCGACGCGGTGCACGACGCCGCCTCCCGGGGCACCTCCTTCGGCACGCCGTGCGAGAACGAGGTCGCGCTCGCCGAGGAGATCGTGGCCCGGGTCGCCCCGGTCGAGCAGCTCCGGCTCGTCTCCAGCGGGACGGAGGCGACGATGAGCGCCATCCGCCTCGCCCGGGGCTTCACCGGGCGTCCGCTCGTCGTGAAGTTCGCCGGGCACTACCACGGCCACGTCGACTCCCTCCTCGTCGCCGCCGGCTCCGGTGTCGCGACCCTCGCCCTGCCCGACTCCGCGGGCGTCCCGGCACAGATGGCCGCCGAGACCCTCGTCCTCCCGTACAACGACGTCGAGGCCCTCGAGGCCGTCTTCGCCGCGCGGGGCGATGAGATCGCCTGCGTCATCACCGAGGCCGCGGCCGGCAACATGGGCGTGGTCCCGCCGGCGCCCGGGTTCACCGCGGCCCTGCGGCGGGTCACCGCCCGGTACGGGGCCCTGCTGGTCTCCGACGAGGTGATGACCGGGTTCCGGTGCAGCCGCGCGGGCTGGTGGGGCCACGAGGGCGTCGACGTCGCGCCGGACCTCCTGACCTTCGGCAAGGTGATGGGCGGAGGGTTCCCGGCGGCGGCGTTCGGTGGCCGCGCCGACGTCATGGCGCTGCTCGCGCCGGACGGTCCCGTCTACCAGGCGGGCACCCTCTCGGGGAACCCGGTCGCGACGGCCGCCGGTCTGGCCACCCTCCGGCTCTGCGACGACGCCGTGTACGCGCGGCTCGCCGAGGTGTCCGCCACGATCAGCGCTGCCGCATCGTCTGCGCTCACGGATGCCGGTGTGCCGCACCGGGTCCAGTACGCATCGTCGATGTTCTCGGTCTTCTTCCGCGACGGCGAGGTGCGCGACTACGACGACGCCCGCGACCAGGACACCGGCGCCTTCGCCCGGTTCTTCCACTCGATGCTCACGGCCGGCGTCTACCTGCCGCCGAGCGCGTTCGAGTGCTGGTTCGTCTCGGCCGCGCACGACGACGCCGCGGTCGAGCGGATCCTCGATGCCCTGCCCGGGGCCGCCGTCGCCGCCGCGGGCTGACGCGGCGTCGAACCCGGTCCCCGGCGCTCAGGTGGGTTTGCGACAATCCTGGGCATGACCTCGTCCCCGGGCGGCGCCCACTCCGCCGAGCCGCAGCGCACCACCGTGCACCTGCTGCGGCACGGCGAGGTCCACAACCCCGAGCGCCTCCTCTACGGCCGGCTGCCGGGCTACCACCTCTCCGAGCTCGGGCGGCACATGGCCGAGATGACGGCCGAGCACCTCGCCGACCACGACGTCGTCCACGTCGTCTCCAGCCCGCTCGAGCGGGCGCAGGAGACCGCCGCGCCCGTGGCCGCCGAGCACGGCCTCGAGATCACCCTCGACGACCGCGTCCTCGAGGCCGAGAACGCCTTCGAGGGGCTGCCGGTCGCGGGCGGACAGGGACTGCTGCGCCATCCCCGGCTCTGGCCGAAGATGCTCAACCCGTTCCGCCCGTCCTGGGGCGAGCCGTACGTCGAGATCGTGGCCCGGATGCGGGACGCCATCATCGACGCGCGGACGGTCGCCCGCGGCCACGAGGCGGTCCTCGTGAGCCACCAGGCGCCCATCTGGATGATCCGGCTCGCCACGGAGGGGCGCTCCCTCGTGCACAACCCCGCCCATCGGGAGTGCGCGCTCGCCAGCCTCACGTCGCTGACCTTCATCGGTGACGAGCTGTTCTCCCTCGGCTACTGCGAACCGGCCGCCACCCTGCTGCCCCGGGCCCAGAAGGGGGCCGGCGCGTGACCGTCCGCCACCCGCGCCGGACCGTCCTCGGCGTCGCAGGCCTCGTCGCGCTCGCCGTCACGGGGTGCAGCCAGGACCCCAACTCGGTGGCCGCCCAGGCCAAGGCGGGGGACCAGAAGGGCTACGTGTCCGGCGACGGCAGCGTCGAGACGATCGCACCCGCGGACCGGGGCGAGCCCGTGACGATGACCGGCACGCTCGTCGACGGCACGGCGTGGGACATCGCCTCCACCCGGGACCGGGTGCTCGTCCTCAACGTCTGGGGGTCATGGTGCGCCCCGTGCGTCGCCGAGGCGCCGGAGCTCCAGCAGGCGTGGGAGGCGCAGCAGGCCAAGAAGGCCCCCGTCGACTTCGTCGGCATCGACTTCCGCGAGGAGCCCCAGCGCGGCGCCGCCTTCATGAAGCGGGCGGGCATCACCTACCCGAGCCTCAGCGACGAGTCGGGCGTGCTGCTCCTGCAGCTCCAGGGGAAGGCTCCGACCGTGCCCACCACCCTCGTCCTCGACCGGGCCGGAAGGATCGCGGCCCGGGTCAACGGCCCGGTCGGTGAGAGCACCCTCACCGGGCTCGTCGACGACGTGGTCGCCGAGTCGTGACCCCGACCCTGGCCGCCGCCACCGGCGACGCCGTGACGAGCGGTGCGCTGCCGCTCGCCGTCGGCGTGGCCGCGCTCGCCGGGCTCGTGTCGTTCGCGAGCCCCTGCGTGCTGCCCCTCGTGCCCGGCTTCCTCGGCTACGTCACCGGGCTCACCGGGGAGTCCGCGGCGGAGCGCTCGCGTGGGCGGACCCTCGCGGGCGCGCTGCTGTTCGTCGCCGGGTTCACCGTCGTCTTCGTCCTCGGCTCGATCTTCGTGACGACCGCCGGCAGGGCGCTCATCGAGCACCGGGTGCTCCTCATGCGGCTCGGTGGAGCACTGGTCGTCCTCATGGGGCTCGTCTTCGTCGGCGTCGGCAGCCAGCGCGAGGCCCGCATCCACTGGCGGCCTCGGGCCGGACTGCTCGGGGCTCCGCTCCTCGGCGCGGTCTTCGCCCTCGGGTGGGCGCCGTGCACGGGGCCGACGCTCGCCGCCGTCCTCGTGATGGCCACCGCGTCCGCCGACCCCCAGGTCGCCCGCGGCGTGACCCTCGCCGTCGCGTACGGCCTCGGGCTGGGGCTGCCCTTCCTCCTCGTCGCCGCCGGGCTCGACCGCGCCGGCCGGGCGTCCGGATGGCTTCGTCGGCACCAGCGCGGCATCCAGGTGCTCGGCGGGGTCCTGCTCGTCGTCGTCGGCCTGCTCCTGCTCACGGGGGTCTGGGAGACGATGAACCGGTGGGTCCAGACCGAGCTCGTGTCCGGGTTCGAGGTGTCGGTGTGAGCGCCACCCGGGAGGAGGCGCCCGCGACGGCGCCGGTCACCCAGCCGCGGCTCGGGCCGCTCGGCTGGCTGCGCTTCGCGTGGCGGCAGCTCACGAGCATGCGCACCGCGCTCTTCCTGCTCCTGCTGCTCGCGGTGGCCGCCATCCCCGGCTCGACCTTCCCGCAGCGCTCGATCGACGCCACGCGCACCGCGCAGTGGATCACCGACCACCCCGGCGCCGGTCCGGTGCTCGACCGGCTCGGGTTCTTCGAGGTCTACGCCTCGCCGTGGTTCGCCGCGATCTACCTGCTGCTCTTCGTCTCGCTCATCGGCTGCGTCTGGCCGAGGACCCGCATCCACTGGCACCAGGTGCGCTCGCAGCCGCCGCGCGCGCCCCGCCGGCTCGAGCGGCTGGCGGCCCACCGCGAGGAGATCGTCGACGCCAGCCCCGACGAGGTGCTGGCCAGGCTGCGGGGGACGCTCCGCTCGCGCCGGTACCGGGTGCACGCCCACGACGACGAGACGCTCTCGGCCGAGAAGGGCTACCTCAAGGAGACCGGCAACCTCGTCTTCCACCTCGCCCTCATCGGGGTGCTGGTCGGCGTCGCGTGGGGTCACCTGCTCGGCTGGAAGGGCGACGTCATCCTCCCGGTCGGGCAGACCTTCGCGAACACGCTCTCGAGGTACGACACCTTCAGCCCCGGCCCCTGGGTCGACCCGAACGCCCTCGACCCGTTCACGATCCGGCTCGACCGGATGGACGTGAAGTTCGAGACCGAGGCCACCGGCAAGGGCCAGTTCGGGATGCCGCGCGACTTCCGGGCGACGACGACGTTCACGGACCCGCGCGGCTCGTCGGAGACGCGCGAGATCGCCGTCAACCACCCGCTCGAGACCGGGGGCGGCAGCGTCTTCCTCCTCGGCAACGGCTACGCGCCGCACATCACCGTGCGTGACGGCGACGGCACCGTCGTCTACTCCGACGCGACGCCGTTCCTGCCGCAGGACAACACGTACACCTCGGTCGGGGCGGTCAAGGTGCCGGGCGCCCAGCCCGACCAGCTCGGCTTCGCCGGGTTCTTCCTGCCCACGGGCGTCATCGACGACGAACGCGGCCCGCACTCGGTCTTCCCGGACACCCTCGACCCGCAGCTCGCGCTCACCGCCTTCAGCGGTGAGCTGTTCCCGAACGGTGCGCCGCAGTCGGTCTACACCCTCGACACCGCCGGGATGACCCCCCTGCCGGGCAAGGACGGCGCGGACCAGCTGCGCATCCTGCTCCGACCGGGGCAGAGCTTCGAGCTGCCCGACAACCGCGGCTCGATCACCTTCGACGGTGTCGAGCGCTTCGCCGGCCTCTCGATCCGCACCGACCCCGGCAAGACCCTGACCCTCGTCTCGGCGCTGCTCGCGCTCGCCGGGCTCGTCCTCAGCCTCGTCGTCCGCCGTCGAAGGGTGTTCGTCCGGGTTCGTCAGGGCGACACCCCGGGTCGTACCGTGGTCTCCGTCGGCGGCCTCGCCAAGGACGACGACGAGGGCATGGACGACGAGGTCGCCGCCGTCCTCACCGGACCCGAAGGATCACGATGACCGACACCACACTGGCCCAGCTGTCGAACACCGCGGTGTACTCCGCGATGGCCGTGCTGACCCTCGCCATGCTCGCCTACGGCCTCTACCTCGCCCGGGTGGTCCCGGGGCGCGGCGAGGCGCAGGACGCCGCGGCCCGCGCGGAGGTGCCCGAGCGCGAGCTCGTCACCGCTGGCGGCGGCGCCGAGGGCGCCGCTCCCGCCACCCCGGGGGCCACGACCTCGTCCGGTGCCGACACCCCGGACGACGTGGAGCCGCTGACCGCCCGCAAGGCCGCCGGCATCGCGTGGATGCTCACCCTGCTCGGCACGGCACTCGTCGTGGCGGGCGTGGTGCTGCGCACCATCGAGGTGCACCGCTGGCCGCTCGGCAACATGTACGAGTTCGCCCTCGTCGGGGGGATGTTCACCCTGCTGGCGTACGTGGGATGGGCGACGCGACGCGACCTGCGGTGGCTCGGCCTGTTCGTCGTCGGGCCGGTGCTGCTCGTCCTCGGTGCGGCGATCACCGTCTGGTACACCGACGCCTCCGAGCTCATGCCCTCCCTGCGCTCGGTGTGGCTGGCGATCCACGTCACGGTCGCGACGATGACCATCGGGGTGTTCACGCTCGGGGCCTCGCTCGGCATCCTCTACCTCATCCAGGACCGGCTCGAGACGACCGGGTCGGCCCGGGCCGCGTTCATGCGGCGCCTCCCG
This sequence comes from uncultured Actinomycetota bacterium, assembly GCA_963843895.1. Taxonomy (GTDB): domain Bacteria; phylum Actinomycetota; class Actinomycetes; order Actinomycetales; family Dermatophilaceae; genus Phycicoccus. The sequence goes on along the minus strand of CAWJME010000018.1, from coordinate 134,773 downwards.
TCGGCGCGGGCCCTCGAGCGGCTCACGTACGGCACGCACATCATCGCCTTCCCGATGTGGACCTTCACCGTCATCGCCGGTGCCATCTGGGCCCGGCAGGCCTGGGGGTCGTACTGGAACTGGGATCCCAAGGAGGTGTGGAGCTTCGTCATCTGGGTGGTCTACGCCGCCTACCTCCACGCCCGCGCGACGACGGGGTGGAAGCGGCAGAACGCCGTGTGGATCGCGCTCGCCGGGTTCGTGTGCGTCCTGCTGAACTTCGCCGTCGTCAACATGTACTTCGTCGGCCAGCACTCGTACTCCGGCCTCTGAGGAGCGACCTCCCTCGATGAACGCCCTGCTCCGCTACACCGTCCTGCGCCTGCTCGTCTTCCTCGGCTGCCTGCTGCTGCTCTGGCTCGTCGGCTTGCGGAGGCAGGAGGACTACCTGCTGCTCGTCGTCCTCGCGGCGCTGCTCTCGATGGTCATCTCCTACGTCGGCCTGCGCCGCTTCCGCGAGGCGTACTCCGCCGAGCTGGCCACCCGGATCGAGCGCCGCACCGCCGCCCGCCGGGAGGGCGGTGCACAGGCGAGCACCGACGAGGAGGTCGAGGACGCCATGGAGGCACCGGGCGAGGAGGGCGACGGCTTCCGCTGACGCGCTGCCGGGCGCCGGCTAGGCGAGGACCGCGCCGAGGGTGACCCCGGCGAGCACGAGCACGGCGTAGGCCACCTCGTAGAGACCGGTGGCGGCGAGCACCGGGATGAGCCCGCGCCCCGTCGTGCCGGCCCGCACGACGCGGACCCCGCGCCAGGCGAGCGGGAGCGCGAGCAGCGCCACGAGCACCCAGGGCTCGGCGAGGGCCATCCCGGCCAGCGCGACGAGCGAGACGCCGACCAGCGCGTCGTAGGAGGTCCGCGTGCGCGCGTCGCCGAGGCGGACCGCGAGGGTGCGCTTCCCGTGCTCGGTGTCGGTGGGGATGTCGCGCAGGTTGTTCGCGACGAGGATCGCCGAGGCGACCGCCCCGACCCCGACGGCCCCGGCGACGCCGAACCCGGAGACGGTGCCGGTCTGGGTGTACTCGGTGCCCAGGGTCGCCATCAGGCCGAAGAAGACGAAGACGTAGACCTCCCCGAGGCCCCGGTACCCGTAGGGGTTGTCGCCCCCGGTGTACCGCCAGGCCGCGAGCACCGCGAGGATGCCGAGCGGGAGCATCACCCAGGCCTGGGAGAGGACGACGAGCACGAGGCCGACCACGCCGGCGGCGCCGAACGCGGCGAAGGCCGCGACCTTGACCGACCGGGGGGTGGCCAGCCGCTGCCCGACGAGGCGCACCGGCCCGGAGCGGACCTCGTCGGTGCCCCGCACGCCGTCGGAGTAGTCGTTGGCGTAGTTGACGCCGACCTGGAGGGCCAGCGCGACGAGGAGGGCGAGCAGCGCGAGGCCGGGGCGGGCGGCCTCCACCCGGAGGGCGGCGGCGGTCCCGAGGACGACGGGCGCGACGGCGGCGAGCAGGGTGCGCGGGCGGGCGCCCGCCACCCACTGGGCGAGGGAGGCCATCGCGGGTCAGAGGTCCTTGAGGAAGTCGGGGTCGTCGTCCGGGCCTCGCGGCGGGCGGTTGCGCCGCTCCTGCTCGCGTTGCTGCCGGGGGGACTGCCACGGCTCCTGCGGGGCCCGGGCGGGCGTCGCGGTGGTCTTGAGGGGACGGCCGGCGACGAGCCACGCGACGGGCCCGACGAGCGGGACGAGCAGGATGAGGAGGATCCACGCGATCTTGGGGAGCGTGCGGACAGCGGTCTCGTCGGTCTGGGCCGCGTCGATGAGGCAGTAGACCGTCAGCGCGAGGCTGAGGAGGAAGGGCAGGTACCGCAACACCGCCTCATCATCCCACGGCGAAGTGTGCGGCGATGGCGGGCCGGTCCGGCTTGCCGGGCCCGCGGAGGGGGATCGCGTCGGCGCTGGCGACCCGGCGGGGGAGGGCGTGGTCGGGCAGGTGGCCGCGCAGGGCCTCCCGGACCTCGGTGACGGAGAGCGGCCGCGCGTCCGGCAGCGGCACGACGAGCAGGCTGACGGCCTCGCCCCACTCGGGGTCGGGCGTGCCGACCACGACGGCCTCCCGCACGCCGGGGACGTGCTCGAGCGTGGCCTCCTCGACGAGGCGTGGGGCGACCTTCATCCCGCCGGTGTTGACGAGGTCGTCGATCCGCCCGTCGACGTGCAGCCGGCCGTCGGCGTCGAGCCGGCCGGCGTCGTCGGTCCGGAAGGAGCGCGACCCGTCGGTGCCCACCCGGAAGGCGTGGAAGGTGAGGTCGGGGCGGCCGAGGTAGCCGTGGGCGAGGGTCGCGCCGCCCAGCTCGACGCGGCCGTCGTCGGTGAGGGCGACGGTGCTGCCGGTCAGCGGGACGCCGTCGTAGACGCAGCCGCCGGCGGTCTCGCTCATCCCGTAGGTCGCGACCACGGTGACGCCCTCGCCCTCGGCGCGCCGCCGCAGGCGGGGCGGGAGGGCGGCGCCGCCGACGAGGACGCCGTGGAAGCCCCGGAGTGCCTCTGTGCCGGCAGGGTGCTCGAGGAGCCGGACGAGCTGCGTGGGCACGAGGGCCGTGTAGCGGCGGACGCCGGGGTCGAGGCGGGCGGCGGCGGCGGTGAAGCCCTCGACGGAGAAACCCCGGGTGAGGTCGGCCACGACGGGGGTGGTGTCGGCGTCGAGCGAGCGGAGGAGCACCTGGAGCCCCGCCACGTGGACCGCCGGGAGCGCGAGCAGCCACTGGCCGGGCCCGCCGAGGCGCTCGTGGGTGGCCCGGGCGCTCGCGGTGAGGGCGGTGGCACCGAGCATCGCGAGCTTGGGGGCCCCGGTGGTGCCGGAGGTGCCCACGACGAGCGCGAGGTCGTCGGGCAACGCGGCACCGGAGTGACGGGGAAGGTCGGGGGCTGGGGAGCCGGCGGGGTGCGGGAGGACCGGCGCGCCGCCGCCGAGGGCGGCGCGCAGCCGGGGGAGGACGTCGGCGGCGTCGGCCCCGGACGGCACGGGCAGCGGCTCGACCTCCATGGCGCCCACTCTAGGAGGGCGCGGCAGGGGTGGCCGTGGCGGCCGCGGTCCGCGACGATGGGGTGGCACAGGAGGTCTGGCCGATGGACGAGTCGTTCGCAGCGCACCTGGACCGGCTGCGGGCCCACCGCGCCGAGCTCGGTGAGTCGATGGCGGCCCTCGACGCCGCGCTGGCGCTGCCGGTGGGCCTCGGCAGCGTGTGGCGGGGCCGGGTCCGGGCGGCCCTCACCGAGCTGGCCCACGACCTGCGCGACCACGTCGACCTCACGGAGGCCCCGGACGGTCTCTACGCGGACCTACGGGCGCAGGCCCCGCGGTTGTCGCGCGAGGTGGACGCGCTGCTGGTCGAGCACGCGGAGTTCCTCGCCGAGATCGAGCGGCTGCTCGGGGAGCGCGACGAGGGCCTCGAGGGGCCGGAGGCGGTGCGGGCGCACCGGGAGGCCGCGACGGCGCTCATCGGGCGGCTGGTGCGCCACCGGCAGCGGGGCTCGGACCTGGTGTTCGAGGCGTACGACGTCGACCTCGGCGGGTCCGGCTGAGCCTGGGGTGCTCAGGGGCGAACGGACGCCTCGCCGGTCAGAAGGGGGGATCCTCGGGCGGGTCCGGGCCTCGGCGTGCTCGCGCGTGGTGGCGGGGGAGTGCCACGGCCAGGTGTCTGCGGGTGAGGTCGTGGGTGTCGGCGCGGGTGGTGGGGCGGGCTCGGGGGCTGCCGAGGTGGTGTTCGTGGTGGTGTTCGAGGGTGCTGTGGGGGGTGTCGGGGAGGGTGAGGCAGGGGATCCCCGGTGGCGGGTTCGGGTCGGGGTCGTGCCCGGTGGTGGGGAGGGTCGCGTGGTGGAGGTGGTCGACGGGGTGGGTGGTGCGGGTCCTGCCGGTGGGGTCGGTCCAGGTGAGGGTGGCGTCGGGGTGGATGCGCACGGTCCAGCCGGGGCGTTGCTTGACCCGGTGGTGGCGGCGGCAGAGGCAGGCGAGGTTGCCGGCGGTGGTGGGGCCTGCCGGCCAGGGGGTGAGGTGGTCGAGGTCGCAGCACCGGGCGGCGACGTGGCAGCCGGGGAACCGGCACCGCCCGTCGCGGGCCTTGACCAGCTCGGTGAGGCGTCTTCCGGGGCGGTAGGCGTCGGTGGCCAGTGCGCCATCGTCGGGGTCGATGAGGGCGCCGGTGCCGGGGTCGCACGCCGCGACGCGGGCTCGTCCGGCCCGGTCGCGGCCGGTGACGGTGGTGGCGGCGACGGCCCGCGCGAGCCAGCCACGGTCGACGAACACCGGGTCGGTGGTGCCGGGCGCGGAGACCTCGACGAGCCCGTCGCTCGGCTCGGCCGCTGCCGGCGCGGTGAGGACGACCTGGACGTCGACGGTCGCGTGGCCGGTGACGAGGTCGGTCAGGGCCTTGGCGCGGGCCCGGTCGACCCGCTCACAGGTGCCGTCGGCCACGTACCGCTGCGCGAGGGCGTCGATGGCCGCCCACGCGCGGCAGGCCTCCTCGGACGGGAACGTGCCCAGCCAGGTGTCGACCCCGGGCTGGTCGACCCACCGCCGCAGCGACGACTCCGACCGGGCCCGCGCCGCGCGCTGCCGCAGCAGGTCCGGGCTGACCCGGGCCAGCAGGCGCCGTGCCCGGCGGCGGAGCCGGGCGCCGTCCTCGACGTCGAACCACCCGTCCAGCGACGCGACGACCGTGGCCGCGACCTCGGCCGGGCACTCCTCCAGCTCCGCCGCGACCACCTGCGCCCGGTACGCGTCCAGCCGCCCCGCCGCCATCGCCGCGTGCAACCCACCCAGGCCCGTGCACGACTCCGTCCCGTCGGGGCCGTCGGCCGCGGTCCGCAGCGCGTGCCGCACCCGCCGCTCCGCCGCGACCGCCGTCAGGTTCAGCACCCCCGACAGGATCGACGGCGCATCCAACGCGGCATGCCCCAGCGGTTTGTGCACCTCGACCACGGTGCCGTCCTCACACCACTGCGGCTCGACCGCCGCCAACCGCACCACCGCCGCGTCCTGCACCGCGGTCGCCTCGTTCACCAGGTGCTGGAGCTCACCGGCCACCGCCGCCCACTCCTCCCGCGACCCCCGCACCCCACTGGGCTCCGCCACCGAGGACAGGGCCCCACGCGCGACCCGCACCGCGTCGAGCACGTCCTGCGGACCGACCGTGGTGACCATGGGCTCCCCCTCCCCTCGTACCCACGATCCTACCCGCGAACATCGACTCGCACAAGTGTTCGAGAGGCTCAATCGCGCTCCAGCGCAGTCACTTTGCGGTGCCGCGAGGGGGCCGTGCGGCGTCTGGGGCGACTGTGCCGGGTCCGAGCCTCAGAAGTACCAGGGGAAGGGCGACCAGTCGGGGTCGCGCTTCTCGAGGAACTGGTCACGACCCTCCACGGCCTCGTCGGTCATGTACGCGAGCCGAGTCGCCTCGCCGGCGAACACCTGCTGCCCCATCAGCCCGTCGTCGAGCAGGTTGAACGCGAACTTCAGCATCCGCTGTGCCTGCGGGGACTTGCCCATGATCTCGCGGGCGACCTGCAGGGCCTCCACCTCGAGGTCCGCGTGGTCGGCGACGAGGTTGACGGCGCCCATCCGCTGCATGTCCTCGGCGGAGTAGGTCCGCCCCAGGAAGAAGATCTCGCGAGCGAACTTCTGCCCGACCATCTTCGCGAGGTACGCGGAGCCGTAGCCGCCGTCGAAGGAGCCCACGTCGGCATCGGTCTGCTTGAACCGGGCCTGCTCGCGCGAGGCGATGGTCAGGTCGCACACGACGTGCAGGCTGTGCCCACCGCCGGCAGCCCACCCGTTGACCACGGCGACGACGACCTTGGGCATGGTGCGGATGAGCCGCTGCACCTCGAGGATGTGCAGCCGCCCACCCTCGGCCTTCACCCGGCGGTCGTCGACCGTGTCCGCCGTCTCGCCGTCGGCGTACTGGTAGCCGGAGCGGCCGCGGATCCGCTGGTCCCCACCGGAGCAGAAGGCCCACGTGCCCGCGGAGCCCGTCCCGCTCGGCCCCGGCCCGTTCCCGGTGAGGAGGACGACGCCGACGTCGGCCGTGCGGCGCGCGTGGTCGAGCACTCGGTACAGCTCGTCGACGGTGTGCGGGCGGAACGCGTTGAGCACCTCGGGCCGATCGAAGGCCACACGGACACAACCGAGCCCGACGGCTCGGTGGTAGGTGACGTCGGTGAGGTCCTCGAAGCCCGGGACCTCCCCCCAGGCGGCGGGTTCGAAGGTCTCGCTCACTCCGTCGATCGCTGTCACGCCCGCAAGGCTAGCCGCGGCCCCCTGTGGACGACCTGCCGGTGGTGACCGGCCTCCCCGGGCCGCCCTACGGTGGGTTCGTGACCGTCCCACCGCTGGAAGAGCTGCTCGCGGGGATGCACGTCGTCGCCATCCCGATGCGGGTGCCGTTCCGTGGGGTGCTGGTGCGCGAGGCCGCCCTCGTCCGCGGCCCGGCCGGGTGGGGCGAGTTCGCCCCGTTCCTCGAGTACGGGCCCGCCGAGGCCTCCCGCTGGCTCGCTGCCGCGGTCGAGGCGGCGTGGGAGGGCTGGCCGCCGGCCCACCGGGACTCCGTGCGGGTGAACGCGACGGTCCCGGCCGTCACCCCCGACGAGGTGGCCGGAGTGCTGGCCCGCTTCCCCGGCTGCACGACCGCCAAGGTCAAGGTCGCCGAGCGCGGGCAGTCGCTCGCCGACGACCTCGACCGGGTGGCCGCCGTCCGTGCGGTGCTCGGCCGCTCCGGTCGGATCCGGGTGGACGCCAACGGCGGGTGGTCGGTGCAGGATGCCGCCGACGCGCTCGGCCGCCTCGCCCGGTACGACCTCGAGTACGCCGAACAGCCGTGCATGACGGCCAAGGAGCTCCGCGACCTGCGAGTCCTCCTCGCCCGGCGGGGCGTCACCGTCCCCGTCGCCGCCGACGAGTCGATCCGGAAGGTCGCCGACCCGCTCCGCGTCCGCGACCTCGGGGCGGCCGACGTCATCGTCGTCAAGGTCGCACCGCTCGGTGGGGTGCGAGCAGCGCTGGAGATCGTCGCGGAGTGCGGCCTGCCCGCCGTGGTCTCCTCCGCGCTCGACACGAGCGTCGGCATCACCGCCGGGGTGGCGCTCGCGGCGGCCCTCCCGCAGCTGGACCATGCGTGCGGGCTCGGCACGGTGGCGCTGCTCACCGGGGACGTCGCCGCCGAGCCGATGGTCCCGGTGGGTGGTTCGCTCGGGGTGCGCCGCGTGACGGCCGAGCCCGACCTCCTCGAGCGCTGGGCCGCGCCACCGGACCGCGCGGCGTGGTGGCGTGACCGGGTCGCCGCGGCGCACGAGCACCTCGGGGGACGGCCGCGGTGACCGGGGCGGCGAACGACGTCCGCTGGGTCTGGGCGTTCCTCGACACCTCCCGGGCCGACGTCGAACGGTCGTGGGCGTTCTGGGCGGACGTCACCGGTCAGCGGGTCGGCGAGCGTCGCGGGCAGCGGGGCGAGTTCGCCACGCTGGTCCCGGCACACGGGGGTGCGTGGCTGAAGCTCCAAGCCGTCGACGAGGGGCCGGGCGGCGTCCACGTGGACCTCGACGTCGACGACGTCCACGCCGCCGCCGACCGTGCCGAGACCCTCGGCGCGGAGCGGGTCGGCACGATCGGCGACACGGTCGTCGTGCTGCGCTCGCCCGGTGGTTTCGTCCACTGCCTCACGACGTGGCGCGGCGAGTCGGGGCAGGACCGGACGGGGCTGACGAGCATCGTCGACCAGGTGTGCCTCGACACGCCGCGTGCCCGGTGGGAGGCCGAGAACGCCTACTGGACCGCCCTCACCGGATGGAGCTGGCGGGCGTCGGACGAGCCGGGGTTCGCCTCGGTGAGCCGGCCCGGGGCGCCGGTCCGGCTGCTCCTCCAGCGGCTCGGCGAGGAGGACGGCCCGGTGCGCGCGCACCTCGACCTCGCGTGCGCGGACCGGCGCGCGGACGTCGACCGGCACGTCGCGGCCGGGGCGCGCGTCGTCGCCGAACACCACTTCTGGACGGTCCTCGAGGACCCGGTGGGGCGGGTGTACTGCCTCACCGACCGTAGCCCTCGGCCCGCGGCGCCTCGGTGAGGACTGCATCCACGGAGGCCGTCCGGGGAGAATGAGGGGCATGAGCGCCCTCCCGCTGGAGCTGACCACCCGTTCCGTCGACGTCCCCGACCGCACCGCCCGCTCGCTGCGCATCTTCAACGCCGTGATGGGCGTGCTGCACCTGGGCTCCGGAGCCGTCATGGTCGCCCTCGCGAGCGACTTCACCCTGCCCGTGTCGACGTTCTCGCTCATGGGGCCACCCGGGACGCCGCTGTCCGAGGGGGCGCTCTCCGGCGTGGCCGACGTGCCGCTGGCCTGGGCCACGGCGTCCTTCCTGTTCCTCTCGGCCTTCTTCCACGCGCTCATCGCCTCGCCCTGGGGCTTCCGGCGCTACGTGGCCGAGCTCGAGCGGGGGCGCAACCGCTTCCGGTGGGTCGAGTACTCGCTGTCCTCGACGCTGATGATCGTCCTCATCGCGCTCGTCACGGGCATCACCGACCTCGCCGCCCTCATCGGCCTCGGGTTCGCGAACATCGCGATGATCCTCTTCGGCTGGCTCATGGAGGTCACGAACAACGGCTTCCCGCACGGTCGCGGGCAGGAGTCCGCGCGCGGGGAGCGCGCCTGGTGGACACCCTTCTGGTTCGGCTGCGTCGCCGGGATCGGGCCGTGGGCCGCCATCGGCGCCTACCTCTGGGTGAACATCGCCGTCAACGACGGCCAGGGCCCGCCCGGGTTCGTCTGGGGCATCATCGTGAGCCTCTTCGTGCTCTTCAACACCTTCGCGATCAACCAGTGGCTGCAGTTCCGCCAGGTCGGGAAGTGGCAGGACTACCTCTTCGGCGAGCGGCAGTACGTGATCCTCAGCCTCGTCGCGAAGTCCGTGCTCGCCTGGCAGATCTTCGCCAACACGCTCATCCCGTAGGCGGGCACCTCCGCGGTCAGAGCGGGAGGCCGAGCAGCGCGTTCTCGACGACCTCGGACAGGGCCGGGTGGATCCAGTACTGGCCGCGTGCGACGTCGTGCGCGTGCTGCCCGAAGGACGCCGCCTGGATGAGCGGCTGGAGGAGCGTCGACGCCTGGGGGCCGAGCGCGTGGGCGGCGAGGATGCGGCCGTCCGGCGCGGCGTGGACGGTGAGCAGGCCCGTGGTGTCCTCCAGCGCCCAGCCGTAGGCGACGTCGCCGACGGCCTGGGTGGAGGTGACGAACTCGGTTCCGGCGGCATGGAGCTGGGCCGCCGTGGGGCCGAAGGCAGCCACCTGCGGGTGGCCGAAGACGGCGTGCGGGACGGGGCGGCCGTCGTCCTCTCGGGGCGGCCCGGGCACCCGCTCGAGGTCGACCGCGAGGTTGTGGGCGACGCGCCGGGCCTCGCCGTTGGCGACGTGCTTCAGCTGGTGCTCGGAACAGATGTCGCCCAGTGCCCAGACCCCGGGCACCGTCGTGCGCAGCTGCGCGTCGACGACGAGCCGGCCGTCCGGGTGGGTCTCGAGCCCGCCGTCGACCGCGTCGAGCAGGTCGGTGTTGGGGCGCCGCCCGACGGCGACGAGGACGGCCTCGGCCTCGACGTGGGCGTGGCCCTCCGGCCCCTCGGTCTCGAGGCGCCACACGCCGCCGACCCGCTCGGCGGCCGTGACGATCGTCGACAGGCGCACGTCGTACCGGCGGCGCGCGACCTCCGTGTACCGCTCGGACACCTCGTACTCCTCGGCCATCAGGAGGCGTCCGGAGCGCTGGACCTGGGTGACGTGCACGCCCAGCCCGGCGAACACGTGGGCCATCTCGCAGGCGACGAAGCCGCCGCCCAGGACGGCCATCCGGGCGGGCAGGGCCTCCATCCGCATCACGGTGTCGGACGTGTGGATGCCGCGCTCGGGGTCGGGTTCGGTGAGGCCGTCGACCGGCAGCCCGACGGCCCGGCTCCCGGCCGCGACGACGAACCGGTCGGCCGTGACCTCCTCCCCGGAGTCGAGGACGAGCCGTCGCGGGCCGGTGAAGCGGGCGCGGCTGCGGTGGAGGGTGACGTCGTCCTGGCCCCTCCGGTACTGCTCGCCGCCACGGCTGATCGGGTCGATCCGGCCGAAGATCCGGTCACGGATGGCCGGCCAGTCGACGACCGGCGGCTCGAAGGTGACCCCCAGGCGGTGGGCGTCCTCGGCCTCGACGACCCGGTCGGCCGGGAGGACGAACATCTTCGTCGGGATGCAGCCGACGTTGAGGCAGGTCCCCCCGAAGGTGCCCATCTCGACGATCGCGACGTCGAGGCCCTCGAGCTCCGGGGTGAGCAGCGAGTTGCCCGAGCCGCTGCCGATGATGACGAGGTCGTGGTGGGGCATGGCGTTCAGGGTAGGCGGAGCCGGCGTCGTCCACAGGCGGCGGGCGGCGACGGGTTCGTCCACATCCGTGCTGGTGGGGGTGGTGCGGGTCGGCGGGGCGCGGTGGGGTGGAGCCCCCGAGGGAGGGAGGCGACGTGGACGACGTGCAGGCGCTCGAACGGCTCGCGGGCCGGGCACGCGAGGCGGCCGACGTCGTCGACGCACGGCGGGCGGCGCTCGGGCGGAATGCCCTCGTGTGGTGGCAGGGCGAGGCCGCGGACCGCTACGCGGCGCGGGTCGAGGAGCGGAGGGCCTCGCTCGCGGCACTGGCCGACGAGCTGCGGTGGCTCGCCGACGCCGTGTCCGCGGTGGCCGCCGCGGTGCGCGCCGACCGCGATCCGGGCGGGTTGGGAAGGGCGTCGTGACGTCGGTGGCCGTCCGCTCCGAGGCGCTCGTCGCCGTCGCCGCTCGGGTCGAGGAGTGCGCGGAGGACCTGCAGGACGAGGCCTCGGCCGTCGCGTCCGCCGTCGCGCGGTGCCGGTCGCCGGGGGTCGCGGGCGGGCTGGGCCCGGTCGCGGCGTGGGTGCGGGTCGAGGCGGAGGCGCTGCACCTCGTCGGTCCGGCCGGCCTGTGGGGCGAGGGCCTCTCCCTCGCCGGGCTCGCGCTCCGGCTGCGGGGCGCGGCGCGGGCCTACGAGGAGGTCGAGCGCGCCGCCGAGGCGGTCCTCGCCGGGGTGCGCTCGGTCGCCCGGGCGGCGGGGTCGGTCGGGTGGCTCACCGAGGCCGGAGCCGAGCCGGTGGTGCGGTCGGTGGAGCCGACGTGGTCCGCGGCGCCCTTCCGCGGTCCCGCCGACCTCGTCGCCCTCGGCGCGGGCCTCGACGGAGGGCGGGTGCGCGTCGTCGAGCTGGAGGGAACGGACGGGAGGTCGGCCTGGGTCGTCGTCGTGCCGGGGACGCAGGCGTGGTCCCCCCGTGCCTCCGCCAACCCGTTCGACCTCACGAGCGACGTCCGCGCGGTCGCGGGGGAGGCCACCCTCGCGACCGTGGGCGTCGCGGCGGCGCTCGACCGGGCGATGGCCGCCGCGCCTCGTGCCGGGCGCGCGGGCCCCGTCCTGCTCGTCGGGCACAGCCAGGGCGGCATCCACGCCGCGGCGCTCGCGGCCGACCCCGACTTCACGGCCGCCCACCGGGTGACCCACGTCGTCACCACCGGCGCCCCGGTCGGGGTGTTCCCCGTCCCGCCGCAGGTCCGGGTGCTCTCGGTCGAGCACGCCGACGACCCCGTGCCAGCCCTCGACCTCACCCCGAACCCGGAGGGCCCGTCATGGCTGACCCTGCGGGTCGGGGACGGCCTGCCGACCGATGTGGGGCGGCACCGGCTCGAGGCCTACGAGCGGACGGTCCGGGCGGCAGGGGAGGCTCCACGCGGCACGGTGCCCGGGCTCGGCGCCTGGGAGGTCTCCGCCGGCGCGTTCCTCCACCGGCCCGTGCGCTCCGTCACCGAGGTCGTGCTCGGGCGGGGGTGGCAGAATCCACGCCCGTGACCCCCTCCTCGGCGCTCGCGACCGTGCTCGTCGACGAGCTGGTCCGCGGCGGTGTCCGCGACGTCGTGCTGGCGCCGGGGTCTCGGTCGGCCCCGCTCGCCTACGCGCTGCTCGCGGCGGAGGGGGGCGGCCGGCTCCGGCTGCACGTCCGGGTCGACGAGCGCTCGGCGGCCTTCCTGGCCCTCGGGCTCGCGAAGGGGTCGGGGCGTGCGGTGCCCGTCGTCACGACCTCCGGCACCGCCGTGGCGAACCTGCACCCCGCCGTCCTCGAGGCCCACCACGCGGGGGTGCCGCTCGTCGTGCTCTCCGCGGACCGGCCGCACGAGCTGCGCGGCACGGGTGCGAACCAGACGACGACGCAGCCGGGCATCTTCCCGGGCGCGACGCGCTTCGAGGCCGACCTCCCTGCCCCCGAGGTCGTGCCCGCCGACGGCGACGGCCGCGCCGACTGGTGGCGCTCCACCGTGTGCCGGGCCCTGGCCGCCGCGCGCGGGCTGCCCGGCACCGACCCCGGGCCGGCCCACCTGAACGTCTCCTTCCGTGACCCGCTCGTGCCCGACCTCGACGACACCGCGGTGCCCGTGCACCTGGCGGGCCGCACCGGCGACGCGCCGTGGGTCTCGCTGCGGCCGGGCAGCCCTGAGGCCGGGTCGGCCCCGGCGCTCGAGCACGTCGAACGCACCCTCGTCGTCGTGGGGGACCTCCCGCAGGACGTCGACCCCGCGGACGCCGTGCGGTGGGCCGCCGGGCACGGGTACCCGGTGGTCGCCGAGCCGTTCGGTCCGCGCGCGCTCCGGGATGCCGCCGTGCCGCACGGGTCGCTGCTGCTCACCGCGACCGAGTGGGTGGACGCGCACGCCCCCGACCGGGTCGTGGTCGTCGGCCGACCGACGCTGGCCAGGGCGGTCGCCGCGCTCCTGCGTCGCCCCGGCCTCCGCGTCGAGGCCGTCAGCGCGTGCGGGACGTGGACCGACCCGTCGCACCGGGCGGCCCACGTCCACCCCTGGTCCGCCCTCGCCGCACCGGCTCCCGCACCGGGGACGGACGCCGCCGGCGACTTCGCGCGCGCCTGGTCCGACGCGGGTGCGGCCCTCGCGGAGGCCATCGACGACGACGTCCTCGGGTGGCCCACCGGCGCGGGGGTGGCGGCGACACTCGGCCGCGCGCTGCCGCCCGACTCGACCCTGGTCGTGGGCTCGTCCAACCCGGTGCGCGACCTCGACCTCGCGGTGCCCCGTGCCGCCGCCGGGCTCGTCGTCGCGAACCGCGGCCTCGCCGGCATCGACGGGATGGTCTCGACCGCCGTGGGCGTCGCCCTCGGCGCCGGCCGCCCGACCCACGCGCTCCTCGGTGACCTCACCTTCCTCCACGACGCCAACGGCCTGCTCCTCGGGCCCGACGAACCCCACCCGGACCTCACCGTCGTCGTCGTCAACGACGACGGTGGCGGCATCTTCACGACCCTCGAACCGGGAGCACCCGAGCGGTCCGCCTCCTTCGAGCGGGTCTTCGGCACCCCGACGGGCACCGACCTCGCCGCCCTCTGCCGGGCCCACGGCGTCCGGCACACCCGCGCGCACACCCGCGAGGACCTCGCCCGGCTCGTCCGGGAGACGCCGCAGGGCCTGCGCGTCGTCGAGGTGGCGGTCGACCGCTCGACCCACCGCGCGGCCCGGGCCCGCCTCGTGGCCCTGGCCGCCGACGTCCTCAGAACATGAGGGCGGCCGCCGGCGCGACGTCGGTCGCGAACGCGCGCGACAGGGTACGCACCGACCCCGGGGTCATCTCCTCGACGAGCCCCTGCCGCGCCATCGCCGCCACCGAGCGCCCACCGAGGTAGGCCGAGCCGAGCGCCTGCACCGGGAGGCGCACATCGGCCGGCGCGTCCGTCGGCTCGCAGCGGGCCACCCCGCCGGACGCGGCGAGCCGCCACCGGCGCGCGTTCCACGGGCACCGCTCGTCCGCGACGTCGAGCACGAGGTCGACGTCGGCCGAGTACCCCCGCAGGGGGAGGGCGGCCCCGATGTCGAGCACCCGGACCCAGAGCGCGTCGTGGACCCGGGCCTTGACCGCCCGGGGGCCGCCGAGCCACCAGACGACCTCGTCCTCGAGCGAGCCGGCCGGCAGCGACACCGACCCGATGAGGTCGAAGGCGACGAGCCGCCGGACGAGGGCGAGGCGAGCGGCGGGGTCGGCCGCGGTGAGGTCGCTGCACTCGAGCGTCCCCTGCGGCAGGGAGTTCGCCCACTTGTGGGTCCGGCGGACGACGGCGTAGCCGACGTCGGCACCGTCGCGCACGGCGAACAGGACCCGGGCGCGCTCGCTGCCGCGCTCTTCGGCCGGGGCGGGCCGGAACCGCCGCCGGGCGTGCTCCGGCGTCAGGCCGACCTGGCCGACCTGCCGGGCGGCCACGGCGAGCTGGACGCGGCCGACCCGCTCGGCCACGGAGTCGCCGACGCCCTCGACGAGCTCGGTCCGGATCCCGGCGGTGTCCACCCCGGGCGCGGTGACGTCGGCCCCGCCCCCGACCTCGACGCGGACGCCGAAGGAGGCCTGGCCGTACCCGAAGCGGCCGTAGATCCCCAGCTCGGAGGCGTGCAGCGCGCCGAGGGCGTAGCCCTGCTCCCGGACGTCCTCCAGGTGGTGGCGCAGCATCGTCGTGAGGACTCCGGTGCGCCGGTCGTCGGGGTGCACGCCCACCCAGGTGAGCCCCGCGCACGGCACGGGCGCGGGGCCGTCCGGCCCGGGCACGGTGAGCCGGTGGTCGTACCAGGCGTAGATGCCGGCGAACGGGGGCTCGCCGGTCCGGGTGGCGGCGAAGCGGCGCGAGGGGTCCAGGCCGCCGCTCGGGTCGTCGTCCGTCGGGTCGCGCTCGTCGAACCACGTGAGGTCGTCGACCGCCACGAACTCCGCCGCCGTCTCGTCGGTCACCCGCACGATGCGGTACGTCGTCTGCTCGGCCATGCCCGCCATCGTGGCCGAGCGTGGGGGCCGACGGCGAGCGGATATCCCGCCGGGGCCCCGTCGAACCCGATTTCTGTGCGAACCCTCCCCGTTGCGAGAATCGTCGTCGTGCCCCAGACCCCCACCCGCACCGACGTCCTCGTCGTCGGCGCCGGCCCCGCCGGAGCCGCCGCAGCCGCCTGGGCGGCCCGCGACGGCCGCGACGTCGTCCTCGCCGACGCCGCGACCTTCCCCCGCGACAAGACGTGCGGCGACGGGCTCACCCCGCGCGCCATCCACGAGCTCGACCGGCTCGGGCTCGGCGACTGGGTCCGCGCTCACACCGTCAACCAGGGGCTGCGCGCACACGGCTTCGGCCAGACCCTCCACCTGCCGTGGCCCGGGGGCACCCTTCCCGACCACGGGTCGGCCGTCCCGCGCACCGAGCTCGACGCCGGCATCCGCGACGCCGCCCTCGACTCCGGAGCCGTCGGCGTCGAGGGCGCCAAGGCGGTCGACGCGACGCTCGAGGGCGGGCGGGTCCGCTCGGTCACCTTCCGCCGCGGCGAGGAGACCTTCGACATCGAGTGCGAGCGGCTCGTCGTCGCCGACGGGGTCCGCTCCGGGCTCGGCAAGGTCCTCGGCCGGGAGTGGCACCAGGACACCGTCTACGCCGTGGCCGGCCGGTGCTACGTCGACTCCGACCGCGCCGACGACCCGTGGATCAGCAGCCACCTCGAGCTGCGGTCCGAGACGGGGGAGGCGCTGCCGGGCTACGGCTGGATCTTCCCGCTCGGCGGCGGCCAGGTGAACGTCGGTGTCGGCACCCTCGCCACCACGAGGCGCCCGGCCGACATCGCGATCAAGCCGCTGATGCGCCACTACACCGACGAGCGCCGCGCGGACTTCGGACTCACGGGCGCGCAACGGATGCCCACGAGCGCGCTCCTCCCGATGGGCGGAGCGGTGAGCAACGTCGCCGGCCCCAACTGGGCGCTCGTCGGGGACGCCGCCGCGTGTGTCAACCCGCTCAACGGCGAGGGCATCGACTACGGCCTCGAGACCGGCCGGCTCGTCGTGGGCCACCTCGACGACGACCTCTCGCAGGTCTGGCCGGCGCTGCTGCGCGAGCACTACGGCGAGGCGTTCTCGGTCGCGCGTCGGCTCGCGGGCATCTTCACCGTGCCGAAGACCCTCGCGGCACTCGGGCCGGTGGGGATGCGCAGCGACTGGCTGATGACGCTCGCGCTGCGCTGGATGGGCAACCTCGTCACCGACGAGGACCGCGACCGTTCGGCACGGATCTGGCGGTGGGCGGGCCGCCGGTCGGTGGCCGTCGACGCGCGCCCGCCCTTCACCTGAGCCGGCGGGGGCCTCAGGCCTCGGCGGTGAGGGCGTCCCGCATCGGGACGAGCTTGGCCGAGGACTCCGCCAGCTCGTCGTCCGGGTCGGACCCGGCGACGATGCCGCACCCTGCGAACACCCGCATCCGCGACGCGTCGTCCGGGTCGACCGTGCCGCAGCGCAGCGCGATGCCCCACTCGCCGTCGCCGTCGGCGTCGATCCACCCCACGGGGCCGGCGTACCGGCCGCGGTCCATGTGCTCGAGCTCGGCGATCATCGCGTCGGCGGTCGCACGCGGCGTGCCGCACACCGCGGCGGACGGGTGGAGGGACGCGGCGAGGGTGAGCGAGGAGGTGTCGTCGACGAGGACCCCCGCGACGTCGGTGGCGAGGTGCATGACGTTCGAGAGGTGGAGGACGAACGGCGTCTCGGGCACGTTCATCGACGAGCAGTGCGGCGCGAGGGCGTCGGCGACCGACCGCACGGCGTACTCGTGCTCCTCGAGGTCCTTGCTCGAGCGGGCGAGGGAGGCCGCGAGGGCGAGGTCGTGCGCGTCGTCGCCGGTCGGCCGGATGGTGCCCGCGAGGACGCGGCTGGTGACGAGCCCCTTCTCCCGGCGCACGAGCAGCTCCGGGGTGGCGCCGACGAGGCCGTCGACGGCGAACACCCACGTCGTGTCGTAGCGCTCGGCCAACCGGTGCAGGAGCCAGCGGACGTCGATCGGCTCGCGCGCCGACACGCCGAGGTCGCGGGCGAGGACGACCTTGTCGAGGTCGCCAGCGGTGATCCGGTCGACCGCGGTCGCCACCGCCGACGCCCAGTCGGTGGGGGAGAGCGCCCCGTCGGCGAACGCGACGTCGACCGGACGCCGCGGGGCCGGCTGCGGCCGCACCTCGGCCGTCCCGGGGACCGCGGCCACGGTCGGGTCGGCGCTCACCGTCGTCAGCCAGGCGTGCTCACCGCGCCGCCCGACGACGACCTCGGGCACGATCAGGGTGCTCCCGGCGGAGGAGTCCGCCGCGTAGGCCACCGAACCGAAGGCCACCGGTCCGGTCCCCGGCAGGTCCACCTCGTCGCGGCGCACGGAGGAGCCGACGAGCCCCCGCCACCACCGCTCGAGCTCTGCGAACCGGTCGGGGCCGTGCGCGACGTGGGACGCCGCGCGCCCCCAGCCGACGAGGCCCTCACCGCGCCGGACCCACGAGCACGGTGCGGTCGCCGGGCCGGCGGGGAGCACGGCCAGCAGGTCGGACGCGAGGGCCGGGTCCAACGGCACCGTGCGGGCCACGAGCGGGACCGCCGGTGCGGGGTGGGCCGGCCGGCCCGCGGGGAGCGAGGTCATCAAGGGAGAACGATACGGCGCGCACCCGGGGCGGCGGCAGCCGCCTGTACCGCCCGCCCGGGAGCGGTGCGAGGATGGCGCCCATGTCCCGCGCCTCCCTCGAGAAGGACCCCCGCGACGTCGCGGCGATGTTCGACGACGTCGCCACCCGCTACGACGTCACCAACGACGTGCTCTCCCTCGGCCAGGACCGGCTCTGGCGCCGGGCCGTCGTCGACGCCTGCGACGCCCGCCCGGGCGAGCGCGTCCTCGACATCGCTGCCGGCACCGGCACGAGCAGCGAGCCGTTCGCCGACTCCGGCGTCGACGTCGTCCCCGCCGACTTCTCGCTCGGGATGCTGCGCGTCGGCCACCGCCGCCGCTCCGACCTCGGCTTCACCGCCGCCGACGCGATGCGGCTGCCGTTCGCCGACGACGCCTTCGACGTCGTGACGATGAGCTTCGGCCTGCGGAACGTGTCGGACCCCTCGACCGCCCTGCGGGAGTTCCTCCGCGTCACGAAGCCCGGCGGCCGGCTCGTCATCTGCGAGTTCAGCCAGCCGACGAACGCGGCCTTCCGCACGGTGTACTCGAACTACCTCATGCGGGCCCTGCCGAGCGTCGCCCGCAAGGTCAGCTCGAACCCCGAGTCCTACGTCTACCTCGCGGAGTCGATCCAGGCCTGGCCCGACCAGCGGGGGCTCGCCGAGCAGGTGGCCGCGGCCGGCTGGGAGGGTGTCCAGTGGCGCGACCTCAGCGGAGGGATCGTCGCCCTGCACCGGGCGACGAAGCCGCACGTCGAGGGTTAGGCCGACCTAAGTGCAGGTGGTCCGGGGCGCGTCCTAGACTGCCGACGATCGTGAAGACGTTCACAAGCCAGCAGAGGATCCCGGTGACCACCACGCGGAGCGCGGCACGACGCGCGGAGCCGGGGCGCGAGACGCCCCCGGGTGCGTCCTCCGTCACCACCCCTAGGATGGCCGGGACGCCGCCGTACGCGGCCCCGGCGCCCGTCGACCAGCCGACGCACCCGAGCAGCGAAAGGGGAGTTCGCCCGCGATGAGCAACCCCTACGTCCCCCTTCTCATCCTCCTGGCGCTGGGCGTCGGCTTCGCGGTGCTGTCGGTGGGGACGAGCCTCGTCGTCGGGCCACGGCGCTACAACCGCGCCAAGCTCGAGGCCTACGAGTGCGGCATCCAGCCGACCCCCCGCGCCCAGGGCGGTGGTCGCGTGCCGATCAAGTACTTCCTCACGGCGATGCTCTTCATCATCTTCGACATCGAGTCGGTGTTCCTCTACCCGTTCGCCGTCGCGTTCGACCAGCTCGGCCTGTTCGCCCTCGTCGAGATGGTGCTCTTCATCACCACCGTCTTCGTCGCCTATGCCTACGTGTGGAAGCGGGGCGGCCTCGAGTGGGACTGAGCCCCGACCACACACCCGCCACGATCGCCAAGGAGGCCTGATGGGACTCGAGGAGAAGCTGCCCGCAGGGTTCGTCCTCACGACGCTCGAGAACGTCGTCGGCTACATGCGCAAGGCCTCGATCTGGCCCGCGACGTTCGGCCTCGCCTGCTGCGCGATCGAGATGATGGCCGTCGGCACGCCGGACTACGACATCGCCCGGTTCGGCATGGAGCGGTTCTCCGCCACCCCCCGCCAGGCCGACCTGATGATCGTCGCCGGACGCGTGAGCCAGAAGATGGCCCCGGTCGTCCGCCAGGTCTACGACCAGATGCCCAACCCCAAGTGGGTCATCTCGATGGGCGTCTGCGCCTCCTCGGGCGGGATGTTCAACAACTACGCCATCGTCCAGGGCGTCGACCACATCATCCCCGTCGACATCTACCTGCCCGGCTGTCCGCCGCGGCCGGAGATGCTGCTCCACGCGATCATCGAGCTGCACGAGCAGATCCAGGGCAGCAAGCTCGGCGTCAACCGTGTCGCCGCCGCCCGGGCCGCCGAGGCCGCCGCGCTGCGCGCCACCCCCACCTCGCAGATGCCCGCGACCCACGACCACCTCGCGCACCTCGCTGCGCCGGCCGGGAAGAACCTGCTCGCATGAGTGACGAGAAGCAGCCCACCGAGGGGACCCACCTCGAGAGCGGCGAGGGGGCGCCGGTCCCCGACAAGGCGGTCGACTCGCCGGAGACCCGCACCGACGACGACCCCCGCTCGGTCGCCCACACCCAGGCCACCGGCGGTGGCCGCGTCGTCGAGCTGACCGACGACGAGCTCGAGCCGGTGCAGATCGGTGAGCGGCGCGGCATGTTCGGTGCCACCCGCGGCCAGGACACCTCCGGCTACGGCGGGCTCGTCACCCCGACCCTCCTGCCCGGGGCCACGCCCCGGCCGTACGGCTCCTACTTCGACGAGGTCGCCGACCAGCTCGGCGCCGCCCTCGAGTCCGGCACCGGCATCGACGCCGCCGTCGAGAAGATCGTCGTCGACCGCGGCGAGATGACCCTCTTCGTCCGGCGCGAGCACCTCCTCGAGGTGGCCCGCGCCATGCGCGACCACCCGGCCCTCCGCTTCGAGATGTGCATGGGCGTCTCCGGCGTCCACTACCCCGGCGAGGCCGACCGCGAGCTGCACGCCGTCTACCCGCTGCTCTCGATCACCCACGACAGCCGCCGGATCCGTCTCGAGGTCACCTGCCCCGACGCCGACCCGCACATCCCGTCGGTCGTCGAGGTCTGGCCGGGCAACGACTGGCACGAGCGCGAGACCTGGGACATGTTCGGGATCGAGTTCGACGGCCACCCCGCGCTCACCCGCATCCTCATGCCCGACGACTGGCCGGGCCACCCGCAGCGCAAGGACTACCCGCTCGGCGGCATCCCCGTCGAGTACAAGGGCGGCGTCGTCCCGCCGCCCGACGAGCGGAGGGCGTACAGCTGATGCCGACCCAGGACCAGGACACCATCTACGACGACCAGGCCCCGAGCCCGGGCCTGGACCCGTCGCTGCCCGGTGCCGACCCGTACGGTGCGTCGGTCGACGACGACACCGAGGGAGCCCGCGTCTTCACCGTCTCCGGCGGCGACTGGAACGACCTCGTCGACGAGGCCACCGCGCTCCACGAGGAGCGGATCGTCGTCAACATGGGCCCGCAGCACCCGTCGACCCACGGCGTGCTCCGGCTCATCCTCGAGCTCGACGGCGAGACCGTCACCGAGGCCCGGGCGGGGATCGGCTACCTGCACACCGGCATCGAGAAGAACATGGAGTTCCGGACCTGGACGCAGGGCGTGACGTTCTGCACCCGGATGGACTACCTGACGCCGATGTTCCAGGAGACCGCCTACTGCCTCTCCGTCGAGAAGCTGCTCGGCATCACCGACCGCATCCCGGAGCGCGCGTCGATCATCCGCGTGATGATGATGGAGCTCACCCGGATCAGCTCGCACCTCATCGCCATCGGCACCGGCGGCATGGAGATGGGCGCGACGACCGTCATGACCGTCGGCTTCCGCGAGCGCGAGCGCATCCTGCGCGTCTTCGAGGCCGTCACCGGCCTGCGCATGAACAACGCCTACATCCGGCCCGGCGGGGTGGCGCAGGACGTGCCGCACGGCGCCGTCGCGATGGTCCGCGGCGTCATCACCGAGCTGCGCCAGGGCATCGGCGAGCTCGAGAAGCTGCTCGTCGAGAACCCGCTGCTCAAGGGCCGCACCGTCGGCGTCGGCTACCTCGACCTCACCGGCTGCGTCGCGCTCGGGGTCACCGGCCCGGTCCTGCGCGCCACCGGTCTGCCGCACGACCTGCGCAAGTCGACGCCGTACTGCGGCTACGAGACCTACGACTTCGACGTCATGACCCGTTCCGGGTGCGACGCCTACGACCGGCTGCGGATCCGCATCGACGAGATGTACGAGTCGCTGCGGATCGTCGAGCAGACCCTCGACCGGCTCCAGCGCACCGAGGGCCAGCCGGTCATGGTCGAGGACAAGAAGATCGCCTGGCCGGCCCAGCTCGCCATCGGCGGCGACGGCCAGGGCAACAGCCTCGACCACATCCGGGAGATCATGGGCACCTCGATGGAGGCGCTGATCCACCACTTCAAGCTCGTCACCGAGGGCTTCCGGGTTCCTCCGGGCCAGGCCTACGTGGCCGTGGAGTCCGCGAAGGGCGAGCTGGGGTGTCACGCCGTCTCCGACGGTGGCACCCGCCCCTACCGGGCGCACTTCCGCGACCCGAGCTTCAACAACCTGCAGGCCACGGCCGCGATGTGCGAGGGATCGCAGGTCGCCGACGTCATCGTCGCCGTGGCCTCCATCGACCCCGTCATGGGAGGTGTCGACCGCTGATGGCCGGTGACTTCGGTCTGCAGACCGCTTCCGGGCACCTCACGGTGCCCGAGGAGTCCAAGGAGGGCTACCCCGCCGACGTCGAGGCGCAGCTGCGCGCCGACGCCGCGGAGGTGATCGCGCGCTACCCGCAGAAGCGGTCCGCGCTGCTCCCCCTGCTCCACCTCGTCCAGTCCGTCGACTCCTACGTCACCGGACGCGGCATCGACCTGTGCGCCGAGCTGCTCGACCTCACGACCGCCGAGGTCAGCGGGGTCGCGACGTTCTACACGCAGTACAAGCGCCACCCCAACGGCGAGTACACGGTCGGCGTGTGCACCAACACGCTGTGCGCGGTCATGGGCGGCGACGAGATCTGGGACGCCGTCTCGGAGCACCTCGGCGTCGGCCACGACGAGACGACCGAGGACGGCAAGATCACCCTCGAGCGCGTCGAGTGCAACGCGGCGTGCGACTACGCCCCGGTCGTCATGGCCAACTGGGAGTTCTTCGACAACCAGACCCCTGCCTCCACGACCCAGCTCGTCGACGACCTGCGCGAGGGCAAGGACGTCCGGCCCACCCGCGGCCCGAACCGGGTCTGCACCTTCAGGCAGGTCAGCCGCACCCTCGCCGGGTTCAGCGACGGCCTCGCCGACGAGGGCGTCGGCGCGGGCCCGGCCTCGCTCGTGGGCCTCGAGCTCGCCAAGCGCAACGGCTGGACCGCCCCCGAGGGCAACACCGCCACCGGTGGCTCCACCGCCTCCGGGAAGGCCCCGGGCAGCACCGAGACCACGCCGGCCAGCGACGACGCGTCGGCCGAGAACGCCGAGCCCGCCGCCCAGCGCGACGAGTCCGACGACGCCCCCGGCGAGAAGCACGAGGCCGAGGCGAAGGACGAGGCCAAGCCCGAGGCCACGAAGAAGCCCTCCGGGCCCCCGGTCGTCTCCACCGGGGACGGCGTGAGCGGCGTCGCCCGGCAGGCCGAGGCCGCCGCCGACACCGTCGACATCGCCCCGGCCCAGGCCGCCGACCTCCAGGACCCCAAGGACCGGGCGGCGAACGTGTCCGCGCAGAGCGCCTCGGTCCCCGAGGACCACGACGCCTCCCCCTCGGCCACCCTCTTCGACACCGCCGACGAGGCCGACACCGACGAGACCCCCGACGGGAAGGGCGAGTGATGGCGACGACGCTGACCCCCATCCTCACGGCGTTCTGGGACCACCCCGAGTCCTGGACCCTGAAGACCTACCGCGACCACGGCGGCTACCGGGCGCTCGACAAGGCCCTCGGCATGGAGGCGGCCGACATCCTCACGGCGGTCAAGGACTCCTCCCTGCGCGGCCGCGGCGGCGCCGGGTTCCCGACCGGGATGAAGTGGTCGTTCATGGCCCCGCCGGACGGCGGTCCCCGCTACCTCGTGGTCAACGCCGACGAGTCCGAGCCGGGCACCTGCAAGGACGTCCCGCTCATGATGGCCAACCCGCACGTCCTCATCGAGGGCGTCGTGATCTCCTCGTACGCCATCGGCTGCGAGCACGCCTTCATCTACCTCCGCGGGGAGGTCGTCCACGTCTACCGCCGCCTCCTGCGCGCGGTCGAGGAGGCCTACGCCGCGGGCCTGCTCGGCAAGGACATCAACGGCACCGGCGTCAACGTCGACATCACCGTCCACGCCGGTGCGGGCGCCTACATCTGCGGCGAGGAGACCGCGCTCCTCGACAGCCTCGAGGGCCGCCGCGGCCAGCCGCGCAGCAAGCCGCCGTTCCCCGGCGCCGCGGGCCTGTACGCCCGGCCCACGTCGGTCAACAACGTCGAGTCCATCGCGTCGGTGCCGGGGATCATCCTCGAGGGCGTCGACTGGTTCACCGGCATGGGCACCGAGAAGTCCACCGGCTTCGGCATCTTCTCGCTCTCGGGGCACGTGAAGAACCCCGGGCAGTTCGAGGCGCCGCTCGGCATCACGATGCGCGAGCTCATCGAGATGGCCGGCGGCATGCGCGACCCCGACAAGGAGCTGAAGTTCTGGACCCCCGGTGGGTCCTCGACCCCGCTCTTCACGGCCGAGCACCTCGACGTACCGCTCGACTTCGAGTCGGTCGCCGCCGCCGGGTCGATGCTCGGGACGCGCGCCCTCCAGGTCTTCGACGAGACGGTGTGCGTCGTGCGCGCCGTCGACCGCTGGACCGACTTCTACAAGCACGAGTCCTGCGGCAAGTGCACGCCGTGCCGCGAGGGCACGTGGTGGCTCAAGCAGATCCTCGGCCGCCTCGAGCACGGGGAGGGCAGCGAGGAGGACCTCGACAAGCTCCTCGACCTGTGCGACAACATCCTGGGCCGCAGCTTCTGCGCGCTGGCCGATGGTGCGACGAGCCCGATCACGAGCTCGATCCAGTACTTCCGCGACGAGTATGTCGCCCACCTGACCCACGGTGGCTGCCCGTTCGACCGGGCCGCCTCGACGCTGTGGGCCAAGGACGGCGGCACGAAGGAGACCGTCTCCGCATGACTGCCACGCCCGAGACCCAGGCCCCGGTCGAGCTCGTCACCCTGACCATCGACGACGTCGAGGTGTCGGTGCCCAAGGGCACCCTCATCATCCGCGCGGCGGAGCAGGTGGGCATCGACATCCCGCGGTTCTGCGACCACCCGGGTCTGGACCCCGTGGGAGCCTGCCGCCAGTGCCTCGTCGAGGTCTGGATGCCGGGCCGCCCCGGCCCCGACGGCACCCCCGGCGAGCCGACCCAGATGCAGGGCCCGCCCGGCCGGATGAAGCCCCAGGCCTCGTGCACGATGACCGTCGCTCCCGGCATGGTCGTCAAGACGCAGTACACCTCCCCGGGCGCCGACAAGGCGCAGCAGGGGATCATGGAGTTCCTGCTCATCAACCACCCGCTCGACTGCCCGGTCTGCGACAAGGGCGGCGAGTGCCCCCTCCAGAACCAGGCGATGAGCAACGGCCGGGGCACCTCTCGCTTCGAGGACGTCAAGCGCACCTACCCCAAGCCGATCAACATCAGCAGCCAGGTCCTCCTCGACCGCGAGCGCTGCGTCCTGTGCGCGCGCTGCACGCGCTTCTCCGACCAGATCGCCGGTGACCCGTTCATCGCGCTCGTCGAGCGTGGTGCGCTCCAGCAGGTCGGCATCTACGAGGAGAAGCCGTTCGAGTCGTACTTCTCCGGCAACACCGTCCAGATCTGCCCGGTCGGCGCGCTGACCGGCGCGGCCTACCGGTTCCGCTCCCGCCCGTTCGACCTCGTGTCGACGCCGAGCGTCTGCGAGCACTGCGCGAGCGGCTGTTCCCAGCGCACCGACCACCGCCGTGGCACCGTCCTGCGCCGGATGGCCCAGGCCGACCCGGCGGTCAACGAGGAGTGGAACTGCGACAAGGGCCGCTGGGCCTTCCAGTACACCCAGGTCGGCGACCGCATCGAGTACCCGATGGTCCGCGGTGACGACGGTGAGCTGCGGGTGGCGTCGTGGCGTGAGGCCCTCGAGCGGGCCGCGGCCGGGCTGCGTGCGGCCTCGGGGACGGGCGTGCTCGTCGGCGGTCGCGTCACCAGCGAGGACGCCTACGCGTACGGCAAGTTCGCCCGCACCGTCCTCGGCACCAACGACGTCGACTTCCGCGCGCGCCCGCATTCGGCGGAGGAGGCGGCCTTCCTCGCCTCGACCGTGGTCGGCCGCGGGCCCGAGGTCGGTGCCGTGACGTACGCCGACCTCGAGGCGGCCCCGAGCGTCGTGCTCGTCGGGTTCGAGCCCGAGGACGAGTCCCCGATCGTCTTCCTGCGCCTGCGCAAGGCCTTCCGCCGGCACAAGACCCGCGTCTTCGCGGTCAGCCCGGTGGCCACCCGTGGCCTGGCCAAGATGGGCGGCACGCTCATCCCCACGGCACCCGGCACCGAGCCCGAGGTGCTGCGCGCCCTCGGCACCGGCTCCGGCTCGGACGCCGTGGCCGACGCGGCCGAGGCCCTGCGCGACGGCGGCGTCCTCCTCGTCGGCGAACGCCTCGCGATGGTCCCCGGTGCGCTGAGCGCCGCGGCCGCCCTCGCGGAGTCCACCGGAGCCCGGCTCGCCTGGGTCCCGCGACGGGCCGGTGAGCGCGGTGCGCTCGAGGCGGGCGCGCTGCCCACCCTCCTGCCCGGTGGCCGCCCGGTCTCGGACGCCACGGCTCGGGCCGAGGTCGCCGACGCCTGGCAGGTCGTCGGCCTGCCCGAGGCGGCCGGGCGCGACACCGCCGGCATCGTCGCCGCGGCGGCGTCCGGTGAGCTCGGTGCCCTCGTCATCGGCGGGGTCGACCCGCTCGACCTCGGCATCGACGGCGCCGTCGAGGCGCTGGCCACCCCGTTCGTCGTGTCCCTCGAGATCCGCCGCTCGGTGGTCACCGAGTCGGCCGACGTCGTCCTCCCCGTCGCGGCGCACGCCGAGAAGGGCGGCACGTTCGTCGACTGGGAGGGTCGGGTCCGTGCGTTCGAGGCCGCGCTCGACACCGCGTACGTCAGCGACTACCGCGCCCTCGAGATGCTCGCCGACGAGATGGGCGAGTTCCTCGGCACCCGCACGCTGCGCGAGGTCCGGGCCGAGATGCAGCTGCTCGGGCCGTGGTCCGGGACCCGTCCGGCGGCGCCGACCGCCGAGCCCGGCGACGTCCCCGAGCTCACCGACGACACGCTCGTGCTCTCGACCTGGCGCCACCTCCTCGACCGGGGCACGCTCCAGGACGGCGAGCCGTTCCTCGCCGGCACCGCCCCGCGTCCCGTCGCCCGCATCTCGGCCGCCACGGCCGACGCCCTCGGTGTGGTCGACGGCGACGAGCTGACGGTCCGGGCCGCGCAGACCGCGGTCACCGCCCCGGTCCTCGTCTCCGAGATGGCCGACCACGTCGTCTGGCTCCCGACGAACTCGCGGGGCTGTGACCTGCGGGCGACCCTCGCGGGCGCACCCGGTGCGCTCGTCACCGTCACCAAGGAGGGTGTCGCATGAGCGCCGCCACCGCACTGCCCGACCTCGTCGCGCTGGCGAGCGCCGGCACCGACAACCCGAGCGCGGACTTCAGCGACACCCCGCTGTGGCTGAGCCTGGTCAAGGCGCTGATCATCTTCGTCTACCTGCTCATCTCGACGCTGCTGGTGATCTGGTTCGAACGCCGCGTCATCGGCCGCATGCAGCAGCGCCCGGGCCCGAACCGCAACGGCCCGTTCGGCCTGCTGCAGACCCTCGCCGACGGCATGAAGTCGATGCTCAAGGAGGACGTGCGGCCCAAGGCCGCCGACGCCTTCGTCTTCACGCTCGCGCCGCTCATCACGGCGTCCATGGCCTTCGTCGCCTTCTCGATCATGCCGATGGCCGGCGAGGTGTCGATGTTCGGCCACACGACGCCGTTCCAGCTCACCGACACCCCCGTCGCGGTGCTCCTCGTCCTCGCGGTCGCCGGTGTCGGCATCTACGGCGTCGTGCTCGCCGGGTGGTCCTCCGGCTCGACCTACCCCCTGATGGGCGGGCTGCGCTCGGCTGCGCAGATGATCTCCTACGAGATCGCGATGGGTCTCTCGCTCGTGGCCGTGTTCCTCTACGCCGGCTCGATGTCGACCTCGCAGATCGTGGGCGCGCAGAGCGACCTGTGGTTCATCGTCCCGGCGTTCTTCAGCTTCTTCGTCTACGTCATCACGATGGTCGGCGAGACCAACCGCCTCCCCTTCGACCTGGCCGAGGGCGAGGGCGAGCTCACCGGTGGCTTCCACACCGAGTACGGGTCGATGCGGTTCGCGATGTTCTTCCTCGGCGAGTACATCAACATGTTCACCGTCGCCGCCCTCGCGACGACGATGTTCCTCGGCGGCTACCAGGCGCCTCCCGGCATCGCGGCGATCAACGACGGCATGTTCAACGAGGGTTGGTGGGGTGTGCTCTGGTTCACCGCCAAGCTCTGGGCGTTCATGTTCGTCTTCGTCTGGCTGCGCGGCTCGCTGCCACGCGTCCGGTACGACCAGTTCATGCGCTTCGGCTGGAAGTTCCTCATCCCCTCGACCCTCGCGTGGGTCGTCCTCGTCGCGTTCTTCCGGGCCGGGCAGCAGGGCTGGCTCGGTGACGACGTCGTCTTCGCGGGCCGCAGCTTCCCGATCGTCTCGCTCGCCCTCGTCGGTGTCATCGCCGTCGGCGCCCTCATCGGAGGCTGGCTGTGGGACAGCCGGGCCGAGCGCCGCGAGGCCGCCGCGCACCCGCAGGTGCCCGACGAGATCGACCCCTACGCCGGTGGCCACCCCGTGCCCCCGATGCCCGGGCAGCGGCTGCGCGAGCCCTCGCTCGCCGCTCCGGCGCTGACCTCCGGACCCGAGACCAAGGAGGCCACTCGTGGCTGACGAGCAGAGGAAGTCCGGCTTCCTCTCCGACCTGTTCGCCCCCGTCGCCGGCTTCGGCGTCACCTTCTCGACGATGTTCCGCAAGGTGGTGACGGAGGAGTACCCCGAGGAGAAGCGACCGACGCAGCCGCGCTTCCACGGGCGTCACCAGCTGAACCGCCACCCCGACGGTCTCGAGAAGTGCGTCGGCTGCGAGCTGTGCGCCTGGGCCTGCCCCGCCGACGCGATCCTCGTCGAGGGTGCCGACAACGACGACACCGAGGGTGGCGCCGGGCGGTTCAGCCCGGGGGAGCGGTACGGCCGCGTCTACCAGATCAACTACCTGCGGTGCATCTTCTGCGGGCTGTGCATCGAGGCGTGCCCGACCCGGGCCCTGACGATGACCAACGAGTACGAGCTCGCCGACAACAACCGGGCCGACCTCATCTTCACCAAGGACCAGCTGCTCGCCCCGCTCCAGTCGGGGATGCTCCGCCCGCCGTTCCCGATGGCCGAGGGCATGGAGGAGCGCGACTACTACCTCGGCAAGGTCACCGAGGCCACCGACGGCCAGCGCGCGCTCGTCGCGGCCCAGACCCGTCCCGACGACGACGCGGAGGTGACCTCGTGACCGGCACCGGTGAGGAGGTGATGTTCTGGATCCTCGGGCCGCTCGCCGTGGTCGGCGCGCTCGGCCTGGTCTTCGCGAAGAAGGCCGTCCACGCCGCGCTCGGCATGGCGCTGACGATGATCATCCTCGGCGTCTTCTTCATCGCGCAGGACGCCGACTTCCTCGGGGTCATCCAGATCTTCGTCTACACCGGCGCGGTCATGATGCTGTTCCTCTTCGTGCTCATGCTCGTCGGCGTCGACTCCAGTGACGGGCTCGTCGAGACGCTCACCGGGCAGCGCTGGGCCACGGCGGTCCTCGTCATCGGTCTCGGCGGGCTGCTCGCCTTCTCGATCGGCGACGTCACGTTCGCCGACCCGGTCGGGGTCGCGGACGTCAACGCCCAGACGGGGAACGTCTCCGGTGTCGCCGAGCTGATCTTCGGCCGCTACGTGTGGGTCTTCGAGATCACCAGCGCCCTCCTCATCACCGCGGCGCTCGGCGCCATGGTGCTCGCCCACCGCGAGCGCCTCGGGCACGGCCCGAACCAGCAGGAGTGGAGCAAGCGCCGCTTCCAGGAGGGCAAGCACCTCGCCGGCCTGCCGGTTCCCGGTGTCTACGCGCGGCACAACGCGGTCGACACCCCGGCCCTGCTGCCCGACGGGTCGCCCTCCGAGCTGTCCGTCTCGCGCGTGATCACGGCGCGCGACCAGAATCGCTCGCCCGAGCAGGACACCGAGGGCGAGCGCGAGATCGAGCGCGACGTGCGCGAGGGAGGCGAGCGATGAGCCTGGTCAACTACGTCTACCTGGCGACGATCCTGTTCGCGATCGGCGCGGCGACCGTCCTCGTCCGCCGCAACGCGATCGTCGTCTTCATGGGTGTCGAGCTGATGCTCAACGCCGCGAACCTCGTGTTCGTGACCTTCGCCCGGATGCACGGCACGCTCGACGGCCAGGTCATCGCCCTCTTCGTCATGGTCGTCGCGGCCGCGGAGGTCGTCGTCGGCCTCGCGATCATCATGGCGATCTTCCGGTCCCGCCGCTCGGCCTCGGTCGACGACGCGAACCTGCTGAAGCTGTAAGGAGCACTCGTGCACTCACTGATCACCGAGGGCGACGCGATGACCGCGAGCGCCGCGACCGGCGCCGCGTCGGTCGCGTGGCTGCTCATCGCGCTGCCCCTCCTCGGTGCGGCCGTCCTCCTCCTCGGCGGGCGACGCACCGACAAGGTCGGCCCCGGTCTCGCGACCGGCCTGTCCTGGGCCAGCTTCGCGGTCGGGTTCGTCGTCCTCGTGCAGCTGCTCGGGCAGGTCGCGGGCGACCGGGCGCACCACCTCGCGCTCTGGAGCTGGGTCCCCGCCGGGTCCTTCAACCTCGACATCGGGCTGCTCGTCGACCCGCTGTCGATGAGCTTCGTCCTGCTCATCACGTTCGTCGGGTCGCTCATCCACGTGTACTCGATCGGGTACATGGAGCACGACCCCGACAAGCGGCGCTTCTTCGCCTACCTCAACCTCTTCGTCGCGGCGATGCTGCTCCTCGTCCTCGCCGACAGCTACCTGCTGCTCTTCGTCGGCTGGGAGGGCGTGGGCCTGGCGTCCTACCTGCTCATCGGCTTCTGGAACTGGAACCCGGCGTACGCGACCGCCGCGAACAAGGCGTTCTTCGTCAACCGCGTCGGCGACCTCGGCCTCGCCATCGGGATCATGACGATGTTCGTCACCTTCGGCGGGGTCGACTACGCGAGTGTCGACGAGGGTGTCGCGGGGGCGAACCAGGCGACGCTCACCGCGATCGGCCTGCTGCTGCTCGTCGGGGCCTGCGGCAAGTCGGCGCAGTTCCCGCTCCAGTCGTGGCTCGGTGACGCGATGGCCGGTCCGACGCCGGTCTCCGCGCTCATCCACGCGGCGACGATGGTCACCGCGGGCGTCTACCTCGTCGTCCGCTCCCACGTCATCTTCGACGCCGCCCCGGACGCCGCGCTGGCGGTCGCCGTCGTCGGCGCGATCACGCTGCTCTTCGGAGCGGTCGTCGGCTGCGCGAAGGACGACATCAAGAAGGCCCTCGCGGCCTCGACGATGAGCCAGATCGGCTACATGATGCTCGCCGCGGGCCTGGGCCCGGTCGGCTACGCCTTCGCGATCTTCCACCTGCTGACGCACGGCTTCTTCAAGGCCGGGATGTTCCTCGGTGCCGGCTCGGTCATGCACGGCATGAACGACCAGGTGAACATGCGCCGCTTCGGCGGGCTCTCCGTGGCCATGAAGATCACCTGGGCCACCTTCGGGCTCGGCTGGCTCGCGATCCTCGGCGTCCCGCCGTTCTCCGGCTTCTGGTCCAAGGACAAGATCATCGAGGCCGCGTTCGTCGGTGAGGGCTGGCAGCCGTGGGTGCTCGGCAGCGCCGCGCTCGTCGGCGCCGGCATCACCGCGTTCTACATGTCCCGCCTGTTCTTCATGACCTTCCAGGGCGAGAAGCGCTGGACCGAGGACGTGCACCCGCACGAGTCGCCGAAGATCATGACCGTCCCGATGATGGTCCTCGCCGGGGGGTCGGCCTTCCTCGGCCTGGCCCTCGCGTGGCCCTTCGCCGAGACCGCCCCGATCGTCAGCTGGCTCGCGCCGGTCGTCGGGGAGCACGGGGAGGAGCACCCGGTCGTCGCCGTGCCGGTGCTCATGGCGCTGACGCTGCTCTTCGTCGCCGTCGGCATCTTCCTCGCGTGGCGCCAGTACTGGCAGGCCGACGTCCCGGAGGTCGCCCCGCGGGCGACCGCGCTCACCCGCGCCGCCCGGGTCGACCTGTACCAGGACGCCGTCAACGAGGGCCTCTTCATGCGGCCGGGCATCCACCTCACCCGCTCGCTCGTCTTCGCCGACGCCAAGGGGGTCGACGGTGCCACCGGCGGCCTCGCCGCGCTCGTCGGTGGCCTGTCCTCGAGGCTGCGTCGCCTCCAGACCGGCTACGCCCGGTCCTATGCCCTGACGATGCTCACCGGTGTCGTCGCCATCCTCGGTGCTCTGTGGGTGATCCAGTGAACTCCCTGCCCCTGCTCACGCTCATGATGGTCGTGCCGCTCGTCGGCGCGGTCGTCGTCGCGGCCCTGCCCTCGGGCACGGCGCGGCTGGCGCGACCCATCGCGCTCGGGGCCTCGCTCGTCACCCTCGTCCTCGCCATCCTCGCCTGGGTCGCGTTCGACAACGGCTCCGGCGAGATGTTCCAGCTCACCGAGACGCACTCGTGGATCCCGCAGTTCGGGGTGTCCTACGCGCTCGGCGTCGACGGCATCGCCCTCGCGCTCATCGTCATGGCCGCGATCCTCACGCCGGTCTGCGTGCTCGCCGCGTGGAACGACGTCGACGAGGCCGAGGCCGGCCGGATGCAGCGGTACTTCGCGCTGATGCTCGTCCTCGAGGCGTTCATGGTCGGCGTGTTCGCCGCCACCGACGTCTTCCTCTTCTACGTCTTCTTCGAGGCGATGCTCATCCCGGTGTACTTCCTCATCGGGCTCTACGGCGGCCCGCAGCGGCAGTACGCGGCGATGAAGTTCCTCCTCTTCTCGCTCGCCGGCGGGCTCGTCATGCTCGTCTCCGTCATCGCGGTCTACTTCGTCGGCCCGGG
Organism: uncultured Actinomycetota bacterium; assembly: GCA_963843895.1. Classification (GTDB taxonomy): domain Bacteria; phylum Actinomycetota; class Actinomycetes; order Actinomycetales; family Dermatophilaceae; genus Phycicoccus. The sequence goes on along the minus strand of CAWJME010000018.1, from coordinate 102,398 downwards.
CGGCGACCAGGGATTCCTGGTCCAGAACCTCATCGGCAACCTCGACGGCTCGCAGTCGGCCCTGCGCTGGATGTTCGTCGGCTTCTTCATCGCGTTCGCGGTCAAGGCGCCGATGTGGCCGGTGCACACCTGGCTTCCGGACGCCGCCACCGAGGCCCGGCCCGCGACGGCCGTGCTCCTCGTCGGCGTCCTCGACAAGGTCGGCACCTACGGGATGATCCGGTTCTGCCTCCAGCTGTTCCCGGAGGCCTCGCAGTGGGCGACCCCGGTCGTGCTCACCCTCGCGGTGGTCTCGGTCATCTACGGCGCGCTGCTCGCCATCGGCCAGACCGACATGATGCGGCTCATCGCGTTCACCTCGATCAGCCACTTCGGCTTCATCGTGCTCGGGATCTTCGCGCTGACCAGCGTCGGCGGGGCCGGGTCGACCCTCTACATGGTCAACCACGGCTTCTCGACCGCCGGGCTGTTCCTCATCGCGGGCTTCCTCGTGACGCGGCACGGCAGCAAGCGGATCCCCGACTACGGCGGCTGGCAGCGGGTCACCCCGGTGCTCGCAGGGACCTTCCTCGTCGCGGGGCTGTCGTCGCTGGCGCTGCCGGGCCTGTCGAGCTTCGTCTCCGAGTTCCTCGTGCTCCAGGGCACCTTCATGCGGTACCGGGTCGCGGCGGTCATCGCGGCGTTCGGCATCGTCCTCGCGGCGCTCTACATCCTGCTCATGTACCAGCGCATCATGACCGGCCCCAAGCCCTCCTTCGCCGACGGGAAGGTGCCGCGCGACCTGTCCCTGCGTGAGCGCTGGGTGGTCGCGCCGATCATCGCCTCGTTCGTCGTGCTCGGCTTCTACCCGAAGCCGGTCCTCGACCTCGTCAACCCCGCCGTGGACAAGACGCTGCAGATCGTCGGCGTCAGCGACCCGGCCCCCGCCAACGCCTCCGGGAGTGCGAAGTGATGCCCGCCGCCGTGCCTGCCGCCTTCACGCAGGTCACCGTCGACTACGCCGCCGTGGCCCCGATGCTCGTCGTCGTGGCCGGGGCGCTCATCGGGGTGCTCGTCGAGGCCTTCGCCCCGCGCGCGCGCCGCCACACGATCCAGGTCTGGCTGACCTCGGTCGTGCTCGTGGTCGCCCTCGTCGTCCTCGTCCTCTGGAGCCGCGACCACGAGGCGATCACCCTCGGGGGCTCGGTCGCCATCGACGGCGTCTCGCTCTTCCTCCAGGGCGCCCTGCTGATGCTCTCGGTCATCAGCGTCCTCGTGATGGCGGAGCGCTTCGGGGGTGTCGGGTCCGACGCCTTCACCCCGATGGGAGCCTCGACGCCGGGGTCCACCCAGGAGGACGTCGCGACCCGCGCCGGGTACGCCACCTCCGAGGTCTTCCCGCTCGCGCTCTTCGCGGTGCTCGGGATGATGATCTTCGTCAGCGCCAACGACCTCATCACCCTGTTCGTCGGGCTCGAGGTGCTCTCGCTGCCGCTCTACATCATGACCGGGCTCGCCCGTCGCCGGCGGCTGCTGTCGCAGGAGGCGGCGCTGAAGTACTTCCTCCTCGGGGCGTTCTCGAGCGCGTTCTTCCTCTTCGGCGCCGCGCTGCTCTTCGGCTACGCCGGGTCCTCGGACCTCAAGGAGATCTCGCGCGCGATCACCACCGGTGGGGGCGCCCTCGAGGGCCTGCTCCTGCCGGGTGTCGTGCTCACCCTCGTCGGGCTGCTCTTCAAGGTCGGTGCCGTGCCGTTCCACTCGTGGACCCCGGACGCCTACCAGGGCGCTCCGACCCCGGTCACCGGCTTCATGGCGGCCTGCACCAAGCTCGCGGCGTTCGGCGCGATCCTCCGGCTCACGTACGTCGGGGTCGGCGCGAACCGCTGGGACTGGCAGATCGGCGTCGTCGTCATCGCCATCCTCACGATGGTCGTCGGTGCGGTGCTCTCGGTGACCCAGACCGACGTCAAGCGCCTCCTCGCGTACTCGTCGATCGCCCACGCGGGCTTCATCCTCGTCGGCGTGCTCGCCTTCTCGCAGGCGGCGATCACCGGGGTGATGTTCTACCTCGTCGCGTACGGCGCCATGACGATCGCGGCCTTCGCCATCGTGACGATGGTCCGCCAGGACGGCTCGGAGGCATCGCACCTCTCGCAGTGGGCGGGCCTCGGCCGGAACCACCCCGTCGTCGCGGGCACCTTCGCCTTCCTGCTCCTGGCGTTCGCGGGCATCCCGCTGACCTCCGGCTTCACCGCGAAGTTCGCGGCGTTCGCCCCGGCGGTCCAGAGCGGCGGCACCTCGGGCGTGGTCATGGTCGTCGTCGGTGTCCTCGCCTCGGCGGTCACGGCCTTCGTCTACGTCCGGCTCATCGTGCTCATGTACTTCACCGAGCCGGTGGAGGGCGTCGTCGCCCTCCAGCCGTCGGTCCCCTCGACGATCGCGATCAGCCTCGGTGTCATCGTGACCCTCGTCGCGGGGGTGGCCCCGGCCTCGCTCCTCCAGCTCGCGGGCAACGCGTCCCACTTCCTGCTGTGAGCGCGGCGGGTGGTGTGACGACGCAGCGGGGGACCCCCTCCGTCCTCGCGCTGCCCGGCGCGAGCGACGCGCTGCGGGAACGGCTCTCGGCCGGCCTCGCGGACGTCGAGGACCTCATCGCGGCGCGGGTCGACCACGACGACCCGTTCATCGCGCAGGCGAGCTCGCACCTGACCCTCGCCGGCGGGAAGCGGTTCCGCCCGCTGCTCACCCTGCTGGCCTCCGAGCTCGGGGCGGGCGTCGACGACCGGGTCGTGGCGGCCGCGGCCGGCGTCGAGCTGACGCACCTCGCGTCGCTGTACCACGACGACGTCATGGACGAGGCCGACGTGCGCCGCGGGGCGCCGAGCGCGAACGCGCTCTACGACAACTCGACCGCGATCCTCGTCGGTGACCTGCTGTTCGGAACCGCCTCCGACATCGTGGCCGACCTCGGTCCGGAGGCCGTGAAGATCCAGGCCCGCACCTTCATCCGGCTGTGCGCCGGACAGATCCGCGACGACCGGCCCTGCCCTCCCGGCGAGGACCCCGTCGCGTACTACCTGCGCGTCCTCGAGGACAAGACCGGCGTGCTCATCGCGACGGCGGCCCGCTACGGCGCGATGTTCGGCGACTGCCCGCCGGAGGTCGTCGAGACGATGCGTGAGTTCGGCGAGCGGCTCGGGATGGCCTTCCAGCTGGCCGACGACCTCATCGACATCGCCTCGGACGCCGACGAGACGGGCAAGACGCCGGGCACGGACCTGCGCGAGGGCAAGCGCACCCTTCCGGTGCTGCACGTCCTCGCCTCCACCGACCCCGCCGACGCCCGGCTGAAGGCGCTCCTCACCGGTGACCTCACCGAGGACGCGCTGCTCGAGGAGGCCCTCGGGCTGCTCCGGGCCCACCCGGCGATGGACCTCGCGCGCGAGCACACCTTCGAGGTCGCCTCCGGTGCGCAGTCGGTGCTCGACGGCCTGCCCCCGAGCGACGCCCGGGACGCCCTGCACGCCCTCGCCACCGGCGTCGTCACCCGCGTCGGCTGACCCGCCCGTCCGGCGGTGGAGCACTAGGGTCGGGCCGTGGGTGCGCTGTCCGACGAGGTGACGGCCGGCTGGGACGCGGCGACCGCCGGCCTGCCGGCGCCCCTCGTCGTGCTCGACCTCGACGCGTACGAGGCCAACGCCGCCGACCTGGTCCGGCGGGCCGCGGGCCGCCCGGTCCGCGTGGCGTCGAAGTCGCTGCGCTGCCGCTGGGTCCTCTCGGACGCGCTCGGGCGCCCGGGGTTCTCCGGGGTGATGGCGTATGCGCTCGCCGAGGCCGTGTGGCTCGCCTCGGCCGGCGTCCAGGACGTCTTCGTCGCCTACCCGTCGGTCGACGTCCCCGCCCTGCGTGCCGTCGTCGCGGACGACGACCTGCGCCGCGAGGTGACGGTGACCGTCGACTCCGTCGAGCACGTCCGCTGGCTGCGGGAGGTGCTCGGGGAGGCCGCCCGTGGGCTCGGCGTGGCCGTCGACGTCGACGCCTCGGTGCGGCTGGGGCGGCTGCACCTCGGGGTGCGGCGGTCACCGACACGCACCCCCGCAGAGGCGCTGGCGGTCGTGCGCGCGGCCCGGGGCATCGGCCTCGAGGTGCGCGGGCTGATGTTCTACGACGCCCAGGTCGCCGGCCTCCCGGACTCGGCCGCGGTACGGCTCCTCAAGCGGCGCTCGGTCCACGAGCTCGGTGAACGGCGAGCCGCGGTCGTCGATGCGGTCCGCGCCGAGACCGACCTGCGCTTCGTCAACGCCGGGGGGACGGGCAGCCTGCACACCTTCGGCGACGACACCGCGGTCACCGAGCTCGCCGCCGGGTCGGGCCTCTACGCCCCCACCCTCTTCGACGGGTACGACGGGTTCTCGTCCCGCCCCGCGATGGCCTTCGCGCTGCCGGTCGTCCGCCGCCCGGCCCGCGGCATCGTCACGGCGTTCGGGGGCGGCTACGTCGCGAGCGGTCAGCCGGGGTGGTCGCGGGCGCCGTCGCCGGTCCGGTCCGGCCTGTCCCTGCTGCGGTCCGAGGCCGCCGGCGAGGTGCAGACCCCGGTCACCGGTGCGGTGGACGACCTCCGGCTCGGCGACCGTGTGTGGATGCGTGGGGCCAAGGCGGGGGAGCTGCTCGAGCGCTTCGACGCCCTCCACCTCGTCCGGGGCGGCGAGCTCGTCGCCACGGCGCCCACCTACCGCGGAGAGGGGCGCTGCTTCGGATGAGCGCGACGTGGCGCAACTGGGGCGGGAACGTCGAGGCGACCCCCGCGGTCGTCACCGACGTGTCCACCGTCGACGCCGTCGTCGGGGCCGTGCGCACCGCGGGCGAGCGCGGCCTCCCGGTGCGCGTCGCGGGCACCGGGCACTCGTTCACGCCCCTCGTCGCCACGGTCGGCGTGCTCCTGCGGGTCGACGGTCTCCGGGGCGTGCTCCACGTCGACCGCGACCGGATGCGGGTGCGGGTGGCGGCGGGGACCCCGTTGCACCAGCTGAACCCGGCGCTCCAGGCGCTCGGCCTCGCCCTGCCGAACCTCGGCGACATCGACCGGCAGACGATCAGCGGGGCGATCGCCACCGGGACGCACGGGACGGGCACCCGCCGACAGGGCATCGCCGCGGCGGTGTGCGGGCTCACGCTCGTGCTGGCCGACGGATCGCTGCTGCGCTGCTCCGCCGAGGAGGAGCCGGACGTCTTCGAGGCGGCCCGGGTGGGCCTCGGGGCGCTCGGCGTCGTCGTCGAGGTCGAGCTCCAGTGCGTCGCGGCGTTCCGGCTGCACGCGCGGGAGTCGGGGGAGTCGTTCTCGGAGGTGCTCGCGGGCCTCCACGAGCTCGCGGACGCCCACGACCACGTCGACATGCACTGGTTCCCCCACACCGACCGGGTGCTGGTGAAGCGCAACGACGTCGTGGGCCCGGGTGAGGGTCCCGGGCCGCTCCCGCGCTGGCGGGCCCGGCTCGACGACGACCTGCTCGCGAACCGGGTCTTCGAGGGGGTCAACCGGATCTCCACCCGCGCCCCCGGCCTCGTGCGGCGGGTGAACCGGGTCAGCGCCAACGCGCTCGGGGCTCGAGAGTTCGCCGACGACTCGTGGAAGGTGTTCTGCTCCACCCGGGAGGTGCGCTTCGTCGAGTCCGAGTACGCCGTGCCGCGGCTGTCGGTGGTTCCCGTGCTCGAGGAGCTCCGCGCCTGGTTCGACCGCACCGGAGAGCCCGTGCCGTTCCCCGTCGAGGTCCGTTTCATCGCCGCCGACGACGTCTGGCTCTCCACGGCGTACGAGCGGGACAACGCCTACGTGGCGGTGCACCAGTACCACCGGATGGACCCCAGCCGCCTCTTCGCGGCGTTCGAGGCGATCGTCGGCGAGCACGCGGGTCGCCCGCACTGGGGCAAGGTGCACACGCTCGGCGCGGACCGGCTGCGACCGCTCTACCCGCGCTTCGACGAGGTCCGGGCCGTTCGCGACCGCCTCGACCCGCAGCGGCGGTTCACCAACGACCACGTCCGTCACCTCCTCGGTGACTGACCCGGCACCCGCCGGCAGCCGACGGCTGCCGGCGGGTGCCGGGTGACGTCCGGCCGCCTCAGAACCAGGTGGTGCGCGACTCGCCCGCGAAGTACTTGCCCGGGTACGTGGCGTTGCCCTTCGAGGAGCGGTACGTCCGGGTGACCCGCTGGGTCCAGGCGTTCGGCTTCCCGCAGACCGTCCAGTGCAGGTCCTCGGTCACCGACCACTTGGGGTAGCTGACGTAGATGCGCCCGTACTTGCCCGAGGGCACGGTGTACGTGTAGGTCGTGGCGGTGCCGCTGCTCCAGGAGGCCTCGTAGGAGACCCCGATCGCCCCCGCGAGCTTCGAGGCCTCGACCGACCCCGAGACGCTGTTGGTGAAGGACTTGCTGTACTCGACGCCGATCGTCATCGGCCCTCGGGCGGTGTCGGTGACGTAGGTCTTCTCCCGGCCGAGGTAGGACTTGCTGATGATCGTGACCGACCCGACGGAGTCGAAGCTGCAGGCCTGGGCCGCCGGTGCGAGGGCCGGGGCCGCTGCCGCCGTCAGGAGGACGACGGGGAGGGTACGGCGAAGGAAGCGCTGGTTCATGGGGGTCCTGTCGTGAGCGCGATGCGGTGGATGGGAGGGCTACACGCGCCTGCGGCGCCGCCGTCGCGACCAGCTGACCTCGCGTCGGTCAGGAGTCAATGTCCTCCGAGCCGGTCGGTGCCGCCATCCGGGCAAATGTGATCTGCGTCACATCATGGGATGCGCCGGCTCCAGCGGGCTCGGCCGTCTCAGACGGTCGGCTCCGGGCACTCGATGTCGGTGCGGCGCAGGGCTCGTCGCGAGGCCCGCGCGGTGGTCAGCGAGTCGTAGGACAGGACCACCAGGGCGACCCAGACGATGCCGAACCCGATCCACAGCCGGCCCGACACGTGCTCGCCGAGCAGGGTCACCCCGACGGTCAGCTGGAGCACCGGGGTGACGAACTGGATCAGCCCGACGGTGACGAGCGGGATGCGGCGGGCCGCGGCGGCGAAGAGCAGCAGCGGCACGGCCGTGACCACGCCGGAGAGGACGAGGAGGGTCGTGTGCCCGGTGCCGTGCCCCATGAACGTCGTGTCGGAGCGGGCCGAGAGGACGAGGAGCACGACGACCGCGACCGGCGAGAGCACGGTGGTCTCGGCCGCCAGTGAGCGCATCGCGGTGAGGCTCGCGCCGACCTTCTTCTTGGTCAGGCCATAGAGCCCGAACGAAAACGCCAGTGCCAGTGGGATCCACGGCACGACGCCCCCGGCCACTGTGAGCCACACCGACGCGACCGCCCCGATGCCGACCGCCACCCACTGCAGCGGGCGCAGCCGCTCGCGCAGGACGACGACGCCGAGGGCCACCGTGACGATCGGGTTGAGGAAGTACCCGAGCGCCGCCTCGTAGGTCCGCCCGGTGAGCACCGCGAGGACGTAGATCGTCCAGTTCGCGGCGATGAGCAGCCCGGCGACCGTGATGCCGCCGACGAGCCTCGGCCGGGTGAGCACCCCACGCACCCACCGGAGGTCGCGCCGGACGAGCAGGACCAGCCCGCACACGGCGAGGGTCCACAGGATCCGGTGCGCGAGGATCTCGAACGCCCCGGCGGGGGCCAGGGCCGCGAAGTAGAGCGGGAAGAGCCCCCAGATCCCGTAGGCGAGGAAGCCGTAGGTCGTGCCGCGGCGGACGTCGTCGTCGGGCGCGCCGGTCACCCCACGGTCCAGGTGTCGCGGCCGCGGAGCAGCTCGGCGAGGTCGTCGTCCGTGGCGGGCCCGCCCGCGGCGTCGACCGCGCCCTCGACCTGGGCGCGGACGAGGTCGTCGTAGGTCGGGCGGGACACGTTGCGGAAGATCCCCATCGGGACGTGCGTCATCTCGACGGAGTCCAGCCGGGAGAGCTGGAAGGCCTGCGACGGGTCGTCGAGCGTGGGGTCGTGGACGACGACCGCGCCCTTCTCGCCGGTCTCGGCGTGCTCCTCGGAGATGAACTTCATGACCCCGGACCCCTGGCGCACCAGCACCTTGCGGTCGTCCTCGGCGCCCACGGTGATCGCCTCACCCGTGCGCAGCCGGACGATCCGGGCCTCCTGCTGCGAGCGGTCCTTGAGCACCTCGAAGGCGCCGTCGTTGAAGATCGGGCAGTTCTGGTAGATCTCCACGAGCGCCGTCCCGCGGTGCTCGGCGGCCGCCTTGAGGATCTCCTTGAGCTCGGCGCGGTCGGACTCCATGGTCCGCGCGACGAACGTGGCCTCGGCCCCGAGGGCGAGCGACACCGGGTTGAACGGCCTGTCGACCGACCCCACCGGGCTCGACTTCGTGACCGTGCCGGGGCGCGACGTGGGGGAGTACTGGCCCTTGGTCAGCCCGTAGATCTGGTTGTTGAACAACAGGATCGTCATGTTGACGTTGCGGCGCAGGGCGTGGATCAGGTGGTTGCCGCCGATCGACAACGCGTCGCCGTCGCCCGTGACGACCCACACCGAGAGGTCGGGACGTGAGGTGGCCAGGCCCGTCGCGATGGCGGGCGCGCGACCGTGGATCGAGTGCATCCCGTAGGTGTCGAGGTAGTACGGGAACCGCGACGAGCAGCCGATGCCGGAGACGAAGACGATGTTCTCGCGACGCAGCCCGAGCTCGGGCAGGAAGGACTGGACCGCCGCGAGGATGACGTAGTCACCACAGCCGGGGCACCACCGCACCTCCTGGTCGGAGGTGAAGTCGCGCTTGGACTGCGGTGCGGCCTCGTCGGGCAGGTGGGGCACGTGCTGGAGGCCGGCCCCCGGCATCCCCAGGTCGGCGGTGGTCACTGGACCTCCTCGAGGGTCGTCGAGAGCACGTCGGCGAGCTCGACCGTCGTGAACGGCAGGCCGCGGACCGCGGTGTGCGAGCGGATGTCCACGAGGTACTTCGCCCGGAGCAGCAGCGCGAGCTGCCCGGTGTTCATCTCGGGGACGACGACCCGGTCGTAGCGGGCGAGGACGTCGCCGAGGTTGGCGGGGAACGGGTTGAGGTGACGCAGGTGGGCCCGCGCCACGGCCATGCCGGCGTTGCGCACGACCCGGGCCGCCGCGGCGATCGGGCCGTACGTGGAGCCCCAGCCGAGGACGAGCACGCGGGCGTCGCCGGTGGGGTCGTCGACCTCGAGGTCGGGCACGGCGACACCGTCGACCTTGGCCTGGCGCAGCCGCACCATCAGGTCGTGGTTGTCCGGGTCGTAGCTGATGTCACCGGTGACGTCGGCCTTCTCGATGCCGCCGATCCGGTGCTCCAGCCCCGCCGTGCCGGGGACCGCCCACGGCCGCGCGAGGGTCTGGGGGTCGCGCAGGTACGGCCGGAAGACGGGCTCGCCCGCGTCGTCGGTGGCGTTCGGCTCGGTCGCGAGGTCGACGTGCAGCACCGAGAGTTCGGCCACGTCCGGGACGGCCCACGGCTCGGAGCCGTTCGCGAGGTACCCGTCGGAGAGCAGGACGACCGGCGTGCGGTAGGTCGTCGCGATCCGCACCGCCTCCATCGCGGCGTCGAAGCAGTCGGCCGGGGTCTGGGCCGCGACGACGGGCACCGGGGACTCGCCGTTGCGACCGAACATCACCTGGAGCAGGTCGGCCTGCTCGGTCTTGGTCGGGAGCCCGGTGGACGGGCCGCCGCGCTGGATGTCGACGACGACGAGCGGCAGCTCGAGGGAGACCGCGAGCCCGATGGTCTCGGACTTCAGGGCGATCCCCGGGCCGGAGGTCGTCGTGACGCCCACCGCACCGCCGTAGGAGGCGCCGAGCGCGATGCCGATGCCGGCGATCTCGTCCTCGGCCTGGATGGTCGTGACGCCGTGCCGCTTCATCCCGGACAGCGCGTGGAGGATGTCGGACGCCGGGGTGATCGGGTAGGACCCGAGCACGAGCGGCCGGCCGGCCCGGTGCGAGGCGGCCACGAGGCCCAGCGCGAGCGCGGTGTTGCCGGTGACGTTGCGGTAGGTGCCCGGCGGCATCGGCGCGGCCCGCACGACGAAGGACGACGCGAAGTCCTCGGTCGTCTCGCCGTAGTTCCAGCCCGCCCGCAGCGCCGCGAGGTTGGCCTCGAGGATCTCCGGCTGCCCGCCGAACTTCTTCGCGAGGAACGCCTCGGTGCCGGACGTCGGCCGGGTGTACATCCACGACAGGAGGCCGAGGGCGAACATGTTCTTCGCCCGCTCCTTCTCCTTGCGGGTCAGCCCCTCGAAGCCGGCGAGCGCCTCGACGGTGATCGAGGTGAGGGCCACGGGGTGGACGTGCCAGGAGTCAAGGCTGCCGTCCTCGAGCGGGTTGGCGTCGTAGCCGACCTTCGCGAGGTTGCGCCGGCTGAACTCGTCGGTGTTCGCGATGAGGGTGGCGCCGCGGGGCAGGTCGCGCAGGTTCGCCTTGAGGGCCGCGGGGTTCATCGCGACGAGGACGTCGGGCGCGTCACCGGGGGTGAGCACGTCGTGGTCGGCGAAGTGGAGCTGGAAGCTCGAGACGCCCGGGAGGGTGCCCTGGGGCGCGCGGATCTCGGCCGGGAAGTTCGGCAGCGTCGACAGGTCGTTGCCCATCGCGGCGGTCTCGGAGGTGAACCGGTCGCCCGTCAGCTGCATCCCGTCGCCGGAGTCCCCGGCGAACCGGATGACGACGCGGTCGAGGGTCTGGACGGTCTTGCTGGTCACTGCCTGCCCTGGAGGTCGGGAGTCGGGGGGTTCGCGGCCCGCCGGGTGGCAGGCGCACCACTCGCCATCGTACGTCGTGGTGAGGATGACCTCACTCGCGTCCGTCCGGCGGTGTGCCGGCGCCCGGTGCGGTCTAGGCTGACCCGCGATGGAGGGCTACCTCGCCGCCGCGGCGGTCGTCCTCGCGGGTGTGCTCCTCGTGAGCGCCGCGATGGTCGTCCGGCGCCTCGTCGCGCCACGCGCCGCCGGTCCCGTGGGTCGCCGCACCTACGAGTCCGGTGTCGACCCGGTCGGCACCGGCTGGGCCCAGTCGCGGGTGCGCTACCTCTCCTTCGCCTTCCTCTACGTCGTCTTCGCGGTCGACGCGGTCTACCTCTTCCCGTGGGCGCTGGTGCTGCGTGACGCCGAGCTGGGGGTGGCCTCCCTCGTCGAGGTCGTCGTCTTCGTCGGTGTCGTGCTCCTCGGCCTGCTCCACGCCGCGCGCCGCGGGCTGCTCCGGTGGGACCTGCGGTGACCACCCCCCGAAGTTCCTCCCACGCGGAGCGTGGGACCCGCCCCGCTTCGCTCCTCCGGATACGTCGCGGGGACCCCGGATGAGCGTCGACCTGCCGATGCCCCGCGTCGGCCCGGTCGGCGAGCACGCCCCGAAGCCGATCCGGGTCGTCCTCAACTGGGGGCGCCGCTACTCGCTCTGGGTCTTCAACTTCGGTCTCGCCTGCTGCGCCATCGAGTTCATCGCCACCTCGATGGGGCGCCACGACTTCATCCGGCTCGGGGTCATCCCGTTCGCGCCGGGCCCGCGCCAGGCCGACCTCATGGTCGTCTCCGGCACCGTCACCGACAAGATGGCCCCGGCCATCCGCCGGCTCTACGACCAGATGCCCGAGCCCAAGTACGTCATCAGCTTCGGCGCCTGCAGCAACTCCGGCGGCCCCTACTGGGACAGCTACTCGGTGACCAAGGGGGTCGACCAGATCATCCCCGTCGACGTCTACGTCCCGGGCTGTCCGCCCCGGCCCGAGGCGCTCCTCCAGGGCATCGTGCTGCTCCAGGAGAAGATCGCCGCCGAGCGGGTCAGCGGGCAGGCCATCGCCACCCGGCGCGCGGGGCGGTTCGCCGGCCACCGGGCGGCGACCGCGGCCGACGTCACGCGCGACCTCGTGGTCAAGCCGTGAGCACCCCCGCGCTCGCGGCGCTGGCACTCGTCGCGTTCGTCACGGAGGTGGCCCTCTTCGGCGGCGTCGGGGCGGTCGCGCACCACCTGGCCGGTGGCGGCGGGGCAGGTTGGGTCGCCGCGGTGCTCGCGACCGCCACGGTCCTCGTGGTCTGGGGGTCGTTCATGGCCCCGAAGGCCAGGTGGCGCCTCGGGGTCGGGCCGCGGACGGTCGTGGCGGTCGTCCTCGTGTGGGGGACCGCCTACGGGCTGCTGCGCAGCGGGTTCACGGGGTGGGCCTGGTTCGTCGGGGTGGCCGGTCTCGCGGTCGTCGCCGCCCAGACCGTGCTGCATCAGCCGGCCCCGTCGGACGCCGAGCCGGACCCGGGGCCCTGAGCCGGACCGCCGCCGCGCCCCGAGGACTCACCGGCTTCAGCCAACCTCGGGACCTGACCGCTTCCCATGCCACACAATGGCCGTGGGGCACGACGCAGGACGAGTCCCGGGAGTGCAGGTTCGAGGAACCATGAGCGAGGAGCGCGGGACGGCGCGGCGCGGCCACCGGTCGCCTCGCGCGCTTCGGCGACCCCGCACCGGCACCGTCCTCGCGACCGTCGTCGCCGTCGTGGTGGGCGGTTTCGGCTGGGCCGCGACCCACAGCCCGGGCTATCCCACGCAGCACCTCGAGGCCAACGACGGGACGCTGTGGGTGACCAACGACCGGGCCGGGCTCTTCGGCCGGCTCAACGCCCCGGCGGCGCACCTCGACGCGGCCTTCCCCTCCGGTGACGAGCCGAGCCAGACCTACCAGCTCGACGTCGTCCAGTCCGGGTCCTCGGTCCTCACCCGCGACCGGATCACCGGCCGCGTCGCCCCCGTCGACGTGCGCTCCGGGACCCTCGTCGTCGACCGCGCCGTCACGGTGCCTCCCGCGGCCCCGCTGGCGGTCGGTGGGGGGTCCTCGGTCGTCGTCGACCCCGACACCGGCGAGGTCCGGGCCGCGTCGTCGACGACGTCCAACGTCGCCGCGGTCGACGGACTCTCCTCCCTCGGCGAGCCCACCGCCACCGTCCCCGTCGCCCCGGACGTCACCGGGGACGCCCGTCCCGCCGACGTGGCCGTGTCGCCGGACGGCATCGTGTACGCCGCCGGTTCCGGGGGTCGGCTGCTCACCCTGACCCCCACGGGCGACGGGCGCTTCACCCGGGCCAGCGCCGACCTCGGCGGCGCACTCCAGGACGTGCACGTCGTCCTCACCAGCACCGGTCCGGTCGTCCTCGACACCGTCGCGGGTGTCCTCGCCCGGCCGGACGGCGCCCGCACCTCGCTCAGCGGGGACAGCATCGTCGACGGCGTCCTGCAGGAGGGGACGGCCGACGGGGCGGTCCTCGTGGCGACCCCCCGCGCCCTGCTCTCGGTCGCGCTCGACACCGGGGTGGTCAGCACGGTCGCCACCGGCGGGACCGGGCCCGCCGCCGCCCCGGTGGTCCTCGACGGGTGCACGTACGCGGCGTGGTCGGGCAGCCCCGGGCGCGCGGTGAAGGCCTGCGGCGGGCCACCGCAGCAGGTGCCGCTCGTCGACGCGGCCTCCCTGCTGTCGCCGCACCTGCGCCTCAACCACCGGTCGGTCGCGCTCAACGACTCGGCGAGCGGTGCCGTCTGGTCGCTCGACGACGGTCGCCGGCTGGACGACTGGGAGGCGGTCGCACCGCCGTCCTCGGAGACGCCGCCCAAGGACTCCGAGCCCACGACCACCGTCGACCGCAGCTCCAAGCCGCCGCAGGCCCGGGACGACGAGATCGGCGCCCGACCGGGCCGCACGAGCATCCTCCACGTCCTCGACAACGACGCGAACCCCTCGGGCAGCGTGCTGTCGATCACCGGCGTCTCCGGCCTGACCTCCGGGGCGGGCACCCTCGCGATCTCCCCGGACGGTCAGGCCGTGCAGCTGATGCTGGCCGCGACGGCCCGCAGCGCCGAGTTCGACTACGTCATCGACGACGGTCGGGGCAACAGCTCCTCGGCGCACGTGACCGTCGCCGTGCGCGCCCCGTCCGAGAACGGTGCCCCCGAGCCCCGTCCCAACGTCGTCCCGACGGTCACGACGGTCACGAACCGCGGCTCGGTCAGCGTGCCCGTGGTGGGCGACTGGCGCGACCCGGACTCCGACCCCGTCGCGGTGACCGGGGCCACCGACGGCGAGACCCCCGTGGGCGTGACCCCCGACGGCCGGCTCCGCTACGTCGCCCCCGCCGAGGCCGGGCCCCGCACCCTCGAGTACACGGTCTCCGACGGCACCGCCGAGACCACCGGCCGGCTCGCGGTCGACGTGCTCGCCGCCGACTCCACCGACACCGCCGCCGCCACGCCCCTTCCCGACGTCGGGCGGGGCGAGGTGGGCAAACCGATCGTGCTGCGGCCCCTCGACAACGACGTGCCCGGCACCGACCCCACGACCCCGTCCGCGCGGCTCCAGCTCGCCGGCAACGTCACGGCGCCGGACGGCACGACCGTCGAGACGAGCGTCGACGCGGGGACGGTGTCGGTCACGGCCGGAGCGCCGGGGACCTACCTCCTCGCGTACACGGTGCGGTACGGCGTCGCACCGTTCGCCCGGGGCGCCATCCGCGTCGACGTGCGGGCCGCCACCGAGCGGCCGGGCGAGATCACCGCGATGCTCGACCAGGCCGTCGTGCACGGCCAGACCGCGACGATCGTGGACGTCCTCGCCAACGACGTGGACCCCGCCGGCGGCCTGCTCGTCGTGCAGGGCACCGAGACCGAGTCCTCCGACGCGGTCGAGGTCGCCGTGCTGCGCGGCCGCTGGCTGCGGATCGCCGCCACCCGGCCCTCGCTCCGGCCGAACCCGGTCCTCGTCCGGTACACCGTCACCAACGGCGCCGGGAAGAGCGCCACCGGTGACGTCTCGGTCCTCCAGCTGCCCGAACCCCTCGACGACACCCCGGTGGCCGTCGACGACACCGCCACGGTCCGGTCCGGCGACCACGTCTCGATCCCCGTGCTCGACAACGACATCGACCCCGGAGGGGCGACGCTCCAGCTGTCGCCGGAGGTCGAGGGCGCCGAACGGAGCGGCATGCTGCCCCTGGGGGGCCCGGACGGCGGGGCCAGCACGGACTCGCTCGGCGCCGCCTACGTCTCCGGCTCGGTCGTCCGCTACCAGGCGCCCGAGGTCGCGACCCAGCGGACCGTCACCGTCACCTACGTCGTCGAGAACGACGCCGGGTCCCGGGCGACGGGGACGGCCCGGGTCACCGTGGTCCCTCCGCCCTCGCCCGCGCTGCCCAACCGGGCCCCCGCGCCGTCCGCCCTCGAGGGCCGCGTCGTCGCCGGGGACACCATCACCGTGTCGGTCGCCGGCTCCGGGTCCGACCCCGACGGTGACTCGACGACGCTCGCGGGCCTGGCGTCGGCGCCGCGGCTCGGACGGGTGCTGGCCCAGACCCCCTCCTCGATCACGTACCAGGCGTACCCGACGTCCGGCGGCACCGACGACTTCACCTACCTCCTCGGTGACCGGTTCGGGAAGGTCGGCACGGGAACCGTGCGCATCGCCGTCGCCCCGCCCGGCGACCCGCAGCCCGTCGTCGCGGTCGACGACCAGGTGACGGTCGCCCCGGGCGCCACGGTCGTCGTCGACACCCTCGCCAACGACATCCAGCCGATCGGCGAGCGGGCCGTCGTCCAGCCGCTGGCACCCCTCAACTCCGGGCTCGCGGGCCGCGCCACCCTCGACCCCGAGTCCGGGCGGGTCACGGTCACCGGTCCGCCGGCCGACGACCCGCTGACCGTGCGCTACTCCATCGTCGGCGCGAGCGGCGAGCCGTCGACCGCCTCGATCCGGGTCCGCGGGCGGGCCGGGGTCAACCTCCCACCGGTGCCACGGAACGCGCTCGCGCAGCCCGGGCCCGGAGCGACGTCCGTCGACGTCGACCTCCTCGCGGGTGCCGTCGACCCCGACGACCCGGGTGGTCCCCTGCGGGTCACGCGCGTCTTCGACGTCCCCGACGCGACGATCGACGGGGGCCGGGTGGCGCTGCCGGTCACGAACACCGCCCAGGTCCTGTCCTTCGAGGTCGTCGACGCGCGCGGGGCCGCCGCGCTGGGGCTGGTCCACGTCCCCGCCGGTGGGTCGGGCGCCCCGAGTGTCCGCCCGGACGCCCTCGTCGAGGTCGACAAGGACGGCAGCACGACGGTCGCCCTCTCCGAGGTGGTCGCCGACCCGGCCGGTCGCGAGCTCACCCTGACGACGAGCGACCGCCTGGCGGCGTCCCCCGCCGGGTCGCTGCGCGTCGAGCCGGACGGGGCCTCGCAGCTGAAGGTCACCGCTCTCGCCGGGTACGTCGGACCCGCGGCCATCGCCTTCGAGGTGACCACCGCCACCGGCCCGGACGACTCGACGGCCAAGCGCGCGTTCCTCACCGTGCCGGTGCAGGTGGGGCCGGAGACCCCGGTCCTGCGCTGCCCGACGACCCCCGTCGACGTCGTCGTCGGGGGCCAGTCCCGGCCGCTGTCCATCCCGGAGCTGTGCCACGTGTGGACGGCGCGGCCCGGGGCGCTCGAGGCGCTGCGGTTCGCCGGGCGGCTCGACGCCCCCGTCGCCGGGCTGGCCGTCGCGAACCGCGACGACACGACGCTCGTCGTCACCGCCTCGTCGGCGGCCGTCCCGGGGACCACCGCACGCGTGCTCGTGACCGCCCCGGGCACGGAGGCCGTCCCGGCCCCGCTCACCGTCCGGGTGGCTCCGGCCCAGCCCCCCAGGATGGCTCCTGCGACGCTGTCCGGGGTCCGCGCCGGCTCGACCGGCACCATCAACCTCGGGGGCTACCTGTCGAGCCAGCTGGCCGACCCCACGTTCTCGGTGCTCGGGGTCGACCGGGTGTCCGGGGCGGCCGCGACGGTCACCCGTGAGGGCCCCACGACCCTGTCGGTCACGCCGGCCCGCACCGCGAAGGGGAGCATCGTCTTCGCGGTGACGATCACCGACGTCGACTCCACGACCCGGCGCGACCGGCAGGCCACGGGAACCCTCACCGTCGACGTGCTCGGCGTCCCCGACGCGCCGGGGGTTCCGGAGCAGACCGGGCCGACGCTCAGCGAGTCCGCGCGGCTGGCCTGGCGCGCGCCCGCGGACAACGGCCTGCCGATCGAGTCCTACGAGGTGGCGTGGGACGGCGGGACCCAGGTCTGTGACGCATCCCCGTGCCTCGTGACCGGCCTGACCAACGCCGTCGAGCACCGGTTCACCGTCCGGGCCCGCAACGCCGTCGGGTTCGGCCCGCCGAGCGGGGCCTCCGCCCCCGTCGTCCCGGACGAGGTGCCCGAGGCCCCGGTCGACCCCCGGGTGATCGACCCCGCGAACCGCACCGTGACGGTCACCTGGGGGGCCGCGCCGACCAACGGGTCCGCGGTCGACCAGTACCTCGTGACCTGGCCGGGGGGACGGGTCGAGACGACCACGACGTCGGTGACGGCCGGCGGCCTGGACAACAGTGTCCCGACGCCGTTCACCATCAAGGCGCACAACAAGGCCGGCTGGGGCCCGCCCGTCACCGTCGAGGGCCAGTCGGCGGGCAACCCCGCCACGCCGGACGCGCCTCGGCTGGACTCCACCGAGGTCGGCGGAGGAGCGCGCTCGGCCGTGGTCGTCAGCTGGACCTCGGTGCCGCCCAACGGCCCCGGTGACACCATGTACACGGTGACGCGCAACGGTCCCGGGGGGTCGGTCCAGGTGTGCCGCACCGCGAGCACGCGCTGCGACGCCGACGCGCTCGAGAACGACGGCTCCACCTACGAGTACCGGGTGGTCGCCGCCAACGAGTACTACTCCTCGGACCCGAGCGCCCCGACCTCCCTGCGGGCGGTCGGGACCCCGGGTCCCTTCACCGGCCTGGCGGCGACGGCGACCGGCACCGACCGTCAGGTCCGGCTCCAGTTCACCTCGCCCGCGGCCCGGGACGACGCGGTGACCATCACCTGCCGGGTCGGGGGTGCCACCTGCGGCGAGTGGACCGCTCCTCGCGACCCCACCCGCTTCGACAAGGCGGTCACCGTGCCGTCGAACGGCTCGACCTACACGTTCACGCTGACCGCCACGAACTCCGGTGGCCGGTCCTCCACCGGTGAGGTCACCTCGGACGCCGTCTACGGCCCCCTCGGGCCGGCCGACGTCTCGATCGTGTCGACGGTCGGTCCGTACGTGACGTTCGCGGTGCGGGTCGACCCCAACGGGCGGCCGGCCGACGTCGGCGTCCAGATCGACGGCGGGGTCGCCGGTCGGGTCACCATCGACGACACGACCGGCGGTGACCCCTGGTCGCAGACCTACACGCGCAAGGTGGGCTACAGCCGCGACCTCACGGTCGCGGTGAGCTTCACCCGGGGGGCGGACTCCGTGGCCGCCTCGACGACGGCACGGACCCGCGGCGGGGCGGTGTCGGCGGACTCCACGCCCGGAGCGCCCCTGCGGCTCACCCTCACCGGACGCAACCTGTCGCCGAGCGCGACGATGCAGTGCCTCGTCGACCCGGTCGGTCCCGTCGACGGCGTGACGGTGACGTTCGAGACCGACCCCACCGGCGCCGGGTCGCGCGCCATCCCCGTGTCGGAGTTCATCGCGACGTCCGGGGCGCGGTACACCATCACCTGTGACGACGGGGTGGCGCCGGAGACACCCCGCCAGACCCGCTGGACGGCACCATGACGCCGGCGCACCCCGATCCCGACCGCCCCACCCCGACGACCACGACGAGGACCCGATGAGCATCGAGCCACCCGCCCACGCCGACGAGATCGCGTGGTTCGGCGAGACCTTCACGACCATCGTCGACGCCGTCGGCGCCGCGCTCGTCGGCAAGGAGCGCGTCGTCCAGCTGAGCGTCGCGTGCCTCGCCGCCGGCGGCCACCTGCTCCTCGAGGACGTCCCCGGGACCGGCAAGACGAGCCTCGCGCGCTCGCTCGCCGGCGCGGTGCGGGGCAGCCACCAGCGCATCCAGTTCACCCCCGACCTGCTGCCCTCCGACGTCACCGGCGCCTCGATCTACGACCCGAGGACCCAGGCCTTCGAGTTCCGGCGCGGCCCCGTCTTCGCGAACATCGTCCTCGCCGACGAGATCAACCGGGCGTCCCCGAAGACGCAGTCGGCGCTGCTCGAGGTCATGGAGGAGAACCGGGTCACCGTCGACGGCGTGACGCACGACGTCCCCAGCCCGTTCATGGTCATCGCGACCCAGAACCCCATCGAGCAGGCCGGCACCTACCGCCTCCCCGAGGCCCAGCTCGACCGCTTCCTCATGAAGACGGCGATCGGCTACCCCGACGCCGAGGCGACGATCGGCGTGCTGTCCGGGTTGGCGGTCCGTGACCGGGCGGCCTCGGTGCAGCCGGTCATCGACGGTGCCCAGGTGCTCCGGCTCCGCGAGGTGGCCCGCTCGGTCCACGTCTCCCGGCCGCTCCTGGAGTTCGCGCAGACGGTCGCGGAGCGCTCGCGCGAGCACCACCACGTCCGGCTCGGCCTCTCGGTGCGCGGGCTGCTCGGCTACGTCCACGCGGCGAAGGCGTGGGCCGCCGGTCAGGGCCGCAACTACGTCGTGCCCGACGACCTCAAGGAGCTCGCGGTCCCGATCATGCAGCACCGGATGCTCCTCGACGCCGATGCCCAGTTCGACGGCATCACCATGCTCGACGTCATCGACGAGCTCTTCGACTCCGTCCCGCTCCCCGTCGCGGCCGGCCGCTGAGCCCATCCGTGTCCGCGCTCCGTCAGCTCCTCGTCCTCCTCCGGGAGCGGTCCGTCGTGACCCGCACCGGGTGGGGTGCGGGGCTCGTCGGGGCGCTGGCGCTGCTGCTCGGCTGGGCCCTGGCCTGGGACGAGGCGCGCCTCATCGGTCTCGGCCTCCTCGTCCTCCTCGGACTCGCGGTGCTCATGACCCTCGGCGGGGCGCGGGTCGACCTCGACCTCAGCGTCCACCCGGTGCGGGTCCGGCCGGGCGCGACGGCCGACGGCTCGCTCCTCGTGACGAACGGGCGCACCCGTCGCGTCGCACCGGCCGACCTCGAGGTGCCGGTCGGCGGGCGCACCGAGGCCTTCCGGATGCCGGCGCTCGGGCCCGGCGTGCGCGTCGACTACCCGTTCCCGATCCCCACGAGCCGGCGCGGCGTCATCGTCGTCGGCCCGGTGACGACCGTCCTCGGGGACCCGTTCGGGCTGGCCCGACGCACCCTCAACACCTCGCGTACCGTCGAGCTCTTCGTCCATCCCGTCGTGGTGCCGCTGCCCTCGCTCGACGCCGGCCTGATCCGCGACCTCGAGGGCCGGTCCACGTCCGACCCGTCGGCCTCGGACCTCGACTTCCACACCCTGCGGGCCTACGTCCCCGGCGACGACCGGCGCCACGTGCACTGGCAGTCCTCGGCGCGGATGTCGGCCGCCAACGGCTCGACGTCGCTGATGATCAAGGGGTACACCGACACGCGGCGCTCCCACCTCGGTGTCCTCCTCGACGCCCGGGCCGAGAGCTACCCGGACGAGGACACCTTCGAGACCGCGGTGACGGCGGCCGCGTCGGTGGCCGTGCGGGCCCTGAGGGACGAGATGGACGTCAGCGTCGTCGCCGGGGCGCACGCGGTCGACCGGGCGGGGCCCGCCCGCACCCTCGACGGGTTCGCACGGGTCGAGCCGTTCGACTCCCCGCTGCCGGTGCTCGCGGCCCGGCTCGTCGGGATCGCCGTGGGCACGTCGATCGCCGTCGTCGTCACCGGAGCCGACACCCCGGTCTCGGAGATCCAGCGCGCCGCGGGGCACCTCGGGCCGCACGTCCGGGTGTTCGTGCTGCGGGTCGCCCCGGGGCAGCGGAGCACGACCTCGGCGTTCCTCGGGATCACGGTCCTCACCATGGGGTCGATCGGTGACCTGCCCCGGCTCGTTCGGGCGGTGGGTGGAGAATGAGCGCCCCCGCCTCCCGCCGCGCCCGCGCGGTGCCCGTGCGCCGGCGTGACGTGGCGGTCGACGCGGCCGCCGTGGTCGCGCTGACCGGCACCGCGCTCAGCGGCTTCGTCGGGACCTACGACGGCCCGTGGTGGGTGGTCACGAGCGGTGTCGCGCTCCTCGTCGGGGTCCTCGTCGCGCTGGGACTCGACCGGTTCCGGGCGCCGTGGTGGGCAGCGGTGCCGACCCTGATCGTCGTCACGGTGCTCATCGCCCCGCCGCTCACCCTGCGCGGCACCACTGCCGGCCCGTGGCCGACGCCCGCCGCGTGGGTCGCCCTCGCCGACACCGCGACCGACGGCTGGCGCCGACTGCTGACGACGCTCCCCCCGGTCGACGGCAGCGGCCCGCTGGCTCTCCTGCCCTTCCTCCTGGCCCTCGTCGGCGGCTGCGCCGCGATGCTCCTCGCGCGCCGGTCGATGGGGCCCCACCTGCCCGTGCTCGTCCCGGCCCTCGTCGGTGCGGCGACCGTGGCGCTCGGCGTCGGGGCTCCCGGTGGGGTGGTCGCGCGGGGTGCCGTCCTCTTCGTCGTCGGGGTGGTCTGGGGAGCGGCCCGCGGCCGCCGCACGGTCGTCGTGCACACCGCCCGCAACCTCGAGCGGGTCGCCACCGCGGGGCTGTTGCTCGGCATCGTCGGCGTCCTCGTCCTCGGGGCCGTGCCGTGGGTCGGCTCCACCGACCGGGCCGTCCTGCGCGAGCACGTCGACCCGCCGTTCGCCGCCACCGACCGCCCCAGCCCGCTCGCGGCCTTCCGGGCGTTCCGGCCGGTGGCCGAGGACCTCGCCGACAAGGAGCTGCTGCGGGTCACCGGGCTGCCGGCGGGCACGCTCGTGCGCCTCGCCACCGTCGACACCTACTCCGGCACGGTCTGGGCCGCGGGCAACGCCACGGCGACCGGCACCGGGCGTTTCCGGTGGGACCGCAGGGTTCCTGCGCGTCGGCGCCCGCATCCCTCGGCCGGACGGCGGGGAGGAGACGACCGCCACCGTCACCGTCGGCGCGGCGTGGGCCACGCGCCGCGAGCTGCGGATCTGGGTGCCGACGGTCGGTCGCGAGACGAGCATCGACTTCGTCGGACCCGGCTCCCAGGACCGCGCCGACGAGCTCCGCTACAACCTCGACACCGGCGCCGCGGTCCTGCCCGAGGGCCTCACCCCCGGCGAGAGCTACGTCCTGGACGAGGAGCTCGGGACGAGGGACACCGGCGTCCCCGCCACCCCGCCCGTCGACCCGGTGCTCGCGCAGCCGGTGGCCCGCCTCGTCGCGGCGAGCACGACCGGCGGCGAGGACCCGATGGGGCAGGTGCGGGCGGTCGCGTCCCGGCTGCGCACCACCGGCGCGTACAGCGACGGGGGGCTGGGGGAGGAGACGATCCTGCCGGGACACTCCTACGGCCGGATCGTCAGCTTCGTCGGCGACACCCAGCCCGCCGGCAACGACGAGCAGTACGCCGCGACGCTCGCCCTCTCGGCCGCCTACCTGGGGCTGCCCGCGCGGGTCGTCCTCGGGGCTGCCCCGGAGGCCGACGGCGTGGTGCGCGGCGCCGACGTCCGCGCCTGGGTCGAGGTGCACGACGGGCGGTCCTGGCAGCTCATCGCCCCGGACGAGTTCGTGCCGCCGCGCGACAGGGCCCCCCGCCCGCGCGCGGTCCTCGAGCAGGACCGCAACCGCGCCGCGGCCGTTCCGCCGCCCACGACGCAGCGCCCCCCGAGCAGCGAGGACGGCTTCACCCTCGACGAGTCGGCGAGCGGCCGCAGCCGGACCACCGCGCCCGAGGTGACCGTGCCGCTCCCGCTCTGGGCGCGCGTCGCGCTCGGCGTCGTCGCCGTGCCCGCCCTGGGGCTGCCCCTGTGGACCGCGCTCATCGTGCTCGTCAAGGTGCTGCGCCGCCGGGTGCGCTCCCGCCGGGGCTCGCCCGCGGCCCGGGCGTCCGCCGCGTGGGTCGATGTCGTCGACACCCTGCGCGACGCGGGGTACGAGGTGTCCGGTCGTGACACCCGGCGCGAGGTGGCACGTTCCGTCGGGGGGCTCGCGCTGCTCGACACCGCCCGCGCCGTCGACGTCGCCGTCTTCGGGCCCCGGGGGGCCGATGACGCCTCCGCCGAGCAGGCCTGGGCCCACGCGACCCGCGCCC
Organism: uncultured Actinomycetota bacterium; assembly: GCA_963843895.1. Classification (GTDB taxonomy): domain Bacteria; phylum Actinomycetota; class Actinomycetes; order Actinomycetales; family Dermatophilaceae; genus Phycicoccus. The sequence continues at coordinate 79,398 of CAWJME010000018.1, read as the reverse complement.
GGCACGACCTCTCCGAGGGCCGGACCCGGCGGGAGCGCTGGCGCCGAGCGGTCGCGCTCACCTCGCTGCTGCCGGGGCGTCGCGGCGGCGCGCCGCGGCGGCCGTCCGCGATCCACGCCGGCCGGCTCGCCGAACCGGCCCCCGTCGGCTGAGCGTTCCCCCCCCGGTCGCTCAGGGCGAGGCCGGCTCGAGGCGGTGTCCGTGCAACCGGTGCGGGTCGGGCAACCGCCGGCGGCGGTACATGTGGAGCAGGACCAGGACCGACGACACGGCCGCGACGACACACCAGATGGACGCGAAGGCCTCCCGATAGGCGAGGGCGACCAGCGTCAGCCCGAGGAGGTTGAAGGCCCCGAAGGCCACGATCGTCGGGTAGCCCGAGAGGAGCGACGGGCCGACGACGGCGAGGATGTAGAGCCCGGCCCAGAAGGTGCCGTTCTCGAGGCCCGTCCGGTACACGAGCGCGTGCGGATGCGCAGCCACCACGAGGGGCCCACTGAGCACGACGTAGGTCAGGTGGGCGGACACCACGAGTCCGACCGCGACGAACGGCGCGACCCGGAGCCGCGCCCCCCGGGGCTCGAGGAGCAGGACGGCGGTGGGCACCAGGGTCGGGAGGACGGGGAACGCGACGAGGACGTAGACCAGCGCCGCCGCCTGCTGCACGCTCGCCGAGACCCCACCCTCGACTCCCGCCCAGACCAACGCCTCGACCAGCTGGTGGGCGGCGAAGAGCAGCGGAAGGGCCGCGAACGCCACCTCGCGCACGTGCCGGACCTCGCGCAGGGACAGTGCCGCCACGGGGAGCAGCGCGACGCCCACCACCAGATCTGCCTCGACCGAGAAGCACATGGGATCCGGCTCTCTGTCGCGGGAGTCCTCACCCTACGGGCCCGACGTGGTCCGAGCAGCAGGGGGCGTGCTGAGATGGGTGCGTGGTGAGGCTGGTGACGTGGTCGCAGTACCGGGAGTCGATCGGTGACCGGTCGGGCCTGTTCGCCGCGCTCGCCGAGAGCCGTCCGGTGGAGCGAGCGCTGTACCCGGGCAGCTACGTGGACCTGTCCCCGTCGACGGCCTTCCCGTCGGTGACCTACGTCGACACCGACGCCCGGGCGGCGCGGTTCTTCGCCGACACCGACCTGGTGCGCGCGGAGCTGGCCGGCCGGACGCGTCCCGGCGCCGGCTCGGAGGTGCGGTTCCTCGCCGCGGACTACGCCGGCCCGCTGGATGTGCCCGACGGGAGCATGGACCTCGTGATCTCGCTGTTCACCGGGCCGATGTGGGAGCACGCCCGGCGCTACCTGCGCCCCGGCGGTTGGCTGCTGGCCAACACCAGCCACGGCGACGCCAGCCTGGCCGCCCTGGACCCCTCGCTGCGGCTCACGGCCGTCGCGCACCATCGAGGCGGCCGGTACCGCCTCGTGGCCGACCGGCTCGAGGAGTACCTGGTCCCGAGACGACCGGGAGCGGTCGACGCCGACCGGATCCGCTCCTCCGGACGCGGGATCGGCTACACCAGGACCGCCTTCGCGTACCTCTTCCAGGCCTCCCCACCGGCGGACGGCTGAGCCCACGGACCGCGGACTCAGTCCAGGCCGAGGATGCCGACCATGAGTGCGGCCGCGATGACGGCCACGGCGAGCGCGACGATGACGGTGGTCCGCCGGCTGCCGCCCGAGGCCCACCCGCAGACGGCCGCGGGCACGACGATGCCTGCGGCGACGCCCACGAGCAGCGGCGCGACGACCCACGGCCGAGTCCCGCTGTCCCGGGGGGTGCCGAACCCGACCACTTCGAGGACGAGGGCCAGCAGGCAGCCGCTGATGACGAACGCACCGGCCGCGACGGTCACGATGCAGGCGCCCATCCGTACCGCGCGTGTCCCCGGCTCCGTCACGTCGGCCAGTGTGCCCGGAGACGGGCGCCGGACCGGGCAACTCGGCCGGTGGCACACGTCGTCGACCACAGCCGGATCGGTGCCCGTGCGGGCCCGACAGGGATACGGTGCGGCATGGCCACCGAGTCGTCGTACACCATCGCCCCGCTCAGCCCGGAGACCTGGCCCGCCTTCGATGCGCTGGTGCAACGGCACAACGGCATCTTCGGCGGCTGCTGGTGCATCTGGTTCCATCCCGACGGGCCCGAACGCGGCCAGGGCGCGGAGGCCAACCGAGCCCTGAAGAAGGCCTACGTCGAGCAGGGTGCCGCGCACGCCGCGCTGGTGATGGATGGCGACGAGGCCATCGCGTGGGCCGAGTACGGCACCCCGGCCGAGTTGCCCACCATCCACCACCGCAAGGAGTACGACGCCACCAAGACCGCGGACCCTGACTACCGGATCACCTGTGTCTTCGTCGACAAGCGCCACCGGCGACGGCGCGTGACCGAGCTGGCGATCACCGGTGCGCTCGATCTCATCGCCCGGGCCGGCGGCGGCAGGGTCGAGAGCTATCCCCACGACCTGACCAACCAGACCAAGAAGATGTCGTCGTCGTTCCTCTACAACGGCACCCGTCGACTGTACGAGGGGCTCGGCTTCACCTACGACCGGCCCAAGGGGCTGAAGAACTGCGTCATGGTGAAGACGGTCGAGCCTGCATGAGGCCGGTCACCACCCCCCGGCCGCGCCCATGCTCCCCAGCGCGGTCCGCGGCCCCTCCTGAGAGACTGGCCCCATGACCGGGCGTGACCGAGACCGGGACGGCGAGGGCCGCGCTCGCCAAGCCCGACCTCGCGACGCCTTGGGCCGGCCGCTCCCGTACGGCGCTGCGGGGGTCGAACCGGTGTCGGAGGAGCCCCTACCTCCCCGGGAGGCCCTTGCAGCGGCCCGAGAGCTCATGGAGGCGGGCCGTCCGTTCTCCGCCCATGAGGTCCTGGAGGCGCGGTGGAAGGCGGGACCGGTCGAGGAACGAGATCTGTGGCAGGGGCTTGCGCAGGTCTGCGTTGCCATGACGCATGCGGCCCGCGGGAACCAGGTGGGAGCTGATCGGCTCTTCGACCGCGCCGCGGAGCGACTGGCCACGTTTGCAGCGACCGGACGCGGGGCCCACGGCCTCGACGTGGTTGCAGCCGTCGAGCAGGCGCGCAGTCACGTCGGGACGTTCTGAAGGATCACCTCGGAACGCGCGCCGTCCAGAGGGCGGTCCGGGACGTCCTGGGCGGGGTCACGCGTCGGCGCGAGGCGGTGTGCTCAGGCGATCACGTCGGCGGGTAGAGGACGCGGAAGCGTTCGAGGACGACCGGCATGTCCGGTCGGAAGCCACCCTCGGCGTGCTCGGTGAAGATGCGTTCGTGGACCGCCCGCCAGTGCTCGAGGCTCCCGTCGCCCTCTCCCTCGTCCCGTGCGTGCTCGGCGTCCACCTCATCGAAGGGGACGACCCGCGTCCCGGTCGTCGCGACGAGGGCGCGCGGGTGGCCGGCCCCGTCGAGGACGATGCCGAGCATCCCCGGCGCGGGCAGCTCTTCCCCCTCCTTCACGTAGTCGGCGTGTGAGGTCGCGGTCGCCGTCCTGGTCCCGTCGAGGACCAGGCTGAGCACCTCGTCGGACTGCTCGGGGGTCGCGCCGAAGGCCCAGGCGGGGGGTCGCAGCGTTCGCACCGGGTTGCCGCCGGTGTAGACCGGCACCCCCGCAAGACCCGCGTGCTCCCGGGCGACCTCCCAGAAGGCGTCGAGCTCGTTGTCGTCAGCGGTGACCATGCCCCACACTCCCATGCCGTGGACGTGCGAGCGAGGCACGGGCACGGGCCGTGCGGGTCTCTCGACCGCGTACCCGAGGCCGGATCCCGTCCCCCCCACGACTCAGTGCAACCTGTGGTGTTGCCTGCCTCACCCTCTGGGGCCGGAGGTCGAGGCCGGGACTATTCTTCAAACGTGGCTGAAGTGAAAGCCCTCGAGCTGATCACGGGTCGCCAGGCCGCGCAGACGGAAGCGTCACTGGCCCTCCTGTCCGCCGTCGCCGACCCGGTGCGGTGGACCGTGCTGCGCCACCTGCAGCAGAACGGCACCAGCTGTGTCTGCGACCTCCAGGACCGGGTCCCGGTCGCCGCCAATCTGCTGAGCTACCACCTGAAGGTGCTACGCGAGGCCGGCCTGGTCACCAGCTCCAGACGAGGACGGTGGATCGACTACACCGTGGCCACCGACGCGGCCGAACGCCTGGCCGACGCCCTCCCGCTGAACGCGACGGGCCTTCGACCATGACCATCGCCACGCACCTGCCCAGCACGCGAGCAGGTCGCGGGGGGACCCTGGCGGGCATCGCCGCGTTGTGGGCGCTGGCGTACTGGCTCAACGACCGGGTCTGGGACTCGCTGTTCTACGAGCTGCTCGGGATGGACCCGCGCGCACGGCTGACGGAAGCCCTGCACTTCTTCGCCTACGACACGGTGAAGATCGCGCTGCTGCTGTCCGGCATCATCTTCGTGGTCACCATCCTGCGCTCGTACATGAGCGTCGAGCGAACCCGGGCGTTGCTCGGCGGGCGCCGTGAGGGCGTGGGCAACGTCATGGCAGCCGGGCTGGGCGTGGTCACACCGTTCTGCTCGTGCAGCGCGGTGCCCGCGTTCATCGGGTTCGTCGCCGCCGGGGTGCCGCTGGGAGTCACGCTGAGCTTTCTCATCGCCAGCCCCCTCGTCAACGAGATCGCCATCGGCCTGCTGCTCACCCTCTTCGGGTGGCAGGTCACCCTGGCCTACATCGGGGCCGGGCTCTCGATCGCCATCGTCGCGGGCTGGGGGATCGGGCGGCTGCGGCTCGAGCGCTACGTCGAGCCGTTCGTCTTCGAGACCAGGCTCGGCGGGCAGGTCGTCGACTCCACCAGTGGGCTGACGTTCCCGCAACGGGTCCGGATGGCCACCGAAGAGGTCGGGACGATCCTGCGGAGGATCTGGCCGTACCTGTTGCTGGGCATCGGGGTGGGTGCCGTGATCCACGGATGGGCGCCCGAGGACTTCTTCACCGCGTACGCCGGGCCGGACAACGCCTTCGGAGTCCTGGTCGCCGTCGGACTCGGGATCCCGCTGTACTCCAACGCCGCCGGGATCCTGCCGTTGGTCGAGGCCCTGCACGACAAGGGCCTACCGATGGGCACCCTGTTGGCGTTCATGATGGCCGTCGTCGCGCTCTCGCTCCCCGAGATGATCCTGCTGCGCCGCGTCCTGAAGCCCCAGCTGCTCGCCATCTACCTCTCCGTCGTCGGCGCCTCGATCGTCGCGGTGGGGTACCTGTTCAATGTCCTGCTCGCCTGAGCGCCACCGAAAGGAGCCCTGATGATCGTCAAGATCCTCGGACCGGGCTGTGCCAACTGCAAGAAGCTGGAGCGCGCAACGAGGGAGGCCCTCGAACAGCTCGGACTGGACGCCTCCGTGGAGAAGGTCGAGGACTACCCGTCCATCCTGGGCTACGGCGTGATGTCCACCCCGGGGCTCGTCGTGGACGAGAAGGTGCTCGTCTCCGGCCGCGTCCCCACGCCCGCGGAGATCACGCAGCTGTTGACGGCCGCCGCGGCGCGCTGAGCGGGACAACGCGTCGTCCGCTGCCCTCGAACCGCGAGCCCGCGGTCAGGCGGCGGGCAGGGCTCGGGCGTCGTGGGTGAGGGTGTGGTCGTAGGAGCCGTCGGTGAGGTCCCAGATGACGTGGCGGCCGTGGTCGTCGGGGGTGGTGTGGATGGTGGCGGTGAGGCGTCGTCGGTGGACGGTGGTGTGGTGGCGTTGGCAGAGCAGGGCGGCGTTGGTGGTGTCGGTGGGGCCGCCGTCGGCCCAGTGCCGGATGTGGTGGGCCTGGGTCCAGGCGGCGGGGGCGGTGCAGCCGGGCCAGGTGCAGGTGCGGTCGCGGAGCCAGAGGTGGCGGCGTTGGGCGCGGGTGAAGAGCCGGGCGACCCGTCCGACGGTCAGCGGTTCGCCGGCGGTGCCGAGGAGGTGGGGGACGAGGGCGGCGTCGCAGCCGAGGCGGCGGAGGGTCTCGGGGGCGAGCAGGGTGCCGGTGGCGCTCGAGCCGATGACCTCCCCGGCGCCGGTGGTGGCCTGTAGGTCGGTCAGGGCGATGGTGACGTGCAGGGTGGCCGCGGGCGCGGTGTCGGTCACGGCACTGGAGGCGCTGGAGGCACGGCAGACCTCGGTGAGGGCTTCGACGCGGCGCTGCCCGGCGGGGCGCAGGTCTGCCTGGCCGGTGTCCTCGTTCGGCGTGGGCGCGGACAGCGGCCCGATCGCGGCTTCGAGGGTGGCGGCCTGGTCGGGGGTCATCCACAGCTGGTACTCGGTCAGGTCCCCGGACTCCACGTGCGGCATCGACAGCCGCGCCGCCGGGGCCAGCCGGTCCTGGAGGTCGTCGAGGGCGCCGTGCTGGCCGTGGTCGGCCAGCAGCCGCGGCCGCAGCCGCCGCATCACCGACGGGCCCCACTCACGCGCGAGGTCCACCAGCGCGGTGGTCACGGTCGGGACGGCGTCCTCCCGCAGCAGCGGGCTGAGCCGGTCGACCTCCCGCAGCACCGCCGTCGCGGTCGAGGCCTCCAGCGCACCGGCCTCGACGGCGGACCAGACGATCCCCACCGGTGACCCCGGGTCCGGCGCCACGACCTCCAGCCCGGACCGCGTCCCCGTGACGTCGACCGCGAGCCTGGCCACCGGCGCCGCGCCGCCCTGCCGCAGCGACGGCGCGTGCTCCCGCACCCACCCGTGGGCCTCACCACCGGAGCACTCACCCCGCCGGACCGCCTCCACCGCCACCGACACCCGCGCCGCCGACGCCCCGGCCGCGACCTCGTCGGCCAACCCCATCAGCTCGCCCAGCTCTCGACCCGACGCGGTCGCCAGCACCTCACCCAGCCCCGTCAACGCCTCCCGCGCCGCCTCGAGCGCGGAGCGTCGCTCCGCGAGTGTGAGGGTCCCCCTGGCCATGCCCCATCCTATCGAACACACGTACGACACGGCAAGGGTTCCGCACGACGAACTTCATCGAGTTCGCCTCCAGCAGAACGACATGTGCCACCGAGTCTCAACCGTCACCCGGTCATCGGCCCCGTCGCAGCCACCGCCGGAACCGGCGCCGCGGAGGCTCGGCCAAGGGGGTCGGCCGGCTGGGCTCGAGGTCGACCGCGCCCTCCGGCGGGGCGTACGCCGCGTGCCGCTCGGGGCGGTGGCGCCAGGCCCTGCGCCGCGCGGCCGACTCCGGCTCCTTCCGCGCCGGTTCCTTCTCCGCCGGCCCGGGCTCGCCCCGGCCCTCGGTCGTCTGCTCACCGGGCTCCGGGGCGGGCGGAACCGCCCACGGCGCGATCCGCTGCTCGAGACCCGAGCCGGTGCTGCGCACCGCCGCACGGGCCGGCTCCGGCGCGTCGCGGACGCGGAGAGGAGGCTCCGGCGTGGTCTGGTCCCGGGCGGCGCGGAGTCGGGAGCGGGGGATGGTGTCGCCGTCTGCGTCCTCGTCGGGCTCGGCCACGTCCTCATGCTATCCAGCGCGGGCGGGGTGTTTCCGGGGTTCGCAGGACCCCACCGCCACGGCCCGTCGGGGTGCCCGGCGGCGAGGTCTCGCTAGGCTGCCCGACGTGGCGGACGAGACGCAGGTGGTCGAGCCCGGCGGATGGCGGGATGCCGTCGCCGCCGCCCGCGACGACGGCTTCGCGTTCTTCGACTGGCTGAGCGCCGTCGACCGCACACACGACCCCGACGCTCCCGGGTTCGACGTCGTCTGCCACCTCTATGACGTGTCCACTCCCGGAGCCCTCCGCGGGCGGCTGCTCTCGACCCGGCTCGCTGACGGTGAGGCCCTCCCGTCGGTCACCGGCATCTTCGCCGGCGCCGCCTGGCACGAGCGGGAGACCCACGAGATGTTCGGCATCGCCGTCGACGGCTTCGACGACGGCAGCGGCCTGGGGTTGCGGCCGCTCCTGCTCCCGGACGGGTTCGAGGGAACCCCGCTGCGCAAGTCCTTCCAGCTCGCCGCCCGGGCCGCCCGGCCGTGGCCCGGGGGCAAGGAGCCGGGGGAGGGGCACGAGTCCCCACGCTCGCCCAGCCGCCGTCGGGTGCAGGCCGCCGGGGTCCCGCCGCCGGAGTGGGGGCCGCGATGACCCTCCTCGAGGCCGGGCTGCGCGCCGTGGCCACCCTCGCCGCCTTCCTCGTCCTCCCGCTGCTCGTCGGGCAGGCCGAGCACAAGGTGATGGCGCACATGCAGGGCCGGCTCGGCCCCATGTACGCGGGCGGCTTCCACGGGTGGGCCCAGCTCGTCGCCGACGGGGTGAAGTTCGTCCAGAAGGAGGACATCGTCCCGGCCGCGGCCGACCGCTGGGTGTTCCGGCTCGCACCGGCCGTCGCCCTCGTCCCCTACCTCGTCGCCCTCGCGACCGTCCCCGTCCACCCGGGGGTCGCCGCGGTCGACGTGCCGGGCTCGGTCCTCCTCGTCCTCGCCGCCACCTCCGTCGGCGCGCTCGGCACCCTGATGGCCGGCTGGTCCAGCGCCAACAAGTACTCGCTCATCGGTGGGCTGCGCGCCGCCGCGCAGCTCGTCTCCTACGAGCTGCCGATCGTGCTCGCGGTCGCCTCGGTGGCCCTCGCCGGCGGCTCGCTCTCGCTCGCCGGGATCGTCGACGCGTGGTCGCCGTGGTGGCTGCTCTGGCAGCTCCCGGGCGGCCTCGTCTTCCTCGTCGCGGCCGTCGCCGAGCTGCAGCGGCCCCCCTTCGACATGCCGATCGCCGACGCCGAGCTCGTGATGGGTGCCTGGACCGAGTACACCGGCCTCCGGTTCGCGTTCTTCCTCCTCGCCGAGTACGCCGGCATCGTCGTGATGTCGCTGCTCTTCGCGGTGCTGTGGCTGGGCGGCTGGCACGGGCCGTTCCCGGAGGCCCTCGGCTGGCTGTGGACCCTCCTCAAGGGCCTGCTCGTCGCCCTCGCCGTCATCTGGGTGCGGGTCGCGTGGCCCCGGCTGCGCGAGGACCAGCTCCAGCGGCTCGCCTGGCTGTGGCTCGTGCCGCTCGCCCTCGCCCAGCTGCTCCTCTCCGGCGCCGGGGTGGTGATGGGCTGGTGACCGACTCCGACTCCCGCGGGCGCGGCGGACTGCCCGGCGTCCTCAAGGGCCTCGCGACGACGGCCCGCACGGCGCTGCGGCCCTCGCACACCGCCGAGTACCCCGACGTCGCACCGTCGCTGCCGCCCCGCAGCCGTGGCGTCATCGCCCTCCTCGAGGAGAACTGCACCTCGTGCATGCTCTGCGCGCGCGAGTGCCCCGACTGGTGCATCCACATCGACTCGCACAAGGAGACGATCCCCGCCACGACCGAGGGGGGCCGGGAGCGTCAGCGCAACGTCCTCGACCGCTTCGCCATCGACTTCTCGCTCTGCATGTACTGCGGCATCTGCATCGAGGTGTGCCCGTTCGACGCGCTCTTCTGGAGCCCGCAGTTCGAGTACGCCGAGGTCGACATCCGCGACCTGCTCCACGAGAAGGGCCGGCTGGGGGAGTGGATGGCGACCGTGCCGCCTCCCCCCGCGCTCGACGAGCGGTCGGCCGAGCCCGCCGAGGTGTCGGCCCTCAACCGCCCTGCCCGGGGGAGCGGCCCTGCCGGCGGCGGCGCGGCGCGCCCACCCCGGACCGTCCGGCCGAAGGTCGTCCGGGACGCCCCACCCGAGGAGCCGTCGTGACGGCCCTCGACACGGCGTTCGCGGCCTGCGCCGTCCTCGCCGTCGTCGGCGGCCTGCTCGCGGTGACCACCCGGCACGTCGTCCACGCGGCGCTGTGGCTCGTCGTGGCCCTGCTCGGCGTCGCGGGGGCGCTCATCGTCCTCGGCGCCGAGCTGGTCGCGCTCGTCCTCGTCCTCGTCTACGTCGGGGCCGTCGTCGTCCTCGTGCTCTTCGCGATGATGCTGACCCGGGCCCCGATCGGCCCGGACCGGGCCCACGCGGTCGGCCCCTGGCGGTCGGTCGGTGCCGGGCTGCTCGGCCTCGCGACGGCCGGCCTGCTCGCCACGGTGCTCGTGCCGCTGGCCGACGGCACGGTGGAGCGGTCGGCGGTCACCTCCGAGCAGGTGGCCGGGCAGCTGTTCGGGACCTGGGTGTGGCCCTTCGAGCTGCTCTCGGTGCTGCTCCTCGCCGCCCTCGTCGGCGGCCTGACCCTCGCGCGCGGAGCCGACCCCGACACCCCGGTCGACCCGGGCGCCTCGGAGGCCGCGTCGTGATCCACCTCGTCGGCCCGTACCTGCTCGCCGCTGCCCTCGTGGGGCTCGGTGTCATGGGAATCGCGGTGCGCCGCAACGCCGTCCTGCTCCTCGTGGGGGTCGAGCTGGTCCTCAGTGGGGGTCTCGTCCTCCTCGTGACCACCCAGGCGGCCGGGGCGGACCGGTGGGCGGGCGGCAGCGTCCTGCCCCTCTTCGTCATCACCATCGCCGCGGCCGAGGTCGTCGTCGCGCTCGCCGTCGTGCTCACCGTCTTCCGGCTGCGCGGCAGCATCGACCTCGACGAGGCGTCCGCCCCGGAGGACGCCGCATGAGCCCCTGGCTCCTCGTCCTCGTCCCCGCCGTGGCCGCCGTCCTCGGGGTCGCGGTGCGCCGGGACGACCGCTGGGCCGGGATCGTGGCGGTCGGCGCGTCGGCGCTCACCCTGCTGCTCGCGGTCGTCGCGTGGATCGCGGAGCGCGAGGTCGTCGTGGGCTCCGGCCCGGGGCTGGCCGCCGGCGGGCTCGAGGTCCCCCTCACGGTGGTCACCGACCCCACCCGGCTGGCCCTCGCGACGGTCGTCGCCCTCGTCACCGCCGCCGTCCAGCTGTACTCGACGTGGTACCTCGGGACCGACGACCGCTACGGGCAGTTCGCGGCCACCGTCTCCCTGTTCTCCGCCGCCATGCTCCTCGTCGTCGTCTCCGCCGACCTCGTCCTCACCGTCGTCGGCTGGGAGGTCATGGGGTGGTGCTCCTACCTCCTCATCGGGCACTGGTCGCGGAGGCCCACGGCCCGCCGGGCCGCGCTCAAGGCCTTCCTCGTGACGCGGGTCGCCGACATCGGCTTCGTCCTCGGGGTCGTGGGGCTCGCGGCCGGCGCCGGGTCGACCGGGCTCGGCGCGGTCCTCGGGGCGTGGGGTCGCCCGACCGCGTGCGTCGACGACCAGGTGGCCGCGGGGCTCCCGGTGGCCGAGGCGCTCGGGGCCTGCGACGCCCCCGACGCGCGGCTGCGCGCGGTCCTGCTCGTGCTCGTCATCATCGGTGTGCTCGGCAAGTCCGCCCAGGTCCCCTTCCAGGACTGGCTCGCCGACGCGATGGAGGGGCCGACGCCCGCCAGCGCCCTCATCCACGCCGCGACGATGGTGGCGGCCGGCACCGTCGTCCTCGCCGGTCTCTACCCGCTCCTCGTCGACAGCCCGAGCGCCCGCTGGTTCCTCGCCGTCGCGGTGTCCGTCTCGATGCTGCTGGCCGCGGTGCTCGCGTTCGCCCAGAGCGACCTCAAACGCATGCTCGCATGGTCCACCGTGAGCCAGGTCGCGGTGATGCTCTCCGCGATCGCCGCCGCGCCACCCGCGGCCGGGCCGGACGCCGGGCTCCTGCACCTGTGGTCGCACGCCGTCTTCAAGTCCCTCCTCTTCCTGGCCATCGGGTGGGCCGCACTCGCGGCGGGCGGGACGGCGGCGGCGACGCTGCGGGGCAGCGGCGCGGCGGCCCCGGTGCTGCGGGTCGCCTTCCTCGTCGGGTTCCTGTCCCTCGCAGGTGTGCCGCTCGTCGTCGGCGGGGTGTCCAAGGAGCACGTCCTCTCCTCCGCGTGGGACGGTGCCGTCGAGGCCGACGGTCCGGGCGTGCTCGTCCTCGTCGCGCTCGTGCTCACCTCGGCGGTCACGGCGGCGTACTCCACCCGCGGCTACCTCGTCCTCACCGCGCACGTCCGGCAGCGCCCCGACCCGGGCCGGGTCCCCCCGACCGTGCCCGGGGTGCTGTGGGTGCTCGTCGTGCTCACGGTCTTCGGTGGGCTCGTCGTGCTCACCGGGTCCTTCGCGGTGCAGTCGGTGTCGCTGCTCTGGCTGCTCCTCACCGTCCTCGTCGTGGGGGTCGGGGTGGCCATCGCGCTCCGTGGCGGGTTCGACCGCGACCCCGCCGAGGTGCTCGCGCGCCGCTTCGTGCCGCACGCCGACCGCGGGCTCGGGGTCGACGCCCTGTACCGGCGGCTCGTCGCGCGGCCGGTGCTGCGGCTGGCCCGGGTCGTCGCGTTCGTCGACACCGAGGTCGTCGACGCCTACGTCCGCGGCGCCGCCGTGACGACCCGCGCGGCGGGCTGGGCGGGGTCGCGCCTGCACCGGCGCGAGCGGGCCAGCGCCGGTGTCGGGCTCGTGCTCGCCGGGGTCGTGGCCCTCGGGCTCCTGGGGGTGCTCGCATGGTCGTGAGCCTGCTCCTGGCCCTGCCGGCAGCGGTCGGCCTCTGGCTCGTCTCCGGCGGCCGGTCCCTGTCGCTGCGCGCGGCACGCCCCGTCGCCGCGGTCACCGCCCTCGCGACCCTCGCGTTGGCCGTCGCGGTGGTGGTCTCCACCGCGGGCATCGACCGGGCGTGGCTGCCCGAGATCGGGGTGCGCTGGTCCTTCGGGGTCGACGGGATCTCGGTCCCCCTCGTCCTCCTCACGGCCGTCATCGGGATGGTCGTCACGGCCCACGCCTGGGTCGAGGTGCCCACCGGGGGCACGCCCGCCACCTTCCTCGGGTGCCTGCTGCTCGTCGAGGCCGGCGCGCTCGCGACCTTCACCGCCCGCGACGTCGTCCTCTTCTTCGTCGCCTTCGAGGTCGTCCTCGTGCCGATGTGGGTGCTCGTCGGGCGCTACGGCGACCCGCACGACCCGCGTGCCCGCACCGACGCCGCCCAGCGGTTCGTCCTGTACACCGCGGTCGGGTCGACGACGATGCTCGTCGGGATCCTGCTGCTCGTGGCGTCCGCCGGGACGGCCGACCTGCGCGAGCTCGCCGACGGCGCCGGTGCGGCCCTCGGCAGCGGCACCCAGCTCGCCGTGGCCGTCCTCCTCGTCCTGGGCCTCGCCGTCAAGGTGCCGGTCTTCCCCTTCCACACCTGGCTGCCCCCGGCCCACACGATCGCGCCGACCGCGGGCTCGGTGCTGCTCGCGGCCGTGCTGCTCAAGATGGGCACCTACGGGCTCGTCCGGCTCCCCGTCGCGACGGTCCCGGACGGCTTCGGTCGGCTCGCCCCGGTCCTCGCCGTCGCGGGTGCGGTCGGCATCGTCTGGGGTGGGCTCGTCTGCCTCGTCGAGCGCGACCTCAAGCGCCTCATCGCCTACTCCTCCGTCGCGCACATGGGGTTCGTCGTGCTCGCCCTGGCGAGCGGGTCCGACACCGGTCTCCAGGCGGCCCTCTACGCCAACGTCGCGCACGGGGTGGTCTCGGCGATGCTCTTCGTCCTCGTCGGTGGCCTCAAGGCCCGCTGGGGCGGGGTCGACCTCGCGGTCCGCCGCCCCGCGCTGCGCGAGACCTCGCCCCGGCTGGGCTTCGTCCTCGTGCTCGGCCTCGCGGCGAGCCTCGGGCTGCCGGGGCTCGCCGGGTTCTGGGGCGAGTTCCTCGCCGTGTACTCCGCCTGGGACCCGGCCGCCGACCGGCCGCGCGCGCTGTTCGTCGTCTGCGCCGTCGTCGCCGCCGTCGGTGCGGCCCTCGCCGCCGCGTACGCCCTGCGCGTCGCCGGCATCGTCTGGGCGGGTGACCGGCCCGACCCCGAGCTCGCGCGGACGCCCGACGCCGTGGGCGTCGAGCGCTGGGTGCTCGCCGGGCTCGCCGGGCTCGTCGTCGTGCTCGGGGTGGCGCCGATGGTGCTGCTCTCGGTGACGGCCGACGCCGTCGCGACGATCGGGGGTGCCCGGTGAACGCCGTCGTGACGTTCGACGCGCTGGTCCTCGCCCCGGCCCTCGCACCCGTGGTCGGCCTGGTCCTCGTCCTGCTGGGGGACGCCGTGGTCCCCGGGCGCGGTGGCCGGTGGGCGATCCCGGTGGCGGTGCTCGCGCTCGTCGCGGGAGCGGGGGTCGCGGTGCGGGGCAGCCTCGTCGCGGCCGAGGAGCCGCTTCGCAGCCTCTGCCTCCCGGCCCCGGACGGCGCGTGCCTGTGGACCGCCGGCCCGCGCGCCTCGACGCTCCAGGCGGGCGTCCTCCTGGCCGCCGCGGCCGCCCTCGCCCTGCTCCACGACGGCCGGCCCCGCCCGCGCGACGGCGCCGTCACCGCCATCCTCCTGCTCGCCGCGACGACCGGAGGGGTCGCCGTCGCCGCCGCCCAGGACCTCGGGTCGTGGCTCGTCGCCCTCGAGCTCGCCACGGTGCCCGCGGTCGCCCTCGTGGCGCTGCGGGGCGACCGGCGCTCGGCGCACGCCGGGCTCAGCCTGCTCGTCACCTCGGTCGCGTCGTTCGCCCTCCTCGTCCTCGGGGCCGCCCTGTGGCTCACCGCCACCGGCGACGCCTCGTTCGGCCCCGAGACCCTGGCCCTGGCCTGGGCCGACCCCGAACGCCGCGCGGTCGCCGTCCTCGCGGTGACCGTGCTCGTCGCCGGGCTCGGCTTCAAGCTCTCCCTCGTCCCGTTCCACGCCTGGACGCCGCAGGCGTACTCCTCGACCGACCTCGGGACCGTGCTCTTCCTCGCCACCGCCTCCAAGCTGTCGGCCGTCGCGGCCCTGCTCGTGCCCGTCGCCGCGGTCGTGGGTGCGGGGATCGGCACCGACCTCGTCGGCACGCCGGTCGCCGTCGTCCTCGGGGTGCCGGCCGTCGCCTCGCTCCTCCTCGGCACGGTCCTCGCCCTGCGCCAGCAGGACCCCACCCGGCTGCTCGCATGGTCGACGATCGCGCAGGCGGGGTGGGTCGTCGTGCCGCTCACCGCGCTCACCGACGCCGGGCTGCGTGCCGCGGCCGCCTACGTCCTCGTCTACGCCGCCGCGACGACCGTCGCGTTCGCCGCGCTCTCCCGCACCGGGGCCCGGACGCTCGAGGAGACGCGCGGTCTGCTGCGCCGCGACCCGCTCGCCGGGGGAGCGCTCGTCCTCGCACTGCTCGTCCTCGCCGGGCTGCCGCCCGGAGTGATCGGCCTCGTCGTCAAGGTCCTCGCCGTGGCCGCCCCGGTGGCGCAGGGCGTCTGGCCGGTGGCCGCCGCCGCGGTCGTGGCCGTCGTCGTCGGCATCGCCGTGTACCTCCGCTGGGTCGCGGTACTGCTGGGGTCGCCGGGTCACGAGGCGGCTCCGGACGCGGCGCCGGCGGTCGCTCGCACCGGGCGGCGGTCGAGCGTCGTCGTGCTCGTGCTCGGCACCGCGGTGCTCGCCCTGACGAGCGCCCTGCCGCACGCGCTGCTGGCCGCGCTCGGCTGACCCGCCCGGCCGGAACTCAACCGCGCCCCGCGAGCGTTCACCCGACATGCACAACCACTTCAACGGCCTGAAGACCGCCGCCCTGCTCGGCGGGCTGTGGGCCATCCTGCTCGTCATCGGCTACGTCATCGCCAGCTCGACGCAGAACAGCATCTTCATCCTCGTCTTCGCCCTCATCGGCCTCGGGACCACCGCCTACGGGTACTGGAACTCCGACAAGCTCGCGATCAAGGCGATGCACGCGTACCCGGTCACCGAGGCGCAGGCCCCGGCGATGTACCGCATCGTCCACGAGCTCTCGACCCGGGCCGGCAAGCCGATGCCGCGCCTCTACGTCTCGCCGACGCAGGCGCCCAACGCCTTCGCGACCGGTCGCAACCCCGAGAACGCCGCCGTCTGCTGCACCGAGGGCATCCTCGGCCTGCTCGACGAGCGCGAGCTCCGGGGCGTCCTCGGCCACGAGCTGATGCACGTCTACAACCGCGACATCCTCACCGGGTCGGTCGCGGCGGCCATCGCGGGCGTCATCTCCTCGATCGGGCAGTTCCTCGCCTTCGGCGCGCTGTTCGGGGGCGGCGGCAGCAACGGGAAGAACAACCCGATCGCCGGCCTCGCGCTCGCGCTGCTCGCGCCGATCGCCGCGGTCGTCGTCCAGATGGCGATCTCCCGGACCCGCGAGTACGACGCCGACGAGGACGGCTCGAAGCTCACCGGCGACCCGCTCGCCCTGGCCAGCGCCCTCAAGAAGCTCGAGCTCGGGGTGGCCCGGGCGCCGCTCGCCCCGACCCGGCAGCTGGTCAACGCGAGCCACATGATGATCGCCAACCCGTTCCGCGCCCAGGACATCTCCCGGCTGATGTCGACCCACCCCCCGATGGCCGAGCGGATCGCCCGCCTCGAGCAGATGGGCTACGGCCACCGCATCAACCCGTGACGGCCCCCGGTCGCGCCCCGTTCGCCCCCGGAGGGCCGGACTAGCCTTCGGTCATGAGGGCCATGACGTACGACCGGTACGGCGGACCCGAGGTGCTGCGCCTCGCCGACGTCCCGGTCCCGAGCCCTGGCCCGGGCCAGGTGCTGCTGCGGGTGGTCGCGACCTCGGTGAACCTCTCCGACTGGGAGTGCCTCCGTGGCTCCCCGGCCTACGCCAGGATCGGCGGGCTTCGCACGCCGGCCCGGCCCGTGCTGGGGTCCGACGTCGCGGGGGTCGTCGAGGCGGTCGGCAGGGGCGTCACCCGCTTCGCCCCGGGGAGCGAGGTGTACGGCGACAACCTCGGCCTCAAGGGCGGCTTCGCCGAGTACTGCCTCGCACCGGAGTCGGCCCTGGCCCACAAGCCGGCCGGGCTGACCTTCGTCGAGGCCTCGACGGTCCCGCAGTCGGGCGCCATCGCGCTCCAGGGCACCGCCGGGGCGGGGCCCGGGCAGCGGGTCTGCATCAACGGGGCGGGCGGTGGCTCCGGTGCCTTCGGCATCCAGCTCGCGAAGCGGGCCGGTGCCCACGTCACCGCCGTCGACCACGCGGGCAAGCTCGAGTTCATGGCGGCCCTGGGGGCGGACGCGGTCGTCGACCACACCCGGGAGGACTACACCCGCCGCGAGCCCTACGACCTCGTGCTCGACCTCGTGGCGCACCGCTCGGTGTTCGCGTACCGGCGCGCCCTCGCACCGGGGGGCCGGTACCGCTGCGTCGGCGGGGCGGCGCGGACCCTGCTGCGGGTCGTCACGGTGGGGGCCCTGGTCGGGGCGGCGAGCGGCCGGCGGATCGGGGTCCTCGCGGTCACGGAGGGGCCGGAGCACTTCTCGCCGTTGGCCGCGATGTGCGTCAGCGGCGAGGTGGCGGTGCACGTCGACCGCACCGTCGGTCTGGAGGAGGTGCCGGACGCCCTCGCCCACGTGGGGGCCGGGAGGGCCCTCGGCAAGGTCGTGGTGGAGATCGGCTGAGCTCAGGGCGTCGGGAGACCCTCGGCGGAGTCGTCGTAGTACTGGCGGTTGCGCAGCCCCGCCGCCGCGGCCTCGTCGAGACAGACGACGGTGTCGGCGTGCCACTGGAGCACCGAGGCGGGGACCGAGGCCGTGAGCGGTCCCTCGAGGGCGGCCGCCACGGCGTCGGCCTTGGCGTCGCCGGTCGCGACGAGCACGAGGCGGCGCGCGTCGAGGATGGTGCCGAGGCCCTGGGTGAGGCAGTGGGTGGGCACGTCGTCGAGGCCGGTGAAGAACCGGGCGTTGTCGCGACGGGTCCGGGCGGACAGGCGCTTGACGCGGGTGCGCGAGGCGAACGCCGACCCGGGCTCGTTGAAGCCGAGGTGGCCGTTGGCGCCGATGCCGAGGACCTGCACGTCGACGCCCCCGAGGTCTGCGATGCGCTGCTCGAACCGGGCGGCAGCCCCCTCGAGGGCGGTCGCGTCGGTGGCGGAGCCGTCCGGGACCTCCAGCCGGTCCGGGGGGAGGCCGATGACGTCGCAGACCTCGCGCAGGAGCACCTGCCGGTACCCCTCCGGGTGACCCGGGGCAAGGCCCACGTACTCGTCGAGGGCGACGCCGTGGGTGCGGGAGAAGTCCGCGCGGCCCTCGGACACCGCCCGGGCGAGCTCGCGGTACAGCCCGAGGGGGGAGGACCCCGTGGCGAGGCCGAGCACGGGGGCCCGCTCGGCGCGGCGGGCGAGGCCGGAGAGGACGGCGTGGGCGGCCCGGGTGGCGGCCCGGTCCGGGTCGGGGCTGACGAGGATCTCCATCACGGCACAGCCTAGGTGGACGCGGCGCTCAGTCGGCGTCGAGGCCGTAGAGCCGGCGCAGACCTGCCCGGAGGTCGTCGGGGATCGGCACCGGCCGCTCGCCGGCGCGGGCGACCCGGACGTGGACGAAGTGGCCGGTCGCGGCGGCGAGGGGGTCACCCTCGGCGAAGAGGGCGACCTCGTACGACACGCTGCTCGACCCGAGCCGGCCGATGCGGACACCGACCTCGACGACACCCGGGTACGCGAGGGCGGCGTGGTACCGACAGCCGCTCTCGACGACGTAGAAGACCTCCGGGTCGGCGAGCGGGTCGACACCGAGCTCGTCGATGAGTGTGGTGTTGACCGCGCTGTCGAAGAACCCGTAGTGGAGGGCGTTGTTGAGGTGCCCGAACTGGTCGTTGTCGGCCCAGCGGGTCCGGAAGGCGGTGAGCCGCGGGTAGGCGGCGCGCTCGCGGGGGACCTCCGCGCCCGGCTCGCTCACGGGACGAGGACCTGTCGCACGACGCGGCCGTGGTGGAGGTCGTCGAAGGCCGCGTTGACCTCGTCGAGCGGGCGGACCGGCGCCAGCAGCCGGTCGACGGGGAGCCGGCCACGCCGGAAGAGCTCGATGTAGCGCGGCACGTCGC
Organism: uncultured Actinomycetota bacterium; assembly: GCA_963843895.1. Lineage (GTDB taxonomy): Bacteria > Actinomycetota > Actinomycetes > Actinomycetales > Dermatophilaceae > Phycicoccus. Next base: position 60,743 of record CAWJME010000018.1, on the reverse strand, counting down.
GCACCGGGACGGCGCCGCCGACGTAGCTGCCGCGCAGGGTGCGCTCCTCGGCGACGAGTGACAGGTGCTGGAGCGCCATCGTCCGGTCCGGGTGGGACAGGCCGGCGCTGGTCGTCGTCCCGCCGCGGCGGGTGACCGCGTACGCGAGCTCGAGGGCGGCGACGGCGCCCGCGGTCTCGACGCCGTGGTCGACCCCACCGGCGGTGGCCGCCCGGACGTGCTGGGCGCACTCGGGGTCGGCCGCGTCGAAGGTGTCGGTCGCCCCGAGCTCGAGGGCGAGGTCGCGCTTGGCGGGGTCGAGGTCGAGCGCGACGACGCGGCGGGCACCGGCGACGACGGCTCCGAGGAGGGCCGCGAGGCCCACGCCACCGAGGCCGACGACGGCCACCGACTCGCCCGCGCAGACCCGTGCCGTGTTGACGACGGCGCCGACCCCGGTGAGCACCGCGCAGCCGAACAGCGCGGCGAGCTCGGCCGGGAGGTCGGGGTCGACACGCACGACCGAGCGCCGGCTGACCACCGCCCGCTCCGCGAAGCAGGACACCCCGAGGTGGTGGTGGACCGGGGTGCCGTCCGAGCGGTGCAGCCGGGTGTGACCACCGATGAGCGTGCCGGCGGCATTGGAGGCGGCTCCGCTGTCGCACAGGGCCGGACGGCCCTCGGCGCACGGAGGGCAGGTGCCGCAGCTGGGGACGAACACGGTGACGACGCGGTCACCGACGGTCAGGTCGCCGACGCCGGGGCCGAGGGCCTCGACGACGCCGCAGCCCTCGTGCCCGAGCGCCATCGGGACGGGGCGGGGGCGTGCGCCGTCGACGACCGAGAGGTCCGAGTGGCACAGGCCGGCCGCCTCGATCCGCAGGAGCACCTCGCCCGGGCCCGGGTCGTCGAGGACGAGGTCCTCGAGGACGAGGGGCGCGGACGTCGCATAGGGGGGCGGGACACCGAGGGTGGACAGGACTGCCGCGCGCATGGGCCGACCCTAACCGGGGGCCCCGGGTCTCGCCGGGCGAGGTGTCCGCTCCGGTGCGGAGGGCCGCCCGGGGGTCACCCGTCTGGTTGGCTGTGGCCATGCCGTCACTCACCCGCGACGAGGCCGTCGCCCGTGCCCAGCTGATCACCGTCGACGCGATGGAGGTCGACCTCGACCTCGACCGGGGTGCGGAGACCTTCGGCTCCCGCACGACGGTCCGGTTCACCTGCCACGACCCCGGGGCCAGCACGTTCGCCGACGTCCGCCCCGTCGAGCTGGCCGCCGCGACCCTCAACGGCCGCGCGCTCGACCTCGCCTCGCTCGACGACGGTCGCCTCCCGCTGGAGGACCTGGCCGCCGAGAACGTCCTCGAGGTCGAGGCGACGATGGCGTTCGGCCACGACGGGCAGGGCCTGCACCGCTCGACCGACCCCGCGGACGACGAGGACTACGTCTACGGCCACCTCTTCCTCGACGCCGCACCGCGCGTCTTCGCGTGCTTCGACCAGCCCGACCTCAAGGCGCCCTACACGGTCCACGTGGCAGTGCCCGAGCACTGGAGCGTCGTGGGGAACGGGGCGGCCCGGCAGGTCTCACCCGGCCGCTGGGAGCTCGCGACGACGCAGCCGCTCGCGACGTACTTCGTCACCGTGTGCGCGGGGCCGTGGGTGTCGGTCACCGCCGAGCACGACGGCATCCCGCTCGGCCTCCACGCCCGGCGGTCGCTCGAGGCCCCCCTGCGGGCGCAGGCCGAGCAGATGCTCTCGACGACGCGCACCTGCCTCGACCACTACCACCGGCTCTTCGGCATCCGGTACCCGTTCGGCGAGTACCACCAGGTGTTCGTCCCCGAGTTCAACGCCGGCGCGATGGAGAACCCCGGGTGCGTCACCTTCCGTGACACCTACGTCTTCCGGGGCGCAGCGACCCCCGACCAGGTCCTCGAGCGCGACAACACCATCGCCCACGAGATGGCGCACATGTGGTTCGGCGACCTCGTGACGATGCGGTGGTGGGACGACCTGTGGCTCAACGAGTCCTTCGCCGAGTACATGGCCTACCGGGCCTCGACCGAGGCGCTCGGGGCCGAGGAGGCCTGGGTCGAGTTCGGCATCGTCCGCAAGCTGTGGGGGTACGCGGCCGAGCGCTCGCCGAGCACCCACCCGGTCGCGGGCTCGCCGGCCCCGGACGCCCTCTCGGCCCTGCAGAACTTCGACGGCATCTCGTACGCCAAGGGCGCCTCGGTGCTGCGGCAGCTCATCGCGCACATCGGCGACGAGGCGTTCGTCGCGGGGGTGGGCGACTACCTGCGCGGGCACGCGTTCGGCAACGGCGAGCTCGCCGAGTTCCTCGACGCGGTGGCACGGGCCGCCGGACGCGACCTCGACGACTGGGCGCAGGCCTGGCTGCGGACCGCCGGGGCCGACCGCCTCGCACTCGGCCGCGACGGCGTCCTGACCCGCACCACGCCCGCGGAGCACCCCGCGGAGCGCCCGCACACCCTGGACGTCGCGGCGTTCGACGGCGAGCAGGAGGTGCTCCGGGAGCAGGTCGTGCTCGACGGGGCGCGCGTGGAGGTGCCGGGGGTCGCCGACCTGCCGCCCGGCGTGCTCCTCGTCCCGAACGCCCGCGACCTCACCTGGGCCGAGGTCGCGCTCGACGACGCGACGGTGCACGGCGCCGTCACCGGCCTCGCGGACCTGCCCGACCCCATGGCGCGCACCGTGGTGTGGACCTCCCTCATCGGGGGCATGCACCGCGCCGAGGTCGACCCGCGCCGGCTGCTCGAGGTGGTCGAGAACTCGTGGGCGCGCGAGGACGACGCCTCGGTCCTCTCGCGCGTCGCCGCCGCCGTCACCGGCAGCGTCGTCCCGCTGTTCCTGCGCCCGGAGGAGCGTGACGAGGCGCTCGAACGCGTCGCGGGCGCGGCCGACGAGCTGGCCGACCGGGCCGACGGCGCCGACGGGAACGCGGCCGCCGGGCTGGCGCTGGCCGCCGCCCGGGTCTGGGCCCGCTCGGGCTCCGACGTCGCGCGCCTGCACCGCTGGGCCGCGGGGGAGGGGCTGCCCCCGGCGCTCGCGAGGGACGACGACTTCCGGTGGCTCGTCCTGCGCCGGCTCTCCGCCCTCGACGCCCTGACCGACGACGAGCTCACCGCGGCCGAGGAGGCGGACCGGTCGCTGGCCGGCCGCCTGGCGGCCCTCGGGGTGCGGGCCGTGCGGCCGACGGCGGAGGCCAAGGAGTGGGCCTGGTCGCGCCTCCACGACGACGCCGAGCTGTCGAACTACGCCGCCCTCGAGCTGGCCCGCGGCTTCTGGGCCGCCCCGGAACCCGAGCTCGTGCGGCCCTACGTCGACCGGGTCGGCGACCTCCTGGCCCACCTCGGGGAGCGGATGGGGGAGGACGCTCTCTCCCGGGTCGCCACGGCACTCCACCCGAAGCCGCTCGTCGAGGAGGCGAGCCTCTCCGCGTCCACCGCGATGCTCGAGCGGGACGACCTCTCCCCGGGGGTGCGGCGGGCGCTGCTCGACGAGGACCACGTGCTGCGGGAGGCCCTGGCCAGCCGCCGTCGCTTCGACTGAGCGACACCGAGAGAAGTGGGCTGCACCTCGCAGCCATCGGGCGCCCGGAAGACGACAGACTCGGCGCGCCCCACCCCACCCGGCCCACAGGCCCGCATCCAGGAGGTCCTCACGTGACCCACCCCCATCAGCGACGACGCATGGTCGCTGCAGCGGCAGCCGCCGCCCTCGGCGCCGCGCTGTTCTCGGGAGCCGCATCGGCGGCCACCACCGCCGAGACGCCCTCGACCCCGGTCCCGATCGCCACTCCCGACGGGCAGGTGTTCAGCTACCTCCTCAACACCAAGGTCGCCAACCCCGGCCAGACCAACGTCGTCAGCAAGGCCGTCACCAAGGCGGGCGGCGTCGTCGTCCAGGCCTGGCCGCAGATCGGCGTCATCGTCGCGCACTCGGACCGCGCCGCGTTCCGCGCGGACGTCGCGAAGTCCGCCGGCAACGCGCTGGACTCGGTGGGAGCCACCCGCAGCGTGCCGGTCTCCGAGGGCACCCCGGCCGACCTCTCCTCCACGTGGGGCAAGGGTGCGTCCGGCTACAAGCAGGGCGCGAAGAAGCCGGTCAACGGTGACCTCGAGTCGCCGGACACCCCGGCGGTCACCACGGACCCCCGTGAGGCCGAGCAGTGGGACCTGAAGATGATCAAGGCCGACCAGGCCCACGAGATCACCGACGGCTCGCGCAACGTCCTCGTCGGCGTGCTCGACAGTGGCATCGACGCCGACCACCCCGACCTCGTCGCCAACCTCGACGTCGCGAACTCGGTCAGCTGCATCGGCGCGGGTCGGCCGAGCTCGACCGGCTGGGAGCCGACGACGAGCGACCACGGCACCCACGTGGCCGGCACCATCGCCGCGGCGCGCAACGGCGTCGGCATCGTCGGCGTCGCCCCGAACGTGCGTCTCGCCTCGGTGAAGGTCGTCAACGACGACGGCTTCATCTACCCCGAGTACGCCGTCTGCGGGTTCGTCGAGGCGGGCCTGAAGCACATGGACGTCACGAACAACAGCTACTACGTCGACCCGTTCGAGTACTACTGCGACGACCAGCCCGACCAGCACGCCGCCAAGGAGGCCGTGCGCCGTGCGGTCACCTGGTCGACGAAGGAGGGTGTGGTCCACGCGGCCGCGGCCGGCAACTCGGCCAAGGACCTCGCGAACAAGGACACCTTCCTCGACACCGGCAGCCCGGACGACGGGACCCCCGTCACCCGGACGCTGAACAGCACCTGCGGTGACATCCCCACCGAGCTCGACGGCGTCGTCACGGTGTCGTCGGTGCAGCGCTTCCCGGCCGGGACGCTGAACAGCCGGCTCTCGAGCTTCTCGAACCGCGGCCTGGGCGTCATCGACGTGGCTGCTCCGGGGTCCTCGATCCTCTCGACCGTCGTGGCGAACAACGGCTACGGCGTCAAGAGCGGCACGTCGATGGCGTCGCCGCACGTCGCGGGCGTCCTCGCCCTCATGAAGTCGGCCCACCCCTCGTGGACCCCGGCGCAGATGATCGAGAAGATCCGCGAGCAGGCGGACGACAAGGCGTGCTCGGCCGCGACCGGTGGCGTCCCGTGCGTCGGGCCCGTGGAGGACAACAGCTACTTCGGTGAGGGCATGGTCGACGCCCTCGACGCGGTGAGCTGACACCCGGGCACCACCGCAACATCCGACGTGCCGGGTGGGGCCGCTCCCGGGCGGACCCACCCGGCACCGCGGCATGGACCGCGACGCCGGGCGAGGACTAGTCTCGCCACGCCGCGTCACGACCGGAGAGTCCTCTCGGGTGGACTGCGCGGATACGACGTACCCCGGAGGTGCCGTGGTGGATCCCGTCGCGACCAACCCCGAGTTCTACTCGGTGGTGTTCGAGAACGAGCGCGTCCGCGTGCTGCGCTACCACGACCGCCCCGGAGACCGGACGAGGCCGCACGCGCACCCGGACAGCGTGATGATCACCGCGTCCACCTTCGAGCGACGCCTCCGGCACGGCGAGCAGGCCGTCGACGTCACGATCCCCTCCGGCGAGGTGCGCTGGCTCGACGCCCAGGAGCACTCCGGGGAGAACATCGGCGGCACGGACACCGTGACGTTCTTCGTCGAGCTCAAGGAGCCGTCCGCGGCCGAGGACACCGCTGCCGGAGTGCTCGGCCCGCGCTCCTGACGCCGGGTCAGCCGGCCCAGAAGCCGCGGCCGCCGAAGAGGTCGCGGTAGGAGCCCGACGCGGGCTGCCCCGGTGCCCGCCCGTCGAGGTAGGACCCGACGACGGCCGCCCCCAGGTCGCCGAGCTCGGGGGCGACGACGCGCCCCCCGGCCCGGCGGGCCATCGAGTCGACGAACCGGGCGAGCCCCGGGTCCTCGCCGAGCCGGAAGAACGTCGTCTGGGCGCCGAGACGGGCCGCGGCGTCCAGCTCCTTGACGGCCAGCGCGAGGGTGCGCGGGTGGGGCGGGTAGTCGAAGAAGACGTTCCCGCCCGGCTCGAGGTGCGAGGTCGGCTCGCCGTCGGTGACGACGAGGAGCACCGGCTGCTCGTTCGGGTGGGCCCGGAAGTGCCGGTTCGCGAGGAGCAGCGCGTGGTGGAGGTTCGTGCCCTTGTCCCACTCGGCGTCGAGGGCCGTGAGCGTCTCGATGTCCATCGACTGCGCGTAGCGTGCGAACGACACGAGCTCGAGGTGGTCACCCCGGAACCGCGTCGAGATCAGCTGGTGCAGAGCCAGCGCCGTGCGCTTCATCGGCACCCAGCGGCCGTCCATCGCCATCGAGAACGATGTGTCGACGAGCAGGGCGACCGCCGCCCGCGTGCGGGCCTCGGTCTCGGTCACCTCGACGTCGCGGATGTCGAGCCGCATCCCGCCGCGCGGATCGCCGCCCTCGGAGACCACGCGGGTGATGGCGTTGGTCATCGTCCGCGTGGTGTCCCACGGCTCGGTGTCGCCGAACTCCCACGGCCGGGTGGCGCCGCTCTGCTCACCCGCCGTGCCGGCCTGCCGGACGTCGCGCTGCCCGCCGCGGTTCGACAACCGGCCGGCGACGTCGCGCAGCAGCGACCTCCCGAGCTCGCGCATCGCCTTGGGCGACAGGCGCAGCGTCCCGTCGGCGGACCGGGTGAGCATCCCGTTGTCGCGCAGGGCCTTCTCGAGCGCCGCGAGGGCTCGGGCGTCGACGGCGGACTCGTCCCCGAGCTGGCGGGCGAGGGCGTCGAGGTCGACGTCGTCCATCCGGGCGCCGGGCCCGGACTGCGACAGCTGGTCGGCGAGGGAGTCGAGCTCCGCGAGGTCCTGGAGCACCCCCGTGCCGTCACCGAGCCCGAGGCCCTGGTCGCCGCGGAAGTCCTCGGCCCCGCCCCAGTCCTCGCCCGGGCGCAGCCCCCGGAGGAGGTCGTCGAGGCGGGACAGCTGGTCCATGAGCCCGGGGGAGCCGAACGCCTGCTGGGAGAGGGCGGCGAGCTCGGCCCGCTGCTCCGGCGACATCGACTGCATCATCCGCTGGGCGGCTGCGGCCCGCGCCGCGAGCGCGTCGACGAGCTCGTCGACGGTCCCGGGGTTCTCGGGGAAGAACTCGCCGTGCTGCTCCATGAACCGTGCGAACCGGTCGTCGGTGTCGTCGCCGCGGGCGTGGGCGGAGAGCAGGTCGCCGAGGTCGCGGAGCATCTCCTCGACGCGCTCGCGGTCCTCGTCGGTCGCGTTCTCGAGGGCCTGCTTCATCCCGGCGAAGCGTTGGTCGAGCAGCTCGCGGCCGAGGAGGTCCTTGATCTGCTCGTACTTCTCCCGGCCCTCGCTGGAGCGCCACGGGTAGTCGGACAGCTCGGTGACGGCCCCCGCCGGCGTCGGCGGGAGGTTCTCGATGCGCATCTCGGCGAACCGGGCGTCGTCGTCGAGGTCCCGGGCGAGCTGCTTGCGCTCGGCGAGCACCGCCTCGTCGAGCAGGTGCCGCACCTCCTCGAGCGTGCCGTCGAGGGAGTGCGTCCGGAGCAGCTCGCGCCGCCGCTCGGCGACCCGGCGGCCCAGCTCGTCGAGCCCCGACCGGTCGCGGGTGCCCTGGCGGAGCAGCTCGCGCATCGCGCGCTCGGGCGAGGCGCCGGCCATGACGTCCTCGCCGATGGCGTCGAGCGCCTCGCGCAGGTCGACCGGCGGCGCGAGCGGGTCCGGGCCGCCCGCGTACCGCGCGTACGACGACCGACGCGAGCGGCGCGGGGCGTCACTCACCCGTACACCGTCTCCCCGTCGGCGCTGTCCTTGCTGATCCGGCGGGCGAGGTAGAGGCCCTCGAGGGCGAGCTCGACGGCGCTGGCCCGCTCGCCCTCGTTCAGGGCGCCGAGCCGGGTGGCGACCGCGTCGTACAGGTCGGACTCGCCGAGGACCGGGAGGGAGTCGAGCAGGGCCCGGGCGCTCACCTGCTCACCCGTGGTCACGAGGGCGCCGTTCTCGATGGCCTCGACGAGCAGCGCCAGGTCGATGCCTGCGAGGTGCCGGCGACAGGTCTCGGCGGTCGCGGTGCGCAGCAGGTGCCCGAGGATCTCGCGCTCGCGGCCCTCCTCCCCGGTCTCGAGCTCCACCTTGCCGCGGAGCACGTCGAGGGCCGCCTCGAGGTCGACGACCCGGGCGACGGCGACGTCCTCGCCCTGGGTGGTCGCCCGGTGCAGCGCGGCCGCGGCCACCGTCTCGGCGGCGGCGATGGCGAAGCGCGCGGACACCCCCGAGCGCTGGTCGACCGAGCTCGACCCGCGCAGCCCCCGGGTGAACCGCGCCACGACCTCGACGAGCGCGTCCGGGACGGTGGCGACGAGCTCGGCCTCCTGGCGGATCACGGCGACCTCGTCGTCGAGCTCGCGCGGGTAGTGGGTGCGGATCTCGGCGCCGAAGCGGTCCTTGAGCGGGGTGATGATCCGGCCGCGGTTCGTGTAGTCCTCCGGGTTGGCCGAGGCGACGACGAGCACGTCGAGCGGCAGCCGCAGCACGTACCCGCGGATCTGGATGTCGCGCTCCTCCATGACGTTGAGCATCGCGACCTGGATCCGCTCGGCGAGGTCGGGCAGCTCGTTGATCGCGACCACCCCGCGGTGGCTGCGCGGAATCAGCCCGAAGTGGATCGTCTCGGGGTCGCCCAGCCGGCGTCCCTCGGCGACGCGCATCGGGTCCACGTCGCCGATGAGGTCGGCCACACTGGTGTCCGGGGTCGCGAGCTTCTCGCTGTACCGCTCGTCGCGGTGCCGCCACGCGACGGGGAGGGCGTCACCCAGCTCGGCCGCGCGGCGGCGGGACTCGACGGTGATCGGATCGAAGGGGTGCTCCCCGAGCTCGGAGCCCTCGATGACCGGCGTCCACTCGTCGAGCAGCCCGACGAGGCTGCGGAGCAGGCGGGTCTTGCCCTGCCCGCGCTCGCCGAGGAGGACGACGTCGTGGCCGGCGAGCAGGGCGCGCTCGAGCTGCGGGACGACGGTCTGGCCGAAGCCGTGGAGCCCGGGCCAGGGGTCGCGGCCCGCGCGGAGGGCGGCGAGCAGGTTGGCTCGGATCTCGGCGCGCACGGACCGTGCCTCGTGGCCCGCTGCCCGCAGCTCGCCGGTGGTGCTGATGGCCGGTGGGGCGCTCATCTCCTCACGCTACGTCAGGATCGCCGGCCGTGGGTGGGCAGGTGGATGGCTCGACAGCCGTGCGACTTCTCGCAACGGGCTGGCCCATCACCGTGGTGAGGCCTACCCTCGCGACAGGAACGCCGCAGCGTCGCTGCTGGACACGGTTCCGGGGGCACGAGGGAGACACGCATGCGACGAGGACTCACGATGGTGGGAGCGGCGGCGCTGCTCGTCGCGGCGTCGGGAACGGCGGGGGCCGAGGTCCCGGGGGCGGCAGCGGTGCCGGGCTGCGACGCCACCACGATCTCCGCCGTGGGGGACCTCGACGGCGACGGCGTTCCCGAGGTCGTCGTCGGGATGCCGACGTACCCCGGGGGCGGCGCGGTGGACATCCGCTACACGGCCGGTGGGGGAACGGTGCTCACCGCGGCGAGCCTGGGGCTCTGGACGCCTGCCGCGGCAGACCGCTTCGGGGCGGCCGTCGTCGTCACCGAGCTCAACGGCGACCGGTGCGCGGACCTCGTCATCGGCTCGCCGGGGCACGCGGGCACCGGGGCCGTGGCCATCGCCCTCGGCAGCCCCGACGGGTACCGCGCCGTCGACGCGTCGCTCGTCCCGACACCGACCAAGAAGGCAGGCGCCGAGTTCGGCGCCAGCCTCGCGGTGTTCCAGAACTTCGTGTCCACGGGCCCGGTCGCGATGCTGGCGGTCGGGATGCCGGGCTACCGGGTGAACGGCCACAACGATGCCGGCGCGATCGTCGGGTTCCCGATCCCCGGAGGAGTGGTCGGTGACGCGGTGCCGGTGACGGAGGACACGCCGGGCGTCGCCGGCGTGGCGGAGACCGGGGATCGCTTCGGCTCCGTCCTCGCGCCCGGCAGCGGGTACTACCTCCTCGTCGGCGTGCCCCTGGAGGACATCGGAGGTCTGGTCGACGCAGGGTCGGTCGTGTCACTCAGCTACCGAGATGGAGCGTGGCGCGGAGGCGTGTGGACCGAACGCAGTCCAGGGATCCCGGGCGTCGCTGAGGCGGGGGACCACTTCGGCGCCGCCGTCCTGGGTGCGGGGGCGCCGCTCGATGTCAACTACGACCAGCTGACGATCGGGGTGCCGGGTGAGGACATCGGGTCCCGGCGCGACGTCGGGACGGCTGTCACCATCATCGACAGCGCGGAGGAGGGCTCGGCGGTCCTCCTGCACCAGGACGGCACGTGGGAGGGATCGCCGGTCCCGGGCACGGGGGAGAGTGGTGACCGGTTCGGCTCGTCGCTGGGCTCGGGCTCGGCCCAGCTCGGCAGCCTCGTCGTGGGTGTGCCGGGTGGGGATGTCGGTGGGGCCGTCGACGCCGGTGCCCTCGTGACCTTCGACACGGGGTTTGGAGGAGGGAACGGGATGCGTCGACTCACCGAGGCCGATGTGACCGGCGGGCACGTCGAGGCCGGAGACCGTTTCGGGGCGACGTTGGCCAGCGGCCCCACCCAGGAGCTGGGCGACCCCCCGCGCGCCCACGGGTTCCGCCTCGTCGTCGGGATACCGGGCGAGGACGTGCACGGTGTTCGTGACGCCGGAGCCGTGGCGTTCGCTGATGGCGCCGGGCAGGCCCGGGCAGTCACCCTCAGTGCGGGCGCGCGGGCGGGGCTCGCCTACGGCTCGGTCCTCGGCGTGCCTACGTGGTCCCCCTAGCCCGGTCTGGCGGCGCTGTACCCCGACATCCGACCGCCGCGGGCACCACCCGGGCGGTCGGCCCAGCACGCGAGGGTCGGTCCCGGCCCCGCGGTCGTGGCGTGGCCGGACGTCAGCGGTAGTTCGTGTAGGTCAGCGCGACGTCGAGGTCGGCGTCCTTGAGGAGCCGCTGGACGGCCTGGAGGTCGTCGCGGGACTTCGACATCACCCGCACCTCGTCGCCCTGGATCTGGGTCTTGACGTTCTTCGGGCCCTCGTCGCGGATGATCTTGCTGATCTTCTTCGCGTTCTCGGAGGAGATGCCCTCCTTGAGCGGGACGTCGAGCTTGTACTCCTTGCCCGAGAGCCGCGGCCCGGCCTCGGGGATGTCGAGGTGCTTGAGCGACACCCCGCGCTTGACGAGCCACGTCTCGACGACGTCGAGGACCGCCTTGCAGCGCTCCTCGGTGTTCGCCTCCATCCGGATGACGGTGTCGGCCAGCTCCACCGAGGCGCCGACGTTCTTGAAGTCGTAGCGGTTGGCGATCTCCTTGGCCGCGGTGTTCACGGCATTGGCGACCTCCTGCCGGTCGTAGGTGCTGGCGATGTCGAAGCTGCTGTTGGCCATCGGTCCTCCTGGCGTCGATTCGGCTGGTCGGATGCGGCTTGCTATCCTTCCATGCGCACCAGGCAGGTTGCCCGAGCGGCCAATGGGAGCGGACTGTAAATCCGTCGCGAAAGCTTCGAAGGTTCGAATCCTTCACCTGCCACCAGTGCACCGAGGGCCCGGACCCGGCGACAGCCGCGACCGGGCCCTCCGCCGTCCCCGGGTCGGCGGCGCGCCGCCCCTAGCATCGGGCCCATGAGCGAGACGACGCCGGACACCGTCCCCGACGCGGGCATCCTCGACCCCGGACAGCGCGGTGAGCGCCGGCGCACCCTCGCCGTCGTCGGGGTCCTCCTCGGGGTGGCCGTCCTCGGGTTCGTGCTCTGGCGGGGGAGCACGCTCGTCTTCTACCTCGTGATGAGCTGGTTCGTGGCGCTCGCGATGGAGCCGGCCGTGGGGCGCCTCTCGCGCTGGATGCCCCGGGCCGCGGCGACCGCGGCCGTCATGGTCTCGCTGTTCCTCGGTGTCACCGCCTTCCTCTGGGCCTTCGGCAGCCTCCTCGTCGACCAGCTGACGGCGCTCGTGACGGCCGTGCCGGGGATCACGACCGACGTCCTCGACCAGGTCAACCGCACGACGGGGTCGTCCTACACCTTCGACAACCTGCTCGAGCAGGCCGGCCTGAGCACGGCGGACCTCACGGGGTACGCCCAGGACGTCGCGTTCGGGGTCCTCGGCCTCGTCTCGGCCGTGCTCGGCGCGGCGTTCGGGCTCTTCGTCGTCGCCTTCTTCGTCTTCTACGTCTCCGTCGGGATGCCGAGGCTGCGCGGTTGGCTCGCCTCCCGGATGCCGCCGCGCGTCCAGGTCCCGTTCCTCACCGCGTGGGACCTCACGAAGGTCAAGGTCGGGGGGTACATCGCGGCCCGCGTGGTCCTCGCGACGATCAACGCGCTCGCGAGCGGGGTCGCCTTCTTCCTGCTCGACCTCCCGTACTGGCTTCCGCTCGCGCTGTGGACCGGCCTCGTCGCCCAGTTCATCCCCAACATCGGGACGTACATCTCGATCGCGCTGCCCGTCCTCGTCGGTCTGACCTCGGGCGACCCGCTGCTCGGGGTGTGGGTGCTCGCCTGGGGCATCGCCTACCAGCAGGTCGAGAACATCACCATCGAGCCGCGCATCTCGGCCCGGGCCGTCGACGTGCATCCCGCCTTCTCCTTCGGCTCCGCCCTGCTCGGGGCCCAGCTCTTCGGGCTACCCGGTGCGCTCATGGGCGTCCCCTTCGCCGCGACCACGATGGCGATGTTCGAGATCTACCAGCGGCGCTACGAGGTGACCGAGGAGACCGAGGACCGGGTCGCCGAGCTGGTCTCCCCCCAGGTCGGGACGGAGCCCGAGGAGCCCGCACCCGCCGACCCCGAGCACACCGCCGACGTCACGTGACGCGCCGCCGGGACCAGGCGAGGAGGCCGGTCCCGAGGAGCAGGAGGGCGGCTGCGAGCCGGAGTGAGGGGGCGGGGTCGGTACCGGTGGCGGCGAGCGCGCCGGCGGTGGCCCGTGCGGCCACGGGTTGGCCGGTGGCGGGTTGGCCGGGAGCGCCCGGGGTCGGCGGTGGTGCGGGGGGAGGGGTGGAGTTTCCGCCGGGGACGATGGTGACGTCCACCTGGGCCCAGTCGCAGGCGAGGTCGAGGCGCTGCGTGGTCTGGTGGCTGCTGCCGGCGGGGGTGACGACGATGGTCCAGCGGCCGACGGGGACCTGGCCCATCACGGCGTTGCCGTCGGTGTCGGACAGGACCGGTCCGAGGACGGTGGTGCCTCGGACCAGGCGGACCGTGGCGCCCGGGCTGGGGTCCTGGTAGGTCCGCTGGACGTGGACGGTGACCCTTCCCGACGTCGGCCTCGCGCGTGGCACGATGTCGAGGGCGTTGCCGCGGGTGACATCGAGCGTCCGTACGGCATCCGCCGGGTCCTCGAGGGCCCAGGTGTCGGGGATGTCGATCCGGAGGACGTACACGCCCGGGTAGAGCCCGCCGAACTGGAAGTTGGCTCCGTCGGACCCGCTCTCGGCCGCGATGTACCGACCGTCCGCGGTGAACAGGGTGGCTCCGCCCGGGACCTCCGCGCAGTACGCGACGTCCGGGGTCGGGTCGATCGCCCCCTGGATCCATCGGGTCTCGGTCGCGAGCCACGCGTCGAAGGCCGGTGTCCCGGCGCGCCAGGTGGAGGTGACGGTCAGGCTGCGGACCGGAACGGTCGGTGAGACCCAGGCGCTCGCCCCCGCCGTGTCGCACCCGGCGGGGTCGGTCGGGCACCGGGTGTCCTCGAGGGTGACCCGGTCGGCGCCCACCGTGGCGGTCGGGAGTGCGTAGGGTGCCGACTCGCCGTCGCAATCCGGGGCCCGGCTCGCGGCGTCGCACGCGCTGAACGTGTCGACCAGTCCGACCTCGGCGCCGGTCAGGGGTTTGCCGTCGGCGTCGGTGCCGGCGACCTCGAGGGTTTCGTCGTCGATGTCGCCGAGCGCAAGGCCCCACCGCCCGACGGGTGTGGGCTCGGCGAAGGTGAAGGTCGTGACCGACGGGGAGGTGGGGTCGTCCGCCGCGGGTCGGAGCGACAGGTACATCTGGTCCCGGCTGGAGCCGAAGAGCGAGCCGAAGCCCGTGTCCTCGGGGATCCACGTCGAGGCTCCGGTGCCGACCGAGGCCGGCGCCCCGGAGGTGCTGGTCACCGATACCCGGGGAAACGCCAGCGGCTGACGGTGCCCGGTCGCGGTGTAGGCGCCGCCGCCACCGTCGAGCGACCACGCGATGTAGCTGCCCATGGGGTAGGCGCTGGCCGCGCTCGCTCCGGCACCGAGGACGACACCGGCGAGTGCGCACGTCACCGCAAGCCCTCGCAGCGCTCGCCGCGCACCCCCTCGTTGCGCCATGAACAGAAGATACGGCCGTGGCCGACCACCCGCACCTGGTGTGCGCGCGACCGAGGCCGAGGATGTCGGCGACCTCATCTGACGCGCCGCCGGGACCAGGCGAGGAGGCCGGTCCCGAGGAGCAGGAGGGCGGCTGCGAGCCGGAGTGAGGGGGCGGGGTCGGTACCGGTGGCGGCGAGCGCGCCGGCGGTGGCCCGTGCGGCCACGGGTTGGCCGGTGGCGGGTTGGCCGGGAGCGCCCGGGGTCGGCGGTGGTGCGGGGGGAGGGGTGGAGTTTCCGCCGGGGACGATGGTGACGTCCACCTGGGCCCAGTCGCAGGCGAGGTCGAGGCGCTGCGTGGTCTGGTGGCTGCTGCCGGCGGGGGTGACGACGATGGTCCAGCGGCCGACGGGGACCTGGCCCATCACGGCGTTGCCGTCGGTGTCGGACAGGACCGGTCCGAGGACGGTGGTGCCTCGGACCAGGCGGACCGTGGCGCCCGGGCTGGGGTCCTGGTAGGTCCGCTGGACGTGGACGGTGACCTGTCCACTGACCGGCCGGGCCAGGGTCCGGAGCCCGAGGACGTTACCGCCTGTGACGTCGACCCGGCGGATCCTGTCGGCGGCGTCGACGAGGGTCCAGTCGTCCGGGAGGTCCGTCCGGATCGTGTATGTCGCGGGGTAGAGCCGGCCGGCGACCCAGATGCCGCCGTCGGACCCCCCTTCGTCGACGAACAGGAGCGCGCCGTCGGAGGCGAAGACACTCACCTGCGCGGAGAGGTCCGTGGCACAGGTCTGAAGCCCGCCCTGGATCTCGATGGAGCCCGCGATGGTCCTGGCCTCGGTCGCGAGCCACGCGTCGAAGGCCGGTGTCCCGGCGCGCCAGGTGGAGGTGACGGTCAGGCTGCGGACCGGAACGGTCGGTGAGACCCAGGCGCTCGCCCCCGCCGTGTCGCACCCGGCGGGGTCGGTCGGGCACCGGGTGTCCTCGAGGGTGACCCGGTCGGCGCCCACCGTGGCGGTCGGGAGTGCGTAGGGTGCCGACTCGCCGTCGCAATCCGGGGCCCGGCTCGCGGCGTCGCACGCGCTGAACGTGTCGACCAGTCCGACCTCGGCGCCGGTCAGGGGTTTGCCGTCGGCGTCGGTGCCGGCGACCTCGAGGGTTTCGTCGTCGATGTCGCCGAGCGCAAGGCCCCACCGCCCGACGGGTGTGGGCTCGGCGAAGGTGAAGGTCGTGACCGACGGGGAGGTGGGGTCGTCCGCCGCGGGGTGCAGCACGAGGTGGTGACGGTCCTGGCTGGGGCCGAACACCTGCCCGAACGAGGAGGAGCCGGGGATCCAGGTGGTGTCGTCGGCGAGGGCCGACGGGTCACGAGAGGTTGTCGACACCGAGGTCCGGGGGAAGCCCAGGGTCTGACCGTTCCCGAGGACAGCGCCGGACGCCGTCACCTGCCACCACACGTAGTTGCCCTTGTCGATCGCGCTCGCCGCCGGCGCCGCCAGACCGAGCGCGACGGCCGCCACCGCCGTCGTCGCCCAGAGGCGACGCACGGCCAGCCCCTGTCCCCCCCGATGCCCCATGAACAGAAGATACGGCCAGATGCGGCTCGCGTCACCTGCTTGGTGCGTCACCCCTGCGCCCCGCCACGGCGCGTGCATTACTCGCGCGTCACGGACGTTCGATGGCAGGCTCGGCCCATGTTCTCGCGGATCGCCGTCGTCAACCGGGGAGAGGCCGCGATGCGGCTCGTCCACGCCGTGCGGGACCTCAACGCCCAGCGGGGGCCGGGGGAAGGGCGCACGGAGGTCGTCGCCCTCCACACCGAGGCCGAGCGCACCGCGATGTTCGTCCGCGAGTCCGACCTCGCCTACGACCTCGGCCCGGCGTCCGAGCGCCCGTACCTCGACCACGAGCGGCTCCGGACGGCGTTGCTCGAAACCGGCGCGGATGCCGTCTGGGTCGGGTGGGGCTTCGTCGCGGAGGACCCCGGCTTCGCCGAGCTGTGCCGTGAGATCGGCGTGACCTTCATCGGCCCGAGCCCCGAGGCGATGCGCCGGCTCGGCGACAAGATCGGGTCCAAGCTCATCGCCGAGGAGGTCGGGGTCCCCGTGGCCCCGTGGAGCCGCGGCGGCGTCGACACCCTCGAGGACGCCAAGGCGGCCGCCGCCCGCATCGGGTACCCGCTGATGCTCAAGGCGACCGCGGGTGGCGGCGGGCGGGGCATCCGCAAGGTCGCGTCCGACGCCGACCTCGACGACGCCTACCAGCGCACCCGCGACGAGGCCGAGCGGGCCTTCGGCTCGGGCGTCGTCTTCCTCGAGAAGCTCGTCACCGGCGCCCGCCACGTCGAGGTCCAGGTCATCGCCGACGGCCAGGGCACCGCCTGGGCCATCGGGGTGCGCGACTGCTCCGTGCAGCGACGCAACCAGAAGGTCATCGAGGAGTCGGCCTCGCCGGTCCTCGACGCCCAGCAGACGGCCGAGGTCAAGGCGTCCGCGGAACGGCTCGCCATCGCCGTCGGGTACGCCGGCGCCGGGACCGTCGAGTTCCTCTACCACCCCGGCGACCGGCTGTTCGCCTTCCTCGAGGTCAACACCCGGCTCCAGGTCGAGCACCCGATCACCGAGGTCGTCACCCGCACCGACCTCGTCCGCCTCCAGATCCACGTCGCCGAGGGCGGCCGCCTCGAGGGCGAGCGGCCCGAGGAGCTCGGTCACGCGGTCGAGGCCCGGCTCAACGCGGAGGACCCCGACCGCGACTTCGCGCCCTCGCCCGGGCGCATCGCCCACCTCGAGCTGCCGGCGGGCCCCGGTATCCGGGTCGACACGGGTGTGGCGGAGGGTGACTCGATCCCCGCGGACTTCGACTCGATGATCGCCAAGATCATCGCCCACGGCCGCGACCGCGACGAGGCGCTGGCCCGGCTGCGCCGCGCGATGCGCGAGACCACGGTCGTCATCGAGGGCGGTTCGACGAACAAGTCCTTCATTCTCGAGCTCCTCGACCAGCCGGAGGTCATCGACGGCAGCGCCGACACCGGCTGGATCGACCGGGTCCGGTCCGAGGGGCGGCTCGTGGCGAGCGAGCACTCGGGCGTGGCGCTCGTCGCGGCGGGCATCGAGGCCTACCTCGATGCCGAGGCGATCGAGCGCGCCCGGCTCCTGGAGACGGCGCGCGGCGGGCGGCCCCAGGCCCAGCACGACGTCGGCCGGGCCGTCGACCTCAAGCTGCGCGGTGCCGTCTACAAGGTGACCGTCCTGCGCACCGGCCCGGCCCGCTTCCGGGTCACCGTCGCCGACCCCACCGGCACGCGCCACACGGTCGACGCCGACCTCGACCGGGTCGGGCCCTACGCCAGCCGGATGCGGGTCGGCGGCACGACCCACCGGCTCGTCACCGCGGCCCACGGGCCGGTCCAGCTCGTCGAGGTCGACGGCGTCACCCACCGCGTCAGCCGGGACGAGGGCGGGGTGCTGCGTTCGCCCGCTCCGGCACTCGTCGTCGCGACGCCCGTCCCCGTCGGTGGGGAGGTCGCGGCCGGCGCCCCGGTGCTGGTCCTCGAGTCGATGAAGATGGAGACCGTCCTCCCCGCGCCGTTCGCGGCCCGCGTCAAGGAGCTTCTCGTCGCCACCGGCAGCCAGGTCGAGACCGGTGCCCCGCTCGTCCGCCTCGAGCCGACCGACGACGCCGCCGACGCCGCGCTCGAACCCGGCGAGGGCGTCTTCCTCGACCTGCCGGACGTCGCCGACCACGGTGACGCCGCGGAGCGTGCCGCCCGGGGCCGAGCCGACCTGTCGGCGATGCTCCTCGGCTACGACCTCGACCCCTCGCACGAGAGCCGCGCCCTCGAGGAGTACCTGACCGCCCGCGACCAGCTCGCGGCCGAGGGCGCGCCCGTCGCGCGCGACGAGATCTCCCTCCTCAGCGTCTTCGCCGACCTGTCCGAGATCGGCCGCAACCGGCCGGTGGGGCAGGAGGCCCACGTCGAGAACCGGGTGCACAGCCCGCGCGAGCACTTCCGCACCTTCCTGCAGACCCTCGACCCCGAGCGCGGTGGCCTGCCCGCCGACTTCGTCGGGCGCCTCGAACGGGTCCTGCGCCACTACGACGTCGAGAGCCTCGACCGCACCCCCGACCTCGAGGGCGCCGTCTTCCGGGTGTTCCTGTCGCAGCAGCGCTCCGCGCCGGAGGTCGAGATGGCCACCTCGATCCTCCAGCGCTGGCTCGCCGAGCCCGCGCCCGAGGGGGAGGACGAGGCCGTCGCCCACGACCTCCTCGACCGGCTCGTCGTCGCCACCCAGCTGCGGTTCCCGATCGTCGGCGACCTCGCCCGCAGCGTGCGGTTCCGCTGGTTCGACCAGCCGCTCGTCGACGCCGACCGTCGCTCGGTCCTCGGCTCCGTGGGCGACGAGCTCGACCAGATCGACGCCCTCCCGCCCGGCCCGGAGCGCACCGCCCGGGTCGACACCCTGGCCTCCATCCCCGAGCGGATCGTCCGGTTCCTCGGGGAACGCCTGCGCGAGGGCGTTTCCGCGCGCGAGCCGATGCTCGAGGTCCTCGTCAAGCGGCACTACCGGGGTTACGAGCTGACCGGCCTCGAGGAGCGCACCGAGGACGGCCGGGCGGTCGCCGTCGCCGACTACCGGCTCGACGCCCGCGACACCCACCTCGTGAGCACGATCGGCGGCATCGAGGAGCTGACCGCGGACTCCCCGCTCGCCGCGCTCCTCGACCGGCTGGTGGCCGCGCGGGCCGACGGCCAGGAGGCCGTCGTCGACCTGTACGTCCACTGGGGCGACCTGCCCACCGACCCCGAAGAGGCCTCCGCCGACCTCGCCGGGCGGGTCGCCGCGATGCCCTTCGCGCACGCCTGCCGCCGGGTCGCCGTCGGGGTCGTCGCCGACGACGAGCGCGAGGTGGGGTACTTCACCTACCGCGCGCAGCCGGACGGGACCGTCGTCGAGGACACCCCGGTCCGCGGGGTGCACCCGATGGTGGGCCGCCGCCTCAACCTGTGGCGGCTGCGCGACTTCGAGCTCACCCGGCTCGACTCGCCCGAGGACGTCCTCATCCTCCACGCGGTCGCCCGCGACAACCCCCACGACCAGCGGCTCGTCGCGCTCGCGCAGGTGCGTCAGCTCGTCGTCGTCCGTGACGACGAGGGCCGGGTCACGGCGCTGCCCCACGTCGAGCGGGCGCTCGCGAACTGCCTGGAGGCGGTCCGCCGGGCCCGCGGGGCGATGGGTGGCGGTGCACGCCTCGACATGAACCACGTGTGGCTGCACATCTGGCCGCCGGTCGACGGTGACCTCGACCAGCTGACCGCCCTCCAGGGCAAGGTCGCCCCGATGACGGGTGGCGCCGGCATCGTGGAGGTCCGGATCGAGGGCGCCATCGCCGCCGACCACGGCCACACGGTCCCGATCTCCGCGCGGTTCACCTACCAGCCCGGGTCCGGCGTCACGTTCACGGTGGAGCAGCCGCCGACCGAGAAGCTCGCGCCCCTGGACTCGTACGCGGAGAAGGTGGTGCGCGCGAGGCGCCGCGGGCTGGTCTACCCCTACGAGCTCGTGTCGATGGTGGCCGGCGGTGGCGGGGAGGCCGTCGAGTACGACCTCGACGACACCGGCCACCTCGTGCCGGTCGAGCGTCCCTATGGCGAGAACACCGCCGGGATGATCTGCGGCGTCGTCACGACGCCGACGCCGCTGCACCCGGAGGGCGTCACCCGCGTCCTCCTGTGTGGTGACCCGCTGCGGGCGCTGGGCTCGGTCGCCGAACCCGAGTGTCGTCGAGTCATCGCCGCCATCGACCTCGCCGAGGAGCGGGGACTGCCCGTCGAGTGGTTCGCGCTGTCCGCCGGCGCCCGGATCTCGATGGACTCCGGCACCGAGAACATGGACTGGGTGGCCAAGGCGCTCAAGCGGATCATCGAGTTCACCCAGGCGGGTGGCGAGATCAACGTCGTCGTGGCGGGCATCAACGTCGGGGCGCAGCCGTACTGGAACGCCGAGGCGACGATGCTCATGCACACGAAGGGCATCCTCGTCATGACGCCCGACTCGGCCATGGTGCTCACCGGCAAGCAGTCGCTGGACTTCTCCGGCGGGGTGAGCGCCGAGGACAACTTCGGCATCGGCGGCTACGACCGCGTCATGGGTCCCAACGGGCAGGCGCAGTACTGGGCCAAGGACCTCGTCGACGCCTACGGCATCCTCCTCGCGCACTACGAGTCGACGTGGGTGGCGCCGGGGGAGGCCGGGCCCCGTCGGGCGCCGACGAAGGACCCGGTCGACCGTGACGTCACGGTGTACCCGCACACGATGGACGGCAGCGACTTCACGACGGTCGGCGACATCTTCTCGTCGGCCACGAACCCGGACCGCAAGAAGGCGTTCGACATCCGCACGGTGATGCGGGCCGTGGCCGACCAGGACCACGCCACGCTCGAGCGCTGGGCGGGAATGGCCGACGCCGAGACGGCGGTCGTGTTCGACGCGCGCATCGGTGGTATCCCGGTCGCGCTGTTGGGGATCGAGTCGCGGACGGTCCCGCGTCGCGGCTTCCCGCCCACCGACGGTCCGGACACGTACACCGCGGGAACGCTCTTCCCGCGGTCGTCGAAGAAGGCGGCGCGGGCGATCAACGCCGCGAGCGGCAACCGTCCGCTCGTCGTGCTCGCGAACCTGTCGGGCTTCGACGGGTCGCCGGAGTCCATGCGCAGCCTCCAGCTCGAGTACGGCGCCGAGATCGGCCGGGCCATCGTCAACTTCGAGGGACCGATCGTCTTCGTCGTCGTGTCCCGGTACCACGGTGGCGCGTTCGTCGTGTTCTCCAAGGCGCTCAACGAGCGGATGACGGTGCTCGCGGTCGAGGGGTCGTTCGCCTCGGTCATCGGCGGGGCCCCGGCCGCCGCCGTCGTGTTCGCGCGCGACGTCGACGCCCGCACCGCCGCCGACCCGCGGGTCGCCGACCTCGAGGCGCAGCTGCGCGAGGCGGACGCCGCCGAGCGGCCGGTGCTCGCCTCCGAGCTCGCGACGGTGCGTCAGGCGGTGCGCTCGGAGATGCTCGGCAAGGTGGCCTCGGAGTTCGACCGCGTGCACGACATCCACCGGGCCGTCGCGGTGGGCTCGGTCGACGCGGTGATCTCGGCGCAGGACCTGCGGCCCCGCATCGTCGCCGCCCTCGAGGCCGAGCTGGCGCCGGGCGAGGTGCCCTCGGACTGACGACCCAGCACGCACGACGGGCCGGCGACCTCGGAGGTCACCGGCCCGTCGGCGTCGGGGGAGGGGGGCGTCAGTGCAGGTCCCTGCCCTCCGCGTGGGCCGCGACGAGCCGGGTGCGGCCGGGGTAGCGGATCTCCTCGACGAGCTCCTGCATCTCGTGCGACGGCTTCTCGGTCACCTTCGACACCGCGACGGTCACGATGAAGTTGATGATCATGCCGACCGTCCCGAAGCCGGTCTCCGGGATGCCCCAGATGCCGTCGGAGTTGCCGTAGATGTCGATCGTCCACAGCATGTACGCCATGGTCACCGTGAGGCCGGTGATCATGCCCCACATGGCTCCACGGGCGGTGCAGTTCTTCCAGAAGATCCCCAGCACGAGGACCGGGAAGAAGCTCGCCGCCGCCAGGCCGAAGGCCAGCGCGACGACCTGGGCGACGAACCCGGGAGGGTTGATGCCGAGGTAGCCGGCGACGACGATCGCCGCGGCCATCGCCATCCGGCCGACGAGGAGCTGCTTCTTCTCGGACGCCCCGGGGTTGATCTTCTTGTAGTAGACGTCGTTCGCCACCGAGGACGAGATGACGAGCAGCAGACCCGACGCGGTCGAGAGTGCCGCGGCGAGGGCCCCGGCCGCGACGAGGCCGACGATCGGCGCGGGGAGGCCGCCGATCTCCGGGCTCGCGAGGACGATGATGTCGTTGTTGATCGCGACGTCGGTGAACCTGATCGTCGCGTCCGGCGCCAGGTCGGAGATCGGCGCCGCGGCGTCACCGGCCTGGGTGATCAGCCCGACGTCCGCCCACGTGGTGAACCACCGCGGTGCGTCCGCGAGCGAGATGCCCTGCGTGCCACCGAGCTCGTCGATGATGTTGAGCTTGGTGAACGCCGCGACCGACGGGGCCGTGGTGTAGAGCAGCGAGATGAAGAACAGCGCCCAGAGGGCCGAGAAACGCGCCGCCCGGACCGACTTCGCCGTGTAGAAGCGAACGATGACGTGCGGGAGGCCGGCCGTCCCGAACATCAGGGCCGCGGTGATGAGGACCATGTTCGCCCGGGACGTCTGGGTGAACGCCTCCGTGTACTGCGCGAAGCCGAGGTCCTGCTGGAGGCCGTTGAGCTCGTCGAGGATCTTGCCGAAGCCGATCTGCGGGAGCGGAACACCGGTGACCTTCTGGGACACCGCGATCGCCGGGATGAGGTAGGCGATGATGAGGACCGAGTACTGCGTCACCTGGGTCCAGGTGATGCCCTTCATCCCGCCGAGCACGGCGTAGAAGAACACGATCGCCATGCCGATGATGACGCCGGTCGTCTTGTCGACGCTGAGGAAGCGGGTGAAGACGACACCGACGCCGGCCATCTGGCCCGCGACGTAGACGAAGGACACGACGATCGCCGCGATCACCGCGACCATGCGGGCGGTCTCGTTGTACCGGTCGCCGACGAAGTCGGGGATCGTGTACTTGCCGAACTTTCGGAGGTAGGGCGCGAGGAGGAGCGCGAGGAGCACGTAGCCGCCGGTCCAGCCCATGAGGTAGACCGAACCCGCGTAGCCGTTGCCCGCGAAGGCGACGATGCCGGCGAGCGAGATGAACGAGGCGGCGCTCATCCAGTCGGCGGCGATGGCCGCGCCGTTGGCGGGGGCGGGGATGCCACCGCCGGCGACGTAGAAGCCGGCGGTGTCGGAGACGCGGCTGCGGTACGCGATGAAGATGTACGCGCTGAAGGTGAGGACGGTGAAGATCAGCGTCCAGAGCTGGATGTCGCTCACGAGTGGTGCACCTCGCTCTCGGACTCGGTGACCCCGTACTCGTCGTCGAGCTTGTCCATCCGCCACACGTAGACCGCGATGAGGATGACGAAGACGATGATCGAACCCTGTTGTGCGAACCAGAAGCCGAGCGGGAAGCCGAAGATGCTCACCGCGTTGAGCGCGTCGACGAACAGGATGCCGGCGCCGAATGACACCAGTGCCCAGATCACCAACAGGACGCTCATGAGTGAGAGGTTCTTGCGCCAGTACTCCCGGCGCGCGTTGTCGTCCATCCGGATGTCGCCTCCTTGCGGATCCACAGGGCCCCTGTCCGGCCCGTGTGGTGGTCGGACATGAAACCGCTGTTCTCAGTGCGCTCTCAACAGGTTCCCGACGTGTGGCGTGGATCACGCGGTGAGTGGTGGTCGCCCGGGCGGCGAAGGGCGGGTCTGGCACGACGAGCGGTCGGGGAGTGGGTTGCTGGTGCCGATCTCGACCGTTCGTCTTCCGTGGCCGACCGTTCGCCGCGCGCCCGTCGGCCGGGGGCGGACAGGGCGCCGCGGGTCGCCCTAGCATCCCCGGGCATGACCCAGACGTCATCGATGACTGCTCCCGCGAAGGCCCGGCGGCGGATGGAGCCCGGCCGCAAGCGCCTGCTCCTCGCCTCGGGCATGGCCCTGCTCGGCGCCTTCCTCCCCTGGATGCTCACCGGTCTCGGCAACGTCTCCGGGATGCGCGGGGCCGGGGTGTGGGTGGCCTACGCGGCGATGCTCGGGCTCGCCTCGGCGCTGCTGCCGAAGCGTCGGCTGGCTGCGGTGCAGGGCTTCGTTCTCGCCGCCGTCGCACTCGCCCTGCCGCTCTGGCAGGTGGTCCACCTCGCGTCGCTCGTGGGCTTCCAGGGCTGGATGCCCGGGCCGGGGCTCGTGATGTCGGTGGGCGCGGGGGCGCTTGCCGCGCTGGGGAGTCGGCAGCTGTGGCGGGAGCCCGTCGCCGTCTGAGGGGGCCCGGTCCGGTCCGTCGTGCTTCTCGACGCGTCGAGGGGCGTGGTGCATGGCCGGATCGACGGTGACCCGGACGGGGTGGAGTCCCGGCGCTGGCGACTCGCGCAGGTCGATGCCTGCCGTGGGGTGCGGGTCTGGCGGCTGGGCGCCGCGGACGTCGTCGTGGACTCCGACGAGCTCGGGCCGGATGGCCAACCACGACTCCCGGCGGTCACGGATCGACGAATGTGTCACTTCGTGGACGCGGCCCAACCCGGTTCTGCTGTAGCCGAACAGCTGTGGAGAAGTGCTTGCGTATCGAACAGATGTTCGATACGATGAGGCATGGACAGGGGCCAGCTCAGCGGCCGCATCGCGGCGCTGCGTGAGGGGTGCGCGGTGGTGGCGCGTGAGGTCGCCGCGGAGGGGCGCGGGTTGGGTCCGGTGGAGGCGTTCGAGCTCGCCGGGGAGGCGCAGGCGGTCGCGAACTGCGGCGGACGGTCTGGTCGCGGTGCTCGGGGCGTGGGGTGCCCGGGTCGAGACGACGATGCACGAGTCGGGTCCGTGGGAGCGGGTGCACCCGGTGGGGTACGTCGACGCGATGGCGGCGGCGGAGATGAGTCTCGCGACGGGGGTGACGGAGGGGCTGGCGGGTCGGAAGGCCGCGCTCGGTGCCGCGCTGGGTGAGCGCTTCCCGGCCACGCGTGACCTGGTGCTGTCCGGGGACCTTCCGGTGTCCTCGGCGCACAAGGTGGTCGAGGCGTGTGCCGGGCTCGACGTGGACGCGTGCCTGCGGGTGGATGCCGACCTCGCGCCGCGGTTGGCGGCGATGGACCCGGCCCGGGTCACGTCTTGCGCACGGGCGGTGGCGGCGCGGGTGGCCGCGGACCAGGTCGCGGCGCACGCCGAGAAGACCCGCGAGGTGCCGGACCGTGGAGGTCCGCCCCGGGGTGGACGGGTTGACGGAGTGGTTCGCGTCGCTTCCCACCGCGACCAGTGCCGCGGCGTGGAGTGCGGTCGAGTCACTGGCCGGGGAGTACCGCGCCGTCGACCCGGACCTGTCGGTGCCGGAGTCCCGCGCCGACGCCTTCGGGGACCTGCTGCTGCGCAACGTGCACGTCACCGCGAAGGTCACCCTCGGAGTGCCCGTGGTCACCGGTGCGCCGGGGCCGGCGCCCGCTGCCGAACCGGTGCCGGTCGAGAGGATCAGGTACGACCGTGGCGACGACGACACGGTCATCGACCACGACACCGGCGAACTGGTCCGCCTCGGGGACCTCACCCCCGCCTCCCGCGAGGAGCTCTCCTGGGTCGAGATGAGCCCGGAGACCGGCAGCGACCTCGCCACCGTCGTGCACCCGGTCAGTGACGGCTGCGCGGTCTCCGGGACCCGGCTCGCCGGGCTCGGCTGGGTCGAACCCCACACCGTCGCCGGACTCCTGAAGACCCTCCCCCTCGACGTCGCCCGCGCCGTCCTCGACGCCGACACCGGCACCCTCGCCTCCCACACCAGTTCGGCGCTACCGGCCACCGGCGGCGATGCGCGAGCTCGTCACCACCCGCGACGGCACCTGCCGCATGTGGGGCTGCACCCGACCCGCCGACCACACCGACCTCGACCACACCCGACCCTGGCCCGACGGCCCCACCTCACCCGCCAACCTCGCCGGCCTCTGCCGACGCCACCACCGGATGAAACAGACCGGCCGCTGGCGCTACACGATGACCCCCGACGGCACCATCACCTGGATCTCCACCACCGGCCGCACCCGCACCACCCAACCCCAGCACCGCCTGTCCTGACGCCGCACCCCGCCTCCCTCACGGGGTCTCCCGGAGAACCTCGAGGTCCGCCATCGCAGCGAGGGAGCGCAGCTCGCGCTCCACCCCGTCCCGCATGGCCCCGCTCGGCTCGACGTCCCAGTGCACGGCGTGAACCCGCAAGAGCCCCGCGCCGAGGTCGCTCTGGGCGTCGACCTTCCCGACGAGCCGGTCGCCGTGGAGGACCGGGAGGGCGAAGTACCCCCACCGCCGCTTCGCAGCGGGCTTGTACATCTCCAGCTGGTAGTCGAACTCGAACAGCTCGGCCATCCGCCGCCGGTCGAAGACCAGCCGGTCCAGCGGCGACAGCAGTGCCGTCCGCCCCGAGAACCCGGCGTCGAGGTACCGCGGGTCCACGCGCCACTGCCCCCGCACCCCCGCGACGACGGCCTCCTCGCCGGCCTCGCCGACGTCATCCGGTTCGGTCGGGGTCACCGGCGCGCGCGACCGCGCGATGCCCAGGGCAGCCAGCCGTCGGCGGTCGCGCTCCCGCCGCGCGTCCGGCACGGGGACGGCCTCCACCTCCGGGTACACGCGCTCGGCGAGGTCCCAGGTCCGCTCGCGGTTCTCGCGCGAGGACACGGCGACCTCCCCGCGCGCCTCCAGCAGGTCCATCATCCGCTGGACGTTCTTGCTGTTCGTCCACCCCGAGGACCGCCACGGCACGGCGCAGGTGTCGGGGATCTCCCGAGCGGGGAGCGGCCCCTCCGACCGCAGGCGGGTGAGGATGTCGTCGTGGCAGGTGCGGTTGGCCGCCAGCCACCCGTCGAGCTGCTCGAGCCACGGCGCCACCGGCTCCGGTCCCGGCCAGGCCTCCATCTCGGCCCGGTACAGCGCGACGTCCTCGGCCGGCCGGAGGAAGCCCTGCACCTCGACCAGTGCGCGCGACTCGAGCAGGTCGTCGAGGACCTCCGGGGAGTAGGCGCCGCCGAGTCGGCTCCACAGGACGAGGTCGGCGTTCGGAGCGACGTGCGCGGTGAGGTCCATCTGGACGAGCCCGAGGTGGCGCACCAGCCCGAGCGCGTCGTCCGGGCGCGGGGTGGTGAGCCACTGGGCGCGGACGGCGACCCGGCGGGCGTCGCGGCGGGAGAGCTCGTGGGCCACGTCCCGACGGTAGCCCGTGGCAGGCTGGCCGTCGTGACGACCGTCGGCCTGCTCCTCGCCGCCGGAGCCGGACGCCGGATGGGTGGCCCGAAGGCCCTCGTCCGCCCCGCCCCGGACGGCCCGACCCTCCTCGAGTCCACCCTCGACCGGCTCGTGCACGCCGGTCTCGAACGGGTCGTCGTCGTCCTCGGCGCCGAGGCGGAGCGGGCCGCCCCCCTGGCCGAGGCGATGGACGCCGAGGTCGTGGTCGCCGCCGACTGGGAGGAGGGGATGGGCGCCTCGCTCCGCGCCGGTCTCACCCACCTCGCCGAGACGGCCGGCACCGACGTCGAGGCGGCCCTCGTCACCCTCGTCGACCTCCCCGACGTCGGCACCCGCGTGTACCGCCGCATCCTGTCCGTCGCACGGGGTGCCGGGCCCGCCGTCCGGGCCCGCGCCGCGTACGACGGGGTCGCCGGGCACCCGGTGCTGCTCGGCCGCGACCACTGGCCCGAGGTGGCCCGGACCGCCCGCGGCGACCGCGGAGCCCGCGACCACCTCGCCGCGCACCCGCCGACGTTGCTCGAGTGCGGCGACCTCGCCACCGGCCGCGACGCAGACACCCCGCACGAGCTGGATCGCCATCGGCGATGATGGTGCCGTGAGCGAGCAGCGACGCCGATGGCCGGGCAGCGTCTACGACCACGGGACCGATCCCGACCCCCGGTTCTCCCTCGCCAACGAGCGGACCTTCCTCGCCTGGGCCCGCACCGGGCTGGCCCTCCTCGCCGGCGCGGCGGCCCTCGATGCCCTCGACCTGCCGCTCCAGGACACCGTCCAGGCCCTGCTCGCCGCGCTCCTCGGCCTCGCCGGGATGCTCGTCGCGGCCTCCGCCTGGTGGAACTGGGCACGCACCGAGCGGGCGATGCGCGAGCACACCCCGCTGCCCGGCAACCCGGCGATGGTCGTCGTCCTCGTCGCCGTCGGGGTCGCCGGCCTGGTGCTCGGGGTCGCGAGCCTCGTCGGGGGCTTCACGTGACCGAGCAGGTCGTCCGGGACCCCGGCATGCAGCAGGAGCGCACGACCCTGGCATGGCGGCGCACCGGCCTGGCCCTCCTCGTCGGCTCGCTGACCATCGGCCGGCTGACCCTCGACTCCCTCGGGTCGGCCGTCGTCATCCCCACCGTCATCACCGCGTCGCTGGCGCTCTACGTCCTCGCCGACACGCTGCGGCAGCACCGGCTCGCCCACGTCCACCCCGAGGAGCCCGGCTTCTCGGTGCTGCGCGACGGCCGCCTCGTCGTCGTGGTCTCGACCGTCATCGGGGTGCTCGCGCTCGGCGAGGTCGTCGCCGCCGCCGTCGACCTCGTGTGACGGTCGTCCTTCCCTGACGCCTCCGCGTGGGTGATGCTGTCGGCATGGACCCCCGGACGACGTTCGCCTCGGCCGCCGACCTCGCGAGCGCGCTCGGCGGTGTCGGCTACCTCGCCGACGACTCGCTCTCGACGGTCGCCTGGCTCTCGCTGCGCCTCGGCCGACCCCTCCTCATGGAGGGCGAGCCCGGCACCGGGAAGACGGCGCTGGCGGAGGCCCTCGCCGAGACGATGGAGCTGCCGCTCATCCGGCTCCAGTGCTACGAGGGCATCGACGCGAGCCAGGCCCTCTACGACTGGGACTTCCCCCGGCAGATCCTCCACGTCCGGGCGCTCGAGGCCGTCGACGGCGCCCGCGACGTCCACGAGCTCGAGGAGGACCTCTTCGACGAGCGGTTCCTCCTCGCCCGGCCGGTCCTCCGGGCCCTGCGCGAGTCGCCGGCGGTGCTGCTCATCGACGAGGTCGACCGCGCCGACGACGAGTTCGAGGCCTTCCTCCTCGAGGTCCTCTCGACCTGGCAGGTCACCATCCCCGAGCTCGGGACCGTCTCGGCCTCGACACCCCCGGTCGTCGTCCTCACCTCCAACCGCACCCGCGAGCTGCACGACGCCCTCAAGCGCCGCTGCCTCTACCACTGGCTCGAGCACCCCGGCATCGAGCGCGAGCTGGCCATCGTCCGCACCCGTGCACCCGAGGTCCCGGAAGCCCTGGCCGCGCAGGTGGTCCGGGCCGTCCACGCCATCCGCGACGACCACGAGATGCTCAAGCCGCCGGGTGTCGCCGAGACCCTCGACTGGGCCCGGGCGCTCTACGAGCTCGGGACGCGGACGCTCGACACCGCGACCGCCGCCGCCACCCTCGGTGTCGCCGTGAAGTACCGCGAGGACGCCGAGCGGGTGCGCAAGGCCCTCGACGAGATCCTCACGACGTGACGCCACCCCCACGACCATGAGTCCCACCCAGCACCGGCTCGACGCCGCCGAGATGGTCCGCCCACCGGAGGAGGTGCTCCTCGGGTTCGCGCGGACGCTGCGCGCGGCCGGGGTCCACGTCACCGCCGACCGCGAACGGACCTACCTCGAAGCGGTCGCCGCCATCGGCCTCGAGGACCCGGTCGCCGTCTACCACGCCGGCCGCGCGACGCTGTGCTCGTCGCCGGCGGACCTCGAGCGCCACGACCTGGTCTTCGCGGAGTGGTTCGGGGGCACGCGCGCCGGGAGCAAGCAGCGCGACGCCCTGCCGCGGGTCACCCCGCAGGCCTCGCTCTCCGCCGAGGAGCAGGCCGATGGCGCGGGCACCGAGCAACCAGAGGCCGTCCACGCCCGCGCCAGCACGACGGAGGTGCTGCGCCAGCGCGACGTCGCCACCCTCTCCCGCCGGGAGCGCGAGGAGCTGGCCCGGCTCTTCGGCGCCCTGCGGCCCCGCGCGCCGCGTCGCCGCGCCCACCGCCACGAGGCGTCCCGGCGGGGGACCGTCGACGCCCACCGCACCCTGCGGGCGATGCTGCGCCGGATGGGGGAGCCGGGCGAGGTCGCGTGGCGGCGGCGGGGCTCCCGGCCACGTCGCGTCGTCCTGCTCGTCGACGTCTCCGGGTCGATGAGTGCATACGCCGACGCCCTGATCCGCTTGTCGCACACCTACTGCGCCGCAGGCGTACCCACCGAGGTCTTCACCCTCGGCACCCGCCTGACCCACATCACCCGGCCGCTGCAGCAGCGCGACCCCGACCGGGCCATCGTCGCCGCGTCGGAGGCGGTGCCGGACTGGTCCGGGGGCACCCGCCTCGCCGAGGGCCTCAAGGTCTTCCTCGACCGCTGGGGCCGGCGGGGGATGGCCCGCGGCGCCGTCGTCGTGATCTTCAGCGACGGCTGGGAGCGCGAGCGCCCGGAGGCTCTCGGTGAGCAGGTCCGCCGGCTCGCCGCGGTCGCGCACGCGGTCGTGTGGGTCAACCCGCACCGCGGTCGGGCCGGGTACGAGCCGGTCCAGGGGGGCATCATGGCGGTGCTGCCGCACGTCGACCACTTCGTCGCCGGTCACTCGATGGCGGCGTTCGAGCAACTCACGGAGGTGGTCGCGCGTGCGTGACGTCCTGGACGAGCTGATGGACTGGTGGCGGGCCGGGGAGACCGTCGGCGTCGGCACCGTCGTCGCCACCTTCCGCTCCGCACCGCGGCCGGCCGGCGCCTCGATGCTCCTCGGTCCGGGGGGCGAGGCCGTCGGCTCCGTCTCCGGCGGCTGCGTCGAGGGGGCCGTCTACGAGCTGTCGCAGGAGGTGGTCGAGGGCGGCACGCCGGTCCTCCAGCGGTACGGCGTCTCCGACGACGACGCCTTCGCGGTCGGCCTCACCTGCGGCGGCATCCTCGACGTCTTCGTCGAGCCCATCTCGCGCCAGACCTTCCCCGAGCTCGGCGAGGTCGCCGACGACGTCGCTGCCGGTCGCCCGGTGGCGGTCGCCACGGTCATCGAGCACCCCGACCCGTCCTGGCTCGGCCGCCGGCTCGTCGTGCGGCCCGAGGACTCCGAGGAGACGCCCACCGGGACCCTCGGCTCACCGCGTGCCGACGGCGCGGTCACCGACGACGCCCGCGGGCTGCTCGCAGCGGGCCGAACCGAGACCCTGACCTACGGTCCGGACGGCGAACGACGAGGCGAGGGCATGCGGGTCTTCGTCTCCGCGTTCGCGCCCCGCCCCCGGATGCTCGTCTTCGGTGCCATCGACTTCGCGGCCGCGGTGGCGCACGTCGGCAGCTTCCTCGGCTACCGGGTCACGGTCTGCGACGCCCGGCCCGTGTTCGCCACGAAGAGCCGGTTCCCCGCCGCGGACGAGGTGGTCGTCGAGTGGCCGCACAAGTACCTCACCCGCGAGGTGGAGGAAGGCCGCGTCGACGGGCGCACCGTCGTCTGCGTCCTCACCCACGACCCGAAGTTCGACGTCCCGGTCCTCGAGGTCGCCCTGCGCCTTCCCGAGGTCGCCTACGTCGGCGCGATGGGGAGCCGCCGCACCCACGAGGGCCGGCTCGAGCGGCTGCGCGAGGCGGGGATGACCGAGGGCGACCTCGCCCGTCTCTCCAGCCCGATCGGCCTCGACCTCGGCGCCCGCACCCCGGAGGAGACGGCCGTCTCCATCGCCGCCGAGATCGTCGCGCTCCAGTGGGGCGGGCGCGGTGCCCGGCTCCAGGACGTGGGCGGTCCCATCCACCACCACGCCGAGCACGCCGAGCCCGTCTGAGCCCATCGGGGGACGCACTTTCCTCCGAGGAATGTCGCGGGACGCCGTCGGTCGTCCCGATCCGACCGTTCGAGGCGGTCCCACCTGTGCGTTCTTCGACAGCCCTTGCCCGGCGCCCGACCGTGAAGCAAGATCAGGCCCACGACCCCGATCCCCCTCGCGAAGGAGTCAAGGATGACTCGGATCACCGTCACCGTCGACGGCGCCTCCTACACGGACGAGGTCGAACCTCGCCTCCTGCTCGTCCACTACCTGCGGGAGGTGCTGGGAAAGGTCGGGACCGTCGTCGGGTGCGACACGAGCAACTGCGGAGCCTGCACCGTCCATCTCGACGGGCGGAGCGTCAAGTCCTGCAACGTCCTCGCCGTCCAGGCCGACGGCCACGACGTGACGACGATCGAGGGCCTCGCGAGCAACGGCGAGCTGCACCCGATGCAGGCGGCGTTCCACGAGAACCACGCCCTCCAGTGCGGGTACTGCACGCCCGGGATGATCATGCAGGCCGTCGACCTGCTCGCCGAGAACCCGAACCCCTCCGAGGAGGAGATCCGGGTCGGCCTCGAGGGCAACCTCTGCCGCTGTACGGGCTACCACAACATCGTCAAGGCCGTCGCGGCCGCCGCCGGATCCATGTCGAGCGAGAGGAGTGACGCCTGATGACCGCCGTCGACGACCGCCCCACCGCCGAGGTCGGCAAGGACCGCCGGCGCAAGGAGGACCAGCGCCTCATCACCGGCCGCACCAAGTGGACCGACAACATCCAGCTCCCCGGGATGCTGCACCTCGCGATGGTGCGCAGCCCGTTCGCCCACGCGAAGATCACCGCCATCGACGCCGAGGCCGCTCGCGCCGCCACCGGAGTCGCCGCGGTGTTCACCGGGGCCGACATCGCGGACATCCAGGGCGTGAACATCACCGCCTGGCCGATCACCGCCGACCAGAAGTCGCCCGCCCACCTGCCGGTCCCGCTCGAGCGGGTCTCGCACGCCGGTGAGATCGTCGCGGTCGTCGTGGCCCGCAGCGCCGCCGCGGCGCGCGACGCCGCCGAGCTCGTCGACGTCGACTACGAGGAGCTCCCTGCGGTCCTCGACCTCAAGGAGGCCGCGACCGACGCCGTGCTGGCCCACCCCGACCTCGGCACGAACAAGTCGGCCTTCTGGCAGCTCGACTCCGCGGCCCAGGGCAGCGGTGGCGACGTCGAGGAGGCGATCGCCAAGGCCCGCCGGGACGGCATCGTCATCGAGCGCGAGTACCGCCAGCAGCGCCTCATCCCGGCGTTCATGGAGCCGCGCTCCACGGTCGTCGACCCCACGGGCGAGCAGGTCGTCATGTGGTCGGCCACCCAGGTGCCGCACGTCCTCCGGTTCGCGATCGCCGCGACCACGGGGCTGCCCGAGTCGAAGATCCGGGTCATCGCCCCGGACGTCGGCGGCGGCTTCGGCGGCAAGCTGCAGACCACCCCCGAGGAGTTCGCGACGCTCGCCGTGGCCCGCAAGCTCGGCAAGCCCTGCAAGTACACCGAGACGCGCTCGGAGACGATGGTCTCGGCGCACCACGGCCGTGACCAGTGGCAGAAGCTGACCCTGACGGCCGAGAAGGACGGCACGGTCACCGGCCTCAAGGTCGAGCTCATGTGCGACCTCGGCGCGTACGCCGCGCTCGTCGGCGGCGGGGTCCCCGTGCTCGGCGCGTGGATGTTCAACGCGATCTACAAGTTCCCTGCGTACCAGTTCAACTGCACGAACTACTACACGAACAAGACGTGGGTCGACGCCTACCGCGGCGCCGGCCGGCCCGAGGCCACGTACGCGATCGAGCGGCTCATGGACGAGCTCGCCGCCGAGGTGGGGGTCGATCCCATCGCGATCCGCGAGAAGAACTGGATCACGCACGACGAGTTCCCC
The DNA here is from genome assembly GCA_963843895.1 of uncultured Actinomycetota bacterium. GTDB lineage: Bacteria > Actinomycetota > Actinomycetes > Actinomycetales > Dermatophilaceae > Phycicoccus. The sequence goes on along the minus strand of CAWJME010000018.1, from coordinate 27,088 downwards.
TTCACCACCGTCGCCGGGATGACCTACGACTCCGGCAACTACGAGGCGGCCACCGAGAAGGCACTCGGGCTCTTCGGGTACGACGAGCTCCGCGCCGAGCAGAAGCGGCGTCGCGAGTCCGGCGACCCGGTCCAGCTCGGGCTCGGGGTGTCCACCTTCACCGAGATGTGCGGCCTGGCGCCCTCGCGGGTCCTCGGCGCGCTCAACTACGGCGCCGGCGGCTGGGAGACTGCGAGCATCCGGATGCTCGCCACCGGAACGGTCGAGGTCATCTCGGGCGCCACCCCACACGGCCAGGGCCACGAGACGGCGTGGAGCCAGATCGTCGCCGACCGGCTCGGGGTGCCCTTCGAGAACATCGAGGTCCTCCACGGCGACACCCAGATCGCCCCGAAGGGCATGGACACCTACGGGTCCCGGTCGCTCGTGGTCGGCGGTGAGGCGCTCGTGCTCGCGGCGGACCGCGTCATCGAGAAGGCCAAGCCGATCGCGGCCCACATGCTCGAGGCCAGTGTCGACGACCTCGAGTTCAGCGGTGGCCGGTTCACGGTCAAGGGCACCGACAAGGGCGTGGGCATCACCGACATCGCGCTGGCGGCCTGGACCGGGCACGACTACCCCGAGGGGGTGGAGCCGAGCATCGACGCCGACGCCACCTTCGACCCGGTGAGCTTCTCGTTCCCCCACGGCACGCACCTGTGCGCCATGGAGGTCGACACCGAGACCGGCGCGACGAAGATGCGCAAGTACGTGTGCGTCGACGACGTCGGCACGATCATCAACCCGCTGATCGTCGAGGGCCAGGTCCACGGCGGCCTCGTCCAGGGCATCGCCCAGGCGCTGTGGGAGGGCGCGGAGTACGACGAGCAGGGCACCCTCGTGTCGGGCTCCTTCGTCGACTACACCCTCCCGACGAGCGCCGACACGATCAGCTTCATCACCGACCACACGACCTCGCCCTCGACGACGAACACGCTCGGCACCAAGGGCGTCGGCGAGGCCGGCTGCATCGCCTCGACCCCGGCGGTCGTCAACGCCATCGTCGACGCGGTCCGCCACCTCGGCATCAACGACATCCAGATGCCGTGCACGCCCGAGCGGGTGTGGACGGCGATCCAGTCGGCCGGCTCCGAGCAGGCGGCCGCGTCGACCGCCGACGCGCAGGCGCACTTCGGGGACGACGCACCCAACCAGGATCCCTCGGCCGGTTCGACGGACGGAGCAGCACAGTGATTCCCGCAGCATTCGACTACCTCGCCCCGACGAGCGTCGAGGACGCCCTCTCCGCCCTCGCCGAGGCCGGTGACGACGCCAAGGTCCTCGCCGGCGGCCAGTCCCTCCTGCCGATCCTGCGGATGCGGCTCAACGCACCGGAGAAGGTCGTCGACCTCGGTCGGATCGAGTCCCTCCGGGGGATCCGCGACGGCGGGGACCACGTCGTCATCGGGGCGATGACCCCGTACAGCGAGGTGCTCGCCAGCGACCTCGTCCGGGAGCACGCCGGGCTGCTCGCCAAGGCCGTCGAGACGGTGGCCGACCCGCAGATCCGGCACCGCGGCACGGTCGGCGGGGCCCTCGTGCACGCCGACCCCGCCGGCGACGTCGGGGCGCCGATCCTGGCCCTGGACGCGACGATGGTCGTCGTCGGGCCCGGGGGCGAGCGCACCGTCGGTGCCGGGGAGTTCTTCCGCGACCTGTTCGAGACCGCGGTCGACGAGGGCGAGCTGCTCACCGAGATCCGCATCCCGAAGCACACCGGCTGGGGGTCGACGTACGAGAAGTTCGTCCGCGTCTCGCACCAGTGGTCGATCGTCGGCGTCGCCGCGACCGTCCGGGTCGAGGGCGGCTCGATCGCCGAGGCCCGGATCGGCCTGACCAACATGGGCTCGACCCCGCTGCGCGCCACCGCGGTCGAGCAGGCGCTCGTGGGGGCGTCCGCCTCAGGCCTCGCGGACGCGTGCGCGGCCGCCGCCGAGGGCACGAACCCGCCGAGCGACCTCAACGGCGACGCCGACTACCGCCGGCACCTCGCGACGGTCCTCACCCGTCGCGCGGTCCAGAAGGCCATGGAGGGCTGATCACCGCATGGAGCTGACGCACGACTTCACCGTCCCCGCGGACGTCGAGACGACCTGGCAGACCTTCATGGACCTCGAGCGCGTCGGGAGCTGCTTCCCGGGCGCCACGGTCACCGAGGCGAGCGCCGACGGCTTCGCCGGCACCGTCAAGGTCAAGCTGGGCCCGATCGCGCTCCAGTACGCCGGGACGGGGCAGTTCGTCGAGCGGGACGACGCCGCCCACCATGCCGTCATCGAGGCCAAGGGCAAGGACAAGCGGGGCAACGGCACCGCCGGAGCCACCGTACGCGTCCAGCTCGCGCCCGACGGCACGGGCACGCGGGTCGACGTCGTCACCGACCTCGCGGTCACCGGCAAACCGGCGCAGTTCGGCCGCGGCGTCATGCAGGACGTGTCCGACAAGCTGCTCGGCCAGTTCATCGCGTGCATCGAGGGTGAGCTCGGCGAGGCCGGAGCGGGAGCCGCGGCCGCGGAACCCGCGCCCGCGGAGCCGGCTGCCGTCGAGCCGGCTGCGGTCGAGCCGGGCGTCAGCGAGCCGGCAGCAGCCGAGCCGGCCGCCGTCCAGGCGGCTCCGGCCCCGGCCCCGAGCCAGGCGCCCCGGCCGGCGGCCGCCCGGGACGACGACGCGCTCGACCTCGGGGCCACCGTGCTCCCGGTCCTCGTGAAGACCTATGCGCCGTACGTCGTCGTCGGGGTCATCGGCGTCATCATCGGGTGGCTCATCGGGAGGGGCTGACCCACACGTGACGACGGCCCCGGAGCTTCGGCACCGGGGCCGTCTCGGCGGCCCGGGCCCGGAGCTCGGCGGCGACCCGCCGGGCGTCCGCGTCGTCGGGGTCGACGGGGAACGCGCGGACGGAGCGGCCCTCGGCCTCCGCGCGACGGTGGGCGATCTCGACGAGGACGACGACCGGTCCGAGGACCACGGCGACGCCGGCGAGGGTGAGCAGGAACTGGAGGATCTCGTACATGGTCATGGCACGATGTTGACGTGTCACAAAGATCTGCCACGAGTGGCAGAAATGACGAGTCTCATCAACTTTCTGCCATAGTGGATGTCATGCCTCTCCGTTCCGTCGCCGTTCTCCTCCAGGAACCGGTCCAGCTCTTCGAGTACGCCGTCCTCGCCGAGGTCTTCGGCACGGACCGCACCCACGACGGGCTGCCGGCCATCGACTACCGGGTCTGCGCCGAGCGGCCCGGCCCGCTCGACTCGGGCAACGGCACGACGGTCACGGCCGCGCACGGCCTCGAGGCGGCGGCCGACGCCGACCTCGTCGCGGTGCCGGCGTCGCCCGCCTCCACGAGCCCCACCCCCGCGGTGATCGAGGTCCTGCGGGCAGCGGTCGACCGGGGCGCCACGGTGCTCTCGGTGTGCTCGGGGGCCTTCGCGCTCGGGGCGGCCGGGCTCCTCGACGGGCGGCGGTGCACGACGCACTGGATCCATGCGGCGGACCTCGCGGCGCGCCACCCCGAGGCGAGGGTGGACCCCGACGTCCTCTACGTGCAGGACGGGCCCGTCATCACGAGTGCGGGGACGGCCGCGGGCATCGACGCCTCCCTGCACATCGTGCGCACCGAGCTCGGCGCCGCCGCCGCCGCTCGCATCGCGCGCCGGATGGTCGTGCCACCCCACCGCGACGGGGGACAGCGCCAGTTCATCGACCGCCCGGTGCGCAGCACCGCGGCTGAGTCGCTCGGGGGCGTTCTCGAGTACATGGACGCGCACCTGGACGAGCAGCACACCGTCGAGGCCCTCGCCCGGCGGGCGGCGATGTCCCCGCGCACCTTCGCGCGACGGTTCGTCGCCGAGACCGGGACGACGCCGCACCAGTGGCTCACCGACCAGCGGGTCCTGCGGGCTCGTGAGCTGCTCGAGGAGACCGACCTGCCCGTCGAGGTCGTGGCCCGAGACGCCGGCTTCGGGACCGCTGCCCTGCTGCGACACCACTTCAGCCGGTGCACGGGCGTCTCGCCCACCTCGTTCCGACGCCAGCACCGCACCCCGGCCTGACGGGTCGGGCAACCTTCACACGATCTCCACACCGGACGCGCGCGGCCCCCACCCGCACGTCCCTAGTCTCGTCGGCATGACCGAGGGGACCGCCGCCACGCGCACCGTGCTCGTCGTCGAGGACGAGCCGACGATCAACCAGGCCGTCAGCGACCGGCTCCGCGCCGAGGGCTTCACGGTCGTCTCGGCCCTCGACGGTCCGTCGGCGGTCGCGGCGTTCGAGGAGCACGACCCCGACGCGGTGCTCCTCGACATCATGCTCCCCGGCTTCGACGGCCTCGAGGTGTGCCGGCGCATCCAGGCCGTGCGCCCGGTGCCGGTCCTCATGCTCACCGCCCGCGACGACGAGACCGACCTGCTCGTCGGCCTCGGTGTCGGCGCCGACGACTACGTCACCAAGCCCTTCTCGATGCGCGAGGTCGTCGCCCGGCTGCGCGCCCTGCTGCGCCGCGTCGAGCGCGCCGAGGAGCTGGCCCGCAGCACGGGCCGGATGGACCTCGCCGGCCTCGTCGTCGACCCCGCGAGCCGGCGGGTCACGGTCGACGGGGGAGCGGTGCACCTGACCCCGCTGGAGTTCGACCTCCTCTGCGCGCTCGCGACGGCCCCGGGAGCGGTCCGTTCGCGGGAGGACCTCATGCGCGAGGTGTGGGGCTGGGGCGACGCCGCGGGCACGCGCACCCTCGACAGCCACGTCAAGGCCCTCCGCGCGAAGATCGGCGCCGACCGGGTGCGCACGGTCCACGGCGTCGGGTACGCCCTCGAGGTGGGGCCGTGAACCCCGAGCGCCCCCTCGACGGCGTCACCTCGATCAAGGCCAAGCTCGGCCTGCTCGTCGGAGCGAGCGTCCTCGCCGCGGTCCTCGTCGCCGCCATCGGCGACAGCGCCGGCGTCGCGTGGTGGGTGAGCCTCCCGGTCACCGCCGGGGCCGCCGTCGCCGTGACCCAGTGGCTCGCTCGCGGGATGACCTCCCCCCTGCGGGAGATGACCTCGGCCGCCCGGCGGATGGCCGCGGGCGACTACGGCCAGCGCGTCAGCGCGACCTCGTCGGACGAGGTGGGCGAGCTCGCCCGGACCTTCAACGCGATGGCGGCCGACCTCGCGGGCGCGGACCTCGAGCGACGCCGGCTCGTCGCCACCGTCTCGCACGAGCTCCGGACGCCGCTCACCGCGCAGCGGGCGCTCCTGGAGAACCTCGCCGACGGCGTCACGACACCCGACGAGGCCACGCTGCGTGCCGCGCTCGCGCAGGCCGAGCGGCTCAGCACCCTCGTCGGGGACCTGCTCGACCTCTCCCGCATCGACGCGGGCGTCGCACCCCTCGCCCTCGGACCGGTCCCCGTCGCCGAGCTGCTCGCCGGGGCCGCGGCCGAGTCCGCCGTGGCCGGCCGACCGGTGCGGATGACGCGCCGGGTCGACCCGCCCGACCTCACCGTCAGCGCCGACGCCGCCCGGCTCGCCCAGCTCGTCGCCAACCTCGTCGACAACGCGGTGCGGCACAGCCCGGCCCACGGGGACGTCCGTCTCACGGCCGGCCTCGAGGGAGCGGACCGCTGGGTCCTCGAGGTCGCCGACGACGGGCCGGGCATCTCCGCCGAGCAGGCCGAACGCGTCTTCGAGCGCTTCGGCACGGGAGCCGACTCGGGGGGTGGCACCGGCCTCGGCCTCGCCATCGTCCGCTGGGTCTGCGAGCTCCACGGCGGGCGCGTCGAGGTCGTCCCGACCCCGACCGGAGGCACGGGCGCGCGCGTGCGGGTCACCCTCCCGACCGCGCCCCGCCCCGACCGCCCGACCCACCTGCGCGAGCAGCTCCCGACCACCCCGACCACATCGCCCCCGCCGATCCCGGCGGTATCCCGCGAGGAGAGCAGCATGAGCGTGTCCGCACCGCCGGTCCCCCCGACGCCCCCGGTCCCGTCCGCCGGCCCGTACGGCGACGGCCGCGGGCCCGCCGAGACCGCCATGGCCCGGATCTGGCCGGAGCCCGACCGCCGACCGCGGGTCGGGGTGGTCGGTGCAGCGGCCGCCATCGGCGTGCTCGCGGCCCTCACCTGGCCCTACCGCAACATCGGCCTCGCCACGTCCCTCGTCATGGTCGCGACCGGGGCCCTCATGTGGGCCGTGGCGCGGCACCGGCGCGACCCGTGGACCGTGGCCGGCGGAGGCCTGGCGCTGCTGCTCGCCCTCGTCGCGACCCTCCGCGACGCCGGTGGTGTCGTGACGCTCTCGGTGCTCGCGGGCGTGGCCGTCGCCGCCGCGGCCCTGACCCGGGCGCACGGCCTCCTCGCCATCCTGTCGAGCTGGGCGGCGTGGCCGCTCGCGGCACTGCGCGGCCTGCCGCTCCTCGGCCGGACGATCACCGCGACGAGCAGGGTCACGGTCCTGTGGCCCGTCCTGCGGACGGTCGCCTTCTCGGTCCTCGCCCTCGCCGTCTTCGGCGGCCTGTTCGCCACCGGTGACGCCGTGTTCGGGTCGTGGGCCTCCGCGCTGGTGCCCGACCTCGGCTGGGACACCATCGTCCTGCGCACGTTCGTCTTCGTGCTGCTCACCGGCGTCGCGCTCACCGGTGCCTACCTCGCGCTCAACCCGCCGCAGGTCGACGAGCTCGTCCTGCCGCCGACCCGTCGTACGCGTCCGGTGTGGGAGTGGGCGGTCCCCGTGGGTCTGGTCGTGCTGCTCTTCGGCGGCTTCCTCGCCGCCCAGGCGACGGCGATGTGGGGCGGCGACGCCTACCTGCGCCGGCAGACCGGCCTGACCCACGCGGAGTACGTCCACCAGGGGTTCGGCCAGCTGACCGTCGCGACGGCGCTCACCGTCCTCGTCATGACGCTCACCCTGCGGGTCGCGTCCCGCGCCGCCGCCCGGGACCGCCTCGTCGTCCGCGGGCTGCTCGGCGCGCTCGGCGCCTTCACCCTCGCCGTCGTCGCCTCCGCGCTCTACCGGATGTCGCTCTACCAGGACGCGTTCGGGTACACGACCCTGCGCGTCTTCGTCGACGGCTTCGAGCTGTGGCTCGGGCTCGTCGTCCTCATGCTCGTCGTCGCCGTCCTGCGGCTCTCGTGGCGCTGGGTGCCGCGTGCGGTGCTCGTCAGCGGGGCGGTCTTCACCCTCGGCTTCGCCGCGATGAACCCGGACGCCTGGGTGGCCGGCCAGAACATCGACCGGTACGCGGCGAGCGGGAAGCTCGACACCCTCTACCTGTCCACGCTCTCGGCCGACGCGGCTCCGACCATCGCCGAGCGCCTACCGGCCCCGATGGCCGCGTGCGTCCTGGGCGGTCCGTACTCCAGCGGCAGCGGCAGCCTGGGCCTCGACGACGACGCGCTCTCGTGGAACCTCGGTCGGGCGCGCGCGGCGGACGCCGTACGCGGGCTCCCCGGGCCGGCGGACTCCTGCGGGTCGCTCCTCACCGACGCCTACGAGCGCTGAACTCCCGCGCGTGGCGGCACGCTCCCCGGCATACTCGGCCGACATGGACCCCCGCACCGTGCTCGTGCTCAACGGACCCAACCTCAACCTGCTCGGCGAGCGCCAGCCGGAGGTCTACGGGCACGACACCCTCGCCGACGTGGAGCGCCTCTGCCACGACGAGGCGGCGCGGCACGGCCTGAGCGTCGACTTCCGGCAGACCAACCACGAGGGCACGCTCGTGGACTGGGTGCAGGAGGGGCGCGCCGGCACGGCCGGGATCGTCCTCAACGCCGCGGGGTACACGCACACCTCGGTCGCGCTCCGGGATGCGCTCGCCGCCTGCCGCGTGCCGCGGGTCGAGGTGCACATCAGCGACATCCACGCGCGTGAGGAGTTCCGGCGCTTCTCCTACCTCACCGACGTGTGCGACCACCACGTCATCGGGCGGGGTGTGGCGGGCTACGCCGAGGCCGTCGCCTGGCTCGCCGAGCACGGTGGCTGACCTCCTCGCTCGCTGGGCGAGCGCGTCGTGGCGGGCCGAGCTCGAGGCGTGGCTGCGCCCGGCCCTGGCCGATGCCGGTCTGCGGGTCACCGGGCCGGTGGTTCAGGACCGGATCCGGTTCTGGTCCACCGTGCTCCACGTCGAGACCGATGGGGGACGGGTGTGGGTCAAGGAGAACGCCCCGTCGCAGGCCTTCGAGGCGCGGCTCGTCGCCACCGTCGACCGGCTGGTCCCGGGGCTGGTCGCCCCCGTCGTCGCCGTGGAGCCACACCGCGGCTGGCTCGCCACGGCAGATCTGGGGAGCCCGATGTGGCACGACGCGATCCCCCCGGTCGAGGACTGGGTCGCGGCCGTCGGCGACTTCGCACGCGGCCAGCGGACCCTGGCGGACCACCCCGAGGAGCTGCTCGCCACCGGCCTCGTGAGGTTCCCGCGCGAGCCGGACCTCGTCGTGGGCTGGGTCGAGGACCTGCTCGAGGAGCTGGGGGCCCTGCCCCACGACGACCCGCGGCGCCCGACCCCCGAGGAGAGCGCCGCGGTGCGTGACGGTCTCGAGCGGCTGCACCGGGCCGCAGCGTCGCTGGCGGCGAGTCCCCTGCGCGACGGGCTCCAGCACAACGACCTGCACCTCGGCAACGCGTTCCGCCGGCCGGGAGGCGCGGCCTTCATCGACCTCGGCGACGCCCTCTGGACCCACCCCCTGGCCGCCGCCCGGATCCCCCTGTGGATCCTGCGGAGCCGGTACGGGCTGGCCCCGGACGCGCCGGACGTCGTGCGCACGGTCGGGGCCGCGGTCGCGCCCTGGGCCGACCTGGCCGACCGTGACGCACTCGTCGCCCTGCTCCCGGCGGCAGAGCGCCTCTCCTGCCTGCACCGCGCCGAGTCGTGGCGCCGCCTCCAGGCCGACGTGCCCCTCTCGTCCGTCGACGACGACTACCTCCGGTCGGTGGTCGAGTGGCTCGTCGACGCCGCGGCGCCGGACCCCTACGCGTCGGCCGTCGCACGGTGACTTCCGGGTAGGTACTAGGACGTCCTACTATTTCGGGAGACCCCGACCGAAGGACCCAGTCATGGCAGTGCAGCCGACCGAGCAGGGGCTCCACGTCCCCATCCACCCCGTCCGCATCGTCACCGCCTCCAGCCTGTTCGACGGCCACGACGCCTCGATCAACATCATGCGGCGGATCATGCAGAGCCAGGGTGCGGAGGTGGTGCACCTCGGGCACAACCGCTCGGTCCGCGAGGTCGTCGACGCCGTCCTCGACGAGGACGCCCAGGGGGTGGCCGTCAGCTCGTACCAGGGTGGGCACGTCGAGTACTTCGAGTACCTCGTCGAGCTGCTCCGGGAGGCCGGAGCCGGTCACGTCAACGTCGTCGGCGGCGGCGGTGGCGTCATCGTGCCGAAGGAGATCGCCCGGCTGCGCGAGGCCGGCGTGACGATCTTCAGCCCGGAGGACGGCCAGCGGCTCGGCCTGCCCGGCATGGTCAACCAGGTCGTCGCCGCCTGCGACACCGACCTGTGGGAGGTCGCCCCCACCACGGTCGAGGCCGTCCTCTCGGGCGACCGCACGGCCGTCGCGCGGGCCGTCACCGCCGCCGAGACCGGTCACCTCGGCGACGCGATGCGCACCGAGCTGGTTCGCGCCGCGGACGCCCGCACCGTGCCGGTCCTCGGCATCACCGGCACCGGCGGCTCGGGCAAGTCCAGCCTCACCGACGAGCTGGTCCGGCGGCTGCGCGTCGACCAGCAGGACAAGCTGCGGATCGCCTGCGTCGCGATCGACCCCACCCGCCGGCGGGGCGGCGGCGCGCTGCTCGGCGACCGGATCCGGATGAACAGCCTCGACGGCGACCGCGTCTACTTCCGCAGCCTGGCCACCCGGGGCGGCCGCGAGGTGCCCGAGGCCCTCGATGACGTGATGACCATCCTCAAGGCCGCCGGCTACGACCTCGTCGTCGTCGAGACCCCCGGCATCGGCCAGGGCGACGCCGCCATCACGTCCTACGCCGACGTCAACCTCTACGTCATGACCCCGGAGTTCGGGGCCGCGAGCCAGCTCGAGAAGATCGACATGCTCGACCTCGCCGACGTCGTCGCCGTCAACAAGTTCGAGCGGCGCGGGGCGATGGACGCCCTGCGCGACGTGGGCCGGCAGATGGTCCGCAACCGCGGGGCCTTCGGGAAGAAGCCGGAGGACATGCCGGTCTTCGGCACCTCGGCCGCGACCTTCAACGACGACGGCGTGTCCGCCCTGTACCAGGAGCTGCGCGCGCAGCTCGGCGGCAAGGGGCTCGTCCTCGACGAGGGCGTCCTGCCGGCCGTCGACGTGCGGCACTCGACGATGATGCGCCAGGTCGTGCCGCCCCAGCGGGTGCGCTACCTCTCCGAGATCGCCGAGACGGTGCGGGGCTACCACGCCGACACCGAGCGCTGGTCCGACCTCGCTCGCCGCGTCCAGCGGCTCGGCGACGCCCGCGACGCCCTCGCCGCCGCCGGCAAGGAGACCGCCGACCTCGACGCGCTCCTCGAACAGGCGCGCGCCGAGCTGCCGACCGAGGTCCGTGACCGGCTCGACCAGTGGCCCTCGGTCGTCGAGGCGTACTCGGGCGACGAGCAGGTCGTCACGGTGCGGGACCGCGAGATCCGGACCTCCCTGGTGCGCGAGTCGCTGTCCGGCAACCAGGTTCGCCGGGTCTCCCTGCCGCGGTTCAACGACCACGGTGACCTCCTGTCCTTCCTCCGTCGCGAGAACCTCCCCGGCTCCTTCCCGTTCACCGCAGGGGTCTTCCCGTTCAAGCGCGACGGCGAGGACCCGGCCCGGATGTTCGCCGGCGAGGGTGACCCGTTCCGCACCAACCGCCGCTTCAAGCTCCTCTCGGAGGGGCAGCCCGCGACCCGGCTGTCGACCGCCTTCGACTCGGTGACCCTGTACGGTCGCGACCCCGACCGCCGCCCCGACATCTTCGGCAAGGTCGGCACCTCGGGAGTCTCGGTGGCCACGCTCGAGGACATGAAGGCGCTCTACGACGGGTTCGACCTCACCTCGCCCACGACGAGCGTCTCGATGACGATCAACGGCCCGGCGCCGACCATCCTCGCGTTCTTCCTCAACACGGTGATGGAGCGCGAGGTCGAGGCGTGGACCGCGGAGAACGGCCGCGAGCCGAGCGAGGAGGAGCGGCACGAGGTGCGCGCCCGCGCGCTCGCGACCGTGCGCGGCACGGTGCAGGCGGACATCCTCAAGGAGGACCAGGGCCAGAACACGTGCCTGTTCTCGACCGAGTTCTCGCTGCGGATGATGGCCGACATCCAGGAGTGGTTCATCGAGAACGGGGTCCGCAACTTCTACTCGGTCTCGATCAGCGGGTACCACATCGCCGAGGCCGGGGCGAACCCCATCAGCCAGCTCGCCTTCACCCTCGCGAACGGGTTCACGTACGTCGAGTCCTACCTCGCCCGTGGGATGGACATCGACGACTTCGCGCCCAACCTCTCGTTCTTCTTCAGCAACGGGATGGACCCCGAGTACACCGTGATCGGCCGGGTCGCCCGGCGCATCTGGGCCGTCGCGATGCGCGAGAAGTACGGCGCGAACGAGCGCAGCCAGAAGCTCAAGTACCACGTGCAGACGTCCGGCCGGTCCCTCCACGCGCAGGAGATGGACTTCAACGACATCCGCACCACGCTGCAGGCGCTCACCGCGATCTACGACAACGCCAACAGCCTGCACACCAACGCCTACGACGAGGCCGTCACGACCCCCTCCGAGGAGTCGGTGCGCCGGGCGCTCGCGATCCAGCTCATCATCAACCGCGAGTGGGGCCTGGCGATGAACGAGAACCCGCTCCAGGGCTCGTTCGTCGTCGACGAGCTGACCGACCTCGTCGAGGCGGCGGTGCTCGCCGAGTTCGACCGGATCTCCGAGCGCGGTGGAGTCCTCGGGGCGATGGAGACCGGCTACCAGCGCGGCCGGATCCAGGACGAGTCGATGGTCTACGAGCACCGCAAGCACGACGGCTCGCTGCCCATCGTCGGCGTCAACACGTTCGTGCGTCCCGACTCCGACGTCTCCCCCAAGGAGATCACCCTCGCGCGGGCCACCGAGACCGAGAAGGAGAACCAGCTCTCGCGGGTCGAGGCGTACAAGGACGCGCACCGCGAGGAGGCCGAGCAGGCCCTCGCCCGGCTCAAGGCGGCCGCGACGAGCGGGGAGAACGTCTTCGCCGTGCTCATGGAGGCGGCGCGGGTGTGCTCGCTCCAGCAGGTCACCGAGGCCTTCTTCGAGGTGGGCGGCCAGTACCGGCGCAACGTCTGACCAGCGTCACGTCGCCCACACGGGGACACCCCGCTGCACCCCGTCGAGTGAACAGAACACGCCGTCTGGGGCGACTCGCAGACGGCGTGTCCTGCTCACTCGACCTGGCGGGTCAGCATCGCGGCCTTCACCGCGCGCCAGCCACCCGCACGGTTGTTGGCGATGATCTGGCGCAGCATGGCCGTCAGCGGTTCGACCGGCACGGGGTCGCCTTCGGAGAAGGCGATCGTCCGGGCGGTGCTGTTGCCGTGACCACCGGTGATGATGCGGTCCGGATCAGGGACGATCGCCCCGTCGTACGTGAACAGGTTCACGTGGTCCTTCGCGGCGAGGATGGCGCACACGTTGCCCTCGAGCACGAAGTAGGGCTGCCCCCGGCGCTTGACGGTCTCCCGGACTTCGGGGTCGGCGGCGTGGATCACGTCCCGGAGGCGGTGGCACAGGTCGATCTGCCACCGCGGGAGGTCGCGCAGGTAGTCGTCGACTCGCGGATCGAGGTGGTCGCTCATGGTTGGACAGACTGCCCGACGCCGGCCGGCTCATCGGTCGATCGCGTTTCTCCGGAGCTCGTCGACCATCCACAGGTGGCCGACGGTCGTGGGCGCGAGCACCAGGTCGACTGCGCGTCCGGCATCCGGGAGCAGGTGGCGTAGGAGCGCGTTCGCGACGAAGCCCACGCAGCCCGGATGGGGCGGCCTCGGCGTCCTGACGTGCCCGCGAGCGGCGACCGGACGACCGTCAGGCGCTACTCGCCGAGCCGGTGACGGACCACCCTCCGGCGCAGGGTGGGCGAGGCCACCACCTCGTAGCCGGCGTCCTGGAAGACCTGCAGCAGCCCGACCGACGCCTCGTCCCAGATCACGATCTTCCCGGGGGGTGGCTCGGTGGGATAGCCCTCCAGGACGCGGGCGCCGACCTGCCTGCCGTACTCGACGGTGGCGGCGGCCAGCTCGTACATCAGCCCCTGCCGGCGGAAGCCCTTGCGCACGACGAAGCAGGTGACCGACCAGACGCCCGCGAGCTCGGGGTCCATCCGCATCCACGACTTCTGCCGGCTCCAGATCCTGGGGTAGCTCTCCCGCGGCTCGACCGCGACCCAGCCGGCCGCCTCGCCGTCGACGTACCCGATGAGGCCGGAGGTCGGACCATCGGTGCCGCAGCCGGTCTGCTCCAGCAGCGCGGCGTCCCGCTGCTCCTGGGTGGTGTCGCGCCAGATCCAACCGGGGGCCTTCAGCGCCTGGCAGCGGCACTTCCGGGCGCCACCGGCCTCGAAGACGGCCTCGACGTCCTCGGTCGTCGCCTCGTTGGCCGGCCGCCAGCCGAACTCGGGCATCAGAGGCGGTCGCGGAGCCAGGCGATGTCGGCGGCCTGGCCCTCGACGCCGCCCGGGGTCTCGACGACGACCGGGGCCCCGGCCGCGCGGACCACGTCGGCGAGGTCGGCGCCGTCGATGTGCCCGGACCCGAGGTTGGTGTGGCGGTCGGCCCCGCTGTCGAACTCGTCGCGGCTGTCGTTGCAGTGGACGAGGTCGATGCGACCGGTGACCGCCCGTACCTTGTCGACGACGCTGCCGAGGTCCGCGCCTCCCGCGTGGGCGTGGCAGGTGTCGAGGCAGAAGCCGACCGTGTCGCCACCCTCGGCCCGCCCGATCGCCTCCCAGAGTCGTTCGACCGCCTCGAGCCGACGCGCCATCGCGTTGTCGCCGCCGGCGGTGTTCTCGATGAGGAGCGGCACCGGCATGTCGAGCCCGTCGATGCACTTGCGCCAGTTGTCGAAACCGACGTCGGCGTCCTCGTCCTTGCCGAGGTGCCCACCGTGGACGACGACGCCCTTGGCGCCGATCTCCGCGGCGGCCGTGAGGTGCTGCTGGAGCAGCTTGCGACCCGGGATCCGGATCCGGTTGTTCGTGGCCGCGACGTTGATCGGGTACGGGGCGTGGACGTAGAGGTGGACGTCGGCGGCCTCGGCCGCCGCTCGCAGGGCCCCGGCGCCACCCTCGTACCGGATGACGGGACCCTTGTAGCTCTGGGGGTCGCCGAGGAAGATCTGGCTCAGTCCGCCCGCGCGCGCAGCCGCCTCTGCGACGGGGTCCTCCTGGTCGACGTGTCCTCCGATGCGCAGCTCCATGGGCCCCACCGTAGGACGCGCGGCCGGGCCACGGCGATTGTCCCCTCCGCCGTGACAACCTTCGGCGACGCTCGATGCGTCTAGAGGGTGTCAGAGGAACCGGAACGACGGGAAGGTGTGTCGCCGTGGGGTGGGGAGGACCGGAGGACGAGTTCTCCGCGTACGTGGGGGAGAGGCAGCGCCGGTTCGTGCGCTTCGCCTATCTCCTCACGGGGGACGCGCACGAGGCGGAGGACCTCGTGCAGAGTGCGTTGGCGCGGGTGTACCGGAGATGGAGCGCGATCGAGGGGACCGCCGACGCCTACGTGCGGCGGGCCATCGTCAACGAGCACCGCAGCCGGTGGCGCCGGACGTGGCGCCACCGCGAGGTGGTCAGCAGTCCTCTCGTGAGCGTCGTCGACCTCGCGGCCGACCCCGTGGGGGGTCGCGACGACGAGCTCTGGGCGATCGTGTCCGGCCTGCCGCGGCAGCAGCGGGCGACCGTCGTCCTCCGGTACTACGAGGACCTCTCCGAGGCCCAGACGGCCGAGATCCTCGGCTGCACCGTCGGGACGGTCAAGAGCCACACGTCGCGTGCCCTGGCGGCACTGCGCGGGTCGATGCAGGAGGTGGAGCGATGAGCTCCGAGGAGAAGCAGCTGCGAGAGATGCTCCGGGAGCGCGCCGAGGCCGTCGAGGCGACGGGTGACTTCACCGGCCCCGCAGTCGCCCTGGCCGGCCGGCGTCGTCGGCGCGTCGTCGTCGCGTCCGTCGCGGCCGGGGTCGTGGCCGTCGCCGGGGTCGGGGTCGCGACATGGGCCGTGGCCGGCCCCGAGGTCCCCGCCCCCGTGCCGGCCACCCGGACGAGCACGACCGCACCCCCGAGCGCGTCGCCGACGTCCACCCCGACAACGACGCCCACTCCCAGCGAGTCATCCACGCCGACCCCGCCGCCCCCCGCGACACCGTCGACGCCCTATGCCCTCGACGGGACCATCCACGTCGGCGATCGCACCCTCGAGGTCGCCGCCGGGCGGGTGGTCACCGATCTGGACCTGCTCGACCGAGGGCGGGTGCTCGTGCGGGTCCAACGGCCCGGTGACCACGCGAGCGGCCGGTGGCAGATCCTCGACGGAGACGGTGGCGTGGTCGCGGACCTCGGCGTGGCCGACGTCGGCTCGGCCGGCGCGGACGGACGCACGGTCGTTCTCCAGGAGGTGACCGCCGTCGGCGACGTGCGCGCGTACGACGACGGGGGGCGGCTGCTCGCGAGCCGGTCGGGGACCGACGTCGTCCCCACCGCCGCCGCCCGTGGCCGCGTGGTGCTCCGCGGGCAGACGGCGAGCTCCCTCTGGGACGTCGCCACGGGCACGGTGACATCGCTGCCCGCCGGAACCCGAGGGCTGACCCTCGACGGTCGCCACGGGATGGGGACGACCGGCGCCAACCCTGAGGACGAGCAGTGCTGGTTCCTCGTCGACCTCGGCCGGGGGTCGACGAAGACCCTCGAGCGCTGCGGTGCCCAGAACCCGGTGGACTTCGAGCCCCGCCGGATCAGCCGGGACGGGCGATGGATCCTGGGCACGACGTCGACCGACGGCGGGTTCTACGAGCAGCTCGCCGTGGTCGACGCCCGTGACGGGTCCGTGGTCGTCGACCACCGGTCCCACGGCCTCGCGGTCAACGGGTGGTCGGCCGAGTTCGACTCGTCCGCCGACACCTTCCTGTTCTCACGGAACGCCAGCGACCCTCCCTACCCGGCGCTGCGCAACGACCTCGTGCGCTGCACGGTCGACCTGGTCTGCACGTCGGTGGGCAAGGGCGTGACGCTCGTCGACGACGGGAGCGGCTACACCCGCCCCCGGTACGTGGTCGCGCAGCCCCTCGCCGAGTAGCGACCGGACGGCGCCCCCGGGGCCGGTGGCAGGATGGCGGACATGCAGATCGCCGACACCTCCGCCATCGTCACCGGGGGCGCCTCCGGCCTGGGCGCGGCCACCGCCGCCGCCCTCGCCGCGTCGGGCGCCCGGGTGCTCGCCCTCGACCTGCCGGACGCCTGCCAGGGCGCTCCGGAGCTGCCGGGAATCGAGTACGTCCCGACCGACGTGACCTCCGAGGCCGACGTCCGGGCCGCCGTCGAGCAGGCCGCGGGCGACCCCGACCGCCCGCTGCGGATCGCCGTGAACTGCGCGGGGATCGGCCCCTCGGCCCGCATCCTCGGCCGCAAGGGGGTGCACTCCATCGACCTCTACCGGAAGGTGGTCGAGGTCAACCTCATCGGCACCTTCGTCGTGATGGCCGTCGCCGCCGAGGCGATCGCCGCCACCGAGCCCGATGCCGAGGGCCAGCGTGGCGTCATCGTCAACACGGCGAGCATCGCCGCCTACGACGGCCAGGTCGGCCAGGCCGCGTACAGCTCGAGCAAGGGCGGCATCGTCGGCCTCACCCTCCCGGCCGCCCGCGACCTCGCCCAGTACGGCATCCGCGTGGTGACGATCGCGCCCGGCATCGTCGAGACCCCGATGCTCGCGACCGTGTCCGACGAGTTCCGCGCCGGCCTCGCCGCGGGCGTCCCCTTCCCCGCGCGTCTCGCGCGCCCCGAGGAGTACGCGAAGCTCGCGCTCGCCATCGTCGACCACGACTACCTCAACGGCGAGGTCATCCGGATGGACGGCGCGCTCCGGATGGCGCCGCGCTGACCGTGCCGGTCGACGACCTGGGCGCGCCGGTGCCCCTCGCGGGGCCGGCGCGCCGTGTCGTCTCGCTCGTCCCGTCGCTCACGGAGGCGCTCGCGGCGACCTGCCCGGACCGTCTCGTCGGGGCCACCGACTGGTGCACGCACCCCGCCGACCTCGACGTGGCCCGGGTCCGCGGCACCAAGAACCCGGATCTCGCCGCCGTCGCGTCCCTGCGGCCCGACCTCGTCGTCGCGAACAAGGAGGAGAACCGCGAGCTCGACGTGCGCCGACTGCGCGACCGCGGCGTGGCGGTGTGGGTGACCGACATCGAGACGGTGCCGCAGGCGCTGGAGTCGATGCGCCGGCTCCTCGACGAGGCGCTCGGGCTGGGGGAGCCGGGGTGGCTCCGAGCCGCGGCGGACGCGTGGGCCGGTCCGGTGCCGGCGCCGCACACCCGCGTCGTCGTGCCCATCTGGCGGGACCCGTGGATGGTCGTCGCGACGCCGACCTTCACCGCGGACCTGCTCGCCCGGCTCGGGTACTCGGTGGTCGGAGGATCGGGGGAGGGGCGCTACCCCACGGCCGATGTGAGGGACCTCGACGACCCTCGACTCGCCGACGCCGTCCTCCTCCCGGACGAGCCGTACGAGTTCACGGCGCAGGACGGCCCGGAGGCCTTCGAGCGCCTCCCGACGAGGCTCGTGTCGGGCCGTCTGCTCACCTGGTACGGACCGGCGCTCGTCGACTCCCGGATTTCACTGGACCGAGCGTGACCGTGTAGTGTCTCCGTCGGCCTTCCGGGTGGTTTCCACCCGCTGCGCCCGCCCCCTTAGCTCAGTCGGCAGAGCGTTTCCATGGTAAGGAAAAGGTCGTCGGTTCGATTCCGACAGGGGGCTCTGGTCCGGCCGGGTCAGGCTCCGAGAGTCAGGTCAGGTCGTTCCGCCAAGGCGGGGTAGCTCAGCTGGTTAGAGCGCACGACTCATAATCGTGAGGTCGCGGGATCGAGTCCCGCTCCCGCTACGCACGGATCGCGATTTCCCGGGAATGCGGGGGTCGCGTACCCTGTTGTGCTGGTGCTGCGCGTGGGCCGACCCCGCGCCCGCGCCGCCCACCGAGATCCACCACCGTTTTCCGAGAGCAGGTTGCCCCGTGGCCAGCAAGAGCGCCGACGTCCGCCCCAAGATCACCATGGCGTGCACGGAGTGCAAGGAGCGCAACTACATCACGAAGAAGAACCGCCGCAACGACCCGGACCGGCTCGACCTGGCGAAGTTCTGCCCGCGCTGCAAGAAGCACACCACGCACCGCGAGACCCGCTGACCCCAGCGTCATCGCAAGAGGCCGCCCGCACCCCCCGGTGCCGGCGGCCTCTCGCGGTGTCCGGGGGTGGGGGACCGCCACGCCGCGCCCCTAGAGTGGGGACATGGCCGTGAACCCCGACTTCGTCGGACGCACCTACCCGCCGAGCGGGCCCTTCCCCGTCGACGCCGACCTCATCGCCGCCTTCGCGGCCTCGGTCGGGTCGACGGACCCCGTCCACACCGATGCCGGGGCCGCTCGCGCGGCCGGGTACGCCGACGTCATCGCGCCCCCGACGCTGGCGGTCCGCTTCGCACAGGAGTCGGACCGTGCCTACGTCAGCGACCCCGCCGCCGGGATCGACTACAGCCGCGTCGTCCACGGCGAGCAGCGCTTCGTCCACCACCGGCCGATCACGGCCGGCGACGAGATCGTCGGGACGCTGACCGTCGACCAGGTGCGCCAGGCCGGTGGTCACTCGATGGTCACGACCCGCACCGAGCTCGCGACGACCGGCGGTGAGGCGCTCGCCACCTGCACCTCGACGATCGTCGTGCGGGGAGGGGAGGACTGATGGCCGTGCGCACCCTGGACTCCGTCGCCGTGGGCGACACGATCGGCCCGGTCACCGTCCCGGTCACCCGCGCGACGCTCGTCGCCTACGCGAACGCCTCGGGCGACCAGAACCCCATCCACCAGGACGAGGAGTTCGCCCGGTCGGTCGGGCTGCCCGACGTCATCGCCCACGGCATGTGGACGATGGGCGCCGTCGGCAGCGTCGTCTCCGCGTGGGCGGGAGACGCCGGCCGGGTCGTCGAGTACGGCACCCGCTTCACCAAGCCGGTCGTCGTGCCGACCACCGGCGCCGAGGTGGTCGTCGAGGGCAGCGTCAAGGGGGTCGACGCCGAGACGGGTCGGATCACCGTCGACGTCGTCGCGACGAGCGAGGGCCAGAAGGTGCTCGGCCGCTGCGTCGCGGTCGTGCGCCTCGACTGATGCAGGAGCTGCACGACGAACCCCTCGCGGGGCGGACGACGTTGCGGGTCGGCGGACCGGCCGCGCGGATGGTCGTCGTCGAGACGACCGACGAGCTCGTCGACGCGGTGCGCGAGGTCGACGACGCCGATGAGCCGCTGCTCGTCCTCGGGGGCGGGTCCAACCTCGTGCTCCCGGACCACGGCTTCGCGGGCACGGTCGTGGCCGTGGCCACGCGCGGGGTCGACGTCGACTCGGCCGACTCCTGCGGGGGTGCGAACGTGACGGTCGCCGCGGGCGAGCCGTGGGACGCGTTCGTCGACCGTGCCACGGTCGAGGGCTGGTCCGGGATCGAGGCGCTGTCCGGCATCCCCGGATCGACCGGGGCCACGCCGATCCAGAACGTCGGCGCCTACGGGCAGGAGGTCTCCCAGACCGTGGCGCGGGTGCGCGTCTGGGACCGGCTCGAGGAGCGGGTGCGCACGATGATGTCGGTCGACTGCCGGTTCACCTACCGGCACTCGCTCTTCAAGGGGACCGACCGGTACGTCGTCCTCGACGTGATGTTCCAGCTCGTCCTCCAGACCCTCTCGCAGCCGGTGCGCTACGCGGACCTCGCGACCCAGCTCGGGGTGGAGGTGGGGGAGCGGGTCCCTCTCGGTGAGGCGCGTGACGCGGTGCTCGCCCAGCGCCGGCGTCGCGGGATGGTGCTCGACGCAGCCGACCACGACACCTGGTCGTGCGGGTCGTTCTTCACCAACCCCGTGCTGTCGGCGGAGGAGTTCGCGGCGCTCGAGGCGCGGGTGGGCTCCCGGCTCGGGGCGGACACGGTGCCGCCGCGCTTCCCGGGGCCCGGCGGCGCGGTCAAGACCTCGGCGGCCTGGCTCATCGAGCGGGCCGGCTTCGGGAAGGGGTACGGGGCGCCCGGCCCGGCCTCGCTGTCGACGAAGCACACCCTGGCGGTGACCAACCGCGGTGGCGCGAGCGCCGCCGACGTGCTGGCCCTCGCCCGTGAGGTGCGCGACGGTGTCCACGACGCGTTCGGCGTGACGCTGGTCAACGAGCCGGTGATCCTGGGGGAGAGCCTGTAGGCCGGCGGTGGGTCTGCCCGGTCGGTGCGGTGTGAGGGGCCTCAGGCGCTGAGGTCATCCGGCGGGCCCCGTCGGCGGGCGTAGCCGCGCTGGCCCAGGCGAAGGCGACGCCGGTGGGCGCGGACCGCGAGGCCGACCTCACGGGGCACGGTGAGGGCCGCCCGGGCCGCGTTCAGCTCGCGGGCGACGGTGGGGTGGACGAAGGCAAGGAGGTTCATGGCAGGCAGCCTCGTCGCGCGGCGCCGGGGGCGCCACGGCCGTCGGAGACCTGTGGACGGCGCGGGGGTTCGACCGGGCCCTGTGGACGACCGGTGCCCAGCGTGCCGCGCCGTGGCGGGTGCGCGTCGAGGTCGGGTCGCCGCTCGGACGAGCGGACCCGGACGCGTCGCTCAGCCCGGCCCGCCGAGCCACCGCGCGATGTCGCGCTCGGCCGCGGCCCGCACCTCGGCGGGCGCCCGGCTCGCGGCGAAGGAGGCCCGCGCCAACCCGGCCAGCTCGGCGTCGGACAGTCCGTGCACCGACCGCGCCGTCTCGTACTGCGCCGTCAGGCGCGACCCGAAGATCAGGGGGTCGTCCGCACCGAGCGCGACCACCGCCCCGGCGTCCAGCAGCCGGCGCAGCGGCACGTCCGCCGCCGCGTCGTACACCCCGAGCGACACGTTCGACCCCGGGCACACCTCGAGCGCCACCCCGGCCGCGACGACCCGGTCCAGCACCCATGGGTCCTCCACCGAGCGCACGCCGTGCCCGAGCCGGTCCGGTGCCATCGTGTCGAGCGTCGCCGCGACCGCCTCGGCCCCGAGCAGCTCCCCGGCGTGCGGCACCGAGGCCAACCCGGCGCGCCGCGCGATGCGGAAGGCCGCCCCGAACTCCTCCGTGTCCCCCCGGCGCTCGTCGTTGGACAACCCGAACCCCACGACCGTGCCCGCGCCCTCCCCGGCGTGGTGCGCCGCCAGCCGTGCGAGCGTCCGCGCCTCCAGCGGATGCCGCATCCGCGACGCCGCGACGACCACCCCCACCTGGGCCGCCCCCGGTACGCGCGACACCGCCGCCGCCTCGTCGAGGACGATCTCGAGCGCCGGCGTGATCCCGCCGACGAACGGCGCGTACGACGTCGGGTCGACCTGGATCTCCAGCCACCGCGAGCCCTCGGCGCCGTCGTCGAGCGCGGCCTCGCGGACGATGCGCCGCATGTCCGCCTCGCCGCGGACGCATGCGCGCGCGATGTCGTACAGCCGCTGGAAGCGGAACCACCCGCGTTCGTCGGCCGCCTCGAACTGCGGCGGGTACTCGTCGGTGAGCGTGCGCGGCAGGCGCAGCCCGTGGGTCGCCGCCATCTCGCGGACCGTCTCGACCCGCATCGACCCGGTGAAGTGGAGGTGCAGGTGGGCCTTCGGCAGGGTGCCGACCGGGCGCGGCGCCGGGCCCGACCCGACGTGCCGGCTCACTCCTCCGAGGAGTCCTCGTCGATGATGTGGACCGCGGCCTCCTCGGCCGAGGCCGCCGCGCCGTCGATGCCCACGTCCTCACCGACCAGCTCCTGCTCGTCGTCCTCGCCGAGCCCCTCGTCCGGGGACACCAACCGGCCGGACCGCTTGTTGCCGACCTCGCCGTCGCCGAGCCAGTCGTCCTCGGCGTCGATCGAGTCGGGGTCGTCGCCGCCGATTCGCGGCACGTCGAGGCCGGACTCGTTCTCCGGCGCCCCGTACGCGGACGAGGGGTCCGCGACCTCCTGGCGGATGCGCTCCTCGATCGTCTCCTCGCGGTGCTGCTCCTCGGCCGTGACGCCGTGCGCGCTCGACCCGAGCGGGCGGTCCGGAGGGGAGTAGCCCCGGTCGAGGACGTCGTCGACGTCGTCCTGCTCGAGGGTGTCCTCGGGCTGCAGCTGGTCCTCGTCGCCGTACGTCTGGTCGTCGTCCGTGCGGGTGTCGGGGTGCTCGGTCATCTGCTCAGCCTACGTCGCCGACGAGCTGCTCCGCGGCGGCCAGGGCGACGCAGGTGGCCACCCCGGCCATCGCCGTCTCCACCTCCTCGAGGACGGGGAAGGACGGTGCGAGACGGATGTTCCGGTCGCGCGGGTCGGTGCCGTGCGGGAAGGACGCGCCGGCCGGGGTCAGGGCGATCCCCGCCTCCTTCGCGAGCTGCACGACGCGGGAGGCGCAGCCGTCCGGGACGTCGAGGCTGACGAAGTAGCCCCCGCGGGGACGGGTCCACTCGGCGATGCCGAGCCCGTCGAGCTCGGCGGTCAGCGCCGCGTCGACCGCCGCGAACTTCGGGGCCAGCACCTCGCGGTGCCGAGCCATGTGGTCACGGACTCCCTGGGCCGACCCGAAGAACTGGACGTGTCGGAGGTGGTTGACCTTGTCGGGTCCGATCGAGGCGAACTTGAGGTGACCCAGGTACCACGCCACCGTCTCGCGGGACCCGGCGAGGAAGGCGACGCCCGCCCCGGCGAAGGTGATCTTGCTCGTCGACGCGAAGACGACCGGCCGGTGCGGGTGACCCGCCACGGAGGCGAGCGAGAGGATGTCGGCGGACTTCACCTCGTCGGCCGTCAGGTGGTGCAGCGCGTAGGCGTTGTCCCAGAACAGCCGGAAGTCCGGCGCGGCGGTCGGCATCGCGGCCAGCCGTGCCGCGACCTCCTGGGTGACGACCGACCCCGCGGGGTTCGCGTAGGTCGGCACGATCCACATGCCCTTGACGCTCGGGTCGTCGCGCACGAGGGCCTCCACGGCGTCGACGTCCGGCCCGTCCTCGAGCATCGGCACCGTGACCATCTCGATGCCGTAGCTCTCGAGCATCGTGTAGTGGCGGTCGTAGCCGGGCACCGGGCAGATGAAGGTGACCTTCTCCTCGTCCCGCCACGGCCGCGGGGAGTCCACACCGCCGTGCAGCAGGTGGTGGACGAGGACCTCGTGCATCATCGTCAGGCTCGCGTTGCCCCCGGCGACGATCTGGTCGACGTCCACCCCGAGCAGCTCGGCGAACATCTCGCGCAGCTCGGCGAGGCCCTCGAGCCCCCCGTAGTTGCGCACGTCGACCCCCGCGCGGTCGCGGTGCCCGTCGGGCAGGTCGAGGAGGCGCTCGGACAGGTCGAGCTGCTCGGCGCTCGGCTTGCCCCGCGTCAGGTCCAGCCGGAGCCCACGCTCCTGCAGGGCCGTGTAGGCGCTGCGCTGCTGCTCCAGGAACGCGTGCAGGTCCTCGGGGGTGCGGTCGGCGAGCGGGGTGCGGGGGGCGGCGTCGGTGCTCACGGGCCCATCGTCCCAGACCGGCGGCGGCGCGGGGAGTGCTCCCCCTCGTGCGAGACGGGGTTGCCTGCGAGGGTGAGGACGGCGGGGGTCGACACGCGGCCCCCCGCGTCCGAGGGGAACCACATGACTTCTGCAAGAACCCGTCCGCTCCTGGCGGCCCTGGCGGCCGTCGGCGTGGCTGCCGCCGGCCTGACCGCCGGCGTCTCCGCCGCCCCGTCCGCCGAGGCCGCGCCCGTCCAGATCCGCGTCGTCCAGCACAACCTCGCGAAGAAGTCCGGCGCGCTGACCGCCGTGATCGCGAAGAAGAGGGCCACCTCCGGGCCGGAGGTCATCACGCTCCAGGAGGTCTGCGGGTCGATGCGCGGGCGCATCGAGAAGCAGCTCGGAAAGCCGGCAGCCTGGCACGTCCGCCGCACCGGGCACTGCCCCGACGGCAGCAACATCGGGGAGATCGCCGTGTGGACCGGCGGCGACGTCGTCGACACCACCTCGCGCGACCTGACCCCCCAGGCCGGTCAGCCCTCCGACCAGAAGTACGGGGTCGCCTGCGTGGTCTTCCGCTACGCGGGCAAGAAGAACAAGGCGTGCTCCACGCACCTCGCGGCCGGTGACAGGATGGCCGCCGTCCGCGCCGGCCAGACGGCCGAGCTGCGCGGCCTGGCCTCCGGCTGGATGGCCGACGGCACCCGCGTGATCCTCGGCGGCGACTTCAACGCCACGCCGCAGACCGCTGAGATGAGTGCGATCTACGGCGTCGGGACCGGGGCGGCGGGCAGCTTCCGGGAGATCCACCAGGCCGCGACGGGAAACGCGTTCCGCGGTGGCAAGCCGACGCTGTGGCAGAAGCGGAAGATCGACTACATCTTCGGGTCGATGACCGGCTTCGCCGTCAGTGGCGGCAGCGAGAACACCTGCAACTCGACCAAGCGGGACCCGCAGGGCTGCACGCCGTCCAACCACCGGATCCTGTGGGGCACGCTGCGCGTGGCCTGAGCCGGCGGCACCGGGGCCCTGGGGCCGGGCGGGTTCGCGCCCGGCCCGGGGCGTCCCGTATGCTGTCGGTTCGGTGTGACCACCATCCTTCGGCGTGCCCGAGGGAGGTCGCACCGCCCGGGGTCCCACCCCAATCAGGGACTCCACAGGGCAGTGGCTCAATTGGTAGAGCACCGGTCTCCAAAACCGGCGGTTGGGGGTTCGAGTCCCTCCTGCCCTGCGTCGCACGTGTGGTACGTCCACGAGTCGCGGCCCGCGTCGTCGGGCTGCCTTTCGCGGGCGTGCCGCGCGGAAGGCAACCGAAACCGACCAGCTCGACGTGAAGAGGCACCGTGACTGACGTGGGTCAGACCAGGACTCCCTCCCGCCCCACCCGGGGCTCGGAGCGAGGCGGCAACCCCGTGTCCCGGTGGTTCCGCGCCCTCGTGCTGTTCGTGAGCCAGATCCTCGACGAGCTGCGCAAGGTCGTCCGGCCCACCCGGAACGAGCTCTGGAACTACACGCTCGTCGTCATCGTCTTCGTCACGGTGATGATGGCGATCGTGTCCGGGCTCGACCTGGGCTTCAGCAAGCTCGTCGGCCTGGTCCTCGGTTCCTGACCCGCGCACCACGCGCCCCCGCCACCCGGCATCCGCAGACGAAGGAAGAGGTCACCCGTGTCCGACCAGTGGACCGACAACCCCGACGTGGCGTCCGACGACGCCCCCGAGGTGCTGCCCGAGGCCGCCACGGAGGAGCCCGCGACGGACGCTCCGGTCGACGACACCCCCGTGCAGGAGGTCGACCTCGCCGTCGCCGAGGCGGCCGACGAGGACGCCACCGACGCCACCGAGGCGGACGCCGCCCCCGCCGAGGACGACACGGACACCCCGGCCACGGCGGTCGACGAGGACGGCGACGTCCTCGAAGGCGTCGACCCGGTCCAGGCGTTCAAGGACGACCTCGCGAGCAAGTTCGGCGACTGGTTCGTCATCCACAGCTACGCGGGCTACGAGAACCGGGTCAAGGCCAACCTCGAGAACCGCACCCAGTCGCTGAACATGGAGGACTACATCTTCGAGGTGGAGGTCCCCATGGAGGAGGTCACCGAGATCAAGGGCGGCCAGCGCAAGCTGGTCCGCCGGGTCCGGATGCCCGGGTACGTCCTCGTGCGGATGGAGCTCACCGACGAGTCCTGGGGCGCCGTGCGGCACACCCCGGGCGTCACCGGCTTCGTCGGCAACGCGCACCAGCCCGTGCCGCTGACCCTCGACGAGGTCTTCACGATGCTCAAGCCGGCCGACCTCGGGACGGCCGCCGCCGCGGCGGCCTCCGGTGGCGCCCCGGCCACCGCGGGCTCCGGCTCCTCCGACGCCGCCGTCGTCGACTTCGAGGTCGGCGAGTCGGTCACCGTCATGGACGGGCCCTTCGAGACCCTTCCGGCGACCATCTCCGAGATCAACCCCGACACCCAGAAGCTCAAGGTGCTCGTCTCGATCTTCGGCCGGGAGACCCCGGTCGAGCTCTCCTTCAGCCAGGTCGCCAAGATCTGAGCGGAGACCCCTCCCCGGGGTCACGGGGACACTGCAAAGGGGTCATCGCCCACGGCGTCGGCCCACCACCACCACCCAAGGACAGAACATGCCTCCCAAGAAGAAGGTCTCCGGGTACATCAACCTGCAGATCCAGGCCGGTGCCGCGACCCCCGCGCCCCCGGTCGGCCCGGCGCTCGGCCAGCACGGCGTCAACATCATGGAGTTCGTCAAGGCGTACAACGCGGCGACCGAGCACCAGCGCGGCAGCATCATCCCCGTCGTCATCACGGTCTACGAAGACCGCTCCTTCACCTTCATCACCAAGACCCCGCCGGCCTCCGAGCTCATCAAGAAGGCCGCCGGCGTCGCGAAGGGTTCGGGCGAGCCGCACAAGACCAAGGCCGGCAAGCTGACCAAGGACCAGCTCCGCGAGATCGCGGAGGCCAAGATGCCCGACCTCAACGCCAACGACGTCGACGCCGCGATGAAGATCATCGCCGGCACCGCCCGTCAGATGGGCATCGACACCGAGCTCTGAGCCCGGTACCACCCCCTGTGGCAGGGCCGGCGCTGGCCCGATGACCACGACTCCACCTCTCACTCCAGGAGCAGCACATGAAGCGCAGCAAGGCCTACAAGGCCGCCAGCGAGAAGATCGACCTCGAGAAGGTCTACAGCCCCCTCGAGGCCGTCCGCATCGCGAAGGACGTCGCCTCGGCGAAGTACGACGAGACCGTCGAGGTCGCGTTCCGCCTCGGTGTCGACCCCCGCAAGGCCGACCAGATGGTCCGCGGCACGGTCAACCTCCCGCACGGCACGGGCAAGACCGCCCGGGTCCTCGTCTTCGCCAACGGTGACAAGGCC
>CAWJME010000017.1:0-8689 GCA_963843895.1 uncultured Actinomycetota bacterium | reverse complement strand
GACGGATCCGACGACCGGCGTCGCGAGTCCCCGTGGCGCGCGGGGGCGGCTCGACGTCGTCATCCCCGGCGCCCAGAAGGCCGGCACGAGCACCCTTCTCGCGGCTCTCGGCCGCCACCCGGGGGTGGTGCGGCATGCGTCCGCGGAGCTCGGTGTCCTCCTCGACCCCACCGCTGACCTCAGGGCGGCCGTCGAGTCGGCCATCGGTGAGGACGATGGGCGGCTCAGGGTCGCCAAGTGCGCTGGCCTCATGCACGATGCCGCGGCGATCCGCCGGGTCGTCGCAGCCTTCCCGGGCGTGCGCTTTCTCGTCATGGTCCGGGACCCCGTGGCGCGCGCCTACTCCGCGTTCTGGTTCGCACGGAGAACAGGTGACGAGCCACTGGACAGCTTCGAGGCGGCACTCGCCGCCGAACTGGTCCGCGACGACGTCCCCGCCGCCCGTCGCTCCTGGGTGCAGTACGCGGCGCGCAGCAACTACCTCGAACCGCTGCGACGCATGCGGGAGCTCGTGGGTGCGGAGTCGGTGCACGTGGTGCTCCTCGAGGACCTCGCGGCGGACCCTGAGGCGGTCTTGGCAGACGTGCAGCAATGGCTCGGCATCCAGCCCGTCGTCGACCTCTCCGCGGTGGGGGAGGAACGGGTCAATGCCGCTGCCCGGGCGAGGTCGGCTCGGCTCGCCCGGCTGTTGAGGTCGGGCAACCCGCTCCTGCGCACGGTCAGGCGGGTGATTCCCGGAGCTGTCGCCAACCGGCTACGTCGCCGGCTCCTCCGGCTCAACGAGCGTCCGCTCGAAACGCCTCCTCTGGCTCCTGAGGTCGCGGCCACGCTCCGAGACCGGTTCGCCGACCACGACCGCGCGCTGGCGGCGGAGTTCGACCTCGACCTTGCGACGTGGACGAGAGGCCGTCGTGTCGGATGAGGGCGGCGGGGTCCCGGGTCGTCGGTCCGTGCTCGTCGGGACGTCGGCGATGCTCACGGTCGGCGCGCTGTCGGCCTGCGAGGCCCCCGCTCCCCGCTCCGGCCCCACGACGACGGACTTCGCCTCACTCCGGCCCGGGGGTGTCCTCGAGCTGCAGCCGAGGACCTATGACGTGAGGAGCGAGGTGAAGCTGCCGGAAGGCGTGACCGTCAACGGGAACGGCGCCGTCGTGCGGCTGGTCGCGGCCAGCTCGTCGGTGCTTCGCGTCGACAGCGGGACGACGCTGAGCGACCTCACGGTCGCGACGACGGCTCGGGGCCACGCCCTGGTCCAGGTGGTGCGCGGCGCCACGGGGGTGACCCTCTCCAAGCTGGTCCTCCGCGGCTCCGGCGCGGAGGAGTCGGGCATCGACACGGAGGGGGAGACACGAGACCTGCACATCGTGGACGTCGACATCTTCGCGGTGCGCAACGGGATCCAGATCGTCGGCGCGAGCCGGGGCGTGAGGATCACCGGTGGGACCATCGACACGTGGAGCACCCGCGGCATCCGGGTCCAGGGCAACGGTGAAGGGGCGAGCGAGGGCCTCTCGATCGCGGACGTCTCGATCACCGGTGCCACCGGTGCCGGTGGCTCGCGCCAACCGATCACGATCCGGTCCTCTGCGCAGACCCGCCATCGGGACATCCGGATCTCGGGGTGTCGGGCGGTGGGGCGGGGGACGGCCTTCGCCGACTCCGCGAACCCGGGGACGGGTGACCAGTTCTCGGTGGTCAACGCCGACGGGGTGGTGATCGAGGACTGCCACTCCGTCGACGGCGGTGAGCGGGGGATCAACGTGGCGAACGCCACCGATGTCGTGGTGCGGAACAACGTGGTCAAGGGCTCCGACACCGTCGGCATCGGCATCGGCGCCCGGGGTCGTGGAATCGTGCGCAACCTGCTGGTCGAGGGCAACGACGTCGAGGACTCGGGCACGGCGACGCTCGAGGACACCACCGACTACTCGCTGTCGGGGATCAGGGTCACCGACAGCACCGACGGCGTGGTCCGCGGCAATGTGGTGCGCAAGTCGTTCCAAGGGCCCCGGCCGCGCTACGGCATCGTGGTCGACGGGTGCACGAACGTGCGGGTCAGCGACTCGCGGGTCGAGGGCTCCTTCGCGCGCGCCGTTCTCGACGGCGGGGGCAACACCGGTCTGGTCCTGCGGAGCAACACACCGTGAGCGTCGCGACAAGGGGCGTGCGCCGCCCGAACCCCTCCACGGCCCCGGACTCGACACCCGGCTGGGTCGCCATCCGAGGGCTCGGGTGGGGGCTCCTCGTCGTGAGCCTCGTCGGCGCTGTGCTGGGGGCTGCGTGGTGGCTCACCGAGCCGCGCGCGCAGTTCATGGCCCTGGGGTGGGCGGCGGCGCTCGTCGTGACCGTTCCGCTGCTCTCGAGCCGGGCGAGCCTGCACTCGCCGTGGTCGCTCGTCGTCGCGTCGGTGTACATCGGGTGCGCCTTCCGCGGGACCCTCATCTCCATCGACCTCGACGGGGCGCAGCGCAACCTCAACGACCTCTTCCTCCTCGGCCAGCCCCCGGGCTACTTCCTGGGTCCGAGCGTGCTCCACCTCGCGGGTCTCATCGTCCTCACGGGTGCCTACGTCCTCACGACGAACCCACGGTCGCGAGGTCGTGACCGTCGCCGCCCCGCGGAGACCTCGCAGGATCCGCGGTCGGACGCAACGGCCGCCCATCGGGCCGTGCTCGGTGGGCGCACGCCGGTCGTCGTCGCCGTCTTCGCCGTCGTGGGGTTCATCGCGTTCGTCCTGTACGCCCGGGCAACGGGGGGCTTCAGCCTGTCGTCGCTGTCGGCGAAGCGGACGACCATCAACGGCCTCGACCTTGCCGATGACTACGCGAGCCACGGTGAGCTCCGCTTCCTCAACGGCTTCGCGGCAGCGGCACTGTGGGTCGGGGTGTTCTGGTCCGCCCTCCGACGTCGTCGGGGTTCGAAGGGGCTGCCGACCGCGGTCCTCGTCGTCCTCGGCCTCAATGCGGTGCTGCTGCCGTTCTACTCCAGCAGCCGGTCCGAGGCCGCCTTCATCATCCTCGTGGCCGCGGCGCTGCACCTCGCCGCAGGGGCGCGGTTCTCCCGCCGGGCGCTGGTCGGCGCGGGGGTCACGCTCCTGCTCGTCCTCACGGTCATGACGAATCTGCGGAGCTCTGCCATCTCGACGCGTGCGGAGGGTGGGTCACTGTGGACCTCGCTCAGCGAGTCGCTCGTCTACAACCGGAACTTCGGCGACATGACGAACACGGCGCACATCGTGCGGAACGTCCCGCGAAACGTGCCCTACCAGGAGGGCGCGACGATGCTGGGCTACCTCGTCGCACCGATCCCGCGGTCCGTCTGGCCGGAGAAGCCGATCATCAGCAGTGGCCCCCTCATCGGGGTGTACATCTACGGCACGGTGCGGAGCGGCGTGCCGCCGGGGCTGTTCGGCGACCTCTACCTGAACTTCGGCGCAGGCGCGGTCCCCCTGGGAGGGCTCCTGACCGGGGTCCTGCTCGGACTCGTGGAGCGCTGGCGACGACGGCTCGACCTGACCATGGAGGTCGCCATGGTCCTGTACTGCACGATCGGTCTGCGTGTCGGCCTCTTCGCGATGAACAAGGGCCTTGCCTTTGCCGTCTTCAAATCCGTGATGGAGCTCGTCCCGGTCCTGGTCGTCATGGGCGCGTGCCTCGTGCTGTCGACGACGGGCGTGGCACCCACCCTCCGCCGGTCCCGGCGCAAGCGGGTCGTCGGAGCGCGGAGGTGAGGGACCCCGGTCGCGTGGTGTTCATCTCGGGGGCGGCCCGGAGCGGGTCGACGCTCCTCGGGGAGATGCTCGGTGCCCAGCCGGGGGTCCTCAATGCCGGCGAGCTCTCCCTGTTCTGGCGGGAGCTCCACCGTGGCGGCCACTGCGCGTGCGGGTGTGCCCTGTCGTCGTGCCCGGTGTGGGGTCCGGCCGTGGATCGCGTCCGCCATGAGCTGGACCTCTCCCCGGCGGACGTCGAGCTCCTCGCGAGGACCCGCGCCGGGCTGGCGAGGACCTCCCGCCCGCTGCGGCTCCTCACCCTGCTGCGCGACCCCACGCGGGTCGGCTGGTCCCCGGAGGAGAGGATGCTCGTCGAGGCCACGACAGCTCTCCATGAGGCGGCCCTCCGGCAGTCGGGCTCCTCGATCGTCGTGGACACCTCGAAGACACTCAGTGCGCTGCTCTTCACGCGGCTGCTCGGAGTCCGCCCCGCCGTGGTTCACCTCGTCCGGGACCCCCGCGCGGTCGCCGCGTCGACCCTGTCCAGCCGTGGTGTCCACCGCGGGAACATCGAGGGGCTGCCACCGGGGGGCGGGCTCATCACGGCCGTCGCTCGATGGACTGCCATGAACACGGTGGCCGGGCTCGCGTCCCCGTCCTTGGCGTCCACGGCGGTCCGTGTCCACTACGAGGACTTGGTGGCGGAGCCTGCTCCGTGGTTGGAAGGCCTCTGTCGGGCGGTGGGGGTGCCGTTCTCGTCCTCGACGATCGCGGACCGCGGCCTGGTCCTGGCCGAGGCCAGTCATGCCGCGGTGGGCAACCCGCGACGAGGAGGGGCCGCCGGGACCACCAAGGTCATCTCCGAGGACGTTCGCTGGCGTCGCGAGCTGAACGGTGCCCAGGCAGCTCTCGTGCGCGCCGCGACCGCACCCGCGGCGACGTGGCTCCGTGGCTCGCGAGGGGTGTGATCCTCTACCCGCTCAGCGTCGCCGTGGCGGTCGGCCCTGCGGGCTGGCCATCCGCCGGAGGACCCCCGCGAGTGCCACACCCGCAGCGACACATCCGACGGCGAAGCCCACGCTCAGCGACCAGGCCGCCCCGTAGACCCCCCACGCGAGCGTCATCGGCACGGCGGCCAGGGCGACCGCCACGGTGGTGACGATGTCGACGGTGAGGTAGCTCCCGAACCGTTGCGCCGCCTCCACCCCCTTGCAGAGGCACCGTTGCAGTGTCGTGAGCGCCGCGCCCACCATGAGCGCCACGAAGAGCCGTTGGTCGACGTACTCGGCCGGGTACACCAGGCCGAGGAACCAGTCGCCCAGGACCAGCGCCGCCACCACGCCCGTCGACGTGATGGCGATCCCGAACAACGCGAGCCGCGCCAGGAGCCGCGTGAACGCCTGGCGCCGGCCTTCATGGTGCAGCTGTGCCAGGCGCGGCAGGATGACGGCCTGCATCGAGGCCGTGACGAGGGAGACGGTCTGGGCCAGGTAGGCCAACGAGGCGAACACGCCAAGCAGCGCGGACCCCAGTGCCACCTGGACGGCGTACCGCGGGACGTTGATCGCGAGTGAGCTGACGCCGGCGTCGAGGCCCAGGGGGGCCGAGCGGCGGGCGATGCGCCTGAGCGTGGCAGGGTCCAGCGGGTACACCGACGGGATCCGGGTTCCGGTGTCTGCCATGTGGAGACGGTTGGCGTTCGGCCGGTCGAGGAGCACCTGGACGAGCGCCCAGCCGAGTGCCAGCCCGAGCGCGCCCGCGATCACGTCGTCGACCGCGAGGTATCCCAGGAGGAAGAACGTGGGGCCCGCGACACTGCGGGCGAGCATGGAGCGGCTGAGCAGGTCGATCCGGTGGTGTTGCTGGAAGTAGCCGTAGTAGGTCTGGCTCAGCGCCTCCGCGCTCTTGGCGACACCGATGGCGGCGAGGAGCAGCAGACCTGCGCGGTCGAGACCGAGAGCCGCCCCGACCGCCAGTGAGACGACGATCGACGCGAGGTTGAGCACGTGACGCAGGCCCAGGTAGTCACGGACGTGGAACCGGCGTGCGGCGTCGGTCGCCTGGGAGTTGCGCAGGTTCATGCCGACGGTGAGGAACACGGGGGCGGTGATGGCCAGACCCAGTGAGAAGCGGCCCACCACGACGGGGTCGGCGAGATGGGCGAGGGCGAGGACGAGCAGCCACTGCCCCAGGTTGTACAGGATGTTGCCGATGAGGTTCCACGCGAACCCTCGGCGGATCGTCAGCGCGCGCGCCACGCGCTGCTCCCACAGATGGCATCGGCGGTCTTCGTGATGTCCCACAACGGGCGCCCACCCACGAGCTCGGCGAGGGCAGCCACCTCCGGCCCGAGAGCCTCCACCAGGAACGACACGGTGGGAGCCGACGGCGGCCGTGGCCGCGCGGGGCCCTGCGGCAGGAGGTTGCGCATCAGCGCACCTCGCGCCGAGCGGGGGATCAGCGGACGGATCACGCGGCGGTAGACCGGGTTGGTGGATGCCGTGCGCCACGCGCCGCGGGGAACGCGCCGTTCACTGCTCGCGTTGTGCACCCCCGTCCGCGCAAGCGGTCGGAGGGGGAGCCCGAGCGCCCGGTGCACCTGCGCGACTCCGTCCGAGCGATCCGCCACGTAGTCCTCGAACCGGATCACGTGGATGCGCTCGCGACCGAAGGCCTCGACCCACGGCCGGACCTGGGTCGCGTACCGCGTGTTGTCGACGAGCGGTGCATGCTCGCGCACGGCATCGTCGATGTCCGGTCCGCACAGGCCCAGGCCCAGGTCGTGGTGGTGGTGGCTGACGACCCGGCGGAGGGGGTCGCGGACGATGTAGAAGACCTGGAGGTCCGGCTCCAGTGCGTGGGCGCGCTCGGCCACCCCGTCGTGGACCGGCAGCATGGCGTAGGTCGTCGCCACGTCCACGGCCACGGCGCCGGGCCGCAGCCGCGGGAACAGCGAGCGGTACCGCCGCCGTCCGGAAGGGGTGAGCAGGCCCGGGTCCAGCAAGCCCGAGGACTCCTTCTCGGCCAGGATGATGTCCGGGTGCTGCCTGAGGTCCTCGTAGAGGGTCGTCGTCCCGCACTTCTGCGCGCCGATGACGACGGCGGCGGGGAGGGTCGGCTCAGGTGACATCCCAGGACTCCGGCCAGTCGTTCGTCGTCGGGCGGGACCGGAGGGCCGACTGCGCGAGGAAGTAGAGCTGGTGACGCAGCGGCCACGCCGTCATGAGGTGGTCGCGGCGGAGACACACCGACGCGGGGTCCTTCGACGTCGGTACCCGGTGCGCGCCTCGTTCCGCCGAGGCGCAGCTGAGGTGGCCGGTCTCTCGCACAGTCTGCGCCGCCCGAGGTGTGAAGTGGCTGAAGCGACCGCGGGGCCACGCGAAGTGGTGCACGCGCCCGAGGCGCGTCCTGAGCTCCTCGGCGCCTCGGTGGATGTCATCGTCGGCGGCAGCCGGATCCGCCCACGAGACGACGTGGTGGCCGCGCGTGTGGTTGCCCACCTCGTGCCCACGGTCGAGCAGGCCCTCGAGGTCGTCCCAGGTCATGGCGGGCTCGTCCACCCCGGCGCTGAAGCCGTAGAAGTCCCGGGCGGCCTGGACGCTGGGCGTGCCGACGAAGCCCGAGGGGACGAAGAACATCCCCGTGGCGCCGAACTCCTCGAGGATGGCAGCGCTGCGGACGTTGCTCGCGAAGCCGTCGTCGAAGCTGAAGGCGACATAGGGCCTGTCGATGGGGCCGTGCAGGACCCGGTCCACCGCCTCGCTGTACGAGATGAAGGTGTGGGACGCAGCCAGGACGGTGAGGAGCCTGCGGAGTGTGGCCTCCTCACCGGGCGGGACGGCGTGCAGGTACGGCAGGTGCACGCGGGGGGTCGCGAGACCGCGGCGCACGTCCCCGGTCCATCGCGCCCGGAGGGAGAGGGCGTCGAGGGCGCTGTGGCGAGCCACCGCCCGGGCGCTGCGCAGCGCCGGGTGGCGTTCTTCGTCGCGAGGCCTCATCGGGCGTCCGCCGTGCGGCGAGTGGTCAGGGCGAGACCTGACAGCCACTCGGCCAGCTCGTCGCCCCAGTCGATCCGGGCGCGGTCCCGGACGCTCCGCTCCGCCAAGGCGGCGTGCCACTCCACGGCGACGCCGTCGCCGGCGACGGCGTCGCCGATCGCCTCGGCGAGGGCCGCAGGGTCCGTGGGGTCGACGAATGCTCCGGCCGGCACACCGGACCCGTACCGCGCGAGGATGCCGCGGTTGCCGTCGATGTCGGCGAGCACGACCTTGGAGGTCATGGCGCAGGCCTCCAGGGACGTGAAGGGGGAGGCCTCGACGCGGCTCGGCAGCACGACAGCGGCCGCATCGCGGAAGGCGGCCAGACACGTCGGCCGGGCCACCGGGCCCGCGACCACCGTCACGCCCTCCACGCCGGTTGCCGCCCGCTCCGTCGCTCGGGCAGCGGCCCTCGAGCCCGGCGGGCCCGCGATGACGAGCGGAGCACGGCCACCGACCGAGCGGTACCGGCGATAGGCCTCGACGAGGAGGGGGACGTTTCGGTACGCATGACCCGAACCGATGCTCACGACGGCACCGGGCCACGGGCTCGGCATCTGCGCCGAGGCCGCAAGTGCGTCCTCGAACCCGGGGTCGAGGACGTTGTGGAGGACCGCGGAGGTCCGCTCCGTCGGCAGGGGCGACGGGATCGTGGAGGAGATGCGCAGGACTGCCCCCGCCGCACGCAGGAACACCTCGCTGGCCAGCCGGAGCCGCAGCACTCGAACCCGCTCGTCCACGCCGCACACCACCGGGGTCCAGGGCCAGGCGTTCTGCGGGGCCAACACGTAGCGGCCGGGCCGGACGCGCCCCCTCGCCGGGACGTTTCGCGGGATCAGCGGGACGGTCCGGTCGCTGGGCTCGCCTGTGAGGACCGGGTGGCGGACCGCGGCGGCCAGGGCGTTGGCGAGAAAGGCACGGCCGCCCCCGGACCACCGGCCGT
>CAWJME010000016.1:0-12858 GCA_963843895.1 uncultured Actinomycetota bacterium | reverse complement strand
TGGACCCCTACGAGCAGAACCGCACGACGGGCTCCTTCGTCCTCATCGACGAGGCGACGGGTGGCACGGTCGGAGCCGGCATGATCAACGGCTGACGAGATGGTCGCTCACCGGCTGAGGGCGATGGTCCGCTCCGACACCTCGGTCCTCGCCCTCGGCAAGGGCGCCATGACCGTCGGCCAAGGTGTCGTGCTCGTGCTCATCGCGCGAGGCCTCGGTGCCGAGCAGGTGGGTCTGTACACCCTCGCGCTGGCCGTCGTGTCACCCGTCTTCCTCTTCGCACAGATGCGGGCCCAGGACGTTCTCGCCACGGTCGCCGACCCCTCGCAGCAGTGGCCGGCGCAGGCCAGGCTGCTGCTCGCGACGAGCCTGGGTGCGGTCGTCGTGTCGCTCGGGGTGTCACTGCTCTGGCCTCGGGACGGCCTGTGGCAGGTCGTGCTCGCGCTGGCTGCCGCCAAGGTGGCCGAGTCCTTCCTCTTCGCCCTCCAGGGGATCTGGCTCGCGGAGTCCCGATTCTCCCGGGTCGCCTGGACCACGGCGAGCCGGTCGGTGACCTCGGTGCTCGCCATGGCCGTCGGGGTGGCGGTGGGGTCGCTGTGGGTCGGCGTGGCACTGACTGCCGTCCTGTGGGTGGCCCAGGTCGCGGTCCGCGACCTGCCCACCGTGAGCCTCGGAAGCCCGGTTCCGGTGCGCCGCCGCGATCTCACCCAGCTGTGGTGGCAGCTGGCTCCCCTCGGCGTGGTCGGGATGCTCGTCTCCCTCAACCAGACCGTGGTGCGGGTGGCGCTCGACGCCAGCGTCGGACTCGCTGCCCTCGGGGTCTTCGCCTCGACGGCCTACGTCGTCCGCTCGGGCTCCGTCGTGGCGCAGGCGATCGGTGGGGCCGCTGCGCCGCGCCTGCGTGCGGGCGTGGGACGGGCCGGGGTGCGTCGGCGGGTCGCGGTGGGGAGCGCCGTCCGCGGACTGGCCGTCGGCGTCCTCCTGTGGGCAGCCGGTGTCGCCGGGGGACCCACCCTCCTCGGCTGGCTCTTCGGGCCCGAGATCGAACCGTCCCGAGCGGTCCTCGCGGCCGTCCTCGCCGCCGGCCCGCCGTTGTTCGCGAGCACGGCCCTCGCGACGTCCACGGTGTCGACCGGCGAGCACCGCTCGTACGCCTGGGCGGTCGGGGCGTCGCTCCTCGTGACGGCCGTGGCCGCGGTGGTCCTCGTCCCGGCCCTCGGGCTCGTCGGCGGTGGGCTCGCGTGGGCAGTCGGAGAGGGTGTCAAGGCGATGCTGCTCTGGCGCGTCGTGGCCCGGGCCACCGACTAGCGGGGAAGCCACCCCGCTGCTGCCGTCGCGGCTTGCACCACCTGCCCCAGCACCCGCCACGCGGGACCGAGCTCGTCGCGCCAGGCGGCGTCGACCGTCACCGAGCCGTCCCATCCGGATCGCAGCACGCGGTTGCCGGCGATGGCGTGCCGCCCGGGGCTGCGGGTGGTGTCCAGGGGCGCCCCGAGCTCGCGCAACACGGCCTCGATCCGAGCCAGCGCCGCCTCCGGGTCCGCGGCGAACGTGTCGTAGTCGAGGGAGACGGCCCGCTCGGCGCTCGTGCCCTGCCGGCACGCGGACCGGTTCGCCGTGACCCAGCCGACCAGCGCCCGGGCGGCGCCGCGTGCGCCTCCACCGGCACGGGAGCCGTCCTCGAGGGCGAGGTTGCCTCCCCGTTGTCGGCTCCGCAGGACGGCGGGGAGCGAGCGATGGAGGTGGACGAACAGCGCCACCCTGGTCCCCGCCAGTTCCGCGAGCAGGACCGCCCGTCGCCGCCCGCCCGCCGTCTTCGACGAGTCCACGATCACCGTGGTCCCGGCCTCGGCGAGGGACTCGAAGACGGTCGACCAGGCTGCGGTCCAGACCTGTGCGTTCCCGTGCCGCCGTTCCGCGTCGTCGAGGACCGGGACCAGCTCGCCGAGGGAGCGACCGGTCTCGGCGCAGACGCGTTCCACCACCGGCGCCCACACGGGGCAGCGGGTGACGGGGAGGCCGCACGAGCAGTCCCGCCCGTCGGCCGCCCACGAGAACAGGTTGCACAGCTCGCCGCCGCCCAGGGCTCCGAGCCGGTCCGCGAGCAACGAGTCGAGGACGCTGGACCCGCTGCGACCGTAACCACCCACGTACACGACGACGGGGTGTCCGGTCGGGGCGGCCACGGAAGGGTCCTGTCGTCGGCGGGGACCCACCACTCTCCGAGAACCGTCCCGGACCCGGGGAGGTCGTGGGAAGATTCGTGAGGTGTCGGCCCAGGACCACCGGAGGATATCGCGGCGCCGTGCGTTCGCGGTCGCCGGCGGGCTCGTCGCGGCGGGTGGAGCGGTCGTGACCGTGCGGGCGCTGCATGCCCCGGAGCGGCCGCTTGGCCCGACGACCTTCGCGCTCTCGGCCGACCGTGCCCGCTGGTCGTTGTTCCCGGTGGAGTCGGGGACGCGTCTCACCGTGTCGGGTCTCAGCGTCAGCGCCGTGCCCGGACCGGAGGCCGGTGAGGTGGTCGTGGTGACGGGGGAGTCCGACCCCCGGATCGACGGGGCGAGCGGCGGGGGCCGGCTGACGGTGCGTGACCGGGCGCCCTACGTCGCCACTGGTCAGGGCGCGACCGTCGCGTACACGCTTGCTCTCGACGCACCCGGGGACCTCACGATGCCTGGCGGGCGGACGGCAACCCTCTCGTGGCGGGTGACCGTCGGTAGGTGGGGGGACGGACGGATCGTCGAGGATGCCGTTCTCGAGGTGGAGACCTCGCTGGAGCAGGCCGTCGCCACGTCGGCGGCCGGCGCCGTCGCCGCGGTCAGCTCACCCTCCGTGGTGGGCCGGTTGCCGGACGGGGTGCCCTCCCGTGCCTGAGGACGTCACGAAGCACGGGGCCACGGGGGACGGCCTCCGTGACGACGGCCCGGCGCTGAGAGCTGCAGCGGACGCCGCCGTGCGCGGAGACGGCGTGGTCGAGGTTCCCCTCGGCCGGTACGCGATCGGCACGGACGGCGGGGGGTTCCTCTGCTGGGACCTTCCGGGAGGCATCACGGTCCGGGGCAGCGGCACCCTGGCCTACCTCCCAGGAGCTCGCCGTTCCGCACGACTCGTCGGGATCGGGACGCGTGGAGTCCGGCTCGAGCGCCTGGCCCTCGACCTGGTCGACGCACCCGAGGGCACGTCCTTCGGCGTCTCGGTGCGCGATGGGGCCGAGGGCGTCTCCCTCGTCGACCTCGACGTCCGCGGCAACCCGTACCGGGGCGGGGTGCAGCTCCTCGGGGGAGTGGACACCACACTCCTCGGCTGCAGGATCACCGACGTGGCGCAGAACGGGGTGACCCTCTACGGCAAGGGCGTCGGCAAGGGCCCCAGGGGCGTGCGCATCTCGTCCTGCCACATTGCGGCCGAGGTGCAGCCGGTGGACTGCGAACCGGTCGATGGTGCGACGTGCGAGGGGCTCGTCGTCGAGGACTGCTGCCTCGCCACGACCGACAACTACGCGCTGACCCTGTCGGGCTCCCGGTCGGCCCGGGTCTCCTCGTGCACCCTCTACGGCAGTCTCTACCTCACGGCGGCCGAGGGCGCATCCATCGAGGGCTGCCTGGTCGATGCCAGGGACGCGACGTCCCGGAACGCGGTCGAAGGCGCCGTCGGCTCGCGGGACTGCCGGATCGAGGGCAGCACCGTCCTCGCGGCTCCCGGGCGCCTCGGCATCCGCGTGGCCACCTCCCGAGGGCGCACGTCGGGGGGGTGGACGGTGCGCGAGAACACCATCGTCGTCGACCGGGCGGACCCGGCCGCGGTCCTCCTCGACCACGTCGACGGCGTGCGGATCGTCGACAACGACATCTCGGGAACCGCCACCGATGGCGCGGTCCGGGAGCGAGGAACGCCCTCGGGCGAGGGCAACGTCATCTCCGGCAACCGGATCGCGGTGTCGGCCCCGTGACATCCCCCCGAGCCTGCGGGAGCCGCCGCCCGGTGACCGGTACCGTCGTGCTCCACCACACCACGGGTCCCGAGAGGTCGACGTCATGACGGGTCGCCGTCGGGTCGCGGAGTCGGCCCGTCGCCTCTATGCCGAGATCGTGAGGGGTCGCACCCGGGTCCGGGTCGTCCCCCAGGGGGCGGGGGACGCCACCACACCGGCCCGGTTCCTCCTCTCGCCGTACCGGTCCGGCACGACCCTGCTCCGCTACTGCCTGGACTCCCACCCGAGGTTGGCGGTCCCCCCGGAGACCGACTTCCTGCTTCCCCTGTTCTCGGTGCTCGACGACGAGGCGAGCATGACCGGGCTGCGCGACCTCGGGTACGACGAGGAGGCCGCGACGCGTGCGGTGGTCGCCTTCGGCCGCTCGTTCCTGGACGACTACGCGGCCAGCCGGGGGGCCGACGCCGGGTGGCTCGACAAGTCGCCGCGCTACGCCGAGCGCCCCCACGTCATCGCGAGTGCGTTCCCCGACGCACGGCTCGTCATCATGCACCGGAACCCCCTCGACCAGATCCACTCCTTCATCAGGGCCGGGGCCGCGGAGCACCCCGGGCTCAGACGGGTGGTCGGGGAGGACGTGCTGGACCGGGCGGCGGTGTACTGGGCGGACGTCACCGAGGCGCTCGACACGGTGGCCACCGCCCACCGGGACCGCACCGTCACCATCACGTACGAGCAGCTGTGCGCGGACCCTCCCACGACCCTGCGGAGCGTCGTGGAGCACCTCGGTCTCGAGTGGGACCCCGCGGTGCTCGACTATGACCGCTACGACCATGACAAGGGTCGTGAGGCCGGCCGCGTCGCAGGGACCCGCGGATTCGTCGTGTCCGGCGGAGGCTGGCGCGCGTGGCCGGAGCGCGACGTCGCCCGAGTCCTCGCCCGGGTCGGGAAGACGGCGCGGCGGGTGGGCTATGACCTCTGAGACCGGGCGACGGCCCGGGGTGGCCCCGGGCGTCCGGCACGACCCCGGACCTGTGGGCGCGTTCGTCGAGCGGCCCGTCCTCGTCGCGACCATGGTCCTCATGGCGGCGGTGCCGCTCGTCCCACGCCCCACGTCGGGAGGGGCCCTCGCGGTGGTGGCACCCGTGGTCGGCGCGGTGGTGGCCTACCTGGCCGTCGTGGAGGTCCTCGCAACGGGTCGGAGGGACGGGCGGCTCCTTCCCGGGGCGCTTGCCACCACCGCAGCCCTCGCGACCGCCGCCTACGCCGTTCGCGTCCTGTGGTTGGGCGAGACGGAGGAGGTCCAGTTCGTGATCTCCCGGATCCTGCTCGTCGTCGTCATGTGCTCCGTCGCCGTGCTCGCTCGCGGTGAGCGTGATGAGGACCTGCTCCAAGCCTTTGCCTACGGCGTCCTCGTTCTCGGCGGCCTCGTCGCGCTGGTCGGGATCACGGGTCTCCACCTGCTGGAGGCTCCTTCGCCCGCGAGAACGCTCGGGATCCGCCTCCCGTGGTTCAAGACCGCAGGGGTACCTCGCAGCTACGGCGAACAAGGGGTGATCGTCTCCCTCGCACTCGCCTACTTCCTGGTGTACCGACGCCGACTGCCCCCCCTGCTGCGCGTGGGGCTCCCCGCCGCCTGCGTCGTCATCGTCGCGATGGGTCAGTCCCGGAACATCCTGCTCGCCGCCGTGACGGTCATCGTGGCCTGGTTCCTGGTGATCCGGCCCGGGCACTGGTTGCTCGCCCGGGTCACCCTCATGGCGTGCGGGGTCGCCACCCTCGTCGTGGAACAGCTCCTGCCCCTCATCGCCGACACCTCGCTCGGAGCGGCGCTCATCGGCCAGGGCATCTTCCAGCGCAACGTGGAGGCGCGGTTCGGGCTCGTCGGAGGAGCGATCCACCTCGTGCGCGACCAGCCGCTCCGTGCCCTCGTGGGCTGGCAGCACCGGGACTGGCGCCAGTTCAACCTCACCGACTACGACGTCGGGGTGCACAACCACATCGCGTCATCCCTGCTCTTCCTCGGGGTCATCGCCGGCACCGCCACCCTCGTCGTGGTGTTCGTGATCCC
Organism: uncultured Actinomycetota bacterium; assembly: GCA_963843895.1. Classification (GTDB taxonomy): domain Bacteria; phylum Actinomycetota; class Actinomycetes; order Actinomycetales; family Dermatophilaceae; genus Phycicoccus. Next base: position 6,856 of record CAWJME010000016.1, on the reverse strand, counting down.
ACTGCACCGTCTGCTGGTCGTCCTCGCCTCGGCACCCGCGCCGGGGGTGAGACGCCGCGCGCAGGTGCTCGTGACCGCGGCGACCGGTGTCCTGGTGAGTCTCAACTTCTACGAGGGCTTCTTCTCCCTGACGGTCGGGATATTCGTGGGTCTCATGTGGGCGTTCCTCGCCGGAGTCGGGCACCCGGGGCGGCCAGGAATGCCGACCAGAGCCGCCACACGCGCTCGGGTGCGAACTGCTCCATGACCCGCCCGCGTGCGCTCCACCCCATGGCGGATCGCACCGCAGCGTCGTCCAGGAGGTCCCGGACGGCCCCGACGAACGCCGTCACGTCCCCCTGCGGGACGATGCGCCCGGTCACGCCGTCCAGCACGGCATCCACCGTCCCGGTCGCCGAGTAGGCGACGGTCGGGATGCCGCAGCCGGCCGCCTCGAGGACGACGGTCGGCATCCCCTCGCGGACCGTGGGCAGGATCAGGAGGTCGGCGGCGGCATAGACCGGCGCCACGTCAGGACAGCGCCCCAGCGTGCGGACGTTGGCGCGGGCCTGCAACGCCCGGATCACGCACTCGTCCTCGGCCCCGTCCGGTTCGGCGTGGCCGGCGACGAGGAAGGTGACGTCGTCCATCGCCGCGGCGCAGGCGAGGACGGTGGCGATGCCCTTGTCGTGGGTGAGGCGTCCGACGAACGCGACCACGAGCTCGTCGCCGAGACCGAAGCCCACCTTCGCAGCGGCCCTTTCGCGAACTCCTGCGGGGCGGAACCGTTCACCGTCGATGCCGTTGGCCGACCCGTCGCCGAGAACGGAGATCTTGCCACCTTCCACGCCGAGCCCGACGAGCGCCTCCCTGCTCGAGGGGCTCACGGCGACGACGTCGGTCGACAGCGCGCACAGGAGGCGTTCCACGCCGGCGAGGAGCCGCCGGCGCACGCCCCGTGAGCCTTCGAAGCGCAGGCCGTGGCACAGGTAGACGCGCCGCGGGACGCGGGCCAGTGCGCCAGCCAGGAGCAGCAGCAGACTCATCTTCGGGGTCCCGGCGACGATCGTGTCGGGCCGCGTGCGCCGGATGACGGCTCCGACCTCGGCCAGGGCGCGGACGTCGCGAGCCGCGCTCGGTCGTCGCGAGGTACTCACCCGATGGAGGGTGGCCCCGTTGCGCCGCACCATGGCGGCGACACGTCCATCGGGCGTGTCCGAGCAGACCAGGTGCACGTCGAGCCCGTCGCCGACCAGGTGCCCGAGCTGCCCGTCGAGGAACGCGAGGGCGGTGTTGGGGGCCGTCACGCCGAACAGCGCCGAGCGCGCCCCCGGCCGTGGGCTCGTCATGCCGGACGTCGGACCGCTCGCAGCCCGGAGACGGCACCGGGAGCGCGGTAGGCGGGGAAGTAGTCGCCGGAGGGCGTCGCCCCGGCCAGTCGGCGGTACCGAATGGGATCGACGACGAGTCGCGTGAGTCGTGTCGTGTACCGGGTGTTGGACGCCCGCCTCTTGAAGCCGGACAGCGCGTCGTCCGCCGCCAGGCCGCCCCCGAGGTGGAGGATGCCGCCGGCAGGAGTGAGGACGGTCATCGCGCGGTCGAGGAGAAGGTCGGTGGCCTGGCGGTCCCGCCCCTCGAGCGTCGATCCGGACAGGTGGTAGTGGACGCGTCGGCCCCACACCAGGAACACCGCGGCAGCGAGTGTCCTGCCCTCGTGGCAGGCATGGAGCAGCCGCACCCCACCGGCCGGTAGGTCGAGCAGCCGACCGAAGTACTCGTTGCCCACCCGAAGGTGCTCCCTGGCGCCGACGCGTGCCATGGTCTCGGCGTAGATGAGGCGGAACGGGGAGCGCGGGTCCCGGAGCGTGGCCGGGTCGACCTCCTCCACGGTGAGGCCGCTTCGGAGGGCGCGGCGGACCGCGGTGCGATGGGCGCAGCTCGTCGTGGCGGCGACCGTGTCCGGATCGGTGACGACGACGCCGTAGGTCGGGTGGTCGGTGACGGTGTCGACGGAGTCGATCACCGCGCTGTGCCCGTCGAGGGGGTTGAGACGGAGGAACTCGGCCACGCACCCGCGGTCGCGCAGGTCCCGCAGGAGGGCCGACCGGAACCGGCGTTGGGCGGCGACAGAGGTCCCGGCCCGGTGGGACAGGCCGCCGTAGCCGTACGGGGAGACGATGTCGAAGAGGCCGGGCTGCCCCGGGACGGGTCGGCGCACGAAGGGGAAGCAGATCCCGGCGGCACCGTCCACGGCGACCTCCCAGTGCCCGTCGTCGACGAGCGCGGCACTCAGGCCGTACGCGGGGTGGGCGTAGGCATCCGCGACCGGCAGGTCCGCGCCCGCGGCCTGGGTGGGGTCGAGGAACTGGATGCTCACGGCCGCACCTCCCGGGGGACGACGAGGTCGTCGACCTCGTGCGGGTTGCGGTCCGGGCTCACCGTCGGGCGAACCAGTGCGGCGGGCGTCGCGACGAGAAGGCGGAGGTACCGGGCAGGCGACGGGTCCTGGGACCACGACATGTCGAGGGCGAGCCGCCGGCTCCACGGGAGCGAGTTGCGCCCGGCCACCTGCGCGGCGCCCGTGAGGCCCGGCGGGACGTGGAACCGTGGGTGTGCCGCGCCGGACGGGATGGACTCGAGGCGCTCCGGGAGGACGGGCCTCGGGCCCACGACGGACATCTCCCCCCGAAGCACGTTGAGGAGCTGCGGGAGCTCGTCGAGGCTGGTGCGCCGCAGCACTCGTCCCAGGGGCGTGACCCGGCACCGCGTGGGCGCGCCGTGCTCATCCAGGTGGTCATCGGCGTCGGGGATCATCGTCCGAACCTTGAACATGCGGAACTTGCTGCCGCCCAGCCCGATCCGTTCCTGCACGAAGAGTGCTGAGGGTCCCTGCGTGATGCGTGCGACGACCAACGTCGCGGTGAGGACCGGGACCCACAGCGGGCTGGACACGCCGACGATGAGGAGGTCGAGGACGCGTCGTGCCCTGTGGTGGGGCGCGGTCGTGGCGGTGGCGAGCTGCATGGGTCACCTCGCCGCCGACTGCTGGAGGGTGTGTGGCACCCGGCCCCAGTCCGCTGACCGGGACGTGGCGTCGACCAGGTCGAGGACGGTCTCGACGGCGGAACGGGGGTCCGTCACGATCTGTGCGTACTCGACGTGGACGGCGCTCGGGTGCTCGAGCAGTCCTGACCCGGAGAGCGTCGTCCCGAGCGACTCCACCTGGTGTTCGACCCGTTCGGCCACGGTGGCATAGGTCGCCCGCGCGTCCACCGGTGCCGGACCGAGCCACGCGTCCGCGGGGGTGCCGATCCGTTCGCGGGTGCGGAGCAGGCTCGCTGTGACCTCTCGAGGGTCCCGGTGCACGATGACGAACCGCTGGCGGCTCAGGCTCCGGGTCAGGTACTCGACGTGAACGGGTGCAAGGAAGTTCTTGTAGACCACCGGTGCGTCGAAGGCGCTGGTGACTCCGTCGAAGATGTCCTGGGCGCGGGTGGGAACCATGGGCCGGCGATCGGTCGTCATCGCGTTGCGGTCGTGGCCGAGGAGCGAACGCCAGAAGTACCCGAACTCGTGGGGGTCCAGGGGCTCGGCAGTGCGGCCCGCCAGCGAGGTGAGCCCGAGGCTGGGCCGGAGGGTGGCGAGCTGGCGCTGCAGCCGAGCGCCCACCGCAGGGGCGCGCCAGAACATCGCCATGACGTTCGAGGGGTAGCCCACGACTCCCGTCCGCGCGATGAGCTGGTGGAGGATCGTGGTTCCGGATCGCGGAAGCCCCACGATCTGGCAGCTCAGGAGGTCGCGGCGGCTCGGCACGTCGCCCGCGAACTCGGTGGCGAGGACGGTGTTGAGCCGCGAGAGGAGCTGCTCGAACTCGTCGGAGCGAGGGAGATAGCCGGTCATCGCGGCGCTCCGAGTGCGTCGGCCAGCGCGCCGCAGACGCGGTGCACGTCGTCGTCGTCGAGCTCGGAGCCGCTGGGGAGGGCGAGTGAGGTGCGGAAGAGGTGGTCGCTGGCTCCGGTGACACGTGCGCGCGCGGTGCGGAACAACGGTTGTCGGTGCATGGGCTTCCAGACGTGTCGTGCCTCGACGTCAGCGGCCCTGAGCTTTTCGATCACCTGGGTCGGCGTGACGCCGACGCGGGTGGGGTCGAGGGTGATGCAGGTGAGCCAGCAGTTGTCCGTCGCGCCGGCTGGGACAGGGGACCCCAGAAGGGCCACTCCCGGAACGTCCGCGACGGCGGCGGCGTACTGCTGCCGGATCGCCTGCCGTCGGGCGAGCATCCCGTCGAACCGCGTCAGCTGAGCCAGGCCCAGGGCGGCGAGCACGTTGGACAAGCGGTAGTTGAAGCCCGTCTCGGTGTGCTCGTACCAGGGCGCCGCATCCCGAGCCTGGGTGGACAGGTGCCGGGCTCGGTCCGTGAGCGTCGTGTCGTCGCTGACGAGCATGCCGCCACCGGAGGTCGTCAGGATCTTGTTCCCGTTGAAGGACAGGACCCCACAGCGGCCGAAGGCACCGACCGCCCGACCGTCACGGGTGGAGCCCAGGCCCTCTGCCGCGTCCTCGACGAGGGGGACGCCGAGCTCTGCGAGCGCTGGTTCGATCGCGGCGTAGTCGCAGGCGCGGCCGAAGAGGTCGACGGACATGACCGCCGCGACCTCGGTCCCGGAGTCGAGGAGTGAGCGCACCGTGTCGAGGAGCAGCTCGGGGTCGACGGTTCCGTCGCTCCGGAGCGAGTCGACGAACACCGGCTCGGCGCCGGTGTACGCCACCGCGTTCGCCGAGGCGACGAAGGTCATCGTGGGAAGGACGACGACACGCCCCGGGCGCGCACCGAGCTCGCTCAGCGCCACGTGGAGCGCCGCCGTCCCGGAGGAGAGCGCCACTGCGTCGGCGACTCCGAGACGCTCGGCCACGGACGTCTCGAAGCGGTCGACCATGGGCCCGACCGGCGCCACCCACCCGGACCTCAGCGCCTCGAGGACGAACTCCTCCTCGACGTCGGTGATGTGGGCCCGCGAGAGGTGGATCCAGTCGCCCATGTCACACCGGACCCGACGCTCGTGCGAGGTGATCCGTGCGGATACCGGCTCCGCGCAACGGGAAGTCCGCCGACGCCGCGGGCAGCATCGCACCGTCGACCGTGCCGTGTGACGACGGGCGTCGTCCCATGCCGGCGCGTGAATGTACGGCCATGTCGGCGGCTCGTTCCTGCCCTTTCAAGACCCCTGCAGGTCAGGCGGGTACGAAACTAGCACTCAAGTTGCGAGATGGGCAGAGCTTTGGTAGAAGCCGCCGACACGGCCGGATGGCCGTGTCGGCCCCGCGGCCGAGCCTCCACTGGCTATGATCCGAGCCTCGTCCCACCCGGAGGGCTGACACTCGTGGATCTCATGTCCTACCTGCGGATCCTGCGTCGGCGCTGGGTGACGGTCTTCGTCGTGGCCAGTCTCGGAGTCATCGTCGCGGGTGCCGTCACCGCCTCCACCCCACGGAGTTACGAGTCGAGCGTCGAGTTCTTCGTGTCGGCCTCCGGCACCAATGACGTGACGGACCTGGCCCGCGGAGGGACGTTCACCGAGAAGCGTGTGAAGTCCTACACCGAGGTGGTGCACACACCGCTCCTGCTGCTGAAGGTGATCGACGAGACCGGCCTGGACCTCACGCCGAAGCAGCTCGAGAAGCAGATCGAGGCCACGGCTCCCACGGACACCGTGATCCTCACGGTCACCGTCACCGACGGCAACCCCGAGCGCGCACAGCGGATCGCCGCGGCGATCAGCGTGACACTGCCCCAGACGGTTGCCGACCTGGAGAAGCTCGCGGACGACGAGCCGAGCCCGGTCAAGCTCACGCTCATGGGTCCCGCCACGGCGGACGACGCGCCGGTCGCCCCGCGCCCGGTCCGCAACCTGGTGCTCGGCCTGGTGGCAGGGCTGCTGCTCGGCTTCCTCGGGGCCATGCTCAGGCACGCCCTCGATCGGCGGGTCCGGACCCGGGAGGACGTCGAGGAGATCACGGACGGGATCGTCCTCGGAGGCATCCCCTACGACGGGGATGCCGGCAAGCACCCCCTCATCGAGACCGACCGGGCCTCGGTTCGGGCAGAAGCGTTCCGCTCGCTGCGCACCAACCTCCAGTTCATCGACGCCGCACGCCACCCCCGGGTCATGGTGGTGACCTCGTCGGTCGCCGGTGAGGGGAAGTCGACCACGGCCGCGAACCTCGCCCTGTCGATGGCGGAGGCCGGCAAGCGCGTCTGCGTGGTCGAGGCCGACCTGCGCCGCCCGAAGGTTCTCAGCTACCTGGGGCTCGAGGGGTCCGTGGGCCTCACGGACGTCCTCATCGACCGCGTCCTGCTCGAGGATGCGCTCCAGCCGTTCGGGTCGGGTTCCCTCGAGGTGCTCGGCGCCGGCGCCAGCCCGCCGAACCCCAGCGAGCTGCTGGGTTCGGAGGGGATGGTCGAGGTCCTGCGGTTCCTCGCCTCCAGGTACGACCACGTCATCATCGACGGACCGCCCCTCCTGCCGGTCACGGACTCAGCCGTCCTCAGCCGTCTCGCGGACGGCGCCATGGTCGTCGTGGGGAGTGGCATCGTGGCCCGGGACCAGCTGGGGGCCGCCCTCCAGACGCTGGCGACGGCCAACGCGTCCTTGCTCGGGGTGGTCCTCAACCGCGTGCCCCGGGACGCCCGCGGTTCGCACTACGGCGACTACTACGACCACCGGCCCGGACCCACGCGGACGACGTCGCCCGAGGGAGGGGACAGCGGGCGGCACCCGCGACCCGAGGGCTCGAGGCCCCTCGGGAGCAGCAAGCAGACCCGCCCGGCCGTCCGCGCCGAGGTACCGACGGCGAGCCCGGACTGACGCCTCGGCTC
>CAWJME010000015.1:0-25063 GCA_963843895.1 uncultured Actinomycetota bacterium | reverse complement strand
CGGCCCACTGACGGCTGGGTTCCCACTCAGCTGACGACGCCGTCCGCCACGACTCCGGCCGGCGGCACCCGGGCACCAGGGCCCACGACGGACCTGACGACAGTGGCTCCTGCTCCGACGCGTGCACCGCGCATGACCACCGACGCGAGGACGCTCGCCCCGGCCCCGACCACGGCGTCCGGCCCCACGGCCGACCCGTCGCCGACCTGCGCCGTGGCATGGACGTGGGAGGACGAGTCGATGTGGAAGGAGCGACCGGAGAGCTCGACGAGGGTCCGTGAGGCGCGCATCAGGGCCGCAGGCGTACCGACGTCCTCCCAGAGCGCCTGCTCGCGGTACGCGACGACGCGGCCATGGCCGACGAGTGTCGGCAGGACGTCCTTCTCGAGTGAGACCACGCCGTCCGGGACACGGTCAAGAGCCGAGCAGCGCAGGACGTACGTCCCGCCGTTGACCTCCGTGCTCGGTGGGACGGGACTCTTCTCGAGGAAGGTGGAGACCTGCCCGTCCGCGGCGGCGACGACGCAGCCGTACGGGCGGGCGTCGGCGACGGTGCGCAGGTGGAGCACGGCATCGGGGACGAGGTCCGAGGGGTGGGTGGCCATGGCCAGCTGCGCGCCCAGGTCGTGCCCGGCCAGCAGGTCCCCGTTGACGACGACGAGGAGTCCGTCCGCCGGCAGGTCGAGGTGGCGGGTGGCATGGGCGAGCGCGCCGCCCGTCCCGAGGGGGGTCTCCTCGGTCACATAGCGGAGCCTGACGCCCCAACGGCTGCCGTCGCCGAGCAGGGGCGCGAACTGCTCGGCGAGGTAGGAGGTGGCGAGGACGACGTCGAGCACACCGTGGTGGGCGAGCCAGCGCAGCTGATGGACGAGGACGGGCTCGCCGGCGACTTCGAGGAGGTGCTTCGGCTGGTCTCGCGTGAGGGACCCCATCCGAGTGCCCGGACCGCCTGCGAGCACCACCGCGGGGACCGCAGCGGAGGTCCTCGCAGCGGGCGGGTGCGCCAGACGAACAGGCATGTCGAGCATCATCGCGCCTCCGGCACCGAGGCGCCCTAAGTTGCGCCGGCGTGCCGTATCGAGTCGGACGGCCCCGGCTCCCTAAGCCCTGTCCGAGCACCGCGCGCGGCGGTAGCCTCTGCCCATGCCGTTCCGCCGCAACCGCGGCGCAGGCGTGGCCACACGACTCCCCACGGGGAGCAAGGTGTCCCTCCTGCTCGCTCTCGTCCTCCTTGTCGTCGCGATCTACCTGCTGATCGTGCCTATCGCAATGCCCACGTCGCAGGGTGTCTTCGGCTGTGGGTCAGCGCTGCAGCCGCCGACCGATCAGTTCGCCGCGGGGATCTGCCAAGACGTACCGCAGGTCAACCAACTGCGCAGCGCGACGATGGCGGTCCTCGCCCTGATCGTCGGAGCCGGTGGGCTGGTTCTCTTCGGCGCCGGACGCGGGGCAGAACGGCCAGCTGCCGACCCCACCCACGTGTCCTGAGCCGGCGGTGGACGTCACGGCCTTCCTGGACCAGCTCGACGACCTGTTCCTCGGGGATCCCTACGAGGGAACGCTCGCCAACTCCGCGCACATAGAGCTGGTCGGTGCGGTCGCCGAGATGACCACCGCCCGAGAGGTCGCCGTCCTCAACCTCGCCGCCTCGCTCCTGCCTGCCGACGAATGCTACGTCGAGGTCGGCAGCTTCAAGGGCCGGTCCATCCGCGGTGCGTCCCGGGGAGTCTCCGACCGGACCTTCATCGCCATCGAGAACTTCGCCGAGTTCGGCATGGCGGGTGCGGAGGCTCGGGACGAGCTCATGGACAACCTCGGACGGCACTGCGCCGGACGGGACGTCCGGCTGGTCGAGGGGGACGCGTTCGCACTCCTCGGGTCCGGGCGCTGTGTGGACCGTCCGGTCGGGGTCTACTTCTACGACGGTGAGCACACGGCGCTGTCCCACTACCTCGCGCTCGGCATCATCGAGCCGCTGCTTGCCGACGAGGCGCTCGTCCTCGTCGACGACGCGACCTGGCCGCTGGTCCAGCGGGCGCACGCGCGCTTCCTCGCGGCGCATCGAGGGTGGACCGTGGTGCGACGCTGGGATGCACGGTGCAACGACGACCCCCAGTGGGCCAACGGTCTGCACGCGCTCCGGTTCCGCCGCGGCGGCCGGCGGAGAGGGCTCAGCCCGCGGGTCCGGGCCGCCTTGGTCGCACAGCGGATGGTTCTCGGCCCGGCTCGGAGGACGATATGGCGCACGCTGGCCCGCGCTCGGTGGCTCGTTCCCCTCGCCAAGCGGCTCCAGTCCGGGGCCGGTCACGAGATCTCGGTGCCGGCCGCGAAACGCTGAGCTCAGCGTCCGTCAGCAGGTGCCGGGGTCAGGCGCCGCCGCCCGTGGCCCCCGCGAGGTCGATCAGGATGTCCTGGCAGATGGGACGCTGGGCCCCGCCGATGGGTCGCCCGCGGCCGATGACGCGGGCGTCGGGACGGGCCGCGGCGACCACCGCTACGACCTCCGGCTCGGTGGACGCATCCGCGCGGCCCAGGCTCACCTCGACGAGGAGGAAGCGCGTGCGTTGCAGCAGCCGGGGTGCGCCGCGCAGGACCTCCACCTCGAACCCTTCGACGTCGACCTTGAGCAGGTCGACCGTCGTCAGGTGCTCGGTCGCGTCGTCGAGCCGAACCACGGGGACCTCCACCGTGTGCCCGGCCGCGTAGGTCTCGACGAGACCGGGCCGCAAGGTCGACATCGCGGAGAGGTGGTGGCGGTGCAGCGGCAGCCGCGCGGTCTCGGTGCCGAGCGCGACCGCCCGTGTGGTGACCCCTCCCAGCCGTCGAGCGTTGTCGGCGAGGACTGCGTGAACGTCGGGGTCCGGCTCGAATGCGAGGATGGTTGCCTCCGGCCAAAACGCCTTCACCGCGGTCGTGAACTGGCCCATGTTCGCCCCGACGTCGACGACCACGGGACGCCGCCGCGTCGCCAGGTGTCCCGGGCCGACCAGCTCGTCGTGGACGTCGGCGAGTGATGCCTGCACGGTGCCGAGGTCGGACAACCCGGTGACCCGCACCCGGATCGGACCGATGGCCACGGTGGCCGTGCGGCCCGTCACAAGCCGCAGGATCGCACGGGCCTTGGTCGCGAGGAAGCGCACACGCGACCGCGCCGGCCATGCCCCCATCCGTGCGGTGCCCAGGTCGAGGACCAGCGAGCGCAGGATGTAGAAACGGAACGCGAGGGATGCGGACGCGAGGTGCTGGCGCAGGCCGCTCACGTGACGTCCCTGCCGAGTGGAAGGGGCACCTCGACCGGGTCCGCGCGGCCGGCCGGTCGGTGCCGCGGGGCGAGCAGGAGCTCGGCGAGGCCGACGAGGACCACGCAGCCGGTGGCGACCACCGCCGCACCCAGGACCTGGAAGGCGTTGTCCCGCCAAGCCGTGAGAACGAGCGCCGCCTCGAGGGCCACGGCCACCCAGGCGACCTTGGCGAGCAAGTGCCGACCCTGGGCCATCTCGGCGATGACGAGCACCTGGGCCAAGGACAGCAGTGTGCCGAGGGCGAGGTAGGGCAGGAGCAGCCCGGTCGCCTCTCGGTAGGCGTCCCCCCCGAGGATGCCGACCCACAGCTCCGGCGCCGCAGCCGCCACCGCGGCTCCGACGAGGCAGACGCCGAGGACGAGCCCGCCCGCCCGCAGGACCGCGCGGCGCGATCCCGAGCGGGCGAGTGCCGGGACGAGGGCGAGGGCGAGGAACTGGGTGACCCACACGGGGGCGCGTCCCAGGGTGGAGACGAGGGCGTACTCACCGGACTCGACCCCGGTGAGCACGTACCGGGCGAGGACGACGTCGACGCTCGTCAACGCCATGAGCACGCCCATCGACGAGTTCGAGCGGTAGAGCGCGCGCAGCGTCCGCATCCGCGGACCGGGCGGCGCGGACCACGGGAGCCGGGCGTGCTCGCGGCACAGCCACCACGCCATCGCCGCGGTGACCGTGCTCGCGAGGACGACCAGTGCGAAGGAACCCGCCACGGCGAGCCCGAGAGCGGAGGCGGCCGCGGCCGCGAGAACGCGCGAGGTCCCTGCGACCACGTAGACGAGGGACAGGGCGCGGATGCGGCGCATCCCGAGAAGCCCGCCCATGAGCGCCCCGTTCACGGTGAGGGGAACCAGCCCCACCCCGACGAGGAGGGGAGCGAGGACCGAGTCGACCCTCGTGACGTGCGCGAGGACCGGGGACAGCGCGAGGGTGCCGAGGCACCCCGTCAGTCCCACGACGAGGGGCAGCCGCAGGTCCAAGGCGTTCGGTCCGCGGCGGGCAACCCGGCTCGCGACCATGATCTGGAAGGCCCCCGCGGGGATCGCGAGGACGATCCCGATGCTGTTGAGCGAGGAGAAGCCGCCGAAGTCGCCAGGCCCCAGGGCCCGCGAGAGGATGAGGACGAACACGTACCCGAGGGCACTCGCCGACCCCATGGCGACGCCGAGGAACGCGTCGGTGGACGTCGCTCGACGCAGGAGGGACGCAGTTGCCTGAGGACTCACCTGCACCCCTATCCGGAACGGTCAGGGCACAGGTTACCCATCGGTTAGGATCCGTTCACTGCCCCGCCACCCGAACCTGCGGAGTCCGCTCGTGCTTCGACGCCTGACGTTGTTTCGGGCCACCGTCGCAGGGCTCCTCGTCCTCCTCGCCGTGGTGGTCGTCGGCAACTCGTGGGGGACGCCGGTCACCGACATCAAGCCCGAGGTCTATCTCGCGCCCGGCGAGATGCTGGGCCGCTACCTCTCCGCCTGGACCTCCAGCCCCTACCTCGGCTTCCCGAACTTCAATGTCGGAGTCACGCCCGTCCTCGCGGTCCTGGCGCCGGGCGCGGCGGTCGGGCTGCCCCCGGAAGCACTCTTCAAAGCCTTCCACCTCGCGCTCTGGGTTCTCGCGGCGGTCGGGGCGGCCCGTGCACTACGCGCCCTCGTTCCGGCCACTGGCCGCTGGGGCGGGCTGGCCGCCGCCGTGTTCTACGTCGCGAACCCCTACGCCGTCGTGGGGGGAAGCACCCTCGCGGTGCTCCTGCCCTACGCCGTGCTGCCCTGGCTGGTCGTGACCCTCGTGCGCGCCCTGCACGAGCCCCGCTCCTGGCGGTGGCCGGCGGCGTTCGGGCTGGCCTTCTTCGCGATGAGTGGAATGAACGTCGCGATCGTGCCGGTCTTCCAGCTCATCGTCGTGCCGCCGGTCCTCCTCGTCGTCGGGCGATCGCTGGGGCTCGAGTGGGCCGCCATCTCGAAGGTGGTGGCGCGCTGCGCGCTCGTCGTGGTCGGTGTCTCCCTGTACTGGCTGCTCCCCGCCGTGGCTGCGGCCGGCACGGGGCTGCAGGTGGCGGCGGAGTCGGAGTCGGTCGCTGGGATTGCCCGAGTCTCCTCGCTCGTCGAGGTCCTCCGGGGGATGGGCATCTGGTCGATCTACGGCTCGGGCCCCGACGGACCCTGGGTCCCCGAGTTCGCCCCGTACCTCGCGAACCCCGTGGTCATCGTCTTCACGCTGGCGTGGCCGGTGCTCGCGCTGCTCGCCCTCGGGGGCGCGCCACCGGTGCTGCGGCGCGTCGCCGGCTCCTCGATCGGTCTCACTGCGGTGGTCCTAGTCGGGTTCTTCCCGGGGACGGTGAGCACTCCCCTCGCCTGGGCCGTGCAGTGGGCCTTCGACCTCGTCCCGACGCTCGTCGCGTTCCGGACGACGAACAAGGCCGGCGCGGTGCTCGCGCTCTCCTTCGCGCTGCTCCTCGGCCACGCCGTGCCGCGATGGTTCCGGGCTGTGCTCCGATGGCGGGTCGTGCCGGTCATCGCCGGGGTCGCCGCGCTGACGACGGTGTGCGCGTGGGTGCTTCCGGCGCTCACGGGCAACCTCTACACCTCACCCGTGGCGGTGCCGTCCTACTGGCGCGAAGCGGCGCATGCCGTCGATCGGCAGAGCCACTCGAGCCGGGTGCTGTTCCTGCCCAGCCAGGTCCGCGCCTCGTACCGGTGGACCGACGAGCGGCCCGACGACATCTCGAACTCGTTGATGACACGGGGAGCGATCATCCCCGAGACGTCGCCGAACGCCAGCCCCCCGGGCGCGAACTTCCTCGCAGCGCTGGGTGACCTCCTTGCCTCCGGCGCGGCGGGGCCCGACACGGTGTCGACGATGGCCCGCTACCTCGGTGCCGGTGACGTGCTGCTCCGCCACGACACACGCTGGGAGGGCGCGGCCGGGGTGCGCCCGCAGGCGTCGGCGTCGCTGCTCGCGGCCGACCCCGGACTGCTCGGCCTCGGGAACTTCGGACGCCCGGGGCAGAACGTGGTCGGACCCGCCGGGCCCACGGGCCTGGAGTCGATCCTCCCACCCCTGCAGCACTACGGCGTCCAGGAGGCGGTGCGGACGGTCAGTGCCCGGCCGACGTCGGACGGGCTGACCGTCGCTGGTGACGCGTGGGCCTTCGACGGGTTGGCCCGCTCCGGACGCCTGCCGGGCGCGCCGGTCGTCTGGTACGCCACGGACACGACGCCCGAGGACCTGGCAGGGCGGCTCGGCACCGGCCACCGGCTGGTCCTGACCGACACCAACCGCCGTCAGTCCGCGATCCCCAACCGGCTCACCGCCGGGTACGGGCCACTGCTTCCGGACACGGCCGACCCGGAGCCGACCCGTGCCCTCGGGAACCCGGGGTCCCAGACCGTGCTCCGCCGGACCGGCCCCACCGTGACGGCGTCCCAGGTCGGCTCGGCGTTCTTCGACACCCCGTACGGCCAGCCCGACAACGTCCTCGACGGCGACCCGTCGACCTCGTGGCTGTTCGGGGACTTCGAGCGGGCCCCGGGGGCCACGCTCGATGTCCGCTGGGCCGCGGCCCAGCAGCTCGGAGTCGTCACCATCCGTCCGACTGCGCTCGGGTCCGTGCACCTCGACACCGTGACGCTCGAGGCCGGCGGGGTCACCCGAACGGTGACCCTCCCGGACCGCGGCGAGGCGAAGGTCGACTTCGGAGGTGTCAGTGCCGACCATCTCACCCTGCGTGTGGGCGGGATCCGTGGTAGCGGGTTCTCCCTCGTGGGTATCGCCGAGCTCGGGTTGCCGGGGCCGGCGGTGGTGCGGGTCGCGAGGACGCCCGAGTCCTTCGACATCCTCTACGCCGGGCTCGACGCCGATGGCCGCCGCGCCTTCGCCCGCACCCCCTTCGATGTCTCCCTCACTCGGGTGGCCAACGGGCTGGGGAACAGCGACGACACCGAGAGCGCCCTGCTGCGGGACTTCACCCTGCCCACGTCTCGAACCTTCGCCGCCACTGCGAGGGTGGTGATGAGCGACCGGTCGCCCCGGGCCTTCGACCAACTGTCAGGCCGCCTCTCCGGGGCCGCTGCGACCGCGAGCAGCACCTACTTCGACAACCCCGACCTGCGGGCCTCGATGGCCAGCGACGGGGACCCGGGAACGGCGTGGGTCCCCGGCGGCGACCCGGTTGGCGCGTGGTGGCAGGTCGAGGGTCCACGGCGCGCGCTCGACTCGGTGTTGCTCGAGCAGCGCCCGAGCACCTTCGCAGCCCCCTCCAGGACCGTCACGCGAGTGGCCGTCGAGGTCGATGGTCGGCGGGTCGTGGAGGCCGCGGTCCGGCCCGGCCGAACGGAGGTCGCCCTGCCGCAGGGCACCGAGGGCCGGGCGGTCCGGATCGTGCTCCTCGCGGTGGTCGGCCCAGCGGACGGTCTCCCGCCCCAGCTGACGACCGTCGGGACCGGTGCGACCACCCCGAGCGCCGCCCGCCCCGCGTGCCGTCCGGTCGCCCTGCTCGACGGGCGGCCATTGTCGATGAGGCCGGTGTCCATCGCGGCGGTCGCGGCTGTGTCCGACCGAGGCGTGGCCTGGGAGGGCTGTGGGCCGGTCGCCTTGGCGGCGGGGGAGCACTCCCTGCGCCCGCTTTCCGGCTTCGTCGTCGACGCCCTCGACCTCGCGGACGAGGAGGGCCCAGCGGGCGCCCCCCGGCCCGTCACCGATCTCGTCACCGCCGTCGGCGGCCGAGACGTGGACCAGACGATCGACCTCGCGGCCACCGACGTGCCAGTCGCTCTCAAGACCGGTCAGAGCTGGGACCCGCGCTGGCACGCGACTGTCGACGGGGTCGACCTCGGACCACCCCGAGTGGTGGATGGGTGGTCCATCGGGTGGGTCCTCGACGCCGGGGGTGAGCGGACCGTCCACGTCACGTTCGGCCCCCAGCGGGCCGCCGATGCCGGCCTGTGGGCCTCGGCCGTTGTCGTGCTCGTCGCCGCGGGCGCGTGGCTCCTTCCGAGGAGGGGCGGGGAGGCGCCCCTGCGCCCGGCCGGCCCCCACCACAACAACCACCGCCCGTCCCGGCGATGGACCGAGCGAGCCCGGGTCCTCACGGTGCTGGCGGTCGTCGCGACGGGGGTGGGGTTCGGGCTGCCCGGTCTCGTCGGCTGTGCCCTCCTGGTGGTGATGCGGCGGTTGCCGGTCGGTCGCCGCGACCGGTCACTGGCGTTCGGGGCCGGCCTCGTCGCCGCCGGCGGGCTGATCCAGGTGTGGGCGTCCCACGGCTCGTGGGGCAGGGTGGACGCCGGCGTCCCCGCGACGACACTGTGGCCGCACTGGGTGGCTGTGGTCGGACTCGTGCTCGTCCTGGGGGCGACCCTGCGTCAGGGGCCCGTGGCCCCCGTCGTCCCCATCCCGCCAGAAGGAGGCCCGGAATGAGCCGGACGCAGGACCAGAGTCAGCAGCAGGTGCTCGTCACGGTCGTCGTTCCCACCCGCAACAACAGCCGCACCATCGGCGCGTGCCTGGCCTCGGTACGTCGGCAGACTCACCGTGCGGTCGAGCTGGTCGTCGTCGACAACCACAGCAGCGACGCGACCCCGGAGATCGCCGCCCAGTACGCCGACGTCGTCCTCGCCGGGGGGCCCGAGCGCAGCGCCCAGCGCAATGCCGGCATCGCGGCCGCCTCGGGAGACTGGGTCCTGTGGCTGGACAGCGACATGGTGCTGCCGCCGAAGACGATCGAGGTGGCCCTCCGCACCGCGGCGAGCACCGGGGCCGACGGGGTCGCGCTCCCCGAACGGACGATCGGCACGGGCTTCTGGACCTCCTGCCGGGCGCTCGAGCGGGAGTGCTACCTCGACGACCCACTGCTCCACAACCCGCGGCTCCTTCGGCGCCACGCGCTGCTCGAGGACGGCGGGTTCGCCCTCTCGATGTCCGGACCCGAGGACGCCGACCTGCGTCTGCGCATGCGGGGAGCGGGCGCCCGCATCGAGCTGGCCCCCGTGCTCGTCGATCACGACGAGGGGCGGCTGACCCTGGCCGACATCATGGGCAAGCGCTACTACTACGGCCGGTCCCTTCCCGCCTTCGCCGCCGCCCACGGGGGCGCGGTGGGCGACCAGGGCCGTGCCGTGGCCCGCTCGTACGCCCGCAACTGGCGACGGCTGGCTGGATCGCCGGTTCGGGCCGTCGGGATGCTCGGCCTCCGAGGCCTCGAGGCGGGGGCCTATCTCTGGGGAGCGCGGCGCGGTCGACGGAGTCGTGTCGCATGACCCGCCGGATGCTGTGGGTCTCTCTCCCAGACCAGCGGCCCCGCCGCGAGCTCTACTGGATGTCGCGGATGCCCGGCACCGACGTCACCGCCCTCGCGGCGCAGCAGCCGGAGGGCGACGTCACCTGGGTCCCGAGCACGTACCGGCGCCCCGTCAAGCGCTTCGTCGAGGCGGGCGCTCTCGCCTGGGTGCGTGGCCTGCAGGATCAGCAGGTCGAGGACTTCGACTGGGTCGCCTCCCTCGAGCTGTGCTCACTCGTCACCGGGCAGGCCTCGCGCTGGCGCGGACGAGGCGGGACCCGTGGTCGGGTACGGCAGGCCGTCATCACCTGGGAGAACCTGGCGAACCAACCGCTGTACAAGGTGCCGCCCTACCGCCAGGCCGTCGAGTCCTGCCGCGACGCGGACCTCTTGCTCTGCATGGTGGACGCGGCCCGTGAGCACCTGCTCGCCAACGGATTCGAGGACGAACGCATCCGGGTGGTCAAACCGGGGGTCGACACCTCGACGTTCCGGCCCGCTTCAGCGCCGGTCTCCGAACCGCGCATCGTCTTCGCCTCACCGCTCGCGGAGAACAAGGGGATCGACCGACTCCTCGAGGCCATGCCGCTGGTGCGTCGCCGCGTGCCCGAGGCCCGGATCGCCGTCGCCGGTCGGGGACCCCTCGCGCCGCGCGTCGCCGCGGCGGCCGCCGACCCCGGCTCTGGCGTCGACTTCCTCGGTTCCCTGGACACGGCGGGTGTCGCTGCGGCACTGCGGCGGGCCGCGGTCTTCGCGACGGCTCCGCGCCCGACCTGGAAGTGGACCGAGCAGCTGGGTCTGGCCTACCTCGAGGCGATGGCCTCGGGTCTCCCGGTCGTCACGACGCGGTGCGGCACCAACGACGAGGCGGTCACGCCGGTGAACAGCCTCGTGGACGACGACGTCGAGGCCCTCGCCGACGCGATCGTGGGGTGGCTCGAGGACCCGGCGCGGCGCGCGGATGTCGGGGCCCTGAACCGCGACCACGTCGTGCGCTCGCACGACCTCGCGATCCAGTGCGCCCGCATGGGTGAGGCGTTCGCCGACGTCGAAGGGGCGTGAGAAGACCTCGGCCGTGACCACGCGGCCGGGTGGCTGTGACGGGGCTCAGCCGGACGACGCGGCCCGCACGACCCGGGCCAGCTCGTCCGCCAGCTGACTCCCGGTGCTCCACCAGCTGAAACCCTGAGCGTGGAGACGAGCGTTCTCGCCGTACTTGCCCCGCAGCTCGGCGTCACCGAGCAGGGTTGCCAGGTGGCCCACCATCTCGTTGCGGTCCCGGGCCAGCAGGCCGGTCTCGGCGTCGCGGATGGACTCGGTAACGCCCCCGGCGTACGAGAACGCGATGGCCGGAGTCGCATAGAGTCCCGCTTCCACGATCGTCAGACCCCAGCCCTCCTTCTGCGAGGGCATGAGCACCACCCAGGACTGGGCGAGGAGCCGGTTCTTGGTCGACTCGTCGACGAATCCGTGGAACCGGACGTGGTCGGCGATGCCGGACCCCTCGGCGTGGGCCCTTAGCCGGTCCAGCCAGTACCCGCTCCCCACGATGTGGAGCTCGATCGTGGGGTACAGGTCGACCAAGTCGCGGACGACGTCGATCGCGACCTCGTGGTGCTTGTGGGGGACCATGCGGCCGAGCACCATGACCGAGGGGTGCGTGGTGCGCTGCACCGACGCGTAGTCGGCGTAGTCCTCCGGCAGGTCGTTGCCCGAGTAGATGACCCGGATCCGGTCCGCGTCGACACCGAGTGCGACCAGGTCGTCGCGGGTCGCCTGCGACACCGTGACGTACGGGTGCTTGCGGTAGGCCCACGGGGCGACTCGCGACTCGAGGAACCAGCCGAACGACCCGAGGACGCGCCCCATGATGACCGGCCATTGGTCGCGGTGCACGTGGTGGACGACGTTGACGACGGGCGTCCGCGTGACGAGGGCAGTCCAGAACGGGAGTCCGTTCTGAACGTCGACGACGACGTCGAACCGCCGGCCGTGACGGATCACGTGGGCGAGGGCCCTGAGGTAGACCGTGAAGCGGCCGCCTCGTCGCACGACGTCGACGTCGCCGTGTCGGGTTCGGGGACTCGCCCCCGGGAAGGCCGCTGTGAAGACCTCCACCTCGTGGCCGTGTTCGGCGAGAACCGCGGCGGTCCTCTCGACGAAGATCTCCGAGCCCCCGGCCTCCGGGTGCTCACCGTCGCGCCACGACAGGTACAGGACGCGCAGCCCGGATCGGCTCACGTCACGGTCCATGGGGTGCCCTTCAGTTCTTCTCCCGGCGACCCGGGACGTCGCCGCTAGGGTACCCGGATGGATGTCGCCGACCCGGGCAACCGCACGCCGGCGGGGTGCGAGGTGTGTGGGACGTCGCTGCTCGAGCGGCGCATCGGTGCTGGGGACGTGCTCGACGTCTGCCCCGCGTGCGGGCACATCCACCGCGACCTCGGACGATGCCCGGCCTTCCACCGCGACGTCGCGTACGGGGGCGATCCCGGCCTGGACCGGGTGCGGCTCGGCCTGACGCACCGGGCCCTGCTCGACGGAGGGCGACCGGCCTCGGTCTTCGAGATCGGATTCGGGACCGGTTCCCTCCTCCGTCGCTTCCACGAGTCGGGCGCTCGCATCGGCGGAGTCGACCCGGGACAGCTCGACGTCGGGGTCGATGAGGTGGTCCGCCGGGAGGGCCGACTCTGGCACGGCGGGGTCGAGGACGTGCCGCAGGGGTGGTTCACCGCGGACCTCGTTGCCGGAATCCATGTCATCGAGCACGTCCCGGACCCCGTGGGGATGCTGCGCACCGCTGCCTCGCTGCTCGGGCCGGGGGGCCGGGCGGTCTTCCTCACCCCCGCCGGGGACTCGTGGGGACCAGCGCGGTACGGCAGCGCGTGGTGGATGCTCGAGGACCCGACCCACGTGCGGTTCTTCACGGCGCGCTCCCTCGAGCTCGCCGCCCGGACAGCCGGCTTCACCCGGGTGCGTGTGGACCGGCTGGTCGCGGACAGCTTGAGCGTCGACGTCGCGTCGATGGCCCGCCGGCTCGGGGTCCGAGGCGGGCACGGGGTCCTCGCGCGCCGCGGGGTGCTCTCGGCGGCCGCGGCCAGCGCCCCGGTCGTCCTCGCCCTGCGGGCAGCCGCTCCGCGGACCCGCGCGACCTTGCGCCTCACCGCCCAGCGGGGCTGATCCTCCGGGGACCCGCCGTCCAGCGGCGAATCGGGTACCGTCGGGCCGGCTGCCAGAGGAGGCGATGGTGACACCCGGCACGATGTACCGCGCTCGAGCGCCGCTGCGTGTCAGCTTCGCGGGGGGTGGCACGGACGTCCCTCCCTACCCCGAGCGCGAGGGCGGCGCCGTCCTGTCCTCCACCATCTCCAGCTATGCGTACGCCACTCTGCGGCCGCGGGACGATGGGGTCGTCACCGTCCAGTCCCTCGACGTGCGCGACCAGGTCGACTTCGACGTCGCCGACCCCATCGTCCTCGATGGACGACTCGACCTGCCGAAGGCCGCCATCGCCGGGGTGCTGCGGCTGCGCGGTATGCGCACCTCGACCGGCTTCGACCTCTTCCTCCACACCGGAGCCCCTCCCGGCTCGGGCCTGGGGTCCTCGAGTGCCGTTGCCGTCGCGGTCATCGCGCTCGTGGCCTCGCACTTGGGCGTCGAGCTCACCGCCCACGAGATGGCCGAGGTCGCGGCCCGCCTCGAGCGCGAGGACCTCGCGATCCCGGGGGACTCCAGGACCAGTACGCGGCGGCGTTCGGCGGCTTCAACTTCATGGAGTTCCACGCCGAGCGGGTCGTCGTCTACCCGCTCCGGGTCTCGGCGGCGACAGTCCACGAGCTGGAGCACAACATGCTGCTCGCCTTCACCGGGGCCACTCGCGTCAGCGATCACATCATCGAGGACCAGGTGCGCCGCTTCGAGGAGGGTGAGCCGGAGTCAACCAGGGCCCTGCGGGAGCAGAAGGAGATCGCCCACGCGATGAAAGAGGCCCTGCTGCGCGGTGAGGTCGCACGGTTCGGGTCTCTGCTCGGGGAGGCGTGGACCGCGAAACGGAGGATGTCCGACCGCATTGCGACCCCGCTCATCGACGAGGCGGTCGACGTCGCTCTGCGCTCGGGTGCCCTGGGCGCCAAGGTCACCGGCGCGGGCGGCGGCGGTCACATGGCCTTCGTCTGCGAGTTCGAACGCAAGCACGTCGTGGCCGAGCGGCTGCTCGGCCTCGGGCTCACCGTGTCCGAGTTCACGTTCAGCCGTGACGGTGTCACCACGTGGCGGGTGCCCTCGTGACGGGTCCCGACACCCCGGCGACGGTGGGGCGGCTGCAGTCGGAGGCCCGTCGGGAGTGGGCGCGACTCGCCGACGCGCTTGCTGAGCCCGACCTCGTCGCGGCCGTCGACTCCGCCGGGCTCGCCCTGGTCGGAGCCCTGGCTGGAGGGCGGGCACTGCTGGTGGCCGGCAACGGTGGCAGCGCGGCCATCGCGTCGCACGTCGCTGCGGAGTTCGCAGGTCGCTGCGTCCGCGACCGCCGCCCGCTGCCCGCGCTCAGCCTCGCCGAGTCCTCCACTGTGGTGACGGCCCTGGCCAACGACTACGGCTTCGACGAGGTCTTCGCGCGGGGTGTGCGCGCGCACGGACGCCCCGGGGACGTCCTCATCGCGATGTCGACGAGCGGGCGTTCCCCGAACGTCCTGGCCGCGCTCGAGGTCGCCGCCGACCTGGGCCTGGTCACCATCGCACTCGCCGGGGGCGACGGGGGAGACGTCATCGGACGCGCCGACCACGTGCTCGTGGCCCCCACTGCCTACACGCCTCGAGTGCAGGAGGTTCACCTCCTGTGGACCCATGCGTGGTGCGAGGCGGTCGACCACGTGTGGGGGAACGAGACGTGATCCGGCCGGCGTCCGAGGGGGCTCCGTGGGACCTCGTCTTCCTCGACCGGGACGGGACCGTCAACGCCCGGGTGGATGGTGGCTACGTGACGAGCCCCGATCGGCTCACGATGCTTCCCGGTGCCAGCGCCGCAGTCCGTCGGCTCAACGACGCCGGGTGCCGGGTCGTGCTCGTGACCAACCAGCGCGGACTTGCGACGGGCGCACTGACGCCGACCGCGTGGGGTCTGGTCACCGAGCAGCTACGTGCCGAGCTGGCCCGCGCCGGAGCCGTGCTGGACCACCTCGAGGTGTGCCCCCACGAGGAGGGGACCTGCGACTGTCGCAAGCCGCTCGACGGGATGTTCCGCCGGGCGCTGGCCGAGGCCCCGTGGGCGGACCCGCGGCGGTGCGCCATGGTCGGCGACATGCCCAGCGACATCATCCCTGCCCGCGGCCTCGGGATGCGGACCGTCCTGCTGGGCTCGGACGTCGACGACCTGGCCGCCGCGGTCGACGTGCTCCTGACCGGGTGAGCCTTCTGCGTGGGTTCGTCGAGCGGGTTCGGCGCACGACGTTGGCTCCGAGCGCCCTGCCGGTGGTCATCGCGGCGGGCGCCGCCGTCGTCGTCCTCGGCCCCGCCCTCGGACGCGGGGTCGTGCTCAGCTACGACCTCGTGTGGTCTCCCGACCCGCGGTGGACCCCATTCACCCTCGGGATCGGCACGCCGGCACCACGTGCCGTGCCGGGTGACGCCGCGACGGTCGCCCTGGGTACGGCGGTCGGGGCCTCCCTGGCGCAAGCCCTGGTCCTGCTGGGAACCCTCGTCCTCGCCGGGGTGGGGGCCGCCCGGCTCGCCGCGACCGTCCTCCCGGTGCGCCGGCCCCTGGCCGCCGGGGTGGCGGCACTCGTCGGGGTCTGGAACCCGTTCGTGCTCGAGCGGCTGGTCGTCGGCCAGTGGACGGTGCTCCTCGGCTACGCAGCCACGCCGCACCTGCTCCTGCTGGCCCGTCGGGCCCGATCCGACCCGCGGGCGGCACGGCTCCTCGCGGCAGGCGTCGTCGGGGTGGGTGTCGGGGGAGCCAACACGGTCCTCGTCGCCCTCCTGGCGGTCGTGCCGGTCCTCGTCCTGCCCCGACCCGCCGGGCGGGCGCTCGTGTGGGCCACAGCGGCCGCCGCGGGAGCCTCCGCCGTCTGGGCGGTTCCGGCGCTCGTCGCGGGTGTGTCGTCGGGTGCCGCTGGAGCGCGGGCCTTCTCGCCGCGGGCGGACACCCCCCTCGGCGTGCTGCCGTCGCTCCTGTCCGGCGGGGGCTTCTGGAACCCCGCGACCCACCCGCCGGAGCGAGCCTCGTGGCTCCTGGCGCTCGTGGCGTCGAGCCTCGCCGGGGCCGCCGTGGCCGCCGCGGTCCTCGGGCTGCGGCGGGTCGGGGCCGGCGTGCTGGCCGTCCCGGCAGCTCTCGGCGCCGGGCTCGTGGTGCTCTCAGTGGCGGACACCGGCGGGCTCTGGACCGCGCTCGTCACGTCGGTACCGGGCGGCGGGCTCCTGCGCGACTCCCAGAAGCTCCTCGCGCCCTTCGTCGTCCTGGTCGCCGTCGGGATCGGGGTCCTCGCGGCGCGCCTGGCGAGCCGCCGGGGGGTGGGGGTCGTGGCGGCGGTGGTCCTCGTCGCCCTGCCGGTCCTCACCCTGCCCAGCCTCGCGTGGGGCGTGGGCGGACGTCTGTCGGCGGTGCAGGTTCCCACGGACATCCGATCGGCCGCCGCGCGCCTCTCCTCGTTGCCCGCTGGGACGGTCGGTGTCCTGCCGTGGTCGCAGTACCGGCAGTACGCGTGGAACGGCCACCGCACCTCGCTGACCCTCGTCCCCCGCCTCGTCGACCAGCGGGTGCTCGTCGACGACTCGCTGCCGCTCTCGACCGGGCGGGTCCCCGGCGAGGACCCCGCTGCGGCCCGGGTGTCCGCTGCCATCGCGGCCGGCCGGTCGCCCCTCGAGGCCCTGGAGAGCGAGGGGGCCCGCTACCTCCTCCTCGAGCGCCGCGTCGGCCCGGCCGGGGCGGGCGACGAGGTCCTCACCCCGCCCGGGGCGGTCGTCCTCGCAGACGGCCCCGACCTGCTCGTACTCGACCTGCACCCCGGGGCCGCACCGCGGCCGGCGGCCCTGGGGCCGCTTGCCACGGTCGCGTGGTGGGTCACGCTTGCAACGGCGGTGGCGGCCCTCGTCATCGCAGGACACGCCGGGCTCACGACGATCCGTCGGCGGCGGGGCGAGGGGGTTACCGGATGGTAGAGTCCGCGCCATGACCTCGACCGCCATCGCCGCCGCGTCGTTCATCGCCGGCCTCTTCATCGCGCTGCTGGCTGTGTTCGGGGGCGTCAACGTCCTGACCGGGGCGACCAACCCGGCCTCCGCGTCGCAGGACGTCGTCACCTACGACAAGTAGCCGTCAGCCGCTGGTTCCCCCGGGCGTCCCGTCACCGACGGGGCGCCCTTGCGCGTCCTGCCTCCTCGTCGAGCAGTCGCTCCCAGGCCGCGACGGTGTCCTCCCACCGGAACCGGCCGACCCATGTGCGGGCCGTGTTCGCCATCCGCCCCCGGAGCGCGGGGTCGTGCAGCACGCGGCCCAGCGCCTCGGTGAAGGTGGGAGAGTCCAGCCCGTCGACCGGCCCGTCCACAAGGAGCCCTGTCTCGCCGTCGCGCACCGAATCCGCCGGCCCGCCGGCACCGCGGAAGGCGACCGTCGGCGTGCCGTGGACCCCGGCCTCGACGACGACGAGGCCCCATCCCTCCTTGAGGCTCGGCAGGGCGTGCACCCACGCGTGCGCCAGGAGTCGGTGCTTCTCTGCCTCGGACACGTACCCGTGCAGGGTCACGGCGTCCTCGAGCCCGAGGGCCCGCACGTGGTCCCGGACGTGTGGCTCCCACCAACCGGTCCCGACGACGTCGAGATGGAGGTCGGGGAACGCGGGTCGGAGGGCGGCGACCGCGGAGACCGCCACCTCGACCCGCTTCTGCGGGACGAGGCGGCCGAGGACGACGACGCGCGGCGTCGCCGAGCGCGGCGCGTCGCCGGCGGTGGCGTCGGTGCCGTTGTGGATGATCGCGATCCGTTCGGGGGAGACGCCGAGCCTCACGAGCTCGTCCCGGGTCGCGGCGCTCACCGTCGCGTAGCGAGTCCGACGGTAGACGGCTGGTCCCAGCCGCGACTCCACCCACCACCCGACCCGGGCCGCGCGCGGCCCGAAGACCACCGGCCACTGTTCCCGGTGCACGTGGTGGACGAGGTTGACGACGGGGGAGCGGGTCGCCAGGGGCGAGAGGAACGGAACGCCGTTCTGCACGTCGACGACCACGTCCGGCCGAGTGGACGCGGTGGCGCCGAGGGTCCGCGGGTAGATCGAGTAGTGCCCGCCGCGCCGCACGTAGCGCACACCGTCGAGGGTCTCGTCGGGGAGCGAGCCCGGGTAGGCCGCAGTACGGAACGTCACGTCGTGGCCGCGCGCGGCCAGCCCCTCGGCCACGGTCACGAGGTAGCGCTCGGCGCCGCCGGCCTCCGGGTGGTGCAGGTCCCGCCAGTTGTGGAGCAGGACGCGCACGACACCTCGCTCCGGATCGACGGGACCTGACAGGCACCCGGGGCGTCGCTGGCTACGATGCCGCAATGCGCGCCGAGTCCCCGAGAAGGTACCGCACGCTGGGGCGCTCGGTTCGACTCTTCCGGTCCTTCCTCGTCGAGCAGACCGACCCCGAGCGCTTCTACGGCGACCTCGCACGGGATACGGTCCGGCTCGTCGACGCGCATGAACCGCTCGCCGGGCGAACGGTCGTCGACGTCGGTTCGGGCCAGCCCGCCTTTCCGCGGGCGTTCGCGGCCGAAGGCGCCCGCTACGTGGCCGTCGACCTCGACCGCGACGCGCTCCGGGCCGTCGAGTCGGCCGGCCGCGCGCAGGCCCGGGCCGAGGCCCTCCCGTTCGCCGACGGGAGCGTCGACGTCGCCGTCTCGAGCAACCTCATGGAGCACGTCACCCACCCGGGCGTCGTCGGCGACGAGATGCTGCGGGTCGTGCGACCCGGGGGACTCGTCGTCATCTCGTACACGTCGTGGGCCTCCCCCTGGGGCGGCCACGAGACGTCCCCGTGGCACTGGGTCGGCGGGCACTACGCCGCGCGGCGGTACGAGCGTCGGCACGGGCACCCGCCGAAGAACCGCTACGGCGAGACCCTCCATCCGACCCGCGTCTCCGACGGTCTCAGGTGGGCGCGCTCGCGCCCGGGTGCCTGCCTCGTCGAGGCCTCGCCCCGCTACCACCCGGACTGGGCTCGCGCCGTGGTCCGCCTGCCGGGGATCCGGGAGGTCGCGACGTGGAACATCATGCTTGTCCTGCGGCGACGATGAGGCAGCCGCACCCGTCCGCGCGCCGCCGCGAACGGGTCCGGATCCTCGCGGCGGTGCTCGTCGTCGTGGCGGTCGCCTGGTCCGTCCCCGGCGGGGTCATCAGCGCCGACACCAAGAACGACCTTTACCTCGACCCGTGGGGCTTCCTCGCGCGGGCCCTGCACCTCTGGGACCCCCAGGTCACCTGGGGCGTCCTGCAGAACCAGGGGTACGGCTACCTCTTCCCGATGGGCCCGGTGCTCGGGGCGCTCGGTGAGGTTTTCCCCGTCTGGGTGGCGCAGCGGCTGTGGTGGACGGCGATCCTCGTCGCGGGACTGCTCGGCACTCACGCCCTGCTGCGCGCCCTGCGGGTCGGCTCGCCGGCCACCCGACTCGTGGCTGCGGTGGGCTACGCCCTCTCGCCACGCGTCCTCACCACCCTCGGCGGACTCTCCTCCGAGGCACTGCCGGCCCTCCTGGCCCCCGTCGTGCTGCTGCCGGTGGTGCTCGGCTCCCAGGCCCGGCTCGGGCCCCGGCGCGCAGCGGCCCTCTCGGGCCTCGCGATCCTCGCGTGCGGCGGGGTCAACGCCACCGCGACCCTCCTCACCGCCGTGCCCACCGGGCTGTGGCTCGTCACCCGGCAGCGGTGGTGGGCTCGCTCGCTCACCTGGTGGTGGGTCGTCGCGGCCGGCTGCGCGAGCGCATGGTGGCTGGCTCCGCTGGTGCTCCTCGGTCGGTACTCACCCCCGTTCCTCGACTGGATCGAGAGCTCGGCGGACGTCGTGCGGACGGTTGACGCGGTCGACGTGCTTCGCGGCACGACGCACTGGCTGGAGAACCTCGTGACCGCCGCCGGCCCGTGGTGGCCGGCCGGGTACGCCCTCGAGACGGTGCCGGCGCTCATCGTCGCGACGACCCTGCTCGCCGCGCTCGGGGTCGCGGGAGCCGTTCTGCCCGGCGCGCCCGAACGTCGATGGCTGTGGGGCTGCGCGGCGCTCGGGGCCTTCGTCATCCTCGTGGGCCACCCGGGCCCGGTGTCCTCGCCGTGGGCCGGAGACGTGCGCACGCTCCTGGACGGGCCGCTCGCGCCACTGCGCAACGTCCACAAGGCCGATCCGTTGGTTCGCCTCCCGCTCGCCGTTGGTCTCGCGCACGCCCTCGACGTGCTCGCGCGGTCCGTCCGGGGTCGAGTCGTCGTCCGGTCCCTCGTCGTCGCCGGCGTCGGGCTCACCACGCTCGGGGCCGTCTCCCCGGGACTCACCGGTGCGATCGCCCCCCCAGGCGGCTACCGCGAGACCGCGCCGCAGTGGGTGGAGGCGGGCGCCTGGCTGTCCGAGCGCGCCGACACCGGACGCGCCCTCATCGTCCCGGCCGCCAGCTTCGGTGAGTACGACTGGGGCCGGCCCATCGACGAACCGCTACGCGCTCTCTCGACGGTCGACCAGGCGGTGCGGGATGCCGTGCCGCTCACCCCCGCCGGCACGATCCGGTTCCTTGACGACGTCGAGCACAGGCTCCAGGAGGGCACACCGCTCGGTGGCGAGGTCCAGGTCCTTCGCCGTGCCGGCATCCGCTGGCTCGTCCTGCGCAACGACCTCGACGCCACCGTCGCCGGACAGCCGCCGGTCGCGCTGGCCCGCTCGGCGGTGCGCCGCAGCGAGGGCGTGGCGCTCGCTCGGGGCTTCGGAAAGACTCGGCTCGACGCCAGCGGGGAGCGGGTCTTCCCGGTCGAGGTGTACGACGTCGGGTCGGCCTCTGGTCTCGTGCTCACCCAACCGACGGACTCGGTGGTCGGTGTCGCCGGGGGTGCCGAGGACCTCGCCCGCGTGCTGGAGTCCGGCAACACCGGTCTCGTGGTCCTCGACGGCGACCGGCCCGCGGACCTGGAGGTCGGCCGCCGGGTCGTCACGGACGGCTACCGAGCCCGGGATCGCTGGTTCGGTGCGACCAGGGGCCGGGACGCGTCGTCGACCCTGTCCGCCTCGGACGTCCCCGGGACGACGGACTACCGACCCTGGGAGGACGACACCGGGCTCTCTTCCCACGTGCTCTGGGCGGGTGTGCGGGACGTGCGCGCCTCCTCCTCCCTCGCCTCGCGCTACACCATTGCCGGGCTGAGGCCGGCCGACCGCCCGGCGGCCGCCCTCGACGCGGACCCCCGGACCGCCTGGACAACCCTCGGTGACGAGCGGCCGACCCTCGAGGTCGACCTCGCCGCGCCGCGGGAGGTCGGCTCCGTGCACCTCGAGGCGTTCGTCCCCGAGGGCACGCGGTCCGGCTCGCTCGTGGGGGTGGTCAGCAGGGTCCGCCTCACCACGGACGCCGGCTCCGTCGAGGCCGACCTCGACGACCGGGGCCGGGCCGACGTGGCCCTCCCCGCGGGTGCCACGGCCCGCGTGCGGGTGGAGGTCCTGGAAACCGACCGGGGCCGCCCCGCCCAGGTGCTCACCGGCCTCGCCACGCTGCGCCTCGAGGGCGTCGCCCCGCTCGAGATCGTGGCGCTCCCGGCCTCGGCCGACGTGGCGCGCCACGGACCGGCGGACGCCGTCGTCCTCGACGGGGGGCTCTCCGGCAGCAGCGGGTGCGTGCGGCCACGATCCGACGTCGTCTGCCTGGGCGCGGGAGCACTGGCCCCCGAGGGCGGCGCGGACCTGGCCCGTTCCCTCCCCGACGTCGGACCCGGCTCCTTCAGCGCCCGGGGCACGCTCGCTCCGGCACGCGGCGGCGGGGTCTCCGGCGTCACGGCCGACGGCGTCTCGGTCGAGGCGTCGAGCAGCCGTACCGACGCCGCCGTCGGAGGGCCCGGGGTGGTCCTCGACGGGGACGCCACGACCGCATGGAGCCCGGCCGTGGGTGACCGCTCCCCGGAGCTCACCGTGCGGCTCGCCCGCCCCGTCGACGTCGACGCTCTGCGCCTCGACGCCCGAAGGGACTGGATGGCGCGGAACCGGCCGGTCGTCGAGGTCACCCTCGACGGGAGGACGTCGACGGTGCGCGTGAACGACCAGGGGTTCCTCGCCGTGTCGGGGGTCGGCGTCCGGAGCATCGGTCTGCGCCTCCTCCTCGACCAGCGGTCCGTCGCAGCCGCCGGGCTCGAGCTCGCCGAGCTCGAGGTGATCGGCGCGGAGCTGCCCCGGCCGGCGGCGGAGACGACGTGGCCGTGTGGGTCGGGGCCGCCCCTGAGCATCGACGGGGTCGCTGTCCCGACCTCGGCCACCGGCCCCCGCACAGCCCTCTGGGGTGAGGGGGCCGTGCGCTGGGAGGCGTGCGCGCCGGTCGTGCTCGGACCCGGGCCGCACCGGGTGGTGCTGCATGCGGTCGACGGCTGGCAGCCGGACACCGCCGTGCTCGAGCGCGTCGGCGCCTCGACTCCGGGAACCGCCCCGACCCCGGTGACCGCCGCCCACGACGGACCCACCCGGATCACCGGGACCGTCCCGGACGGCCCGCAGCGCGTGCTCGCCCTCACCGTCAACTCGAACTCCGGCTGGGTCGCCACCCTGGCGGGCCGTGCGCTGGACCCTGTCGTCGTCGACGGTTTCCGGCAGGGCTTCGTGGTTCCCGCCGGCGCCTCGGGCGCCCTCGACGTCCGTTTCGCCCCGGACGGTCCCTACCGGGCCGCGCTGCTCATGGGGGCCCTGCTCGCGCTCGCCCTGCCCCTCGCGCTGGTCCTGCCGGCGGGGCGGCCCCGCCGGCTGCCGGCGGCGCTGCGGCCCCTGACCAGTCCGGTTCTCGTGGGCCTCGGTGGGGTACTCGGCGCGGCGGCAGTCGGTGGCGCCCCCGGCGCGGCGGTCGCGGTGGCCGCCTCCGCGGCCGTCGTCGCGACCTCGGGTCGGGGGACGGCGAGCGTCGGGCGGACCATCGGGACCGCCTGGGCCGCGGGAGCCCTGGCCGGCGCCGCCGGTCTCCTCGTGGCCGCCACCACGGCGCTGCGGGTCGAGGCTGACTGGGTGGAGGCGACCTCGACCTTGCTCCTCATCGCCGCGGTGACGGGTGGGGCAGTGGCGTGCGCCGCGCGGCCCACCGCATCGAGGGCAGCTCGACGAGGCGAAGACTCGCCCACGCGAGGAGGAGCGACACCGGGAGGCCGATCGCGAGCAGGGGAACCACGCCACCCCTGAACACCGAGATGCCGGACAGCGCGAGCAGGCCCGTGAGTACCGGAAGGTGCCACAGGAACAGTCCGTAGGAGACGCTTCCGACCCAGCGCACCGGAGGCGATGCGAGCAGGGCCGCCCATGCGCCCCCCCGCCCCACGGCCAGCGGTGCCAGCAGGGCGCCCGCGACGGCGGCCGAGAGCAGGTGGCGCATTGCGACCTGCGGCCCGGAGACCGAGCCCAAGGTCAACGGTCCGGCCACCGAGGTCGTCGCGAGCAGGTACGCGCCGCCCGCCACGACGAGGCACCCCGTCGTGTCGGAGGCGAGGACGCGCACCCGGGTGGCGAACGCCCCGGCGGGTCGTGCAGCGACCTCAGCGAGGGCCATCCCGACGGCGAAGTTCGGCCAGTGGGCAGGGAGCCAGCGCTCGACGAGCACGTCCTGACCGACCTGGCCGGGGGGGACCAGTGCCAGCAGAACGAGCAACAGGCCCGAGCTGACGGCGAGCACCCGGAGCGGCAGCCGCGGGTCGCGGCGCCGCAACCGTTCGAGCCCGAGGACGACGAGGGGGAGGGCGAGGTAGAACGACAGCTCGGTGGGGATGCTCCACGACTGCGAGAACGAGGCGAGGTGGGTATGCGGCACGTAGGTCTGCACCGCGAACGCGTGAGCCATCACGCTGCGCAGCTGCGGCCCCGTGACCACCACCACCGCGAGCAGCGTCACCCAGTACGCAGGGAGGACCCGGGCGGCACGACGCAGCAGGTAGCCCCGGGTCTCCCACGTGCCCTCGGCCTGGTCGTGGAGCATCCGGTGGTGCAGCAGGAAGCCCGAGAGGGCGAAGAAGATGGCGACGCCGAGGTCCCCGCGCCCCATGAGCAGTCCCGGGAGGCCGGCGCTCGTGGTCGCTCCCGTAAGGAACGCGGCATGCGTGAGGACCACGAGCACTGCTGCGACGGCGCGCAGCCCATCGAGGGCCGGCAGGCGGGTCATGTCGGGCACTCTAGGGCCACTGCCGGGGCGCCGCCCGGAGGTGTACCCGCTGGTGGGGTGGACGGCCGGTGGCGCACGATCGACTGGTTCCGCTCCCACCCCGAGCTCGTGTGACCGAGGCGTCACGGACCCGGCGACACGCGTGGCGTCGAGCAGGGGGGATACACCGGGTCTACCGACTGGTAGCCTCTGCCCGTCAAGTCCCGCGAGACAGGCAAGGGTGCCATGCGTCGAACCGTCGGTTTCATCCTCCTCGGGCTCGCGGGGTTCCTCCTCACGACCTCGGTCCTCGCGCTGGCCTATGTTCCCGGTCAGGTGAAGAAGACGCCACTCGACGTCAACTCGACGACCCGTCTCTCCGGCGACGCCTCGGTGCTCCCGACGGGTGAGGGGTCACCGGTCCGCGCGGTGAGCCGCAGCGTTACCGACGGGGAGGCATCCACCTCGAGCACCGTCGTGTTCGACACCTTCTCCTGCCTCATGCGTGACGTGCCCGGCGCTCCCGACTGCACCAAGGACACCGAGGCGGGCAGCCCGCTCGTGACCGCCGGCACGGACCGGTTCGCCACCGACCGGCGCACCGGCGAGTCCGTCGACGCGGAGGCGGCGGCCGCGCTCGGCGCCAAGGTCCACGAGGGCCTGGTCAACAAGTGGCCCTTCGACCCGGAGCAGAAGACCTACCAGTACTGGGACGGCCTCCTCGGTCGTGCGGTCGACGCCGAGTTCGCCGGTGAGGAGGACGTCGACGGGGTCGCGGCCTACAAGTACGTGGTGAGCTTCGTCGACGAGCCGGCCGAGATCAGCAAGGGGGTCTCCGGCAAGTACTCGGACGAGAAGACGCTGTGGATCGACCGGGGGACCGGCTCGATCCTGGATCAGAAGGAGCACCAGGTCCGCGCGCTGGACGACGGCACCGTCGTCCTCGACGTGAACCTCGCGTTCACTCCCGACACGGTCGCGGCGAACGTCGAGGACGCCTCGGCGAACAACTCCCAGCTGACCCTGGTCCGCTGGGCGCCGATCGTCCTCGGGCTGCTCGGGCTCGTGGCGCTCGTGGGCGGGCTCTTCCTCGCTGCGGCCGGCGGTCCCGGGATCGGGACCCGCCGCCGCGGCGCCGACGACGTCACGCTCGACGAGATGACCCGCCGCCAGCGAGCC